>CAWGPS010000020.1:0-25862 GCA_963824505.1 uncultured Actinomycetota bacterium
CCACGGGGCGGGCCTCGACCGTGGTCCGCAGCACCCGCCATCCGGTCAGGGCGATGGCCAGGATGAGCCCGATCGCCACGCCGTGCAGCAGGTTGAGGAATACGACGCTGACGGCGGTCACCGCGTAGACGGCGATGTCGCCGTTGCGCCGCGCGGTCTCGATGTGGGCCGGCTTCAGCAGCTGCAGCCCGACGACGATGAGCAGGCCCGCCAGGGCGGCGGTGGGAATCTCTTCGACGAGCTCCGCGAAGGGAAGTGTGAAGAGCAGTATCCAGAAGCCGTGCAGGATCGTCGAAGCGCGAGTTCTCGCGCCCGCGTTGACGTTAGCCGCGCTCCGCACGATGACACCGCTGATGGGCAGGCCGCCCAATGCTCCGGACACGATGTTCGCGGCGCCCTGTCCGATCAGCTCGCGGTCGAAGTCCGTGCGCTTGCCGTGGTGCATTCTGTCGATCGAGACGGCGGTCAGCAGGCTCTGGACGCTGGTGATGAGGGTGACGGTGAGCACGCCGAGCGCGACGGCCCGCCAGTCACCGCCGGGCAGCTCCGGCAGCCGAACCGCATCGAGCACCGATCCCTCCAGTTCGATCCGCGACACGTGGAAGGGGAACACGACGGACGCGACCGTCACGGTCACGATCGCTACCAGGGGGCCGGGGATGCGGGCGAACCGGGGCGGAACCCATCGCCAGGCGACCAGGATGCCGATGACCAGCAAGCCGAGCACCACGCCGGGGCGGTGGGCGCCGACAATCTGGCTCGGCAGGCCGATCACGTTGTGCCATGCCGAGCTCTTGGACTTCCCGCCCAGCAGCACGTGCACTTGTTGCAGCGCAATGGTGATCCCGATGCCGGCGAGCATGGCGTGCACCACGACGGGTGAGATGGCCAGCGCCGCGCGCGCAACGCGGCTGAGCCCCAACAAAACTTGTAGAATACCGGCGATCGCGGTGATGAAACATGTTACCGCCCAACCGAAATCGGAAACGAGATCCGCAACTATCACGGTCAGCCCCGCAGCGGGACCGCTGACCTGCAGGGGTGATCCGCCGATGCACCCGGCGACGATGCCGCCGACGATAGCGGCGATCAGTCCGGCCAGCACCGGCGCGTCCGACGCGATCGCAATTCCCAACGAAAGGGGCAGGGCAACCAAGAAGACGACCAAGGAGGACGGTAGGTCGTGCCGAACTATCGATCGCGCATGCTCTTTTCGCGCCGAAGACCCGCGCTCAGCCATGCGCTCCATCAGCCCCTCCCTCGTAACATCATCTCGGGGGGACGTAGCGATACCCGCCCCTTAGCGCACGCGAACTACTGGCATAATCCTTCGCGCACAGGTGATTACGCTCGTCGTCAACTCCTTTGTCCGATCGGCAATACCTGGCGTCGTGCTTTCGACGCTAGGTGTGCGGCCGGACGGGGTCAATCGAACGAGCCGGGCGCATAGAAAACCCAAATCTTTCGGTCAGGCCGGGCAGCGCTCGCACATATTCACGCCACCGGACCGCGGCCATCGCCGGCCAGACGCAGCAGCAGGCGGGTGCCACCCAGCGGGCTGGTGTGCAAAGAAGCTGTGCCGCCGTGCAATTCGGCCTGCTGGGCCACGAGCGCCAGGCCCAACCCGGAACCCGAGCGGGATGCCGTCGACCCGCGGGAGAAGCGGGCGAAGACCGCGGCGCGTTCCGCCTCCGGGATCCCCGTGCCGTTGTCGTCGATCGCGATCTCCACGCCGTCGCTGGAACTCGCTACGCAGAGCTGGATTTCGGTCGCGCTGCCGTGCTTGACGGCGTTGGCGATCGCGTTATCGATCACCAGCCGCAGCCCGGTGGGCAATCCCACCATCAACACCGTCGGCGACGGCACCAGCGACACCCGCACCTCGGGATAGACGCGCAGGGCGTCGTGCGCGGCGCGGTCCAAAAGCTCGGTGACGTCGAAAGGGACGAAGTCATCGACGGTCGTCAACTCGCCCTGCGCCAACCTCTCGAGCGCCGTCAGCGTCGCCTCGATGCGGCTCTGGGTGCGTATCACGTCGCCGATCACCTCGTGGCGCTGCTCGGGGCCCAGCTCCAGGGTGGTCAGCACCTCGAGGTTGGTGCGCATCGCCGTCAAGGGCGTGCGCAGCTCGTGCGAGGCGACGGCGGCGAAGTCGCGCGCCGACTCGAGCGCGGCCCTGGTGCGCTGCTGTTCGTTGCCGATGCGGGCGAGCATGCCCTCGACCGCCTCCGCGATCTCCACGGCCTCCCGCACGCCACGGACCTGCAGCTCGTCCGGGCTGGACTGGGCGTTGATGGCGCGGGCCTGCTGGGCCAGCAAAAGGAACGGGTTGACCATGATCAGCGAGATCACCCAGCCGACCACGACCGTGCCGCCGATGACGCTGGCGCAGATCAGCAACACGCGCAGGTGCAGTTCGTTGATCCGGTGCTGCGCCTCGGCCAGCGGGGCGGCCAGGGCGATGGAGGCCGGACCCGCGGTGAAGGTACGGACGCGGTACTGCACTCCGTCGATCGTGGTGTTCGCGTACCCGTTGGGAAGTTTGGGCAGCACGATGTTGCGGGGCACCGAGACCGCGACGTCCCCGATGCGCGCGGTGCGCACCAGGTTTCCGTCGGGCATGGGCCGGTCGGCATTGGCGAAATCGGCCGTGTTGAGCAACGAATTGATGTCGCCCAGGCTGGTGACGGAATCCAGGCGGCGGTCGAGCTGGCTGTACTGGTCGTTGGTGACGCCGATCCACACCCACGCCCCCAAGGCGAGGACGAGGGCGATCACCGACAGCGCGGCGACGATGACGATGGTGCGAAGCGAGAGCACCCGCATCGGCAGCTGTACATGCCGAAATAGGGTAATGGCGGGCTCCAGTCAGTGCGCTCGAGGTGACGAACCGGCGCCCAAGATGTTAGTCGACGCGGCTGTGCCGTCGTGCGCTCCCTTGCCGGCCGCGGAACCCGGCCGACGCCGTTCTGTGGGGCGGACCGTCGGCGTGCTGTCGACGGGAACCTGCTTCGCCCGAAGAGTCGACGTTGGGCGTCCGTTCAGGACCCGGCGTTTGCGATGACCTCCGGTGAGTGAGTACTCTCTCCCTTATGCTCGCCGCGTCTGCCCGGGGTCGGGACCGGCTGCTGGCGGAGGCGCTGAAGCTCTTCGCGGAGAAGGGCTACGCGGCGACGTCGGTGGCCGACATCCAGCGGGCGTCGGGCCTGGCGCCCGGGTCGGGCGCGCTGTACAAGCACTTCGGCTCCAAGCGCGAGTTGCTGGAGGCCGCGGTTGCGCACCGGATCGACAGCATCGTGGCCGCCCGGGAGGAATACGACGCCGGGCAGCCGGGCGGGGTGGAGCGGGCGGTGCGCACGGCGGGCCGCCTGATTTGGGACAACTTGAAGGAGAGTGAGGACCTGCTCAAGGTCATGCTGCGGGAACCCGACGAGCTCGGCGAACTCGACGAGCAGACCTGGCAGGTCATCACCGACAACGCCTACCAGCGATTCGCCGACGAACTGGCCGCGGCCAACCGTTCGGGACGCACGCGCATCCCCGATCCCGAGGCCGCCGCGGCCGCCGCGATCGGCTCCCTGTCTTACGCCGCGACGCTGCAGGCGCTGACCGGCCGGATGCCCGGCAACATCGACGAGGAGCGTTACTTCGAGGCGTGGGTGAACCAGACCGTGAGCGTCTTGGCCCAGTACGGAAGCCGTTAACCACCAATATGTTCAGGGGACAGCCGTGACTTTTTCCATGCAACTCAGCGACGACGTGATCGAGGTGCGCGACTGGGTTCACCAGTTCGCCTCCGAGGTCATTCGCCCGGCCGCGGCGGAATGGGACGAACGGGAGGAGACCCCGTGGCCCGTGATCCAGGAGGCCGCGAAGGTCGGCCTGTACTCCCCGGACTTCTTCGCGCAGCAGGCGGCCGAGCCGTCCGGGCTCGGCATGCTCACCGCGTTCGAGGAGATGTTCTGGGGCGACGCCGGCATCGCGCTGTCCATCATGGGCACCGGGTTGGCGGCGGCGGCGTTGGCGGGCAACGGAACTCCCGAACAGCTGGGCCGGTGGCTGCCCGAGATGTTCGGCACGGCCGACGACCCCAAGCTCGGCGCGTTCTGCTCATCGGAGCCCGACGCCGGTTCGGATGTCGGTGCCATTCGCACGCGCGCCCAGTACGACGAGGCCGCCGGCGAGTGGATTCTCAACGGCACCAAGACCTGGGCGACGAACGGCGGCATCGCCAACGTGCACATTGTGGTGGCGTCCGTCTACCCCGAACTGGGCGCCCGCGGCCAGGCCACCTTCGTCATTCCGTCGGCCACCAAGGGGCTCTCACAAGGCCAGAAATTCAAGAAGCACGGGATTCGTGCGTCGCACACCGCCGAGGTGGTGCTGGATGACGTCCGCCTGCCCGAGGACGGGATCCTCGGTGGCCGGGAGAAGTTTGAGGCGCGGATCGCCCGGGTGAAGTCCGGGTCATCCACGAAGGGACAGGCGGCGATGAAGACCTTCGAGCGCACCAGGCCCACCGTCGGGGCGATGGCCGTCGGCGTAGCGCGCGCCGCCTATGAATACGCGCTCGAGTATGCCTGCCAGCGAGAGCAGTTCGGCCGCAAGATCGGCGAGTTCCAGGCGGTGGCGTTCAAGCTCGCCGACATGAAGAGCCGCATCGACGCTGCCCGCCTGCTGGTGTGGCGGGCAGGCTGGATGGCGCGCAACAACCACAACTTCGATTCGGCCGAGGGCTCGATGGCCAAGCTGGTGGCCAGCGAGACCGCCGTCTACGTCACCGACGAGGCCATTCAGATCCTCGGGGGCAACGGCTACACCCGCGACTACCCGGTGGAGCGGATGCACCGCGACGCCAAGATCTTCACCATCTTCGAGGGGACCAGCGAGATCCAGCGCCTGGTGATCTCGCGCGCGCTGACCGGGCTGCCCATCCGCTAGCAACTGCGTGCCTGGTGACGGTCCGATGAGTAGCGGTCCGCGGAACGCAGCCTACTGGTAGACCACCAGTTCGCCGTGCATGGCCGGGTCATCCGCGCAGTGGTACGGGTAGGTCCCGGGTGTCATGGGCGAGGTGAACACCTGCTCCGTGTGCGGGGCGACCCGAACGTTGAAAAGCCCTGGGGTGTCGGATGTGACCGTGTGCTCGACGTCGTCTTTGTTGACCACCTTCACCATTTTTCCCGGTGGCACGTTGAGGTGGGAGTATCGGGAGTTGTCGATCGTGATGGCAAAGGTCCCCGGCAGGGCCGTCGTTGGTCTGCTCTGCGTCGCGGAGGCACCGTGACTCTTGCCGCCCCCGCCGCAGCCCGAGGCCAGTATCACGGTGAGGACGGCGATCACGGCGAGCCCGGCTCGCCGACGGGCGTGACGGCGGCCAACCGGTACCCGCGCGGCGCCTCCCCCGGGGCGATTCTCGAAATCCACCTGGGTCATCAAAACCTCCTGACGCTCGGCACCGGCGCTGCCAACCCGAAACAACGACTGCCACCGTGGACATACCCCGGCAAAACCGCGGATACACGGGTCAACGCGGTTGCGGGCATGCGATGCGGACAGGACCGGCAGGCGACAACCGGCTGGAAGGCGGCGGTCGGAACGTCTGGGGCACCAGACAAGATGGCGGGTATGACCTCCGAGATCCGCGCGCTCGACGCCGAGGACGATCTGATCGCCGCGATGAACGTCTTCCGGGCCGCAATGGTCGGATTTCCGCCTCTGTCGAACCTGACGCCGGGCCGAATCGGGACGCTGCTCGAGCAGGGCCGCACGGTCGGGGCGTTCGTCGACGACGTGTTGGTCGGCACGGCCGACGCCGTCACCAGCAGGCTCACGCTCCCCGGCGGGGCGATCGTGGGACACGCCGCGGTGACGCACATCGGGGTGCTGCCCACGTTCACCAGGAAAGGCATCGCCACGGAGCTGATGCGTCATCAGCTGCACGACATCGCCGCGCGGGGCGAGGTGGTGGCGACGCTGCGGGCGTCAGAGGCCACCATCTACGGGCGCTACGGCTACGGGGTGGCGAGCTCGACGCAGACGGTCGAGGTCCAGACGAAGCGGGCCTCCCTTCGTCCGGACGTGGGGGCCGGAGGCCCGGTTCGCCTGGTCGATGCGACTGCGGCATGGGACGTCCTGCCGACGATCTACGCGGCGAACCGCCCGTCACGCCCCGGCAGCCTCGACCGCCCGCCGGTGTGGTGGCAGGGCCTGCGGCTGCGCACGGAATCCTCCCCGGGCGCCAGCTATGTTGCGGTGCACGGCGATTCCGGCCGCGAGTCGGGCTTCGCCCGCTATCGACCGATCGACACCGAAGCATGGTTCGTCAGCGATCAACGCAGCATCGTCGTGGAGGATTTCTTCGCTCCCACCGCACAGGCCTACCTTGGCCTGATGCGCTTCCTGTTCGGTTTGGATCTCATTGACCGGGTGATCTTCTGGATGCTGCCCGTCGACGATCCGCTCCCCTGGCTGCTCGTCGACCGCCGCGGCGCGCGCGTGACCGCGGTGCACGACGAGACGTGGCTGCGGATCATCGACGTGCACGCAGCACTCGCGGCGCGCCACTACGCGGACGGCGGCGAGGTCGTTATCGCGGTGAACGACCCGTTCTTCCCGGCGAACTCGGCGACCTTTGTGGTTTCCGGCGACGGGGCCACGCCATCGGACCGGCGCCCACAGCTCCACGTCGGCGTCGAGGGCCTGGCGGCCGTCCTGCTCGGTGGTGCGCGGTGGCACGGTCTCGAAGTCGCCGGCCTCGTACGCGCCGACGACCCCGCGGCACTCGTCGACGCCGACCGGCTCTTCGCGGTGCCGGACGCGCCGTACGCCGGCTTCTACTTCTGACCTCCTCGGCTACCCCGCGGACCATACGCCGCGGTACTGTCCTTCGGGACGGGTCAGGCGGCCCGCACGTCGTCGAGAAACGCCCGCACTGTCGCCTCGGGGGTGTGGGCCGGCAGCGCGACCAGCACCCGGTCGATGGTGTTGCCGCAGCGCCGCTTCAGCGCGCCGGCGAGTCGGCCTATCGGAGCGACGACGGCAAACGCCTCGAGGACGTCATCCTCGATGAGCGGTACCCATGACGTCCCATCGCCCCTCCAGCGACAGCCGGCGCAACTCCGGCTGCAGATCGCCCCAGCCATGCAGCTCCAGCACCTTCCGATAGGCGGGCGTCGACGCGTAAAAGGCGATCTGCTTGCGTGAAGCGGTTGCCGCGGAACTCATCTCGGCCTCATCGAGGCCCGTGACGACGAACACGGGACACGCCAGCTGAAATCGGGCTCGCTCGCGGCCGGCTTTGGCAAGGCCGCGATTGAGCGCCGGGATCGTCACCTCGTCGAAGTAGCGCTTCGTGGTGAAGGCGTGCGCGATCATCCCGTCGGCCACCTCACCGCACATCTCGGTCATCCGCTCGCCCACGGCGGCGATGAGGATGCGCGGTGTTCCGAAGGGGTGTGGCTCGGGCGTGAACATGGGCGCCATCAGCTTGTGCGTGTAGAAGTCACCCTCGAAGCTGAGCCTGGCGCCGCTGTGCCAGCAGTCCCAAATTTCGTGCAGCGCAACGACGAACTCGCCCATTCGCCGCACAGGATGACTCCAGGGCATGCTGAATCGCTTCTCGATGTGGGGCTTGATCTGCGTGCCCAGGCCCAGTAGGAGCCGGCCCCTCGAATACTCCTGCAGATCCCAACCTATGTTGGCGACCGTCATCGGGTTGCGCGCGAAGGCCACCGCGATGCTGGTACCCAACTCGATGCGCGAGGTGTGTTCGGCCGCCAGCGCCAGCGGCAGGAACGGATCGTGGTTGATCTCGGCCGTCCAGCAGCCGTCGTAACCCAAGTCCTCCAACCGGTTTGACTCACCGGGAACAGCGCGCAGACTGCCGCCAAGGTTCCGGTCGACGCGCAACCCCGACCCGCCCGCAGCATCCATGCCGCGAGACGTTACCGCACAGGGTCCGGCAGGTGGTCCGCAGAACCCGGCTGGCCTGCCGATTTTCCGCGGTGAAACCCTGGGGGTCGCCTGGGTCGGCCTGCTACCCTGCTGAGCGATCCGCAGCCGCCACGCCGTCACCGTCAACGGACCCGGATCGGCGAGCCGCATCGTCACACACAGGAGATATCGCTATGGCAGAGATCAGGTTTGACGAGCAGGTCGCGATCGTCACCGGCGCCGGACACGGCCTGGGCCGCACCTATGCCCTCGAACTGGCCCGCCGCGGTGCCGCGGTGGTCGTCAACGACCTCGGCGTCGACTCGCACGGGCTCGGCTCCGGGCCGGCCGCCGGCGTGGTCGCCGAGGAGATCACCAACGCCGGCGGCCGAGCGGTCGCCAACATGGACTCAGTCGCCAGTCCGGAAGGCGGCCAGGCCATCGTCGATGCCGCCGTCGATGAGTTCGGCCGCGTCGACATCGTGATCAATAACGCGGGCATCCTGCGGGACAAGTCGTTCTCCAACTTGTCATTCCAGGAAATGGACGACATCCTCGACGTCCACCTGCGCGGCGCCTTCTTCGTCAGCCAGCCGGCTTTCCGGCAGATGCGCGAGCAGAAGTACGGTCGGTTCCTCTTCACTACCTCGGCGGCCGGGCTGTTCGGCAACTTCGGGCAGACCAACTACTCGGCCGCCAAGATGGGATTGGTCGGCCTGTCCAACACGATCGCCATCGAGGGCGCCAAAAACGGAATCCATTCCAACGCCATCGCTCCCATCGCCCGCACGCGGCTCACCGAAGAGCTTTTGGGGCCGATGGCCGACCGGTTGCATCCGGAGTTTGTCACGCCGCTGGCCCTGTACCTGTGCTCACGCGACTGCCGGCTGACCCACGAGATCTTCTCAGTCGGCGCGGGCCGCTACTCGCGCGCCTTCGTCGGCGTCTCCCGAGGATGGTTCGCCGGCAAGGCCAATGTGCCCACCGTCGAGGACGTCGCCGGTCACATCGAGGAGATCCGGAACGTAGCGGACTACATCATCCCGGACAACGCTCAGGGCGAACTCGCCCTGCTCGCACCGCTACTCGGCTAGCGCTGCCGGCGGATCACTTCAGCGAGTACCGGATCGGCAGGTGCTTGAGCCCGCCGACGAACGTGGTGGCCATCAACTCCGGTTCACCGGCCAGCTCGATCGAGTTGATTCGCGGCACCAGCTCGGAGAAGAAGCTGTTCATCTCCATGCGCGCCAGCGCGGCCCCCAGGCAGAAGTGCACGCCGTACCCGAAGGACAGGTGCTTGTTGGGATCCCGGCCGACGTCGAAGCGCATCGGGTCGTAGAACACGTCCTCATCCCGGTTGGCCGACACGTAGGACAGCAGCACCGACTCGCCCTTCGCGATCGGCACGCCGCGCACCTCGGTGTCCGCCTGCGCGGTCCGCATGAACTCCTTCACCGGCACCACGCAACGGATCATCTCCTCGACCGCGGTGCCCATCAGGCCCATGTCCTTCTGCAGCCGGGCCAGCTCGCCGGGGTTCTCCAGCAGTGCCAGCATGCCGCCGGCGATCCCGGCGCTGGTGGTGTCGTGGCCCGCGCTGGCCACGATCACGTAGTACGACGCGGTGTCCATGTCCGACAACGGTTCGCCGTTGATCGTGGCGTTGGCGATCGCCGACGCCAGGTCCTCGGTCGGGTGCTCGCGGCGCGACGCGGTGAGTGCGTTGAAGTAGTTGAAGAAGTCGAGCAGCACGGCCAGCATGTCGTCGACGTCGCCGCCCCGCTGGAACTCGGTGTCGTCACCGCCGAACATCTCCTGGGTCAGCTTGAGCATCCGCGGGAAGTCCGACTCCGGCAGGCCCAGCAGCGACAGGATCACATAGAGCGGGTAGTTGACCGCGACCTCTTGGACGAAGTCGCACTCCGGCCCCTTCTCGACCATCTTGTCGACGTAGATCTTGGCCAGCTCATCGACGCGAACCTTCATGTCCCGCATCACCTTCGGGCGGAACCAGTCGGCGCCGATCTTGCGCATGTCGCGGTGGTGGGGGTCGTCCATGTGGATCAGCGTGCGCAGGCCGATGCCGGCCTCCATTTGCGCGTGCAGGATGTCCTCGCCATCGGAGACCATCAACAGCGGCCGCGGGTCGTTGGTGAACAGGTCGTTCTGGCGCTCGATGTCCATCACGTCGGCGTGCTTGGTGACGGCCCAGAACGGCTTGTAGCCGTTGACGTCGACCCACGACACCGGTGCGTGCGCGCGCAGGTGGGCGAGCGCCTCGTGCAGGCGCTTCTCGTCGGTGTAGGCCTGGGGGCTTGCCAGCAGCCGCGCGGCGTCGTCCATGATCCGGGTGGCCATACGGTCTCCTAGGGTGCGGTTGCGAATCGAGGGAGTGCCACCCGTCACGCAATGTGGAACGATTGCGTTTGAGATTATGCTCGTTCGGACGGATGGGTCAAGATGTCGTCATGACTGTCGGGGATCGCATCTACGGCGGCCTCACCGCCGCGCAGCGTTCGCAGGCCCGCCGCGTCCGCCTGGTGGCAGCCGCCCGGGCGCTGATCGCCGACGTCGGGGTGGCGCCGCTGACCGTCGACCTGGTGTGCCGGCGCGCGGCGCTGAGCAAGCGGTACTTCTACACCGAATTCGCCACCAAGGAGGACCTGCTCGACGCGTGTGCCGAGGAGTTGTTCGGCCGCTTGGTGGCCCGCATGGAGAACGTACTGACCACCGCTCCCCTCGCCGATCGCGTCGAGGGAACCCTGCGCGCGGTGGTGCACACGCTGGCGTCGGACCCCGCGGATGCGCGACTGTACATGGAGTGCCCGGGTTTCCCGCGGCTGCACGACCGACAGCAGCGGGCGGTGCGCGACTTCACCGAGCGGATGGTGACCGAGGCGATCCCCTTCACCGGACGGCCGAAGCCGTCCGTCGACCGGGAGCTTGCCACCCGCGCGCTGGTCGCCGGCACCACCGCCCTCATCATCGGCTGGCTGCGCGGCGATATCGACACCGACGAGGACAGCCTCGTCGCCACCATGACCGCGGCGGCCCGCGGAGCGGCCACCGCGATCTGATCGCATTGCGGTGCAGTGCCTTTAGCGCTAGGGGCAGGGGCGCCTGAGGCCGACCGGACCCGTTGGCACGGCGTCGGACCCGCCGCGCCAGCGCAGCGAGACGACCACGAAGCGCGGGCGATAAATGCTCACCTGCCGGTACACGTCGCCGCCCGGAGCGGTGTCAAGGGAGTTGACGTCGTAGGAGATGACGACGCGGGTGGGCGACGAGAACTCGGGATGCGCGTGGGCGTTGTAGGTGTAGACGCGAGAGTCGCGATAGCGCCCCGAGGCGCCGCCCTCGGGTGCCCGGTAGAGCGTCACCGCGGGGCCGAACGGTCCGGTCGGTGACGGACCGAATCGACCCACCAGGCGGTCGGAGTACAGCTTCCCGCCCTGCATCGTGGTCAGCATGTAAGCACCGGCACGCACCCTGTGTACGGACAACTCCGCGGAGATGCCGTCGATCACCCGGGTCGAGTCGGACTCAGTTGACGACCACACGCGGCCCGTCCAATAGGAGAACGGTTGGCGCAGATCGTCTCCCGCGACTCGGGCCACGTGCAGGTACTTGCTCTCGCCGACGCTCTCGACGCCGTACACGTAGGTCCATGCGCCGTCGGCCTGCACCCACTGCCCCCATTGAATCCGCCGCGACCGCGGGAGCGGGGTGATCGAGGACGGCGCCCGCAGGTCCGGGCCGTCGAATCGCGCCAGCGCCGACCCCACGAAATCGACGTCGAACGGGCCCGGTCCGGTGCTTGTCCACTCGCTGAGCGGAACCTGCAGCGCACCACCGAGTTCCGTCGCGGCGCCCAGCCAGAACCAGTGGGTGCGATCGGCCGGCTCGATGACGGCCGCCGGGTGATCGCGTGTCCCACCCAACACCGTGGACCAGTGTCCCCGTGCGTCACGGACGACGAAGGAGTTGTGCACGAATGCCGCGGCGGCCGGCCGGCTCGGCGGGGTGATCGGGCCCAGGAAGGTGTCCGAGAAGGCAAACAGTTGCCGGTCCTCGGGCAGCGGCGTCGACCAGGTGGAGTCTCCGCCGGTCCAGCCGTCACCGGAGTCCGCGTAGTCGTTCAGCGCGGTGTTCAGGCAGCCGAGCGGGGCCGACCCCGTCACCGTCGCGGGCGACCAGCCGGACGACCACGGGACAAAGGCGCCCAGCGCGGCCGCGGCCGCTATCAGGACGACGAGGAATCGGCCGGCCCGGCGCACCACCACACGATAGGCCAGGTTTGCTCCCCGAGGGCTACCGGGAGAAGGTAAGCCTCACTTCGCTGACGCCACGGGCACGCCCGAATGCAGCGACACTAGGGACGTTTGGCCCTAGGTCGAGAAAACGCCTGCCGTGAATACTTGGGCGGCTCATCATTTGCTGCGCTAGTTGCTGGGTTCCCCGGAGAGGTAGTTCATGACCGCTGAAGCGCCCCCCATCGGTGACCTGGAGGCCCGCCGCCCGTTCCCGGCGCGAACGGGCCCCCGGGGCAACCTGATCTACACGGTGATCAGCACCACCGACCACAAGATGATCGGCATCATGTACATGGTCGCCTGCTTCATCTTCTTCTTCATCGGCGGCCTGATGGCGCTTCTGCTCCGCCTGGAGCTGGCGCGGCCAGGGCTGCAGTTCCTCTCCAACGAGCAGTACAACCAGCTGTTCACCATGCATGGCACGGCGATGCTGCTGTTCTACGCCACGCCCGTCGTCTTCGGGTTCGCCAACCTGGTGCTGCCCCTACAGATCGGCGCGCCGGACGTGGCATTTCCGCGGCTGAACGCGCTGTCGTTCTGGCTCTTCGTCTTCGGCGCGCTCATCGCGCTGAGCGGCTTCATCATGCCCGGCGGTGCGGCCGATTTCGGGTGGACCGCCTACACGCCGCTGTCGAATGCGGTCCACACTCCCGGCGCCGGCGGGGACCTGTGGATCCTGGGCGTCGGGGTCGGCGGCCTGGGCACCATCCTCGGGGCGGTCAACATGATCACCACCGTCGTCTGCCTCCGGGCGCCGGGCATGACCATGTTCCGGATGCCGATCTTCACGTGGAACATCCTGGTCACCAGTGTGCTGGTCCTGATGATCTTCCCGCTGCTGACCGCCGCGCTGTTCGGCCTGGAGGCCGACCGCCGCTTGGGAGCGCACATCTACGACGCGTCCAACGGTGGGGTGATCCTGTTCCAGCACCTGTTCTGGTTCTTCGGACATCCCGAGGTGTACGTCATCGCGTTGCCGTTCTTCGGCATCGTGTCCGAGATCATCCCGGTCTTTGCCCGCAAGCCCATCTTCGGCTACACCACGCTGGTCTACGCGACGCTGTCCATCGCCGCCCTGTCGGTGGCGGTGTGGGCCCATCACATGTTCGCCACCGGTGCCGTGCTGCTCCCGTTCTTCTCGTTCATGACGTTCCTCATCGCGGTGCCGACGGGGATCAAGTTCTTCAACTGGATCGGCACCATGTGGAAGGGGCAGTTGACGTTCCAAACCCCGATGCTGTTCTCGCTCGGCTTCCTGGTGACCTTCCTGTTCGGTGGCCTGACCGGCGTGCTGTTGGCCAGCCCGCCGCTGGACTTCCACGTCAGCGACACGTATTTCGTCGTAGCGCATTTCCACTACACCCTGTTCGGCACCATCGTGTTCGCCACCTACGCGGGCGTCTACTTCTGGTTCCCGAAGATGACCGGGCGCCTGCTCGACGAGCGGCTCGGCAAGCTGCACTTCTGGCTGACCTTCATCGGCTTCCACACCACGTTCCTGGTCCAGCACTGGCTGGGCACGTCGGGGATGCCGCGCCGCTACGCCGACTACCTGCCCACCGACGGGTTCGCGACGCTCAACTTCATCTCCACCGTCGGCGCCTTCATCCTGGGTGTCTCGGTGCTGCCGTTCATGTGGAACGTGTTCAAGAGCTGGCGATACGGCGAGCCGGTGCTGGTCGACGACCCTTGGGGCCACGGCAATTCGCTCGAATGGGCCACCAGCTGCCCCCCGCCGCGGCACAACTTCACCGAGCTGCCCCGGATCCGTTCGGAGCGGCCGGCCTTCGAACTGCACTACCCGCACATGGTGGAGCGGATGCGCGCCGAGGCCTACGTCGGCGGCCGGCATGCGCCGCCCGCGGAGGCACTAACCCCCTCCTCGCCGGCCGCCAAGTAGCCGGCCGTCAGCCGTGGGGCGCCTCTGAGATTTTGCTGTCGGGCTTTCCCACCGTCTGGCAGTAGGTGGTCGCGGACAGGCGCGTCGCGGAGATCTCGACGCTGGTCGGGTCGGTGCCGCTCTTGTCCTTGAGCATCTTGCTGACCTCGTCGTTCTGCTTCTTCTCGTCCTGCGTCGTGAAGTCCTTGCACTTCGTGTCACCGCCGGTGTTGATGACCTGAGAGGCCGAGCACGCGCTGAACAGCAGCGTGGCGCCCGCAACGATGGCCAGTGCGGTTTGCTTCATTGTTTGCCTTTCTGCACTAGAGGGGTCGGTATGTGTACACAGAACGCATGGTCCCTAAACATCGACCCGGTCCGGTAAGCAGGGCCGTGGCAGTTGCCGAGGCGATACGACTATTTTGCTGCTGGGCCGGTCGCCCGCTCCTGCCCGGAACCGTATCGAGATTCGATTGGGCGGGCGCACGGCCGCCCCAAATGATCGGGGTTGCGTTCGACCGACCACGGGTTGACGGGTTCTGCCGACCTAGGACACGATGGCCGCACGGTCGTCAGACGCGGGGGCGAGGGGGTCACAGTGGCTGACATCACGAGTTTGATCCTCGCGGACCACGAGTGGTTCCGGGAGGAGTTCGCCCGGCTCGACGAACTGCAGGCGCAGACGCCGGTCGACGGCGCCGCGCTCGAGCGGGTGTGGCGAGCGCTGGCCGACAGGCTCGACGTGCACGCCTACATCGAAGAGAAGATCTTCTACCCACAGCTGCTCAAACGGGGCGCGGAGGATCCCGAGGGCGAGACGCTGGACGCGATCGGCGACCATAACGACATTCGCGACGCCGTGCGGGCCGCCGACGAGTCGCCGGTCGGCACCCAAAGTTGGTGGGATGCGGTGGGCAGTGCCCGGTTAGCCAACGACGACCACATGAGCGAAGAAGAACGAGAAGGGCTGTCGGACTTCCGCCGCCACGCGCCGATCGGCCTGCGCGAAGCGCTCGGCCGCCAGTACGGCGAGTTCATGGCCGAGCACCCGACCACCGAAGGGCTGGCCATCGTCGACCGCGACCCCCACCGCTACGTCGACGAAATCGCCGATGCCTCGCCGGCGAGGCGTACCGACGGATCGCTGCGCATCGGCAGCCTCAAGGGCCGGTGAACCGGCGCCGCTGACCTCGTTGGTCGGGTGGGACCCCGACGGGTCGGTCCGCCTCCTCGCGGCTGAGTCCCTGCAGCAGAGGCGGTAGCGTCAGGGCCGTGGAAGCGGACCCGGGGCGGGAACCCGTCCCGGCGGCCGCCGGGACGCGGCCGGCGCCCGTCGATCCCGTCCGGCAGCCGCATCGGTGGGGCTTGGGCGCCTTCGCGCTGGTCGCGCTTGTCTACCTTGTTGTTTCGGTCTGGCTCGCCGTCTTCTGGATCGGCCCCCGTACCCCGACCGTCGGAATGCTTGCGGTTGCGCTGGTGATTCCCACCGCGACCGCGGCCGGGCTCGCGATGCTCCTCACCCGGCTGCGCGGCAACGGTCCACGCACGGACCTCGGCCTCCGATGGTCGTGGCGTGGGTTGCGGCTGGGACTGCTGTTCGGGTTCGGCGGGCTGCTGGTCACGATCCCGGCGTCGATCGCCTATGCGTCGATCGTTGGCCCGGGCGCGAATTCGACCGTGGGCCGGGTTTTCGGCGGGCTCCGGGCCCCCTGGCCCTGGGCGATGGCGGTGTTTCTGATCGTGGTGGTGGTCGCGCCGCTGTGCGAAGAGGTCGTCTTCCGCGGCCTGCTGTGGGGAGCGCTGGAGCGGCGCTGGGGACCGTGGGTAGCCATGGTGGTCAGCACAGTGGTCTTCGCGGTTGCCCACCTGGAGTTCACCCGGGCGCCCCTGTTGATCGTCGTGGCCGTTCCGCTCGCATTGGCCCGCTGGTATTCGGGTGATCTGCTGGCCAGCATCGTCGCGCACCAAGTGACCAACCTGTTGCCCGGGATCGTGCTGATGCTCGGACTGCTTGGCGCCCTGCATCCATCGTGAGCAGCCCCGGGCGTGCAACGCACCGGAAGGAGATGTCATGAAGGTGATCGCTTTCGAGGAGCACTACAAGCATCCCGCCATCTTCGAGGCGCATCTACAGGACGCGGGCGCTCCGGTTCTGGACCTGCTCGAGCGGGCGGGGTTCATCGGCACCGGCGCGGGAGGCGATTCACCCCCGGGCATCACCGATTTGGGCGACGGGCGTATCGCCGCAATGGACGCGGCGGGTGTCGACGTTCAGATCCTCTCGCACACCGTCCCAGGTCCCGAGACGCTGGTACCGGAGGTTGCGGTCGAGCTGGCCCGGCACGCCAATGACGCCGTGGCTGCGGCCTGCGTCAACCACCCCGACCGGTTCCGCGGCTTTGCGACCCTGCCGATGCGCGACCCGGCCGCCGCAGCGATGGAGCTCGAACGCGTCGTCCGTGAGCACGGCTTCGCCGGCGCTCTGATCAACGGCCACGTCAACGGTCGCTATCTCGACGACGGTTTCTTCTGGCCGGTATTCGAGTGCGCCGAAACACTGGGCGTACCAATCTATTTGCACCCCAACCTACCGCCGCAGCCGGTAATCGACGCCTGCTACGGCGGATTCGACCCGCTGGTCTCGGCGCGGCTGGCGGCCGCCGGCGCGGGCTGGCACCTCGACACGGGCGTCCACTGCCTTCGCCTGATCCTGGGCGGGGTGTTCGACCGGTTCCCGTCACTGCAGGTCATCGTCGGCCACCAGTTCGAAGCGCTGAGTTGGCTGGTGTGGCGCGCCGACTACACATTCCCGGTCGACGTGAGCGGGCTGCGACGCACCGTCAAGGAGTACCTCCGGGAGAACTTCTACGGCGGCATCCTGGCCGGCGATTTCTTCGTTCAGGACCCCGGAGCGGTGGATCCCACGTGGAGTCTGTCGTTCAACGCCTATCTGGCCATGGTGCGCGTGGTCGGCATCGACCGCATCGTCTTCACCGCCGACTATTCCACTGTTCAGCTTTACACCATCATTTCCCGCAGACATCCTCCTGCCGATGCGGGGGCACCGCGTCGATTGGGTGCCGGTGCATGTCACGTGACGAAACGCTCGATCGCCGGCCGCCGCGTGGCGTAGCCGTTCTTAGTCGATCGTCTCGATGACTGCGCCGGTACTGATCTGCCCGTCGGTGAGGACGTCGGCGCGCAGGCCCCCCCGGTGGATCAGGCCGCGGAGCACGCCTTCCGTGGTGAGGCGTTCCAGGTGGGAACACGGCTCACACAGGCGCTGGCCCAGGCACTCGACGTCTCCGATACGAAACCGACGTCCGACCAGAGCGTTCAGGTCGACCCCGCGAGTCACGATATTGCGACGCGCGTCGACGTACTCGATGTTGCCGCCGCCGGGCAACTCCAACTCGTCAACGACTTCGGCCGCGATGAGCGTGAGGTCGTAGCCGCGTGCGGTGTCATCGGCCGGAGTGAACGTTCCCGCTTTCGCCGCGTAGCGGTCTCCGTCGAGCCCTCGGCCAGCCAGAGCCCGCGCCCGTTCCACCTGGCGCATTGGGGCAGTCGCCTGTTCTGCCACCACGATCGCTTCGACCCTACCGCGCAGTAAGGGCAGCGCCGCACCGGGCGTGGTGAATGCCGGATCAAGCCCAGCTAGCACGTAACCCTCGCGGACTGGCAGATCGGTCGCTGCGGCGCCCAAGAGAGCAGGATCTTGCGGGCTGAGGACGACCCCAGAAGGGGTGCCGAACATCAGCACTGCTATCCGGTCATCCGCGGGTCGCTCGCCGTCCATGCCCCCGAGAACGGCGAGCCAGTAGCCGGGCCAGGTGAACCGCGCGGGGTTGGCAATCAGAACCAGCCCGGCGCCTTGGCCGGCCAGCCAGCTTCGCCAATACGCGATGGCTCCGCGCAGGTCGGCTCGTGGCTGGGGTACATCCGATAATGGCGCTTCGGTCACCGACGCCACGCATGCGGCGAATGACCTCACGATCTCCGGAATCCCCTCGGTGTGAGGCAGATCAACGTCGATCATCTGCCGATCCTCGCACATCGCGGCAGGGCAGCCACCTGCGGCGCCAGACAGATCCGACTGCGCATAGACGCCACCTGTTGCTGGGCCCCACTCAAGCGCCCGCGTCAGCGCTCGATGTTCCTCACTGCCTGATAAACATCATCGGGATCCGGCGGCGCGGCGGCCGCCTTCCACGACGCAAGAACATAGACGGCGGCACCCTTAACGATTCGTAGGTACTCAATCGACGGCGCCGCCGGACAGAGACTGGACCCGCTCCGCAATCACAGGAGCAATCCGCTTGATCGCTGCAGCCACACTCATGCCGCCGCTGTCGGTGCTGGGTCTTTCATCATGCAGAGTCACCACCCACTCGATCTGACTACGCGTCAATGCCGGGTAGAGGTGAGGAAGATCGTCAAACGCGTCATGCTTGGCGCTCATTGGTCGACTGCCTTCCGCTCGAGGACATAGCCCGCCCCAGCGTAGCGGTGCGCCCACCCCTCGATCTGACCATCGGACGCCGTCAGATCCGGGTCGGCACGGCTCTGCAGATCACCAGTCGGCGAACGTTAGTGTCGCCGACGCCCATCGTTGCCACTGCGTATTCGGCTGGCTCAGATTACCGCACTTCCCCATAGTCACCAGTAAACGTGATCCCGTCTGCGACGGATGGGGCTCAACCGCTAGTGACCTTGGTCGCTAGACGAACGTCGGCGTTGTGCCGCGGGCCCCCTCCACAGGTAGCTGGTGAGAGCCCGCCCTTCCCGATACTCCTCGGCGGGGTTGTCCGGCAATGGCCACCGCACCGCCCGGTACAGCTTGGAACGGTACAGATCCCACGCCTCTGCCGCGGTCCGCATCGATTTCGTCAGCCGCTTTAGGGCCATCGGTGGAGGTCGGCATCAGGCAGGAAGATCCACCAAGACGGACGCCTATCCCCGTGGCGGATTCGTCGAACGGTGTCTGCCACGTCGGTCAATTCCAGCCCTTCCCGCCCGTCTCGTGGAATGCAGCGACCGCATAGCACCATTCGTTCGGAACAGAACGTGGGAGGCTCGCGCTACTAACGTGACGGAAGCCTCAGCCTTTGGGCGCTAAGCCGAGATCCGCCGAGTCAATTGAGGAACCCCAACGAGACGCCGAGAGGTCGCAGGATCGTTATTCGGGTCGGCCATTGTGCGAACATGCGCGCGTCCCCTGCTGGGCGGATTCGCCTGTCCAGCGACCGTGTTCGTCGATTCGAAACGGATTTGAGAGGGCGGCCGGGTCGGTCAGGCTGATTCGACGATGGTTTTCAGCTTGTCGCGTTGCTCGTTGTCGGCGAGTGCGATGATTTGGTCCTCGATACGCGGTGGGATCTGTTTGATGCTGACCTCAATTCCGTCCGTCGCGGAGTGGTCGATGAAATGCAGCAGGGCGTGGGCGCCCGAGCTGTCGAGGTAGGTGACGTTCTCCATGCTCAGCGACACATCGGCGCGGCCGCGGCGCAGGGGGGTGAACACGCCGTCGACCGACAGGAACGACAAGGGGCCATCGATGTGGTAGGTGCCGTTGTCGTCTTGCGTGACACTGGCTTTGCGCTGTCGGGATCGGAGCGCATGGATGAGCAGCGAGAGGGCAGTTCCCACCATCACCGCGACGGTGAGGTCGGCGACGACGGTAATGATCATCGTCGTGAACAGGACGATGACGTCGCCTTTGGGTGACACGTGTGCTTTACGCATGGCCTTCCAGTCGAACATGCCGACTGCGGTGAGGATCAGGATTCCCGACAGCACGGCGAGCGGGATGTATTGCACCACTGCACCGAGCCCCGCGACGAAGACGAACAGAACGACACTGTGGGTGGCCGCCGACACCGCGGTGCGGCCACCGCTTCTGATGTTCACCACCGATCGGACGGTCGCGCCGGCGCTGGCCAGCCCGCCGAACACCCCGCTGGCGATATTTCCGACCCCCTGGCCGATGAGTTCTTTGTTGCTGCGGTGCCGGTTGCCGGTGATGTTGTCCATCACCATCGACGTCAGCAGCGAGTCGATGGATCCCAGCAGCGCGATGGCCAGCGCCGACAACAGCACTTGCACAACCAGCGAACCGCTCAACTCCGGGAAATCGAACGACGGCATGACTTCTGGGATCTCCCCGATGTACTCGACCGCCCCGTTGATCGCGACCGGCCCGATATTGAGATCGCCCAGCCAACGCTCGACGAGCGGCAACGTCGAAGTGATCAGAACCAGGACTATCAGGCTCGCCGGAATCGCTTTGATGAGCCTGGCAGAACCCAACAGCAGAACAATCGTTACCAACACCAGCAGGAAACTGCTCCGCACCTGATCCAACTCGCCCATGATGATAATGAGCGCTATTCCTCCCATGAACCCAGAGACCACGGGGTGCGGAATGTAGCGTATGAGCGAAGCGAGCCGGCAGACCCCGAACAGAATCTGAAAGACGCCGGCCAGGATAAACGCGACAAACGCCGTCTTGAGCCCATGGGCGGCGATGGTTGCCGTAGCCACGACAGTGATGGGGCCGGTGGGGCCAGTGACCTGGCCGGGTGTCCCACCGAGCACCGCCGCGAAGAATCCGGCGAAGATGGCGCCATAGAGCCCGACAAGCGCGCCCTCAGACGTCCCTGTCGCGGTGATTCCGAACGCAATCGCCAACGGCAGCGCAACGATCGCCACGGCTAGGCCGGACAGGAGCTCTCTTGCGATTCGCTGTATCACAGCGCAAGCACCTCTAGCCTTGGCAAACCCAAGCCCGACCCGGTGCGAGCCGAGCTGCCGAACAGACTTTCCGGCACTTCCTACCCCAAACATGCCGTCAAGGCCCAGGAGAAGCAACGCCCGACCCCGCTACTCACCACGAATTCATAGGATTGACAAGTTCTCCGCGTCCACTTGGGCGTGTTCATCGCGGCGTCGGCGCGGCGTGTGGTGGGCTGACAGGGGCTAGGTCCGCGGAATAGCTAACTGCATGACTTGTCTCGTGGCGCACCCGCGCTGAGGAGACCCAAACCGATAACGCGGCGACAGCTAGCCGCTGTTCGGCCGATCCCGGGACCAGTGCTTGCAGGGGTCCTCAAAGGACAGGCCGTTGAATGTACTTAACCAGGGGCCGTTGGTGTTGACGGTGATTCCGACACAAGAGTTTTGAGAGCCTCGTATCTCGTTTATTTCCAGACGCGGCGGTCGTCAGCGCTGACCGCCGTTATGTCATCGCCAAGTGGTGATCAGATGCGCCGCGATTGTGCGGTCTTCGTATTCGACTATGTGTTGTTACAACTGCCATCCGCGTTCCACCGCCACTCTTGTAAAGCTGACCCCCGCACATGCCGACCGCGTGACGACCTGCCCCGGCCGCTGGATTGGCGAATCGTGGACCGGATGTGCGGGCCGAGACTACGATTTTCACGGCAGCCGGATGCAGTTGCCTGCGGCTTGTCGTGGAGAATCAGCGGCCCCATTTGGGAGGTCCTCACATGGCTCATCCGTCGATCGATCCGACGTTCTACCGGACCGCTGCAGAGGCGGCGGCCGCTCCCGGCGAGCAGCTCGCATACGTGGCGGCCTTTGACCGCGCCGCGCAGAAGCACGACGCGATGACCGTCATCGATGTGAATGCGGCCTCTGACAGCTATGGGCGGGTGGTCGGCTGGACCGACGTTCCCGGCCGCGGCGACGAGCTTCATCACTTCGGTTGGAACGCCTGCAGCAGCGCCCTGAAGCATGAGGGCCACGACATGCACGGCCTCGAGCGCCGATACCTCCTGGTTCCCGGGCTGCGGTCGTCCAACATTCACGTGTTCGACACCCAGCCCGACCCACGCAATCCGACGCTGATCAAGACGATCGACAGCAAGATCCTGTCCCAAAAGGCCGGATACTCACGTCCGCACACGCTTCACTGCGGACCCGACGGGGTTTTCCTAACCTGCCTCGGGGGCCCTGAGGGCAACGATGACGGACCGGGCGGTATCGCCTTGCTCGACCATGCGACATTCGATGTGTTGCGTGCCTGGGAGACCGACCGCGGGCCGCAGCACTTCCACTACGACGCCTGGTGGCACCTCAATCAGAACGTGCTGATCTCAAGTGAGTGGGGCAGTCCCTCGATGCTCGAGAACGGCATCGTGCCGGAATTGTTGCTGGGCCAGAAGTACGGCCACGCCATCCACTTCTGGGATCTTGCCAAGGGTGAGCACGTGCGCCGCGTCGACCTGGGCGCCCAGCACCAGATGGTATTGGAGGTGCGCCCGTCCCACGATCCCGAGGCGACGTGGGGCTTCGTCAGCGTGGTGATTTCCACCGAGGACCTGTCTGGCTCGGTCTGGCGCTGGTTCCGCGACGAGGACGAGTGGAAGGCCGAGAAGGTCATCACCATCCCCGCAGAGCCCGCCGACTCCGACATCCTGCCTCCCGCACTCAAGCCGTTTGCCGCGGTGCCGCCGCTCATTACCGACATCGACCTGTCGGTCGACGACCGGTTCCTCTACGTGTCCTGCTGGGGCACCGGCGAGATGAAACAGTTCGATGTGTCGGACCCCGCGAACCCGAAGCAGAGCGGATCGGTGCGGCTGGGCGGGATCGTCGACCGGGCACCGCATCCGGCGATGCCCGATATGCCGCTGGCGGGCGGCCCGCAGATGGTCGAAGTCAGCCGCGACGGGAAGCGGGTGTACTTCACCAACTCGCTGTACGGGGCATGGGACGACCAGTTCTACCCCGACGGTGTCGGCGCTTGGATGGCCAAGCTCGACGCGGATCCCGACGGCGGGCTGAGCATCGACGCGAACTTCTTCCCGCACGGCGAGGAGTTCCGCGGCCTGCGGGTGCACCAGATCCGGCTGCAGGGTGGCGACGCTTCGTCAGACTCCTACTGCTATAGCTGATTCCCACCGCACCGCCAAATGAGCGACGTCGCCAAACAGGGCTCGACCTCGCCATTATCTACCTCACGCCACGGATGACCCTGCTGTGCTCCAACCCGGTGGCTGCGGTCGGCTCCGTGGCTTACTCGCCCGTAAAGCATTACGCCCCTGCCGGGTGGTGCGGTCCTTCCGTTCAGGAGGTCCCCAAGAAGCATGTCCCGGAACCAATCGGTAGCGGATAGCCCCGTTGCGTTCATCACGGGCGTAAGCCGTTGTCCGACGACCAGAAATCGGCTCAGAGCGGCGATCGAAGTTCGTCCGGGAGACGGGCAGCCAGGGCGGCGGGATCGTTGGCGCGGTGTCGGCTCTCGTGATGTCAGACGGCGTCGCGGACGTGATTACTGGGTCAAGCCGCGAACCGCGCCGCCCATGCATGAACCTCGACGTCACTGCCGACGATTTCTGTCCTGACGCGCATGTCCGGTGTGTAAAGAGTGCCCACCCAGCGACCCAACTCGATGTCCACCCTCAGCAGCGATCCGTCCGCGAGCCGATGATGCCCGGTTCTCATCGTGGAGATGATGCTCATCGGATACCCCTTGTGCTGTGGTCGCGGCCCCGGCTGGCCGCTCTGCCCTGATAATCGGTCCGCCACTCCCATGGCCGCATGAGGCATTTGCATCAAATCGCCGAGTCGGTCGGGGCCGTCAAACATCAACCACGAAGTGGACCCGCCGGATAGTTCAGAACGGACCCCTCTCGCAGACCAGCATGCACAGAGCGGCCCAGGCCACCTTCAGCTTCGAGATCATCTTGGCTGTTTCCGCGGAGACGATCCACGCTCCGAGCCGTGCAAAATGGCCCTCGCACGAGCGGACAGGAACGGGTCCAGGTTGGTGATGCTGGCACCCGTGTCCACGGCGGTGTAGTCGAAAGTGTAGTTTTACACCCGGAGGCGGCCGGTTTCTCGGCTCTTCCGAGTTAGCAGGGGCGGAGCTGTCTGGCACTGGATGGCGCTCGCCGTGATTGGCGGGTGCAGGCCCACCGTACCCGGCGGCGTTGATTCTCTGGTGTTCTGAATCCGAAGGCGATGCGGCCGACGTGTTTGACGATTCGGTTGTAGCCCTCACTGCGAGCGTTGGACAGCCCGGTCTCGATGGCCAGGATCATCGGGTCCTGCCAGGCCTCGACAGTCTGGGCGAACTTGTGGATTTCCGGCACCCGGCACGCCGCACAGAACGCGTAGAACCGGTACAAGGCATCGCGGATCTCGTAGGGCAGCACGCCGCGGCCGGTGCGCGCCAACACATCGCGCACGAGTTCTTTGGTGATCCACGCGGCGGCGATGTCGCCGTTGGGGTCCGCGGAGGTCAGCTTCTCGAACAACGTCGTGCGCTGCTCGTCGGTGAGCCGTTCGGCGCCGCGCAGGAGTCGGCGCCGGTTGATCCATTCCGGGTCGCTTTGTCGTCCGCGTCGCAAACGGTGGGCTTGGGTGGTGCGGCGGCGGACCTCGTCGAGCATTTCGTTGGCTCGTTTGACCAGGTGAAAACGATCGACGATCAGCTTGGCGTGTGGCAACGCCTCGCGCGCCGCCTTCGCGTAGGTCGCCGACATGTCGATCGCGACGAACTCGATGTTGGCCTTCCACGCCTGATCACGCTCGTCGAGCCAGTCGGTCACGGGCTTGGCTGCACGCCCGTTGACCTGCACCAACAACCCACCCGCGCCGGTGATGTCGACCAGCCCGGTATCCCAGCGGTCCACCCACCGGCGGACACCGGTCGCAGAACAGGTCTCCCACTTGGCCTTTCCACGGCGGGTTTCGTCGATCCCTAACACGCTTACGCCCTCGGGCTCGGCGGCCAAGACCGGCTCCGCGGTGGCGATCACTGCCTCATGACAGGTGTTCCACGTACATCCGTACGCGGCGCCGACAGCCTTGACCGAGCGGTCGTCGTCGAGGACCGCCAACGCCATCTCGCGCTTGGCCCGCACCGTCATCCGGGCCCGCGGCGGGACCGACGGTGTCGACTCCGTGAACGACTTCCGTTTACAGGAGGTGTTGGTGCACAACCACTTCCGTTTGTGCCACACGATCCGGGGGATGTCTGGGCCGATCTTGATGTCGCGGGGCCGGGTGGTCACCCATCCCTTCGACCGAGACGACCGGACCGTGCAGCCAGGGCACACTCCCACCCAATCGACGGCGGTCAGGACGTGGATGATGCGGGTTCGATCGACATCGACGTGCACCGACTCGACGACGACACCGTCGAGTCCGAGCAGCAGTGAACCACTAGTCTGGGGCATGCTCGCGCCTTTGCTTCTGGATGCGTGAAGAACACCCAGTTCACAAGGGCGCGAGCCCTCAATCGATCACCGACACGATCCGAATCGGTCACACCAGACCCCCATCAAGTCGGAAGAGCCCGATTTGGTCGTAGCCCTACGTCGCCATGGCGGCGGTGGTCATCGTCTCGCCCTTGTGGGCGAGTGATTCGTAGGTACCGTCGCCGAGTGCTTCGCGGAGGAGCGCGATCGCGGCGTTGATGTCGGAGTACCCCTACGGCAACATGACGGCCGCCCGGCAGTTCCTCGACCAGATGCCGATCGACCCGGCGGACAAAGCAAAGATCGCGCACCTCAACGCCGAACGGCTGCTTGGACTATGAGTCCGACGAGCACCCGGCGCCGGCGCCCACGGCGGTGCCCAGTGTGCTCAACAGCTTGTTGTACTTCCAAGGGGCGGCGTCCTCGGGAAGGGACACGAGAGTCCCCGCCGGCCCCCACCCGCAGACGCCGCATACCCGGTGCCGCCGTGGGTGGTTAACTCCGACT
>CAWGPS010000021.1:0-16194 GCA_963824505.1 uncultured Actinomycetota bacterium
GCGAACAGTTGCGCTACCAGCTGTCTGTGGACGGCGTCGCTGAGGTCGCGAAAGATCTGCTGGGCAAAGGGTTTCGCCTGGGCCTGGTCTCGGCTCGCGAGGTAGACGACGCTTTCACCGTCGTATACCTCTTCCTCGCCGGGTGCCCGGATCGCCGTGTCGAAGTCGAATGCGCGGTCCCGAAGGAGAAGCCCGAGTTGCCCTCGCTCGCGGGCCTGTCCTTTCCGGCCGGCCGGTTCGAGCGGGAAATGGCCGACCTCTACGGGATTCGTCCCGTCGGACACCCGAAGCCGCGCCGATTGGTGCGCCACGCCCACTGGCCCGAGGGCTGGTATCCCATGCGCAGCGACGCCGCGAGCGATCCCGAATTCGGCGGCAGCGAGCATTTCCCGTTCCTCACCGTGGACGGACCCGGCGTGTACGAGATCCCGGTGGGGCCCGTCCACGCCGGGTTGATCGAACCGGGCCACTTCCGCTTCTCGGTCGCCGGTGAAACCGTGCTGCGGCTCAAGGCCCGGCTCTGGTTCGTCCACCGGGGGATCGAGAAGCTCTTCGAAGGCCGGCCCGCGCACGCGGCGGTGGAGCTGGCCGAGCGGGTCAGCGGGGACACGTCGGTCGCGCATGCGCTCGCCCACAGCCTCGCCGTCGAGAACGCGCTCGGCGTGACCGTCCCGGACGACGTGCACCGGCTGCGGGCGCTGTTGGTCGAACTCGAAAGGCTCTACAACCACGTCGCGGATTTGGGCGCGCTGGCCAACGACGTCGGATTCGGGCTCGCCAACGTGCATGCGCAACGGATCCGCGAGCAGCTGTTGCGAATCAACGCGACCGTCACCGGACATCGGTTGCTGCGCGGCGCCATCGCCCCCGGCGCGGTCACGCTGCGGGCCTTGCCCGACGCGGGTCAGCTGAGGTCCGTCGCCGCCGACGTCGCCGAACTCGCCGACCTCACGCTGGGCAACAGCCTGGTGTACGACCGGTTCGCCGCGACCGCGATCCTGCTTCCCGATGACGCCCGCGCCCTCGGCTGCCTCGGCTACGTCGCGCGGGCCAGCGGCCTGCGCATCGACGCCCGGCTCGATCATCCCACCACCGCGCTGCCGGTCACCGAGGTGTGTGCCACCGCCGGCGACGTGCTGGCGCGCTACACGGTGCGGCGCGACGAGTTCGCGGCGTCCACCGACCTGGCCTGCCACCTGATCGAATCCCACTGCGGCCCAACGCAATACACGGTGAGGGGGGCACCGGAGTACGTCGCCCGCGGGGGCGTCGGCATCGTCGAAGGCTGGCGCGGCACCGTCGTGCACCGACTCGAGATCGACGCGGCAAACCGGATCACCCGCGCCAAGATCGTCGACCCGTCTTGGTTCAACTGGCCGGCGCTGCCGGTCGCGATGGCCGACACCATCGTCCCGGACTTCCCGCTGGCCAACAAGAGCTTCAACCAGTCCTACGCCGGCAACGACCTTTGACGCAGACCTCTGCTCCGCTACCCCTCGCCGGCCAGGGCGAACCGCCCGTCGACCGTCCGGGTCACCAACCCATCGGCCAGTAGCGAGTCCAGCGCCCGCTCGCGCTGCACGGCGTCGGTCAGCCAGGCCACGTCCAGGTCCGCCCGGGTGACCGGAGTTTCCTTGGCGCGCAGGATATCCAGCAACCTGCCGCGGACCTGCCGGTCGGTCCCGGCGTAGCTCTGTGTCCTGCGTGCCGGCCCCTGCGGCGGGGGGTAGCCGGCAAGCCGCCACGCGCATTCGCGCAGCGGGCACAACCCGCATTTCGGCGCGCGCGCGGTGCACGCGATCGCGCCCAACTCCATCAGAGCCACGGAAAAGCGCGGCGCCCTCTCGTCGGGCGGCAGCAGCGCCGCGACGTCGGCGTGGTCGCGCGTCGCCGACGGTGCGTCGGCGTCCGCCAGGCCGTGCACCGCGCGGGCCACCACGCGGCGAACATTGGTGTCCACCACGGGCACCGGCTTGCGGTAGGCGAAGCAAGCGATCGCCCGCGCCGTATAGCTGCCAACGCCCGGCAGCGTCAGCAGGACGTCGACGTCATGCGGGACCACGTCGTCGTGATCGCGCGCGATGACGGTGGCGCATTCGTGCAGCCGCTTGGCCCGCCGCGGGTAGCCCAGCTTTCCCCACGCCCGCAAGATGTCGGCGGCGGTGGCGGCGGCGGTGGCCGACGCGGTGGGCCAGCGCCGCACCCAGTCCGGCCAGACCGGCAGCACGCGCGACACCGGAGTCTGCTGCAACATGAACTCGCTGACCAGGATCTGCCACGCGTCGACGCCGGGCTCGCGCCAGGGCAGGTCGCGCCGCGAGCGGTCGTACCACGCCAAGAGTTCATCGGCCGCGATGGACGGTGCGCTAGTCATAGGCGTCTGCGGCACAGCAGAATGTGATTCATGCCCAATACCAGTCCGATAACCGCATGGAAAGCACTCAAAGAGGGTAACGAGCGATTCGTCGCCGGCAAGCAACAGCATCCCAGCCAGAGCGTCGAGCATCGGGCCAGCCTGGCCGGGGGTCAGAAGCCCACCGCGGTGGTGTTCGGGTGTGCGGACAGCCGGGTGGCCGCCGAGCTCATCTTCGACCAGGGCCTGGGTGACATGTTCGTGGTCCGCACCGCCGGGCAGGCCATCGACTCGGCGGTGCTGGGCTCGATCGAGTTCGCGGTGACGGTGCTCGACGTCCCGCTCATCGTCGTCCTGGGTCACGACAGCTGTGGTGCCGTCAAGGCCGCCCTGGCCGCGATCGACGACGGCGCGATACCCGGTGGTTTCGTGCGGGACGTGGTGGAACGGGTGGCGCCATCGATCCTGATGGCCCGCCGCGACGGATTGACCCGCGTCGACGAGTTCGAGGAAAGGCACGTGCGCGAAACGGTGGCGCAGCTCATGGCGCGCTCGACGGCCATCGCGCAAAAGGTGGCCGCGGGGACTCTGGGAGTGGCCGGCGTGACCTACCACCTCGCCGACGGGCGCGCGGTGCTGGTCGACCACCTGGGGGACATCGGTGAGTAAGCCCCCGCCGGCTCCGAGCGGTGAATGTTTGTGACGCAGCAGACGCCACCGGGCGTGAGCCGGCGCAACATGCTGGCGGCCTCGACGACCGCGGCCGGCGTGATCGCCCTCTCGGCGTGTAGCGCGCCGCGGCCCAACCCCGCCGGTCACGCCGACGACGAACTTCCGGTCACCCCGCCCGAGGACCTGATGCGCGAGCACGGCGTGCTCAAGCGCGTCCTGCTGATCTATCGAGAGGGGATCCGACGCCTGCAGGCCGGCGAGCCGGTTCCCGCCCAGGCGCTCAACGCGGGCGCCGGCATCATCCGCAGCTTCATCGAGGACTATCACGAACAGCTCGAGGAGAAGTACGTGTTCCCCAAGCTGGAGCACGCGGGCAAGCTCGTCGACCAGACGTCCGTGCTGCGCACCCAGCACCAGCGTGGCCGCGTGGTCACCGACCGGCTGCTGGCGGGCACCGGCACGTCGGCGTCGTCCGGCCCGCCCGCGCGGGATGCCCTCGTGCAGGACATATCGGCGTTCATCCGGATGTACGAGCCGCACGAGGCGCGGGAAGACACCGTGATCTTCCCGGCGCTGCGCGACGTGGTGCCCGCCAAAGAGCTCCGCGACATGGCGGAAACCTTCGAGGACGAAGAGCACCGGCGCTTTGGCCAAGCCGGCTTCCAAGGGGTGGTCGACCACGTCGCCGACATCGAGAAAAGCCTGGGCATCTACGACCTGAGCCAGTTCACCGCCACCTGACTTATCGTCGCCACTAACACGCCGGTTGGCCAGCAAACCTTGCGACACGCCGAGGCGGGTCGAACAAATCGGCGTGACCTGGACCTACGGTGTAAATGTGCTGGATCTGGAACCGCGTGGCCCGCTACCTACGGAGATCTATTGGCGGCGCAGGGGCCTGGCCCTGGGCATCGCGGTGGTCGTCGTCGGGATCGTGGCCGCCATCGCCGTCGCCTTCATGAGTCACAGCGGGGGCGCCAAACCCGCCAACGCCAACAAGCCGAATTCGGCGCCGAGTACGCCCGCCGCGCCGGCCCCCCAGGCGCCCGCCCCGCCGGGGCAGGAAGGCGTCACTCCGGTGCCGGCCCCGCAGGGCCAGAACCCCGAGACACCCACACCGACGGCCGCGGTGCAGCCGCCGCCGGTGCTCAAGGAGGGCGACGACTGCCCCGACTCCACGCTGGCCGTCAAGGGCCTGACCAATGCGCCGCAGTACTTCATCGGTGACCAGCCGAAGTTCACCATGGTTGTCACCAACATCGGGCTGGTGTCGTGCAAGCGCGACGTCGGGGCCGCCGTGCTCGCCGCCTACGTCTACTCGCTGGACAACAAGCGACTGTGGTCCAACCTGGACTGCGCGCCCTCCAACGAGACCCTGGTCAAAACTTTCACGCCGGGGGAGCAGGTGACGACCGCGGTGACCTGGACGGGAATGGGTTCGGCGCCGCACTGCCCGCTGCCGCGACCGGCGATCGGGCCGGGCACCTACAACCTGGTCGTACAGCTGGGCAACCTGCGCTCGCTGCCGGTTCCGTTCATCCTGAACCAGCCGCCGCCCCCGCCGGGGCCCGCGCCGGGGCAGCCGGCTGTCGCGCCGCCGCCAGAGGCGCCGGCCGCACCGGCGGGGTAACCCGTCAGCTCAGGGGGTCGGCGATCGTCGACTCCGCCAGTTGCGACAGGCCTTCTCGCACGTGGCGAGCCCACATCGCGCCGATGCCGTCCACCGACTGCAGATCGCCGGCGCTGGCCGCCAGCAGGCCCTGCAGGGTGCCGAACGTCCGCACCAGCAGGTCCACGTGGGCGAACTGCAGCCGCGGGATGCCGGCCATCGCCCGGTAGCCGCGCGGGCTGAGCGCCGAATCCTGCGCCTCCGTCGTCGTCGGGTAGCCGAAAACCTTTGCCAACACGGTGAAGTCGAGCAGCTCGGTGTCCGATAGCGCGTCCAGCTCGTCGAGGGTCGCGGTCATCTGCGCCTCGGACAGCGGCTCCGGGCTGGCGTGATAGTCGCGCACGATCAGCTCGCGGGCGATGTCGTTGCCGCCAAGCAGCTCCTCCAGCTGCAGCCGTAGCTGCCGCCCGTCCGTGCCGAGTTCGACGACGTCGTTGTCGATCACCAGCCCGATCCGGCGGACCAGCTCGAGCCGCTGCACCACCGTCATGACGTCGCGCAGCGTGACGAAGTCCTCGATCTCGGCGCGCGAGAGCTGCCGGCTGACCTCGTCGAGCCGGGTCTTGTACCGCTCCAGCGTGGCGATGGCCTGGTTGGCGCGCGAGAGGATGGTCGCCGAATCGGCCACCACGTGTCGATCGCCGCCGACGTAGACGGTGACGGTGTTCATCGAGTGGCTGACCGAGATGACCGGGTAACCGGTCTGGATGGCGGCCCGTTCCGCCGAGCGGTGCCGGGTCCCGGACTCGTCGGTGGGGATCGACGGGTCGGGGACCAGTTGCACGTTGGCCCGCACGATGCGGCTGCCGTCGGTGGACAGCACCACCGCACCGTCCATCTTCGCCAGCTCGCGCAGCCGGGTCGGGGCGTAGCGAATGTCGAGCGTGAAGCCGCCGTCGCAGATGGCCTCGACGTTCTCGTCGTTGCCCAGCACGATCAGTGCGCCGGTACGGCCGCGCAGGATGCGTTCGAGGCCGTCGCGCAGGCCGGTGCCCGGGGCCAGGCGGGCGACAGTCTCACGGAGCGTCGGACGGGTCACAGCGTGTCATTCTGCGGCCCGCCGCGTCACGCGTCCAGCGGCTGCGGCGGTTCGGCGATGTCCAGCATGTGCTTCAGCGCCGCGACGATGGTCGGGGCCCGCAGCGCCCGCATGCCGCTCGGTACTATTTCGCGGCGGGGGTCGTCCCCGTCCGGGATGAGCGCGATGTCGAACCCCTGACGCGCGGCTTCGGCCAACCGCCGTTCCATGCCGCTGACCCGTCGCAGGTCCCCCGCGAGCCCGACTTCACCGATCATCACCGCCGTGGTGGGCAGCGGCCGATTGGTGTAGGCCGAGGCCAATGCGACCGCGACGGCCAGATCCGACGACGGGTCGGTCAACCGCATTCCGCCCACGGTGGACAGGTAGATGTCGTTGACGGCGACGTTCAGCCTGGCGTGCTTTTCCAGTACGGCGGTGATCATCGCGGCCCGGGAGTGGTCGATGCCGCTGACGGCGCGGCGCGGCGAGCCCCCCGTCGGCTTGGACTGGTTTTGGGCCAGCAGGGCCTGCACCTCGCCGATCAGCGGTCGCTTCCCGTCCAGCGTCACCGTGATCGCGGTGCCGGCGACCGGCGCCGGCCGCTGATCCAGGAAGAGATTCGACGGATCGGCGACGTCCTCGATCCCATTGTCGTGCAACATGAAACAACCGACCTCGTCGGCGGCGCCGAAGCGGTTCTTTATTCCGCGCACCATTCGCACCGAGCCGTTGCGATCCCCCTCGAAATGCAGCACCACGTCGACGAGGTGTTCCAGGGAGCGCGGCCCGGCGATGGCCCCGTCCTTCGTCACGTGGCCCACCAGGATCAATGCCACCCCGTTGGCCTTCGCGGCGGCCGTCAGCGCGGCCGTCACCGCCCGCACCTGCGTCACCCCGCCCGCGACGCCGTCGGCCTCGGTGGTGGACATGGTCTGCACGGAGTCCACGATCACCAGCGCGGGCCGGACGGTCGCGATGTGCTCCAGCACCGTGTGCAGGTCGGACTCGGCGGCCAGGAAAACCTCCTCGGCCCCGCAGCCGATCCGGTCGGCGCGCAAGCGGATCTGGCCGGCCGATTCCTCGCCGGAGACGTACAACGCCCGCCGACCCGACAGCGCCCAGCGATGCGCGACCTTGAGCAGCAACGTCGACTTTCCCACCCCCGGATCGCCCGCCAGCAGCGTGACCGAGCCGGGCACCACGCCGCCGCCGAGCACCCGGTCGAGTTCTCCTAAGCCCGTCGAGCGGTGCCGGCTGACGTTGGGCTCGATGGAAGTGATCGGGACGGCTTGGGAGGCCAACGCCCGGCCCGGCCGACGGCCGCCCCCTACGGCGCTGAGCGCGGCCACCTCGTCGACGCTGCCCCAGGTGCCGCATTCCAGGCACCGGCCCACCCACTTCGCGGTGATGTGCCGGCATTCCGAGCAGCGGTATTGGGAGCGCGCAGTTGCCACGCCATGAAGGTATCGGCCCGTTACGACAAGCCCGGGGTGACAGGCCGCCGCGACGGGCTCAGATGTGTTGCGGCTGGGGCGCGAGGCCCGCCGAGACGGGCACCTGCACCGTCGCCTGCCCGGCCTTCTCGAAGTTGAACGTGAAGTTGTAGTTCAGGCCGTTGCTGATGGGCTTCGCCAGGTTGACGGTCGCCCTCACAGCGTTGTTGGAGTCGGTGGGGCCCGGCGCCACCTGCTGGCCTTCCGGCGTGCCGATGAAGAGCATCCCGCCGGCGGGCAGGCGGCCGTCGCCGCTGAGCGTCACCGAACCGATGTCGGTCGTGATGCCGACCAGCCTGTCCGGGGTGTCGGGCGACTGGTTGACGGCCACCGCCACCAGGTTCACGCTCCGCCCGGGCCGAAGGAAGTCGCCGGTCTGCACCGCTTGCATCCGGATGTCGCGCAACGCCACGTTGTTCACGTTGACCCGGTTGCCGTTGACCGCGGGCTCCTGGGTGGCCATCTGGGAAACCTGGCCCGCCCCACAACCGCTGAGCAAGGTGGCGACCAACGCAACCAGGCCGATCTTGAAGCGGTTCACTCGGGTGCCTCCTGCTGGGGCTCGCGCCGTAACGGACAGCGGACAACGGATCGACGGGGATCAAATACTGCAACTATGCACAGTAGTAGGAACGCCCCGACAGCGGTAGCGCAGGGCACCAGACCAGCGTGGCAGGTGTTTCCCCGGGTACCCGCGAGGGCCGACAGGGGCGTTGGTAAGGTGTGTGCTGCATGTCTTGCTCCGTCTGTCAACCCCTAGTTTGCGTGCGTTGTGCCCCTGACCTGCACCGTTGTTCCGCACGCGTCGGGTTGCCGTGTTAGAATGAAGTAACGAAAGGGGCTCGAACCAGATGATCTTCAAGGTCGGCGACACCGTTGTTTACCCGCATCACGGTGCTGCGTTAGTCGAGGCGATTGAAACCCGCACCATCAAAGGGGAGCAAAAAGAGTATCTCGTCTTGAAAGTTGCGCAGGGCGACCTGACTGTTCGAGTCCCGGCGGACAACGCCGAATATGTCGGTGTGCGTGACGTTGTCGGCCAGGAGGGCCTCGACAAGGTCTTCCAGGTGTTGCGGGCCCCTCACACCGAAGAGCCGACGAACTGGTCGCGCCGCTACAAAGCCAACCTGGAGAAGCTCGCTTCCGGTGACGTCAACAAGGTCGCCGAGGTAGTACGCGATCTGTGGCGCCGCGACCAGGAGCGCGGTCTGTCCGCCGGTGAGAAGCGGATGCTGGCCAAGGCCCGTCAGATCCTGGTCGGTGAGTTGGCGCTGGCCGAGAGCACCGATGACGCCAAGGCGGAAACCATCCTCGACGAGGTTCTGGCCGCCGCTTCCTGAAACCCCTGACACGCTGGTGGCCGGAGACGCGGGCACCTCAGGCGCGGTAGTCGCGGTGGTCCCGGCCGCGGGGTCGGGAGCACGCCTGGCCGCCGGCATCCCGAAGGCCTTCTGCGAACTGGATGGGCACACGTTGCTCGAACGCGCCGTCGCCGGCCTGGTGGAGTCCGGGGTGGTCGACGATATCGCGGTGGCGGTTCCGCCCGACCGCGTCGATCAGGCGAAGCAGATCCTGGCCGGCCGGGCCACCGTCGTCGCCGGCGGGCCGGACCGGACGCAATCGGTGCGCCTGGCCTTATCGGCCATGTCCGGCGATCCTGACTTCGTACTGGTGCACGACGCCGCCCGGGCGCTGACGCCGCCCACGCTGATCGTGCGTGTGGTCGACGCCCTGCGGGCCGGACATGTCGCCGTCGTGCCGGCGCTGCCCCTTTCCGACACCATCAAGGCCGTGGACGCCAACGGGGTCGTGCTGGGCACGCCCGAACGGGCAGGATTGCGGGCCGTGCAGACCCCCCAGGGCTTCGCCACCGAGTTGCTGGTGCGCGCCTACCAGCGCGCGGGCTCGGCCGCCGGTTTCACCGACGACGCGTCGCTCGTCGAGCATGTCGGCGGTCGGGTTCAGGTGGTCGACGGCGACCCGCTGGCGTTCAAGATCACCACCCAGCTCGATCTGTTGCTGGCCCAAGCGATCGTGCGCCGGTGACCGGGCCGCTTCCCCTGCCCAGGATCGGATTGGGCGCCGACGTTCACCCGATCGAACCGGGCCGCCCGTGTTGGCTGGTTGGGCTGCTGTTTCCCGGCGCCGACGGCTGCGCCGGACACTCCGACGGCGACGTGGGAGCACACGCGTTGTGCGACGCGGTGCTGTCGGCCGCGGGGCTCGGCGACATCGGCGCCGTGTTCGGCGTCGACGACCCGCGCTGGAAGGGTGCCACCGGGGCCGAGATGCTGCGCCACGTCGTCGACCTCGCACAGCGGCATGGTTTCCGGGTGGGCAACGCCGCCGTGCAGGTGATCGGCAACCGGCCCAAGGTCGGGCCGCGCCGAGAGGAGGCGCAGCGAGTGCTGTCCGACGTGGTGCGAGCGCCGGTATCGGTGTCGGCGACCACCACCGACGGGCTGGGCCTGACCGGCCGCGGCGAGGGTCTGGCCGCCATCGCTACGGCGCTCGTCTTTCCCGTCGGGTAGCTCTGCGCGCCGCTCTGGCGTGACGCTGGGCGTCGGCCGTCACGCTGACGTGACGCTCACGGACCTTCGCGGGCCGGGGTCGCGGTAACAGGGCAGGTAAGCTGGCACGTCGTGACCGATCGCCCCCGCTTGCGGCTCCACGACACGGCAGCCGGTGCCGTGCGTGATTTCGTTCCGCTGCGCGACGGCCACGTCTCCATCTACCTCTGTGGCGCCACCGTTCAAGGCCTGCCGCACATCGGCCATGTCCGCAGCGGCGTGGCCTTCGACATCCTGCGCCGCTGGCTGATCGCCCGCGGCTGCGACGTCGCATTCATCCGCAACGTCACCGATATCGACGACAAGATCCTCAATAAGGCGGCCGCCGCGGGCCGGCCGTGGTGGGAGTGGGCCGCCACCTACGAGCGCGCATTCAGCGCCGCCTACGACGCATTGGACGTGCTGCCGCCCTCGGCGGAGCCGCGCGCCACCGGGCACATCACCCAGATGGTCGAATTGATGGAGCGGCTGATCGAAACCCGCCACGCCTACGCCGCCGGCGGCGACGTCTACTTCGACGTGCTCAGCTACCCGGAGTACGGGCAGCTGTCCGGGCACCGGATCGACGACGTCCATCAGGGCGAAGGCGTCGCCACCCGCAAGCGCGACCAGCGCGACTTCACCCTGTGGAAGGCCGCGAAGCCGGGCGAGCCGTCGTGGCCCACGCCGTGGGGCCGCGGACGTCCGGGCTGGCACCTGGAGTGCTCGGCGATGGCCCGCACCTACCTCGGCCCGGAATTCGACATCCACTGCGGTGGGATGGATCTGGTCTTTCCGCACCACGAGAACGAGATCGCGCAGAGCCGCGCAGCCGGGGACGGCTTCGCCCGCTACTGGCTGCACAACGGCTGGGTGACCATGGGCGGCGAGAAGATGAGCAAGTCGCTGGGCAATGTGCTCGCGATCCCGGCGATGCTGCAGCGGGTGCGGCCGGCGGAATTGCGTTACTACCTCGGTAGCGCGCACTACCGGTCAATGCTGGAATTCTCCGAAACCGCCCTGCAGGACGCCGTCAAAGCCTATGTGGGAGTGGAGGAATTCCTGCATCGCGTCCGCACCCGGGTCGGCGCCGTCGTGCCCGGCGAACCCACGGCGCGGTTCGCCGAGGCGCTCGACGACGACCTGGCCGTGCCGATTGCGCTGGCCGAGGTGCACCACGTCCGCGCGGAGGGTAACCGGGCGCTCGACACCGGTGATCACGAAGGCGCCCTGGAGCACGCCCGCGCGATCCGAGCCATGATGGGCATCCTGGGCTGCGACCCGCTGGACGAACGCTGGGAGACCCGCGACGAGACATCGGCCGCGCTGGCCGCCGTCGACGTGCTGGTGCGCGCCGAGCTCGAAGACCGGGACAAGGCGCGCCAGCAACGCAACTGGGCGCTGGCCGACGAGATCCGGGATCGGCTCAAGAACGCCGGCGTCGAGGTCACCGACACCGCCGACGGGCCGCAGTGGACGCTGGGCGGTGACGGCAAGTAGTGGCCGGTAACTCGCGGCGCCGGGGCGCGGTGCGCAAATCCGGCACCAAGAAGGGCCCGACCGTCGGCTCCGGCGGTCAGCGCCGCCGCGCGCTGGAGGGCCGCGGTCCCACTCCGCCGGCGCACCTGCGACCCAAGCACCCCGCCGCCAAGCGCGCGCAGTCCCCAACCCGCCGGGCGCCGCGGCGCACCGACGAAACCGAGACCGTGCTCGGCCGCAACCCGGTGCTGGAGTGCCTGCGCGCCGGCGTACCGGCGACCGCGCTCTACGTCGCCCTCGGCATCGAGGCCGACGAGCGTGTCACCGAATCCGTCGCCCGGGCCGCCGATTCGGGCATCGCCATCCTCGAGGTACCGCGCACCGACCTGGACCGGATGAGCAACAACCACCTGCATCAGGGCATCGCGCTACAAGTGCCGCCGTACGACTACGCGCACCCCGACGACCTGCTCGCGGCCGCTCTCGGCGGGCCGCCGGCGTTGTTGGTCGCGCTGGACAACATCTCCGACCCGCGCAACCTGGGCGCCATCGTGCGGTCGGTCGCCGCGTTCGGGGGCCACGGCGTGCTGATCCCGCAGCGACGGTCGGCCTCGGTGACGGCGGTGGCCTGGCGCACCAGCGCCGGCGCCGCGGCGCGCATTCCCGTCGCCCGGGCCACGAATCTGACCAGGACGCTGAAGGATTGGGCCGGTCGCGGCCTGCGGGTGGTCGGTTTGGACGCCGACGGCGACACCGCCCTGGACGATTTGGACGGCACCGACCCCCTGGTGGTCGTCGTCGGCTCGGAGGGCAAGGGACTGTCGCGGCTGGTGCGCGAGAACTGCGACCAGGTGGTATCCATCCCGATGGCCGGGCGCACCGAGTCGCTGAACGCCTCGGTGGCCGCCGGCGTGGTGCTCGCCGAAATCGCCCGCCAGCGCAGGGGGTGACTTTTCTGGCCGAGCCGGCCTCCCTGGCCTCCCTGGCCGAGCTGGGGGCACCACCCGCTTGCGGGGGAACGCGAAAGCCCCCGACACGCCGAAGATTTGGGGGCTTTTGCGTCTGCTCGCGGGTGTTGGCGGTGCTGGCGGCTTTCGTTGTCATGGCGCCCACCGCGGCGGCGCAGCCCACCGGTTTCGACCTGCAGGCCCATCGCGGCGGGCGCGGGGAGACAACCGAGGAGTCGCTACGGGCGTTCGCCAAGTCCCTCGAATTGGGCGTCAGCACGCTCGAACTCGACATCGTCATCACCAAGGACGGGCAGCCGTTGGTGTGGCACGATCCGGCGATCGAGGCGGAGAAGTGCTCCGACACGGCGCCCGCCTTCCCCGGCGACCCGGCCTATCCCTACGTCGGCAAGCTGGTGTACGACCTGACCCTGGTGCAGATCCGCACGCTGGACTGCGGTAAGCGGCTCGGCGAGTTTCCCGATGCCGAAGTGGTGCGCGGCAACAAGATCGCGGTGCTGCCGGAAGTCTTCGCGCTGACCGACTCCTACCACGCCCCGGTGCGCTTCAACGTCGAAACGAAGGTGCAGGCCGACAAGCCGGGCACCTCGGCTGGGCCGCAGGAGTTCGTCGACGTGATACTGGCGGCGGTCAGGTCGGCCGGCAAGGTCGACCGCGTGGAGATCCAGAGCTTCGACTGGCGAACCCTGCCCATGGTGCGCCGCGCACGAGCCCTCAATCCCGTTGGTGGCGTTGTACGACGGGCAGACGTGGGTGCCGGAGTCGCCGTGGCTCGCCGGTGAGAATGCCGCGGCCATCGGCGACCCGATGATCGGGGCGAAGCTGGTGGGCGCGGACATCGTCTCGCCCGAATACCCGCTTGTCGACGGCAAGCCATACGTCGACCACGCGCATTCGTTGGGGCTCAAGGTTATTCCGTGGACGGTCAACGACGCCGCCGCCATGCGTGAGCCAGATCGGCTACGGCGTCGACGGTCTCATCACCGACTACCCGACATTGTTGCGCGGCGTGCTGGCCGAGCTCGGGATGCCGCTGCCGCCGGCCTACCACCGGGGCTAGTCAGGGCATCGCATCGGCCCAGGTCGATATGCCCCTCGAAGCCAAGCGTTTTGGCCATGTCGCGGTAGCGATCCCTGAAGCCCGCGTAGGCCAAATCGTCGCCTTGAGCTCGGGCCAGCAGGGCGCGCAGCCGCAGCAGCGAAGATGTCGCGCAAAGTAAAGGTCTCGTCGGTCGGCGCCGCCGCTAAGCACTCAATCGCGGCCTCCGCTTCAGCCACATCACCATCGGCACCTCGGTCCAGCAGCGTCTCCACCAGAACACCTGTCGCGACAAGGCCCCAGCCCAGGAGCTGTCCCGCGCGGACCGCATTTTCGATGGCGGCGCGCATCAGTGGTATCGCGTCGGTCGAGATCTCCACGGTCGAGCCGTCTCCCGCGCCAAATACGCGTCGACGAGCGGCAAATCGCCCAGGTGGTGTCTGTCACGCAGGAATACCTCGCGGACCTCCGCCAGGAGGTGCTCGCCGCGATGACGCTCCTCGATTGTCCGGCGGTTGACCAGCGCAGCGCCCAGCGTCACCTGCACGTGGGCCAACGCGAAATCGTCACCGGATCGCTCTGCCGTGTGCAGGGCGTCCTCGATCTCGTCCATGACGGAATCGTCGGGACTGCAGCACTCCCGCCGGAATTGTCGTGCCGTAGGCATAGGTCACGGTCCCGGCGTACGTCAAGGGGTCGGCGCCGCGTGCCATGGCAATGCCCTCCCGCAGGTCTTCGCGCCATCCAGGGTAGCCGAGGCAATATCGGCCGACTGCCCGGGTGGTAAGTGCGAGCGCTAACGGGGATCCGGAAATGAAGTCGCCCTTGGCCGGGTCGCCGTCGGCCAGGTCGATGACCCGCTGTGACCATTGCAGCATGTCACGCCACTCGGCGCATTCCATCTTGGCGTAGATCGGCGGGATAGACAGCCCCACCGTCAGCTTCGGATCGTCGAGCGACTCGACGAGGGTCCAGAATTCGGACGCCAACCGCGACGCCTCGCGCACCCGGCCCTGGTATGCGTGGTCGGCCACTAGCCCTGACATGGCGATGGCGAGTGACGCCTTGTCGCCCGCAGCGGTGCAGAGCTCCTGCAGTTCGCCGAAACGGGCGCTCTCCACAGCCGCGTGGACGCGAAAGGCGGTCCCGCACAGCATGGTGCGTGGGGCAATGCGCATGGCTGTCCGGTCTGTGTCATCGGCGGGTAGTGCGTCGGCGATCTTTGTGGCGCGCTCCCAGCTCAGCCGTGCCGCGTTGATGTCCCGGTTGGTCGCCCAGGTCGCCGCGCGCATGTGCCAGCCGTAGGCGGTGTGCAGGTCGCCGGCAGCCTCGAGATGTTCGGCGATCAGCGCCGCATTCTGGTCGCCCGATTCGGGTTCGCGGGCTTCGATGGCGGCGGCGAGCCTCCGGTGCAGGCGCGCGCGGTCGGATTTCAGCTGTGATTCGTAGGCCACCGCGCGGATCAACGGGTGCCGAAACGCATACTCCGCGTGCGGGGTGAACCGCACCTGGTCGACGAGTTCTGCGGCGATCAGCTCGTCGACCACCGGGTCGACCTCGAGGCCGGCGAGCAGATCGCGGTCGAAGCGGGCGCCGATGACCGCCGCGGCGGCGAGGGTGTGTTTGGCCGCGGGGGCGAGGCGGTCGATGCGGGCGGCGATGGTCGCCTGCAGCGTGGCCGGCACGCTCGACCTCGGTTGCATCGATGTGGCACGTGTAGTTGCCGCTGTCACCGACGAGCACGCCGCGTTCGGCGAGGTCGCGGGTGATCTCCTCGGCGAAGAACGGGTTACCGGCCGCGCGCCCGGCGATCAGCTCGCCGATCCGGCCAACCGACGGATCGGGGCCTAGCAAGTCCGGTGACCAGCGCGGAGGTTTCGGCATCGCTGAGCGGGGCCAGGGCGATGGTCTGTGCGCCGGCGACCTGAGCCAGCGCTCCGCGATATTCGGGTCGATAGGTGATCAGCACCAGCGAGGGGGTCTGCGGGATCACCGCAAGAAAGTCGGCGAGCATGGACTCGCTGATCTCGTCGATCCAGTGCGCATCCTCGACGACGAACACCGCTGGTTCGATGCGGGCCAGCTGGGTGGAGTTGATCAGCGCGGTCAATCGCCGTCGGCGGGCATCGGGGTCGATCTTGGGCAACTCCACGCCGGGTTCGGCGATGCCCAGCAAGTCATCGAGCAGTACCAGGTCTTGCGGGTCGGCGTCGGGAAATTGTTCCCGCACCTGTGCTCGCGCGGTCGTGATCGTCGAGACCGCCGAGCCGGCCGGTCGCGCGCAGCAGACGCGCCACCACATGGAACGGGACGTCGGTGGCATGCGACTCGCAGAAGGTGGAAAACACCTCGACGCCGCGGGTGTTCGGCAAGTCGGACGGCTTCGGCGGTCAGCCGGGTCTTGCCGATGCCGGGAGGGCCGACCACGCGCAACCACCGAGCCGCGCCCGCTCGTCGAGCGATCCAGCATCGCGGCCAGCGTGGCCAACTCCCACTCGCGGCCCACCAGCGTCGAATGCGATGCACCGGTCCGTCCGGGGCTACGCTGAGCAGCCGCCGCGCCGGCACCGGCTCCTCGAGCGCCCTTGATGCGCACCAGCTGCGGCTCCGCCAGCACCGCGGCGTCCTCGACCAGCCGCGCCGTGGAATCGCTGAGCATCACCGCCGCCGGGCGGTGCCACCGACTCCATCCGCTGAGCCATCCCCACCTGCTCGCCGATCGCGGTGTAACCCAAAGCGGCGGAACCGATCTCACCGGCAATCACCTGACCGGAGTTCAGTCCCACCCGCAGCCGCAGCTCGATGCCGTCACGGCGCTGCACTTCCGCCGCGAGGGCGGTGACCTCCTGCTGAACGTCCAACGCCGCCAGACACGCGCGCAGCCCGTGGTCCTCCAGCGCCGCCGGCGCCCCGAAGAGCGCCATGAGGCCGTCGCCGGTGAACTTGTCCAC
>CAWGPS010000022.1:0-31880 GCA_963824505.1 uncultured Actinomycetota bacterium
GCGACGAGGAACCGATGCCCGGACGGTCGAGACCGATCAACCGGATGTGATGCTGTTCGGCGCAGACCCGCGCTTCGACCGGAATCTGGCGCCGGGCCCCGGGGGTGCCGTGCAGCCAGAACATCGCCCGCCCCTGCGGGTCGCCGAACTCGGCGAAGCCTATCTGGCGGTCCTCGCCGACGGCGATGTTTCCTTCGAGCTTGGGGCGGGCGATCTCGATGACCATGCCAGTAGCGTCGCATCCGCCGAACCGGTCACTGGAAGGCGGCTCACTTCGGGTGGTGACCCATCGCGCGGATCCGCTACCGCGGGCGATATCGGATCTCAAGTCGCAGTGCGCCCCACCTGGCGGTGCCGGTGGGCGGGTGTGACTGCGACTAGGCATTCAACACCCGCTCACCGATGACCCGTTCGGCGCGCAGCGTGGACAACTCGTCTGCGGAACAGCCCAGGCCGCGCAGGATCTCGTCGTTGTGCTGGCCCAGCGTCGGTGGGGTGCTGCGGTGGTGACGCGCAGGTCCGGGGGTGATGCGAAACGGCCAGCCGGGGTAGCGGTGTGAGCCGGTGATCGGATGCTCGAACTCCTCGTAGTAGCCGCGGGCGTCGAGCTGCGGAATGTCGTACATCCCCTCCCCCGTGACGACTTGCTCGGCCGGGATGCCCTGCGCTTGCAGAATTTCCACCAGGTCACCGGCCGTCTGCGTGCGAGTCCAGGCGGCGACCATCTCGTCGAAGACGTCATGGTCGACGCGCGGGTCGTCGGGCACGGACAGCGCCACCCAGCAGCCCTCGGCGCTGGTCGGGTAGACACCCTGCAGGTAGCCCCGCCGGCGGTTGCCCTCCCGCGGAACTACCACCCCGTTCATCGAGTACTCGATCACCGGTTCGGCCGTCACACACGCCGCGACTTCGATCTGGGCGATCTCGATCAGCCGGCCCTCCCCGGTGCGGCGCCGGTGCTCGAGTGCCGCCAGCAGCGCGACCCCGGCGTGCACGCCGACGACGGGGTCGGCGGGCCCCTGCGGGTTGCACGGTGGGCCGTCGGGATATCCGGTGACCGCCGACATCCCCGAGGTCTGCTCGAAGTTCAGCGCCCAGCCGACGTAGTCACGCCAGGGGCCCTGCAGGCCGTAGCCCGGCATCCGCACGGCGATCACGTCGGGCTTCAGCGACACCAGTGAGTCGTAGTCCAGGCCGAACTGCTCGACCACCCGCGGCGAGAAGTTCTCCACGACGACGTCGGCCCGCGCGGCCAGCCGGCGGGCAATGTCGAGGCCACGGTCCGAGGTCAGATCGAGTGTGAGGTCGCGCTTGTTGAGGTTGGTGCCCTGCCAGATGGGGCTGCGCTCGTACCAGTCGTCGCCCTCGTAGGCGAACGCCCCCGAGTAGCGGTGCCCGTCGGGACGCTGGATCGATTCCACCTTGATCACGTCGGCGCCGAAGGCGCCCAGGTAGCACGTCAGGTACGCCCCGGCCCAGAAGGTGGTCAGGTCGAGCACCCGCAGCCCGCCGAAGGGCAGCGGACCCGTCGGCACATCCGACGGGGGTGGTTGTGGCGCAGTGGTTTTCGAGAACCTGAACGCCGGGCCCGGGCGCCGGAACGGCCACCCCGGTCCACCCGCCCCGACGAAGAAGCCGCGTTCGGCGTACTGCGGACAGGCCAGCACCGTGGCGCCGTCGTTGACCGGGGAGGTCGGGATGCGCAGCGCCTGGCCGAGTTCGACGATCTCGGCGACGGTCTGACCGGCCAGCAACGGCTCCGCCTTGGCGAAGAACTCGTCGCGCTCCGGACCGCCCATCATGATCGCGATCTGCAGCTCGGAGTACTCGGGCAGGCCGAGCATCGCGCACACGTCGAGCCAGTGCTGACCCGTCAGGCAGTTGATGCCCACCCAGCCGTCGGCGGCACGTACCACGCCGAGCATGGGTGCCGACCGCAGATTCGCCGGCAGGCCAAGCCTTTTCATCCGCTCCGCCATCAGCATCGGGTACGGCAGCGTCGACAGCAGGCACTCCAGCTGCGAGACGTCGGCTTCCCGGACGCGGCCACCGGACCCGAGCCGCAGCGCGGTGAGGGCGGCCAGGGCGCCGTACGCGCCGGCGACGTACTCGGGGATGCGGGCGCCCACCTGCACCGGCGGGCGCTCAGGATCCCTGCCGCTGATCCATCCCGACGCCGCCTGCAGGGTCAGCGGCGAGGCATGCCGATCACGCCAGGGCCCGGCCTGACCGAAATGAGAAATACGCACCAGCACCAGGTTCGGGTTGAGCCGGCCCAGGTCGTCCGGGCCCAGCCCCCAGCCCTCGAGCGTCCCGGGCGCGAAATCCTCGATGAGCACGTGCGCCGCCGCGACCAGCTCACCGGCGGCGGCCACGTCACCGGGCTGCGCCAAGTCGAGTGTGGCGCCGCGCTTTCCGGCGTTGAGGTACTCGAACATGCCGCTGCGCTGCGGATCGCGAACCCCGTCCCGGAAACGGGCCCCACCGGCGCAGCGGATCCCCGGCCGGGGGCTCGACCTTCACCACCTCGGCGCCGAGGTCGACGAGAAGCTTTGCGGCGTAACAACCCGCGATCTCGTTGGTGAGTTCGACGACGTGGAGCCCGGCGAGGGGTCCCGTCATGCCGGGATCCCGATGGCCTTCACCTCCATGTACTGGTGCAGTCCGCTGATCCCGCCGCTCTCTCGGCCGAACCCGCTCAGTTTGAAGCCGCCGAAGGGGGCGTCGCCGGGCCCGACGCCGTTGACCGCGACCTGCCCGGTGCGGATGCGGCGGGCCACGCCGACGGCCCGGTCCACGTCGCCGCCCCACACGGCGCCGGACAGCCCGTAGCGCGAGTTGTTCGCGATCGCAACGGCATCGGCGTCGTCGGAGTAGCGGAGCACCGACAGCACGGGACCGAAGACTTCCTCCTGGGCGATCGTCGAGTCCGGGTCCACGTCGGTGAGGATCGTCGGTTCGAAGTAGAAGCCGACGTCGAGTCCGGCCGGGCGGCCACCACCGGTCGCCAGCTTGGCCCCCTCGTTGACGGCGCCGTCGACGTGCGCCTGAACCCGCTCCCGCTGCGCCGCGCTGATCAGCGGGCCCATCTGCGCCTCGGGGTCCCTGGGGTCGCCGACCTTGACGTCGCGCGCGAGCGCGACCAGCCGGTCGACGACGTCGTCATGCAGCGAATCGGGCAGCAGGAGCCGGCTGTGCAGGATGCAGGCCTGCCCGGCGTGCAGCGAGCAGCAATCGAACAGCAGCTGGCGCAGCATCTCGTCGGTCACCGGCGCGTCGTCCAACACGATGCTTGCCGACTTCCCGCCGCACTCCAGCAGCAGGCGCTTCATCGAGTCGCCCGCGGTCCGCATGACCTCGCAGCCGACCGCCGAGCTGCCGGTGAAGCTGATCATGTCGACACGCGGATCGGTGGTGAGCAGCTTGGCGGCCGGGATGCCGGATGGCGTGACGACATTCACGACGCCCGGCGGGATGTCGGTGTGCTCGTCGATGATCCGGGCGAGCGCGAGGCCGGCGAGCGGCGTCAGCGGCGACGGCTTGAGCACGACGGTGTTGCCGGCGGCGAGCGCGTTGTTCACCTTCATCACGTTGAGGCAGTGCGGGAAGTTCCAGGGTGTCAGGATCGAGACCACGCCCAGCGGCTCGCGTCGCAGCAACGTCGTTCCGGCGCCGACCCCGGTGATCGGTTCGTCGGTCAATTGCGTGGCGAGCTGGGCCGCATACATGGACATGTATCCCGTGCCGTCGATCTGCATCACGCGCTCGTTCGCGACGCAGCCCCACTCCGCCTGCGACAGCGCGAAGAACTCGTCGGCGTGCTTCAGCAGGGCATCGCCGAGCTGATTGAGGCACCCGGCGCGGCCCTCGGGGCTCATGGCCGACCAGGGCCCGCCGTCGAACGCGCGCCGCGCGGCGGCGATCGCCTCGCCGACCTGCGCGACGCTCGCGTCGGGCGCGGTACCGATGATTTGTTCGGTGGCCGGGTCGACGTCGTCGTAGCGACCGTCCTCCGGCTCGACCCAGCTGCCGTCGATGTAGAGCCCGTAGGTGTCGAGAAGGGGACCCGGAGGTGGTAACGCGGCCATATGCTTCCTCACCGAACGTCGGTCATCTAGGCAGCCAGTGTTCACCCATGCCGTCCCGGCGTCAATCATCAATTCGCCGAATTCTGCGCTATTCCATGCTGTTGTGCGTGTATTGACAGGGGCAACCGGGCCGGAGTAGACACAACGTCACAAGACACATTGGCATGATGTGTCGGACTCGCCTGGCGAGGGAGGCCTGCCGTGCAGACTACTTTTCCGCTGCACTCCCCCGACTTCTACGCGGGCGATCCCTACCCGGCGTACCGGGAGCTGCGGGCCAACATGCCGGTGTGCTGGAACGACGTCACCAACTTCTGGGCGCTGCTGAAATACGAGGACATCCGCTTCGTATCGAGCAACCCGTCCCTCTTCACCTCGACCAAGGGCATCACCATCCCCGACCCGCAGCTGCCCAACCCGGTGCAGGAGGGCAACCTGATCTTCACCGATCCGCCGCGGCACCGGCAGTTGCGCAAGCTGATCAACTCCGGGTTCACTCGCCGGCGGGTGGCCCTGCTCGAGCCGAAGATCCGTGAGATCGTCCGGGGAATCCTCGACGGCATCGAACCGGATTCGGTCCACGAGTTCGCCGAGGAGATCGCCGCGCCGCTGCCCACCCGGATGATCGCCGAGCTCATCGGCGCCCCGCCCGACGACTGGGAGCAGTTCCGGGCGTGGTCTGACGCGGCCACCGGAACGGCCGACCCGGAGATCGAACTCGACTCCCTGGTGGCCATGGGCCAGCTCTACGAGTACTTCCAGAAGCTGATCGCCGCCCGGCGCGGCAGCCCGCGCGACGACCTGCTGTCGGTGCTGGCGGGCGCGGAGATCGACGGGGACCGGCTCACCGACGAAGACCTGCTCAACTTCTCGTTCCTGCTGCTGGTGGCCGGCAACGAGACGACCCGCAATCTCATCGCGCTGGGCACCCTGGCGCTGATCGCGCATCCCGACCAATGCCGCTTGCTGGCCGCCGATCCCGCGCTGATCCCGGGCGCCGTCGAGGAGATGTTGCGCTGGAACAGCCCGGTGGTGCACATGGCGCGCACCGCCACCGCCGACGTCCAGATCCGCGGTCAGCGCATCGCCCAAGGCGAGACCGTGGTGATGCTCTACGGGTCGGCCAACCGCGACGAGGACGTATTCGGTGCGGATTCCGAGGAGTTCAAGGTGACCCGCCAGCCCAATCCGCATATCGCGTTCGGGTGTGGTGAACACTCCTGCGTCGGTGCGCAATTGGCGCGCCTGGAGGCGTCGGTCCTGTTCGACGAGCTGCTGCGGCGGTTCCCCAGGCTCGAACTCGCCGGCGAGGTGGACCGGATGCGGGCCACGATGGTGCCCGGCGTGAAGCGGATGCCGGTGCGGCTCGAGACCGCCGGCTGAGTCATGGAACTCGACTACACACCCGAGCAGCAGCGGCTGCGCATCGAGATCCGCGCCGCGCTCGAACGCGTGATGACACCGGAACGCGTCGCGGCGATCGGCGACCGCGTCGAGGGCGGCCCGGAAGTGCGGGACTGCGTGCGCGCCCTGGGGGCGGCCGGCCTGCTCGGCGTCGGGTGGCCCAAAGAGTATGGCGGGCGAGGGTTTTCGGCGCTGGAGCAGTTCATCTTCGCCGAGGAGGCGCAGCGGGTCAACGCACCGATCCCGCTCGTGACGCTCAACACCGTCGGGCCCACCCTCATGCAGTGCGGCACCGACGAGCAGAAACGGCAATTCCTCCCGGCGATCCTCGACGGCAGCGTGGAGTTCGCCATCGGCTACTCCGAGCCGGGCGCGGGCAGCGACCTGGCGTCGCTGCGCACCACCGCGGTCCGCGACGGTGACACCCCGGACGCGGAATGGGTGATCAACGGCCAGAAGATGTTCACCAGCGGCGCCGCGTACGCCGATTACATCTGGCTGGCCGCGCGCACCGACCCGAACGTCAAGAAACATAAGGGCATTACCATCTTCATCGTGCCGACATCGTCGCCCGGCTTCTCCTGGCGACCGCTGCACACCATGCCGGGCGTCTCCACGTTCTACACGTTCTACGACGACGTTCGCGTACCGGCGAGCGCCATCGTCGCCGGGGAAAACCAGGGGTGGCAACTGATCACCACCCAGCTGAATTTCGAGCGCGCGGCCCTGGGCAATCTCGGCGCGCTCGAGCCGCTGTTCGAAAAGACCCTGGACTGGGCCACCAGCACCGAACTCGACGGCGGGCGCGTCATCGAGCAGCCCTGGGTGCAGCTCGCCCTCGCCAGGGTCGAAGCCCAAGTCGCCGCCTACAAGCTGGTCAACACGCGGGTCAACGCCGCCATGACCAAGGGAGTGCTGGGCATGGGCGAGGCGTCGGCCGCCAAGGTCTTCGGCACCGAGCTGACCCAGCAGGTCGCCCGCCAGCTGCTGGAGGTGCTCGGCCGCAACGGGACGCGCGCGGGCCCGGAGGCGCCGCTGCGCGGGGCGCTGGAGTCCGCCTACCGGTTCGCGGTCATCAACACGTTCGGGGGTGGAGCCAACGAGATTCAGCGTGACATCATCGCCATGGCCGGATTGGGGATGCCACGAGCACCTCGCGACCTTCGGGCCGCGCAATAGTCATCGCAATAGTCATCGCAATAGTCAGGAGGACCAGACCTGTGACCGAGCAAGACTCCGAGTTGCACGCCAAGCTGCGGGCGCTCGTCGGCCAGCCCACCGGTGGGTCCGGAAAGCCCTCGGTGGCACCGGATCCGGTGAATCAACCGATGATCCGGCACTGGGCGCATGCCCTCGACGACATGAATCCGGTCTACCTCGATCCGGAGTTCGCGGCGGCAACGCGGTTCGGCGGCATCGTGTCGCCGCCCGTGATGCTGCAAACGTGGACGATGCCGTCCCCGAAGCTGGAAGGGATCGGCGACCGCGGCGGCGCGCCCGTCGAGATCACCAGCAACCCGACGGCGTTCCTCGACGAGGCCGGCTACACCAGCACGGTGGCGACCAACTCGGAGTTCGAGATCGAGCGGTATCCCCGCCTCGGCGATGTCATCAGCGCGACGGCGGTATACGAGTCCGTCTCCGACGAGAAGAAGACTGCGCTGGGCACCGGCTTCTTCCTGACCTGGTTGACGACCTACACCGATCAGAACGGTGAGGTGCTGGGGCGACAGCGATTCCGCGTGCTGCGATTCAGGCCGGCGAGCTGATGGCATCCCGGTTGGCGCCGGCGATCAGCCCGGACACCGAGTTCTTCTGGAACGGGCTGCGCGAGCACAAGCTGTTGATCCAGCGCTGCAGCGGCTGCGGGGCGTTGCGCCACCCGCCCCGCCCCATGTGTCCCGCATGCCGTTCCCTGCAGTGGGAGGCCATCGAGTCGTCGGGCCGCGGCACGGTATACAGCTACGTGATGCCGCACGAGCCCCGCTTCCCGTTCTTCGAGTATCCCTACATCGTCGCGCTAGTGCAGCTCGAGGAAGGGGTGCGGCTGGTGTCGAACCTGTGCGGCATCGACCCGGCCGACGTCACGGTCGGGATGCCCGTGGAGGTCTACTACGAGACCTTCGATAACGACCTGGTGTTGCACCAGTTCAGGCCCGCGGGATAGCCGGCCCGCAATGGATTTCACGTTCACCGAAGAGCAGGAGACGGTCGCCAAGCTCGCCCGGGACCTGTTCGAGCGCCGGGCCACCCCCGAGCGCCTGACCGAACTGGAAGCCGGCGAAGTCCGCTACGACGCCGCGCTGTGGCAGGAACTCGCGGCCGCCGACCTGCTGGGCACGGCGCTGCCGGAGGCCTTCGGCGGTAACGGTGGCGGGTTCCTGGAGCTCGGGATGCTGCTCGCCGAGGTGGGCAGGAGCGTCGCCCCGGTGCCCGCATACGCGACGCTGGTGCTGGGCGCCGACCCGGTCGCCCGGCACGGAACGCCCGAGCAGCAGCGACGGTTGCTGCCCGGGGTCGTCGCGGGAAGCCGCATCCTCACCGCGGGCCTGCAGGAGCCCGGCCGTTCCGACCCGACGCTCCCGTCGACCACCGCGCGGCGCGACGGCCCGACTTGGCGGCTGGACGGCGCCAAGGAACTGGTGCCGGCCGCCCAGCTCGCCGACACCGTCCTGGTTTCGGCCAGCACCGACGACGGCGGCTCGGGTCTGTTCCTGGTGGCCACCGACGCCCTCGGCGTCGAGGTCCGCCCGGTCGCCACCACCGGCCGGGAACCGCACGCGGACGTATTCCTGGACGGCGCAGCCGTTTCCGCCGATGACCGGCTCCCCGGCGACGGCTCGGTGATCGGTGCGCTGCACACCCGCGCGCTGGTCGGGCTGTGCGCCATCCAACTCGGCGTCACCGAGCGGGCATTGCAGATCGCGGCCGAATACACCACGGCGCGTGAGCAATTCGGGCGCGCGATCGGCAGCTTTCAGGCGGTGCAGCAGCGGATGGCCGACGCCTTCATCGACGTCGAAGCGATCCGGTGGACCACCTGGCACGCGGCCTGGCTGATCGCGCGGGGCCGGCCCCCGGAAGAGGCCCGCCGGGCGGCACGCATCGCGAAGTTCTGGGCCGCGGAGGCCGGTGCGCGGGTCGCCGCCACCACCCAGCACGTCCACGGCGGGATCGGCATCGATCTCACCTACCCGCTGCACCGCTATTTCCTCTGGGCCAAACACAACGAACTGACGCTCGGACCCGCGTCGGCACAGCTGGCCAGTATCGGCGCCACCTATCCGGAAGGAATCCGATGACCCCTACGACAGCGGCCAAGAACCGCACGACGCTCAAGTGGGCCGACATCAACGTCGGTGACGAGGTGACCCCGCTCGAAATCCCGATCACCACGACGATGATCGTCGCCGGCGCGATCGCCTCGCGGGACTTCATGCCCGTGCATCATGATCGCGATTACGCCAAGAAGCAGGGCTCGCCCAACCTGTTCATGAACATCCTGACCACCAACGGATACTGCGTGCGCTTCCTCACCGACTGGGCCGGACCGGAGGCGATGGTCAAAAACCTGTCGATTCGCCTTGGCGTGCCGTGCTTTCCCGACGACCCGCTGCGATTCGCCGGCAGCGTGACGTCGAAGAGCAGGGGTTCAGGGCTCCGACGGTGAGAACTTCGTCGAAGTCACCTTTGCCGGCTCCAACAGCCTGGGCGATCACGTCTCGGGCACCGCGGTGCTGAGCCTGCTCGACGGATCCTTCACAGGGGACGAAGCATGACCAGCACACTGCCGGGCGCCACGGCCATCGTGGGCATCGGCCAGACCGAGTTCTCCAAGGAGTCCGGGCGCAGCGAGCTCCAATTGGCTTGCGAGGCGGTCAGTGCCGCGCTCGACGACGCCGGCCTGGCCCCGAGCGACGTCGACGGCATGGTCACCTTCACCATGGACTCCAGCGACGAGATCGACATCGCCCGCAACGTGGGCATCGGTGACCTGAGCTTCTTTTCCCGGGTCCATCACGGCGGTGGCGCGGCGGCCGGCACCGTGGTGCACGCGGCGATGGCGGTCGCGACCGGCGTCGCCGACGTGGTGGTGTGCTGGCGAGCGTTCAACGAACGCTCCGGCATGCGCTTCGGCGGCAGCGGGCGCACCGACCTTGGGACCCCGCTGTTCATGGCGCACTACGCGCCGTTCGGATTGCTCACCCCCGCGGCCTGGGTCGCGATGCACGCCCAGCGCTACATGTCGACCTACGGCGTCACCAACGAGGACTTCGGCAGGATCGCCGTCGTCGACCGCACCCACGCGGCCACTAATCCCGACGCGTGGTTCTACCAGCGCCCCATCACATTGGAGGACCACCAGAACTCGCGCTGGATCGTCGAACCCGTGCTGCGGCTGCTGGATTGCTGCCAGGAGAGCGACGGCGGGGTCGCGCTGGTCGTGACCAGCGCCGAACGCGCCCGCGACCTTCGCCAGCCGCCGGCGGTGATCACCGCGGCCGCGCAGGGCGCCGCCGCCAACGGCGAGATGATGACCAGTTACTACCGTGAGGACATCACCGGGCTCCCGGAGATGGGCGTGGTCGCCGACCGGCTGTGGCGCGATTCCGGCCTCAAGCCGCAAGACATCCAGACCGCCTTCATCTACGACCATTTCACGCCCTTCGTGTTCGCCCAGCTCGAGGAGCTCGGGTTCTGCGGGCGCGGCGAGGCCAAGGATTTCGCCACCATCGAGCGCCTGTCGCTGGGCGGGGAATTCCCGATCAACACCAACGGCGGGCTGCTCGGCGAGGCCTACATCCACGGCATGAACGGCATCACCGAGGGCGTGCGCCAGGTGCGGGGCACGTCGTACAACCAGGTCGACAACGTCGAGCACGTCCTGGTCACCTCGGGAACCGGCGTGCCCACCAGCGGCCTGATCCTCGCGCCGGCCGGCTGAGGGGTCGACACCATGCCCAAGCTCGCGCTGCTGACCGCGCCCGGAGGCCCGATCGAGCTGGCCGACTTCCCGCTCACCGCGCCCGCGCCGGGCACCGCGGCGCTCAAGCTGCGGATGGCCGGCATCTGCGGATCGGACCTGCACATCTTCCGCGGCGAGCTGCCCCTGCCTTGCCCCTTCGCCATGGGCCACGAGATGGTCTGCGAGATAGCGGAACTGGGCGAGGGCCTCGGCACCGACGCGACCGGCCAGCCGCTGGCGGTGGGCGACCGGGTGGTGACGCCCTATTTCTGGTTCTGCGGGCAATGCCACGCCTGCGCGCGCGGCCGGTCCTACGCCTGCCAGAACCTGATGGCCGGCGAGTACCGGACGCACGAGCACGAGCCGCACTTCGTCGCCGCGCACGGCGAGTACTACTACACCAGCCGGCGCCAGCCGCTGTACAAGGTGCCCGAGGGCCTCACCGACGAGGCCGTCGCACCGCTCAATTGCGCTCTGGCCCAGGTTCTTTTCGCGCTGCGCGACGTGCGGCTGGGCGACACCGTCGTCATCCAGGGCGCCGGCGGGCTGGGCATCAACGCCGCCGCCGTGGCGCGGACGGCGGGCGCGGCGGCCGTCGTCGTCATCGACAAGATCGCCGAGCGGCTCGACGTCGCGGCCGACTTCGGCGCCACGGAATGCATCGACGCGAGTGGCATCTCGACCCACGAGGTCACCGAGCGGGTTCGGCAGCACACCGATGGCATCGGGGCCGACTGGGTGCTCGAGGTCGTCGGGGTGCCGGGCGTCATTCCCGAGGGGATCGGCTTTCTCAACAACGGCGGCACGCTGCTCGAGGTCGGCAACGTCGGGATGGGGCGCACGTTCGAACTGGACCCGAGCGCCCTGGTCTACGGCAACAAGTCCGTGCGCGGCGTGATGTTCTATGACCCGGTCACGCTGGCCGTCGGCCTGTCCTTCCTGCAGCACACCGACTTCCCGTTCGGACGGCTGATGCCCAAGCCGTTCCGTCTTGCCGAAGTCAACGACGCGTTCGCCTCGGCCGATGCCGGGCTGGTGCCCCGAGGCGCCCTGGTTCCGTGATGAGTCAGGCAGCCCAGGCTTCCGGTTCCATTCCACCCGCGGACACCCGCGAGCTCATCGTCGAGTCCGCGTATTCCTGCTTCAGCAGGCAGGGCCTGGACAAGGCGACGGTCGTCGACATCGCCAGGACGGCCGGCGTGTCCCGCAGCACCGTCTACGAGTACTTTCCCGACAAGGCCGCCATCGTCGAGGCGTGTGCCGAAAACGCCTCGCAGCGGTTCTACCGCGAGATGACCAAGGCGATGGACGGAGGCAGCTCGCTCGAGGACAAGCTCAGCCGCGCAGCGGTATTCGTAACCCAGGCCCGGCGGGTCATCGCGACCGAGAAGTACTTCGACGAAGACGCGGTCAGCCTGCTTTTGACCAAGGATGCCGCCGTCCTACTGCGCGAGTGCGTGGACTTCTTCAAGCCGTACCTGTCGGCCGCCAGGCTGACCGGCGAGGTCCGCAAAGACCTCGACGTCGAGGCCGCAGCCGAATGGTTTGCCCGCATACTGTTCTCGCTTTTCAGCACGCCGTCGTCCACTTTGAACATGGAGGATCCCGACGTGGTCGCCGAGTTCGTGCGCGCCCACGCGGTGCGGGGATTCGCCGGGGACCGGCCACGGCCAAGGCGACTGCAGTGACCGCAGGCAGCAGATCCCCCCGGGATCTTCAGTCGTCGCGCCGGTAGAGGGGGCCGAGGAAACGCTGCACCATGGCGCGTTCGGCGACGGGGTCGTTCAGAGGCCAGCACCACAGCGCCAGGAAGACGCGGATGAGCCATTGCGCGGCGAGCGGGTCCGGGTTGTCCGGTCCGAGCATTTCTGCCGCGAGATCGATAACGGTGGGCGAGTTGGTGATCCACTCGTTGACCGCAGTCGTGTGGAGCGACCGCATGAGCTGGGCCAGCGGATCTGATTGCAGGCGTTGCAAAGCCACGATGGTGGCCGTCACCACCCGGTCCGGGCCGCTGAGGCCTTTGATGGCTTCGCGCGCCGTGTCGACGATGCGCGCCGACTGGATCGCCACGACGGCGTCGCGGATGGCAGCCTTACCGCCGGCATGCCGATAAATCGTCGCCGGCGAGCAGTGCACACTGGTTGCCAAAGCCTCGATGGTGAAGGCCTCGTATCCTTTCCGGGAAATGAGCTCAGCCGCCGCGGCGTAGATCCGGTCCGCGGCTTCGCTGCGGCGATCCCGTCCCAGCAGCCAATCGTCGCGCGGCATAAGACTGTGCTCCTTCGGACAGCCGGCCAGTGACATACTTTTCTTAGCTTGAGAATTCTTTAACACTTTTTATCAGACCTCTGCGCTGATGGTGCCACGTGGGCGATCTGGACCAGCCTCGGCCCCTGGTCGAGCGGTGCCTCAACTTTGCCGCACCCCGTTGACGCCGCGGACGGGTGCGTTCAGCCTGAACTCATGACGGTCGTCGATGATCCGATTCAGCTCTTCGGCAACGAGGCGCTCCAAGACCCGTATCCGTTGTATGACCGCATGCGCGCCGGGGCGCCGGTCCGGCGGATCGGCGATTCGGTGTTCTACGCCGTCTGCGGCTGGGACGCGGTGCAAGAGGCCGTCGACCGGGTCGAGGACTTCTCCTCGAACCTCACCGCGACCATGGTCTTCCACGACGACGGCACCGTCACCCCGTTCGACATGGGGCCGGCGGGAGGTGCCGCGCACGCGCTGGCCACCGCGGACGACCCGGCACATGCGCTGCACCGCAAAATCCTGCTGCCGCACCTGTCGGCCAAGCGCGTACGGATCATCGAGGAGTTCGCCGTCCAGACCGCCGACCGGCTGTGGGAGCAGAACCTGCATGACGGCCGCATCGAGTGGATGGGCGCTGTCGCCAACCGGCTGCCCATGATGGTGGTCGCCAGGTTGTTGGGCCTGCCCGACGGCGACGTCGACAAATTGATCCGGCTCGGCTACGCCACCACCACGCTGCTCGACGGGGTCGTGACACCCGCCCAGCTCGAGGAGGCGTTCGCGGCGGCGTTGGAGCTGTCCGGCTATGTCTTGGAGCACTTCGAAAGGGCAAGCGCCGGTGCCGAAGACGGCTTGATCGCCGATCTGGCCGGGCGTTGCCGCTCGGGCGAGCTCGAGCAACTGCCGGCGCTGGGGATGATGATCACGCTCTTCAGCGCCGCAGGGGAATCGACGGCGTCACTTCTGGGCAGCGCGGCATGGATCCTCGCCGACCGTCCCGAGGTTCAGCGGCAGGTGCGCGAGAATCCAGAGCTGCTGGGCAATTTCATCGAAGAGACACTGCGCTTCGAGCCGCCGTTTCGCGGCCACTACCGGCACGTCATGCGCGATACCACCCTGGCCGGATACCGGCTGCCCGCGGATTCCCATCTGCTGCTCATGTGGGGAGCGGCGAATCGCGATCCGGCGCACTTCGAGGCGCCGAACGAATTCCGCCTCGACCGGACCGGCGCCAAGAGCCACGTGACGTTCGGCCGCGGCGTGCACTTCTGCGTGGGAGCCGCGCTGGCACGCCTGGAGGCCCGAGTCGTGTTGGGCAAGCTGCTGAACCGCACCACCTGGTTCGAGGCGACCGACGTCGGCGAATGGTTGCCCAGCATCCTGGTCCGGCGGCGCACACGGCTACAGCTGGCGGTGCGATGACAGGCGGCTTCGTGCGACGGACGCTGACGCTCGCCGCGGCGGTGATGGCGACGGCGGCGGCGATAGCGACGGCGGCAATGCTGGCGGGCTGCGGCGGTTCCAGCCAGAAGCGCGCGGCGTCGCATGCGGTGGTGATCGTCTCCGGCGGCGACGCGACGAGTCCCTTCACCACCCCGGACCAGGCGTGCGCCACCGGGCTGGCCGCGGGCAACACCGACACCGCGCTCCGCGGGTACTTACTCAAACAGGGCTACAAGGTGTTCACCTCGCCGGCGATGGCCGGCCGCGGGCAGGTGGTGGACCAGACCGGCTTCGGCCCGTTCGGCGTCTGCCCAAATACGCTGCCGGACAACATGACCGTCAATTCCACTGGCAGCATCGACACCGCCGGCGAGCACTTGGCGCGTTTCCTGACCTACCTGCACACCGACAAGGGCATCGACGACGTCGACCTGGTCGGCCACTCGATGGGCGGGCTGTACTCGCGCGCGGCGATCCGCGTGCTGACCACCACGAATTCCCCGGTACACGTCACCTCCCTCACCACCATCGGCACGCCGTGGGAGGGTTCGTATCTGTCCGACTACGCCAATGACCTGATTCCGCTGACCGACTGTGCCGGTGACCAGTTCTGCGAGAACGCGATGAAGAACTTCAAGGCCGAGGTGCTGCGGCTGATGTCGGGCTCGGGTCGCGAGGTCAACCAGGGATACCTGATGGGCCTGATGGGGAGGGACGGCTGGAACCAGTCCCAGGCCGGTGTGCTGGACAAGATCCCGGTGGTGCTGATCGGCGGCAAGAGGTTCACCAAGCCGGGACAAGTGAATCCCATGGTGTGGCCCAACGACGGCATCGTCGCACTGCACAGCGCGTTGGCGCTGAACGTCGCCGACTCGGTGCTGCCGCACCGGCGCTGCTACACCTTCGACGACACCCACAGCATCTACGTCTCCAACGAGGCTGGGTTGGACTGGAAGACGGCGCTCACCTGGGACCCGCAGGCCCTCGACGCCGTGCGGTCAGCCATCGACGACGCGCCGAAGGCGCTGCAGGGCACCAACCGTCAGGACTGCCCGACATAGCCCAGTGACGTCGACCCGCTGTCTCGAACGGGTGGCGCTACCACGATTAGCCGACTGCGTCGGCGCCGACGTTAATCCCTTGTGTCACTTGCGCTTCAATCGTCACACAATCGTCACAGCGCGGGGATTTTTGTCAGTGGGTCACCATAACGTTTCGGGCATGGGTTCGGACAGCCGTGAGGAGATCGTCGAGGCCTTCGACGCACTCGACAACGTCCTGGACCGCCTCTGCGCGTCGTCCTTTGACGTGTTGACAACCCCCGAGCGGATGCGCGCATTGGAACGCTTGGAGCGGACAGCGCGTCGGCTGCGCTCACCGCAGCACACGTTGATCAACCAGGTGAGCGCGCACGCCAGCGAGGAAGAACTGGGTGGCACACTGCGCTCGGCGCTGGCCGACCGGCTGCGGATCACCAAGCCCGAGGCCGGCCGGCGCATCGACGAGGCCGGGGATTTGGGCGAACGTCGGGCGCTGACCGGCGAGCCGGTGACCCCGCAATTGAGGCAGACGGCGGTCGGCCAACGCGAGGGGCTGATCGGGGACGGGCACGTGAAGGTGATCCGCAGCTTCTTCGCCCACCTGCCCGCCGAGGTGGACTTTGCGACGCGCGAAGCCGCCGAAGCCGACCTGGCCGAAAAGGCCCGCGGCTATCGCCCCGACGAGTTGGCCAGATACGCCCAGCGGATCATGGACTGGCTCCACCCCGACGGCGAGTTCAGCGATGCAGAGCGGGCCCGCAAGCGCGGTATCACCTTGGGCAGGCGGGACTTCGACGGCATGTCACGCATCAGCGGGCTGGTGACCCCGGAGCTGCGGGCCGCCATCGAGGCCGTACTGGCCAAGCTGGCCGCGCCCGGAGCGTGCAACCCCGAAGATGAGACCCCGGTGGTCGACGCGACACCTGACGAGGGCGCGGTGCGCCGCGACAGCCGATCGCAAGTCCAACGCAACCACGACGGGTTCCTCGCCGGGCTGCGCGGCCTGCTCGCCTCCGGCGACTTGGGCCAACACAATGGCCTGCCCGTGTCGATCGTCGTGACCACCACCCTGAGGGATCTGGAGGCCGCCGCCGGCAAGTGCCTGACCGCCGGCGGCACCCTGGTGCCCATGTCCGACGTGATCCGCTGGGCCGGCCACGCTCACCATTACCTGGCCATTTTTGACGGAGGCAGGTCGCTGGCGCTGTATCACGCCAAGCGGCTGGCTTCCCCGGCCCAGCGGATCATGTTGTACGGCAAGGATCGCGGGTGCACGAAGCCGGGCTGCGACGCGCCCGCGTATCACAGCCAAGTGCACCACGTGAAAGGGTGGACCACCACCCGCCGCACCGATATCGATGACCTGACGCTGGCGTGCGGCCCCGATAACAGACTCGCCGAAAAGGGCTGGACCACCCGCACCAATGCCAAAGGCGAGACCGAATGGATTCCGCCGCCGCACCTGGATTACGGGCAACCGAGAATCAACACCTTCCATCACCCGGAGAGACTCCTGGCACCCGACGACGAGGACCCGTAGCTGCGGATGTCGGGACGGTCCTAGTTGCCGACTCGTTCGGACAGCGCCCGCAGGAAGAACGTCAGGTTGGCCGGGCGCTCGGCGAGGCGCCGCATGAAGTAGCCGTACCACTGGTCTCCGAACGGCACGTACACCCGCACCTGGTTGCCGCCATCGGCCAGCCGTCGCTGCTCGTCGTCACGGATGCCGTACAGCATCTGATATTCGAAATCTCCGGGACCACGCCCCGATTCGCGCGCCAGCGCCGGCACCGCATCGAGTACGGCCGGGTCATGAGAGGCCACCATGGGATAGCCCGAGCCACTCATGAGCGTCTGCAGGCAGCTCAGGTACGCGTCGGTGACGGCGGCCGGTTCCCGGTGGGCGACCGACGCCGGTTCGTCGTAGGCGCCCTTGCACAACCGGACGCGCGCGCCCGTCGCGGCGAATTCCTCGCAGTCGCCGGGCGTGCGTCGCAGATAGGCCTGCAAGACCACGCCGAGCCAGGGAAAGTCGCGCCGCAGGTCTCGCACGATCGACAGGGTCGAGTCGGTGGTGGTGTGGCCCTCGGCGTCCACCGTGACCCATACCCGCGCTCGTTGCGCCGCTTGGCAAATCGCAACGGTGTTATCGCGGGCAATCTTCGCGCCGTCGCGATCCAGTGACCGCCCCAGGGCGGACAGCTTCAGTGACACCTCGAGCGGCCGCACACCGGCGCCGCCACCGAGCCGGCTCAGCTGGTCGATCAGGTCCAGGTAGACCCATGTCGCCCGGTCCGCGTCGTCGGCATCGCTGACGTCCTCGCCGAGGTGGTCGACGCTGACGTAGCGACCCGAATCACGCAGCAGAGCAACGCTGTCCAGCGCGCTGTCAATCGTCTCCCCCGCGACGAAGCGCCGCACCACCGTGCGGGTGACCGGCATCCGCTGGACGGCGTGGCGCAGCCGCTCGCCCCGCCCGGCGGCCAGAATCATCGGACGCACGGTGTTGGCGAACAGCCCGGACATCAGTCCGCCGCCATATGCGGATACGTGTGCCGGGTCGCGGGTACGAACGTCTCCTTGATGGTGCGGGCCGACGTCCAGCGCAACAGGTTCAGCACCGAACCGGCCTTGTCGTTGGTGCCCGATCCACGCGAGCCCCCGAACGGTTGGCGCCCCACCACCGCCCCGGTGGGCTTGTCGTTGACGTAGAAGTTTCCGGCGGCGAACCGCAATCGCCGCTGCGCCGTCAGCACGGCGTCGCGGTCGTCGGCGATGACCGCGCCGGTCAGGGCGTAGCGCGTGCCCGTGTCGATGACGTCCAAAATGCGTTCGTAGTCGTCGTCGGGGTAGACGTGCACGGAAAGGATCGGGCCGAAGTACTCGGTGGCGAAGGACTCATCGGTGGGATCGTCGGACAGCAACACGGTCGGCCGCACGAAATAGCCTACGGTGTCGTCGTATTCGCCCCCGGCCGCGATGGTGACACCGGCTGCGCCTTTCGCCCGCTCGATGGCGGCGACGTTCTTGGCGAACGCCCGCCGATCGATCAGGGCGCCGCCGAAGTTGGCCAGATCGCTGACGTCGCCATAGCGCAGCGCGGTCGCGGTGCCCAGGAAATCGTCGCCCATGTGCCGCCAGACCGAACGCGGGACGAAGGCCCGGGACGCCGCCGAGCACTTCTGGCCCTGGTAGTCGAACGCGCCCCGAATCAGGGCGGTGCACAACACGTCCGGCCGGGCCGAGGCGTGCGCCACAACGAAGTCCTTGCCGCCGGTCTCCCCGACCAGCCGCGGATAACTTCGGTAGCCGCCAATGTTGGCCCCTACCCGCTGCCACAGACTTTGGAAGGTGACCGTCGACCCGGTGAAGTGGATGCCCGCCAGCCGCGGATCGGCCAGCGCCACATCGGAAACCGCGAACCCGTCGCCGGTGACGAGGTTGATCACGCCGGGCGGCAGCCCCGCGGCCTCGAGCAGCTGCATGGTCAGGTAGGCCGACAGGGTCTGCGTGATCGACGGCTTCCACACCACGGTGTTGCCCATCAGCGCGGGCGCGGTCGGGAGATTGCCGGCGATGGAGGTGAAGTTGAACGGCGTGATCGCGTAGACGAAGCCGTCCAGGGGGCGGTAGTCGCTGCGGTTCCACTCGCCGGGACCGCTGATCGGCTGCTGCGCAAGGATGTTGCGGGCGAACGCGACGTTGAACCGCCAGAAGTCGACCTGTTCGCAGGGCGAGTCGATCTCGGCCTGGTAGGCGGTCTTGGATTGGCCGAGCATCGTCGCCGCGGCAATCTTCTCCCGCCACGGGCCGGCCAACAGGTCGGCGGCCCGCAGGAACACCGCGGCGCGTTCGTCGAACGGCAGGGCGGCCCACGAAGTTTTGGCGGACGTAGCGGCCTCGATCGCGGCGGTCGCATCGGCGTGCAGGGCGTTGGTGAGCGTGCCCAGCGCCGCGGCGTGCCGGTGCGGCTGGACGACGTCGATGCGTTCCCCGTCGCCCATGCCGTGCCGGCCGCCGATGACGTGGGGCAGTTCGATCGGGTGGTCGGCCAGGTCGGCCAGTTCGGCCAGCAGCCGGGTGCGTTCCGGGGAGTGCGGGGCGTAGTCGTGGACCGGCTCGTTGGCCGGCATCGGCACCTGGGTGATCGCGTCCATGTTGCCCAGGATTCCCGGCAGGACGGCCGATTGGTTTAGCCGATCAGACAATACGGTACGCCCGACCTAGTAAGATTGGACAACATGCAAGCGGTCGGCGTGGGGCTGGGCCGGCTGTTGCTCGCGTTGGACGCGACGCTGGTCAGCCTGGTCGACACCCCGCGGGGGCTGGACCTGCCGGTGCGGTCGGCGGCCCTGATCGATTCCGACGATGTGCGGCTGGGGCTCGCGGCGTCGGCGGGTGCGGCCGACGTCTTCTTCCTCCTGGGGGTCGCCGACGGCGAGGCGCTGCGCTGGATCGACGACCAGGCGCGCCAGCGGGTGCCGGTGGCCATCTTCGTCAAGGAGCCGTCCGACGCACTGGTCACCGCGGCGGTTGCCGCCGGGTCGGCGGTGGTCGCCGTCGAGCCGAGGGCCAGGTGGGAGCGGTTGTACCAGTTGGTCAATCACATGCTGGAGCACCACGGCGACCCCGCCGACCCCGCGGGCGATTCCGCCACCGACCTTTTCGGCTTGGCCCAATCGCTGGCCGAGCGCATCCATGGCATGGTCAGCATCGAGAACGCCCGATCACAGGTGCTCGCCTACTCTGCGTCCAACGACGAGGCCGACGAGCTGCGCCGCCTGTCCATCCTGGGCAGGGCCGGCCCACCGGAGCACCTCGAGTGGATCGGCCAGTGGGGCATCTTCGACGCCCTGCGTGCCGGCGGCGACGTGGTGCGCGTGGCCGAGCGCCCCGAGTTGGGTTTGCGCCCGCGGTTGGCGGTCGGCGTGTACCAGCCGCCTACCGGTCCCCGGCGACCGCCGGTGTTCGCCGGAACCATTTGGGTGCAGCAGGGTTCACAACCACTGGCCGACGACGCCGACGAGATCCTGCGGGGCGCTGCGGTGCTGGCCGCCCGCATCATGTCCCGGCTGGCGGCGCGGCCGTCCACTCATGCGCGTCGCGTCCAGCAACTCCTCGGACTCGCCGACGGGGAACCGGACGTGCCCGCCGTCGCGCGCGAACTCAATCTCGCCGCCGAGAGGGCCGCCGCGTTGATCGGCTGGGACACCCTGAACGCCATCGGCACCGAGCCGCGCCCCGCGCGCCTGGCCGACGTTCTGGCTCTGAGCGCCAGCGCTTTTCGCTCCGACGCGCAGGTGGCCTCCCACGGGTCGCGGGTCTACGTCGTGCTCCCGACTGCCGCGACCCCCCGGGCGGTCACCTCGTGGGTCCGCGGCACCGTCGGCGCGCTGCGCAGCGAGCTCGGCGTGCAGCTGCGGGCCGTCGTGGCCGCGCCCGTCGCGGGTCTGGCGGCCGTCGCCGCGGCCCGCGCCGAGGTGGACCGCGTGCTGGACAGCGCCGAGCGACATCCGGTGTCGATCGGCCAGGTGACCTCGCTGGCCGAGGCGCGCACCACCGTGCTGCTCGACGAGATCGTCACCCTGGTCGGCGGCGACGAGAGGCTGGTCGATCCACGGATCCGTGATCTGCGCGCCCGGGACCCCGTGCTGGCCGAGACACTCCGGGCGTACCTGGACAGTTTCGGCGACGTTGCCGCCGCGGCGCGGGCGCTGCGGGTGCATCCCAACACCGTTCGGTACCGGGTGCGGCGGATCGAGCAGCTGACGTCGGCCTCGCTCGCCGATCCCGATGTGCGGCTGCTGTTTTCGCTGGGATTGCGGGCCAGCGAGCGGTCGGGATGATATTCACCTTTGCGCCTCTATCCACCGTCAGAGGTTCATCCACAGCGAGCTGATCGCAGGCGGCGCCGCGGTTCGCCCCCTGCGCCCAGCCGCCGCTGCACCACCCGAGCCGGGCTACCACCCCTCGGCCGCCATCGACGGCGACCGGGTCGCCAACGCGGCCAACCGCTAGAGCAGCTTGCCCCGCGACAGCAGGCCGCCGTTTAGCCCGTCTCCTTAAGCAACAGATGGCCGGCTGCGAACCACAATGCGCCGAGTTCGTCTGGCCGGGAAACGTATTCGTGCCTACCGTAGGTCAGGCGCCCGACGGCACTCATCGATGTCGTGGGGCGTACCACGTGCTCGAAGGTATCAAGCGACAACCGTTAGGGCAGATGACCGCGCTTGCCAAATCTCGTGTCACCGCCCTGCTCGACAACATTGGCATGCTGGCCGGCGGCACACGGCGGATAATCCATTCGCGGAGACACGAGTTGCGCGCGCAAGCTCACAGGATGTTTTGCGCACGAGTCGTGGCCTGGGAGTATGACGCAGACCGGAAAACCCTGCAACAGGAATTATCTTGGCCAAATTGCGGCCCATGACGCCGTTAGCCGGCATCGCCTGGAAAATCAAATCTAACGCACACCGTCGGCGGACTCAGTAGCCTCTGCGAATACACCAGCGGGAGGTTTGACGTCGTGCGAGCGGAGAGCGAGTCGAAGTGGCCGATCGTGGCCCGCGATGACGAGCTGCGCCGAGCCTCGGCAGCACTCGAGCACGACGCGAAGTCCCGCGGCGTGGCGTTGGTCGGCGATAGCGGGGTGGGCAAATCAACCCTCGCACGCTTGCTCGCCGAAACACTCCAGTCGCAAGGGGCAACCGTGCGATATGCCCTGGGCACCCAAACCGGCTCCGCGGTGCCGTTGGGCGCGTTCTATCGGTCCGTGACGGTGGAGGCACCGCAGGAGCCGGCCGCCATGCTCGCGGCCGCGCACAAGGCGCTGGAGCGGGAGGACAACCTGGTCGTCGTGGTCGACGACGCACAGTTGCTCGACCCGTTGTCGTCGACGCTGGTGCACCAACTCGGCGCCAGCGGCAGCGCACGACTGATCGTGACGATCCGCTCCGGCGACCCGGCGCCCGACGCGATAACAGCACTTCTGAAGGACCGGTTGTTGCTCAGTCTGCATATCGAGGCATTCACGGCGGAGGAGACCGGGGCACTCGCCCGCGCCGTACTCGGCGGCGTCGTCGACACCAAACTCGTCAACGAGTTGCATGGCCGGACCGCGGGCAACCCGCTGCTGCTGCGCAGCCTGCTGGTCGCGGGCCGCGAAAGCGGCGTGCTGGTGGGCACGGATGCGGGCTGGCAACTTCACGGTGTGCTTCGCGCCGACCGGCAACTCTACGATCTGCTCGAGTTTCGACTCCAATCCTTCGCGCCGGAGGAATTGGAGGCGGTGGAGATTGTGGCCGCTGCGGAGGTGCTGGACTGGGAGATTCTGCGTGAGCTTTGCGAGGCCGAGGTGGTGGGACGTCTCGAGCGCCGTGGCGTGATCCAGGTGGTTGCCGACGGGTCGAATACGGTGGCGCGGTTGGGCCACCCCATCTTCGGCGAGGTGGCGATGCAACGAGCCGGTACGGTGCGCACGCGGCAGCTCACTTACCTTCTGGCGCAACAACTTCAGAAGCAGATGCTCAGGAACAAGGAACGGTCGGCATTGCCCGACGTGCGCAGCCGGATACGGCTGGCACAGTTCATGACGCGAAGCGACATGACGCCGGACCTCGACCTCATCGTCGATGCGGCGGCGAGCGCGGTGACCATGTCGGACATCGCTTGCGGCGAAGACCTGGCGCGATTCGCGTTCGAGCGCGGCGCCGGCCTGCCGGCCGCGCTCGTGCTCGCCGAGGCGATCGGCTGGCAGGGGCGAGGCGACGAGGTCGCGGCGGTGCTCGACGACGTCGACCCCGAGGGCGCCGACGAGCAAACGACCGTACGGTGGGGCTGTCTGCGTGCCGCGAATCTGTTCTTCAGCTGCGGACAGGTTGAACAGGCGCGGCAGGCACTCTTCGACGTGCGGGTGCGTGTTGATTCTGAGGCGCTGCTCCCGTTCGTCACGGCCATGGAAGCGGGATTCGCGTACTTCTCCGGCGACATCCGGACGGCACTCGACCTCGGGTTGGTCGTGTGCACATCCGACGCTGCACCGGTAGTGCGGACGTGGGCCGCTACGTGGACGTGCTGGGCATTGGCACTCAGTGGGCGGTTCGGCGAAGTCCAGCGCGTAGCACACGCGGGGCCCGCGGTTTTTTTCGATCAATCGGGACCGTGCCGGTTTGCCGTGGGTTTGGCCGAGGTCGTGGCATTGACGGAAGCCGCTGATAATCCGGCGGCCGAACGAGTTTGGGAACGCTATGCTTCGGCGACCCGGGTCTGGCCTGCTGCAGACGCCTTCCCCCACGCCATGTTCGGATTGGTGCAGCTTGCCGGGGGTGCGCTGGGATCCGCCTGTTCTGCCTTCCGGGATTCGATGGCCGCGATGTCGCGAGGTTTCCCGTCGGGCTGGCTGATGCTGGTGTCGGCCTGGTCCGCGCAAGCCGAAGGCGCCCGAGGGGACAGTGCGGCTGCCGCCGCCGCGCTGCGCACGTCGGAAAACGCCTACGGACCGCAGGTCGCGGTGTTCTTGCCGGAGCTGGCACTGGCCCGGGCCTGGGAGCGGGCCAGCCTCGGCCAGACGGCGGCCGCCCAAATACACGCGATACACGCCGCGCAAATCGCGCGACAATCCGGGATCTATGCCGTCGAGATGCGCGCGCTGCACACCGCCGTCCGGTTCGACGACCATTCGCAAACCAAGAGGCTGGCCGAGCTGGCCAAGACACTCGACACCCCGCTCGCGGAGGCGATGGCCCAACACGCTCGTGGCCTGGCCGACCATGACGGCGATTTGCTTGACGCCGCGGCCGACCGGTTCGCGGACATCGGCGCGGTGGCGCTGGCCGCCGACGCGGCAGCCCACGCGGCGCGCGAACACGGCCGGAACCGCCAGCGTCACAAGGAAATCCAGTCTGCGACCCGCGCACTCCGGCTGGCCGGGCAGGGCGACGTACGAACACCGGCGGTCGATGCGGCGGCCCCGGCGTTACCCCTCACGGCCCGCGAACGCGAGATTGCGAACTTCGTCACGGCTGGTTTGTCCAACCGTCAGATCGCAGATCGGCTCGTTGTCTCGATACGGACGGTGGAGGGACACGTTTATCGCATCTTCGCCAAGCTCGGCATCGACGACCGCGAGCAGCTCAGCCAATTGGTACGTCTCGCTCGGCACGAAAACTAACGGAGCGGCCGGCACTGCTTGCACTACCTCGCTGGTTACCGGTCGGCGCTACGGCGCGCTCCCGTGGCGCTCACCGCGTCACGTTGCTTTAGAGTGTCCGGCGCTCGTAGCGCGTCGGCCGCCTCGACCTTTCGTACCGCCATGCGCTTGCGCTCTCGGCGTATCGCGGCCCGGCCATATTGTTCAAGCTCCTGAATATGTCGATCGCAGCCGCACAGGTGATCTCTCGTTTGGTAGGTAGCCTCCGTCACCCGGCCGGGCTCAATGCACACCGCGCAGAGAGGGACTATGGAACCGCGATCGAGCGTGATTCGACCAGCCGGGAGATCGTAGGGCAGAACGCGTTGACCACCCCTTAGCCTGCCGTAGGGCACACGTCGCAGCATTGGGCGAAAGCGCCGAATGGTGCGATTGTTCATGATGCCACCTCGACTGTTGATCCCGCGCCATACCGGGCTGATAACCATCGTCTCAGCGAGCCGTGCGCGGACACGAGCAGTTCACTACTCGACCACTACTCGACTGTTACTGCACCCGCTGGGCGCCGAACGCAGCCGGTTATCCCGCCTTCTTGCGAATCGCGATGTTGAGATACGGCATGAACAGGCCGAAAGGCAAGTCCGGGCATTGCCGACGTAACAGATTGGCGTAGCGACGATTGCTGGATTGGCGATAGTAAAGCCAGCGCAACGGATTCTGCTTCATCTGGAACGTCTGCCGGTCGATCATGAAATCCAGATAGGAAATTGGCCCCAGTGCCAGCTCGATGTCGTGATAGCTCACGCCCCGACCGCGGCGCGCGAGCTCCACTCCCGGCGTCGTGCGACGTGGTGTCGAACGCCGACGCTTGATACCTCGGCGTCCGCTTCAGGTACTCCAGCGCTATCTCGTCCGGCAGCCAGTGAAAGAACGGCAGGTCCGCGGTGTGGTCGTCGAAAAGCCACAGCCGATTGGGCGCTTCGATGATGCAGAGGATTCCGTCGTCGGCCAACAGCTGCCAGGCGGCTTGCAAACTGGTCAAACGTTCGCGATACGTCATGTGCTCCAGTGACGCGAAGAAGATGACGAAATCGAAGCTGTCGTGCCTGAAATGCGCGGCTATCTCGGTTGCGTTCATGTGATGCAGGGACGGTTCGCCGAGCCCGAAGAAGCGCAACCTCGCCCGCGACACCGCTATGGATTCCGGGACCACGTCGATTCCGGTGACCTCGCTGCCCTGTTCGACTAGGGCCATGATGGATGACCCAGTCCCGCAGCCGATCTCGAACACCCGCGCCCCGTCCAGGTGCCGCAGATCGTTAAGCCACGGCACGTACTCGTGCCGGTCGTAGATCAGACGCCCGACGGTGTGCTCATCGATGTCGTGGCGCCCGACTTCGGAATCCCAGTAGTCCCTTGTCGACCAGTTTTCGAGCAGGTGCTGACGAAACCCGTCCACGCTCACCGGATCCAGCGCCACGAACCGACGACGCAGATCGGCGGAAGTGCGCCGATCGGCACGCCAGATGGCCCGGCGGGCCCACTCCCTGGCGGTGTTCTGCACGACGGTCATCATCGCATCTTGCGCCGGCCACGGCGCAGCAAAAGTTATGTTCAGCCTGAAGCCAATTGAATCTCTTGCGGGGCACTTCCATCCGGCTAGGCTTCCATGGTGACCGAAAGCCCGTCGTCGTATTTGGTGCTGGCTTCCCAGCGGAGCGGCAGCACGCTGCTCGTGGAATCGCTGCGCGCGACCGGCGTGGCCGGCGAGCCCCAGGAGTTTTTCCAGTATTTACCGGACACGAGCCAGGCCCCGCAGCCACGGGAGTGGTTCGCCGACGTCGAAGACGAGTCGATCGTGCGCCTGCTCGATCCCATCGACCCGGGCAAGCCGGACCTTGCGCCCGCAGAGATCTGGCGCGATTACATCCGCACCGCCGGCCGGACGCCGAACGGCGTCTGGGGCGGCAAGCTGATGTGGAACCAGACGCCCCTGCTGTTGCGCCGCGCCGATGAACTCCCGGATCGATCCGGCGACGGCCTGCTCGCCGCCATTCGGGACGTCATTGGCGAGGATCCGCTCTTCATCCACGTGCGCCGCCCCGACGTCGTGTCACAGGCGGTCTCGTTCTGGCGGGCGGTGCAGACGCGGATGTGGCGCGGCAGGCCCGATCCCGTGCGCGACGCCCGCGCCACCTACCACGCCGGAGCGATCGCCCACGTCATCACCATGCTGCGCGCGCAGGAGGAGGGCTGGCTGAAGTGGTTCGCCGACGAAGGCATCCAACCCATGGAGATCTCCTACCCGGTGCTCTGGCGCAATCTGACTCAGGTGGTCGCCGGCATCCTCGACGCCTTGGGGCTCGACCCGCGGCTGGCGCCCGAACCGGTATTGGAACGCCAGGCCGACCACCGCTCCGACGAGTGGGTCGACCGCTACCGCACGGACGCCGAGCGGGAGGGCCTGCCGACCTGACCGTCACGGCGGCGGCTCGAGGCGGAGCCGCACGTGGGCCCACACCGCAGGCGAACCCCCTGCCCACCGGCGCCCTGACGGTAACCTTGCGCGCATGCAGACGTCGTCCGTTGTCTCCCTGCTACAGGAACGCGCCGGCCTGCAGCCCGACGATCCGGCGATCTGCTACACAGATTACGAGCAGGACTGGGCGGGCGTCACCGAGTCCCTCACCTGGGCCCAGCTGTACCGGCGCACCCTGAACGTTGCACACGAGGTGAAGCGGCACGGCTCGGTCGGGGACCGCGCGGTGATCCTCGCCCCGCAAGGCCTCGCCTACGTCGTCGCCTTCCTGGGCGCGATGCAGGCGGGCCGGATCGCGGTTCCGCTGCCCGCGCCGGCGACCGGCTCCCACGACGAACGGGTCACCGCCGTGCTCGCGGACACGCAGCCCAGCGTCGTCCTCACGACATCCGCGGCCGCCCCGGCCCTGGGCGAGTTCCTGCACGAGCCCGCCGGCGTCGGCTCCATCATCGAAGTCGATTTGCTGGACCTGGACGACCCCGGCGCGCCGAGTATTCGCATCCGCGATGCACCGGACATCGCCTATCTGCAATACACCTCCGGCTCGACGCGGCTGCCGGCCGGCGTGATGATCTCTCACCGGAACATCTCGGTGAACTTCCGGCAACTGATGGCCGACTACTTCCCGGAGCTCAACGGCGTGGCCCCGCCGAACATCGCGATCGTGTCGTGGCTGCCGCTCTACCACGACATGGGTCTGGTGCACGGCGTCATCGCGCCCATACTGGGCGGCTACCTCGGCGACCTGACGAGCCCCAACGGCTTTCTGCAGCGCCCGGCGCGGTGGATCCAGTCGATGGCCAAACCGGTCCCCGTGTTCTCTGCCGGGCCGAACTTCGCCCTCGAACTGGCCGCACGAAAGACGTCGGATGCCGACCTCGAGGGGGTCGACCTCGGGAACGTGCTGGGCATCATCAGCGGCGCCGAGCGGATTCATCCCGCCACGCTGGACCGGTTCTGCAAGCGATTCGCCCCGTACAACTTTCGCGACGACATGATGCGGCCCTCCTACGGACTGGCGGAGGCGACTGTCTACGTCGCCAGCCGTGCCGCCCGCGGCGCGCCTAAAGTCGTGCATTTCGAGCCCGGGCGGCTGGCAGAGGGCCACGCCAGACCTCAGTCGGCGGAGGGCGGCGCACCGCTGCTGAGCTACGGCATGCCGCAATCGCCGACGGTGCGAGTGGTAGACCCCGACACCTGCGTGGAATGCCCCTCCGGCACCGTCGGTGAGATCTGGGTGCACGGTGAGAACGTCGCCGAAGGCTATTGGCGCAACCCCGAAGAGAGCCGCCGCACGTTCGGGAACGTGCTGGCGGACCCGTCGCCCGGCACGCCCGAAGGGCCGTGGCTGCGAACCGGGGACCTGGGGTTCCTCTGTGAGGGCGAGATTTTCATCGTGGGACGCATGAAGGACCTGCTGATCGTCTACGGGCGCAACCACTATCCGGAAGACATCGAGTCCACCGTCCAGGGCATCACCGGCGGCCGGGTCGCGGCGATCTCGGTGCCGGTGGAGGAGACGGAGAAGCTCGTCACCATCATCGAACTCAAGAACTGCGGCGAATCCCAGGAGGACGCGTTGCACAAGCTCAACGCCGTCAAGCACGACGTGACGTCGGCGGTGTCGAAGTCGCACGGACTCCAGATCGCCGACGTCGTCCTCGTTCCGCCGGGGTCGATTCCCACGACCACGAGCGGCAAGATCCGGCGCGCCGCGTGCGTGGAGCAGTACCGTCGTCGCGCTTTCACCCGGTTGGACGGCTAAGGCCTGGCGCGGCAACGAATATCATGTTGATCACCGTCTTGGTGATGGCCGTCGCCGTGAGCTTCGAACCTTTCCGGATCGGAATGACGGTGCTGCTGCTGAACCGCCCCCGGCCGCTGTTGCAGCTGACCGCTTTCCTTTGTGGCGGATTCGCCATGGGGATGAGCGTGGGCCTGGTGGTGCTCTTCGTTCTGCGACGCGCGCTGACCGGCTCGGGGTACTTCACCTTGCCGCGAATGCAGATCCTGATCGGTGTCATGGCGCTCGTGGCCGCGGCGGGCGTGGCGGTGTTACCGTCTGCCCGCAGGCAGGCCGGACAGGAACGGCTCTCGACGTGGACCAGGCGGCTTTTGACCGGCCGTTCGCTGTGGGTCGCCGGGGTGGCCGGGCTCGGGATCGCCCTGCCGTCCATGGATTACCTTGCCGCACTGGCGCTCATCCTGTCTTCGGGCAAGGGGGCCGCGACGCAGGTGGGGGTGCTACTGACGTTCAACGTGGTGGCCTTCTCACTGGTGGAGGTCCCCCTGCTGGCCTTCGCGCTGGCACCCGATACGACGCGCTCGGCGATGACCAGGCTCTACGAATGGATCCGGGCACGCCGACGCCTCGAGGTGGCGGCCCTGCTGGTCCTGGTGGGCGCCGCGCTGCTGACGGCCGGCCTGGCGGGTCGGTGAGCGGCGCCCGCCCGGACGATTGCCTCGATGATCGCCTCGGATGATTGCCCCGGACCTTTGCATCGCCGAGAACGAGCCGCGGCCACCGTGCTGCCGCGGTAACCGCTCACGGTGAATGACGCTCACGGTGAATGATTGGTGCGCTCCTCGGGTCCCGCGCTGACAGCTTCCCGGAGTTGCGGCTCACCGTCGGGACGCGGGGCATCCGCGGCAGGAAGGTTGTCGCCGGAGACCTCGGCGGTCTTCGGGGCAACGCCGGATTTAAGGTCGGATTCGAGGTCGGATTTGAGCAGAGGCCAGCCTTTACGCAACACGTAGTCGAGCCAGGCGCCGGCGAGTTGCGAGGTGAGCACGGCGGCGACCACGAGGGTGGTGTAGAACTTCGAACTGATGATGCCGGCGTCGAAGGCGACGCTGGCCAGCACGATGCCCGGACCGCCGCGGGCGTTCGTAGTGATCCCGAGGTTGACTATGTCGAGGCCGCGGAACCCGGCCAACCGCCCGGCCAGCCCCACCGACAGCATCTTCACCACGCACGTGCCGACGATGAAGATGATCATCATGGACAGGGAGACGCCGCGGATGAGGTCCAGTTTCAGGCCGACGATCGCGAAGTAGACCGGGATGAAAAAGGCGAAGGAAACTTTGCTGATCGCGTCGATGGATTCCTCGAACCGTTTGTGTTCGTTCTCGACGAGGGCGAAGCCCGAGAGGAAAGCGGCGAAAACGAGGTTGACGTCGAGCGCCCCCGCGACCGCGCAGTAGGCCAGGAGCACCGCGATGGCGTAGCCGGTCGGCGAGTGCTGGGCGAGGACGTTCCACCGCGACTTGTTGAAGCGCCTGATGGCGCGCGGCACCAGCGTCAGGCCGAGGGCGAAGTACGCGACCGTGATCAACAGGTGCAGAGCCATCTGTGACGGATGCAGGTGGGACTTGGCCGCGATCGAGGTCGCAATCGCCAGCGCCAGCCACAGCACGATGTCCTCGAGCACGGCGACGCCGAGGATGAGCCGGGCGAACCGAGTGTCGAGGATGTTGAGGTCGGCGAAGATCTTCGACACCACCGGCACGGACGTGACGGCCACCCCGACCGCCAGGATGATGATCAGCGACAGGCGGTTCCCATGGGGGCCGGCCAGGCTCGGACGAATCAGATGCGGCCCGAAGACCAGCCCGAGCAGGAACGGTATGCCGGTTCCGACGATGACGAGCCAACTCACGGTCCGCCGTTCACCCTTGCCGAACAACTGCTGCATCTCGGCACCCGAGACGAACATCAGTAGCAGGAGCCCCAGCCAATACACGAACCCGAGGATGTGGTTGTTGTGCTTGGCTGTGCCCATCAGGTGCTCCACGAATGGCAGCCTGCCGAGCAGCGCCGGGCCGAGCACAATGCCGGCCAGGATCTCGCCCACCACCTTCGGCTGGCCGAGTTTCACGAACACATAGCCCAGCAACTGGGCCAGGCCGATAAGCGCGAAAAGCACGACGATCACCGCGGTCAGTTGAGCATTCGACACTAGACACTCCTCAGCTTTTTAGGGACGTTGTGCTTTTTAGGGACGTCGTGCTTTTCAGGGACGTCGTGCTTTTCAGGGACGTCGTGCTTTTCAGGAAAGCTCTGAACGGCGCCGCCGTGGCCAACGACCCGGCGCTGTATCTGAAACGCGAGCGTCAGTGCTGCTGCCCCGATGGCCACGGAGACGGGGTAGCGGATGTCGGGCGACGTGATGACGAGCGGAAGCAGGCCGACGGCCAGCGCCGGCGGAAGGTGAAGTCTCAAGAGGCGCAGCACGATAACGCCGCATACCATTGCGCACGCGGCGGCGGCGCCGCCGCTGCCGAAGATGCGGACGGCGGCCCACCCCGCGGTCGCGGTCAGGACGCACGCGACCGGAAAGGCCAGCGCCTTGCCCGCCCAGGGGCACGTCGTCGGATGGGCGAACATTTCGTAGGCGATGACTATCAGCGGCGGGAAGAGCATCAGCCGCAGTCCAGAAACGTTGGCGCACAACGCCATTACGGTCAGGAAGGCGAAGTACGGCAGGGTCCATGAGATTCCGGTCGGGGCGGTCTCGAGAATGTCATCGATGTTCGTGCCCGGCGTCGTATCGTTGTACTTCCGCCGGCAGTGCCGTTGCCACGGCACCAGGATCAGCACCAGCACGATCAGGCTCAGCGCGATGGAGGCGGGATAGAGCCAGCTCTTGATGCCCAAGAACAGGGGCAGCGCTCCGGCCGCGATCGCCGGGGCGACGTTTGACTTGAGGACAGCCAGCAGCAGCACGCAAAGGCACACCACGACCAGGATGGCCGGGACGCTGAAGGGTAGCGACCGGGTGATCAGCGTGCCGACGCCGGCCGCGAGGACGGGCGTTGCGATGAGCCGGCCGGGCTGGGTCGCCCATTTCCCCCACGGCCGGGTCAGCACGTCGTGCGAGAGCGCCGCCAGGCCGGGGAATAACAGGTAATGCGACCCGTTGCATTCGGCTGCCGCCACAATGTAGGTCAGCACGACGGCCTCGATGAGGAGGCGGTCTCGGGTATCCAGATT
>CAWGPS010000023.1:0-37665 GCA_963824505.1 uncultured Actinomycetota bacterium
GAAGGCACTCGCTCTGGACACCCCGTTGCCGACGCCTAACGGCTGGACGACCATGGGCGACGTCGCGGTCGGCGACGAATTGCTTGATGCCGATGGGGCCCCGACGCGGGTGGTAGCCGCGACGGACATCCTGTTGGGCCGCCCGTGTTACGAGATCGAATTCTCCGACGGTACGGTCATCGTCGCCGACGCCGCACACCAGTGGCCGACGACCCGCGGCATCCGGACGTCCAGGCAGCTGCGGCCCGGCTGGGACTTCATCGCCGCGGCCGGCTCGGCTACCCACCGCACCGGACAGCGCGGAGTCACGGCCCTGATGGCTCCGGTGCTGCAGATCAACTCGGTACGCCGGGTCGACAGTGTCCCAGTGCGCTGCGTCCAAGTCGCAACAGCGCCGCATCTGTACCTGGCCGGCCCAGGGATGGTACCCACCCACAACTCGACGCTGGGGCTCGACTTCTTACGGTCGTGTTCGATCCGGCACCGCATGGCCAGCGTCATCTTCTCCTTGGAGATGAGCAAGTCCGAGATCGTCATGCGGCTGCTCTCGGCGGAGGCGAAAATCAAACTCGCCGATATGCGTTCGGGCCGGATGAGCGACGACGACTGGACGCGGCTGGCGCGGCGGATGAGCGAGATCAGTGAAGCGCCCCTGTACATCGACGACTCGCCCAACCTGACGATGATGGAGATCCGGGCCAAAGCGCGGCGCCTGCGGCAGAAGGCCAACCTCAAGTTGGTCGTGGTCGACTACCTGCAGCTGATGACGTCGGGCAAGAAGCACGAGTCGCGCCAGGTGGAGGTGTCCGAATTCTCCAGGCATCTCAAGCTTTTGGCCAAGGAACTCGAAGTCCCGGTGGTCGCGATCAGCCAGCTCAACCGCGGGCCGGAGCAGCGCACCGACAAGAAGCCGATGCTGTCGGACCTTCGCGAGTCGGGTTGCCTCACGGCGGCCACCCGAATCTTGCGCGCCGACACTGGCGCCGAAGTGACCTTCGGCGAGCTGATGCGGACCGGCGAACGACCCCTGGTGTGGTCACTGGACGAGCGGCTGCGCATGGTCGCCCGACCCATGACGAATGTCTTCCCGAGCGGCCACAAGGAAGTGTTCCGGCTTAGGCTGGCGTCGGGACGCGAGGTGGAGGCCACTGCAAACCACCCGTTCATGAGGCTTGAGGGCTGGACATCGTTGGAACAGTTGAACATCGGAGATCGCATCGCGACACCGCGGCGGGTGCCGGAGCCCATCCAAACCGAGCGGATGGACGAGTCCGAGCTCATCCTGCTTGCTCACATGATCGGCGACGGATCGTGTGTGAAGAGGCAACCGATTCGGTATGCGTCGATCGACGAGGCGAACCTCGTCGCGGTGACCTTGTCCGCCGCGTATTTCGGCGTGACCGCGGTTCGCGACGAGTACCCTGCGGCGCGCGTGACAACGCTGCGGTTGCCGGCGCCCGAGCGGTTGACCCATGGCAAGCGCAACCCGATCGCTGCCTGGTTAGACGGCCTAGGACTCTTCGGCAAGCGCAGCTACGAGAAGTTCGTGCCGGAAAAGGTATTCCGCGCGCCGAACGACCAGGTGGCATTGTTCCTGCGGCACCTGTGGGCGACGGATGGGTCGGTGCGGTGGGACGAAAAGGTGGGGCAGGGACGGATTTACTACGCGTCCACCAGTCGGCGGTTGATCGATGATGTCGCTCAACTGCTGCTGCGAGTGGGCGTATTCCCAAGGATCAAACGCGCGAAAAAGTTTGGCTACCGTGACTGCTGGCACCTGTACATCTACGGCGCGGAGAACCAGCTCAGGTTCCTGAGTCATGTCGGTGTGCACGGCGCGAAAGCGATAGCGGCACAAGAGGTGCTTTCTCGCCTCGAAGGCGTGGTGCGAAATACGAACCTGGACACGATACCCAAAGAGGTGTGGTCGCGAGTTCGGGAGGCCCTGTCCGCGAAGCGAATTACACACCGGCAGTTCGCTGCGGCGATGACCACTCAATTCTGCGGATCGACAATGTGGAAGCATTCACCAAGCCGGTCGCGACTGCACCGTGCGGCGGTCGCGCTCGACGACCCAGTTATCCATGCGCTGGCCACCAGCGGGGTTTTCTGGGACACGGTCGTGGAGGTCACAAGCCTGGGCGACCAGGACGTTTACGACGGAACCGTTAGCGGCACACATAATTTCATCGCGAATGGCATTGCAGCACACAATTCGTTAGAACAAGATGCCGATATGGTCATTCTCTTAAATCGGCCGGACGCGTTCGAACGTGACGATCCCCGTGGGGGAGAGGCGGACTTTATTCTCGCCAAACACCGTAACGGTCCGACCAAGACGGTGACGGTCGCGCACCAGCTGCACTTGTCGCGCTTCGCGAACATGGCGCGGTGATACTTACAGCGCGTTTGTCGAGATGCGGCGAAGATCATAATAGTGCATTGAGTGTGTGCCAATGGCGTTGATCCGCTGACTATTGACAGGCAAAGGCACCTAAGTGCGGTGACCGTCGTGCAGGAAGGTGGTCACGACGAGCGTGGCCAGTACGCGGGGACCCGTTGTCTGGGCCGTTGAGGTCGGATCGGTGTAGCGCCTCGCCGACGGGGGCGTAGCAGATATCGTCGAAACGACTGCGCGACAGGAAATCTCGTTCGGCCCGTGCAATGCTCACTTTTGAACTCACCCTAAGCCCATGCCGTGGTCTCGGCGGTGCCGCGTCCGGGACCTTGTCGGAGGGTGCGTGCATGCTGGTACGCACCACTACGAAAGGGAGATGCGATGTGCTGGCAATGCGACAATCCAGACGGCACAACCGAGGATTACCTTGACGTACTGCGTACAACCATCCGCGATCACGGTTGGGCGGTTCAGTACGTCGAGAGCGAGAACAGGCCGTTCGCATACACGGTCGGGTTACACGGTCGAGGGTTACCCGAATTGTTGATGACAGGTCTGCCCGCCGACACGGCTTGTCGCGTGCTGAATTCCATTGCTCACATGATCGTCGACGACGGTACATTGCTGACACCGGCGATGCATATCGACTACGAAGACAGGTTTCTCATCGAGGTGGTCGAGGTGGAGCATCCCGATGTCCACTTGAAGTTCGCGGTCGCACTCTTAGGCCCACGGGTTCGTGCCCTGCAATTGGTGTGGGCTGACCACAAGGGCCGTTGGCCTTGGGATGCGGGGTGGGGCCATGGCCGTCGTCGGCAACCGGTGCTGGGCGTCCGCGCAGACTGCCCAGGATCGGCCGCCTAAACGGTATGAGGGGCTTGGCCCATTCACATGTGCACGTGGGTCGCCGCCATGAATGGGGCCGATGCGGCGCCGGCAGCAAGTCCTCTTCCTGCCCTCTGCACCTTGTCATTCGTCTCGACACCAATTGAGGGGGACCCGTTTGGTGGTCCAGTCGCTATGCGGCTTGGGGTTGGTGGGTCGTGGTCCACTGTAGGGCGAACTCGGTTGGGGTGAGTTCGCCGTGGGCGGAGTGGGGTCGGTTGGCGTTGTAGTCGCAGCGCCAGTCGTTGATGATCACGCGGGCTTCGAGCAGCGAGTCAAAGCGCCACGAGTTGAGCAGTTCGTCGCGTAGCCGGCCGTTGAACGACTCGATCCAGGCGTTCTGCCAGGGCGAGCCGGGATCGATGAACAGCGAACCGGTGCCGTTGAACCGGCACCAATCGTTGACGGCGTGCGCGATGAACTCCGGGCCGTTGTCGAAGCGCACGTAGGCTGGTGCTCCTCGCTGCAGAGCCAGTCGGTCGAGGACGTCGACGACGCCGTCGGCGTCGATGCAACGATCGACGTCGATGGCGAGCGCTTCGCGGGTGAACTCGTCGATCACGTTCAACATCTTCAGGGTGCGGCCGTCGGCGGTGGTGTCGAATTGGAAGTCCATCGCCCAGATCGCGTTGGGACAGATCGGTGACATCGCCCCAACGGCGACACCGATGCCGGTCAGACGTTTCTTCTTGCGGCGCTGCGGGACCCGCAGGCCCTCCTCACGCCACAGGCGGCGGACACGCTTGTTATTGACCGTCCAGCCGGCTCGGCGGGCCATCTTGGCTGCCCGTCGCCATCCCCACCGAGGCCGATCGGTGGCAAACCGGCGCAGCCAGGCACGTAACTCAGTTTCCTCAGCACTGACCGGTGGCGGATTGAGACGCATCGTGGAACGGTGAATGCCCACCACCGTACAGGCTCGGCGTTCCGATACCCCGAACCGCTCGCGCAGCACCATGACGGCGCGGCGCTTACGATTCGGGGTCAGAAGTTTCCCGCCGAGATGTCCTTGAGCATGTCGATGTCGAGAGCCTGGTTGGCGACCAGCTTCTTGAGCCGGGCGTTCTCGGCCTCAAGTTCTTTGAGCCGTTTCGCGTCATTGGCTTTCATGCCGCCGTACTGAGCAAGCCAGCGATGCCACGTCGACTCAGCGATCTCCAGGTGCCGGCACACCTCGTTGAGCTCCTGGCCAGACCCAAGCAGTTTGTTGCCCTCGGCGAGTTTGCGGATGATCTGATCCGGCGTGTGCCGCCGGCGCTTATTCGATGCCATGTCGGTGCTGATTCTTCCTGCCCGAATACCCGGGCAACAGAGTCGCACAGCAACTGGACCACTACGACGGGCTCACCTCACAATGGTGGCTGTCACCAGCAGATACAGCCGAGCAAACGCGTGCACCCTTACCAATAGTTGATATCATCTGGGGCGCGGTTAAGGACACTTCGTTCAGTCTGGACGAGCATTACAACGCGTTCATCGGGGAGGAGGTCGCATCAGGCCGTTACCGCTCGGCCAGCGATGTCGTGCGAACTGCGCTGCGACTGCTCGAGGATCGTGAGACACGCTTGCGCGTTCTTCGCCAGTGTTTGGTCGCTGGTGAACTTAGCTGCGAGTCGCCCCCCCTCGCCGTCGATAAAGTCGTATCGCGAAAGCGGGCAGCGGAACTGCGTGAGCGGTGAGCCAGTATGTGCTGGCACCTGCCGCGCAGGCGGACCGGGGGGACATCTGTGACTACAGCTGCGAACAGTGGGGCGACAGTCAGGCAGAGAATAGCGCGCGCGATATCCAGCGAGTGATCGAGCGCGTCGGGAAGAATCCGCTGATCGGCGGTCGTGCAACAAGGTGCGCGAGGGGTATCGACGGCATGCGGTCGGATCGCACACGCCGTATTACCGGATTGCGAGACCCGAGCGCATTGATATGGTGCGCATACTTCACAAGCGTATGGATGTTGACCAGCACCTCGACTAATCGATGCATCGTAAGACGTGAATGCAGAGGTGAACCGTACCGCAGCCACCCCTCGCCGGATCGAAATTACATGCGCTGGGGGCGAATTGGCGATACCAACAGCCAGAGGCGAGTCGTGGTCGTCGGGATCGAGGAAGAGACACCGTTCGTGAGACAAGTCGTGAGCCGTGACCACTTCTCAAGGAAGGCGAGTAGCTATGACTAACCAGTCCACCACCTGCGCGATAGCCGGGGGTGGCCCCGCCGGAATGGTCCTCGGACTGCTGCTGGCCCGCGCCGGCGTCGAGGTCACCGTGTTCGAGAAGCACGCCGACTTCCTGCGCGACTTTCGCGGCGACACCGTGCACCCGGTCACCCTGCGGCTTCTGGACGACCTGGGTTTGTTCCCCCGCTTCGACGCGCTGCCGCACAGCAAGTTCGAAAAGGCCGAGTTCGACATCGACGGACGGCAGGTCACCCTCGTCGATTTCCGCCGCCTGCGCCAACCGCACCCCTATATCGCGTTGGTGCCCCAATGGGATCTGCTCGACCTGCTCGCCGACGCCGGCAAGGACGAACCCACATTCACCTTGCGGATGCAAACCGAGATCACCGCGCTGCTGCGCGACGGCGACACGATTACCGGCGTGCGCTACCAGGGTCTCGACGGCCCCGGAGAGCTGCGAGCCGACCTCACCGTGGCGTGCGACGGGCGCACCTCCACCGTGCGCCGCGCGGCGGGACTGATCCCCCGCGAGTACCCGGTGCCGTTCGACGTCGGATGGTTTCGCCTCGACCGCAAAGCCGAAGTCAAATATCAACTGACACCGCGTATGTCGCCCGACCTCACGCTGATACTGATCCCGCGCGAAGGCTACTTCCAGGCCGGTTGCTTCCTGCCCAAAGGCGGCGAACAGCAATTGCACGCCCGCGGACTGGACACCTTCCGTTCGCAGGTGGCGCACCTGGTCCCCGAGGCCTCCGTCGAGAACTTGAGATCATGGGATGACGTGAAGGTCCTCGACGTTCGGCTGAACCGGCTGCGTCGCTGGCACAAGACCGGGCTCCTATGCATCGGGGATGCCGCCCATGCCATGTCCCCGGCCGGCGGGGTGGGGATCAACCTCGCGATCGCCGACGCCGTGGCCACCGCCCGCATCCTCGCCGAACCCCTGCTCACCCACCGCGTGACTGAGCACGACCTGGCCGCGGTCCGGCGACGCCGAAATCTTCCCGCTGCCGTCACCCAGACCGTGCAACAGGTCATGCACCGAGTCCTCATGCCCGTCATTCTGCGCGGAGACATCAAGCCGCCGCCGCCGGCAGTGACACACGTTGTGGCAGGGCTGTTCAGCCGGATACCGTCGCTGGCGGTCATCCCTGCCTACCTCGTCGGCGTCGGTTTACGTCCCGAGCGCGCTCCACAGTTCGCGCGCCGGCCAGAACCCTGCTGAGCGATGATTGGCCAGCCTGTCTGACCGTCCGGCACCATGCCACGGCGCCGTCACGGCTGACGCAGCTGACGGGTCTACACCGCCGAGCCCGGGTACGAGGACGCCGAACGGCTGGCCCTGCTGGCGGTCATCGGCACCCAGCCGCTGGTCGGCTGGTTGGTCGCCGCTCGTTGAACGCCATGCCGCCGAACCAGAAGGGTGTCAGGTCAGCGAAAGCGGACATTCGCCGTCGCCAGGCCGAAGATCTTCCGGCCGTCAGACTTGGCGGCGACAAGCACCACGCCGGAGCGGGTCTCCGGGTCGAGTGCCTTTATTCGGCCGCCGAATTCGATGTCTGCGCCCGTGGCGGCCGACACGATCACGGGCTGCGACAACCGCACGGCGTAGCGCGTGACCGCACCGGGGTCGCCCGACCATGCGGAGACGTACCCGGCACCCAAACCCATTGTGAGCATCCCGTGGGCGATCACATCGGATAGCCCGGCCTGCTTGGCAATCTCCTCGTCCCAGTGAATCGGGTTGGCGTCGCCGGCCACGCCGGCGTAGTTCACCAGATCGCCGCGCGACAGCCGGGTGTGGTGCACCGGTAGCTCGTCGCCGACCGCCACCTCATCGAACGACGGCGTACCCGGCGTGCGGCTGATGCCTCCGCCGGCGATACGAACGTCGTCTGCGGGGCGCAGCTCTTTCTCGTAGACGACGTCGGAGCCGGCGACCCCGAGAATGTCCACGTCGTGCATCATCTTTTTTGCCGCGGCTGTCTTGATCGCCGGATCCATATCCTCGCCGGTGACGCCGACGACCGTGGTGTGGAGGGTGTGCACCCGCTCTCCTGCAGCGTCGGTGAACGTATTGGTCACGGTGATCATGTCTCTGCCTGCGAACCTGCGAACCGACGACAGTTCGACGTCAATGTGCAGTTCGTCGCCCTCCACGATCGGGCGGTGCTGCTCGAAGACCTCTTCGGTCTGCACATACGTGTCGTAACCGACGACGACCGATTCGAACATGCGGCGATTGCAGGTCATGCCCGGCACCGAAGTGAATGTCATTGGTGCCACCAGACCCGAATAGCCCAGGTCCTTGGCGGCGTCGACGTCCCAGTGTGCGGGGTGATAGTCCTGCACCGCGCGGGCGTACTCGCGCAGCTTTTCGCGGCCCACCAGGTAGGTCCCCGGCATCTGGTAGTAGTGGCCGACCCGGGATTCGATCTCAGACGGTGGTGCTGCTGTCATCAATGCGCTCCATTTATCTACCGGCTGGTCCGTGGAGCCGACCGATGAACACTAACCCGCCGCCCCCGCGGCCCTACGTGCCGACACAGTTCGCCGGTTGCGGTTTGGCAGTTATCGACCCCTGGCACTAGTTTTCCGGGGGTGATGACCTCAGTTGCGAGTGCGGTCGCCCGGTGGATCGCCCCCGTCCTGGCCGGTGCGACGGTTGTCGGCTCGGTTGTTGGCAGCCCGCTTGGCTTCGCCCCGGCGGTGCGCCTGCTCGACGGGGCGAACCCGCTGGCCGGGATGCCCTTCTACGTCAACCCGTCGTCGGCAGCGATGCACGCCGCGCAGAAGGCCGATCCGCCGAGCCCAGAGTTGACTGCCATCGCCAACACGCCGCAGGCGTACTGGATCGTCCCGGGCTCGTCGGCGGCTACGGTCGCGAAGTACACGGGCGACGCGGCGGCTGCCGGCGCCATCCCGGTTCTGGCGATCTATGGGATCCCCCACCGCGACTGTGGCAGCTTCGCAGCGGGCGGCATGGGGTCGGCCGACGCCTACCGCAGTTGGATTGACGGCATCGCATCTGACGTGGGCGGTACCCGGACCGCGGTCATCCTCGAACCCGATGCTCTCGCGATGGCCGACTGCCTGTCGGCCGACCAGCGCCAAGAACGCTACGACTTGATTCGCTACGCCGTCGACGCGCTGACCCGCAACCCTGCCACGGCCGTCTACGTCGACGGCGGTCACTACCGTTGGCACAGCGCCGAGGACATGGCCGACAGGCTCAACAAGGCCGGTGTGAGCCATGCGCGGGGTTTCAGCCTCAACACCGCGAACTTCTACACCACCGGGGACGAAATCGGTTATGGCGAAGCGATTTCAGGGCTGACCAATGGTTCGCACTACGTGATCGACACGTCGCGCAACGGCGCCGGCCCGGCGCCCGACTCCGGGCTCAACTGGTGCAACCCCGGCGGCCGAGCACTAGGCGCTCCGCCTACCGCGGCGACCGGGGGCGCGCACGCCGACGCCTACCTGTGGATCAAACGTCCGGGCGAATCGGACGGAACATGCGACAAAGGTGATCCGCCGGCGGGCACCTTCGTGAATCAGTACGCCATCGATCTGGCGCGCAACGCGGGCCGCCAATAGCCTCGAGCGTCGACCGCGGCGGCCGCGCGCAGTCACCAACGGCAGAACCATGAATCGGACGACGGGTGATGCTGCAAAGCGGTATCGCCCGCGCTATCGCATTCCGGAATCCGGTGGCCATCCGCAGACGGTGCTGCAGTGGCTGGTCTGACGAGGAAACGTCTGCACGAGCGTCGTCGCGGTGCTGCGTTGAGGAATTCGATTAAACGGCGGAGTCGCCGGAAAGGTCATCGCCGAAAGCGATCAGCGCCCGGCGCCCGAGGGCCAGGATGTCCTCGTCGAAGTCGCTGTTGTCCCGGTAGGACAACTCCAGCACACGGTCGGCCATCTCGACGCTGACCAACAGCGCTCGGGGGTCGGTGTCGGTGGGAATCAGCCCGGCGTCCACCAGGATCTTGTACATGCGCCCCGCGAGGGTCTGCATGCGCGCCCGAACATGGGCGGTGACGGTCGGAGACGTGCGGCCTCCCATCCACAGCCGCGCGGTGCTGGGGTGTTCACGGTAGAAGGCGACGTGCAATTCCAGCTCGTTGTTCAGCAGCTCGGCAAACGACCGGATGGTCCAGGTCCGTTCGGCGTCGACGCACCGCGCGTCGAGTTCGGCGACGTGGCGTTCGAGCAGCGCGCCCAGGATGGCGTCGCGATCCGGAAAGAATCGGTACAGGGACGGGTAGGAGACCCCGGCCCGGTCGGCGATGGCCCGGGTGGTCGCCGCGTCGACGCCTTCCTCGTCGGCGATCGCGGTGGCTGCATCGAGGATGCGGTTCACCGTCTGCCGGCTGCGGGCCTGCACGGGCTCGCGCCGCTGAACAGGTGCGACGGTCATCGAATCCTCCCACTTCGGCGAATCGCCGGAAGCGCTTGACACCGGCATGCAAAAATATAACACTAGTCACGTTATATTTTCTAGTCGCGACTCGGGAGTGCCAATGTCCGTCACCTCGCTCACCCAGGCTTACCCCACTCACCCGCTGACCGGGCACGTCGACGTCCTCATCGTCGGCGCCGGCATCTCCGGGATCGGCCTCGGGCACTACTTGGTCGCCGGCCAGCCCGGTCGGACCATCGCGATCGTCGACGGCCGCGACGCCATCGGCGGCACCTGGGACCTGTTCCGCTACCCCGGTATCCGGTCGGACTCCGACCTGCACACGTTCGCCTACGCCTTCAAGCCGTGGACGAGCGACAACGCCATCGCCGACGCGCACGAGATTCTCGACTACCTGCACGAGGTCATCGACGAGGACGACCTAGCCCGGCGAATCTACCTGCGGCACAAGGTGCTGCGGGCAAACTTCGACTCCGGGACCGCCCAGTGGAGCGTCACGTTGGAGCAGAACGGGCAGCGGTGGGACGTCACCTGCGACTTCCTGTTCGCCGCGGCCGGGTACTACGACTACTCGGCGGGACACCGGCCGCATTTCGAGGGCGAGGAGGACTTCGACGGCGCCATCGTCCACCCGCAGTTCTGGCCGGAGGGCCTTGACTACGCCGGCAAGAAGGTGGTCGTGATCGGCAGCGGTGCCACCGCGGTGACGTTGATCCCCGCGATGGCCGACGCCACCGCGCACATCACCATGCTGCAGCGCTCGCCGACGTACATGCTCTCCCTACCCCGCAAGGACCCCATTGCCAACGGCTTGCGCAAGGTGCTGCCGCCGATGCTGGCCTACCGGCTCACCCGCAGGTTCAACATGGGCCGCCAGAGAGCCATCTACGCACTGGGCCAACAGCATCCGAAACTGTCGCGCCGCATCATCCGGGCCCTCAACGCCCGTGCCCTGCCGAAGGGATACGACCTCGACACCCACTTCAACCCGACGTACAAGCCGTGGGACCAGCGGTTGTGCGCGGTCCCGGACAGGGACCTGTTCAAGGCCATCTCCAAGGGGAAAGCGTCGGTGGTCACCGACAAGATCGTGCGATTCACCCGGAATGGCATTCTGCTGGAATCGGGCCAGGAACTCGAGGCGGACATCATCGTCACCGCCACCGGCCTGCAACTGCTGGCCTTCGGCGGCATGCAACTCACCGTCGACGGGCAACAGCCCGACCTGCACGAGAAGTTGGCCTACAAGAGCTTCATGGTTTCCGACGTGCCGAATTTCGCCTACCTGTTCGGCTACACCAACTCGTCGTGGACGCTGAAGGTCGACCTGGTCTGTGAGCATCTGTGCCGGCTGTTGAGCTTCATGGACCAGCGCGGGTACACGACGGTCGTGCCGGTCGTGAACGATCCGAACATGCCCAAGCGCCCACTGCTGGATTTCTCGGCGGGATACGTACTGCGGTCGATCGACAAGTTCCCGCAGCAGGGCACCAGCGGGCCGTGGACGGTGGAGATGAACTACAAGGCCGACTACAAGCGATTGCACGAGGGCCAGGTGGAGGACTCCGCACTGCAGTTCAGCACCGCATCACGCGCGGCGGCCATGTCCGACGCGGCGACGGCGTGAGCCGCAGAGTCAACGACTCACGGCGCTAGTTGGTGCGGTCGGACCATCCCGCGGGAAGATCCTGCGGCGCGGTGTCGATCACCCGATTCGTCGTCCGCCCCGACGTATTCGAGGAAGGCGGCCTTCACCCATCTGCCACCGGGTGGCCGCGTTCATCGGCCTCCAACTCAAAAGCCAAGCAGCTCGGCCATCTTGGGCATGATCGTCTGCAGGGCCTTGAGCGGTCTCAGCATCACTTTGAACGACTCTATCTGGTCCGCGGCGTTCCAGAAGATCATGTCGACGCCTTCGACCGTGATGCCGTCAATTTCGGCGCGGAATTCCAGTACCGCCGACCGGTCGGCGTACCACTGGTTGACGTAGCGAAAGTCGGCGCTGGAAAACATGTTTTCGGCGGCGAGCAAGTACGCCGACGCCTTCGTGCGGCCTTGCTGCGGAGTGAAGACGACGGGCGAGTAGAAGACGACGTCATCGTCGAGCAGCGCGTCGAGTTCGGCGGCGTCGCCGCTGGTGGCGAAGCGCAGCCACCTTTCGATGACCGGCGGCGTCATGCTGTCACCGGCTGGGCGGCGAGCATGCCGGCCAGCCGTCCGGAGATGATCTCCACGGCCTCGCCGACGATCCGCGCGACCAACTCTCCGCACGTCGGGATGTCGTCAATCAGGCCCATCGCCGTGCCGACCGTCCAGATCCCCGCGTCCACATCGCCCTCGTCGAAGACCCGGCGGCCGCGAACGCCGGCCACCAGATCCTTGATGTCGTCGAACTGACCGCCGCGATCGAGTATTTCGACCACCTCGCGGGACACCGCGTTGCTGGCGACGCGGGCGGTGTTGCGCAGCGTTCGGAAGATCAGCTCGGTGCCGCGCTCATCGCCGGCCACGATGGCCTGCTTGACGTTCTGGTGAATGCAGGACTCGACGGTGCACATGAACCGAGTCCCCATGTTGATGCCGTCGGCGCCCAGCGCCAGCGCCGCGACCAACCCGCGGCCGTCGGCAAAACCGCCGGACGCGATCATCGGTATCTCGATCTGCTTGGCGGCGGCGGGAATCAGGACCAAACCCGGGATGTCATCCTCACCCGGATGGCCCGCGCATTCGAAGCCGTCGATGCTGATGCCGTCGACGCCGAGACTCTGCGCCTTGACCGCGTGCCGCACCGACGTGCACTTGTGCAGCACTTTGATGCCGTTGCCGTGGAACATCGGCAGGTGCGGCGCCGGGTTCGAGCCCGCCGTCTCCACGATCTTGATCCCGGCGTCGACGATCACCTGGCGGTATTCGTCATACGGTGGCGGGTTGATCGTCGGCAGGATCGTCAGGTTCACGCCGAACGGCTTGTCGGTCAGATCGCGCGTCTTGGCGATCTCGTTGGCCAAGTCGGCCGGCGTGGGTTGGGTCAACGCGGTGATGAACCCCAACGCCCCGGCGTTGGCGACGGCCGCGACGAGTTCCGCGCGCCCGACCCATTGCATGCCGCCCTGGGCGATCGGGTGCTCGACGCCGAAAACCTCGGTGAATCTGGTGGTCAAGGTCATGCTGGTGGTCTCCTAATAGCGCTGTGCCCCCGCCATCGGGTCGGCTGACTTTACCGCCGGCTGGGGAAGCCCAGAGGTATGGGGTTGGCGGCACGCGTCGCACGCGGCCGCTCAGCGTCAGCGACTCAGCATGTCGCGCACCGCCAAATGGCTGAAGACCATGCTGGTGCCGATCGGGTTCCCGCCGCCCGGATACACCGTGCCGCTCGGCGCGGCCATCGTGTTGCCCGCCGCGTACAGCCCGGCAATGGGCCGTCCGGACGTGTCCAGGACCCGAGCCGCGGCATCGGTTCGCAGTCCGCCCTTGGTGCCCAGGTCCGACACACCGAAGGCGGCAGCATGGAAGGGCGGCCGATCGATCGGGCACAGGGGCGAGGCGCCGCCGGAGAACGCCCGGTCGTACGGTTCGTCGCCACGACCGAAGTCCTCGTCGACGCCGCGCGCCGCGAAGTCGTTGAACCTTGTGACGGTCGCCTCCAATGTTTCGGCGGGCACGCCGATCTCCGCGGCCAGTTCGGCCAGCGTGGCGGCGCTGCGCCACAGTCCTGCCGCCACGTACCGCTCCGGTTCGACCATCGACACGTTCGTGGCCTTGACCGGGGGAACCGGGCCGCCCCCGTCGTCGTAGATCATCCAGTAGGGCAGCGTCACCGAACCGTCGCGCATCGCGGCCAGCACATCGCGCCCCAACCGGTCGTAGGCCTGCGATTCGTTGGTGAACCGCCGGCCGGCATCGTTGATGAAGATCCCGCCCGTGAACCACAGCGCGAAGGCCGAGCGTCCATCCGGATGCGTCAGGCCGGGCGACCACCAGGCCTGATCCATCAGGTCGACGTCGGCGCCGGCGGCGATGCCGGCCAGGTGCGCCACCCCTCGATTTCCCCACGGCCCCATGGTGTCTCGCGCATCACCGGGAACGCCGTAGTGGGCACGCATCTCGTCGTTGTGCTCGAACCCGCCGGCGGCCAGCAGCACGCCGCGCCGTGCGCGGATGGAACGACGTTCCCCGAACGTGCCGACGACGGCTCCGGTCACCGCTCGCTCCGAGCCACCCGAAACCACCAGTTCGACGAGCGCGGTGTTCAGACGAGCCTCGCTGCGCGGGTACTGCCTGGCCGCCAGCAGCAACCGGGCGATCAACGCGCGGCCGCCGACGAAGTAGTCGTCGGGTACCTCCGCGCCCAACCGGTCCACATCGAGCGGCCCGCGGACCAGATCGCGGAGGTCGGGCGCCGCCGCGACCTTGAGGGGCTTCGGCGCGATGTGGCGCATGCCGTCCCCGCGGGCATTGGGGGCCTTCCCGAAATAGTCCGGCCAGGGCAGCACCGAGAATTTCAACAGCTCGTCCTGCTCGAGGTAGTCGACCAGTGGCGCCCCACTGCGCACGTAGGTTTCCTGCAGCGCGCGCGGGGTGCGGTCGCCGACCACCGACGTGTAGTACTCCAGCGCATCCTCGATGGTGTCGTCGGCGCCGGCGCGCCGCAGAACAGCGTTGCAGGGGAACCACATTCCGCCACCACCGGAGTATGCGGTGGTGCCCCCGAACTTCTCGGTCGCTTCCACCAGGACGACTTTCAGGCCCTCTCGCGCCGCGGTGTACGCACCGGTCGCGCCGCCCGCTCCCGATCCGACCACCAGCACGTCGGTCTCCTCGTCCCAGTGGCGGTCTGGGTCGGACATCCGCGCGCCTTCCGCACTGAGTGAACGCGATGCCCGGTCCGGCACGCATGCAGAATCTAAGCAGAAGCGGCGGGCGAACCCCTAGCGTCTTCGGGCGATGTAGGTGCTGATGACGTCGACCAGCATCGAGCGGTCCCGCGCGGTGTCGACGGGCGCCGCCATGATCAGCTGCGTGACGACGAGGCCGCGCAGGGTGGACAGCAGCATCTCGCCGAGGGCGGCGCTCTCGGCGGTGTCCAGATCGGCGTCGATCGCACGGCCCAGCTCGGAGAAGGCCTTGGCGAGTCGCTTGAGGTGGCCCGCGGCGGCGGCGCCCCGGGTCGCACGCGTTCCGATCAGAATCTCGATCGCGGCGCGCGACGTGGGACTCGACATCGCCTCCCACGCCGCGCTCACCACCTGCTCCACTCGCCGCCCGCCGTCGATGGGCGCGGTGGCCGGCGGGAGCGCGTGCAGCGCCTCCAGCAACTGACCGAAGCCAAGGTCGACCACCGCCATCAGCAGGCCGTCGCGGTCGCCGAAATGGTATTGGATGACCCCCCAGGTCATCCCGGCCCGCTCGGCGATGTGTTTGGCGCTGGCCGCGGCGATCCCCTCTTCGAGCACACAGCGCACCGTCTCCTCGATCGCCAGGGCGCGGGTGCGCTCGGCCCGCGGCTGGTTGCCGTGCGCGGGCCGGCGGGGAGCGACGCGGGAACCCATGCGATCAAGGGGACCACATCGGCAACTCCCTGGCGAAGAGGGCGAAGGGATTGACACAAAATTATTAAGGACTCTATGGTTTGCCCCGGGGCGCCGCCGCGTTCGCGGCCTCCCGCCTCGCTGCGAAGGAGCGCACCATGGGCGACCCACTGACAAACGGCAAGCGCTACAAGGTGATCCTGTGGGCGACCGGAACCATCGGGCGGTTCGCCATCCGCACCATCCTCGACCGGCCGAACCTGGAACTCGCCGGCGTCTGGGTGCACTCCGAAGGCAAGGACGGGCAGGATGCGGGCACGTTGGCCGGACTGGACCCGGTTGGCATCACCGCCACCCGCGACGCCGACGCGCTGTTGGCCTCGGATGCCGACTGCGTGATGTACGTCGGGCCCGGGACGTCCCGCCCGAAGGAAGCCCGCGACGACTTCTGCCGAATCCTGCACGCGGGCAAAAACCTTGTCACCACATCGATTCCGGGACTGGTCTACGAGCGCGGCTCGTTGTCGCCGCGCTACACCGGACCGCTGCGCGAGGCCGCACTGGCAGGGCAGAGTTCGCTGTTCTCCTCGGGCATCGAGCCGGGCTTCGGCTGTGACTTGCTGCCGATCGCGCTGACGTCGATGTCGCACACCGTGTACTCGATCCGTGGCCTGGAGATCACCAACTACTCGGAGTATCCGGTCGCCTTCGACGTGCGCGACATGTTCGGATTCGGCATGCCGCTGGACTATCAAGGGGGACTTCGCACCCCGGGCGCGCTGCGGGTCGGCTGGGGGGCGGCGGTGACCATGGTCGCCGATGCGATGGGCGTCACGCTCGACGAGATCCGCGAGTCGTGCGAGTTTTCGCCCGCGACGCGACGCGTCGACGCCGCGTCCGGGGTCGTCGAGGAGGGCACCGTCGGCGCCGTCTGGACGCGCTGCATCGGCGTCGTCGACGGCACGGAGGCGATCACCATCGAGCACGTCGACCGGATGGCCGACGACTTCGCGCCCGACTGGCCCAAAGGCCGCGACGGCGGGACGGACGGCATCTGGCGGGTCATCATCGACGGCGAACCCAGCTTCGACGCGGAATTTCAGGTCGGGTACCGCCCGCAGGAGAACACGAGCGACCAGGGTCTGCTGGCCACCGGGATGCGCGCGCTCAACGCGATCCCGTGGGTGTGCGAGGCCGAGCCCGGAATCGTCGACGCATTGCACCTGCCGCTGACGCCGGCGGTGGGCGGAATGCGGCCGCGCCGCGACGGCATCAAGGCCTTCTGACAGCCACGAGGGGACAGATACCGATGGGTTCACTGGACGACAAGATCGCGATCGTGACCGGCACCAGCCGGGGCGTCGGCCTGGGTATCGCACACGAGTTGCTGCGCGCGGGGGCCACCGTGATCGGCTGCTCCCGCAGGCCGCTCGACGGCCTTCCCGGAGTCGAGGCACACGCCGGCTGGGCGCAGCGGTCGGCGCAACTGGTCTGCGACCAAGGCGATTACCGCGCGATCGACGCGATGGTGCAACGGGTGGTCGACACCTATGGCCGCATCGACATCCTGGTCAACAACGCCGGCGGAACCGTACCGACACCCCATGCCGAAGACGTGCCGGAATTGGTGCAAAAAATCCAGGGTGCGCCGCGCAGCGACGACGACTACGAACGCACCGCGCTGTTCCACGCCTTCGCGATCCAGATGAACCTGATCAGCCCGCTGTGGTTCGCCATCCGCGTCTACCGGCAGATGAAGACGCAGGACGGGACGGGCTGCATCATCAACATCTCCAGCGGCGCATCGCATCCGGCGGGCTCGCCGACTCTGGTGTCCTACGGGGCGGCAAAGTGCCGGGCTGAACCAGATGACCCGGTCGCTGGCCGAGGAGTGGGGTCCGCACGCGCGGGTCAACGCGCTGGCACTGGGGCCCCACGTCACCGACAACTTCCGCTCGTTCGTGCTGCCGAAGGACGACCCGACCGGAGCGCAGTATTTCGCGAAGATCCCCCTGCGGCGCGGAGGTGGGCTGGACGAGGTCGGGCGGGTCTGCGTGTTCCTCGCCGCCGGCGAAGCCGACTTCATCAACGGCACCACGATCGAGATCGACGGCGGCATGATGCCCGGCGTGCTCTACGAGGCGGGCCTGCAGACGATCACGGACTTGCTATGAGGCGCAGAGTGATTCAGTTCTCCACCGGGAACGTCGGCGAGCACGCGCTGCGCACGCTGATCGGGCGGCCGGACCTCGAACTGGTGGGGGTGCACGCCCATGGCGCCGACAAGGTCGGGCGTGATGCCGGCGAACTCTGTGGACTGAGCGAATCGACCGGAGTGGTCGCCACCGACGACCTCGACGCCCTGCTGGCACTGGACGCCGACTGCGTGGTCTACACGTCACAAGCGGAGACCCGTCCCAGGCAAGCGGTTGACGAGATCGCCCGATTCCTGCGCTCGGGCGTCAATGTGGTTGGCACGTCACTGGTCTGGATGGTCGCCCCGCGGCATGCTGACAGGTGGCTGCGGGATCCGCTGCAGCAAGCCTGCACGGACGGCGGCTCCACGCTCTACATCAACGGCATCGACCCGGGATTTTCGGGGGACACGCTGGCGCATGCGGCGCTGAGCCTGTCCGCCCGGGCGACGGCGGTGACCGTGCAGGAGATCTTCGACTACGGCAGCTACGACGATGCCGAATTCACCGGAGTCAGTTTCGGATTCGGGGCCCCGCCCGAGCACACGCCGATCATGTTCGCGCCCGGCGTGTTGACGTCGCTGTGGGGCGGACAGGTGCGCGCCCTTGCCGACGACCTCGGCGTCGAACTCGACGAGGTGCGGGAGCGCCACGAGAAGTGGGTTACCCCGCGACCGATCGACTGCGCGATGATGAAGGTCGACGCCGGCCGGGTCGCCGCGGTGCGATTCGCCGTCGAGGGCATCGCCGACGGCAAGGCCGTGATCACCATGGAGCACGTCAACCGGCTCACCGAGACGTCCGCTCCGGGCTGGCCCTATCCGCCCGAGGGGCGACCCGGTGTCCACCGCGTCGTCGCCGAGGGGGACCCTGGCGTCGAGATCAATGCCCACGTCGGGATCGGCATCGACCACAACCAGGGCGGGGTCATCGCCACCGCGGCGCGCGCGGTCAACGCGATCGAGGCGGCCTGCCAGGCGCCGCCGGGCATCCTCGCCGCGCACCACCTGCGCCCGATCGACCATCTCCGCGGCACCATGTGGTGAACCCGTCCGGGGCCGGTCGGTCGGTTGTCGTACCGGGCGCGGCGCCGGGAATTGTTCTCCACGGATAGCATTCCTGTTCGACCGCGAGAAGACCGACCGCACGGGAGCCGACATGTCGGGTGCCACCGATAGCGACGTCGGCCGTCTGCGATTGGTGCCCCGCAATCCGCTGCCCCTGCGGCAGCAGGCCGCGGCGGCTCGTCAGTACCACGTCGGCCAGGAGTTGCTCCGGAATGCCGGGGGCGCGGTGACCCGGCTGGTACTCGGCCCCCGGTGGTTCAGTCCCCCGATCGTGTTCGTGATGTCGCCCACCGGGGCTCGTGACGTACTTGCCCGCAACAACGAGTGGTGCGACCGGACCCTGGTGCATCGCGAAATACGGCATCTGTTGGGCGACAACCTGGCTGACCTGCCGAACGCGCTCTGGGTCTCGCGCAAGCGGACCCTGCAGCCGGTGTTCACCGCCCAACGGGTGTCGACGTTCGCCGGTCACATGTCCGAAGTCGCCGCCATGATCGCCCAAGGCTGGGGCGACGCGGCCGAGGTTGACCTCGATGCGCAGGCGCGCCGGCTGACCATGCGCGTGCTGGGACGCTCGGTCCTGGGGTTGGACCTCGACGAGCGCGCCGACGCGCTGGCCGATCCGCTCAACGTCGTGCTGTCCTACGCCGCCGACCGCGGCATGCGGCCGATACGGGCGCCGAGGTGGTTGCCCACCCCGGCCCGTCGGCGCGCCCGGACGGCCGCCGCGACCCTGCGTGGGCTCGCGGCGGAGGTTCTCGCCGCGTGCCGCGCCGACCCCGGCCGGGACGCGCCGCTGGTGCACGCGTTGATCGGCGCCACCGATCCGGAGAGTGGACACGCGCTGTCCGACGCCGACATTTGCAACGACCTGATTGCGTTCATGGTGGCCGGCCACGACACCACGGCGACGACGCTGGCGTTCGCCCTGTGGGCACTGGGTCGTCATCCCGAGATGCAGGACAGAGTCGCCCGGGAGGTCGCCGCCATCGAGGACCGCCCCCTCGAACCCGGTGACGTGCCCCGGCTGGGGTACACGGTGCAGGTGCTGCGGGAAGCGCTCAGGCTGTGCCCGCCGGTCGTCGTGGCCGGACGCACCGCCATGCGTGATATCGAGGTCGACGGCTACCGGGTGCAGGCGCGCAGCATGATATTGGTCGGTGTCTTCGGGATGCAGCGCGATCCGGCGCTGTGGGAAAGCCCACTCGATTTCGATCCCGACCGGTTCGGGCCCGGCAACTTCGGCCGCCTGGACCGTTGGCAATACATCCCGTTCGGCGCGGGGCCACGGTCGTGCATCGGTGACCACTTCGCGATGCTCGAGGCGACACTGGTACTGGCGACGATCGTGCGGACCGTCGAAATCGAGTCGCTGGCCGCCGATTTCCCCTTGGCGGTGCCGTTCACGATGGTGGCCGATGCGCCGATCCCGGTCCGGGTGCGGCGCCGGCGGTGAGGTGGCACCGGGCCGCGCTCGGCGCCGTCGCGCGAACCTTATCGAGCGTCGCTACACCGGCCGGCGCATCGACAATGCGATTCCGTTGTCTCGCATGACGCTGCGGCATTGGCCGGGCGTGTAGTCGAAGTTCTCCAAATCCTTGATGTACGAGGCGGGTTCGGCCAGGCCTTCGACATGTGGGTAGTCGGAACCCATGATGATGCGTTCCTCGCCCAGCAGCTCGAGCAGGCCGGCCAGGTCGTCCTCGTAGAACGGCGACACCCAGACGTGGCGTTTGAACGTCTCGCGAGGGTCTTCCTGGTAGATGAAGGGAATCTGACCGTAAGACTTGGTCAGCTTCTCGAACAGGTGGAACACCCAGGTCGAGCCGCTCTCGATGGCGGCCATCCGCAGGTTGGGGAACCGCAGGAAAAGACCGTTGTGCAAGTGGTTGGCGAAGGTGTCCTGGATGGGTTCACCGGAGAACAGCGACCGGAAGCCGAGCAGGGCCTGGAAGGACATCATGTAGTCCGGTTCGCCCCAGGCCGGCATGAACTTCGAGTAGTAGGTCTCGCCGGAGTGGTAGCAGACGGTGATGCCGGAATCGTTTGCCAACCGCCAGAAGTCGTCGAACATCGGGTCACCGGGCGCGCGCATGCCGACGTCGGTCGTGATGGGTCCGGGGATCATGACGATGAAGCGGGCGTCATGCTCCAGCGCCCACTCGAGCTCACGAACGGCGTTGTCGGGTCTGCACAGCGTGATGTAGGGAGCGGCGAAAATGCCGTTCCTGGTAGGCGAATCCCCAGTCTTCTTCCATCCAGCGGTTGAACGCGCGGAACGTCGCGACCGCGGCGTCCAGGTCGGGCAGCAGCGCCTGCTCCATCCCGACCCCCAGGGTCGGCAGCATGATGCAGCCCTGCATGCCCTGTTCGTCCATCAGCGCCAACCGCGCGTCGCGGTCGCGGTATGCGGCCGGGATGGGTTCCAGGTCGCCGAACAAGCGCGTTCAAGTCGGCGCCCCTCGGGTTGCGGCCCCGGAAGTACTCGTCGAGCGCGCCCGGTTTGCCGACGGGGTCGAACGTCGGGTTCGGGATGAACCTGTTGACCTTCCCGCCGACGATCAGGCGCTGCTTGCCGTCGAGTTGTGCCCACTGGATGGCCCGCTTCTTGAGCTGCGGTTCGATGTGGCGGGTGAACGCGTCGATGGCCTCGTAGTAGTGGTTGTCGCAATCGAAGAACTTGAACGGAACCTCAGTCGTCATCGCGGCCATGTCCTTTCTGGGCGTCAACGTCGGAAAGACTAGAACGGCGTTTCATTTTTAACAAGGCAGGAGTTACCTTGAACCGGTAATTGAGGGTCATTAGCGAGAACACTGTTCTGCATATGCCGCATGTGTCGAGCTATTTCCGCGGCAGACCAAGGATCATCGACGCGATGACGGTCAGCTGGATCTCCGGCGTCCCCCCACCGATGAGCTCGGAGGGCATGTCGAAGTATGGCCGGATCACGGCAGGATCCGTGTCTTCCAGCATGGCCAGGGGTCCGGTCAGCCCCAGCGTCGCCGTCGACGCGCGGCGCAGCAGCTTCACCATCGCGTACTTGGCAATGCTCGAGGCTGGGCCCGCGCCCTGCCCCTCCACCAGCCGCAGCGTTTCGCGCAACACCAGGGCCTTGATGGCGTTGGTGTGGGCCTCGACGTCGCCGAGGGCCAGCAGCGCCGCGTCTTGGTCGGGTCCGTCGATTGCCGCGATGTGCCGAAGCGGGGCGGTGCGATCGATGTTGACGTAATTGCCGATGGCCGTGCGCTCGACGGCCATGGTGGCCACGGCCAGGTCCCAACCGTCGCCGGGCCCCGCGACCAGCATGTCGTCGGGAACGAACAGGTCGGTGAGGAACACCTCGTTGAAGTCGAAGTGCCCGCTGGCCTGTTTGATCGGCGAGACCTCGATGCCGGGTGACGTCATGTCGACCAGGAAGTAGCTGATGCCGCGGTGCTTTGGCGCCTCCGGGTCGGTGCGCGCCAAGAGCGCCCCGAACTGGGCGCGGTCGGCCTGCGAGGTCCAGATCTTGTGGCCGTTGACCAGCCATCCCCCGTCGACCTTGACGGCGCGGGTAACCAGGGAGGCCAGGTCCGAACCCGCGCCCGGCTCGCTGAACAGCTGGCACCACCGCTGGGTGCCGCGCAGGATCGGCCACGCGAACCGCTCGCGCTGCTGCTCGGTGCCCCTGTCGAGGATCGTGGGCAGAATCCATTCGGCGATGCCGAGGGACGGCCTGGTCACGTCGGGACGCTTGTCGAATTCCTCGGCGATGATCACCTGCTGCACCGCCGAGGCCCCGAGGCCCCACGGCGGGGGCAGATGCGGAGCGACCAGGCGCGCGTCGGCCAGCACGTTGCGCTGCGTCCCGAAAGCCAGGCCGGGGGCGCGTGGGTCGTCGGTCGGGTTCTCGTTGCGCAGCGCCTTCGCCCGGTCGAGGGTGCTCGCCACCTGAGCGCGGAACTCGGCTTCGACATCGCCCAGATTGACTGCGGTAGAACGCTTCAGCGAGCGGGCCAGCTCGCCGGCCTCGCGGCTGAATTGTGTCGTGGTTCCCAGCGATGCGGCCAAGCTGATGGCGCGCCGCCAGTACAGGTGTATGTCGTGTTCCCACGTGTAGCCGATCGCGCCGAACATCAGCAGCGCGTCGAGCGCCAAGTCGGGGGCCCGGGCCACCGCCATCAGGGCGGCACCCGCGGCGGCAAGCCGGTGCTGCTCGACGGATTCGTCGGCGCCCCGCACCGCATCCCAGGCCGCGGCCGCCGCCAGCTCGGCATTCACCAGCAGCTCGGCGGCCTTGTGCTGCAGAGCCTGAAAGGCGCCGACGGGCTTGCCGAACTGCTCGCGAGTACGGATGTAGTCGACTGCGGCATCGGCGCACCGGTGCACCGTCCCGGCCGCCGCGCACGCCGCGAGGGCCACCGCAATGCAGCGGGCGCGCTCGCTGGAAAGCCCGGACACCGACGCACCCGCGGGGACGATGTGGTCGGCGAGGTGCAGCACACCCACATCGGTGCACAGGTCGGTGCCGCGTTGCTGTTCGATCGTGAGGCCCGGACCCGGTGACCGCGCGTCCAGCACGAACCAGAGGGCTGCGCCGTCTCGGGATGCGCCGCCAGTAGGATGCGTTGTGCGCCAACGATCCCCAGCGTCGTGCCGGATGATCCCCGGAGGCACCAGTCGTCGCCCCGGCGAACCGCCCGCACGTTCGAATGTCCGGGCAGCACGGTGGCCGCGGTCGCGCCGCCGGCCAGGTCGGTCATCAGCGCTGCCGCCGACGCGTCGGCCACTGCTGCGATGGCGCTGGTCGTTACGGTGCTCAACAACGGCCCAGGCAACAACGCCGCGGCGGCGGCTTCGACGACGCAGGCCATGTCGGCCAGCGTGCCGCCCTGCCCACCGGCGTCCTCGGGCAGATGCACCGCATGAAAGCCGTGCGCGGTGAATTCCTCCCACCACGGCGGCAATTCGCCGGCAGCGATGCGAATCGAACGCTGCTCGGGTCTTGCCTATCGGCGCATGGCGCGCCGCGAACCGGCTGACCGCCTCGGCCAGCTGCTCCTGCTCGGTGGTGATTGCCAACGCCATGGGTCGGTCAGCCCTCCAGGCCGAGGATGCGTGCGGCGTTGCCGTAGAGGAACTTCGGCCACACCTCGTCCTTCAGCGGCACGTTGGGCAATTCGCCGAATATCCGCTCCAGTGACAAGCCCATCGGGAAGTACCCGGCGTAGAGGACCTTGTCCGCACCACGCGAGTTCGCGTAGTCGACGATGGCCTTCGGGTAGTACTTGGGCGCGAAGGCGGACGTGGAGTAGTACAGGTTGGGCCACTTCAGCATCAGCTTGACCGCGAGGTCCTCCCACGGCTCGCAGCCGTGGCGGGTGACGAACACCAGGTCGGGGAAGTCGAACATCACGATGTCGATCCGCGAGACTTCCTGCGGTTTGAAGGGGATCCGCGGACCCGGGACCCCGGCGCACACGAAGATCGGAATGCCGAGTTCGACGCAGGTGGCGTAGATCGGGTACATCTTCGGGTCGTCGATCGGGACCTGGGGAAAGGTTCCCGACGGAAACACCGATGTCGCGCGGATGCCGAACTGCTCGTATTCGCGACGGATGGCGGTCACCGAACCCATCACGTCATTCGGGTCCGTCACCGCGCCGGATGCGATGAAGCGGTCGGGGAACATCTTCAGTGCCAGCTGCGCGGAATCCTCCCCGACGCCGATCATGGCCTTCTCGATGCCGAAGCGATCCATCTGCTGGAGCACCAGCGACACCGGGTCGTCGGTGGGCAGTCCCTTGGGCACATCCTTGAACATGTACTCGACGGGGAACTCGAAGTCCTCCTTGGACTCGCGGTCCTTGGTCTGCCTGCGGATGAAGTCGTACTGGGCGGACCCCTCGTGCGGGAATCCCACCATGGTGTCGATCACGGGCAGGCCGACGGGTCCGGCCATGGCATCCTCCGATCAGGCGCAACTAGAAGGCGGGCATCGCCGCCGCTTATGCATGTTGAAACGTCGTTCTACCACTGTCACCATAGTGCAGAGGGTTGACCTGGCATGACAACGTCCATGCCGTACCATCCTGACAGATACTAAGAAGCGCGTTCTCACTAGTGCCTACCGACTTTGACCGTCGGGCCCCAACTGGAGGTCGCATCGTCAACACCGCAGCTTCCGGCTTCCCGCCGGCGCGGGACGCGTCGGGTGGTGGACGCCCCCCGATCGACCGCGCCGACTCCGCCGTCGTTCCGCTGGCCGACATGACCAGCAGCCAGCTGATCCGGCGAGCCAAAGTCATCGAAGAGGTGATCGACCTGATCGCCGAAGTGGGTGCCGAGGCGGTGCAGATGCGCGACGTGGCCCAGCGCTCGGGAGTGGCGCTGGCCACCGTCTATCGCTACTTCAGCTCCAAGGACCACCTCCTCGCGGCGGCCCTCGAGGACTGGCAGAAGCGGCTGACCCGGCGCATCCTGTCCGCCGGCGGACCGCCCGATCGGGACCCGCTGCCGGGCATCCTGGACTACCTGCGGCGCGCCCTGCGGGCATTTCACCGCAACCCCGAGATGACCGCGTTGATGCTTCAGCTCCTGAGGTCCACCGACCCCGAGGCAAAAGCAACGATCGACCGGATGAACCGCACCAACGACGAGATGTTCCATCGCCTCCTGGACGGCGTTGCGCCGGAGGATATCCCGAACGTGAGCTTCGCACTCAACGCAGCGCTGAGCGGTGCGCTCAGCGGGCTGCTCACCGACAGGCTAAGCATCGACGAATCCCTGAGCCACGTCGAGTGGGTCGCGCGCATGCTCCTCGACGAAGGGCAACCGCGCGCCCGAAAGCAGGCCGTGCGGTGAGATGACGCCAGAGACCTCCGCGTGCGGCGGCGAGGTGCGGTTCCACACCTCTGCGAACCGCGTGTGTTGTGGGCGCGCCCCATCCGGAGTATCAACTACTTGCTATCGATGGGTGGACCATATACCGTCGGCTCCGACGGACTCCTCCGAAGGGATTGCAGGCGTGGCCGGTCTGGTTTCCGGCTCGGAGTCGGAGACGGAGAGCGCCCCGGGGGTTCAGCGCGATCGGACAGGAGCGGTATGGCTCGTTTCCCCAAGCCGCCGGAGGGCAGCTGGACCCAGCACTACCCCGAACTGGGCACCGAACCGGTGTCCTATGAGGATTGCATCAGCCCGGAAATCTACGACCTGGAGCGCGCGGCGATCTTCAGGCGTGCCTGGCTCAACGTGGGCCGGGTCGAACAGCTTCCGCGCAAGGGCAGCTATTTCACCAAGGAACTCAAGGTGGTCAACACCTCGATCATTCTGGTGCGCACGGCTTCCGGACAGGTCAAGGCCTACCACAACGTGTGTCGGCATCGCGGCAACAAGTTGGTGTGGAATGACATGCCGCTCGAGGAGACGAGCGGCTTGTGCCGGCAATTTACCTGCAAATACCACGCGTGGCGCTACGACCTGGACGGCAACCTCACATTCGTGCAGCAAGAAGAGGAGTTCTTCGACCTCGACAAGAGCCGCTATGGGTTGGTGCCCGTGCATTGCGAGGTCTGGGAAGGCTTCATCTTCGTCAATTTCGCCAAGACGCCCGAGCGGTCGCTGCGAGAGTTTCTCGGACCGATGATCACTGCGCTGGAAGGCTATCCGTTCGACAAGATGACCTCGCGCTGGTGCTACCGCTCTGAGGTGAAGGCGAACTGGAAGCTCTACATGGACGCCTTCCAGGAGTTCTATCACGCGCCCGTATTGCACGCGAACCAGTCGCCTACTGCGTATTCGAAAGCCGCCGCCGAGTCCGGATTCGAGGCCCCGCACTACCGGCTGGACGGCCCGCATCGTTTGGTCAGCACGTCGGGGGTCCGCGCGTGGGAGATGCCGGACGAGATGCGCAAGCCGATCGAGGACATCTGCCAGAGTGGACTGTTCGGGCCCTGGGACAAACCGGATTTGGGGGCGATGCCACCGGGGCTGAATCCCGCCGAAATGTGATCCCTGGGGGCTGGATTCCTTCCAGCTGTTCCCGAACTTCGTGGTGCTCTTCTGGGGGCAGGGCTGGTATCTGACCTATCACTATTGGCCGACTTCGTACAACAGCCATGTCTTCGAGGGAACGTTGTACTTCCCCGGCCGCGCAGCTCCGCGCGATCGCGTCGCCAGGAACTGGCGGCGGTGACGTTCAAGGAATACGGTCTGCAGGACGCCAACACGTTGGAGGCGACCCAGAGCATGATCGAGTCGCGGGCGATCGACAGGTTCGTGCTCAACGACCAGGAGATCCTGCTGCGTCACCTACACAAGGAGACCGCGGCCTGGATCGACGAGTACCGGCGGATGAGCGCAGCGGGGGTGTGAACGCGATGCCTGCGCTGCTGCCAACCGAATTCGGCGATCTCGAATCCTTCGCCGAGTGGTGCCTGCCTACCGAACCGGAGCGCTACGCCAAGCGGCTGGCCAGTTCGATGACCGAGATGAAGGCCTTCTACGACGCGATCACCCCGCGCGCCGAGGAGGCTTTGGCCTACTGCGACAAGTTCCCCCTCGATGACCTGCCCGACGATGTGCAGAATTTGATGCACCTGCTGTACTCGATGATCATGGTGTCGTTTCCGGTGGAGTGCTGGAAGCAGCCCCGGGTGCCGGACTCCGGTGCGTCAACGCTGGACTGCGTGTCCGAGCCCTTCCCGTGACCGGCCTGAGCGTCCTGCGCGCGGCGCGGTGGGCCGACGTCGATACTGGCCAGATCCGCTCGCCCGCCGTCGTGGTGGTCGACGGTGATCGCATCGCCGCCGTCAATCCCCAGGAGGAGCGGCCGGAATTCGGCCACCGTTGTCGACCTCGGGGACGTGACGCTGCTGCCGGGCCTGATGGACATGGAACTCAACCTGCTCATCGGGGGTCCCGGCGGGCCCGGAGGGCCTCCCGTCGCCGATGCACGGCGTTCAGGACGACCCCGCCTACCGGACGCTGCGCGGTGCCGTGAATGCGCGTACCACGCTGGAGGCCGGCTTCACCACCGTGCGCAACCTCGGGCTGATGGTCAAGACCGGCGGGTATCTACTCGACGTGGCGTTGCAGCGCGCCATCGACCAGGGCTGGCATCCCGGGCCGCGCATCTATCCCGCCGGCCACGCCGTGACGCCCTACGGAGGGCACCTGGATCCCACGGTCTTTCAGCGACTGGCCCCGGGGATCATGCCGCTATCGGTCGCCGAGGGCATCGCCAACGGCGTACCCGATGTGGTTGCCTGTGTGCGCTACCAGATCCGGCACGGCGCCAAGCTGATCAAGGTGTCGGCTTCCGGCGGGGTGATGTCGCACAGCACCTCCCCGGGCGCCCAGCAGTATTCCGACGCCGAATTCGCCGCGATCGCCGATGAGGCCCACCGGGCCGGGGTACGGGTGGCGGCGCACGCCGTCGGCGACACGGCAATACGGGCGTGCATCCGCGCGGGGATCGACTGCATCGAACACGGCTTCCTCGCGAGCGACGAGACGATCCAGATGATGGTCGATCACGGTACTTTCCTCGTCTCGACCACCTACCTGACCGAGGCCATGGCCGATCGATCGGATCGCCCCGGAGCTTCGCAAGAAGGCGCTGGAGGTCTTTCCGCGCGCGAAGGCCATGCTGCCCAAGGCAATTGCGGCTGGCGTCCGCATCGCGTGCGGCACCGACGCGCCGGCGATCCCGCACGGCCACAACGCCAAGGAACTCGCGGCACTGGTCGCGCGGGGCATGACTCCCGTGCAGGCGATCCGGGCCGCCACCGTGGTGGCCGCCGAGCTGATCGACGCCGATGACGAGTTGGGCCGGCTCGCCCCGGGTTTTCTCGCAGACATCATCGCCGTTCCCGGGGATCCGTTCAGCGATATCCACACCACGCAGGACGTTCGCTTCGTCATGAAGAACGGGCAGATCTACACATCATCCGCAACCGCAGCCGACCGGTGACGTCGAATGGCGGCCGACGGTACCCCGGCAGCGGGACCGGGATGGGCACGGAGGCAGGTATGGAACTGACGGACAACATACTGTGGTCGCTGAAGCAGGCTTTCTATTACTCGCTGACCACCATCAACGACGCAATGCGCGTGCACGGCGTCAGCACCGCCCAGATCGGTGTGCTGCGCCAACTGGCCAACGAACCCGGCCTGTCGGGCGCCGAACTGGCCCGACGGTTGCTGATCAGCCCGCAAGGGGTTCAGCTCGCGCTGACCGCCCTGGAACGGCGCGGCCTGGTGGAGCGCAAACCGGACCCTGAGCACGCGCGCATCTTGCGGTCCCACCTGACCGACAAAGGCCGCAGCGTGGCGGAGACGGTGCGTCAGCGACGCGATTGCCGCCCACGAGGAGGTGTTCGGTGTGCTCACTCCCCAAGAGCAGCAGACTTTGCGCGAGTTGCTGGGCAAGGTCGTCGAAAAGGGCACCGGCCACGCGCTATTCGACGACCACGTCGGTTCCTGACGACCGTGCTGCCGCCCGCGCCGCCCAGCGCCTGGCGTGAATCGCAAGTAGTTGATACTCTCGTTTGGATGCACGAGCCCCGCGCGGTGAAGAATGCCGACCCGGCGACAATGCCGGACGGCGCCGTCGCCCATCTCAGCGACGCGGTGACCGAGGAGGTCACGATCGAACTGGGGCAGCAGAGAGTCACGGTTGGTTACACGGCGGGCGACACCTTGTTGCAGACCGCCCGGATGGCCGGACTGCGGGCCCCGTCGTCGTGCGAAGTCGGTTCCTGCGGCACATGTATGGCCCGATTGACGCGGGGCACCGTCCGGATGCTCAACAACGAGGCACTCGACCCCGGCGAAGTTGCCGAAGGCTGGGTGCTCACCTGTCAGTCCCTGCCCACGAGCCGCACGGTGCGGGTGGTCTACGAATGAGCGGCCGAACGAGCAGGGTTGCGGTGGTCACCGGCGGCGCGTCGGGCATGGGCGAGGCGATATGCCACGAACTGGGGCGGCGGGGGCTCGAGTGTCGCCGTTCTGGACGTCAACGAGCATGCGGCGCATCGTGTCACCGATGAAATGCGCGCCCAGGGCGTCACCGCGGTCGGCGTGGGCGCCGACGTCAGCGACCGAGCCGCGGTCGAGCAGGCATTCGCGACGGTGCGCCGCGAGCTGGGTCCCGTCACCGTATTGGTCACCAGCGCCGGGATATTCGGTTATTCGGCCTTCGCCGATATCACGACCGAGTCGTGGTCACGGATCGTCGACGTCAACTTGACGGGCACCTTTCACTGCTGCCAAGTCGCCCTACCGGACATGGTGAACGCGAAGTGGGGCAGGATCGTGATGATCTCCTCGTCGAGCGCGCAGCGCGGATCACCGTTCGCCGCCCACTACGCGGCGTCCAAGGGCGGGGTGATCACGCTGACCAAGTCACTGGCCCGCGAGTACGCGCAGTGTGGGATCACGGTCAACAACATTCCGCCGTCGGGCATCGAAACCCCGATGCAGCATCAGGGGCAGGCCGCCGGGTATCTGGGGTCCAACGAGGAGCTTGCCGCCAACATCCCGTTGGGCCACCTGGGGACCGGAGCCGACATCGCCGCGGCCGTGGGGTTCCTGTGTTCCGAGGAGGCCGGGTTCATCACCGGTCAGGTACTGGGTGTCAACGGCGGAGCCGTGATGTGAACGTCCTCAGGCATGCGACGGTGCAGAGAGCGAGGCTGCGATGACCCGTGCAGGTAGGCCGGCGGAAGGCTCGTGGACGGAGCACTATCCCGACTTGGGCACGGGGCCTGTCTCTTTCAGCGATTCGACGTCGGCAGCCTTCTACGATCTTAGAGCGCGAAGCGGTCTTCAAACGAGCCTGGCTCAATGTCGCGCGAGTGGAGGAGTTGCCGCGCGCCGGAAGCTATCTGACGAAGGACATCGAAGTCGTCGGCGCATCGGTGATCCTGGTCAGGGGCAAGGACGACCACATCCGCGCGTTCTACAACGTCTGCCGGCACCGGGGAAACAAGTTGGTCTGGAACGACTTCCCGGCCCAGGAGACCCGCGGTGTGTGCCGCCAGTTCACCTGCAAGTACCACGGGTGGCGCTTCGGCTCTCGACGGCGCGCTGAACTTCGTGCAGCAGGAAGCCGAGTTCTTCGACCTGGACCGGGCCGAGTACGGGTTGCGGCCCGTGCACTGCGACGTGTGGAACGGCTTCATTTTCATCAACTTCGACATCGCGCCGCGCAAGAGTCTGCGCGAGTTCCTGGGACCGATGATCACCGGCCTTGATGACTACCCCTTCGGGAAGCTGACCGAACGCTACGACTGGGTTGCTCACAACAACAGCAACTGGAAGATCTTCGCCGACGCTTTCCAGGAGTACTACCACGTACCCTCCCTGCACCCGCAACAGGTGCCGCCCGAGGTGCGGGACCCCGCTGCGGGATTCACCTGCGCGCATTTCCAACTCGGCGGTCCGCACCGGTTGGTGTCGACGGCGGGACGGCGCCGTTGGCTGCTGGATCCCGAATACATGTATCCCATCGAGCGCGCCACCCGCAGTGGACTTGTCGGCCCCTGGCGAACTCCCGACATCGGTGAACTACCACCGGGACTCAATCCGGGCGGCGTCGAGCCCTGGGGGATCAGCAACTTCCAGATTTTCCCCAACACCGAAATCCTCATCTACGGCGGCTGGTACCTGGTCTACCGGTACTGGCCCACCTCCCACAACACGCACCGGTTCGAGGCCTACACGTACTTCCACCCGGCGCGCAGCGTGCGCGAGCGTATCGAACACGAGGTGGCCGCGGTGGTGCTCAAGGAGTTCGCCTTGCAAGACGCGGGGATGCTCGGCGGTACCCAGGCCGCCCTGGAGTACGGCATTGTGGACGACTTTCCCCTCAGCGACCAGGAGATCTTGGTGCGGCACCTGCACAAGGAGGTTGTCGACTGGGTCGCGGCCTACCGCGCCGAGACCGCGCCGGCGGGAGTGTGATCATGTCGGATACGTTGCTGCCCAGCGCGTTCGCCGAACTGGAGGCGTACGCGCAAACCTGGTGCCTGGCCACGGAGCCCGAACGCTGGGACGCCCGTGTGGCGGCGTCGATGCCAGAGCTCCGGGACTTCTACGACGCGTTCTTTCCCCGGCTGGAGGAAGCGATCGACTACTGCGACAAGTTTCCGCTCGAGAGCCTGCCCGAGGATGCGCTGAACCTTCTGCACATGATCTATTCGCTGATCATGGTCGCCATGGCGGTCGAGATCATGCGCCAGCCGAAGCCGACCGACGCCGCTGACGCGACCATGGTGCGCACCGGCGCACCGGTGCCCTGACCCCAGTGGCCCGTTTCGCCCGGGCACTCATATCAGATAGGAGCGAGCATGAGTCTGCTCACCATCACCAAACTCACGGAGTCCGTCGGCGCGGAAGTCGCCGGCCTCGACCCTGGCGCGCTCGACTCCGACGAATCGATCGGGGCGGCGGTACTGGATGCTTTGGAGGACAACGGCGTTCTGGTCTTCGGCGGGCTGCACCTCGAACCGCGGGGCCAGGTGGCGTTTTGCCGGCGGCTCGGCGAGGTCGATCACTCCTCCGACGGGCACCACCCGGTTCCGGGGATCTATCCCATCACCCTGGACAAAGCCAAGAACTCGTCGGCGGCGTACCTGAGGGCGACCTTCGAATGGCACATCGACGGCTGCACGCCGCTGGGCGACGGGTGCCCGCAGAAGGCCACGGTGTTGTCGGCGGTGCAGGTGGCCGACCGGGGCGGTGAGACCGAGTTCGCCAACGCCTACGCCGCCTACGCCGAACTGACCGAGGAGGAGAAGGACCGGTTCGCCTCGCTGCGCGTGGTGCACTCGCTGGAAGCGTCGCAGCGGCGGGTAGACCCGAATCCCGGACCGGAGGTTCTGGCACGGTGGCGATCTCGGCGCACCCACGAGCATCCGCTGGTGTGGACCCATCGCAGCGGTCGCAAGTCGCTGGTGTTGGGCGCCTCCGCGGATTACGTCGTCGGCATGGATATCGACGAGGGCCGGGCCCTGCTCGAGGGACTGCTCGCGCGCGCCACGGTGCCCGGCCGCGTTTACAGCCACACCTGGTCGATCGGCGACACCGTCATCTGGGATAACCGGGGGGTCCTGCACCGGGCGGCCCCGTACGACCCGAACTCGCAGCGGGAGATGTTGCGCACCACCGTGCTCGGCGACGAACCGATCCGATAGCTACGCTCAGCGGTTGGGTGACGAGAAGGCCGGAGCATGATCGAAGTGAGCTGGGCGAGGTACGAGGGACACGCGCTTGCCGATGCCGCGCTGACCGGCGATGCGCTATATGCCCAACTCGAAGACCACATCCGTGTGCGTAATCCGCAGTTGACGGACGTTCGGCTGGCGCAGGCAACGGCCACCGACAGGTATGACGCGGGCGACCAGCCGGCCAGGCGCTGGTATGACGTCACCTACTTGGCCGACGACGGCGAGGGCCAGGGGCCCAAACCGTAAGCGGCTCAGGGCTGCCGGAGTTCCAGCAGGTCGATCGCGCGTTCCCGCATCTCGACCTTGCGGATCTTGCCGGTGACGGTCATCGGGAATTCGTCGACGACGTGAACGTAGCGGGGAATCTTGTAGTGCGCCAGCTCGCCCGCGCAGAAGTCGCGCAGCGTCTCGGCGGTGAGGGGCTCGGCGCCCTCTCGCATGCGGATCCAGGCCATCAGCTGTTCGCCGTACTCGGCATCCGGAACGCCGACGACGTGGACGTCCAGGATGTCGGGGTGCGTGTGGAGGAACTCCTCGATTTCCCGCGGATAGACGTTCTCCCCGCCGCGGATCACCATGTCCTTGATCCGGCCGACGATGCTGACGTAGCCGTCGTCGTCCATGATCGCGAGGTCGCCGGTATGCATCCACCGCGCGGAATCGATCACCTGCCCGGTCCAGTCCGGACGTTTCCAATAGCCCAGCATCACCGAGTAGCCGCGGGTGCACAGCTCGCCCGCGCGGCCGCGGGGCACCGTCACCGCGGTTTGTGGGTCCACGATCTTGATTTCCAGGTGCGGGTGCACCGTCCCGACGGTCGAGACGCGGCGTTCCAGGGAGTCGTCGGCCCGCGTCTGCGTGGAGACCGGTGACGTTTCGGTCATGCCGTAGCAGATCGAGACGTCGCCGATGCCCATCCGTTCGATGACTTGCCTCATCACCTCGACGGGGCACGGCGAGCCCGCCATGATGCCGGTGCGCAGGCTGGTCAAATCGAAGTCGGCGCAGTGCAGTTCGGTCAACTCGGCGATGAACATCGTCGGGACGCCGTACAGGGAGGTGCAGCGCTCCGCGGCTACGGCGGCCAGGGTGGCCCGTGGTTGGAACGAGGGTGCGGGGATCACCATGCACGCGCCGTGGCTGGTCGCGGCGAGGTTGCCCATCACCATGCCGAAGCAGTGGTAGAACGGCACCGGTATGCAGATCCGGTCCGCCTCGGAATAGCCGCACAGTTCGCCGACGAAGAAGCCGTTGTTGAGGATGTTGTGGTGACTGAGGGTGGCGCCCTTCGGGAAACCCGTGGTGCCCGAGGTGTATTGGATGTTGATGGGGTCGTCGGCCGTGAGCATCGCGCCGGCTTCCGACAGTCGGTCGGGCCGCCGGCCCCCGTCGAACAGCGCACGCCAGTCGTCGCCACCAAGGATCACGACGTGCTCCAGTGCCTCGCATCGGGGCCGAACTTCGGAGATCATCGCGGCGTAGTCGGCGTGCTTGGCCTGCTGAGCGGCGATCAACATGCCGACGCCGGCCTGATTGAGCACGTACTCCAGCTCGTGGGCGCGGTAGGCGGGATTGATCGTGACCAGGACTGCCCCGATCTTGGCCGTCGCGTACTGGACGAACGTCCACTCGGCGCAGTTGGGCGCCCAGATGCCCACCCGGTCGCCCTTGGTGATCCCGCGGTCCAGGAGGCCGCACGCGAGCGCGTCGACTTCCGAGACGAATTCCCGGTAGCTCCAGCGCCGGCCGGACCAGCACTCGACGAGGGCGTCGCGTCGGGCGAAAGCCTCTGCCGCGCGGTCCAAATTCCTCCCGATCGTGTCACCGAGCAGGGGGACGTCGGCGACGCCGCACGCATAGCTCGGTTCAGCCGGCATGGAGCACGACGCCACGAATGTTCCTGCCCTGTCGCAGGTCCTCGTAGCCCTCGTTCACCTGATCGAGCGTGTACGTCTTCGTGACAAGCTCGTCGAGCTTCAACTGGCCCGCGTCGTAGAGCCGCAGCAGTCGGACGATGTCGTACTGCGGATTGGCGGAACCGAACAGCGAGCCCTTGATGGTCTTCTCCAGCAAGGTCATGGCCCCGCCGGAGACGTGCACCGTCAGTTTCGCCGGGTTCGCCAGCCCGGCGATCACCACGGTGCCGCCCTTCCCGATGATGTTGAAGGCATCGCTGACCACCTGCTCGTCCACGGTCCCCACCGTGATGATGGCCTGGTCCGCCATCTGGCCCCAGGTCAGCTCCGCGACCTTCGCGGCGGCCTCCTGGGCCGTCGCGTAAACGTGCGTCGCACCGAACTCGGTCGCAGCCTTCCGCTTGAATTCCACGGGATCCACCGCGACCACGTGCTTGGCGCCCGCCTGCTTGGCGCCCTGCAGGGAGTTGACGCCGAGCCCGCCGATCCCGTACACGACCGTCGTGTCGCCCGGACGGACGGCGCCCGCGTAAGTGGCGCTGCCCCAGCCTGTCGGGACACCGCAGCCGACCACCACGGCGGTTTCGAGGGGAAGCCAATCGTCCACCTTCACCACGGAATGTTCCGAGATGACCGCGCGCTCGGCGAAGGTCCCCAGTATGCACATGGCGCCAAAGTCGGTGTCTCCCAGATGAAAGCGGAATGATCCGTCCGGCATCCAGCCTTTCAGGATGCTGGCCCCGAGGTCGCAGAGGCTCGAGCGCCCGGTCGCGCAGTAACGGCAGCGCCCACAGTTCGGGATGAAGCTGCACACCACGTGGTCGCCCGGCTTGACCTTGGTCACCCCGGGGCCGATCTCCTCGATGATGCCGGCACCCTCGTGCCCACCGACGATCGGGAAGCGCGGAAACAGATCGCCGTCGGTGAGGTGCAGGTCGGAGTGGCAAAGACCGGCCGCGACGTATTTGATCAGCACTTCGCCCTCGCGGGGGGCATCCAGGTCCAGCTCGACGATCTCGAAGGGCTTGCCGGCCCCGAACAGCACCGCCGCTTTCGTCTTCATCCGCGCTCCTTACACCCCGAAGCTCATCCTGCGCCGACTCGGGGGCCATGCCAAGCGGTTGCGACGGGCGCGGCGGTTCACCGCGGGACGGAGGCGCGCAACGAGGTCAGGGCGTCGACGCTCAACCGGGCGAACTCGGCGGCCTCGTCGCGGTCGAACGCGGCCGCGAAGATCTCGCCCATCCGGCGGTTCGTGGCCTCTTCGACCGCGGCGTAACGGTCCTTCTTGTCCGCGCCGTCGGGGAAGGGCTCGGACCAGCCGAACATTTTGGTGTACCCGGGCCCCTTGTTGAGCATGTGCGCTTCGACGGGGCTGACACCGGAGATGGTGAGGGCGTTGAAGTGGACATTGCCCCGCAACTCCCGCAGCGCGAACATGACTTGCAGCGCCCGCGCCGGGGCGTCCCCGGCCAGCGGCATGGTGCGCCAACCGGCATACAGCGGCAGCCCGGCGCCGGGCGCGGCCGCGATGATCTTCTCGCCCAGCTCGGTGAAGCGGTCCAGACCCGCCGCCCTCGCCAGGTACTTGCGGCCGAAGCCCGCGGTTTGCTCCCAGTACAACTCGGCCGCACCGGCCGCGCCGCGCACCGCGATGCCTTCCGCCCAGAGGGCGCACACCAAGTTGGGCTCGAAGACCGCGAATATCGCACTCACCGTGCCACCGCTGGCCTCGCCGAGCACGCCGCCGCGGCCGGCGACATATCCCGCGATCGGGTTTGAATAGCCGGCTGCGATGCTCTCGGCGAGGGTTTCCGGGTGCAGCATGAACAGCGCCACCGCCTGCTCGATGGGTGCGCCTGCCGCGCGGGCGGCGTCGAACATGTCGCCATCGTTCATGAACTGCTCCTGTCTGGACTGGTCGGCACCCGACCACGCCCCGACCTGGGGGGATCGGGTGTTCCACAAGCTACCCCGGCGGCGCGCCCGTCGGATCCGCGGTCGGCAATATAGTCGAGCGGGTGACGATCCCCTACGACGCCGAGCTGCGCGAGCGGATACGGGCGCATCTGGCCGCGCATGACCGCCGCGCCGTGGCCGATCCGAGCAAGCGGCGCGCGTCCGTTGCGGTGGTCCTGGTCGACTCGGAGGCGGGCGAGGATCGGGTGGATCCGGCGCCGGTGGACGAGTGGAACGCGGGCCGGCCGATGCCGGCGGCAGGCCTCGACGGCCGGATGGTCGGCGTGTCGGGCGGTGCCGCATTCCTGCTGTGTCGCAGGGCGTCCCGGCTCAGTTCGCATTCCGCGCAGTGGGCATTGCCCGGCGGCCGGCTGGACCCGGGGGAAAGCGCAGTCGATGCCGCGCTGCGCGAGTTGAACGAGGAGGTCGCCATCGACCTCCCCGACACGCACGTGCTCGGGCTTCTCGACGACTACGCCACGCGGTCCGGCTACGTCATCACGCCGGTGGTGATCTGGGGCGGTGGGCGGCTCGACCCCCGGCCCGCGCCCGACGAGGTGGTGGCGGTGTACCGGGTGGGTCTGCACCAGTTGCGGCGCGAGGACTCGCCGCGCTTCATCGCCATCCCGGAGAGCCCACGACCGGTGGTGCAAATCCCGTTGGGCAACGACCTGATTCACGCGCCGACGGGCGCGGTGCTCCTACAACTGCGGTGGCTGTGCCTGGAAGGTCGCCATGACCCGGTCGACCACCTCGAGCAACCGGTGTTCGCGTGGAAGTAGGTGCGCCTCAGGCGGCGGCGCCGGTGGCGGGCCCCACGACGGTCACTTCGGAGTGCAGGTTGCCGCACGCTTCGCACGGCACTTGGTACTCGAGCCTGTTGTCGCCCCGGTCCAGG
>CAWGPS010000024.1:0-23823 GCA_963824505.1 uncultured Actinomycetota bacterium
TAACCATGCGCGGCGACCGCTACCGGGACGCCCTTACGGCGATCGCCTCGGTCGAGCGCGTGCGGGATCTGCAGCCGGATCTCTTGGTGACCGGCCACTTCGACCCGATCGAGGGTGCCGGCCGGATCAACGCCGAGCTGACCCGCCTACGTGACGCGATCCAGTACATTCACGACCAGACCGTCGCGGGAATGAACGCCGGCAAAGACGTCCGAACGTTGATGCGCGAGATCACGCTGCCGGCGGAATACGAAGTCGGCCAAGGCTACGGGAAGGTGGGCTGGGACGTGCGGGCCATCTGGGAGAACTACTCGGGTTGGTTCCACCACGCGTCGACCACTGAGCTCTATCCGGTCGGGTTCGACGCCGTGGCGGCCGACATAGTCGAGTTGGCCGGCGCCGATGCGCTGCTGGATCGCGCACGTGCCCACCTCGACGCCGGACGTCCGCTGGAGGCGATTCACCTCGCCGAGCTCGTCCCCGCGGACCATCCGGGGGCGCGCGAGCTGCTCCGGCGAGCCCACGAGACGCTGCTCGCCGGTAGCGCCAACTTCTGGGAAGCCGCCTGGCTGCAGAACCAAATAGCGAGGAACGCATGACCGCGCGAGTCAGCTTCGACTTCAGCGGCACCGCGGCGCTGGTCACCGGTGGCACCAGCGGGATCGGTCACGCCACGGCGTTGCTGTTCCGGGATGCCGGCGCCGAGGTGACCGTCACCGGCACCAAGGTGGCCGCGGACGATTACGACGCGGATCTTTCCGGCATGACCTATCGGCAGCTGCAGGTCACCGACCCGGACTCCGTGGACGCCCTGGCGAAAAGCTGCACCCGCCTCGATGTCCTGGTCAACAACGCGGGCGCGAACTTTCCCAACGGACTGGATGAGTCGAAGCCCGACGGGTTCGACGCGTCGGTGGCGCTGAACCTCACCGGTCCGTATCGGTTGACGGTCGGCCTCTACCGCGCGTTGAAAGCCTCCACCGCAGCCGGGGGTGCCAGCGTGGTCAACCTGGCCTCGATGTCGGCACTGCGCGCCGTCCCGCTCGTGCCCGGCTACGGCGCCGCCAAGGCCGGCGTCATCTGCGTGACCAGGAATCTCGCGACCAAGTGGGCGGGCAAGGGCATCCGGGTCAACGCGGTGGCGCCGGGCACGATCGACACTCCGATGACCGCGCCCATGCACGGCGCGGCCGAAATCGTGGAGTCCGAATTGGCCCATATTCCGTTGCGGCGCTTCGGGTCCGTAACCGAGATCGCGCCCACCATCGCGTTTTTGTGCACCGAGCAGAGCAGCTACACCAGTGGCGCGCTCTTCGTCGTCGACGGTGCATCGGATTGCATCTGAGACCCCGAGGACACCAGAAATGACACTCGCGCTCCGCCCCGAGGACCTCTACCACACCGGTATCGTCGTGCCGGATCTCGACGCCGCGAAGGCGCGCCTGAGCGCGCTTGCCGGCTATCGGTGGATCAAGCCGCTGACGTATACGTTGCCGTTCCGCACCGCCTCCGGGGTAATCGAGCTCACCTCGACGATCGTCTACTCGGTGCAGGCCCCGCACGTCGAACTCGTGCAGGAGGTTCCGGGTAGCCCCTGGACGACAGCGCCGGGCCGCTCCGTCCATCACCTCGGTTACTTCACCGACAACCTCGCGGAGAGCGCGAAGAGGTTGGAACGCAATGGGTTCGCCTTCGAAATGACCGCCGAGGTGCCGGGCTCGGAGCTTGCGATGTTCGCGTATTACGTCGACGACTTCGGAACGCGCATCGAAATCGTCGACCGCGCGGTCTTCCCCGACTTTCCCGCGTTCCTGCAGTCGATGGCCGAGCCGGCGGAAGGCTGACATGGTATTGACTGTTCTGCGTTTCAACTTCGCCTCTCCGCAAGGCGAACCGCGCACGCAGGCCAGGTTGCTTTCCGCCGCGCTGGAGTTGGCGCAGTGGGGGGAGTCGCATGGCATCGCCTCGATCAGCGTCGACGAGCACCACGCCACCGGGCACGGGTGGAGTTGCAACCCGATCATGGCCGCGGCGATGTTCCTCGCGCGAACCTCGACACTGATCGCGAGCGTGGACTGCGCCCTGGGGCCCCTGTGGAACCCGGTCCGGCTCGCCGAGGACATCGCGCTGGTGGACAACATGAGCCGCGGACGGCTGCACACCACGGTCGGCCTGGGCTACCGAACGGTCGAATACGATTCCCTGGGCGTAGATTTCGCGCGCCGCGGCGCGTTGATGGACGACTTGGTCGAGCGGATGCTCGAGGTATGGTCCGGCGCGGGCCGGGATGCCGCAACCTGCACCGGCACGTGGTCTCGGCCGCATCCGCCGCTGTATGTCGGTGGCGGCTCGCGCGCCACCGCCCGGCGCGCGGCACGTTTCAGGTTGCCGCTCAGCCTGGCCGATCACCTGCCGGACATCGCCGACTACTACCGCCGGCTGTGCTCGGAGGTTGGACTTTCGCCGTTCATCCTGATGCCGGGGCCGGTCAATCACGGCATGATCTATCTGCACGAGGACCCGGACCGGGCGTGGGCGGAGCTCGGCGACCACATCCTCTGGGAGGCGGTGACGTACGGCGAATGGTCGACCGATCAGCGTTCTCTCATGCACCTGCCGGGCGTGCGGACCCTCGACGAGGTGAGGGCGTCGGGACGATACCGGTTCCTCACTCCCGACCAGTTGATCGCCGAGATCCGCGGTAGCGACAACTTCGGTCCGGTCGTGCTGCATCCTCTCGTCGGGGGCATGCCCGCCGACGAAGCGTGGAAATCGGTTCAACTGCTCACCGACGTTGTGCTGCCCGCCCTCGCCACCCCCGCGCCGGCGTCGTGACACCCGGAGTTCATCTCGGGCGGGGTTACGCAAGCCCGTAGCGGGTATGAAATCCTCATCGGAAAGCGAACGTCGAGATGGGGGAGGCCCGATGAAAGCTGAAGTCAAGCAAGCAATCACGCTCGCCGGTGGCGCCGCCATGGTAACGCTGGCCGTCGGTTTCGGGGCTGGCGCGGGCACGTTGGCGAACGCGCCGGCAGCGCCGCCGATGCCAAGCACCTCGAACCCTGCGCCACCACCGCCGCCGCCCGCACCAGGGGGTACGTACGGCGGTGGCTCGGGAGAATCCGGGGCGGCCGGAGGGTGCCGGTGGCGCCGGTGGCGGCGGCGGTGGCGGCGGCTAAGCAATCCCGAGGCCTTCAACATCGGGCCGCCGACTTCGCAATGCTCGCCGCGGGTGCGACTCTGTGGGATAGCCTGCCGCCGGGGCCGGAATCGCCGCACGGCTCACGTGAGGACTGGTAACCGGGCTAGCGTCGCCAGTGCGGACTCTTTACCGCTTCGAGCGCTTCGGTGACGTAGAAATCGAGCGGCCGCCGAGTCGTCGACTGTCGCACCCACCGCTGGAACGCGAAATCCGCTGCGGCGAAGGCAAGATGGACCAACAGCCCGGGGCGGATGTCGGCATCCGGATCGGCGCGCATGCGCACCGCGATTAGCTTCGTCGCCCGCTCCTTGTCGGCGGGGGTGTGCACCGTGACCTTGCCGAGCAGGCCGGGAGCCACCAGCAGCGCGTCACGCCACTCTTCGGTGTCGGCCTGCTCGAACGAACGGGTACGGGCGACGATGGCATTGATCAGCGCGACGTCCGCCGACTCACCGGCAGGCCGACGCTCGAGCAGGTTCACGATCGCGGCGCCGCCGTGACGAACCGGCGCCAGGAGCAGATCCTCCTTGATCGGCACATGCCGGAAGAAGGTGCGTGGCGAAACGCCCGCGGCGGTGGCGATCTCCTCAGTCGTCACGGCATCGTATCCGCGTTCGACGAACAGCCGAAATGCGGCCCGCCTGATATCGGCCCGGATCTGTGCGCGCTGCCGGTCGCGCAGCGACCCCTCCCCGGTCACCGGAAGCAGCCGATCCCACCGTCGATGTGAATGGTTTGCCCGGTGACGAACGTCGCGTCGCTGCCGAGCAGGAAGGCCACCAGCGCGCCGACGTCGGTGCGGACGTCGCCGATGCGCTTCATCGGAACACGTCTCACCGCCTTCGCGTAGTCATCGGGTGCAAACGATTTCCACAGCTTTACGCCATCGGACTCGGCGAACGGGCAGATGACGTTGACGCGGACGTTGTCGCGCCCCCATTCCAGCGCGGCCACCTTCGACAACCCGCGGATGGCTTCCTTCGCGGCGGCGTAACCGCCCCACTTCGGTTCGCCACCGGTGCCTGTCCCCGAGCCCAGATTCACGATCGACCCGCCGCCCGCCGCGACCATCAGCGGGTGCACGGCCTGCATCAGCAGGAAGGTCGCCCGGGGCCCGACCTCATGACCGAGGGCCAGGTCCTCGGTGGTGATGTCGACGAACGCCTTGGGTTCGTTGGTCGCTATGGCGTTGTTGACCAGGCCGTGCACAGCTCCGAACGCGTCGACCGCGGCCGCCGCGATCCGCTGCGCGCTGTCCGGGTCGCGCAGATCGGCGACCAGCTTCTCGACGCGACCTATCGCCCCGAGCTCAGCGGTTGTCGCGCCGAGCTTTTCGTCCTGGATGTCGACCAGCAGCACCGCGGCCCCGCGTTCGAGCAATGCGGCGGCGATCCCCTTACCGACGCCCTGGGCGGCGCCGGTGACGATCGCGACGTGGCCGCGCATCGAGTCGGGGTGGGCGTAGGTCATTGGGCCGGTCCCATCCGAAGCGGCACGCCGCGGTGCATCTCGTAGGTGCTGCGCGCACCGTTGGGCAATTCGATGAACTCCACCGGCGTCCCATCCGGGTCCTTCACGAAAAACATTCGGACACCGCCGATCTCGAACGGAGCCTGGTCGGGTGTGCAGCCGGCGGCAACGACGCGTCGGTGCGTTTTGTCGAGATCGGTCACCGACAATGAGACGTTGTGAATTCCGGTGATGCCGCGTGGCTGCTTTTGTTCCGATCGGCTGGGGCCGAGCGACAGCAACTCGACCATCAAGCCGCCCAGTAACCCGCCGACAACCCGGCCCTCCTGCTTGCGGGTCGCGTGCAATACTGCGTCGAACGGCTCGCCGGAGATGAGGGATTCGAAGACCACCTCCATGCCGAGCACATCCCGGTAGAAGGCCAGGGCGCGATCCATGTCGGTCACCCCCACCACAAGGTGACAGAACGAAACATCTTCGAGCGCACCGGATCTCGTCATGGTGTCGGTGCCGCGAGGCTCGGGGCCGGGCGCCCGGCGAACAGCGGCAGGTCCAGGTAGGTCTTGATACCCGGCTCGGCGGCGCAGACGTCGGGGATGGCGTTGACGCAGTGGTTGGCCGTGACGACGACGCCGGGATTCTTCACCAGCCCCTCGGCGATCGTCTCCGGCTGCAGTCCCTTGAAAGTGAGCTTCACGGGAGGGTCGCCGGTGATCTCGACCTCGAAGCGTTCTCCGATCCCGCCGAAATTCCAGGCGGGTTCCAGGTTTTCCTCGCCCATCAGCCAGTTGACCGCCGCCGTGATGACCGGCTCGCCGTCGACGAGCGCCTCCCAGCGGAACCGGCGGGCGGCCACGGTGCCCGTCGTGATCGGGAACGGCGCGTAGTCGATGTCGGAGGTTGCGACGGCGACGTCCTGGATGGTCCTGATGTTCGGGTCGATGCGAAAGCGCATGTGGTCGGCGATCATTCGCACCGACTGTTTGAAGCCGGCGTCGAGCAGGCCGGCCATGGGCCCTTGCATGGCCTCCTCAGGGGTGCCGCCGAAGCCCATGATGTGGCGCACCACGTCCGGGGCGTTGTAAGTGCGGATGTCGGAGAACTCCTCGGCGCGCACGTGTGTCACCGCCGACGACAGCGACGACACCATGAGCGGAAACCGTTCCGTGATGCCGCCGGGGTGGATCCCCGAACCGTGCAGGGTCACGCCGCTCTCGACGGCGGCGTCGGCGACGGCCTTGTGCCGGGGGTTGCCCGGATCGGGATACACCCAGCCGACCGGGGTGACCACGTTCTTGCCGGACCGCAGGATCGCGATGACCTCTTCGTCGTTGGGAATCAGCGGGCTGTACATCACGCAGTCGGCGTCGAGAGCCAGCACTTCGTCGATGCTGTTCGTGGCTTTCACTCCCAACGCACCGGTGCCGAGGATGTCACCGACGTCGCGGCCGTTCTTGTCCGTCGAGTGCACCCAACATCCGGCCAGCTCGAGCTGCGGGTGATTCAGCACGCATTCGATGGCGGCCCGTCCCACACCTCCCGTCGCCCACTGGATGACACGAAGCTTGGCCGGACTACTCATCGGTGACCTCCACGATTGCGCGCCTCTGTGCGTTGACGACTGGGTGGCACCGTATGACCGGCTGGCAGTGACTGTCAACGCTGAAAGACGGGAGGGACGGAAAGGCGGCGAAACCCGCACGGCGACCCACATCGGTTGGATAATTTCCCGGGTTGCACAGAGCGGTTGGAGGGATCATGGGTCGAACAGCGATTGTGGCGATGGCCGTTGCGGTAGTTGGCTGGCCAGCGGCACCTCTGGCCGCCGCAGATAACCCGGTCTGCACCGCGACGTGGTGTTCCTTCCTGCTCCCATCACGCAACATCGGCTGCGAGATCAACTATCAACGCGGCAGCGGCATCCCCAACGAAACGTACTGTCAGTCCGACTCGCCGCCCCAGACCGTGCGGCTGTCCACCGACGGCACGTTCAAGACCTGCACGGGGGAGTCATGCCTGGGCAATGCGGGCCAGGGCACTCCCACCCTCGCCTACGGCCAATCTGCCGGCGTCGGGCCCTTCAATTGCCGTTCGGAGAGCACCGGGGTGACGTGCACCGTCGTTACGGGGCGGGGCTTCACCCTTTCGAATGCTGGAACCACAGCGGTCGGGTGACGGGTGGAGAGAGCGGGATGCCGATACGTCAGGGACCGCAGTAGATTCCCATGAGCACCACGTTGGAGCGCACCTCGGAGCAGTTCGCGGCGCTTGCCGCGCGACAGGCCGACGCGCCGGTGGTGATGGTGAACCTGCTGAAGTTCAAGACGCCGGGCGGCGTGGAGTCCTATCAGCGGTGCGGGCAAGAGGTCGCGCCGCACCTTGAGCGTGTCGGCGCCACCGTCCGCTACCTCTGCGCGGTACCGGAATTTGTCATTGCCGATGCGAAAAGCCCTGGTGGGAAGCGATTCTCATTGTCGAGTATCCGACTCCGCAGGCACTCATCGGCATGGTGACCACTTCCGAGTACCTGAAGTTGCACGAACATCGCGCGGCCGGCCTGGAGCGCGGGGACCTGATCGCGACGTCGGCATGGTCGCTGGGGGTGTGACCGGCGCTACCGCGTTCGCTATAGCGCTTGGCAGAACCGTTTGTGAAATTTACCCCGCAAGGCTCCGCCCGCTTGCCCGCGCGGAAGGATGGGACGCCGAGCCGCTCGTGAAGCGCACCTGGGATGCGGAGGGAGGTCGGGTCGCGCGAGCATTCTGCCGCGAGGGAAACCCTGCTCGGCAGCGTCGCTTTGGCAACCTTGCATCATGCTCACCGCCCGGTGATGGTCGTGCCCGTCCAATAGGCGAGACCCGAACACGCGTCGGTGACTTAAGGCCCTGACCGACACCGCTTTATATCCGAACAATCGAAAGCCAATGACTAGTCGGTCAGGCGAGGTGAGGCGATTGCCAGCATCGCAGGAGTTATCTGGGTCGACAACGACCGCACACCACGGCCTGCCGGCGCATGAAGTTGTCCTGCTGCTGGAGACTGATCCGCATCGGGGGCTCTCCGAAGATGAGGCGGCCGAGCGCCTTGAGAGGTTCGGGCCCAACACGCTGCCTGCGCCCGCAGGTTCCCGGTTACTCGTGCGGATCCTCCGTCAGTTCCATGACCCGCTGATCTATGTGCTGCTGGTGGCCGGCGCGATCACCGCCGGCTTGCATGACTCCGTCGACTCGGCGGTGATCTTCGGTGTCGTGCTGGTCAACGCGGCCGTCGGTTTCGTCCAGGAGTCCAGGGCCCAGGTCGCGCTGGAGGGCCTGCGCTCGATGGTGCGCACCTTTGCCACGGTGGTCCGCGACGGCTATGAGCGGACGGTGTCCTCCGACGACCTGGTCCCCGGCGATCTGGTGTTGCTGGAGGCCGGCGACAAGGTTCCCGCTGACGTGCGGCTGCTGCGCGCGACCGAGCTGCGCGTCAACGAGTCGGCACTGACCGGGGAATCGGCACCGGTTGGCAAGGACGGGGTCGTCCTGCCTGAGGCCACCCCAGTGGCCGACCGGTGCAACATGACCTACTCCGGCACTCTCGTCACGGCCGGCCACGGCGCCGGCGTCGTCGTCGGCACGGGGGCAGGGACCGAGGTGGGTGAAATCCACCGCCTCGTCGGAGCCGCGGAGACGCTCCTGACCCCGTTGACCGAAAAGCTCACCCGGTTCAGCAAGATCCTGACCGTCGGCATCCTCGGCCTGGCCGCAATGACATTTGCTGTTGGGCTGCTCCGCCGACAGGACGCCGTCGAGACGTTCACCGCGGCGATCGCTCTTGCGGTTGGGGCCATCCCCGAGGGGCTGCCGGCAGCGGTCACCATCACGCTTGCGATCGGCGTGGCCCGAATGGCCAGGCGGCGTGCGGTGGTTCGGCGGCTGCCGGCCGTCGAGACGTTAGGCAGCACCACCGTGATCTGCACCGACAAAACCGGAACACTGACCGAAAACCAGATGACGGTCCAGATGGTCTGGACCCGTTACGGGATGGTCGAAGTGACTGGATCGGGCTACGCCCCCGACGGTCAGCTATGCACCGCCGACGGCACCCCCGTATCGATCGACGCCAATGCGGCGCTGCGATGGTCGCTGCTGGCCGGGGCGTGTTGCAATGTTGCCGCGCTGACCCACGAGAGCGGGCAGTGGGATATCGTCGGCGATCCCACCGAAGGCGCCATGCTTGTCGTTGCCGCGAAGGCCGGTCTTGATCCGGAGAAACTCGCGGCCAGCCTGCCGCGGATCGCGATCATTCCGTTCAGCTCCGAGCGCCGCTACATGGCCACCCTGCACCGCGACCGCGACGACTACGTCGTGCTGGTCAAGGGCGCGGTAGAGCGGATGCTCGACCTGTGCGGCACGCAGATGGGCGCCGACGGCGCACTGCGGCCGCTGGACCGCGCCACGATGTTGCGCGCCGCCGAGCAGCTGGCCCGTCAAGGCCTGCGGGTGCTGGCCACCGCCGTGCGTGCATCAAACGGTCCCGATGATTTCGATGAAGGTGCGTTACCGGGTTCGCTCGCGTTGACCGGATTGCACGCGATGCTCGATCCGCCCCGGGCCTCCGCGGCCTCCGCCGTGGCCGCATGCCACGCCGCCGGCATCGAGGTCAAAATGATCACCGGTGACCATGCCGGGACGGCTACCGCGATCGCAACCCAAATCGGATTGCTCGACGAGCAGGAGCCCGAACCGGGTGCCGTGCTCACCGGCACCGATCTGGCTGCGCTGGACGCCGACGACTACCAGTATGCGGTGGAGGCGGCGAGTGTGTTCGCCCGTGTATCACCCGAGCAGAAGCTGCGCCTGGTGCAGGCGCTACAGGGCAAGGGCCACGTGGTGGCGATGACCGGAGACGGCGTCAACGACGCACCGGCGCTGCGGCAGGCCAACATTGGCGTCGCCATGGGTCGAAGCGGCACCGAGGTCGCCAAGGACGCCGCCGATATGGTGCTCACCGACGACGACTTCGCCACCATCGAGGCGGCGGTTGAAGAGGGCCGCGGCGTGTTCGACAACCTCACGAAATTCATTACCTGGACTCTGCCCACGAATATCGGTGAGGGACTGGTGATTTTGGCGGCCATCGCATTCGGCTCCGCACTGCCGATCCTGCCCACCCAGATCTTGTGGATCAACATGACCACCGCTGTCGCGCTCGGCCTCATGCTCGCCTTCGAACCCAAGGAAGCCGGCATCATGAACCGCCCGCCACGCGACCCCGGCCAGCCACTTCTGACCCGCGCCCTTGTCGGCCGGGTTCTGCTGGTCTCCACGCTGCTCGTCGGCAGCGCCTGGTGGCTGTTCGAATGGGAACGCGGCAACGGCGCCGCCCTGCCGGAGGCTCGCACGGCGGCATTGAACCTGTTCGTCGTCGTCGAGACGTTCTACTTGTTGAGTTGCCGATCGTTGACCCATTCGGCCTGGTGGATCGGTGTGTTTTCCAACCGTTGGATCATTTTCGGTGTGGCCGCGCAGGCCCTCGGTCAGCTGGCCATCACATATTTGCCGGCCATGAATCTCGTTTTCGCCACCGCACCAATCACCGCAGGTACGTGGCTGCGGATCTTCGCCATTGCAGCCGTGGTCAGCCTGGTGGTGGCTGTCGACAAGCTGCTGCGGCGCGCCCTCTCTGCGGGCTCGCTGAGCGCGGATCGGTAACCGCGAAGCCGCGATCAGGTATCCATGGACTCCTGACGTGGGACCTTTGGCCACTAGGAACCCGGCGGTTAGGGCGGCTAGCGTCGTGGCAGGAGTCAGCACAGGCAAGGAGGCGGGGACTTATGATCTGCCGCGATTCGTGTCGGCCGACCGGGAATTCCTTCTGCTACCCGCGCGATTCGCGGCCATCGTCGAAAGTGTTGATTCATGCGTGAATTCAGCGTCGAGGCAAACTTCACGGTCGCAGACCACGACAACATCGTCAGCAGCGTGTATTCGCACGAGCGCGACGACCCCGAGCACGTGATCTTCCAGCGCGTGGTCGACGGCGTCTGGACGGACGTGACCTGCGCGCAGGCCGCCCAGCAGGTGCGGGAAACGGCCCTCGGCCTGATCGCCGAGGGGGTCAACGCCGGGGACCGGGTGGCGATCCTGTCGGGCACCCGCTACGAGTGGGTGATTCTCGACTACGCCATCCTCTCGGTGGGCGCGGTAACCGTCCCAATCTACGACACGTCCTCGGCCGAGCAGGTGCGCTGGGTGCTGGAGGATTCCGGGGCCGTGCTGGTGATCGCCGAGACCGAGGCGCATGCACTGCTGGTCAAGGAACTGACCGGCGAGTTGCCGAATCTGCGCAAGACCCTGCTTCTGGACTCGGCCGGACCGGTGGCACTCGACGAGCTCGCCGAGGCCGGGAAATCGGTGGACATCGGCCAACTCGACGAGCGGCTGGCCGGGCTGCGGGCGGCCGACGCGGCCACGTTGATCTACACCTCGGGCACGACGGGTCGCCCGAAGGGCTGCCAACTGACACACTCCAACCTGTTGTTCGAGACGCGCGGTGCGGCGGAATGCTTCCCGACGCTACTGCGCAAGGGCGAACGGTTGCTTGTCTTTTTGCCGCTGGCCCACGTGCTGGCGCGCTCGCTGTCCATGTCGGCGTTCGCCAACAAGGTCACCATCGGCTACACCGGTGACATCAAGAACCTGGTGCCCACGCTTGCCGTCTTCAAGCCCACGGTGGTGGTGTCGGTGCCCCGAGTGTTCGAAAAGGTCTACAACACCGCCGAATTAAACGCCAGCGACAGCGGCAGGGGTCGGATCTTCGCCCTGGCGGCGCGCACCGCGATCGAATGGAGCACCGCTCAGGACGCCGGTGGCCCCAGCCGGCTGTTGCAGGCCGGTCACGCCGTGTTCGATCGGCTGGTCTACCGCAAGCTGCGCGCCGCGCTGGGCGGCGACTGCCATGCGGCGCTTTCGGGCGGAGCCCCGTTGGGGAAGCGGTTGTGCCACTTCTACCGCGGCGTCGGGCTGACGGTTTATGAGGGCTATGGGCTGACGGAGACCAGCTCCGCGATCACCGTGAACCGGCTCGGTGAAGAGCGGGTGGGCACGGTGGGAAAGTTGTTGCCCGGCAACAGCATGGCGATCGCCAACGACGGCGAGGTGCTGGTGCGCGGTGGCGTGGTGTTCAACGGCTACTGGCACAACCAGGCAGCCACCGACGAGGCGATCGTCAACGGGTGGTTCCACACCGGCGACCTCGGATCGGTGGACGACGACGGGTTCCTCTCGATCGTCGGCCGCAAGAAGGAGCTCATCGTCACCGCCGGCGGCAAGAACGTCGCCCCCGCCGTCCTCGAGGACCAGCTGCGGGCACACCCGCTGATCAGCCAGGCGATGGTGGTCGGGGACAACAGGCCCTTCGTGGCCGCGCTCATCGCGATCGACTCCGAGGGCTTCGACGCGTGGAAGCAGCACAACGGCAAGGAGGCCACCGCCTCGGTCGCGGACCTGGTCAACGATCCCGACCTGGTTGGCCAGATCGATCAGGCCGTCAAGGCCGCCAACCAAACGGTGTCGAACGCCGAATCGATCCGCAAATTCCACATCCTGCCGATCGACTTCACCGTGCTGACCGGCGAGCTGACTCCCACCCTCAAGGTCAAGCGCAACGTGGTGGCCGCGCGGTTCGCCAACGAGATCGAGGCGCTTTACAACAAGCGCTGAGTCACGCCTCAGAGCTTGTAACCGATGGTGCGCAGCAGGTCGTGTCGCTCGGCTACGTCGCGGTCGTTCTCGACACTCAGCGGGCCTTCCCCGTCGACGACGCCGACGATGCCGCGACCACGCGGCGTCACCGCGACGACCACGTCGACCGGATTGGCTGTGGCGCAGAAGATCCCGCACACCTCGGGTACCGCCTTCACCGGGTTGAGGACGTTGACCGGAAAGCCCTCCCGCAGGAAGATCACGAAACTGTGCCCGGCCGCGATGGCCAGCGCGGCGCGGGTCGCCAGTTCGACCAACTCGGCATCGTTGCCGGTTCGGCGCACCAACCGCGGTCCGGACGCCTCACAAAAGGCCAGCCCGAACCGAAGCGAGGCGCTCACCCCGGCCAGGGCCTCGTGCAGGTCTTCGACCGTCTTGATGAAGTGCGCCTGGCCGATGACCACATTGACATCGTCCGGCTTCTCAACGGACACCACATCCCAGGACACCGACGTCGTCGTCACGTGCCCATGCTGCCACGGCGTGGCTGTCAGCACTCGATGCTGAGGACCAATGGCCCTAATGGGGGGCCGAAAGACCCCGCTCAACGGCGGGCGTAGGTACGCCTCTCAATGGCAGGCGTAGCGTCTCGACTCAGCGACTTGATTACGGAACCGTAACGGGTTCGGTCATCGTCATCGAAAAGGGGTTTAGGCCGAGCGAAAGGGGGTTTCGCATGAGCGCCCAAAACAACCCGATCGAGACGTGGCTGCGCGATCCGCTTCGGATCCTGGTCGCGACGTCCGTTCTGGTCGCGGCCACAATCCTGGCGCCGCTGGCGCATGCGGACCCACCCGACCCGCCGGGGGATCAGTACACGGAGTTCTACACGCCACCCAATCCGATCCCCGGCGAGCCGGGCGATGTGATCCGTCACGAGCCGTCAAAGCTGGTGTACGAGCCGTCCGGGCAGCTGGGCGCCTACGTCGCGGACGGCACGCGGATCATGTATCGGAGCAGGGGGCCGCTAGGCCAGCCGACCGCGGTGACCGGAACGTACTTCGAGCCGTACAACGCCTGGCCCGGCCAGGGCCCGCGTCCCCTGATCGCGTTCGCGACCGGCCCCTACGGCATGGGGGATCAGTGCGCGCCGTCGCGGCTGTTCAACCAGGGCCTGCATTTCTCCAGCGGCCTGGACGTCACGTTTGGGTATGAGGAGTTATTCGTCGCCACCATGGTTGCCCGCGGATTCGCCGTGGTCGTCACCGACTACGACGGCCTCGGTACCGGCAGGCCGCAACCCTTCCTCAATCGCCTGTCTCAGGGGCAAGTACTGATCGACGCGGCCCGGGCCGCCATGAGACTGCCAGCAACGTCGCTGGATCCGCATGGGCCCGTGGCATTTTGGGGCTGGAACCAGGGCGGTGCCGCCTCCGCCTCGGCCGCCGAACTGGCGCCTCAGTATGCCCCCGAGCTGAATGTCGTCGGGGCATGGGCGGGAGCGCCCCCGGCCGACCAGACCCTGTTGCCACCGTTCGTGGACGGCAACCTGATGGCCGGCACCCTGGGCTACTCGCTGAACGGCCTGATCGCCGCCTACCCGCAAGCAGCCAACCAACTGCACGCCATCCTGTCCCCCTACGGTGAAGACCTGCTGAACAAGACCCGAAACCAATGCATCGTCGAGACCGCGTTGACGTACGCCTTCCACCACATGGACGAGTACTTCAACATCCCGTCCAGTCAGGTGTTCACCGGCAGCATCTTCAAAGCCGTGCTGGGGCTGCAGCGAATCGGCACGTTGAAGCCGAAGGTCCCGATGTTCATCGAGTCGAACCGGTGGGATCCGCTGATGCCGTGGGGCGGTGCCCGCCAACTAGCGCTGGATTGGTGCGCCAAAGGCGTGGACGTCCAGTTCTGGACCAACTACCAGCATCCGTTCATGAACAAGCTGGATATCAATGATCTGCTGCCCTACTACGTCGACGGCGAGCGCAGCATGCAATGGATCGCCGATCGGTTCAACGGGCTGCCGACGACACCGAACTGCGACTCCATCCCGGCGGACTGATCCGCAGACGGGAGTGGGGTGTTCGCCGACTGTCCCGACGCGCCAGGCTCCGTCACCGGCCGGCAGCGGCATCGAGGCGCCCCCGTTCCGCGGCTACGTCGACCGGCTCGTCGAGTACATGCGCGGCCATCCCGACGTCGGTTCGGCGGCGATGTTCTGAGAGGCCTACGCGTGGTGACCTAGTCGCGGTCTAATGGGTGGATGGAACTGATGATGCCCACCGACGCGATCTTTCTGCTGGGAGAATCCCGCGAACATCCCATGCACGTGGGCGGCCTGCAGTTGTACGAGCGGCCGCAGGGCTCCGGCCGCGGCTTCGTCCGCGAGTTCTACGACCGGCTGGTTTCTCAGAACGATTTCCAGGCCACCTTCCTCAAGCGTCCGGCGACCTTCGTGGGCGGGATCGCGAACCTGGGTTGGTCCTACGACAAGGACATCGACATCGACTATCACGTGCGGCGTTCCGCGCTGCCGTCGCCCGGAAGGGTCCGCGAGCTACTCGAGCTGACATCCCGGCTGCACAGCAGTCTGCTGGACCGCCACCGTCCGCTGTGGGAAACCCACATCATCGAAGGCCTCAAAGACGGCCGGTTCGCCGTTTACACCAAGGTTCACCATGCCCTGATCGACGGTGTCTCCGCGCAGAAGCTGGTGCAGCGCGCGTTGTCGGCCGACCCCGACGACACCGAGATCCGGGCGCCCTGGAGCCTGCCCAGACGCAAGCGCAAGATCAGCCCGCCCTCACCGGTGAGTTCGCTGATGCATGCGGCGGGTGCCCTTGCCGCGCTTGCTCCCTCGACCGTGTCGCTGGCCCGCGCGGCGTTGCTCGAGCAGCAGTTGACGTTGCCGTTCGGCGCCCCGCGCACCATGTTGAACGTCAAGATCGGCGGTGCCCGCCGCTGCGCCGCGCAATCGTGGTCGTTAGAGCGCATCAAGGGCGTCAAGAACGTCGCGGGCGTCACCGTCAACGACGTTGTGCTGGCGATGTGTTCGGGTGCCCTGCGCTACTACCTGCTCGAGCACGACGCCCTGCCGGACACCCCGCTGCTGGCGATGGTCCCGGTGAGCCTGCGCACCGAGGAGGAGGCCGACGCCGGCGGCAATTTGGTCGGGGCGATTCTGTGCAACCTGGCCACCGACACCGACGATCCCGCGAAACGACTGCAGACGGTCAGCGACTCGATGCGCAGCAACAAGAAGGTGTTCTCGCAGTTGCCGCGTTTCCAGGCCATGGCGCTGTCCGCGGTGAACATGGCCTCGCTGAGCCTGGCCGCCGTCCCCGGGTGGGTGGCGTCGACGTCCCCGCCGTTCAACATCGTCATCTCGAACGTTCCCGGGCCCACGCAGCCGATGTACTACGGGGGAGCCCGCCTCGACGGCAACTACCCGCTCTCCATCGTGCTGGACGGGCAGGCGCTCAACATCACTCTCACCAACAACGCCGGCAACCTGGACTTCGGCCTGGTCGGCTGTCGGCGCAGCGTGCCGCACCTGCAGCGCCTGCTCGCGCACCTGGAGTCCTCGCTCAAGGATCTCGAACGCGCAGTCGGAGTCTGACGGCTTGGCCAAGCTCAGCGCCGGCGTGCTGGTGTACCGGCCGCGCAAAGCGGGATCGCCGGTCGTCGTCGAAGTCCTGATCGCCCATCCCGGGGGCCCCTTCTGGGCCCGCAAGGACGATGGGGTCTGGTCGATCCCGAAAGGCGAGTACGCCGACGGCGAGGACCCGTGGGGGGCCGCCCAGCGCGAGTTCGCCGAGGAACTCGGGATCGCGCTGCCCGCCGGGCCGCGCCTCGACCTGGGTAGCGTCAAACAGCCCGGCGGCAAGGTCGTCACCGCCTTCGCCGTCGAGGCCGACCTGGACATCGCCGGGGCGCGCAGCAACACCTTCCTCATGGAATGGCCGAAAGGGTCGGGCACCATGCGGGAGTTCCCCGAAGTGGATCGGGTGGGCTGGTTTACGGTGGCCGAGGCGCGCATCAAGCTACTCAAGGGACAGCGCGCATTTCTCGAGCGCTTGATGGCGGCTCCGGCGTTGGCCGGGTCAGAGGAAGGGAATTGAGCAATGCAGACCTTGCGGACACCCGATGACCGTTTCGACGATCTCCCCGATTTCGATTACGCGCCGAACTATTCCGAGATAACCGACGGCGAGGGCGGCACACTGCGGGTGGCCTGGATCGAAGACGGGCCTCAACAGGCGGACCCGGTTCTGATGCTGCACGGCGAGCCGTCGTGGTCTTACCTGTACCGCAAGATGATTCCGATAATTGCCGAGGCAGGGCACCGAGTAATCTGCCCGGACCTCGTCGGGTTCGGTCGTTCGGACAAGCCCACCCGCATCGAGGACCACACGTATGCGCGTCATGTCGAATGGATGCGGGCCCTGGCTTTCGACGTGCTCGACCTTCGCAATGTGACCCTGGTGGGCCAGGACTGGGGCGGGCTCATCGGATTGCGGCTTGCCGCAGAGCATCCCGACAGATTTTCCCGACTGGTCGTCGCCAACACCGGCCTGCCCAACGGGGAGCAGCCGATGGCCGAGGTCTGGTGGCGGTTCCGTGAAGCCATCACCACGGCGCCGGAGATCAATGTCGGCTGGTTCGTGCAGGGCGGCTGCCGCCAGCAGATGAGCGACGACGTCCGCGCCGGCTATGACGCGCCGTTCCCCTCCGACGAGTATTGCGCCGGTCCCCGCGCCATGCCCGGCCTGGTGCCCACCTCACCCGATGACCCCGCGGCGGCGGCCAACACGGCGGCGTGGGCGAAGCTGTCCGTAAGCCCGACACCGATGCTCGTCGCCTTCAGCGACAGCGACCCGATCACCGGGCCGATGGGCGCGGTCTTCCAGCGCGGGATGCGCGGCGCGCAGGGCATCGATCACCCGTTGATTCGCGGCGCCGGGCATTTTCTGCAGGAGGACGCCGGCGAAGAGCTGGCCGGCCACATCGTGGAGTTCCTGCGCCGCTGAGCAGGCCGCGCCGCGGGCATCATGGGGGGATGACGACGTCGCCCGCGCGCGCCGAATCGCAGCGGTTGCTGCAGCTGTTGGATCCGGCCAACCGCGCCGACCCGTACGGGATCTACGCCCAGTTTCGCGATATCGGGCCCATGCAGCTGCCCGACGCCAACTTGGTGGTCTTTTCGAGTTACCGCGACTGCGACGAGGTGCTGCGGCATCCGTCCTCGAGCAGCGCCTTCATGAACTCGACGGCGATGAAGCGGCGGATCGACGCGGGCATGGCGCCGCGCCGGCAATTCCCGCCCGGCTTCCTGTTCCTCGATCCGCCGGATCACACCCGCCTGCGCAAGCTGGTCAGCAAGGCGTTCGCGCCGAAAGTCGTCAACGCGTTGCAGGCCGACATTGCGGCCCTGGTGGGCGGCCTGCTCGACGCGATCGCCGAAAAGGGCCGGTGCAACGTCGTCGAGGACTTCGCCCACCCGCTGCCCGTGGCGGTGATCTGCCGGCTGCTCGGAGTGCCGCTGGAGGACGAGCCCGAGTTCAGCCGCGCGTCGACGGTGTTGGCCCAGGCGCTGGACCCGTTCTCGACCATCACCGGGGTGGCGTCGGACGTGGTGCAGGAACGGACGCAGGCAATCGCGCGGCTACGCGAGTACTTCCACACCATGATCGACCGGCGCCGGTCGCAGCCCGGCAGGGATCTGTTGTCGGGCCTGATCGCGGTGGAGGAGTCCGGCGACCAGCTGACCGAGGAGGAGATCGTCTCGACCTGCAACCTGCTGCTGATCGCCGGCCACGAGACGACGGTGAACCTGATCGGAAACGCAATTTTGACCATGCTGCGCAAGCCTCCGGAGTGGGCGGCGCTTGGCGCCGACGCCGGTCGGGCTCCTGCGATCGTGGAAGAGACTCTGCGTTATGACCCGCCCGTGCAACTGGTGAGCCGGGTCGCGGCCGCCGACATGACCGTGGGCGGCATCGACGTGCCGGCGGGCGACATCATGATGCTGCTGTTGGCCGCGGCGCACCGGGACCCGGCCGAGTTCGACGCACCCGATACGTTCGATCCGAATCGTAAATACCTGCGACACTTGGCTTTCGGCCGTGGCGCGCACTACTGCGTGGGCGCGCCGCTGGCCCGGCTGGAAGCCGGCGTGGCGCTTTCGGCTTTGACCGCGCGCTTCCCCGGCGCCCGGCTGGTGGGCGAACCGCAGTACAAGGCCAACGTCACGCTGCGCGGACTGTCGGAGCTGACGCTGGCGGTCTGAATCAGCCGCGGTTCCAGGGCGGGCTTTCGTCCATCTTCTTGTAGTACTTGGCCAGGTGGCTCTTGACGCGGTCGACGTCGGCCTTGGGCAGGTCGATGCCGCCGCGCGCACCGTCCATGATGGCGCCTGCCGCCATCACCCCCCGCGGTACGGCTTTCAGGTCGCCGTCGATGACGTCGGCGATCAGCAGCTTGTACGCGGTGAAGTTGTCCCGCTTGTCGCCGTCGTACCAGACGTGGGCATCGCGGTACTTCTGGTTCGGCGCATGCTCGGCCCCGGCCCATTTGCGCACGCGCTTTTCGGCGGCACCGCCGTCCCATTTACGGTCTCGGTCCGCCAGGGGCAGGTCTTGAAATGAGGTGACAGACATGCCGCTCGCGTGCCCGCTCGTACCCGGGCTCAAACGCCGCGCGCTGGCTTCTGATGCGGAGGCCCGGGTGGCTCCGGCCGGTTGCCGCGACCTTAGGGGTGAGCCATGGCCTCGCGGCGCGAAGGGCCGTGGCGGATCTCAACGCAGGGCGCGCAGCCGCGCTCGGCGGACCGCCGCAAGGCCGTCTCGTTCGAGTTCGTGGATGTGGCGTTCGCACCCGCAGAGCATGTCCTTCGTGTGGTGGGTAGCTTCCGTGGGACGGCCTGATTGAATGCAGACGACGCAGTAGACGAGGGTGGCACCGCGATCGAGCGGAGTGCTCGTTATTCGACGATCCGGCGGTACGTGGCGGTGGCTTCGCGTCCCCTGGGGCAGGCGATGCAGTATCGGGGCAAGGCGCCGAATGGTGGAGCTGCTCATTTGTTCACCTCGGCTCTTGATTCCCCACGGAGCGGTCGGGTCAAACCTTCGCTTCATCGAACCGGCACGCCGACGTGAGTAGCTCAATACCCCACTTGGCCACACGATCAAGTGGCTCACCGAAGGCGGCCATTCGGGCGAAAACGGGAACTTTCGCACAGATTGTTATATGGGGGCCTTCAGCGCTGATCGCGCCGCCGGACCCACGCTGTCTACGAACGAGACGCCCCGAGGCCCGGCACGATGTCACCGAGACTGAAGGTGACCGGCTGCTCGAGTTGCTCGTAGGTGCACGAGAGGGGATCGCGGTCGGGGCGCCACCGGTTGAACTGGGCGGTGTGCCGGAACCGTTGGCCTTCCATATGGTCGTAGCGGACCTCCACCACGCGCTCGGGCCGCAGCGGCACAAAGGAGAGGTCCTTACCGACGTTCCAGCGCGAGAACTCGTTCTTTCGCGGCGTCCGCTCACCGGCTTCATGGGCGGCCCAGTTCCACGGATGACCCTCGAAACTGGTTACCAGCGACTGCATTTCGGCGAACAGCCGCCGTCGTTCGGCCATCGGGAAGGCGCCGATGACGCCGACCGACGCGAGCTGGCCGTCGTCCTGGTAGAGGCCGAGCAGCAGCGAACCGATGGCGTCCGCGCCGGACTTGTGCACTCGATACCCGGCGACCACGCAGTCGGCGGTGCGCTGGTGCTTGATCTTGAACATGACGCGCTTGTCCGCTTGATAGGTCAGCGTCAGCGGCTTGGCGACGACACCGTCGAGGCCGGCTCCCTCGAACTCCTCGAACCACCGCTGCGCCGTCTGCAGGTCCGTAGTGGCCGGCGTGACGTGGATCGAGGGTCCGGTGCCCACCGCCTCGACGAGGGCGGCGCGCCGCTCGCTGAACGGGCGCCGGGTGTAGTCGTCGTCGCCGAGGGCCAGCAGGTCGAAAGCGATGAAGGACGCCGGTGTCCTCTCGGCCAGCATCCGCACGCGCGAATCGGCCGGGTGGATGCGTTGCTGCAGCGCCTCGAAGTCCAGGCCCTGGTCGGTCGCGATCACGATCTCGCCGTCGATGACGCAGCGTTGCGGCAGTTCGGCCCTGACCGCCGCGACCAGCTCGGGGAAGTAGCGGGTCATCGGCCGCTCGTTGCGGCTGCCGAGCTCGACCTCGTCGGAGTCGCGAAAGCAGATGGACCTGAACCCGTCCCACTTGGGCTCATATGACGCGTCGGGTGGAATCGATGGAACCGACTTGGCCAACATCGGCGAAATCGGCGGGAGCACGGGTAGGTCCATGACCCGATTGTGCTGGAATCGAACTATGGCTGCTGCAGAGGAGCTCGACGTCGACGGCATCGCGGTGCGCCTGACCAACCCCGACAAGGTGTACTTCCCCAAGCTGGGTGCCAACGGGACCAAGCGGCGGCTCGTCGAGTACTACCTTGCGGTGTCGGGTGGTCCCATGCTGGCGGCCCTGCGCGACCGGCCCACCCATCTGCAGCGGTTCCCCGACGGCATCGACGGCGAGGAGATCTACCAGAAGCGGGTCCCGCAGCACCACCCCGACTACCTGCAGACCTGCCGGGTGACGTTCCCGTCGGGACGGACCGCCGACGCGCTGAAGGTGACCCATCGCGCCGCAATCGTGTGGGCGGCGCAGATGGGCACCATCACGCTGCACCCCTGGCAGGTGCGGTGCCCGGACACCGACCACCCCGACGAGCTGCGCATAGACCTGGATCCGCAGCCCGGCGTCGCCTTCAAGGAGGCGCGGGCGGTCGCGGTCGACGTGCTGCGGCCCCTGCTCGACGAACTCGGCCTGGTGGGATACCCCAAGACGTCCGGGGGCCGCGGCATTCACGTGTTTCTGCGGATTGCCACCGACTGGGATTTCATCGCGGTGCGCCGGGCGGGCATCGCGCTCGCCCGTGAGGTCGAGCGCCGCGCACCCGACGCGGTGACCACGTCGTGGTGGAAGGAAGAGCGGGGCGAGCGGATCTTCGTGGACTTCAACCAGAACGCGCGCGATCGCACCATGGCGTCGGCGTATTCGGTGCGGCCCACGCCGATCGCGACGGTGTCGATGCCGCTGACGTGGGACGAGCTGGCCGGCGCGAATCCCGATGACTACACCATGGCGACCGTGGCGCAGACGGTGAGCGAGCGCGACGATCCATGGGCTGCAATGGATTCCGTCGCCCAGTCGATCGCCCCGCTGTTGGAGATGGCTCAGGCCGACGAGGAGCGTGGGCTCGGCGACATGCCGTACCCGCCGAACTACCCGAAGATGCCGGGGGAGCCGAAACGGGTACAGCCGAGCCGGGATACGGACCTCCGCGATTAGTGACGAGTCCCATCAGTTCAATAGCGAATCGGGTGTCTCCCACCGCAGGCCATCGAATCGTCCGAAATCGCTGTCGTAACTAACTATTCGTGCGCGGTGCTCAATCGCCAAAGCGGCCAGATGGGCGTCGTTGACGAGATTTCCTCCCGCGCCGACCTGCGACAGCAGCCCGGACAGCACGTCGCCGTGGCGCGGGGTAGGCGTCACGATGACCGAGCCTGGTGCGTTACACCAATCGAGCACTTGAGCCATTGCCGCGTCGGTGGTCAGGGGCGAAGGAAAAAGCCCATGCCGAGTCGTCAATCGCACGAATGCGAGCAGAGGTACCCAGGCCAGGCCGATGGTGTCGCCGCCGGACAGCGCACCGTCGAGCCAGCGGCGTGAGGTCTTGTGGTGGTCTGCGGCGGTGTTGACGGCGTACAGCAGGACATTCGCGTCGACGATCCTCATGCGCGGCGGCGCTGTCGCCGGATCAGTTCTTCGTCCTCGAGTTCGCCGGCGATCTGCAGAGCTCGATCCAGGTTGACTGACGGAACACCCAAGTCAGCTGTGCGCGTTTCGAAAGCTGCGGGAGCCGGTCGCCGCTGCGCCCCTTGCCGGATGGCGTCATTGAGCGCCTGCTTGAACGATATGTCGCGCTCACGCATCAGCCGCCTGATCACGACGAGCGTGTCGTCGTCCAACGTCACGGTGGTTCGCATATTGACAGCATAGCGTCACATTTAGTGATGCCATGCTGTCAACAGAGTATTCGCTGCCCGGGTTCATGAAGACTCCACTGGTCGCGGTCGCTGGGGCTACGCCGGAACAGGCTGAGCGCGGCCCTATCGACGCGCTCGGCCTGCCTGGGAGGGCTGACGACTACCAAGCCGTACCCGGGCTGCTGGAGCGCCTCGCCGCTCCGGCCGGGCACGCCCGTAGTCACAAAGAGGGGCCCGCTCCTCCGGCGCGGCGCAGGCGATCCGCGATCGCATCGGCTCGGTGCGGTTCGGACGACACGGAAACTTGCCCGACCAGGTACGCGACGAGGGCGCCCGCCAGGCCCCAGAGCGGCGCCACCAACGTCTGCCCCGAGAGCACCAGGAAACCAAACACGACACCGGCCACGAGCAGGGTCACATGCAGCGGTGTCCACGACGCCATCGAGCGAAGCCGGAAGGACAACCCGACGCCCAGCAACAACGCCAGCATGTGGCCTACGGCGGTGAAATTCACGGCCAGCGTCGCCGGCAGGGCGATCCCGAACCACCAACCGGCCCACGACGGACCGCCAGCGCACAGGGATCGAGGCCGTCAGCGCGCCGAGCACGCACACTGCGCCGTAGCTCATGCCCACGTCGCTCGCGCGCGCGACCGAAAACGGCAGCGACCCCGTCCGGACCGCGGCGACCAGCCCGACCGCGACCATCAACGTGGCCCCGATGTGACCGACCGCGAACGTGATAATCAAACCCCTACCGCGCCAGATGATCTCACCCAACGCCAACAACGCAGCCAGTCCCGGTAGCCAGCAGAAGATGTCGTCGCTTTCGTTGACGAACGCGCTGCCGACCAACGTGTCCACGTGACCGCGCGCCAGATTGTGCAGATTGGTGCTCATCCGACTCACCGCGACTGCACGCGCGTGCGGGCCCATCGCCGTCAGTGTGAGAGAGACCGCGAGCAGCATGACGGTGTAAACGGCGGTGACGCGCATCGACGCCGCGCCGGAGAGCGTCCGGGCCGCCAATGCGGTCCAGCGGTCGCCCCTGTCGTCGGACAGTCCGGTGGAGAACATGTCCGCTACCCGTACCGGGGCGAAGGGGGCAGCTCGACGAGCGTCATGCCTCCACGGTGCCGGTGGTGACGACCCCGGGCACCGCTATTAACGAAGCTTTCACACCGGCGAGACAAATCTTCACAGGCCAAGCGCAGGGCGATGCGTTTGTGCCACCGCCGCTGAGCCTGGCGGCAAGCAGCTCATGCCAGGCGACCGCGCGCCGGGACCATCACGGCCTTGACGACGTCGGCGCATGACTGTTAGACAAGGCGCAGCCGTAGA
>CAWGPS010000025.1:0-38736 GCA_963824505.1 uncultured Actinomycetota bacterium
GCAGTCGCAAAGCACCACCGGTCACGGTCGCTCACCGCCCCTCGCGAGATCCTGCCTAGGCAAGCAGTACCCGCCGGCCGCACGCCGACACACCAGTTTTGGCGCAGCCATCCACGGGTAGCCGCTCATGCAGCGCGCCACAGCCCGGCGCGCCGCCCGACAACAGGGAGGACACCATGGCCCAGGCCGCCATCAAGTCGCCCACCGACGTGGTCGACTTCCTTGTCAGTCAGCACGAGCAGATCAAGTCGTTGTTCGCCGAGGCACTTTCGGCCGCCGGCAAAGAGCGGGAGGACGCGTTCGTCCGGCTGCGCCGACTGCTCGCCGTCCACGAGACCGCCGAGGAGGAGGTCGTGCACCCGCGGACCAAGCGCAAGATCGCCGATGGCCAGACGATCGTGAGCGCGCGGCTGGAGGAAGAGAACGAGGCGAAAAAGGTGCTCTCCGAGCTGGAAAAGCTCGATGTCACCAGCGAGGAGTTCACCCGGAAGCTGACCGAGCTGCGCGACGCGGTCGTCGACCACGCGCAGCGCGAGGAGGCCGAGGAGTTCGCCAAGCTGGGCGAGGAGCTGAGCGGCGACGAACTCGAACGGATGGGCCGCGCGGCGAAGCTGGCGGAGGCCATCGCGCCCACCCGTCCGCACGCCGGCGTCGAGTCGCAGGTGGCCAACCTGGCGGCCGGCCCGTTCGCGGCGATGCTCGACCGGGCCCGCGACGCCATCGTCGGCAAGGGCTAGCAGCCAAGCTCTTGGCAGGCGTGGCGAGTTCCGGTGCGGCCCAGTACGTTCCGGAGGATCACGGGCTCGACTCGCTGAGGACGGCAGCCCGGGCCTGCCGCGGCTGCCCGCTGTTCGCCGACGCCACGCAGACGGTGTTCGGCGACGGCGCGCCGGGCGCCCCGATCATGCTGGTGGGCGAGCAGCCGGGCGATCAGGAGGACCGCGCGGGAGAGCCCTTCGTCGGCCCCGCCGGACGCCTGCTGGCCCGGGCCCTCGACGACGCGGGCATCGAACGCGCTCTGACGTACCAGACCAACGCGGTCAAACATTTCAAGTTCACCCGCAAGGGCGGCAAACGGCGGATACACCAAAAGCCGAGCCGGACCGAAGTCGTCGCGTGCCGGCCCTGGCTGATCGCCGAGATCGAGGCGGTGCGCCCGCAGGTCGTCGTGTGCCTGGGCGCTACCGCCGCGCAATCCCTGCTGGGAGCGTCTTTTCGGGTGTCCGCTCAGCGCGGCACGCCTTGGCGGCTGCCCCCGGACGTCCTCGGGATGCCGGACGCACGTGACCCGGTCGTGGTGGCGACGGTGCACCCGTCGGCGGTGCTGCGTGACCGCAGCGATCGGCACGACGAGGCCTACCGGGCGTTCGTCGACGACCTGCGGGGCGCCCGCACGCTGGCTAGGACACCCTGATGTCCGCGAGCGGCGCGCGGGTGGCGAGCGCGCCGGCGAGCAGCTGGGCGACGTGCATGGGCCTGCGGTCGGCGGCCAGCTCGCGTACCTGGGTGCGGCAGCTGAATCCGTCGGCCAGCACCAGCACGTCGGGGTCGGCCTCGCGCAGCGCGGGCAACAACTTGTCCTCCGCGCACGCGACCGACACGTCGTAGTGGCCCTTCTCGAATCCGAAATTGCCCGCCAGGCCGCAACATCCGGCGTCGAGGACATCGGTGGTGACTCCGGCGGCATCGAGCAATCGGCGCTCGTGGGTGTAGCCCAGCACCGCGTGCTGGTGGCAATGCTGCTGCACGACGGCGCGGGCGGCGAGCGGGGGCGGCTGCCAGTCCGGTGCCTTCTCGGCCAGGAGATCGCCCAGCGTGAAGGTCTGGTCGGCGAGTCGATGCGCGTCCTCGTCGCCGGCGAGCAACTCGGGCATGTCGGTCCGGAACACCGCGGCGCAGCTGGGTTCCAGCACCACCACCGGTGTCCCGCTGCGCAGCGCCGGGCTCAGCGTCGTCAGCGTGCGGCGCAGAACACTCTTGGCGGTGCGCAGCTGGCCGGTGGAGATCCACGTCAGGCCGCAGCACACGGTTCGGCGCGGAACCTCGACGGCGAAGCCGGCGGCTTCGAGCACCGCGACCGCCGCCTTGCCGATGTCGGGCTCGAAGTTGTTGACGAAGGTATCCGGCCACAGCAGCACCCGTCCCCGCGCCGGCGGGGACGCTGGGGCGTGGCGGCGGGCGAACCAGGCGGTGAACCTCTCGTCGGCGAAGTTCGGCATCTCCCGCTGGGTGTCGATGCCACCGACCTTTTTGAACAGCGTCGACACCCCCCGGGTATGAGTCACGGTGTTGAGCAGGTGCGGCGCCGCCGCGGCCAGCCGAGCCCACAGCGGTATCCAGCCCATGGAGTAGTGCGCCATGGGCCGCAGACGCCCCCGATAGTGGTGGAACAGGAATTCGGCCTTATAGGTCGCCATGTCGACATTGACGGGGCAGTCGCTGCGACAACCCTTGCACGCCAGGCACAAATCCAGGGCGTCGTGCACCTCGGAGGAGCGCCAGCCGTCGGTGATGACGTCACCCTCGAGCATTTCGAACAACAGGCGGGAGCGCCCGCGGGTGGAATGCTCCTCCTCCTGCGTGGCCCGGTAACTGGGGCACATCACGCCCGACTCGTCCCCGCGGCACTTGCCGACACCCACGCAGCGGTCTGCCGCGCGCGAAAAGCGGTGCTCATCGTGCGGATAGGAGAACATGGTGGCGGGTTCGGCGGGCCGGTAATGCACGCCCTTGCGCAGGTTTTCGTCGAGCTTGTACGGGTGCACGACCTTGCCGGGGTTCATCCGGTTGCGCGGGTCCAGCAGCGCCTTGGTCTGCTCGAACGCCGTGACGACGCGCTGCCCGAACATGATCGGCAGCAGTTCTCCCCGGGTCTGGCCGTCGCCGTGTTCTCCGGAAAGCGAGCCGCCGTAGTCCACCACCAGCCGCGCCGAGTCTTCCAGGAAGGAGCGGAAATCGGCCACTCCCTCCGCCGTCCACAAGACGAACGGGATTCGGGTGTGCACGCAGCCTTGCCCGAAATGCCCGTACAGCGAAGCGGATCCGTAGTCGTAGCGGTCGAGCAGCTTGCGGAAGTCGCGCAGGTAGTCGCCCAGCCGGTCCGGCGGCACCGCGGCGTCTTCCCAGCCCTCGTGGGTCGGGGGCCCGTCGGGCGGGTATGCGGTCGCGCCCAGCCCCGCCTCGCGGGCGGCCCAGACTTCTTTCTTCCGGACGGGGTCGTCCAGCACGCTGGCGTCGATGTGCACCTGCTTGCGCACTGCGTCGATCATCGACTTCGCTTTCTGGTCGGCCTCCTCCTGGCTGTCGCCGTCGAGCTGGACCATCAGCCAGGCCCTGCCGTCCGGCAACTGGCGCAGCGCCTTTTCGGCCAGCCGCCGCGAATGCTCGAGGTCGACCAGGCGGTGATCGAGGCCCTCCAGCGCCGCCGGCTCGTGTTCGAGCACGGCGGGCACCGTGTCCGCGGCAGTGAAGATGTCCTCGAAGCCCAGCACCGCGAGCGCGCTCGCCGCCGGGATCCGCACCAGCGCCAGTTCGGCCCGCAGGACGGTCACCAGCGTGCTCTCGGACCCGACCAGCGCCTTCGCCAGGTGAAAACCGTTGTCGGGCAACAGCGAATCGAGGTTGTAGCCGGACACCCGTCGCGGGATCCGCGGGTACGTCGCCCGGATATCGTCGGCGTACGTGTCGGCGAGGTCCTTGAGGCCGCGATAGATCTCGGCCCGCCGCCCGCCTTCGGCGACGATGCGCGCGAACGCGTCGTCGTCGGTCTGCCCGACCCACATTCGCAGCCCGTCGTAGGTCAGCACCTCGAGCCGGCGCACCGAGTCGACCATCTTGCCGTACGCCTGGGCGGTGGAGCCGCAGGAGTTGTTGCCGATCATGCCGCCGATGGTGCAGCTGACGTGGGTCGACGGCTTGGGTCCGACCATCCAGCCCGACGCGCGCAGCCGGTCGTTGAGCGCGTCGAGCTTGATGCCCGGCTGCACGACGGCGACCCCGGCCTCGGTGTCGACCGACTCGACCCGGGTGCAGTATTTGGTCCAGTCGATCACCACCGCGGCGTTGCAGCATTGCCCGGCCAGGCTGGTGCCGCCGCCGCGGGACAGCACCGGCAGGTCGTGCCGCCGGCACACGGCGATCGCCTCGAGCGCGGCCTCCGGCGTGCGCGGCACGACCACCCCGATGGGCACCTGCCGGTAGTTGGACGCGTCGGTGGAGTAGGTCGCGCGCGAGCCGGGGTCGAACCGGATCTCCCCGTCCACGTTGGCCCGGAGGTCCGCGGCCGCCGCCTCGAACAGCTTCGGCGTCATGAGGGTCAGCTCTTCTTGTGCGGCAGGAACTCCTGTGCCTTGGTCTTCAACCCGACCTTGACGAAGCCGACGCGGTCCTCGTCGCCGGACAGCACCGCGGTGGTGGCGGCCTTGAACTGGTCCCAGGTGGCGTGCGGGGGAATCGGCGGCATATCGGGGTCGGTGTAGACGTCGAGCACGGTCGGGCGGTCCGCCGAGAGCGCGTTGCGCCAGGCGTCGCCGAGTTCGTCGGGGTCCTTGATGGCCATCGCGTTGAGGCCCAGGCTGGCCGCGAACGCGGCGAAGTCGACGTCCGGAAGGTTCTGCGACTCCGCGAATTTCGGCGAGCCGGCCATCGCGCGCATCTCCCAGGTGACCTGGTTGAGGTCGTTGTTGTGCAGGATCGCCACGATCAGGCGGGGATCGCCCCACTCCCGCCAGTAATGCTTGATGGTGATCAGCTCGGCCATGCCGTTCATCTGCATGGCGCCGTCGCCGACGAACGCGATGACCGGCCGCCGGGGATGGGCGAACTTGGCGCCGATGGCGTAGGGCACCCCGGGCCCCATCGTGGCGAGCGTGCCCGACAGCGAGCCCCGGACGTTGCCGCGGAACTTCAGTTGACGCGCGTACCAGTTGGCCGACGATCCGGAATCGGCGGTGACGATGGCGTCGTCGGGCAGCATCGGGGACAGCTCGGAGAACAGCCGCATCGGGTTGATCGGGTCGGCGCTGACCTTCGCCTCCATGTCCATGGTCTTCCACCAGCGCGACACGTTGTCCTCGATGGTTTCGCGCCATTTGCGGTCCTCTTTGCGCTTCAGGTGCGGGATGAGGGCACGCAGCGCGGACTTCGCGTCGGAAACCAGGTTGACCTCATAGGGGTAGCGCATGCCGATGAAGCGGCCGTCGATGTCGATCTGCACCGCCCGGCACTGGTCGAACCCCGGCAGGAACTGCGTGTAGGGGAAACTCGAACCCACCGTCAGCAGGGTGTCGCAGTCCCGCATCAGCTCGTAGCTGGGCCGGGTCCCCAGCAGTCCGATGGACCCGGTCACCCAGGGCAACTCGTCGCTCAGCACGTCCTTGCCCAGCAGGGCCTTGGCCGCCCCGGCGCCCAGCAGGTCGGCGACCTCGGCCAACTCGTCGGCGGCCCCGCTCGCGCCGTTGCCGACCAGCATGGCGACCTTGTTGCCGGCGTTGAGGACCTCGGCCGCGCGTTTCACGGCCGCGTCATCGGGGTCGATCGCCGGCCACTCGATGCCCAGGCTGGAGGGCACCATCTTGAACGCGTGCGAGGGTGGCGAGTACTCGAGTTCCTGCACATCGGACGGGATGATGATCGCCGTGGGTGCGCGCTGGGACATCGCCACCCGGATGGCACGGTCCAGCACGTTGGGCAATTGCTCGGGCACGGTGACCATCTGGACGTAGTCGCTGGCGACGTCCTTGAACAGGGTCAGCAGGTCGACCTCCTGCTGGTAGGAACCGCCCATGGCGCTGCGGTTGGTCTGCCCGACGATGGCCACCACCGGAACGTGGTCGAGCTTGGCGTCGTAGAGGCCGTTGAGCAGATGGATCGCGCCGGGTCCGGAGGTGGCCATGCAGACCCCGACCCGGTTGGTGAACTTGGCGTAGCCCACCGCCTCGAAGGCGCTCATCTCTTCGTGCCGCGACTGGATGAACTTCGGCTTGTTGTCGGCGCGCCCGAAGGCGGCGAGGATCCCGTTGATGCCGTCGCCGGGGAAGGCGAAGACGTGCTGGACATCCCACGCGCGAAGACGCTCCAGCAAGTAGTCCGCGACGTCCTTCTTAGACATGAACTTCCCTCCTAGACAAACGGTTTCAGTGCCGACGGCTTGCCGGCCGCTACGCCGCAGGTCGGCAGCGCGAGCGGGGGCCAGCGCCATTGATTGGGTCGCGCCGTCAGTGTGTTTTCACCTTCGGCGGTCGCCTCGGCACGCGGGCGTGCAGCGCCGCCGTTGGCGGCGACACACTCAGCCGAGTGGGCGGCCGTGGCGCTTCCCACAACGGGGGTGTTACCCGGAATCCACCTCGTTATTCCTCCCCGCGCGACGGCCCCAAGATTCACAGCGAACTATCAGGCGCGGACAGCGTCGGGCGCTGTCCGCGCCGCGACGCGTTTCTCGCCCTTACGCGCTCTTGGCCAGCGCGCAGGAGCCGGAAGCGCTGCGGCCCTTGGCGACTCGCCGGATCAGCATCCGAGTGGCCCTCTCCAGGACTTCTTGTGCCGCGTCGGTTTCGCGGGTCCGCTCGGCGCGTCGCGCGGCGGCGGCGATGGTCAGGCCCGATTCGTAACCGGTGACGACCCGCGGATCCACGTACGAGCCGCGCGCCACCGCGGGCGTATTGCCGAGTCCCTCGGCGACCTCCTTCATCACCGCGGCCTCCACCCGCTTGGCCACGCGCTGGGACACCGCCGGGTCCGCGTCGGCGAACGCGGTGGCGGCCAGCACCGTCCCGTGCCAGGTCCGCAGGTCCTTGACGCTGTATTCGTCGCCCACCAGCTCCTTGAACCGGGCATTGAGGTCGTCGGACCGCACCTCCATCCACCCCGAAGAGGTGCGGCACACCAGCAGTCGTCCGGAGCGGTCGGAACGGCGCCGCAGCGCGCGCACCGCCCGGACCACCTCCGGGTCCTCGATCTCGACCTTGCGCTGCACCCCGCTCTTGGCGGGAAAGTCGAACTCGACGGCATTGCGCCGGACCGCCACGTGCTCGCACAGCAGGCGCGGAGTGCGCGATTTACACCCAGCGCCAATGCAAGACGACCCGCCACGTCGCTGTGGCGGGTCGCCTCCGGCCGGATCAGCCGGCCATGAACTCCTGGTAGGCCGACTCCAGAGCGGGGGGCAGCGCCTTGACGTTGCACTGCCGTTCCGTGTCTCCGATCGGCGCCAGGATGCCGCGCAGGTCGTAATACTCCTGAGGGTGCCCGGTGAAATAGCCGCGCAGGCTCGATTCCGCCTGCGGACGCGGCTGGCCGTAGGCCGCCGTCACCACCTGGTTGGCGTCCGGGTGCGCGGCGAGGTACTGCTGCGCCGCGCCCTGCACCGAGGAGACGGTTGCGTTGACACCGCCGGGACTGCAGTCGGGCGCCGCCGCCGCCGACGGAGCGCCGACGAGGCCGACGGCGATTCCCCCGAGCAGACAGCCGGCGCTGATGCCGGCAACTCGCCGGCGCGCGGCAGTGCTGCTGATTTTCATCATCAGTGGTTTCCTTCGAATGTGTGATCCGAATCGATGCGAGAGGGTCCGAACCTCGAAATCCAAAGTAGCCGAATGGTGCAGTGACGGTGTTCGCTGACGACGAACGCGAGAGCTGTCCCAGGCCCCGTCCGACCCCCCAAGCGTTCGTTTGCTCAGCGATCGGTCAGTTAACGCCAATTAGTTTGTGAGAGCGCTAATAATGGGGTCCTGCTCTTAGGGATTTGCCAGGAGGATCGTGACAAGACTGTGACATTGGTGCGCCGACAAGGTGTGGTGCGCCACGTGTTTCGTCGCTTGCAGTCAGACTTTCGAGCAGTCCGGCGCGTTGCGGCGGGGCGTACGTTCGCCGTGCCCGTCGGCACTGACCGGGACCAGCGTGCGCAGCCACGCGTCGGCGTCGGGACCCACGATCGTGGCCTGGTCCGGGGCAAGTAGCGCTCCGGTGGCGAACGCGGCATGGGCCGGTTGCGCCGCGCGGACACGACGGGCGTCGCCCCGCCGGGCGAGCAGCCGGGACGTCAGTTCGGGCAGGCGCATGGGGTGGGGACCGGTGATGGTGCGCGGCGCGTGCGTCTGGCCGAGCGCGGCCTCGACGAGTACGTCGGCGACGGTGTCGGCGGCGATGGGCTGGACGAGCCAATCCTCGACGACCACCTCGTCCTCATCGAAGCTCACCGCCGCGGGATGGGTGGCGAACTCGTACCAGTGGGTGGAGTTCACGATCGTGGCCGGGACGTGGCTGTCGAGGACGATGTCCTTGGCCGCCCGTTTGGCCTCGTAGTACGCGACGCCATTGAAGGCCGGGTCCTCGATGCCTGCGATCGTCGACACCACCAATCGCCGGATTTCCTGGGCCGCGCAGGCGCCGACGACATTTCGGCAGGCCCTGGCCAGTGCGTCCCCGACGGAAGACCACCGATCGGAGGGCGCGGGATCGGACACGTCGATGACGACATCGACACCCTCCAGGGCCCGCAGGAGACCTTGTCCGGAGAGCAGATCGACGCCGTGGGTGCGGGAAACCTCGACCACCGCGACGCCGCGAGCCCGGAGCCTCGCGACGACGCGCGTCCCGGCCGTGCCGGTCGCACCAATCACGGCAATCGTGGTCGTGTTTCTCACCCCACTTCCCAAACTCGCCGGCTAGTACCCGGGAATCGGCGGCTTAAACGGCTTTTTCGTCCCCCGGCCAGGCGCTGCCTGCCGACGAGGAATGCAGGGCAGTTCGGCCGCTGGGGTTTGACCGGGCGCGCTACGGGAAAGCCGTAAGACGCGAACGGGTTGGTCGCGAACGGGTTGGTCGATGCGCACCAAGCATAGATCGCTCAGCGACCAAACGATTCGCGGACGGCAAGCAGTCACCACCGATAAGGAGGCGAACATGGGCGACGACAAGAGCGGACCGCAGGAAGCAGTCAAGGGCGCCGTCGAAGGCATCAAGGGCAAGGTGAAGGAGGTCGGCGGAACCGTCGCCGGTCGCGACGACCTCGTCGAGGAAGGCCAGGCGCAGCAGGACAAGGCCGACGCACAGCGCGACGCCGGCCGCAAGGAAGCGGAAGCGGAGTCCGCGAGGGCCGGCGCGGAGGCCGCCGAGCAGCGCCAGAAGGAACACCAGTAACTACTCGTGCGAGCGGGGTCCGGTCCGGATGTCGGACCGGACCCCGCCCGCGTTACGCCCGGGGTTTGAAACAACCCCGCCCGGCTATACGTTGGCAGGATCGGATTAGCGAGGTGTGAGGCATGGGCTTGGGCGATCGCGTCTCGAGCGTCGTCGCGTTCCTGCGGGCCGGTTACCCGGCGAGCGTTACCCCGCTCGGGCACGCGCCGCTGCTGGCGCTGCTGCCGCGGCGGGTGAGCGACGCCGAACTCCTGTCGATCGCGACCAGACTGCTAGCGGCACAACGCCCGACGGGCGCTCGAGCCGACACCGCTCGTAGCCGACATCGATCGAGCCGACATCATCGATCGAGCCGACATCGGAGTGGCGATCACCAGGGTCACCGACGAAATGCCGCTACCGGACGACATACAGCGGGTCCGCAGCCACCTGGCCGGAGCTGCCGAGCCGGGCCGGTAGTTCACCGGCGTTGGAGGTCGACCGCGAGCGGCCGATGATCGGAGATGGGCATCAGCTCGGCGTCGACGGCACGACCGCGCAGGCGACTGTCGTCGGTCAGGATGTGATCGAGTTGGCGGTTGGGAGCCTGCGCGGGGAAGGTTTCGGCCACCGCCAGGGCCCGCATGCCCGACCAGCGACGCACTGCCGCGGAGACCATGTTGAGGTCCCCGGTCAGCAGGCGGGGGCCGGGAAAGCCGCGCAGATCGGTGATCAGCCGGCGCAGCTGGCGCCGATTCCAGCCCGGCACGAAGGACAAATGTGTGTTGGCCACCGTCAGATCCCCGTCGGGCGTGCGCAGCCGCGCGATGACCGCGGCTCGCGGCTCTTCGTCGACGACCATCACCCGCTTGGGCCCGGGCAGATACATGGGGAAACGCATCGGAATCCTCGGTAATCGCACCACCTGCCAGTCGGCCGCCGGATATCGGGACAGCAGCGCGATCCCATAGGCGGCGGTCCCGGGCTGTTCACGACCGGTGGCGGCCATCCACGTCGCCCCGGGCGTGCCCGAGATCGCCGCCACGAACCGATGCTCCACTGCCCCCATGGCTTCGGCCGCCACCGCGGTAAGGTCGGCGAGGTCCGACCGGGGCTGGTCGCAGTCCACCTCCTGCAGCGACAGCACGTCGGGGTCGAGGCGGCGCACCGCGTCGCGCAGGCGGTCAAGGTGCACCCCGTCGCCCACGGTGCGGCCGTGCAGGATGTTGAACGTCGCCACGCGCATGGCTTTTCGATACCCGGTTTCGCGGCCGCGCAGTCGCTCGGGCGGCTATGTCTCCTGCGTCACTCCTGCGTCACTCCTGCGTCACCGCTGCAGGCCGGCCAGTCGGCCCAACTCGGCGAGATCCCGCTCGGCGTGACTCTGGCGGATGTAGATCGTCAGGTCGGCCACCCGCTGGGCGTGCCGGCCGTCCTGGCACAGTGGCCCCGGACCGAGGGCGCGGCCCGTGCGGGTGATGGCTTCGTCGACCGCGTGTTCCACCACCGCCCGCACGCGGCGCGCCAGCAGTTGGGCTGTTCCGGCACGGTCGAACGGGTCGGCGTCGATCTGCGTCGCCGCGGTGGCCAGCATTGCCTCGCTGGCCGCGAGCGCGCCGTCCACCGCGCCGAGGTGGGCCAGGGAGTACGCATCGGCCGATGTGCCTTTGGCGCAGCGGTACAGCGGTTCGGCGACGCGACGCGCGCCCCCGAGCCAGCAAGCGGCCACCCCGATGGCCCCGTGCCAGAAGCCGGGCCGGTCCAGGTAGTCGCCGGGGTCGCCCACGGCGACGGCTTGTGCGTTGGTGAATTGCACCGACCTGGTGTCGCTGCCGGCCATCCCGGCGTTCCACCAGGTGCTCGGCAGCGCCTTGACCGCGGGCTCGGTGACGGTCACCGCGAACAAGCCGACACGTCCGTCGTGCTGCCGTGCGGTGACCAGCGCATGGGTACAGAACCCCGCGCCCGCGCACCACACCTTGGTGCCGTTGAGCGTGTAGGCGCCGCCGCTGACGTTGCTCGCGGTCAGCACCGCGTCGGGGGATTCGGCGACCCACACGCCCCACAGCTGGCCCAACTCGGGTGGTTTGCCGCCGAGCTCATCCAGGATGGCGACGGCATCGACATGCGACTCCGCGATCCGGGCGGCCACGATGTCTTCCTCGGCCAGCAGCGCCAGACGTTGCCAGCGTTCGGCCGTCCGTCCCGACGCGGGCAGCGGCATCTCGAGCCGGGCCGACTCCAGCCAGTGCTTGACAACACCCGCCGTCACGCGCAATCACCCGCCACCGTCCTCCCCAGTTGCCCTGGGTCACCAGCGAATTCGTGTGGGGCCCGACCCCACGCCGATGTGGCGACCGGCAAAGCCGTGTGGCGATGAACCGAGTAGCCGGCGGTCTCGAACCGCCGAACCAGATCGACGTGCTCTCCGGACGGCAGGGAGCGGAATCCGCCCACCCGCCAGTAGGCGCGCGCGGAAAATCCCATGTCGGCGCCCTGAATGTCTTTGTGCGGCAGATGCTCTCGCAGCACCATGTCCGCGCCGCGTTGCAGCTGGCCCACCAACCAACCGGGGTCGACGCGGCTGTCGGCGTCCGTGGTGGCATACCAGCACCTGGCTTCGGGGACGAACAGCGAGCGGGCGTAAGCGAAGCCGACCGCGCGGGCGGTGCCGACATTCTCGGCCTCCACCCTAATGAAATGCACGTCGGGCCCGTACGCGCCGGCCAGGCCCGCGCTGTCGTCGTCGGCGGCGTCGAGCACCACGACGACGGCGACGGGGATCGGGACGCACAGGGCGGCAGTGAGCATCGCCCGCAAGCAGGCGGGCAGATTTTCGCGTTCGTCGTGGGCCGGGATCACAGCCGGGATCACAACCGGGATCAACCGGGATCACAATGGCCGCCGCATCGAAGGCGGTGACGGCGGCGGTTGACATAACGGAAGAATTCCCCAATCGGGGCGCCCCCTAAACGGGCGATCAACGACCGTGCCGGGTTGTCCCATCCCACCGGCGGGTATGACCAATGACGATGACTTCGGTAAAGAACCCCGCGGACGCGCCGGCGTTCAGTGACCCGTTGCGCGCGGCGCTGCGGGATGCGGCCTCCGCGCTGAAGGAGCACGGGCCCCGGTTCGCGCTCGCCGGTAGCTATGCGCTGTGGGCGTACGGCGCACCCGAGCCCAGCCACGATGTGGATCTAGTGGTGGCCGAGTGCGATGTGGAAGCCGCGGCGGCGACGCTGACCGACGCGGGTTTCGCCGTCGAGTATCCGCCCGAGGACTGGTTGTTCAAGGCCAGGCCCGGCGCAGCGGGGGCCGACGCCCGCTAACCGACACCCGAATCAGTGGTCGCGAAGTTTGGCGATCAACTTTTGTTTCGTCAGGCCTGAATATCCCGACATGCCAAGCTCCTTGGCGCGCTTCTTCAATTGCGGCACGGTCCAGTCGGCGTAGGAGCCGGCTTTGCCGCCCCTGCGGCCTACCGAGGACTTGCCGCGCGCCGCGGCGGCGTTCGATATTCGCGCCGCCTTTTCCTTGGAGTCACCCTGCTTGCGCAGATCCCGATACAGCTTTTCGTTCTTGATCGACGAATTCGGCACGATTCAACCTCCTGTGCGCGATGGACCTCCCTCGCGGGGTGCCCGCACCGGGGGCCTGGAAAACCAACGAAATGACGCACGGCGAATAGGCTTGCCACGCGGCGGGCGGAACTTCGTCGAATGACCCCACTGCGCCTATACAGCAACGCTTCGGGTTACGTACCATGGTCAAGGGTAGTCAGGGGCGATGATGAAGCCTTCCAGAGGACCCGGCGAACTGCTCGGCGTGGTGGCCATCGGTGCCTCCGCGGGAGGCGTGGAAGCACTTTCGAGGATGGCCGCCGGCTTATCACCGGACGTGCCGTACGCGTATTTGGTGGTGCTGCATCTGCCCGCCGGTGCGCCCAGCGTCCTGGCTCGCATCATCGACCGCAGCGGGCCGCTGCCCGCAGTCGCCGCCGAGCACGGCTCCCGGCTTGAGCCCGGCCATATCTACGTGGGCAGCCCGGACCGCCATCTGCTGGTGGCCGACCACCGCGCGCTGTTGTCCGAAGGCCCGACGGAGAGCGGCTACCGGCCCGCGATCAACGCGTTATTCCGTTCGGTGGCTGTGGCGTTCGGGCCCCGCGCGATCGGCGTGCTGCTGTCCGGAGTGCTCGACGACGGCGTTTTGGGATTGGCCGCGATCCGCTCGCGTGGCGGAATCACCATCGGCCAGTCGCCGGAGGACGCCTTGTTCCCGGAGATGCCCACGAACGCGATCAACGCCGGGGTGGTGGACCGGCAAGCCGCGGCGGCCGACATCGGCGCGGTGGTCAAGGAGCTGTCGCACCGGACGATCGATGACGCGATCCCGGAACCCGATGCCGCGATGGAAATCGAAAACCGCATCGCGATGACGTCGCGGTTCTCAACGAGCGTCGGCACCGAATCACTCGGCCCGCCATCGGGCTATACCTGTCCCGACTGCAACGGCTCGCTGGCTGCCATGAGCGACGGGAACTTGCGGTGCCATGTCGGTCACGCTTGGACCGCCGAGGCCCTGCTCACCGCGCGCGACGACGAGATCGAAGCCGCGTTGTGGGTCGCACTGCGCAGCCTGCACGAAAAGGCATTGCTCGCAAGGGATCTAGCGACCAGCGCCGATCCGGGTTTACTGTCCCGCCGCTACATGGCGATCGCTCGGGAAACCGAGCATACGCTGCGTGTCCTCCGCGAGCGGTTGTCGAGCGGTAATCCTCAGCGGGGTGCGGCCGATGAATGATATGCAGCCGGCCGTCCGGATCGAGGTAGCCGCGCAGCGGGAGGCCACCATCCTGGTGGCGGAGGGCGTGCTCGACAGTTCCACCTACCGCGACGTTCGTGATTCCGTCATCAAGGCCGCGCTCGACGAACCCCGGGCGGTGATCGTCGACGTCAACCGCCTGTCCACACCGTCCGCGTCCGCTTGGACGGTGTTCACCAGCGCCCGCTGGCACGTCAGCGTCTGGCCGGACGTGCCGATCCTGCTCGTATGTGCGGCAGCAGCGGTGCGGGGTGGGATCGCCGCCGGCGGCGTGTCGCGGTATGTGCCGGTGCACCCGACCCGCGAAAGTGCGCTTGACGCGGTTTGCGGACGCTCGCTGCAGCTGCGGCGGCGGGCGCGCACCCAGTTTCCACGCTTCGAGGGCAGCCTCGCGCTCGCCCGCGGCGCTGTCACCGAGTGGCTCACCGAATGGGACGTCGCCGACTTGATCCCGGTGGCGGCAACAGTAGCCACGATCTTCGTCGAAAACGTCCTCCACCATACGCAAAGCGCCCCGTTCCTGATCGTGGAAAGCCACCGCGGCACGGTCACGGTCGCGGTCGAGGACGGCAGCGCGCAGGCCCCCGCGCAGCGCGAGGACGCCCACCGCGGCTCTGAGATCGTCTCCGGGCTGGCTATCGTCGCGGCGCTGTGCCGGGTGTGGGGCAGCACGCCGACACCGACCGGAAAGACGGTCTGGGCGATGGTCGGTCCGGAAAATCGGTTATAGCGCCGCGGGTAGTGTTCAAGTCCTTCGGTGAACCTCTTCTCGGACGGGACTTGCATGGATTCCACGACTGACGAGGCATTCGAGGCCCTGCTCCGATACATGCGGGATTCCCGCGGCTTCGACTTCACCGGCTACAAGCGCGCGTCGTTGATGCGCCGTGTTCGTCACCGGATGGATCAGGCCGGGTATTCCTCGTTCGACGAGTATCTCGACTATCTGCAGGCCAGCTCGGACGAGTTCACCGCGCTGTTCAACACCATCCTGATCAAGGTCACCTCGTTCTTCCGCGACCCGGACGCTTGGGAATACCTCAGCACGGAGGTGATCCCGCGGATGCTGGCCGAGCGCGAATCCAGCGACCCGATCCGGGTGTGGAGCGCCGGATGTGCCTCCGGCCAGGAGGCCTACACCTTGGCGATGGTGCTGGCGGAGGCGCTCGGACCCGACGCGTTCCGCCAGCGGGTCAAGATCTACGCCACCGACGTCGACGAAGACGCCCTCACCGAGGCGCGTGGTGCCACGTACGACGCGAAGGCCGTCGACGCCATCCCCGCGGATCTGCTGGCTCGGTATTTCGAACAGGTCAACGGCCGTTACGCCTTTCGCAAGGACCTGCGCCGCGCAGTGATTTTCGGCCGCAACGACTTGGTCCGGGACGCGCCGATCTCACGTGTCGATCTGGTGGTGTGCCGAAACACGCTGATGTATCTGAACGCCGAGACTCAGCGAACCGTGTTGGGACGCCTACACTTTGCATTGGCGCCGCAGGGAACGCTGTTCCTCGGGCACGCCGAGATGTTGCTGAGCCACGGTGACCGATTCACCCCGCTGAGCCTGAAACACCGGATCTTCCGCAAGGCGACCGGCTCGCACGGCGGCGTGGACCGCTACGACCAGGCCGGGCCGGACTACGAACGTCACGCCGACTTGTCGGGCCTGGAGACGTTGCGCGACTTAGCTTTTCGCGCCGGCCCCGTCGCACAGATCGTGGTGACAGGCGAAGACACCATCGCGATGATCAACCAGCAGGCCGAGACGAACTTCGGGCTCTCGGCCCGCGATATCGGCCGGCTGCTGCGCGATCTCGAGGTGTCTTACCGCCCAGTCGAGTTGAGGGCCTACGTGGAGCAGGCCAAGGTGGAGCGGCGCTCGGCGCGGATTCAGGACGTCAAGTGGCAGCGACCTGGCGCGGAGACGGCGTGGTTCGAGATCCACGTGAATCCGCTCGTGGACGCCGAGAATGGTCTGCTCGGCGTCTCGATCGTGTTCTTCGACGTTACCGCGACGCGGGCGCTGCTCGACAAGGTGGTTCAGACCAACCGCCAACTGGAAGCGGCCTACGAGGAGCTGCAGTCCACCAATGAGGAGCTCGAAACCACCAACGAAGAATTGCAGTCCACCGTCGAAGAACTCGAGACGACGAACGAGGAGCTGCAGTCCACCAACGAAGAGCTCGAGACGATGAACGAGGAGCTGAACTCCACCAACGACGAACTGCACACCATCAACGACATGCTGGGGGAACGCAGCGTGGAACTCGACGAAGCCAGGCATTTCCTGGATTCGCTGATCGCCTCGGTCGGGATGGGCATGGTCGTGGTGGATCGCGAGATGAAGGTGATTCTGTGGAACCAGCTTTGCGAGGACCTGTGGGGCCTACGGGCCGACGAGACAATGGGATCGAGCCTTGCCGCACTGGACATCGGGCTTCCGCTGGACACGATCCGACCGATGATCGGCACCGCATTCGTCGATCCCGACAGCTCCGGCGAGGTGGAGGTGGACGCCGTCAACCGCCGCGGCCGACCCGCGCGGGTGCGGGTGACGTGTACGTCGTTCCACGCCGCCGAAGGAGCCATCGGCGGGGCGTTGCTGCTGATGGAGGTTCTCAGTCTAGTTGTGCGGTGTGGCGGCGGTCAGCGACTCCCAGCGCGCGGCCGCCTCCTCGGATGCCTGGTGGGCCAGTTGAGCCCGCCGCCGTGATTCCCGCGCCCGCCGCTGCGCGTTCGACACGGTCTCGGCGGTCGCGCCGAACCCGGCGAACAGCTCGTTTCGCCTGCGGCGCAGCTCGTCGGCGCGCAGGCGCGCGAATTCGGCGCGGCCCGCCGCCTTGGTGACGGCGTGGTCGAGGCGCGGGTCGTGGGGAGCGTCGCGGTGCGTCGTGTCCGTGGATCCCCAGACGGCGGCGGCAGGGGCACCGCCGCTTGGCGCGGGCAACGGCGTTCCCGCAACGATGTCGGTCAGTGCGTGGCCGATCTCGTAGACCGGCAGCACCACGTCGGCGCCGGCGCCCGCTGCGGCCATCGGCATCGACCGGTACTGGGCGGTGACCGGGCTTTCCGCGATGACGACCGCGCCGGCCCGCTTCATCGCGGCAACGCCGGCGGCGCCGTCTCGCCCGGAGCCCGACAGCACCGCGGCCGCGCTCCTGGGTCCATAGCCGCCGGCCACCGACATCAGCAGCACGTCGAACCTCCGCTCACCGTGTTCGAGCACTTCGCGCAGGCGGCAGTGGCCGCTCGGGGTGACTTCCAGATACCTTCCGGGCGGGCCGACGGCCACCTGCCCCGGCACGAGCAGCTGCCCGTCGTGTGCCCAATCGACTTGATGGGTCGTTGCACGACGAAGGATCGTCGGCAGCGCACTGTTGTGCGGCGCCAGGTGTTGTTGCACCACGATGGCGGCGCGAAACGTCTTGGGCAGGTCGCCCAGCACCGTCACGATAGCTTGCAGGCCGCCCGCGGAAGCCAGCAGCACCACCAGCTCTAGGTGGGGACCGCGCGGGTGGGTTGCCACCCGGTTCAGTCTGCTCCGGGGCCCCGCCCCCGCGCCACGGGATGTCCCCTATGCGAAAAAAAGACGCGGGAGACGAAACTGCGGCGTTTCGCCGCCGGGAAGGCGGGTAGGAAATGCTCGGGGGGGCTGGCTGGAGGGAGCGGTGGTGAAGATCGCGATCGTGGGCGGCGACGACTTGCCGTCCGACGACCCCCGCCAGCTGTGCACTGTGCTGGCCGCTCAAGGGCACGAGGCCGTTGCCTGCCTCCGCCGGGGTGGCGCGGCACCGGCCCCCGGTTCCCCCGACGCCGACCGCACCGTTCCCATTCACGTGGGCCCCCGCTCGGTGGCTTCGGCGCCGGACCTGCTGCCGTACGTCGGGGAGTGGGCCGCCGCGCTGGAGCGCATGTGGTCGTCGGATCGGCCCGACGTCGTGCATGCGTACGGCTGGCTGGGCGGCTTGTCCGCGCAACTGGCCGCCCGGCGGCACCGGATACCGACCGTCCAGACTTTCATGGGGCTGGCGTCGACGTGGCGTCCGCGCGGGGCCGACGGCGCGCCACAGGACAGCGAACGCCGGCGCGTGGAGCCCATGCTGGCGCGGAGCGCGACGTGGGTCACCGGGGAGTGCACCACCGACGTCGATGCGCTGGCCCAGATGCGCCGCAGCCGGAGGCGGGTGTCCACCCTGACGGGCGGCGTCGACGTCGACCGCTACACCCCGGTCGGGCCCGCGGCCGCGCGCACCGCTCAGCACCGCGTTCTGTGCCTGGTGCCAAATCTGTTGTGGGACAATGGCTTAGATATTGCGATCAGAGCGCTGCCGAAAGTCCCGGCCACCGAATTGGTCATCGCCGAAACCGACCACGCAGATCCCGGGCACGCGGGTCCCGGCCACCTAGATCCCGGCCACCTGGATCCCGGCCACGACGAGGTGCGGGCGGGACTGGGACGCCTGGCCGCGGATCTCGGGGTTGCCGACCGCGTCCGCTTCGCGGGCTGCGTTGCCGACGCCGACCTGCCGATGGTCGTGCGATCCGCCGACGTGGTCGCTTGCACACCTCGCCGGCCACCGCGCGCCGCAAGTGCGCTGCGCGCAATGGCCGCCGGGGTGGCGGTGGTCGCCCTGCCCGTCGGCGTCCTCTGCGACGCGGTCGTCGACAACGTCACCGGGTTGCTGTTGTCCAACGGTAGCCCCGCCGCATTGGGGTCCGCGTTGAGAAGCCTTCTCGGCCAGAGCTTCCGATGCGAAAGCATGGGGGCCGCCGGTCGCAGCCGGGCGCTGTCGCGGTTCAGCTGGGAGCGCGTTGCGCTCGACGCGCTGAACATCTACCGCGAGCTCGGGTCGCAAAACCTGGACGGCGAACGAGCTGCAGTCGGCGGTGACGCGGTGACGGGATATCGAGGGCGCGTGGCCCTCTGGGAGGGCCGACCATGACGATCACGGACAACGCGGTGAAGGGCGCGCGGCTCGCCGACACCTTCGGCCTCGGTCTCAACGGTCCATCCCCCAAGGGTCCTTCCCCCAAGGGTCCTTCCCCCGAAAGCCCTTCCCCCGACGGTGACCACGGACGCGGACCCGCGGCGGCCGCGGTTCGCTACGAACAGTTCCGAACCGTCGAACCGCAGGCCGCACGCCAGTTCTTTGCCGGCGCCTATCGTCCCGGATGGCGGGTGGCGGGCATCACGGGCCGGTCCGCCGTGACCCATCGGCGCAGCCAGACGAGCTCGGTCACAGTCGACGAGCTGCTGATTCAGGGGCGAGCCGCGCTGGAGATTCCGGCTGCCGACACCCTCGTGGTCATCCAGCCGCGGGCGGGATCCCTCACCGTTGCGGACGGTCCGCTGCCCGCCGCGGACTGCCCGGTCCTGGTCGCGCACGGCATGTCGTGCGCGCTGCAGGCCAACGGTGCGCGGTTCGATGTGGTCAGTGTCGCGCCGGACGCGTTGCAGAGGGTCGCCGCGGCGTGCGGCGCTCCGGTGTCGCGGCAGGCGCAGTTCCTCAACTGGCGCCCGCGTTCGCGTGCCGCCGTCCGAGCGTGGCACCGCGCGCTGGACTACGTGACCGCCGCCTTGGCCTCCCCGGATACCGCCGAGCAACCGATGGTCGCCTCGGCGATCGCGCCCTTGCTGGCGAGCGTGCTGCTCGAGTGCTTCCCGTCGACGGTGACCGACCAGGAGCTGGCCAGCGACTCCGCCGTCCCCGAAGCCCTCAAAGACGCGGTGTCGTTCATCCATCGCAACGCCGCGAGCGACGTCGGCATCAACGATGTCGCGGCCGCGGTGCACCTGACCCCGAGGGCTGTGCAGTACCTTTTCCGGCGGCAGCTGGACACCACCCCGACCGAGTACATGCGGCGGGTCCGGCTGAGCCGCGCGCATCAAGAGCTGAGCGCCGGCACGCCGGCCACCACCACCGTGACCGAGATAGCGCAGCGCTGGGGGTTCGCACACACCGGCCGGTTCGCGGTGCTCTATCGACAGACCTACGGGCAGAGCCCGCACACCACCCTCAGGCAGTGATCGGGCGCACACCTGACGTCGCGGGAACGATCTGGTTACCAAAGGATTTCGTTCTGCTCTCCGAAGGTTGCGCGGCGTCGGGTAAGCGGCAACACCATCCTGAACAATGCCCGGTGTGGCGAAAGTCCCTCTCGCGCAGCGGGGTGCCTCGGCCGCCAACGGGTAGGCTCTAATCAGGTTGAGTCCACAGCTGCCGCTATTGCGGGCGCCAAGGACACCGTCGTCGCTCGCCCTGCTCTATGACTGTCGAAGGGCGTACATTCGCATGACTTTATCACCTGACCTGTGCACCACCGGGCTGCGCGGCCAGCCGCGCAGCCGTTATGACATCGACTGCGCCGGTGCGCGATTGCACATCCACGCGCGCAGCGTTGCCACCACAATACGCGTGGACGGCGCGATCGACGCGTCCAATGCCGACCTGGTGGCCGAGGCAATTCGCCGGCTCGCACGCCTGAAGGCCCCGCTGATCCTTGACCTCAGTCGCTTGGACTTCATGAGCAGCGCGGGGCTACGCGCGCTGCTGGCCCTGCATGAGGAACACCAGTTGTCGGGGCTGCACTGCAGCGTGGTCGACGGTGCGGCGCTGCGTCCATTGACGCGGATCTTTCCCGATCACGGCCTGCCCGTGGTGGATTCCGTTCCGGCTGCCCTCCGGCGGGCGGAGACAGCCATCCGCGAAAGACGCCGCTTCGTGCCGGGGCGCGCGCGACAGGAAGAGCCCCAGCATGCGGCAACGGTGAGCGGCTGAAAGCGCTGTGGCGCAGGCGCTTCAGCCCGCGCTTCGCCCGCTCGCCACCGCACCGGTCACCGTGGCGGGACTGTCGGCGCCGATCGGCTCCTGCAGCCGACGCCGGTCGGGCCGCCACGGCATCGACGTGTACGGACGTGTACGCCAGCGGCTGGAGCACCGGGGCGACCACAAGTTCGCCAGGCCCCGCCGACCGCGCTGGTCGTTGCCGCGAGAATTTCCCGACGGGACATCGGGGACACGGCTGTTGAAGTCTCACAATGGAGCGGTGACCCGGAGCGGGACGCGTGGATTTCCCGAATTCGAGGCCTCTAACCCGCTAAAATCTTGTGCAACCAGACCGCGGCAATGGGGTCGCGTGCAGACGGGGAGCGGCGATGAGCGTTGCAAGGCCGGATCTTTTGGCCGACGTGCTGCCACCCAGTCGAACGCTGACCGTGTCCGCGACGGACGGCACCCCTTTGCACGCAGAGGTGTTCGGACCTCCCGACGGGTATCCGATCGTCCTGACGCACGGCATCACCTGCGCGATCCGCGCGTGGGCCTACCAGATTGCCGACCTCGCCCACGATTACCGGGTGATCGCGTTCGACCACCGCGGCCACGGACGCAGCGGCACCCCGCGGCGCGGCGGCTATAGCCTCAACCACCTTGCGAGCGATCTTGATTCGGTACTCGAGGCCACGTTGGCGCCGCACGAGCGCGCCGTGCTGGCCGGGCATTCGATGGGCGGCATCACCATCGCCGCGTGGTCGGCGCGTTACCGCCACAAGGTGCACCGGCGGGCCGACGCCGTCGCGCTCATCAACACCACCACCGGGGACCTGCTGCGCGAGGTGAAGCTGCTGTCGGTGCCCTACGAATTGGCGGCGGCGCGGGTGTTGGCCGGCCGCCTGCTGATTCACGCTTTCGGGGGGTTTCCCGTTCCGCGGGCGGCGCGGATCCCCAGCCGGCATCTTGTCGCGATGCTGGCGGTGGGCAAGGAGGCCGATCCCGGCGTGGCGAGGCTCATCCACCAACTGTTCGTGCAAACGTCGCCTGCCGGGCGTGCGGGATGCGCGCGGATGCTGGTCGCGGCGATGGGCTCGCGGCATCTCGACCTGGAGGGTTTGGTCGTGCCCACGCTGGTGATCGGCAGCCAACGCGACCGACTGACGCCAATGAGCCAGGCCCGCCGGATCGCGCAGGCCGCACCGAACGTCGTCGACCTGGTCGAACTGCCCGGGGGTCACTGTTCGATGCTGGAACAGCCGCACGCGGTGAACCGTCACCTGCGGGCACTGGCCGAATCGGCGAACATGCGGGTACGCCGGATCAGCTCATAGCAGGGCGGCGACCTCGGCGGCCGCCCGCCGGCCGGACCGGATCGCGCCATCGAGGAAGCCGGTCCACTCGTCGGCGGTCTCGGTGCCCGCCCAGTGAATCGGCCCGACCGGCTCACGCAGCCACGGCCCGAATCGTGTCCACGACCCTGGCGGCACCGCGGCGGTCGGACCGCCCGGTGCGAAATCTTCCGTGCCCCAACGCTGGTCGACGTAGTCGAGCGGCTTGAGCGCCTCCTCGCCGAACAGCGACGCGAAGCAACGCAGCGCCTCACTGCGGCGCCGCTCGGCGGGCAGGGGGTCGAACCCGCGCGCATCCACGAACCCCATCAGGATGCCCGGCCCGTCGGGGTGTGGGCTGACGTCGAAGGTGATGAAGACCGGACCGCCGTCCGACAGCGCCTGGCCGGAGAACCCTTTGTCGCGCCAGAAGGGCGTGGAATAGGCCGCGTAGGCCTTGCTGAGCCGACCCTGCGGCCAGTGCCGGGCGAGTCGCTGGTATTCGGCGGGCAGCGGGGGAGCGAACTCGATCGAGAGGCGATGGGCGGGCGGAACCGCGACGATGACGAACCCGGCGTCGGCCTGGCCGGCGTCGGTCGCGACGGTTACGCCCGCGCCGTGCCGCTCGATGCGACGAACCGGCGCGTTGAGCACCACCCGGGGGCCCAGTTCGGCGGCCATCGCGTCCGCGATCTGCTGAGTGCCGCCGGGGAACCGGTCCTGTTGGGCGCCGTTCTCGACGTCGAGCATCCGGTCCAGGCCGCCCGCCGCGCGCGTGTAGCGGGCGGCGTGCAGCATCGACACCTCGTCGGGTTCGCATCCCCAGGTGACCCGCGACACGATGGCCAGCAGGTCGCGCGAGGAGGCGGTGGCGCGCACCGAGCGCAACCACTGGTCGAGCGACAGGCCGTCGAGCTGGCGAGCGCGGCGCGCTTCCCAGGGGGCGGCAAGCGGGATGCTGCGGGCAATCCTGTCGAAATGCCAACGCAGCCGGGCGATGTCGAGCAGAGCCGTGAGCGACAGCTTCGGGATGGTGCCGTGGTAGGAATGTGTCCCGCCGCGCCAGTGAATGACGTTCTTGCCGTTGTGGTGGGTCGGGGTGGTCGGGATCTCCAGTTCGGCGGCCAGCGCCAGCACCGCGTCCTGCGTAGGACCCACGAACGTGCCGCCCAGGTCGGCGGGCAGCCCGGCGACGCTGCCGGTGAACGAGCGGCCGCCCACCCGGTCACGGCCCTCGAACACCAGGACGTCATGGCCCTGCTGTGTCAGCTCACGGGCGGCGGTGAGCCCGGCAAAGCCGGCGCCGACGACGACGACGTCGACGATCCGCGGCTGGTCTGTCACGTCCCCCAGTCAACCCCATGCCCGTTTCGCTCGACGCCCGGGGCGTCAGGGCGCCACCGTGAGCCAGTCCGCGAACCCCGACGGGTCGTGCCGGCCCAGGGCGCCGTGCTCGTAGAGACCCCAGCCTTCCACCGGATCGCGGTCACCGTCGCGGCACACCGCGCGGCCCACATGGTCGATCACACCGAAGCCGGACCGCGCGATGATGGCCGGGTCGGTCATGTCGTAGGTGCGCCGTTCGACGAATTTCTCGCCCTTCCACATGCCGTGCAGCCAATCCGAGTCGCCGCCGTAGCCCCCGCCGACGTGGATGGGCACGGGCAGCTTGGACTCGACGTCGAAGTGGACGGGGGTGCCGTCGCGGGCGGTGGCGTCGATGGTCGCGCCCGTCGGGATGCGGGTGCCCGACCGGTAGTGGATCTTGACCCGCGGCCAGCCCAGCTGCTCGACGCGGCCGTCGCGCCAGACGCGGGTGCAGTCGTTGAGCGAGCGGAAGCCGTCGGGTTCCTCCTGGATGATCAGCACGATCGCGAAGTCGTCGAAGGCCATCGGCACGTAGAGCCACCACATGCCCTCGAACGGCGGGTCGGCGGGTCGTCCCGCCGGCTCCGGTTCTCCGATCGGGCGGATGCCCCAGGAGCGGTCTCGGCTACCGATCCATACCGCCGGATCGACGGCGATCTCTTCGCCGTCGATCGCGATGCGGCCGCTCCAGCTGCCCAGTTGAGCGAACCGCTGGGCGTCCAGGGTCACCCGGTTGCCGGACCGCAGCACGTGCGGCTGCTCCTGGACCACGTCGAACAAGCCCTCCCAGGTGAGATCGGCGGCGATGCCCTCGGTTTCGTCGAGGACCAGGCGCAGCGTGCGCAGGGGTTCGACGACCTCGATCCGGTAGCCGTTGACGTTCTGGTTGAGCCGGTCGGAGTCGATGGCGTCGCACAGGTGCACCGCGGTCTGCGTGTCCCCGCGCCTGATCAACACGAACGCATCCTTCACGCCCAGGTTGGGGTAGTAGCCGATGCCGCTGATCAGGAAGATGTTTCCGGTGCGGTCGTGCGCGTTGAAGTAGGAGCGGTCGTAGAAGTTGCGGTCCGAGGAGCCCGGCCACGCGATCGGCTTGGGGATCTGATGTACCGGGAATTCGTCGAGTGGTCCGAGCGAATGCGGCATTAGTGGTCCTCTCCGATGAGTCGCTTCATCAGGCCGGCGTGGTAGAAAAGCGACTCGACGTCGTCGGGTTTCTCGATCTCGCCGAAGTGCACCCGCCGGGCGCCGGTGCGCATGAAGACGACGGCCCACATGACGCCCGAGTAGGCGTAAAACCAGTGCAGGTCACCGAGTTCGACGCCGGTGAGCCGCCGGTAGGTGGCTCGGACGTCGTCCTCCCGCATCACGTCCGGCAGGCCGGGCAGCGTCGCCAAGCCCGCGAGCTCCTGAAAGACCATGTGTGCGAAGATCATCCACGCGACGTCCAGTTCGCGCGGGCCCAGCGTCACCATCTCCCAGTCCAGCACCGCGATGGGCTGGAAGTCCCGGTACAACACATTGCCGACCCGCGAGTCGCCCCACAGCAGCACCGGCTCCTCCGCCGCCGCCCCCGCGGGCCAGTGGGCCTCCAGCCAGTCGAAGGTCCTTTCCAGCAAGGGTGATCGGCCGATGTCGGGTACCGCGAAGTCGTACCAGGACCGTACCCAGTTGAAGTGTCTGCGCAGCGCGGTATCGCCGTCCCCGTAGGCCAGAAAGGCAAAGTTGTGCTGCGCGTCGGGGATCGAGTGCAACTTGGCCAGCACGCCGACGGTTGCGTCCTGCAGTTCGCGCTGCCGTTCGGCGGGCGCGTCGGCGAACCAGTTGCCGCCGAACGTGTACGGCATGACGTCGGGGGGCACCACGCCGTCGACGTAATCCATCACGAAGAAGGGCGTGCCCAGCACGCCGCCGGTGTTCTCCAGCCAGCGCACGCGCGGCACGGGGACATCGGTGAGTTCGCCGACCTTCTGGATGACCTCGAATTGGTGGTCGAGCCGATACGTCGGGAAGACCTGCACGTCCTCGGCGGTGGGAGCGACACGCGCCACCAGCTTCTGCTCGACGGGTACGCCTGCTTCCTGCCAGCGGCCGGTCAGGATGATGGTTTCCGACGACATGCCCGTCGAATCGACGCCGCTTTCCACGGTGACCTCGGGGAGTGCCCCGTCCGGCAGGACGGTCGCCAGCCACCGCGACAGCACCGCCGGGAGGGCCGTGACATCGCGGCTGGATCGCTGGAGTTTGTCGATCTCGTCGATGGCCGGTTCTGCTGCCGGTCCTGCTGCCGGTTTATGGGGCACAAGTGCCTCCATTCTTTGAGACTCCGCGAGGCAATTACGATACCGTAGGTAGCGTTATGAAAGCAGACCCGCCCGCCCTTGACAAGGCCCCGGGCGCGGGCCGTCCCCGCGACCCGCGCATCGACTCGGCCATTCTGTCGGCGACCTCGGAACTGCTTGTGGAGATCGGCTATTCGAATCTCAGTCTGGCCGCGGTCGCCGAGCGCGCCGGCACCACGAAGTCCGCGCTCTACCGGCGCTGGTCGAGCAAGGCCGAGCTGGTGCACGAGGCGGTGTTCCCGACGGCGCCCACGGCGCTGCAGGCGCCCGCGGGCGATATCGCGGCCGATCTGCGGATGATGATCGAGGCCACCCGTGACGTCTTCACCGCGCCGGTGGTGCGCGCCGCGCTGCCCGGCCTGGTGGCCGACATGACCGCCGATCCCACGCTCAACGCGCGGGTGATGTCGCGGTTCACCGACGTGTTCACCGCGGTGCGGGTGCGGCTGCGGGAGGCCGTGGACCGCGGCGAGGCGCACCCGGACGTGAACCCGGACCGGCTGATCGAGTTGATTGGAGGAGCGACGATGCTGCGGATGCTGCTGCGCCCGGGCGAGCCGCTGGACGACGCCTGGGTGGCGCAGACGACCGCGATATTGGTGCACGGGGTGGTGCATGGGGTCACGCGGTGACCGGCAGGCTCGCGGGCCGGGCGGCGATCGTCACCGGCGCCAGTCGCGGTCTGGGCCGCGCGATCGCGATCGCGCTTGCCGCCGAGGGCGCCGCGGTGGCGGTCGCCGGCCGGACCGAACAGGTGTGGGACGAGCGCCTCCCCGGCACCATCGGGGAGACCGTCGCCGGCATCGAGGAGTCGGGTGGACGCGCCGTGGCGGTGCGCGCCGACCTGACCGCGCGTGAGGACATCGCGCGGTTGGTGGCTTCGGCGCGGGATGCCTTGGGCCCCATCACCATTCTGGTGAACAACGCGGCGTTCACCGCGCCGGGCCGGCCGCCGGTCCCCGGCACCGGAACGGGCGGGGCGCCGCGCGCCAAACCCGCCGCCAAGGAGGCCGGCGGCAAACCCGGCTGGCCGGGCTTCGTCAGCATCCCCCTGACCGCATACCGGCGCCATTTCGAGGTCGCGGTGTTCGCCGCCTATGAGCTCATGCAGATGGTGTGCCCGGACATGCTGGAGGCAGGCGGTGGCTCGATCGTCAACATCACGTCGGTCGCCTCGAGGCTGCCCGGGAACGGGCCCTACCCCGACCGCAGCGGCGGTGTGCTGCCCGGCTACGGCGGATCGAAGGCGGCGCTCGAGCACCTCACGCAGTGCGCCGCCTACGATCTGAGCGCCCACAACATTGCGGTGAATGCGCTCTCGCCGTCCAAGCCGATTCTGACGCCCGGGTTGGCGTACTATGCCCGGGACTTCGACGAGACGTCGTCCGCGGACGAATTCGCGCGCGCCGCAGTGGAATTGGTGCTGGTCGTTCCCGCCGCGGTCACCGGGCGCACCATCGGTCATTTGCAGGTGCTCGACGGCAGCTTCCGGCCATTCACGCTCGGTTAGGCAGAACTCGGTTAGGCAGCGCTCGGTTAGGCAGATATGGCCGCCGCCGCGGCGTCGATGATCGCGTGGACTGTGCGAGTGCGGTGGCAATTCGCCCGGAATCTGTTGTGGTGAAACTTCTTCAGCTCACAGCACAGCTCGGATCACCGCCGACATGACCCGCTGAGCCGTGCTCAGCAGATCATGCCGGCGGTTCTACGAAGAACCCTCTGGTGATGCGTTATCGGGGGCCGAGGTTGAACACGCCCGCAATCAGGGTGCCCGCGTTGCCGCCGCCCGAAAGGAGGCCGCTGACGACGCCCGGCGGCAGGGTGGTGTTGGCGCCGAGGAGGCTTTCCAGGAAAGCTAACAGATCGGGGTCGAGGCCGGGGAGGCCGAGGAAACCGAGCGACAGGGTGTTGTTCTGCAGGATATTTGCGATCGGCACGTAGCCGCTGACGCCCTGGTTGCCGAAGCCCGACATCATGCCGTCGACAAGGCTTCCGCCGGTGGCCGAGTTGAGGAAACCCGAGCTGAAGCCGTTGCCGTTGGGTGCAGCGTCCAACAAGGCCGACAAGCTGGCGTTGGGCACAGCGTCGAAGAACCTGTTGTCGAAGCCCGAGACCGTATTGCCGGCGTTAAAGAAGCCCGAGTCCCCGACACCGCTGTTGTAGAAGCCCGAGCTAAGGGGGTTGCCGCCGAGGCCAGGCAGCCCACCGCTGAAGATCCCGGTGTTCAGGTTGCCGAAGTTGAAGAAACCCGTATTGACACTGCCGATGTTCCCCAGGCCCGTATTGACGTTGCCCGCGTTCCCGAAGCCCGTATTGAAGTTGCCGCCGTTCCCAGAGCCGGTGTTGAAGCTGCCCGAGTTTCCAAAGCCGGTGTTGAACCCGCCCAACGGTCCCAAGGGTGTGTTCGAGCCCGGTGTTGGCAATAACGAGGCCACGGGCAACCCCGAGTTACCAAAACCGGTATCGAACATGCCGGAGTTGAAGATGCCGGCGTCCGCGATGCCTGCGTTCCCGATCCCAACGTTGTTGAGGGTGCCCGGGAATACCGTATTGATGCCGGCGTTGCCGATGCCGATGTTGCCCACACCGGAGTTGAAGAACCCGATGTTGTTCGAGCCCGAGTTGAAGAGCCCGAAGTTGTTGGTGCCCGAGTTGAACAGGTTGGCGAAGTTGATGCCGAACTGACCTGCACCGGTCAGCCCGACCCCGAAGTTGCCGACACCGGTGTTGCCGAAGCCGAAGTTGCCGGTACCGGTGTTGCCGCCACCGTAGTTGCCGACGCCGGTGTTTCCGAGGCCCCAGTTCAAGCTGCCCAGGTTTCCGATGCCGTAGTTGGTGGCCCCGAAGTTACCGCCGCCCCAGTTACCGCCACCCAACGGAAGCCCGAGGGCGAGAAGGCCGCTGTTGCCGAAGCCGACGTTGAAGATGCCGATATTCCCGGAGCCCCAGTTGAAGACGCCGGTGTTTCCGTTGCCAACATTGAAGATGCCGCGGTTACCCAAACCCCAGTTGGGCAGCCCGTTGAGCAGACCCGAGTTAAAGGGGGTGAGAAGCGCGCTGGCCGGCAGATTCAGGAGGTCCCCCAGATTCAGGCCCGGCAGCAGCCCCAGGAGGTTCGGCAGGCTGAGTCCCGGCAGGCTCAGGCCTCCCAGCAGACCGCCCAGGAGGCCCGGCAGGCTCAGTCCCGGCAGGCTCAGGCCGCCCAAGCCCAGGCCTCCCAGACCCGGCAGGCTCAGACCCGGCAGGCTCAGGCCTCCCACACCCAGGCCCGGCAAGCTCAGACCCGGCAGACTCAAGAGACCCGGCAGGCTCAGTCCCGGCAGGCTCAAGCCGCCCAGACCCAGGCCCGGCAGGCTCAGGCCCGGCAGGCTCAAGCCCCCGCCGCCCAGGCCCGGCAGGCCCAAGCCGCCCAGGCTCAGGCCCGGCAGGCTCAAGCCCCCGCCGCCGCCGCCCAGGCTCAGGCCCGGCAGACCCAGGGTGGACGCGCCAGGTACCGCGCCGGCCAGCTGACCCCCAAGGCCGGGCAGGCTCGCCACTGCCTGCAACGGCGAGGCGCTAGCCGCCTCGGCGGCGGTGTAGGCAGCCCCGGCCTCGCTCAAGGCCTGCACGAACTGGGCATGGAACAGCGACGCCTGGGCGCCGAACGCCTGAAAGGCCTGCCCGTGTCCGGAAAACAGCGACGCCACCGCCACCGACACCTCATCGGCGGCGGCGGCAAGCACGCCCGTCGTCGGGCCCGCCGCCGCTGCATGCGCGCTCGTCAGCGCCGAGCGGATGTTGGAAAGATCTGTTGCCGCCGAATCCAAAAATTCCGGAGCCGCCGATAGAAATGACATTACTAACCTCCCCAGTTAGGCCGCCGACAGATAGCGACACATCAGATATACATCAAAGGTGTCCTGGCGCGTAGCCGAATGGCGAAGCGAAAACGAGTATTTTCAAAATCGGGGTCGACCGGTCGCGCTCGTGCGTGTCAGCCCCCGGGCGCGCGCATCTATTTGACGCATGTTCGGTAAGGGGCACAAGGAAATTCGAGACTTCACCTCTGCAAGGACACTGTAAGGACACCGGCCGCCAACCCCGGGGTCGTCGTGCCATGCCAGTCAACCGGCTCTGAGAACGCGATCATCTCTGCGACGAAAGACGTTGCGCGCGATGACCATCGGTCATCGATGACCACCGGTCATCGCAGTCAGGAGGGTCGCGCTCTCGCGAATTCCCTTGTCGTCCATATATATCCCCATCTCGATGGTGGTGTGGACACCAGGCGGCTACCCGGCGATTCGACACCAAACCGATTCCGAGCCGAGCCGAATCGCGTATGTGTGGTTAGGCCGGTGTCGCTTGGGGCGGATCGGGATCGCCCCGCAGGAGTTCGTCCGGGTGGTGGGCATGGTTGATCTCCGGCGGGCTGCCGCCTTTCGTCCAACCGAGCCTCCCGCTGTCGGTGACCTCGGTGCGCCATTCGCCCCGGCTCGCAGCGCCGTGGTCGCATCCGCAGGCGAAGAACAGTGCGTCCGCGTCGGTGCGGCCGCCCCGCGCCCAGTCCGGCGAATGGTGGACCTCCGAGCGGTAGCCGGACTCCAGGCAGTTGGGCCGCGTGCAGCCGCGGTCCCGCGCGTAGCAGATCAGCCTCTGGTCGGCGGTGGCGACGCGCTTCTGGCGACCCAGGTACAGCGGGCGGGCGGTATGGTCATCGAACACCGCCAGATAGTGGATCGCTTTGGCGGCCATGCGGATCAGGTCCCCCATGGGCAGCCGCGAACCACCCCCCGTCGTGGCCGGCGCAGGCATCGGGACGGAATCGTCGACGACGGCGTGCGCGGCTTGGTTGAGTTCGGCCAGCGTGGTGGTGACGACCACCGTCACCGGATGGCCGCGGTGCACCCCCAACTTGCCGGAGGCGATGGCGGTTTGGAGCCCCAGCTTGAGCGCGTCGTGGCAGCGCTGGCCGGGCGTGCGCTCGTCGCGCGCCCCGGGGTCTTCGTCCGCGCCTGCCGGTTGGTGACGCCCCGGCCGCACCGCCGCCTCGATGGCTTCGAAGTACCCGCGCGCCTCGGGGTCGAGGAATCCCGAAAGCCGCGACATGCCGTCCGGTCCCTGCGGGCTCAGGCGCAGGCCGCGGCGGCGGGCGCGGTCCGCGTCGGTGAACAGGCCGTCGGGGTTGAGATAGTCGGCGATCCGCTGTCCCAGCTTGGTGACGACGCCGGCGTCCAGCTTGGTCGCATGCCGCACCAGCGTGCGCTCGGCCTCGGCAGCGTCCGTGTGCGACACGCAGGCCGGCAACACGTCGATCGCGTGGCAGACCGCGCGGATGTGATCCTCGCCGACGGCACCCGCCTCTACCGCGGCCGCCAACTCCGGAAGCTCGGGTTGCAGCGGGAGGCCGGTCAGCGAATGCCGCGGGCGGATTCGCGCCGCAAGTTTGAAGCGGCGAATAGTCTCGCGTGGGGTGATGCGCAGGCGCGCCCACAGCATCGCTCGTTCCGCCGGGGTGGACCCGTTGCCGTCGGGCGGCTCGGCGATCTCCCCGAAGAACCGGTACATCAGCCCGCGGTTCGCACGGTCCTGCGTCTCGAGCCGCTCGGCGACCTCCATCCGGAAGCTGTTGCCGACGACGTCGGAGCTGGTCTCCCGCAGCATGGCCTGCGCGGCATCGACGGCATCGAGGGCGGCGTCGATCCGCTCCCGTGCCTGCTCCGCACTCCAGCCGTTACCCATGTCGCCGACGCTACGAAGGGGGTCCGTCAGACCACGACCCTCTTGCCGGCCCGAATTCCCCGCCTGTGGATGAAGCCGTAACTGTGGACAACTCGCCATGGCGGGCGCCTGGCCTGACGTGCCAGTATGAAGCAATCGAAGGTGTGCCAATGCCTGGTATGGATAGAGCGACAGGGCGCGTCGTTGCCCTGATCGTGTCGTTGCTCGTCCTGGCCGCCGCCCTGCGCGGGTACCTACCGGCTCAAGACCATTCGCCGCGCTCGGAGCCGGGCAGCGGTCGGGCGGCGCTCACGTTCGTGGTGGCGGCCCTCGCGGGGTCGCTGACGTTGCTGGCGATCGCCGTCGTCGCGCGTCTGCGCGACCCGCGTGCGGCCGCACCCAAGGCGGGCGACCTGTCCGACATGCTGGGCACGGGCGGCGGGCGGCCGAGCTGGCGCGTGCTAGTGATCGCACTCGGGGTGATTGTCGGGTGGCTGCTGATCGCCACGATGCTGGCCCGGTTATGGGTGCCCCACGAAGTCGCCTCGTCGGGTCCCACCCCGTCTCCGAACGCGCCGCCGCCGGGACAGACCACCGGTTCGCGGCCCCCGCAACGCCCGCCCAACGACAGCGGGAACGTCTACGGTCTGCTGCTTGTCAGCACCATCGCGATGCTGCTGGTGCTCGTCACCGGAACGGTCGTCATGGCGCGGCGGCAACGGCGGGCGGCCGCACCGGGCGTCGTTGCCGACGGTCGCCCGCAGTCGCCGGCCCCGGAGCCCCCTTCCGAATCGCTGGCGCGGGCGGCCGAACTCGGGCTGGCCGAAATGGCCGACCTCAGCCGGGACCCGCGCGAGGCCATCATCGCCTGCTACGCCGCGATGGAACGTGAACTCGCAAACGTCCCCGGGGCCGCTCCCCAAACGTTCGACACCGCAACGGAAGTGTTGGCGCGCGCCGTCCGACAGCATGCGCTGCAGGCGGACAACGCCATGCAGTTGGTCACCCTCTTTGCCGAGGCCCGGTTCAGCCCCCACATCATGAACGAAGGTCACCGCGATGTGGCGGTCCGCGTTCTCCGGGTCGTTCGCGACGAGTTGAGGGCGCGGAGCGCCGCATGAAACGGGTTGTCACACTGGGTGTCTTGCTCATCGTCGGGATGGAGTTGCTGGCGCTGATCATGCACACTCGCCAGATCGCGTTGCTGAGCTCGGGTGTCGCCCTGGCCCTGGTCCTGCTCAACGTCCGGCGGGTACTGGGGCGCAGGTCCGGGTCACCGGCCGAACTCGAACCCGACGACCTCGGGGATTCGCTGCGCCGCTGGCTGTCCAGCACCGAGTCGACGATCAGATGGTCGGAGTCGACGCGGACGGACTGGGACCGGCATCTGCGCCCAATGCTCGCGCGTCGCTACGAAATCGCCACTGGGCAAAAGCAATCCAAGGATCCCGCGGCATATCACGCCAGCGGCCGCATGCTCTTCGGCACCGAGCTGTGGGAATGGGTCAACCCGAACAACGTCACCAGCACCGGTGACCGCTCGCCCGGTCCGGGCCGTGCGGCGCTGGGTGAGATTCTGCGAAAGTTGGAGCAGGCATGACACTGCCGGCAGCGACCACCACCGCACAGTGCGAGGCGGTACTCGACGAAATAGAACGCGTCGTCGTGGGCAAACGCTCAGCGCTCACGCTCATCCTCACCGCCGTCCTCGCGCGCGGGCACGTGCTCATCGAAGACCTGCCCGGGCTCGGCAAGACGCTGATCGCGAGATCTTTTGCCGCGGCGTTGGGTCTGCGATTCACCAGGGTCCAGTTCACGCCGGACCTATTGCCGGCGGACCTACTGGGCTCGACGATCTACGACATGCAGTCGGGGCACTTCGCCTTCCGCGCCGGGCCCATCTTCACCAACCTGCTGCTCGCCGACGAGATCAACCGCACACCGCCCAAGACCCAGGCCGCCCTGCTGGAGGCGATGGCCGAGGGACAGGTCAGCATCGACGGCGAAACCCACCAGCTGCCAGATCCTTTCATCGTTCTCGCGACGGACAACCCGATCGAGTACGAGGGCACCTACCCGCTGCCCGAGGCGCAGCTCGACCGGTTCGCGATCCGGCTGGAGCTGCGCTACCTGTCCGAGCGAGACGAGGCCGCCATGCTGCGCCGCCGCCTCGAACGGGGTTCGGCCCAGCCGACGGTCAACCAGGTGGTCGACGCGCAGGACCTGTTGGCGATGCGGGAGTCGGTCGAGCAGGTGAGCGTGCACGAGGACGTGCTGCGCTACGTGGTGTCGCTGGCGACCGCTACCCGCCACCACCCCCAGGTCGCGGTGGGGGCGAGTCCGCGCGCGGAGCTCGATCTGGTCCAGCTCGCTCGTGCCCGCGCCTTGTTGCTGGGCCGCGACTATGTGATCCCCGAAGACGTCAAGGCGCTCGCCACCGCGGCGGTGGCGCACCGGATCACCCTGCGCCCGGAGATGTGGGTGCGGAAAATCCAGGGGGCGGACGTCGTCGACGAACTGTTGCGGCGCCTGCCGGTGCCCCGAACAAACGGTTGAGCATGAGCGTTCCGGTCGAGTTCCGCTGGCGCGCATCGCCGCTGGCTCGGGCGATCGCCACGTGCGTCGGCGTCGCGCTGGCCGCCGCCGTGATCGGTGCGCAGTGGCGCCTGATCGCGTTCGCGGCGCCGCTGCTGGGGGTGTTGTGCTCGATCAGTTGGCAGCGCCCCGTGCCCACGGTGCGCATCCACGGCGAGCCGGACAGCCAGCGCTGCTTCGAGGGCGAGCAGGCGAGGGTGAGGATCTGGGCGACGGTGGACGGCTCCGGGGCGGTCCAGCTCGTGATACCGGCCGTCGACGGCATGCGGATCGACGTCATCGACGCTCCGCAAGCCAAAACGGTTGTGGCGGAGGCACACCGATGGGGCAGGTATTCCATCCCGGTCCGAGTCGATGCCGTCGCGCGCGGCGGCCTGCTGACGGGGACCGGCACCGTCGACGCCGCCCACGTGATCGTTTTCCCGCTGACCCCGCCCCAGCCGACACCGATCCCGCAGACCGAGCTGCTCGACCGGTTGGGCGGGCATCTCACCCGGCACGTCGGGCCGGGTGTCGAGTACGCCGACATCCGCCTCTACGTGCCCGGCGACCAGTTGCGGGCCGTGAACTGGCCCGTGAGCGCCCGGCGCGGCCAACTGCACGTGACGCAGCGACTGACCGACCGCGCCGCCGACGTCGTGGTGCTGATCGACACCTACCGGCAGCCGGCGGGCCCCGCGACCGTGGCCACCGAGCGGGTGGTGCGTGGCGCGGCGCAGGTGGTGCAGAGCGCGCTGCGCCACGGCGACCGGGCAGGGATCGTCGCCCTCGGCGGGAACCGCCCCCGGTGGCTGGGCGCCGACATCGGGCAGCGGCAGTTCTACCGCGTGCTCGACACGGTGCTCGGCGCCGGCGACCGATTCGAAAACACCACCGGAACGCTGGCTCCGCGCGCGGCCGTCCCCGCGGGGGCGATCGTGATCGCGTTCTCGACCCTGCTGGACACCGAATTCGCGCTGGCGCTGATCGATCTGCGCAAGCGCGGCCACGTCGTCATCGCCGTCGACATCCTCGACAGCTCGCCCTTCGAGCGACAGCAGGATCCCCTGGTGGATCGGCTCTGGACGCTGCAGCGCTCGGCCATGTACCGCGACATGGCGACGATCGGCGTCGACGTCGTGGCGTGGCAGGGGGATCGAGGTCTGGAGCAGTCGATGGGCGTCCTGCCGGATCGGCGCCGTCGGGTTCGGGGACGGCTGCGGGGGTGATGATGGCGCTCGGGCGTTGGGCCGCAGAGGTCCTGTCGACCGGCTTTGGCCTGTCGATGGTGGGGTTGATAGTCGTGGAGCCCCGTGGGCTGGTTATTGCCGCGGCCGTAGCCGCGCTGATGGCGGTGGCGGTGGGAATCGCATTCCGCACCTTCGCCACGGTGGCCGTTTTAATCACGGTGGCCACCGTCCTGCTGTCCAATCCCGCGCCGGCACTGGTCGCGCTGTCCGGATTGTGTGCCGCCGCCTATCTGGTGTGCCGCTACTCCGGCGGTGCGCCCGCCGGTGACTGGCCCACAGCGGTGGCGGCCGTGGGCTTCACGTTCGCGGGACTGGTCGCCACTTTGTTTCCGTGGCAGGTGCCGTGGTTGCCGCTTGCCGCACCGCCGGCAGCGTTGGCCAGCTATGTGCTGGCCGCGCGTCCCTTCCTGTCCTGATCCACAAACGAAAGCAACCATTCTCGTATGAGGTCAGGCGATCCTCGTAGGGTCTGTCCTATCGTGGCCGCCGGCTCCTCGCGTTCATGATCGGCATGACGGCGAGGGGTAGCGAGGAGACCGGCGGCGCTGCAGGCTCAGTGCAGCAGCTGGGCGGCCTGATCGGCCAGGTCGAGCAGCGGCTGGGGGAAGATCCCCAAACCGATTGTGACGACGACGCATACGGCGATCGCAGCCTTGCTCAAGGCACCGGGCGCCACCACGTGCGCGGTGTCGTCGGTCGCCTCGGTGAAGAACATCGAGACGATCACCCGTACATAGAAGTACGCGGCCACACCGCTGGCCACCACGCCGACGACGACCAGGGGAACCGCGCCGCCCTGGGCGGCGGCCTTGAACACCGCCAGCTTGCTGACGAACCCGCTCGTCAGCGGAATCCCGGCGAAGGCCAGCAGGAACATCGAGAACATCACGCCCACAAGGGGGGAGCGCTGCCCGAGCCCGGCCCAGTGCGACACGGCGGCGTCCTCGACACCGTCGGCGTTTCTTACCAGGCCCACGATGGCGAACGCGCCCACGGTGCTGAAACTGTAGGCGAGCAGGTAGAACAGGGTCGCGGAAAGGCCGGCGGGGTTGTCGGCGATCACGCCCGTGAGGATGAAGCCCACATGCGCGACCGACGAGTAGGCCAGCAGCCGCTTGACGTCGTTCTGGTTGACCGCGGTGATGGTTCCCACCGCCATCGTCAGGATCGCGATGGTCCACAGCACGGGCCGCCACTGCTCGTGCAGTGGCGGCAGCGCGACGTAGACCACCCGCAGGAGCGCGCCGAAAGCGGCCACCTTGGTGGCCGCCGCCATGAATCCGGTGATGGGGGTGGGCGCCCCCTGGTAGACGTCGGGAATCCACGAGTGGAACGGCACCGCACCGACTTTGAACAACAGGCCGACCGAGAGCAGCGCGACACCGACCAGCGCCATCGAGGTGTCCCCGTGGGCCGCGAGCGCGTCCCGGATCCCGGGCAGCAGCAGGGTGCCGGTCGCGCCGTAGAGCAGGGCCACGCCATAGAGGAAGAACGCGGACGAGAACGCGCCCAGCAGGAAGTACTTCATGGCCGCTTCCTGCGAGAGGAGCCGGCGATGGCGGGCCAGCCCGCACATCAGATACAGGGGCAGCGACAGGACTTCCAGCGCCACGAACATCGTCAACAGGTCGTTGGACGCCGGGAAAACCATCATGCCGCCGACGGACAGCATCGCGAGCGGGAAGAGTTCGGTCTGGGCGACTCCCGCCCGCTGCGCCTCGTGCTCGGCCTCACTGCCGGGAACGGCGGACGCCTGCGGCGTAAAGGAATCCAGGCCGCCCGAGCCGGCCGGGACGGCCACCTTGGCTTGCGTCTTGGCGTCCGCCTTGGCTTGCGAGCGTTCGGCCATGAAGATCACCGCCAGCACCGCGACCAGCAGCACGGTGCCCTGCAGGTAGAGCGCCGGCCGGTCGATGGCTATCGCGCCGAGCACCACCGCCCGCCCGGAGGCCGGAATCGACTCGCCCACTTCGATGGTTGCGAAAAATGCCGCGACCAACCCGCCGAGGGCAAGTGCCACCTGGGCGCCGTACCGAATCCGCCTGGGCAGGAACGCCTCGAACAGCACGCCGACTACGGCGACGCCGAAGACGATCAGCATCGGGCTCAGCAGGAAGTACTCGACGCTGGGGGTGGGAATGGGCATCAGTGCGGTCCTTCGGCTGTCTTCGGCGCTTGTGCCGGAGCACCCAGCGGCACAGTCGGGGCGGGATCATGCTGGCCGATGGTGGTCATGGTGTTTTCGACGGCGGGGTTGATGAGGTCCAGCACCGGCTTGGGATACACGCCCAGGCCGAGCAGCAGCGCGATCAACGGTGCCACGACGATCAACTCGCGCCCCCGCAGATCGGTGATCTTCTCGTTGCCGCTGGCCACCGGCCCGGTCATCACGCGCTGGTAGAGCCAAAGCATGTAGATCGCCGCCAGAACCAGCGCGGTGACACCGAACGCGCCGGCCAGCCAGTACCGGTTGAAAGTGCCTACCAGAACCAGGAATTCGCTGACGAACGGTGCCAGCCCGGGCAGCGAGAGGGTGGCCATGCTCGACACCAGGAAGGTGCCCGCCAGGATCGGAGCCACCTTCTGCACCCCGCCGTAGTCGGCGATCAACCGGCTTCCTCGACGAGATACCAGGAATCCGGCGATCAGGAACACCGCCGCGGTGGACAGGCCATGGTTGAGCATGTACAGCGTCGAGCCGCTCTGGCCCTGGGTGGTCATCACGAAGATGCCCGCGATGATGAACCCGAAGTGCGAGATGGAGGTGTAGGCGATCAGCCGCATCATGTCGGTCTGGCCGATCGCCACGATGGCGCCGTAGATCACGCCGACGATGGCCAGCGTCACGATCAGCGGCCGGAAAGACGTTGAGGCGCCGGGGAACAGCTGCAGGCAGTAGCGCAGCATGCCGAAGGTACCGACCTTGTCCATCACGGCAGTGATGAGCACGGCGGTCGCCGGTGTGGCCTCCACGCAGGCGTCGGGCAGCCAGCGGTGGAACGGCCACAGCGGGGCCTTGATGGCGAACGCGAACATGAAACCCAAGAACAGCGCCTTGAACACCGCGGGATCGGCGCCGTACCGGCCCGAGGCCACCCCGGCCACGATGTCGCGGAAGTCGAACGTGCCCGGGCCGTGCTGCGACGTCACCACGTACAGGCCGATGACCGCCGCCAGCATGATCAGGCCGCCGAACAGGTTGTACAGCAGGAACTTCACCGCCGCGCGCGATCTGCCCCCGCCCTGGCCGAAGCCGCCGATCAGGAAGTACATCGGGATGAGCATGGCCTCGAAGAACACGTAGAACAGCAGCACGTCCAGCGCGACCACCGAGATCAAAACCATGGACTCGATGGCCAGCGTCAGGGCCACGTAGGCATGCACGCGCCGTGACGAGTCCGACCGCTGCGGGTCCTCATCGTCGGCTCGTGACGACCGCGAGCCGACGTCGTTCCAG
>CAWGPS010000026.1:0-53233 GCA_963824505.1 uncultured Actinomycetota bacterium
CACCGGGGGCTGGCCATCCTGAGAGGCGTGGTGCAGCCGGACCAGGTACTCGATGGTGGCGACGATGTCCTCTTCGGTCAGCGTCGTCGTGGTGATGGGCGCCGTCGAGTCCTTGGCTTTCAGGCCGAGCTTCTTGTTGACCTTGTACCGGCCGACCCGGGCCAGGTCGTAGCGCTTCTCCTTGAAGAACAGGTTCTCCAGCAGGGTCTGCGCGGACTCCTTGGTCGGCGGCTCGCCCGGACGCAACTTGCGGTAGATGTCCAGCAACGCCTCGTCCGTTCCGGCGGTGTTGTCCTTCTCCAGCGTCGACATCATGATCTCGGAGAACCCGAACCGCTCGCTGATCTGCTCGCTGGTCCAGCCGAGCGCCTTGAGCAGCACGGTGACCGGCTGCCGGCGCTTGCGGTCGATGCGCACGCCGACGGTGTCGCGCTTGTCGACGTCGAACTCCAACCAGGCGCCGCGGCTGGGGATCACCTTGACGCTGTGCAGGGTCTTCTCGGTGGACTTGTCGATGGTCTCGTCGAAGTACACACCCGGCGAACGCACCAACTGGCTGACGACCACGCGCTCGGTCCCGTTGATGATGAAGGTGCCCTTCTCGGTCATCATCGGGAAGTCACCCATGAACACCGTCTGGCTCTTGATCTCACCGGTGTTGTTGTTGATGAACTCGGCCGTGACGAACAGCGGGGCCGCGTACGTCATGTCCTTGTCTTTGCACTCGTCGACCGGCGCCTTGACCTCGTCGAAGCGGGGGTCGGAGAACGACAGCGACATCGAGCCGGAGAAGTCCTCGATCGGCGAGAGCTCGTCGAGCACCTCTTCGAGTCCGCCCTTGGGGGCGGCCTCGCCGCGCTCCACCGCACGCTCGCGCCAGCCGGGCGAGCCGATCAGCCATTCGAACGAGTCGGTTTGCACGTCGAGCAGCCCGGGAACCTCGAGCGGTTCGCGCAGCTTGGCGAAGGAAACTCGGTTAGGCGCTCCCGGCACGGAGCCGTTTGAAGAACTTTCGTGAGAGGAACTGCGTCCCTTGGAACTTTGTGGGCGATCCGTCTTGCTCTGGCGGAAATCTGCCAAGATGCATCCTTCCAGCACCTCGTGCGACTCACGAGAACCGGGGCCACCGGGCCTGTTCGCCGCGAATTGTGTCGGTTAGGCCGGCGGACGATCTGACCCGGATCTCACGCGCGCAACTAAATAGCTAAGCCGCTGAAGGGGGCTCAGGCTAAGACCACGGTGTCAAGTGGCGGGTGAGGTGGGCAGGAGGTAGCCAGCGCAACGTCCAACAATAGCGCAGGACGGCGCATTCCTCAACTACCCGACATATAACAGTCCAGGGACCCCTCGGCGCTGGCTGGCATCTCGGCTATCCCTGGACACATGCTGCCCAACAGACTGACCCGTTTAGGCCCCGTCGTCAAGAGGACGGGGCCGCCGTGAGGACAACTTATCGGGAAATTATCGAGCCGGACCGGCGCCCGGGGTTGCCACGCGCGCGCACATGCGCCATCCGTGGAACAGGCACTGGGCGCGCGGGCGAAACTTGGGCAGAAATTGAACGGCGGACTGGCGGGCTACCCGCCGAATTGGTCCGCGTGATACTGGTGGGTTCCCTCAAGGTCGTCCAGGATCGCGGCCTGGGCCTTCTTCGGCAGGGTGTGCAACATCTCGCGCACCCGGGCCTGGCGCCGGGCGACGGCTTTGCGCTCCGGCATTCCCGGCGTCGCGACGATCTGCGGCGGCACACCCTCGATCTCTTCGACACCACCGTCGCGGTGCCCCGCATCCACCATGGCCTGCTCTTCGGCCATGGTGGCCTCGTCCTTCTCCTCGGACATGCCGATGGGCCCGATGCGGCGGCCGTTGAGGAACTGCCGCACAACCGGCTCGTCGCTGGTCAGCAGCACCTCCCGGGGGCCGAACATGACCAGCTTGCGGCGGAACAGCATGCCCATGTTGTCCGGCACGGTACGGGCGATGTTGATGTTGTGCGTCACGATCAGGATGGTCGCGTCGATCTGGGCGTTGATGTCCAGAATCAGCTGGCTCAGGTAGGCGGTACGGACCGGGTCCAGACCCGAGTCGGGCTCGTCGCACAAGATGATCTGCGGGTCCAGGACCAACGAGCGGGCCAAGCCGGCGCGCTTGCGCATACCGCCGGAAATCTCGCCGGGGAACTTCTTCTCGTCGCCCTTCAAGCCCACCATGTCGAGCTTCTCCATGACGATGTCACGGATCTCGCCCTCCTTTTTCTTGGTGTGCTCCCGCAGCGGGAACGCGGTGTTGTCGAAGAGGTTCATCGACCCGAATAGGGCGCCGTCCTGGAACATGACGCCGAACAGCGTGCGGATCTCGTAAAGCTCCTTGGCCGAGCATTCGATAATGTCGGTGCCGTCGATGACGATCGAGCCGCGCTCCGGCCGCAGCAGGCCGATCAGGGACTTCAGAAACACCGACTTGCCGGTACCCGAGGGGCCAAGCAAAACGCTGACCTCCCCGGCGGGAATAGTCAGCGACACGTCTTCCCAAATCCGCGAGGGTCCAAAGGACTTTGTTAATCCGTTGACCTCTATAGCGATACCCATGGGAGACCCTTCCGTCCACGCCTACGCCTGCCACCTGCCCTTTCGTGTGGCATGAGTCACTGTAGCGCACGCCGGAGGCGCGGCATCAGGGTTGCGCAGCCCCACGAGCGGAAATTGGCCAACCTGAGATCGCCCCCCGCCGCTGCCGGTGGAGGTTGGTTCGACCCGTGTTAGCTCGCCGCGTTAGCTCACCCTGCTGCCCGGCCGGCCCAGTTGCCGTGGAAACCCATCGGCACCCGCTGCGGCAGATGCACGGTCGCCATTGGCTCCAGCGTCTGGGCATCCACGATCAGCAACTGGCCCTCGTCGCGGCCGCGGTGATAGACGTAGCCCATCAGCACGCCGTCGTCTTCGGCGCGTGCCGACGGGTTCGGCACGAAGCACATCTCGCCGAGTTGCAGCTCGGGATCGAGGGGGGCGACCGTGTGGGAATCGGTCGCGTAGTCGTGCTTGTACAGGGACGTCGGCGAGTCGGACGTCTCGTCGCTGAGGACCTCCGCCCCCACGGTGTAGCCGAAGCGGTGCTTGGCGCCCGCCCGGGATTCGTCGATCCGGGGAAATTCCTGCGGCCGGTCGTCGCGGCGCTCGGTGGCCACCGCGCCGGTCGACAGGTTGACCGTCCAGCGGTCCAGCGTCGGCGCGCTCTCGCCGGGCCCGCGCCGGTCGCGGTCGAACATCCGCGGGTAGCTCACCACGTCGAGCACGAGGATCTCCTGCCCGTCGCGCGTCTCGGAATACGCGTTGAGCGGGTGGTAGACGTAGCACGGCTCGATATCGAACCAGCGGACGTCCCGGTTGGTGCCCTCCCGTGGCATGACCCCGACGCGGGCGGGGTAGGCGGGATTCCACGCGTAGGGCATCCGGTCGGAGTGCTTGGGGTTGCGGTTGAACATCGCGTTGAGGGGGCCCGGGACGCGGACGCGGCCGATCAGCGACTGCGCCACCAGCCGGGCCGGCAGGTCCAGCCAGCGCGGCATCTTCGCGGGCAACACCTGCATCGCGTCGAACGTCACCGGCAGGTCGTAGATCACGACATATTTCTCGGTCAGCGAGAAGTCGTGCATCATCGGCGACCCCGACACCGCGATGTCGACCGTTCGACGGGCGCGTCCATGGGTGTCGATCACCGAGTACTGCACGGTCCGCCCGCGGGCAAAGGAGTAGGACAGGGCGTGCAGCTCGCCGGTCCGCGGGTCGCGGTGCGGATGGGCGGTGTAGCCGCCGTACAGGGTCCCGTCGAAGTCGCAGGTTCCGACTGTGTCCAGCTCCTCGGTGAGTTCGTAATTGGCCACGCCACCCTCGACGAGGGCAAGGGTCCGGCCGGCGTGGCTGAGCACGTTGGTGTTGGCGCCCAGCGACAGGATGCCGGTTCGCGGGTCGAGCCGGGCCGGCGCCGGTTCGCCGAGGGCGGCGCAGACCGAGAGGCTGCGCACCCAGCGGTTGCGGTACCAGCACGCCTTCCCGTCGCGCAGCGCGACGCCGTGCACCATCCCGTCGCCGCTGAACCAGTGGTAGGTCGCCGGGTCGACCTCGGCGGCCGGGTTCGGCCCGTTGCGCAGGTAGCGCCCGTCGAGGTGCTCCGGGATGTGGCCGGTGATGGCCAGGTCGGTCGCGGTGACCTCGGCACGCACCGGCGCCAGGAACCCTTCGAGGTAGGGGTTGTGTGTTTCGGCGGGGCGCACTGATGTCACGTCGGCTCCTATAACAATGTTATTATGATGTTATCCCGACGGTACGCCAGGGACGGGGAAACGGCAATGATGAGTTCAGGGACTACATCAGCAATGAGTCCAGGGACGGCGCGCAGCGTTCGCGACGTTCGTCAGGAGATGCTGCACGCCGCCGTCGGCCTCCTCGACGAGCAGGGGCCGGACGCGCTGCAGACCCGCAGGGTGGCCGCGGCCGCGGGGACCTCGACGATGGCGGTCTACACCCATTTCGGGGGCATGCGGGGACTCATCGCCGCGGTCGCCGAAGAGGGCCTGCGGCAGTTCGACGCCGCGCTGTCGGTGCCACAGACCGACGATCCGGTCGCCGACTTGTTCGCCATCGCGGCCGCGTACCGCCGGTACGCCATCGAGCGCTCACACATGTATCGGCTGATGTTCGGCAGCACCAGTGCGCACGGCATCAGCGCGCCCGCGGGCAACGTGTTGACGCTGACGGTCGCCGAGATCGAGCAGCACATTCCCAGCTTCGCGCATGTGGTGCGCGCGGTGCAGCGGTCCGTCCGGGCGGGGCGAATCGCCGTTGGCTCCGCAGCCGATGACGCGACCGTCGTTGCCACGGCGGCCCAGTTCTGGGCGCTCATACACGGGTTCGTGATGCTCGAGTTGGCCGGCTTCTACGGCGAGGACGGCGCGGCCGTCGCGCCCGTGCTGGGTTCGATGGCGTTCAACTTCGCGGTGGCGCTTGGGGATTCGCCCGCGCGCGTGAGGGAGTCGCAACCCGAGGCGTTCGGCGCCCGCTGAACGCGCGAACCCCCGGGACGGCGGTCCCGGGGGTTCACGCGAATGGAACTACTTGACGGTGACGGTGGCGCCGGCGGCCTCGAGCTTGGCCTTGGCGTCGTCGGCGGCCTCCTTGGCGACCTTCTCGAGCAGCGGCTTGGGCGCGCCGTCGACCAGGTCCTTGGCCTCCTTGAGGCCCAGACCGGAGACGATCTCGCGGACCACCTTGATGACGCCGATCTTCTTGTCGCCGGCGGCCTCGAGGATCACGTCGAACTCCGACTGCTCCTCGGCGGCCTCGGCGGGGGCGCCACCGGTGGCCGGACCGGCCGCGGCGACGGCGACCGGGGCGGCCGCGGTGACCTCGAAGGTCTCCTCGAACTTCTTGACGAAGTCCGAGAGCTCCAGCAGGGTCATTTCCTTGAACGCGTCGAGCAGCTCGTCGCTGGACATCTTTGCCATGGTGTGGGTCCTTCCTGATTTCGGGTTGGGGGTTTATTCGGCTTCTGCCGGTGACTCGGTGGCTGCCTCGGCAACCGGTTCGCCGGCGGGTTCGCCAGCGGGTTCGGGAACCGGCTCGGCGGCCGGCGCGGCCGCGGGGGCCTCTGCAGGCGCTTGGGCGGCCTTCTTCTCCTGCAGGGCTCCCGCCAGCCTGGCCATCTGCGACACCGGGGCGGCGAACAGGCCGGCCGCCTTGGCCAGGTTGCCCTTCATCGCGCCGGCCAGCTTGGCCAGCAACACCTCGCGGGACTCGAGGTCGGCGATGCGCTCGACCTCGGCGACCGTCAGCGCGCGGCCGTCCATGTAGCCGCCCTTGATGACCAGCGCCTTGTTCTCCTTGGCGAAGGTCTTGATCGCCTTGGCGGCGTCCACCGGCTCGCCGGTGACGAAGGCGATGGCCGTGGGGCCGGCGAACAGCTCGTCGAGGCCCTCGACGCCCGCTTCCGAGGCCGCCCGCTTGATCAGCGTGTTCTTGGCCACCGAGTAGGTCGCCGACCCACCGAGCGACCGGCGCAGCTCGGCCAGGTTGGCCACCGTGAGTCCCCGGTACTCGGTGATCAGCGTGGCGGTCGCCTCCCGGAACTGCTCCGCGATGTCTGCAACGGCGGTGGCCTTGTCAGCCCTGGCCATGCCTACCTCCTGACGTGAAAGTCGTGCGACGTGTCGTCTGCGATCCCCCGGAAACGACGAACGCCCCGGCGCAGGATGCGGCCGGGGCGTGAAACGCGCCGGCGTGCGCCGGCGCTACTGCCTCGTCCTCCTGCGCGGGCCGCCGGGATGCTCCCGGACCTTCGACCGATTGCTCGGTGACCGACGGTCTTCGGTGGATCGGCAACCAACAATAGCCCGACCCGGCGCCGTCGGCCAAAACGGTCACGGCCCGGTGCCGGCGAGCCGGGCCGCGCCCACGAGACCCGCCGCACCGCCGAGCTCGGCCGGCACCACGCGCAAGTCGGCGAGGAAGTCCAGCCCGGCGTAGTCGGCCAGCGCCGCGCGCAGCGGGTCGAACAGCAGGCGTCCGGATTTGGCGACGCCGCCGCCGACGACGACGAGGTCGAGGTCGCACACCGCGGCCACCGAGGCGATCATCGCGGCCAGCGCGGTCGCGCCCCGGCCGAACGCCCGCAGCGCCACGGGATCGTCGGCCGCCGCCGCGGCGGCCAGCTCCCGCGCACCGGCGCCCGGCGGCGCCGACCACCCGTTGTCCCGCGCCCAGCGCACCATCGAGGGGCCCGACGCGACCGTCTCGACGCAGCCGCGACCGCCGCAGGCGCAGCGCCGGCCGTCCTGTTCGACGACAACGTGACCCACGTGACCGGCGTTGCCGGTGCGACCCAGGTAGGGCACGCCGCCGAGCACCAAGCCGCCGCCCACCCCGGTCGAGACGACCATGCCAAGCAGGAAGCGCGCATCGCGGCCGTCGCTCTTTCCCGCTCCCCGCCAGTGCTCGCCGAGGGCCATGCACACGCCGTCGCCCCCCAGCCGCACCGGCACGCCCGGCACCGCATCGGCCACCCGGTCGCGCAGCGGGAAGTCGCGCCAGGCCTTGATGTTGATCGGACTGACCGTCCCGCCGTGCAGGTGGATGGGCCCGGCCGACGCGATGCCGACCCCGACGATCGGGGTGTCGGCCGCGCGCAGCGCGGCGGCGATCATCGCGGCGACCACGCCCCAGACCTGTTCGGCGGTCCCTCCGGGCGGGGTGGGGCGGGTGGCGGTGTACACGAGTGTGCCGCCGGGGTCGGCCAGCGCGGCGGCGATCTTGGTGCCGCCGATGTCCAGGCAGAGGGTGAGCATGTCGATCAGTGCCGATGGGTGTTGTCGGGTTGGCGTGGGTCGCCGGGGTGCTCGTAGCCGGGAGCGAGCTCGACCAGGTCGGCGCACCGAGCGTCCAGCCAGACCCGGAAGGCGCGCCGCCGCCCGGCGCCGCGCAGGTGCTCGACGATCGCCGGCCGGACCTCGTCGAGCGGGGGATCCACCGACGGCGGCGACAGCCAGCCGTGCCGGCCGGGGGCCGGCACGGCAAACCGCAGCGGGTTGCGGGCGTGGTAGGCGACCACCTCCTCGTCGGTCACCCGCACGGTGGACGTGACGTCGGCGAACAGCGCCCGGGCGGCCGGGTCGGCCAGCGCCGCGGCGGCGATGCTCCCGATCTCCAGCCGTGCCGTCGCGTCCGGCAGCAGTTCCTCCGCGCCCGGGGCGCCGTCGGGGGTGAGCCCGCGCGCGGCCGCTTCGGCGGCGATCACCCGCTCGGCCACGATCACCTGGGTGAGCCAGCGCCGCAGTTGGCGCCCCTCGCTCGTCCCGGGCCGCGGCAGCGCGTGCGCGCCGAAACGGCCCCGCAGCCGCGCCTCGGCCGCGTCGAGCTCGTCGACCGTGACGGGGCGGCCGGCGACGGTCGCCACCGGACCGGTTCTCATGTGACGGTCACCCGCACCGCCGGAGAGTAGAGCAGCCGGCCGGCGCAGCCGACGCGGACCAGGGCCCACCACCGGCCGGACTCCAGCCACGCCGGTGGGCTCACCCCGAAGGCGAGCTCGGCGGTGCCGCGCGCCGGCAGCACCGCCCCCAGGGCCGCCGGACCCATCCACTCCCAGGTGCCCCACGGGCTGATCAGGTGCGCCTCCAGCGCCAGGGCCGCGCCGGCCCCGGTGCCGACCGTGACGGTCAGCGCGGCCGTGCCGCCCGGCGGAACGGCCACCTCAGCGGGATCGCGGACCAGGTAGACGGGGCCGCCGGGATCAGCCGCTCCCCCACCGACAGTCACCATGCACACGTCCTCGACCACCTGCCGCCAGGCCGCCGGGACTTCCTCCCCGCCGAGGCAACCGCCGATGCGCAGCTGCGCGCGAACCGGGTACAGGCCCGGCCGAGTGCCCCGCGGGATCGAGACCTCGACGTCGAACTTCCCGTGCTCGCCGCTGGGCAGCGTGAACGGCCGCGCGCCGGGACTGGCCGACCAGCCGTCGGGGCACACCATCCTCACCGTGCCGTCCAGTGTGGCGTCGCTGCAGTCACTGGCCACGGTAAGGCGCAGCACGACGCGGGACCCCGGCTCACCGCGCGTCGACACGGGGTGCAGGTACGCGGCGGCCGGCAGCCCGCCCAGCGGCGCGGGACCGCGGTTGTGCAGCCAGTAGCGCGCGTACAGCGGCTGGGCGATCTCGGTGTCGGGGGCCAGCCTTGGGCAATCGGCTCTCGCTCTGGGCATTTCGAGTTCGCCCAGCACGGTGGCCACCTGCTGGCCGTGCAGTTCGACCGCCCGCTCGCCGTGCACTGATTGCCGCGCTGGTCGCAATGGCTTTTCCAACAGGTCGGCGAGGCGCAGCCCGCTGACCTTGCCGACCTCGGAGCCGACGTGAACGCGGGTGGTCGCACCGGTCGTTTCCACCAGACGCAGGGCGACCGCGGCGGGGTCGACGGGCCGGGCGCTGCCGGCGGCCAACGGATTCCCGGCGGCTTTGAGCGCCCCGAGGTGGACCGAGTCGGCCGGCTCGACGTCCAACAGCGACCCGGACGCCGCGAGCGGTCCCGCGCCCCGTCCCGATACGACCGGGAGCAGCGGGTGGGAGAACTGCGCGCTGCGGGCCGGGATTCCGGCGCGCCGCCAGTCGCCGTCGCCGCAGACCAGTGCGTAGTCGAAAGCGTGTGTCCAGTGCTGGAGCTGGAAGTTGGAACCGTCGGGCGCGGTGCGGCGGGGGTCGTCGATCCAGGTGCCCGACGGCCACCCGGTGCACGACCGCATCAGCGAGGAGTGCAGGGTGCCCTCGATGTCCACGGCGAATCCGGGTACACCGCGGTTGAGCAGCGCGACGGTGCGCGCCTCGAAGAGCCCCATTCCCGCCGGCGCGTCCTGGCGGACCGGGATCTCGGCGTCCGCCAGGCCGTCGGTCACGGAGTCGATCTCGGCACGCAGGCTGTTGTCGTCACGGCCGTCGATCACCAGTACCGGAAGCGCCCGCGCCGGGCGCACGTCGGCGCCGGGCACCCACACCGCCGCCAGCGGCGCCTCCGCCGGCACCCACACCCGGGCGCGACCCGTCGCGGCCAGCTGGCGGTCGAGCTCGTCGGTGTACGTCGAGCCGGCCAGATCCAGAACCTCTTTGGTGAATGCATTGCGGGCGGGCCCGCCCAGCGCGATCCGCACGTCCGGGAGGTTGGAGTCGACGTCGAGGTGGCCGTACCGCGGCTTGTCGGCGCCGCCGCAGGTGGCCGTGACACCCGCGCGGGCCAGCGCGACCATCAGTTCGCGGGCCAGCGGGCCGGACCCCGTCTCGTCCGGCGTCACGACCTCGGCCACCGACACCGCCCGCACGCCGCGGTCGGCCGGACCCACCCGTACCCGGACGGCCGACGACAACCCGAACCATCCGTACGCCGGGTTGTCCAGCGTCCACAAGTGCTGCGCGGCGTCCACGGAACGGCCGCCCTCGTGCAGCAGCGCGAAGCCGCGCCCGACGACCGCGTCGCCGACCTCGGACACCGGCATGGCGCCCGGCACCGGGCACGGCCAACGCAACCGGACCAGCAGGTCGGCCCCGGCGAACTCGTCGATGGTGGTGCGGCAGTCCACCCGGGCGACGCCGCGCCACAACGTCAGCGTCTGGGTGTACTTCAGCACCTCGCCGATCCGGCCGTGCACCACCAGCCGCTCCCCGATCGGGCCGTGAAGCGCCTGCACCCGAGCCGGCGACTCCGACGAATACACGACCGGCCCCTTGGGCAGCAGGTGCCACGGGCCCTCGCCCTGCGTCGGGTGTGACGGGTACTCCTCGTAGACGGCGAGCTCGTTGCCCACGCATCCGCCGGCGATCAGCTCGCGGCCGTCGTGCAGCAGCGAAGCGACTCCGCCGCCGCGCGCCGGGTCGACCTGAATTTGGTAGTGCTCGTTGGCGATTCGCGTTCCGGGCACCGGCGACCAGCCCGTCGGTTCAGGGGCGGGCACCAGCCGCCAGGTCCGCCAGCCCAGCGACGGCACGTCGCGCGCCAGCCAGGTGACCGAACGGCCGCCATGCTCGACGAGTGCGGGCACCTCTTCGCCGGCGTCGTCGAGCACCCGCACCCCCGCGCCGGACGGCCGATCGAGCCGCACGGTGACGACATCGGTGCGCCGATGGGACACCGGGTTCCACACGACGACGCCGCCGGCCCCGGTGTTCGCGGCCGCGGACAACGCCGCAAGCGAGTTGTCGCGGGCCGCGCGCCCCAGCTCCCAGGCGTCGCGCCACCCGGTCAGCAGGTCGAGGTAGACCTGATCGGATTCCGAGCCGGTGATGGCGTCGTGATGCGCACCGTACGCGAGTTGCACCCAGGCCTTGGCCAGCGCGGCCTGCGGGTAGCCGGCGCCGGTCATCAGCCCGGCGAAAACGGCGAAGCGCTCGCCTTCCAGGACGGCGTTCTCCGCGGCGCGATTGGCCTGCTTGGTGTCGATGTAGGAGACGTCCTTGCCGGTGTAGATCGGGTTCATGTCGCGGGTTTGCGGCGACGCCGACTGCCCGCGCTCGGCCAGTTCGGCGCGCACCGCCGCGAAGAACTCCTGCGGCAGCGCGCACACGAAGCGCGGCCAGGTGTAGCGCGCGGCCCAGTCGCGGTGGATCGCCGTGACCCACTTGTTCGGCGGGGTGTAGTCGGTCCCGACCGGCAGCAGCACATTGCGCGTCAACGCGACCTTCTTGAGTTGACCGAACAGCGCATAGGCGGCGTCCTGCGCCTCGGCGAGCGAGGCCGCCGAGTCCATCCCCCAGCCCGCCCCATAGTGCGCGGGCATGTAGTGGGTGAGCAGGCCGCGCCCGGACGGCGAAATCCACTCGAACTCGCTGCTGAATTGCATGCCCTCGACCCCGCCGCTGTGCGTCGGACCCCATTGGTGGTGCGGGCCGCGGGCCCAGGAGCTGGACGTCAGTCCGGCGTCGGCGGCCATCCCCGGGAACTGCGGATCGTGACCGAACACGTCCAGTTGCCACGCCGTGGCGGGGTGGGCGCCCAGCACGTCGCGCTGGAAACCCATGCCGTGCACCATGTTCCGGATCGTCGTCTCCGGGCCCGTGAGGTTGGTGTTGGGCTCGTTGTAGGTGCCGCCCATCACCTCGAGGCGGCCCTCGGCCAACAACCGGCGGAGGTCGGCGCGGTCCTCCGGGTGGGTGTCCCAGTAGGGCTTGAGGTAGTCCACCTCGGCCAGCACGAACTTGTACTCGGGCTCGCGGCGGGCCATTTCCAGGTGCGCGTGCACCAGCGCGAAACCGTTGGCCTGCCGGCCCGGTGGGTCCTCGGCCCACTCGCTGGTATAGGCGCCCTGGGTGTTCCACCAGACCGGGTCGTAGTGGAAATGGCTGACCATGAACATCGTCCACCCGGGCTCGGCCACCGTGAATTCGAAGTCGAATTCGGAGGCGGCTTCATCCCGGGTCCCGCACCCGCGCACCCGCGCGGCCCGCCGCTCGGCGACGACCGGGCGTTGCACCGCAACCGGAATCTCCACGACCTCACGGCCCGGCTCAGCCACCGCCTCGCCGCGCAGGCCGGCACCGTCGACGCGCAGCGGCGTAGGCCGGGTGCAGCCGGCGACTTTCACGCGCGCCAGTTGCAGCGGCGCGTCCGGCGGTCCCACGAAAAGCTCCGCCGACGCCGCCGAAACCACATGCATCCCCGCACCTTACGGTTCAGGATCTAGGAATGCCCGCCCTCGCGCCGCCCGTGTCCGACGAACGCAACGCCCTGCGCCAGTTCCTGGCGTTCCACCAGAGCGCATATTTCGCCGTCTCCTACGGCCTCACCGACGACCAGGCGCGGTCCGCGCCGTCGGTCAGCGCGCTGTCGATCGGCGGCCTGGTCAAGCACGCCACCGCCATGCAGCGCAGCTGGATGGGACGGGTCGCCGCGGCGCCGGACGCGCCGCCGAAGGACCCCCGGCCGTTCGAGCAGCTCGCCCGCGAGTTCGCCGACCAGCACGTCATGCGGCCCGACGAGACCCTGGCCGGGCTGCTGAAGGCGTTCGAAGCCCAGAACGGCGAGTCGCTGCGGCTGGTGGAGACCGCGGACCTCGACGCGGGGGTACCCGTCCCGCGCGACATCCCCTGGTTCCCCAAGGACCAAAAGGCGTGGTCGGTGCGCTGGGTGATCCTGCACGTGATCAACGAGCTGGCCCGGCACGCCGGCCACGCCGACATCGTCCGCGAATCCATCGACGGCGCCACCATGTACGAGCTGATCGCCGGCCTGGAGGGCTGGGAGATCGAGGGATGGGTCAAACCATGGGGGAAATCGTGAGCGCCATACCGTCTCGAACGTGTCATGACGGCGAAGCCGCCGCCGGATTTTCGCACTGAGTGCACGCTCGGCGGCCCCCGCCGCAGGTGACCGCGGTCACGGCGAATTGGGACTTGACACGACCGGTTTGGCAGACTGCTGGAATGACTTCTACCAAGCACCGCGAGGTGGCCAAGCTGGACCGGGTGCCGCTGCCGGTCGAAGCGGCCCGGGTAGCCGTCACCGGTTGGCAGGTCACCCGCACCGCCGCTCGCATCGTCACCAAGTTGCCGGGCAGGGGGCCATGGCAGCAGAAGGTGATCAAGCAACTGCCGCAGACCTTCGCCGACCTCGGTCCCACCTACGTCAAGTTCGGGCAGATCATCGCGTCGAGCCCCGGGGCCTTCGGCGAGCCGCTGTCGCGAGAATTCCGCGGCCTGTTGGACCGGGTGCCGCCGGCCGACCCCCGAGAGATCCACAAGCTCTTCGTCGAGGACCTCGGCCGGGACCCCGCCGAGCTGTTCGCCAAGTGGGAGGAGACGCCGTTCGCGTCCGCTTCCATCGCGCAGGTGCACTACGCGACCCTGCACACCGGTGAGGAGGTCGTCGTCAAGATCCAGCGGCCGGGAATCCGTCGGCGCGTCGCCGCCGACCTGCAGATACTGAAGCGGTTCGCCCAGACCGTCGAGCTGGCCAAGCTGGGCCGCCGGCTGTCGGCCCAGGACGTCGTCGCCGACTTCGCCGACAATCTCGCCGAAGAGCTCGACTTCCGCTTGGAGGCGCAATCCATGGAGGCGTGGGTCTCGCACCTGCACGTCTCCCCGCTGGGCCGCAACATCCGCGTGCCGCAGGTGCACTGGGACTTCACCAGCGGTCGGGTGCTGACCATGGAGCGGGTGGCCGGCATCCGGATCGACGATGCCGCCGCCATCCGTAAGGCGGGTTTCGACGGGGTCGAGCTGGTCAAGGCGCTGCTGTTCAGCCTCTTCGAGGGCGGCCTGCGGCACGGGCTGTTCCACGGCGACCTGCACGCGGGCAACCTCTACGTCGACGACGCGGGCCGGATCGTGTTCTTCGACTTCGGGATCATGGGCCGCATCGACCCGCGCACCCGCTGGCTGCTGCGGGAGCTGGTGTACGCGCTGCTGGTCAAGAAGGACCACGCCGCGGCCGGCAAGATCGTCGTGCTGATGGGCGCCGTAGGCACGATGAAACCCGAGGCCGAGGCGGCCAAGGACCTGGAGCGCTTCGCCACGCCGCTGACCATGCAAACGCTGGGCGACCTGTCGTACGCGGACATCGGGCGGCAGCTGTCGGCGCTGGCCGACGCCTACGACGTCAAGCTGCCCCGCGAGCTGGTGCTCATCGGCAAGCAGTTCCTCTATGTCGAGCGGTACATGAAGCTGCTGGCGCCCAAGTGGCAGATGATGTCCGATCCGCAGCTGACGGGGTACTTCGCCAACTTCATGGTCGAGGTCAGCCGCGAGCACAACTCCGATATCGAGGTCTAGGGCGGGGTGATGGAGGTTCGCAGCGGCCATGCGGCGGTGGCCCATCCCAAGGGCGACCTCAAGCTCTACTACGAGGACATGGGCGACGTCGACCGATCCGGCGGTGCTGTTGATCATGGGGTTGGGCGCCCAGCTGCTGGTCTGGCGCACCGGCTTCTGCGAAAAGCTGGTCCACCGGGGACTGCGCGTGATCCGGTATGACAACCGCGACGTCGGCCTGTCCGACAAGACCGAGCCGCCGGGCTCCGCCGAGCCGCTGGTGCCGCGGCTGCTGCGCTTCTGGCTCGGCCTGCCAGGCCCCGCCCCGTACGGCCTCGAGGACATGGCCGACGATGCCGCCGCGTTGCTGGATCACCTGGGCATCGAGCGCGCTCACATCGTCGGCGCCTCGATGGGCGGCATGATCGCCCAGGTTTTCGCGGCCCGCTTCGCCGAGCGGACCCGGTCGCTGGCGGTCATCTTCTCCAGCAATAATCGGCGATTTCTGCCGCCGCCCGCCCCCCGCGCGTTGCTGGCCATCCTCAAGGGGCCGCCGCCGAGTTCCCCCCGGGAGGTGATCGTCGACAACGCCGTGCGCGTCACCGGGATCATCGGCAGCCCCCGCTACCGCAGCACCGAGGACCAGGTGCGCGCCGAGGCCGCCGAGGGCTACGACCGCAGCTATTACCCCTGGGGGGTGGCCCGCCACTTCAGCGCGGTCCTGGGCAGCGGCAGCCTGGTGCACTACAACCGCCGGACGGTCGCGCCGACCGTGGTGATCCACGGGCGGGCGGACAAACTGATGCGGCCCTCGGGTGCCCGGGCGATTGCGCGCGCCATCAATCGACGCTCGGCTAGTCTTATTTGACGGTATGGCCCACGACCTGCCCCAGCAACTCTGGGATCGGCTGATCAGCGTGCTGACGAGCAACTTCGCCGAGGCCCGCTGATGAAGGTCAACGAGCTCTCGCGGTTTCGCACTGGACTTCGTGGGAACCTGATACGGCTGAACGGTTGGCGCTGGGAGGATGCTTGATGAGCGGCTTGAAACCCTATTTCGAGGAGTCGCAAGCGACGTACGACCTCTCGGACGACTTCTTCGCGTTGTTCCTCGACCCGAACATGGTGTACACCTGCGCCTACTTCGAACGTGACGACATGACACTGGAAGAGGCGCAACTCGCGAAGCTGGACCTGGGTCTGGGCAAGCTGAACCTCGAGCCGGGCATGACGTTGCTCGACGTCGGCTGTGGGTGGGGTGGGGCCGTGTCCCGCGCGGTCGAAAAATACGACGTCAACGTCATCGGCATCACGCTCAGCCGAAACCACTACGCGCGCACCAAAAGTAGGTTGGCCGCGATCCCAACGGGGCGGCGGGCGGAGGCCCGGCTGCAGGGTTGGGAAGAGTTCGATGAGCCCGTCGATCGGATCATCAGCTTCGAGGCTTTCGACGCGTTCAAGAAGGAACGCTGGCCCGCGTTTTGGGATTGGGCCTACAGGATCCTTCCCGACGACAGCCGGATGCTGATGCACAGCATATTTACGTATCCGCAGTCGGAATGGAAAGCCCTCGGCATCCCGATCACGATGACAGACCTGCGTTTCTTCCACTTCCTCGGCAAGGAAATCTTTCCCGGCGGCCAGATGTGCGGCGAATCCGACATCGTCGACTACGCACGCGAAAGCGGCTTCTCCCTCGAGCAGGTCCAATACCTGCAGCCGCATTACGCCCGCACCCTCGACATGTGGGCTGCCAGCCTTGAGGCCAATCGCGAACGGGCGATCGCCATCCAGTCCGAAGAGGTCTACAACCGCTTCATGCGCTATCTGACCGGCTGTGCGGGCCTGTTCCGCAAGGGCATCTCCAACGTCGCGCAGTACACGCTAACGAAATAGTTGGCGCCGCCGCCGGCCGCGTCGATCGGCCGCACCGAAAAAGCCGAATGGTGATGTAACTCAACCTCCCCCGCGCGCCCTGCGGGGGCCGCATGGGCGCTCTTGCCGTTAAAATCTTGCCAAGCAGCAAATACACGCCGTGGGCATGAACCGCAGCAAGCGAACACGAACTGACTCCACGAAAGGCAATGGCGTCACACCATGGACCCCTTCGACGTCGTCATAGTCGGCGCCGGTTTCGGCGGCATCGGCACTGCGATTCAGCTCAAGCGGCTCGGTTACGACAACATCGTGATCCTCGACCGCGAGGCCGACCTGGGCGGGACGTGGCACGTCAATCGATACCCGGGTCTGGCGGTCGACGTCCCGTGCACCACCTATTCGTACTGGTTTGAGCCCAATCCCTACTGGTCACGGCTGTTCCCGAAGCGCGATGAACTGCAGCGGTATGCCGCCGACGTCGCGGCGAAGTACGACGTGAAGCGCCATATGCGATTCAACTCGACCGTGGAGAGCGCGCGCTGGGACGAGGAAGCACGCGTGTGGCAGGTGGCGCTGGCCGGCGGCGAAAGCCTGACGACGCGGTTTTTGATCAGCGCGACCGGCTTCCTGTCGCAGCCGCGCACCCCGCAGATCCCCGGCCTCGACAGCTTCGAGGGCACCGTCATCCATACCACGGCGTGGGACGGTAGCTATGACGTGTCCGGGCGTCGCGTCGGCATCATCGGAACCGGTGCCACCGCCGTGCAGCTGATCCCCGAGCTGGCCGACGGGGCCGCCGACTTGACCGTGTACCAGCGCACCGCGATCCACGTGGTGCCCAAGCCCGATTTCGCGATCCCTGCGTGGCTGCAGCGGCTGTTCGCGCGGGCGCCTCTGGTGCACCGGGCCTTCCGGCTGCTCACGGACATCCTCTTCGAGATGATCATCATCACCGGCCTGCATCACCGCGGGTTGCGCCGGGTGAACATCGCCGCGTCGGACTTCGGCAAGATCAACCGGTTCATCTGGATCCGCGACAAGGAGCTGCGCCGCAAGCTGACTCCCGACTACGACTTCGGCTGCAAACGTCCTACCTGGTCCAACAGCTACTTCCGCACGCTGGCCAAACCGCATGTGCACCTGGAGACCAACGGCATCGTACGGATCGAGAAGGACGGCATCGTCACCGCCGACGGCGGCAAGACCGTCATCGACACGCTGGTGCTGGCCACCGGTTTCGACCTCTGGGATGCCAACTTCCCGGCCTTCGAGGTGATCGGGCGACAGGGACGCAACCTGGGTAAATGGTGGCGCGAGACCAGGTTTGTGTCCTACCAGGGCGTCTCGGTCCCCTACTTCCCCAACTACCTGGGCCTGGCCAGTCCGTACGGGTTCTCCGGCCTGTCGTTCTTCCACACGATCGAAACCCAGATGCGGCACATGGACCGGCTGTTCGGCGAGATCTTGCGCCGGGGAGCCACGGAGTTCGAGGTGACCGAGGAAGCGACCGCCCGTTTCATGGACCGGATGACCCGTCTCCTCGACAAGACAGTCTTCTACCGGGGGGACTGCGCCACCTCACGCTCGTATTACTTCAGCCCCAGCGGCGAGGCGTCATTGCTGCGGCCCACGTCGACCCTGAACGGGGTGCGGGAGGCGTCGCGCTTTCCGCTGAGCGATTACGCCATCCGCTGACGGCGGACCGCGAAACTCCCCACCGGCGCGCTTTAAATCCATAACTCCCGCCCGACCGCGAGTAGGGTGGCCGGGAACGGCATCGAGCAATGGTGCCGGCCAGTCGGGAGGGCACATGTCCAAGAATCGAGTGGGGGCCACCCTCAAGCGGTCGAACCTCGACAACGTCCAGTCGCATTACGACCTGTCAGACGCGTTCTTCGCGCTGTTCGTGGACCCGACACGCACCTACAGCTGCGCATACTTCCCGCGCGAGAACATGACGCTGCACGAAGCGCAGCTCGCCAAGCTCGACCTGTCGCTGGACAAGCTGGGGCTGGAGCCGGGGATGACCCTGCTCGACGTGGGCTGTGGGTGGGGCTCGACGATGAAGCGCGCCGTCGAGCGCTACGACGTCAACGTGGTCGGGCTGACGCTGTCGAAGAACCAGCACGCCTACTGCCAGGAGGTCCTCGACGGGATCGACAGCGACCGTTCGCGACGGGTCCTGCTGCGCGACTGGGCCGAGTTCGACGAGCCGGTGGACCGCATCGTCGTGGTCGAGGCGTTGGAGCACTTCGGTTTTCACCGCTACGACGACTTCTTCGAATTCACCTATAACGCGATGCCCGACGACGGCGTCATGATGCTGCACTCGATCACGGGGCTGCACGTCAAGCAGGTGATGGAGCGCGGCATCCCGTTGACGATGGAGATGGCGAAATTCATGAGGTTCATCGTCACCGACATCTTCCCGGGCGGTCGGCTGCCGATGATCGAGAAGGTCGAGGAGCACGCGACCAAGGTGGGGTTCAAGGTGTCCCGCATCCAGTCGCTGCAGTCGGACTTCGTCAAGACACTGGACTTCTGGGCCGAGGCCCTCGATGCGCACAGGGACGAGGCCATCGCCATCCAGTCCGAAGAGGTCTACGAGATGTACATGAAGTACCTGACCGGGTGCGCCAAGGTGTTCCGCATGGGTTACGTCGACTGCAACCAGTTCACCTTGGAGAAGTGAACTTCGGTATCGTTGCACGTCAGGTATCCCCGACGGCACGTGCCTGCGGGTATGGGCAGTGACTTTCATCCAGGAGAACAAGACGAGCATGGCTGAGCAACGTACGGACCCGACGAAGAGGCGGACGCGCTTCGAGGACATTCAGGCGCACTACGACGTCTCCGACGACTTCTTCGCCCTGTTCCAGGATCCGACGCGGACCTACAGCTGCGCCTACTTCGAGCGCGACGACATGACGCTGGAAGAGGCCCAGTACGCCAAGATCGACCTCAACCTGGACAAGCTCGACCTGAAGCCGGGGATGACCCTGCTGGACATCGGCTGCGGGTGGGGCACCACCATGAAGCGCGCCGTCGAGAAGTACGACGTCAACGTCATCGGCCTGACGCTGTCCAACAACCAGCACGCCCGGTGCAAGCAGGTGCTCGGCGCGATCGACACCAACCGATCGCGCGACGTGCGCCTGCACGGCTGGGAGGACTTCCACGAGCCCGTCGACCGCATCGTGTCGATCGAGGCCTTCGAGCACTTCGGGCACGAGAACTACGACGACTTCTTCAAGCGCTGCTTCGACATCATGCCCGACGACGGCCGGATGACGGTCCAGAGCAGCGTCAGCTACCACCCCTACGAGATGGCGGCCCGGGGCAAGAAGCTGACCTGGGAGACGGCGCGGTTCATCAAGTTCATTGTCACCGAGATCTTCCCGGGCGGCCGGCTGCCGTCCACCGAGATGATGGTGGAGCACGGCGAGAAGGCCGGTTTCATTGTGCCCGAACCGCTTTCGTTGCGTCCCCACTACATCAAGACACTGCACATCTGGGGTGACACGCTCGAGTCCAACCGCGACAAGGCCATCGAGGTCACCTCCCAGGAGGTCTACGACCGCTACATCAAGTACCTCCGCGGCTGCGAGCACTACTTCACCGACGAGATGCTCGACTGCAGTTTGGTCACCTACCTGAAGCCGGGGGCTGCGGACTAGTCGGGGCCTGGTTTGTCGGATCGGGGTCGCGCGGTTCGTCGGATAGGTAGAGAGTGAAGCGCAGGGCTTCGCTCACTATCCGGAGGTGACGAACATGCAGTACCTGGCGCTGTTGATCCACGAAGAGCGAGAACTGACGCCCGACCAGCGCGCGGCGGCCCACGCGGCTTATCAGGACTTCCATGCCCGGGCCGCGTCGGCGATCCGCGGCGGTGATGCCCTGGCGCCGGCCGCCGCCGCGGCGCGGATCGCCGGCGGTCCGGATGCACCGGCCATCACCGACGGTCCCTTCGCCGAGGGCGCCGAAGTGGCGGGCGGCTATTACGTCTTCGAAGCCGAAAACCTCGACGAGGCGCTCGCATTGGCCCGCGACATCCCGGCCGCCCAGTTCGGCGCCGTGGAGGTGTGGCCGATGGTCCACTCGATCGAGACGTCCCGCAGGCCGACCGGCGAAGACTGGCTGGCGCTGCTGCTGGAACCGCCCGGGTCCGCGCACACACCCGGTACGCCGGAGTGGAACGCCGTGGCGGCCCGCCATGAAGAGTTCGGGGCCGCCGCGGGCGCACACGTTGTCGGCGGCGCGGCCCTGCACGACCCGTCCACTGCGACGACCGTGCGGGTGCGCGACGGCGAGGTCCTCATCACCGACGGGCCCTACGTGGAGGGCGCCGAGGTGGCCAGTGGCTTCTACCTGCTCGCCGCCGGTGACCGTGACGAGGCTGTCAAGATCGCGTCGATGATCCCTGCCTCCGCCGTGGTGCTGCGGCAGCTGGCCGGGGTGTCCGCGCTGTAGCCGGGCGATGCCCAACCTGGACGGCGTCTTCCGGCGGGAATGGGGTCCCGCCGTTGCCGCGCTGGCGCGGTGGTCCGGCGACCTCACCATCGCTGAAGACGCCGTCCAGGAAGCCTGCGCCGAGGCGCTTCGCACCTGGCAGCGCGACGGTGTTCCCGACAAACCCGGCGGATGGCTGGTGACCGTCGCCCGCAATCGCGTCCGGGACCGGCTGCGCCGCGAATCCGTGCGACCCGGAAAGGAATTGGCGGCCGTGCTGGACGACATTCGGGCGCGCACCGATCACACCGACCCGCATCCGGTTCGCGACGACGAGCTGCGGATGATGTTCACCTGCGCGCATCCGGCGCTTGACCGCCAGTCACAACTGGCGCTCACCCTGCGGTTGGTATCCGGGTTGACCGTCACCGAGATCGCCCGTGCGCTGCTGCAGAGCGAGGCCGCCGTCGGCCAGCGAATCACCCGGGCCAAGAACAAGATTCGCCATGCCAACATCCCGCTCCGGGTGCCGCCCGCCGAGCTGCTGCCCGAGCGCACACCGCACGTGCTGGGCTGCATCTACTCGGTGTTCACCGAGGGGTACTGGTCGACCACGGGCCCGTCGGCGATCCGTGACGAACTGTGCGACGAAGGCGTCCGGTTGGCCGGCGAGCTGTGCGCGCTGATGCCCGGCGAGCCGGAGGCGCACGCCCTGGCGGCCCTGGTGCTGCTGCACGACTCGCGGCGGGCGGCGCGCATGGGGGAATCCGGGATGCTGTTGCCGCTCGAGGAGCAGGATCGCCGCCGGTGGGACCGCGGCCGGATCTCCCGGGGGCTGGACCAATTGCGACGGGCCGAGGGATCCACGGGTCCCTACCTGCCGCAGGCGGTGATCGCGGCGCTGCACGCGACGGCGCCGTCCTGGGAGCTGACCGACTGGGTCACCATTTGCCGCGCCTACGAGAGGCTGATACGGCTGACGGGCTCGCCGGTGGCCCGCGCCAACCACGCCCTGGCGATCGGTCTTCGCGACGGCCCCGACGCCGGCCTGGCCGCCCTGGAGGAAGTCGCGAACGATTCCCGGCTGGCCCGCTCGAACCTCGTCGCTACGCTGCGCGCCGACCTGCTGCGGCGCGCGGGACGGCCCGCCGACGCGCTCCCTTGGTACCGAAAGGCGTTGGCGGGCAACATTTCCGAACCGGGCGGCGCCTTCCTGAGGCGGCGCGTCGCCGAGTGCGAGGGGCGGGCTTAGACCCGCTCCTCCGCACCGCCCGGGTGATGCCCCGGGCGGTGCGGTAAGACGATCAGCAGGACGACGATCACGGCGGCGATGACCGCCGAGGCCAGCGGGCGGCTCAGCGCCAGGCCGCCGTCGGCGACCGGCTTGTCCAGGAAGTCCCCCACCGTCGCGCCCAGCGGCCTGGTCAGGATGAACGCGACCCAGAACAGGACGACGCGCGACAGGTTCGTCCAGAAATACAACGCCACGACGACGGCCAGGGCCGCGGTGAACACCAGCGCGCCGCGTTCGTACCCGAAGCCACGGGTGTCGGCGAGCCAGTCGCCCAACGCGGTGCCCAGCGTCTGCGAGAACGTGATGGTCGCCCAGTAGAACGCTTCCACTTTCGGTGTCGACACCGTGCTCACCGACACCGTGCCCTCCGACCAGCGCCAAAGTCCCAGCGTGGCCAGGAGGCAGCCGAGCAGCAGCAGCGACCCACCCGTGTAGCCGATCCCCAACGAGCGATCCGCGAAGTCCGCCAGCGTGGTGCCGAACGTCGTCGAGGCCACGATCGTCGCCCAGTACAGCGCCGCGTGGAAATGCTGGGCGAAGATTTGCACGGCAACCAGTGCGGTCAGCGTGACGCCGAACAGCGCCACCCCGGCCACGTATCCCCAATTCAGCGTCATCGTGACCGTGTCGCCGCCGGTCTCGCCCAGCGTCGTCGCCAGGATCTTGATCACCCAAAACCCGAGGGTCACCGCCGGAACCTTGGTCAGGCCCTGCTTCGTCGCGTCGGTCATGAGGCGCGGCCCTCCGGCTCGTTCGGGGTGGACTATCGGCCGAATCGGCCTCGTCATCGGACGTAATCTTGCAAGTGCGTGCATCTTACCTGTGAATTGCATGCAACCGCGTCCTCGCCGGTCCCCGGCCTCACCGTATGCATGGCTTAACGGTCAAGTCCCGCAACGGGATTCCACAATCGACCTGCAGCCGGCCGATACGGCAATACCAACGATCGGTCTCGATTTGCTTAGCATTGAATAAGTTTCCCGCGGTGGCGGTCGTCACGCAGCCTGCGCCGGTGAAAGCTGTGCCACTATGTGACTATGCGGGAGGGACCGGAGAGCGCGTTGCACCCCGGCGCAGGTACGCGCTGGTCGATCATGATCGTCTCCCTGGGGGTAACGGCAAGTTCTTTCCTCTTCATCAACGGCGCTGCTTTCCTGATCCCTTCGCTGCAGGCCCACCGCGGGATTCCCCTGACCGAAGCCGGCCTGCTGGCGTCGATGCCCAGCTGGGGCATGGTGATCACGCTGGTTCCGTGGGGCTACGTGCTGGACCGCGTCGGCGAGCGCACCGTTCTCATGACAGGATCAGCACTCACCGCGGCCGCCGCCTATGCCGCGGCGTCGGCCCATTCGATGCTGTTGATCGGTATGTATTTGTTCCTCGGCGGCATGGCGGCGGCCAGCTGCAACACGGCCGGCGGGCGGCTGGTGTCCGCCTGGTTCCCGCCGCACCAGCGCGGTCTGGCAATGGGCATCCGCCAGACCGCACAACCGCTGGGAATCGCGCTGGGCGCGCTGATCGTCCCCGAACTCTCCGAACGTGGACCACACCGGGGGCTGATGTTCCTCGGGCTGATGTGCGCGATGGCGGCGTTGGCCAGCACCATCGGGATCATCGATCCGCCCCGCAAATCCCGCAAAACAGCCACCCACGCAGGAACTGGCCAGTCCGTACCGCGGATCGTCCGCGCTCTGGCGGATACACGCGGTGGCCAGCCTGATGATGGTGCCGCAGACGGTGACCGTGACGTTCATGCTCGTGTGGCTGATGCAGCACCACGGCTGGTCGGTGGCGGCGGCCGGGGGCTTGATCACTCTCTCCCAGATATTGGGCGCGCTGGGCCGAATCGCGGTCGGGCGCTGGTCTGACCGCATCGGCTCGCGAATGCGGCCGGTCCGCATCATCGCCATCGCCGCCGGCGTGACACTGTTGTTGCTCGCCCTTACCGACAGCCCCGGTTCGGGATACGACGTGTTGCTGATGGTCGCCGTTTCGGTGATCGCGGTGCTCGACAACGGGTTGGAGGCCACCGCGATCACCGAGTTCGCGGGCCCGTTCTGGAGCGGACGCGCGCTGGGCGTGCAGAACACCACTCAGCGGGTGATGGCCGGCGCCGCGCCCCCGATCTTCGGGGCGCTCATCATGGCCGCGCACTATCCGGCGGCGTGGGCGTTGTGCGGGTTGTTCCCGTTGGCGGCGGTGCCGTTGGTGCCGGTCCGGTTGCTCCCGCCCGGCCTGCAGCCGCAGAAGGAGCGACAGCCCACGGACCGGCGGGTACTGCACGGTGCCCCGCGGCGGCTGTGACGGGATGATCCCTAACGCTGGCCCGACCGGCGTCTGAGGGCGACGGCGCCCAGCAACGCGACAGCGAAAAGCGCACCGGCAACCCCCGAAACCAGCAGTGGGAGCCGGCCGTCGGCGCCCCACAAGAGGCCGGCCCACAGCCCCGCTGCCAGCACGGCGAATCCGGTCAGACCCTGGAAGGCGCCCTGGGCGCTGGACTGCAACTCGGTCCCGACGATCGCCGAGATCCACGCCTTTCCGACGCCGTCATAGCATGCGGTGAACAGCCCGTACACGGCGATCAGCCCCCAGGCGACCCCGACGTTCGTGGTGCTGCCCAGACCGAGATAGCCGACCGCGAAGAAGACCAGCCCGACCCCATACACCGTAGGGCGACCGAACCGGTCGGCAAGCGCTCCGGCCGGGAAGCTCGCCAGCGCATACACCAGGTTGTACCCGACGTAGGCCAGGATGACGCCGACGACCGAGAAGCCAATCACCTTGAGCCGCAACAGGAGCAGCGCGTCGGGGAAGTTGGCGATGCTGAACAGAACCAGAAACGACACCACCTCCCAGTAGCGGCGGGGCAACCGCCGGGTCCCGGTCAACACCGACGACCGCGACGCGTGCGGCGCTTTGCGAGGTCGTTCCCGGACCCAGAAGACCAGCAGCACGCTGAGCACGGCGGGGATCACAGCCAGATAGAGCACCGGGGCAATCCGGTGATCGAACAGCTCGTAGCCGGCCAGTCCGAGCAACGGCCCGATGACCGCACCCAGGGTGTCCATCGTCCGGTGAAACCCGTAAGCCCGCCCACGCTCGGCCGGCGCCACGCCCTCCACCAGCAACGCGTCGCGGGGCGCGCCCCGGAGTCCCTTTCCTAACCGGTCGACGACCCGCCCGACCAGTACACCGGGCCACGCGCCGGCGGCGGCGACGATGAGCTTGCCCAGCGCCGCCATCCCGTAGCCCGACGCGATCAGCGGGCGGCGGGCGAACCGGTCGCCCAGCGGACCCGACACGAGCTTGGTGAACGACGCGGCGCCCTCCGCGGCGCCTTCCACCGCCCCCACCACCGACGGCGGCGCGCCCAACACCGTCGTCAAGTAAATGGGCAGCAGCGGATACAGCAACTCGCTGGCGGCATCCTGGAGCAGCGACACCAGGGAGAGCACCCAGAGATTTCGGGTCAGCCAGGCCGGCCGGGTGCGGGTGGTCACCGGTACCGCTGTCCGTCCGGCGCGGCCCGCAAACCAGCCGCCACATCAGTCACGGCGTGCGAGGCAGCGCACGGTCCGGAGCAGCGATGTCGCCTTTCGGGATCGCCTGTGGGTCTACGCATCGCGCGGACCGGCCGGGAGTTACTCAGGCCTCCGCGAAGTTCCGCGTGATGGAGGGGTCCACCGGGATGCCCGGTCCCGTTGTCGTCGAGACCACGATCTTCTTCAGGTAGCGACCCTTCGACGCCGACGGCTTGAGCCGCAGCACCTCGTCGAGCGCGGCGCCGTAATTCTCGGCCAGCGCCTTCTCGTCGAAGGACGCCTTGCCGATGACGAAGTGCAGGTTGGCCTGCTTGTCAACCCGGAAGTTGATCTTGCCGCCCTTGATGTCGGCGACGGCCTTGGCGACATCGGGTGTGACGGTGCCGGTCTTGGGGTTCGGCATCAGGCCGCGCGGGCCCAGCACGCGGGCGATGCGACCGACCTTGGCCATCTGGTCGGGGGTGGCGATCGCCGCGTCGAAGTCGAGAAAACCGCCCTGGATCTTCTCGATCAGGTCGTCGCTGCCGACGATGTCGGCTCCCGCCGCGACGGCGGCATCGGCTTTGTCGCCCACCGCGAAGACCGCGACGCGGGCGGTCTTACCGGTGCCGTGCGGCAGGTTGACCGTGCCGCGGACCATCTGGTCGGCCTTGCGCGGGTCGACGCCGAGCCGGATCGCCACCTCGACGGTCGCGTCCTGCTTGGCCGACCCCGTCTCCTTGGCCAGCTTCGCCGCCTCCAGCGGGGTGTACAGGTTGTCGCGGTCCACCTTCTCGGCGGCGGCGCGATATGCCTTGCTGTTCTTGCTCATTGACTGATCCAATCTGGTGTTGGGTTGTGGTTGAGAAGCGGGCCGAAGCTGGCCCTCCCACGGGCAGTCCCGCTATTCGACGGTGATGCCCATCGACCGAGCGGTGCCGGCGATGATCTTGGCGGCCGCGTCGATGTCGTTGGCGTTGAGGTCGGTCTTCTTGGTCTCGGCGATCTCGCGAACCTGGTCCCAGGTGACCTTGGCGACCTTGGTCTTGTGCGGCTCCGCCGAGCCCTTCCCCACACCGGCGGCCTTGAGCAGCAGCTTGGCGGCGGGCGGGGTCTTGAGCGCGAACGTGAAGCTGCGGTCCTCGTAGACCGTGATCTCCACGGGGATGACCTGGCCGCGCTGATTCTCGGTCGCGGCGTTGTACGCCTTGCAGAACTCCATGATGTTGACGCCGTGCTGGCCGAGCGCGGGTCCCACCGGCGGGGCCGGGTTGGCCTGTCCGGCCACGATCTGCAGCTTGATCAGCCCGGCGACCTTCTTCTTCGGGGCCATGAGATGTCGGTGTTCCTTCCTGATTTTTGCAGCCGGTTCCGCCGGCTAGATCTTGGAGACTTGGCCGAATGTCAATTCCACCGGCGTTTCCCGGCCGAAGATCGACACCAGCACCTTGAGCTTCTGTTGTTCGGCATTGACCTCGCTGATCGTCGCCGGCAGCGTGGCAAACGGCCCGTCCATGACCGTCACCGATTCACCGACCTCGTAGTCGACCTCGAGGACCGGACGTTCCAGGCCGCCCGCCTCGGTCGCGGCGGCAGTACTGGCCGCACCCTTGGCGGTCTTCTTCGCCGCGCCCCGGGGCAGCAGGAACTTCACCACGTCGTCGAGCGTGAGCGCCGACGGCCGCGAGGTTGCGCCGACGAACCCGGTGACGCCCGGCGTGTTGCGGACCGCGGCCCACGAGTCGTCGGTCAGGTCCATGCGCACCAGGATGTACCCGGGCAGCACCTTGCGGTTGACCTGCTTACGCTGGCCGTTTTTGATCTCGGTGACCTCTTCGGTGGGCACCTCCACCTGGAAGATGTAGTCGCCCACGTCAAGGTTCTGCACGCGGGTCTCGAGGTTGGCCTTGACCTTGTTCTCGTAGCCCGCGTAGGAGTGGATGACGTACCAGTTGCCGGGCTTGCTGCGCAGGTCCGCCTTGAGCGCGGCGGCCGGGTCGACCTCCTCGGCCGGCTCCGCGGGAGCGGCGCTCTCCGGGGCCTCTACGACGTCCGGAGCCTCTGACGTCTCCGACGCCTCTTTCAGGTCGACCGCTTCACCCGCGGACATATCACCGTCGAAGGTAGTCACGGTTTTCAGTCCTCTCTATCACTGTCGAAGCTCAGCCGAACACCAACAGGACCAGCTTGGTCAGGCCGAAGTCCGCGAGGCCGACCACCGCCACCATGAACGCCAGGAAGGCCAGCACCACGGAGGTATAGGTGAGCATCTGTTTGCGGTTCGGCCAGATCACCTTCCGCATCTCGGCAACCACCTGCTTGAGGTAGTTGTAGACGAACACCAAGGGGTTAGCCGAGCGGTCGCCGGGCTTCTTCGGTTTCTTGGCCGCCTTGGGCGTCTTCGCCTTCTTGGACCCCCGGCCGGCCTTGTCGTCCTCGGCGCCGCCCTCGCCCGGGGCCGCCGCGTCGGTGTCTTCGGCGGCATCGGCCACCCGCCGGCGGGACCGTTTGCCGGTCGGGCGTTGCGGCCGGGCCACCGGCTCGGTCACCACGGCCGTCCGACCGCCGCTGTCGCGGCCGTCCTCGCCGTCGCCGCCGTCGCGTGCGGCGTCGTTGGCAGCGTTGCCCTCGTCGCTCACCGCGTGCTCCTTTGTTTGCTAGTGTCCCGCGAGCCGTCCCATGTGTTGTGGGACATCCTTCCAGTGTCCACCATGGCACGGTTTCGCCGCTCAGCAGGGGCGACAGGACTTGAACCTGCAACCTGCGGTTTTGGAGACCGCTGCTCTGCCAGTTGAGCTACGCCCCTTCGCGGTTGGCAGGCCAACCTGCGCTTACCTACCGGGGCTTACATGACACGCGCGCTCCCCGATTGCTCGTACCCACGGAAAGCGCGCTGGTGCTGGGAAAACCCCGAGGTCCGAGTGTACTCGATGACACGGAAGCGCAGGAAATCGCAAGACCAATTACGACGCTCTGACGACCTGCCCGGATTCCATGTCCCATCTGAGGTTGGCGGACCCGTCGCTGTGCTGGCTCATCAACGTGGTGTAGGCGTCCAGCACCACCGCACCCCTGTCGTCGGTGCAGGTGTTCTTGGTGACGACGATGTCGGCGCCGAAGCGCTCGTTTACCGAGTGGATGTCCATGCGGGCCCACAGCTTGTCCCCGGCCAGCATCGGCTTGCGGAACACGAACCGCTGGTCGACCTGGACGATCACCAATGTCTCCATGCCGATGTCGACGTGCCGGAAGAAATCCAGCTGCACCAGCTTGGCCAAGATCGTCACAAACGTCATCGGGGCGACGATCGCTCCGTAACCGAGTTCGGCGGCCGCGTCCTCCTCGTAGAAAGCCGGGTGGTCGCACTTGATGGACTGGGCAAAACTGCGGAGTTCCTCACGCCCTACTACGAAATAGTCGGGATACCGCCAGACCATCCCACGGATGTCTGTTTTCAGCGCCATCAGCTACGCCAGCTTCGCCGACGCGGTAGCGCGGCCGAAGATTTTCTTGCCACCGGTGGTGGCCGTCAGCGCGATGGTCACCGACCTGTTCTCGGGGTCGACCGATTTCACCCGGCCGTTGAAGACGAGCTCGGCCCCCTTGCCGTCGTTCGGCACCGGCACCACGGCCGTGAAACGCACGTTGTACTCCGTGACGGCTCCCGGGTCACCGACCCACGAGGTGACGTAGCCCCCGCCGATGCCCATGGTGAGCATGCCGTGCGCGATGGCCGTGTCCAGCCCGACGACCTTGGCGATCTCGTCGTCCCAGTGGATCGGGTTCAGGTCCCCGGAAACCCCCGCGTAATTCACCAGGTCCTGTCGCGTGAGCGGGTAGACCCTCTCCGGAAGGGTGTCACCCACCTTGACCGAATCGAACTCACGCAGTGACATCCGTAAACCCCGCTTCCCCATCATCGCCCGAACGACCCGCCAGGGTCGTGTAGGTCTCTTGCACAATGTCACCGGCTTCGTCGGTGATGACGTTCTTGGTCACGATGACCTGGGTTCCGTGTGCCTCACGCACCGAATCCACAGATACCTCGCAGTACAGCTTGTCGCCCGCCACGATCGGCTTGACGAATTTCAGCACCTGGTCGACCTGCACTATCTGTTGGTCCGTGACCGCGATGCCGGCGTAGTCGAAAAAGGCCGACTGAGCCTTGTAGCCGAACACACAGATGAAAGTGAGCGGGGCCGGTAATCCCGCGTAGCCGAGTTCGGCCGCCGCCTTTTCTTCGAAGAAGCACTCGTCGTTGTTTTGCACCGCGACGGCGTGCTCGCGGATCTTCTCGCGCTCCACCTCATAATGGTCGGGATACCGGTAATGCATCCCGACGATATTTTCGGACAAGGCCACAGCTTAAGAACCTACCTAGTCGATCTCGATAGATGCTGACGGTGGCTACCGCGTCTCGCGATGGGCCTGGTGTTTGCCGCAGTTGGGGCAGAACTTCTTCAGCTCCAACCGGTCCGGGTCGTTGCGGCGGTTTTTCTTGGTGATGTAGTTCCGGTGCTTGCACACCTCGCAGGCCAAGGTGACCTTCGGCCGCACGTCGGTACTGGAAGCCATATCTTTATCCCTCTTAGAAGTCGCGTTGTTCTGTTGTAGCGATGGCCGGACTCGAACCGGCGACCTAACGATTATGAGTCGTTCGCTCTAACCGACTGAGCTACATCGCCTCGGCTACCCCTTTGTGGGTTTGGGGCCGCCAGCCTGCTCGGCTCCGCCGAGCCCCCTAACGGAATCGAACCGTTGACCTTTTCCTTACCATGGAAACGCTCTACCGACTGAGCTAAGGGGGCCGTACACCCGAATCGACAGTGCCCCGGGCCTAAAAGAGGGTACAGCGTGGCTTGCAACGGCACCAAACCACGGGCTTCGAGAACCGGCGTCCCCTGTTCGCCGCCCGCGCGGCGAAGGCAAGGTCACTTCGCGTCGCCGCCGCGCTTGGGCTCCCACGCGCTGAGGTCGCTGAACTCGTCGTACTCGTCGTCCTGTCCGGTCTCCGCGGTGGGCTCGCCGAGGAGGGTCCGCAGCGCCAGGTGGACGGCCTCGCGCGCGTCGGCCAGATGGAACCGTCGTATCGCCTCGTCGACCAGATCGACGTCGACTTCGATCGCCATCCGCTTCAGCATGCGCCAACAATACCCACTCGCCGATCGCGCAACCGGGCGTTGCCGGACCGTGGCAGGGCTCTCGTCGAGAGCCCACAGCCGTCACCGCCATGCTGATCGACGGCCATTAGGCTGGTCACGTGTCAGAGGACCGGCTGTACTTTCGTCAACTGCTCTCCGGCCGCGACTTCGCCGCAGGGGACATGCTCGCCACCCAGATGCGCAATTTCGCCTACCTGATCGGCGACCGGGCGACCGGGGACTGCGTGGTCGTTGACCCCGCATACGCGGCGGGCGATCTGCTCGACACGCTGGAGTCCGACGGCATGCGCCTGTCCGGGGTGCTGGTGACCCACCACCATCCCGATCACGTCGGGGGCTCGATGATGGGCTTTGCGCTCAAGGGCCTGGCGGACCTGCTGGAACGCGCATCGGTGCCGGTGCACGTGAATACCCATGAGGCGCTCTGGGTTTCCCGCGTCACCGGAATCAGCCTCGGCGACCTGACCACCCACGAAGGCCATGACAAGGTCAACGTCGGTGACATCGAGATCGAATTGCTGCACACCCCCGGGCACACCCCGGGCAGTCAGTGCTTTCTGCTCGATGGCCGCCTGGTCGCCGGTGACACGTTGTTCTTGGACGGCTGCGGGCGCACCGACTTCCCCGGCGGCGACTCCGACGAGATGTATCGCAGCCTGCAGCGGCTGGCCGCCCTTCCCGGTGATCCCACGGTGTTTCCCGGGCACTGGTACTCGGCCGAACCGAGCGCCTCCCTTGCGGAGGTGAAGCGGTCCAACTACGTGTACCGCGCCGCCGACCTCGACCAGTGGCGAATGTTGATGGGCGGCTGACGAATTGGCCGGGGGGGAGGGACGCGCGGACGGGTCATCTGCGCAGTTCGCGAAATTTCTGCCCCCGTGCAACTGTGATATAAGCGGAGGGTGGAGGCCATGGGGTGGGTCCAGGAAAGCTGGCGCGGCATCACCGAAGTCGGATCGAGCACCTGGATGGCGTGGGCGGCGTGGGCGGCGATCGCCGTCGGCATCGTCGCACTGGTGACGACGAACCGGCAGATCAACCGGAACCGGCGGTTGGCGGCGGAGCAGGCGCGACCGCACGTCGCGATGCTCATGGAGCCGCATCCCGCGGACTGGCACGTGATCGAGCTAGTGGTCCGCAACTTCGGCCGCACGGCCGCCTACGACGTGCAGTTCTCGTTTTCGAATCGGCCGACGGTGGCCGAGTACGAGAACGCGGCCGACGGCTACGCCGACGTGGTCGAACTGCAGCTTCCCCGCGAGTTGCCGGTGCTGGCGCCCGGCCAGGAATGGCGCATGGTCTGGGATTCGGCCCTCGACCGCGCGGAGATCGGCAGCGGCATCGAATCGCGGTTCACCGGAACGTTGGTGTATTACGACCGGCCCCACCGGCCCCGGGGTTGGCGGTTCTGGCGGCGGGACCGCTTACCGCTGGAAACCAACGTGGTGCTGGACTGGGACGACCTGCCGCCCGTGCAGCGCATCGAGCTGATGACGACGCACGACCTGGCGAAACGGGAGAAGCAGAAGCTGGAGCTGCTGCGCGGCCTGCTGACGTACTTCCACTACGCAGGCAAGGAAACGCGCCCCGAGGTGTTCCGCAGTGAGATCGAACGGATCAACGGCGCCGTGCAGGAGACGCAGGACAGGTGGCGCACCCGGCAGCTCGATGCGCCCACGGATGTGAGCCTGCGCTGGGGTAGCGCCGAGAACGATCTGGCCAAGCACCGCAGCCAAACGTCGATCTGATTCAATCGACTCCGCCGTCTTTGGCAAGCCTCAGCAGAGGAGCGAATTATGAGCGGCCCGGTCTTCTACAGCCACAAGGACTCCATCGCCGTCATCAGGATGGACGACGGCAAGGTCAACGCGCTGGGCCCGACGATGCAACAGGCCCTCAACGAGGCGATCGACAAGGCGGACAGCGACAACGCCGGCGCGCTGGTGATCACCGGCAACGAGCGGGTGTTCAGCGGCGGGTTCGATCTGAAGATCCTCACCTCCGGCGAGGTACAGCCCGCGATCGACATGCTCAGGGGTGGATTCGAGCTGGCGCACCGGCTGTTGTCGTATCCGAAGCCGGTGGTCATGGCCTGCACCGGACACGCCATCGCGATGGGTGCGTTCCTCTTGTGTTCCGGTGACCACCGGGTGGCCGCTCACGCGTACAACATCCAGGCCAACGAGGTCGCGATCGGCATGATCATCCCCCACGCGGCTCTGGAAATCCTCAAGCTGCGGCTGACGCAGTCGGCGTACCAACAGGCAACCGGGCTCGCCAAGTCGTTTTTCGGCGAGACCGCGCTGGCCGCCGGGTTCGTCGACGAGATCGCAATGCCGGAGATGGTGGTCGACCGTGCCGAGGAGGCCGCGCGGGAATTCGCCGGGCTGCACCAACGCGCCCACGCCGCAACCAAATTGCGCGCCCGCGCCGACGCCCTGGCGGCCATCCGCGCCGGGATCGACGGAATCGAGTCCGAGTTCGGCATGTAGCGCTGCAGCTGCTGACCAGCTGAAAGCGACGAAACGCGGTGGCCGTCCAGCACGTGGCCACCGCGTTCCCATCGCCTCCTCGTATCACCAGTGTGACACAAAACACAGCGGCGCGTCACTTTTACGGCCCCGGGCACGCCGACCGGATCACAACATCCGCGGACGAAACCGAGGACCTCGTCGGCTGCTGCGAGGCCGCCGAGATGGCTCTCCTCGGGCCGCAATACGAGCTGGACGTCGGCCAGATGCGACACCGCGCACCGTGCGGCATCCAGCGGGACGATCGGGTCGGTGTCGCCGTGCCACCACCGGACGGGAGCCGGCACGTCGGCCAGCCGGAACCCCCAGTCGCGCCCGAACAGGCGGATGTCGTCCACGACGGCCCAGAAGCGGCCTCCGGACAGGACGACGATGTCGTCGAGGAACATCGGCTCCATTTCCGGATCGGCGAAGACGCGGCGGTCGCCGACTTTCGTGGTGGCGGCGTAGGCGAGGGACGCGTAGTGCCCGAACGGCAGGACGGGCAGGACCAGCCCCGGGCACCAGAGCCGACAGCCGGCCAGCGCAGCCGCGACAGCAACGGCGCGAAGCGGCGCGTCAAGTCGATGGCCCCGACAGCGCAGGCTTCGGGACCGACGGTGGGCGTCACCCCGGTGACCGACTCGTAACGACATGGAACCACAGCACCACCTCGCCCGAGGGATCGCCGTATTCGGCGAAGCCGAGCCGCCGCCCGTTGGGTCGGTAGAAGCGCCCTTCGGCGCGCGGCTTCGGGGCGCGCGCCACGCGGAAGGGGGTGGCGCAGCGGATTGATCGGTCTCATCGGCCTATGTCATCGCCGGCTATGTCGTTGCTGGTCGAAACCCATTGATAGGGAAGGAACTTGCCATCGAACGTGACCACCACCCGGTCGCCCGTCGGGTGCGGCTTCTTCCGCAGGTCCACGCTGAAGTTGATCGCACTCATGATTCCGTCGCCGAACTGCTCGTGAATCAGTTCCTTGATGGCGCCACCGTATACCTGAAGCGCTTCGTAGAAGCGGTAGATCGTGGGGTCGGTCGGCGCCGCTGCAGCGGGCAGACCGCCGCGCATCGGTGGCGCCGCCAGCACCGGCACCACCGACTCGTCGAGGCCCAGCATGGCCGCGAGGACGCCGGCAAGGTCAGCCGGAATCGGGTGCTGGCCGAGCAACGCCGCCGTGGTCCACACCGCCGGCCGCCCGATCGCGTCGGCCAACTCTTGCCAACTCAGGCCGAGCCGCAAGCGGGCGAGGACGATCTGTTCGGTGATCTCGTTTCGGTTCATGTCCCAAGCATGCCCACTCGCGTTGGCGGCTCGACAGGGCGCCGGTCACCACCGCCCGTGATGGACGACCTCCGAGAAGGGCCTTCGATCCGGCTTGCGGATCGGGGCGAGAGGGCGATCGGCGGGGTATCCGACGCCGAGCAGGAAGGCCACCAGGTGGTCGTCGGGCACCTCGAGGATGGCCCGCGCCCTGTCCTGGTCCCCCACGGAGGAGTGACCGGTTCCGATGCCCAGGTCGGTGGCCGCCAGCATCATCGCCATGGTGGCCTGACCGACGTCGTAGTTGTCGGTGACCACCCGGCGCTCGTCGGGCGGGACCGGCACCACGATCGCGATCGCGGCCGCGGCCGCGGCGATGTGACCGGCGCCCCGCCACACCGTGGACAGCTCCCGCAGTTGGGCCTTGTCGGTGACGATCACGAAATCCCACGGCTGCCGGTTCTTCGCCGACGGCGCCCGCCATCCGGCCTCGGCGATCCGGTCCAGGTCGGCTTGCGACACCGGATCCGGCGCGTATTGCCGCACATTGCGGCGGGCGCAGATCGCGTCCCAGGCTTCCATCTCGTCCCCCTCGGTCTATCTTTGACGGCCCATCGCCTGCTCGAGCGCGTCGAGCACGCGGCGCAGCTCGGCCACCATCCAGCTGCGGCTCCGCGAGTCGAACACCTCGAGCAGTGACCGGTAGTACCACAGGTGCGCCCCCGGATCCGGCTCGCTGAACCGCTGCCAGACCTGGTCGCCGTGCGCGCGGAAGTCGCGCAGGATCGCGCGCGCGTTGTCGAGCTTATCCGCCAGCGAGACGAGCACGGCGTCGTCCGATGCCTCACCCAGGTGCCGGATGTAGCTCTCCTTGCGCGGGCGCCAGGGCGGCTTCGGCGTCTCGAACGTGTCGCTGCACTGCCCGACGATCGACGCCACGTCCGCACCGAACTTCGCACCGATCTCGGCCAGTGTCTGTTCGCCGCCCTGGTCCTCGGCCGCGTCGTGCAGCAGTGCGGCGATGGCCTGCGTCTCGGTGCCGTCGTCCTCGATGACCAAGCCGGCCACCGACAGCAAGTGACCGAGGTACGGGACCCCGCTGGCTTTGCGAACCTGCCCCGCGTGCTTGTGCGCCGCGTACGTCAGGGCTTCGGTGAACTTTTCCGTCAAGCGCGGGTGCACTGTCGTGTTGGCCATTCGCTCTCCCTGCTCGGCGGGGGTGAAATTGGTGGGCCGCCAACCCCACAGTGACACAGGGGCACGACACGTCGTCGGTCGAACTGGCCGCGCGCTGTCGGTGCGGCGGTCTATCGTGGCACCGCGATGGCGCTTCACCTGCACCGTGCCGAGCGCACCGATCTCCTTGCCGACGGGCTCGCAGCGCTGCTGGCCGACCCGCTGCCCGACCCGTTCGCCGAGGAGCTGGTGCTGGTCCCCGCGCGCGGCGTGGAGCGCTGGCTCAGCCAGCGCCTCTCCCACGTGCTCGGGCGTGGTCGGGGGGCCGACGGGGTGTGTGCGGGGGTGGCGTTCAGAAGTCCGGGCTCGCTGATCGCTCAGATCTCTGCAATCACCGGCACCGCCGGCACCGCTGCCGACGATCCGTGGTCGCCGGACGCCCTGGCGTGGCCCCTGCTGGACGCCATCGACAGCTCGCTGGACCAACCCTGGTGCCGCACGCTGGCCACGCACCTGGGTCACTTCGACACCGGACCCGAGGCCGAATTGCGTCGCGGCAGAAGGTATTCCGTCGCGCGTCGGCTGGCCGGACTGTTCGCCTCATACGCAAGCCAGCGTCCGCGGCTGCTGGCCGACTGGCTGAACGGCGACGCGGATGACCTCGACCCCGACCTGACATGGCAACCGGAACTGTGGCGGGTAGTCGCGGCGAACGTCCCCGCCGACCCCCCGCACATCCGCCATCAGCAGACCGTCGCCCGGCTGCGGGAGGGCGCCACCGACCTGCCCGCGCGGCTGTCGCTGTTCGGCCACACCCGGCTGGCGCGCACCGACGTCGAACTGCTCGACGCGCTGTCGGCCCACCACGACCTGCACCTGTGGCTGCCCCATCCCAGCGACGAGCTGTGGCGGGCGCTCGCCGCCGTCCACGGCCCCGTGCCGCGATGCCAGGACGACAGCCGCCACGCGGCCTACCACCCGCTGCTACAGAGCCTCGGCCGAGACCTGCGCGAGCTGCAACGGTCGCTGCCGGCCGATCCGCGCGACGGACGAGTTCCTCTGCGCTGCGACGTCTTCCGGAACATTACTGAGCTGGCTGCAATCGGACATCGCCGGCAACGCGGTCAGGCCGGCGGGCCGCAAACCGGCCGAGGGCGACCGGTCGGTGCAGGTGCACAGCTGCCACGGCCCGGCGCGGCAGATCGACGTGCTGCGTGAAGTGCTGCTCGGGCTGCTGGAAGACGACCCGACGCTGGAGCCCCGCGACATCGTGATCATGTGCCCCGACATCGAGACGTACGCCCCGTTGATCGTCGCCGGGTTCGGGCTCGGAGAGCTGGCCGCCGACGGCCACCCGGCGCACCGCCTCCGGGTGCGCCTGGCCGACCGCTCCCCCATCCAGACCAACCCGCTGCTCGGTGTCGCGGAGGACTTGCTGAGCATCGCGGGGGGCCGTGCCACCGCCACGGAGGTCCTCGACCTGGCGCAGTCCGCGCCGGTGCGGGCCCGCTTCGGGTTCAGCGACGACGACCTCGACGCGATCACCGCCTGGGTGCGCGAGTCCGGCGTCCGGTGGGGCTTCGACAAGGAGCAGCGCGCGCCGTACGGACTCGACCGCATCCTGCACAACACCTGGCGTTTCGGGCTCGACCGCATCCTCACCGGGGTCGCGATGTCCGACGACTCGCAGGCCTGGCTGGACACCGCGTTGCCGCTCGACGACGTGGGCAGCAACAAGGTTGAGCTGGCCGGGCGGCTGGCCGAATACGTCTCACGGCTGCGCGGCGCGGTCCAGTCGCTGACCGGGTCGCGGCCGCTGAGCGAATGGATCGGCGCGCTGGCCGAAGGTGTCGCCACGCTCACCGCGGTGAGCGCCGACGACGCCTGGCAGCCAGGTCAGCTCCGCCGAGAATTCGCGACGGTGTTGGAGCAGGCCGGCGCCCGGGTCTCGACGGCGATGCGGCTGCCGGACGTGCGCGCGCTGCTGGCCGGCCACCTGGCCGGACGGCCGACCCGGGCGAACTTTCGCACCGGCACGTTGACCGTCTGCACCATGGTGCCGATGCGTTCGGTTCCCCATCGCGTGGTGTGCCTCGTCGGCCTCGACGACGGGGTCTTCCCCCGGTTCGACCGCGCCGACGGCGACGACGCCCTCGCCCGGGCGCCGATGACCGGCGAACGCGACCTCCGCTCGGAGGACCGGCAGTTGCTGCTCGACGCGGTGTGCGCGGCCGCCGACACCCTGGTGATCACCTACACCGGCGCCGACGAGCACACCGGGCATTGCCGCCCGCCCGCGGTGCCGCTGTCGGAGGTGCTCGACGCGCTCGACCAGACGACGCCCGCACCGGTGCGGGGCCGTGTGCTGGTGCATCATCCGTTGCAGCCGTTCGACGTTCGCAACGTCACCCCCGGTGAGCTTGTCCCGGGCAAGCCGTTCACCTTCGACCCCACAGCGCTGGTGGCCGCCGAGGCGGCGGCCGGCGATCGGCGCCCCGCCCGCCCGTTCTTCGCCGACCCGCTCCCGCCGCCGCCGCGCGACGACGTCGCGCTGGCCGACTTGCTCACTTTCTTCAGGGATCCGGTCAAGGGCTTCTTCCGCGCGCTGGACTATGTACTGCCCTGGGAGGTCGAGCAGCTCGACGACGAGATGCCGGTCGAGATCGACAACCTCGAAGAGTGGACGGTCGGCGATCGCATGCTGCGCGACATGTTGCGCGGGATGCATCCGGATACAGCCGCCAACGCCGAGTGGCGCCGGGGCACCCTGCCACCGGGCCACCTGGGCATGCGCAAGGCCAGGGAGATCCGCGATCAGGCGGCCGAGCTGGCGCGCGCCGCGCTGCTGCAACGCCGCGCCGGGCCCGACGCGTACGACGTCGACGTGGACCTCGGCCCCGACCTTGGTGGCCGGCGCCTCACCGGCACCGTGACGCCAGTCTTCGGCGAGCGCACGGTGTCGGTCACCTACTCCAAGTTGGGCGGCAAGCACCTGATGGAGTCCTGGATTCCGCTGCTCGCGTTGGGCGCCGCCGCGCCGGGCCGCGAGTGGACCGCGCTCTGCATCGGGCGGGCCCCCAACACCCATCGCGTCGAACAACGGCTGCTCGCGGGGCCGCCGAATGGTGTTGAGACGCTGCGCGATCTGGTGCGCTTGTACGACGCGGGCCGCCGGGAGCCGCTGCCGCTGCCGCTGCGAACCTCGTTCGCCTTCGCCGACGCGCGCCACCGCGGCAGGGACCCCCTGCGGGCGGCGGGCTGGAAGTGGCAGTCGCAGAGAAACTTCGACGGCGAGGATGCGGAGCCCGCACACGAAAAGCTCTGGGGCAAAAGGGCTCCGCTCACCGCATTGCTCGGGGCGCCCCATCCGGGCGAGGAGGTCGACGGGGAAGCCACCCGCCTGGGCGCGCTGGCCGTGCGGCTATGGCTGCCGCTGCTGCGCGCGGAGGTGCGCTGATGGAGAGCTTCGACCTGCTCGGCCCGCTGCCCGGTCCCGGGTCGACGACGGTGCTGGAAGCCAGTGCCGGCACCGGCAAGACGTTCGCACTCGCCGGCCTCGTGACACGGTACCTCGCCGATGGCGCCGCCACCCTCGAGGAGATGCTGCTGATCACCTTCAGCCGGGCCGCCAGCCGTGAACTGCGCGAACGCGTTCGCGCTCAAATCTCGCAAACCGTTGCCGCACTCTGTGATCCGGCGCTCGACCCGCCGAACGAACTGGTGGCCCACCTGACGCGCGGCACCGCCGCCGACCGCGACGAGCGCTGCAACAGGCTGCGGGACGCGCTGGCGGGGTTCGACGCCGCCACCATCGCCACCACCCACGAATTCTGCAGCATGGTGCTGAAATCGCTGGGCGTTGCCGGTGACACGGAAGCGGGAGTGACGCTGGTCGAAAGCCTCGACGACCTCGTCACCCAGGTCGTCGACGACCTGTACCTGGCGCAGTTCGGGTCGCAGCGCGACGAAGCGCCGCTGCGCCACCCCGACGCGGTGGCGCTCGCCCGCGCGGTGGTCGGCGACCCCTGCGCCGAGCTGCGGCCGCAGCGCCCGGAGCCGGGATCCGTTGCCGCGGTTCGGCTGCGGTTCGCGAACGACGTGCTGGCCGAGCTCGAGCTGCGCAAGCACCGGCTCGCCGTCCTCGGTTACGACGACCTGCTACGCCGGCTCGCCTCGGCGCTGCAGGCGGAGGACTCCGATGCCCGCGACCGGATGCGGGCGCGCTGGCCGATCGTCATGGTCGACGAGTTCCAGGACACCGATCCCATCCAATGGGAAGTCATCGAGCGCGCGTTCAGCGGTCACTCCGCGGTGGTCCTGATCGGCGATCCCAAGCAGGCGATCTACGGTTTCCGCGGTGGCGACATCTACACCTACCTGGAAGCCGCCCGCACCGCGGGCGAACGGCGCACGCTGGACGTCAACTGGCGCAGCGACACCGCGCTCGTCGAGCGTCTGCAGACCGTGCTGGGCGGCGCCGCGCTGGGCGATCCCGACATCGTGGTGCGGGACGTCCGACCGCACCTCGGCGGCCACCGGCTGGCCGGCGCGCCACACAACGCGCCCTTTCGGCTGCGGCTGGTCCGCCGGGCCGCGTTCGGCGTAGAGCAGTCGAAAACGATTCCCATGCAAGAGCTTCGGCGATACATCCCGGCCGACCTGGCCGCCGACGTCGGCGCCCTGCTGGCCGGCGGTGCGACGTTCGACGGCGCCCCGGTGGAGGCCGGGCACGTGGCGGTGATCATCGAAACCGGCGAGGACGCACGAGTATGCCAGCAAGCTCTCGCGCAGGCCGGAATCGCCGCCGTCTACACCGGCGACGCCGACGTGTTCGTCTCCCAGGCCGCCGAGGATTGGTTGTCTGTGCTCAATGCCTTCGACCAGACCCATCGCAGCGGTGTGGTGCGCGCCGCCGCGGCGACGGTGTTCTTCGGCAACACGGCCGGCGAACTGGCCGCCGGGGGTGACTCGCTCACCGACCAGACGGCCTCCACCCTGCGGGACTGGGCGGATCACCTGCGTGCGCGCGGGCCGGCGGCGGTGTTCGAGGCGGCGCAGTTGGCCGGGCTGGGCCGCCGCGTGCTCGCCGAGCAGGGCGGCGAGCGCATGATGACCGACCTGGCGCACATCGCCCAGCTGCTGCACGAGGTTTCCCACCGGGAGCGGTTGACCCTGCCCGCGCTGCGCGATTGGCTCCGCCGCCAGCGCGGCGAGCGAGACGGTGCGCCCGAACGCAATCGCCGCATCGACAGCGACGCCGCCGCGGTGCAGATCATGACGGTGTGGGGCGCCAAGGGCTTGCAGTTCCCGATCGTCTACCTGCCGTTCGCGTTCAACCGGCACGTCTTCATCGACGACATTCCGCTGTTTCACGACGACACCGGTGTCCGCTGCCTGCATGTCGGCGGCCCCGCCAGCCCGGACCTGGCCCAGACCGAGAGATTCAGCCGAGCCGAGGCGGCCCGCAACGACATCCGGCTGACCTACGTCGCGCTGACCAGGGCCCAGTCGCAGGTGGTGGCGTGGTGGGCGCCCTCGTGGGACGAACCCAACGGCGGCCTGTCGCGGCTGATGCGCGGCCGGCACCTCGGGCAGGCCGAGGTGCCCGACCGCTGCGATCCCAAGACCATCTCGGACGAGGAGGCGCTGGCCCGCTTCCGCGACTGGGCAGCCGCCGGCGGCCCGGTGATCGAGGAAGCCGTCGTCACGGGCGTCCCCCCGATTCCCGTCACGAGGTTGCCGGCGGGCCTGTCCGCGCGGCACTTTCACCGCGTCATCGACACCACCTGGCGGCGCACCTCGTACTCCGCGCTGATCCGGGCCGCCGACCAACCCGGTGTAGGGAGCGAGCCGGAGGCCACCGGCCGCGACGACGAGGTCGAGGTTTCTCCCGCGCCGCTCGTGCCGCCCGCGGGTGCGGACGTGTCCTCTCCCATGGCCGACCTGCCGGCGGGTGCCGCGTTCGGGTCGTTGGTGCATGCCGTCCTGGAGAACGCCGACCCGTTCGCGCCGGACCTGGCCGCCGAACTGGAAGCGCAGGTACGCACGCAATCGATCTGGTGGCCGGTGGACGTGGATCCCGTGGTGCTGGCTTCGGCGCTGGTGCCCATGCACGACACCCCGCTCGGGCCGCTGGCGCCCGGTGTGACGTTGCGCCAGATCGCCCTGCGGGACCGGCTGCGCGAGTTGGACTTCGAGATCCCGCTGGCCGGCGGCGACGCCCGCGGGACGGTTCCCGACATCGCGCTCTGCGACGTTGGCGAGCTGCTCGGGGAGCAGCTGCCGCCCGGCGATCCCCTGGCGGGCTACGCCGACCGGCTGAGGTCCGACGGTCTCGGTCACCAAGCGCTGCGGGGCTATCTGTCCGGCTCGATCGACGCCGTCCTGCGATTGCCGGGTCAGCGCTACCTCGTGGTCGACTACAAAACCAACATGCTGGGCGACACCGCGGCCGACTACAGCTTCGGCGCGCTCACCGAGGCGATGCTGCACTCCGACTATCCGTTGCAGGCGCTGCTGTATCTTGTTGTGCTCCACCGGTTCCTGCGTTGGCGGCAGCCCGGCTACGAGCCCGATCGGCACCTGGGCGGAGTGCTGTACCTGTTCGTGCGGGGCATGTGCGGTCCGGGCTCCCCGGTGTCGGAGCACGGTCCCAGCGGGGTGTTCGGGTGGCGCCCGCCCGCCCGGCTGGCGGTCGCGCTGTCCGACCTGCTCGACGAGGGGCGGCGAGCGGCGTGAGCGTCGCGGACGATCGTCTCGAGGATCCTTTCGCGGCCCGCGTCGTCCTGGCCGCCGACGGTCCGCTCGCCGACTTCAACGCGGCCGGCGTGCTGGAGTCCGCCGATGTGCATGTCGCCCAGCGGATTACCGAGCTGGCCAAGGAAGCCGACCCCGCCGTCGCTTTGGCGGTGGCGCTGGCGGTTCGTGCGCTGCGCGGAGGTTCGGTCTGCGTCGACCTGTCGACCGTCGCCGCGGACTGCGGCGCCCCGCAGCTGCCGTGGCCGGAGCCGGCGCCCTGGCTGGCCGCCGTGCAAGCGAGCCGGTTGACGCACGAGCCGCCGGTGCTGCGGATCTACGACGATCGACTGTTGTACCTCGACCGGTATTGGCGGGAAGAGGACCAGGTCTGCGCCGACCTGCTCGCTCTCTCGGTGCCACGGGCGGCGCCGGCCGCCTCCCCGGCCCTCGAGCGACTCTTTCCCGCCGGTTATGAGGAACAACGGGCCGCCGCGGAGATCGTGCTCGCGCAGGCGGTTTCGGTGCTGACCGGTGGTCCGGGCACCGGCAAGACGACGACCGTCGCGCGCCTGCTCGCGCTGTTGGCCGAGCAGGCGGAGCTCTCGGGCCGAGCGGGCCCGCGGATCGCGATGGCCGCCCCCACCGGCAAGGCCGCCGCACGGCTGACGGAGGCGGTGGCGGCAGAGGTCGCGCGGCTCGGCACCCCCGACCGCAACCGGCTGGCCGGGCTGGAGGCGACGACACTGCACCGGCTGCTCGGTAGCCGGCCGGACACGTCGGTACGGTTTCGTCACCATCGCGCCAACCGGCTGCCGCATGACGTGATCGTCGTCGACGAGACGTCGATGGTGTCGCTGACGATGATGGCGAGGCTGCTCGAGGCGGTGCGGCCCGACACGCGGCTGCTCCTGGTCGGGGATCCGGACCAGCTGGCGTCCGTCGAAGCCGGTGCGGTGCTGGCGGACCTGGTCGACGGCCTGTCCGAACGCGAGGACACGCGGGTGGCCGCCCTGCTGTCGTCGCACCGGTTCGGGGAGTCGATCGGCGCACTTGCCGACGCGATCCGCGTCGGTGACGGCGACCGGGCGGTCGAGGTGCTGCGGGCCGGGGGCGGACACCTCGAATGGATCGATGACCGGGACCCGACGGATCGTCTGCGCGCGATCCTCGTCCCACCCGCGCGTCGCGTGCGCGAAGCCGCCGTTCTAGGGTCCGCCGCAGCCGCGTTGGAAGCCCTGGACGGACACCGGCTGCTGTGCGCACATCGCCGCGGCCGGTTCGGGGTGGAGTACTGGAACCGGCAGGTCCATCGGTGGCTCACCGAAGACAGCGGGCTGCCGGTGTGGTCGGAGTGGTATGCGGGCCGGCCACTGCTGGTGACGACCAACGATTATGGGCTGCGTCTGTACAACGGCGACACGGGCGTGGTCGTCGCCCGGCCCGCCGGCCTGCGGGCGGTGATCTCCGGCGTCGCCGGCCCGACGGAGTTCGCGACCAGCCGGTTGCCCGACGTCGAGACGATGTTCGCGATGACCATCCACAAGAGCCAGGGCAGTCAGGCCGACGAGGTCACGGTCCTGCTGCCCTCGGAGGACTCCAGGCTGCTGACCCGTGAGCTGTTCTACACGGCGGTGACCCGCGCCAGGACCATGGTTCGGGTGGTCGGTTCCGAGCCCGCGGTTCGGGCCGCGATCGGGCGCCGCGCGGTGCGCGCCAGCGGGCTGCGGCAGCGGCTGAAGGCGGGCGTCGCGCTAGGGAAGGATCGCGGTCAGGATGGTTGACGACGAGGCCCACGCGCCGGCGTCGCGGCGAGGCCATATTCTGCGGCTCGCGGTGTTCGCCGCGTTTCTGCTGGGGATGTTCTATTTGGTGGCCATCGCGCGCGTCATCGATGTCGGGGACGTCCGTCGCGCGGTCTCGGCGACGGGCTCCGCCGCGCCCGTGACCTACGTCGTGCTGTCGGCCGCGCTGGGCGCGCTGTTCGTGCCGGGCTCGATACTGGCGGCGGGCAGCGGGCTCTTGTTCGGCCCGTTACTGGGCATCGTGGTCACGCTCGGGGCCACGGTGGGCACGGCGATCGTCGCGAGCCTCGTCGGCCGCCGCGCAGGGCGCAACAGCGCCAGGGCGTTGCTGGGCGCGACACGGGCCGAGCGCATCGACGCGTTGATCGAGCGCCGCGGACTGTGGGCGGTTGTCGGTCAGCGCTTCGTCCCGGGCGTTTCGGATGCGCTGGCCTCGTACGCGTTCGGCGCGTTCGGGGTTCCCGTGTGGCAGATGGCGGTCGGCTCGCTCATCGGGTCCGTGCCGCGCGCTTTCGCCTACACCGCACTGGGCGCCTCGATCGCGAATCGGTCGTCGTGGCTGGCCTATTCGGCGATCGCGGTGTGGTGCATGACGGCCATCGTCGGCGCCTTCGCCGCGCGGCGCGGGTACCGACACTGGCGCGTGCGCGCACGGCGCGGCGAGCACGACGGCATCCCGGAGGGCTGAGGGGCCTACCGGCAACCACACGCCGCCTCCGCGTCGGTGACGGCTCAATCTGCGCCCGGCCACGAGCGCCGGGACGCTAGCGGCGCTGGGCCGCCACGAACAGGTTCCCCGGCACGGTGTCCGCCACCTCTGCGGGCGCCTGGCGGCCGTAGCCCGCCATGAGCTCGTCGGCGGGTGTCACCGCGACGTCCCAGCCGTGGCGGCGGAACCAGGCACCGACGTCTTCCCGCTCTTCGAAGTACCACAGCTCTTCGGTCCTCGGAATCTCCCGCTGCGGATCCACGTCGGCCATCAGCGCGCGAATCCGCTCCATCCGCTCGCGGCGCCGGGCGCGGAACCCCGGATCGAGAAACTTCGGCCCCAACGCCTCCACCGCGACCCGGCTGCCGACCGGCGTCAGCCCGTCGACGCGCTCGAACAGCACATCCTGGGCGGCGGCCGGCAGGTACGGCATCAACCCCTCGGCCGACCAGGCGCTGGGCGCCGAGGCGTCGAAACCCGCCTGCCGCAGCGCCGCCGGCCAGTCGTGGCGCAGGTCCACCGGGACGGCCACGCGTTCGCAGGCCGGCTGCGCACCGTGATCGGCCAACGTCGACGCCTTGAAATCCAGGACCCTGGGCTGGTCCAGCTCATACACGGTGATCCCGTCCGGCCAGGCCAACCGCCACGCCCGCGAGTCGAGCCCCGCCGCCAAGATCACCACCTGGCGGATGCCCGCCCGTGCGGCCTCGAGGAAGAACGCATCGAAAAAGGCCGTCCGCGAGGCCATGTAGCCGACCATCGCGCGCATCTGCAGCGGCAAATTCGGTTCGGCCTCCACCAGCTCGGCGGGCAGCTGCTGCGCGGAATGCCAGTTCCACACCCCGTCACCGACGGCGTCGAGGAATACCTGCGCGAACGGGTCCCGGATCAACGGGTCGTCGCTTCGGGTTTCCGCGGCGCGCGCCGAGGCCACCCCCAACGCCGTCGCCCCCACGCTCTCGGTGATCTCCCAGCTGTCGTTGTCGGTTCGGGTCACCCTCACTTCCCTTCTGTGCGCTCGGCCGCGACGAACAACGTGCGCGGGGTGGCGTCATCGATCGCAGGCGGCCGACGGTCGTAGCCGGCCATCAGCTCCTCGGCCGGCGTCACCGCCGCCGCCCAGCCGTGGCGGCGCAACCAGTCACCCACATCTTCACGCTCCTCGAAATACCACAGGTCGGCGACGTCCGGGATGTCGCGGTCGGGCTCCAGCTCGGCCATCAGGTCGCGCACGCGTTGCATCGTCTCGCGCTGCTTGTTCAGGGCGGCCTCGTCCAGGAAGTCGGGGCCGGGCGCCTCTACGGCGATCCGGCTGCCGGGGGCGCTCAGTTCCTGGACCCGCTCGAAAAGCAGCTCCTGGGCGGCCGCGGGCAGGAACGGCAACAGCCCCTCGGCCGACCACGCGCTGGGCGCCGAGCGGTCGAAGCCGGCTCGTACCAGCGCCGCCGGCCAGTCTTGGCGCAGGTCGACGGGAACGCTGGCCAGATGGCAGGCCGGCGCGAACCCGTTGTCGCGCAGCGTCGCCAATTTCCATTCCAGCACCCGGGGCTGGTCCAGTTCGTACACCGTGACGCCGTCCGGCCAGGACAGCCGCCACGCCCGCGAGTCCAGGCCCGCCGCGAGGAGCACCATCTGACGGACCCCCGCGTCGGCCGCGTCGAGGAAGAACTTGTCGAAGAAGGCCGTCCGAGCGGCCATGTAGTCGACCATTCCCTGCATCCGCGGCTTCAGGTCGGGCTCGGCGTCGGCGAGCTGGGCGGGCAGATTGGGGGCCGCGAACCAGTTCCACATGCCCTCCCCGGCGGCATGGAGAAACACGCGCGCGAACTCGTCTCTGATGAGCGGGTTCTCGCTGTCGGTTTCCGCGGCCCGGGCCGCGGCGACGCCCAGGGCCGTCGCGCCCACGCTTTCGGTGATCTCCCAGCTGTCGTTGTCGGTCCTTGCCACGCTCACCCCTCCGTTTTCGCCAGCACGCCCACCAACCGACCGTACGCGCGCCGGGTGTGAGGCAGCTGTCCTCGAGCGGGGCATGCGGTTAACTTGTCGGAGCGCCGAAGGCGCGGCGTTGATCCGGCGAGTCTCAAAGGACACGTGCGACATGCGAGTGGACGGGCGCGACGTCAGCGTTGCCGGTAGCTTGCTGCAGCCGCTGACCCGCCGGACCAACGACATCCTGCGCCTCGCCGCCAGCATCGTCTTCCTGGTGGTGGTGATCACGAGTTCGCTGATCACCCGCCCGCAGTGGGAGGCGCTGGAGAAGTCCATCTCGCAGATCGTCGGCGTGCTGTCGCCCAAGCAGTCCGACCTGGTCTACCTGGCGTACGGCATCGCGATCCTGGCCCTGCCGTTCATGATCCTGATCGGCCTGATCGTCACCCGGCAGTGGAAACTGCTCGGCGCCTACGCCGCCGCCGCGCTGCTGGCCGCCCTCCCGCTGTCGGTGGGCGGCAGCGGATTCTCCGCGCCCCGATACCACTTCGACCTGTCCGAGCGGCTGCAGACGGTGCTCGCGCAGTTCCTCGACGACCCGCGGTGGATCGCGATGCTCGCGGCCGTGCTGACGGTGTCGGGCCCCTGGCAACCCGCGCGGTGGCGGCGCTGGTGGTGGGGGCTGCTGCTGGCCTTCGTGCCGATCCATCTCGTGGTCAGCGCCATCGTGCCGGCCCGCGCGCTGCTGGGACTGGCGGTGGGATTGGTGGTGGGCTCGCTGGTGGTGCTTGTCGTCGGCACTCCCGCGCTCGAGGTGCCGCTGGACGCCGCCGTGCGGGCGATGGCGAAACGCGGCTTCGTCGTCTCCCGGCTCAACGTCCTCCAGCCGGCCGGACGCGGCCCATTGGTCCTCTCGGGCGAGGGAGATAGCCCCGACTGCTCGGCCGTCATCGAGTTGTACGGTCCGCATCAACGCAGCGGCGGCGCGCTGCGCCAGCTCTGGGGAAAGCTCAGGCTGCGCGGCACCGAGACAGCGCCCCTGGTGGCCTCCATGCGCCGCGCCGTCGAGCATCGCGGGCTCATGGCGATCGCCATCGGGGAGCTGGGGCTGGCCAACACGTCGACGATCGCGGTGGCCACCCTGAACCGGGGCTGGATGCTCTACGCGCACAAGCTCCGACGCGGTACCGCCATCGAGCGTTGCACCGACACGACTCCCGTCGCGCGGCTGTGGGAGTCGCTGAAGGTCCTCAACGACCACCAGATCTCCCACGGCGACCTGCGCAGCCACGAGATCACCGTGGACGACGGCGCCGTCCTCTTCGGGGACTTCTTCAGCGCCGAATACGGCGCCACCGAAGCTCAACTGCAGTCCGACATCGCTCAGCTTCTCGTGACGGCGTCGGCCCTGTACGACCCGGAGTCCGCCGTGGCCGCGGCGATCGACGTGTTCGGCGAGGCCACCATCCTGGACGCCTCGCGCCGACTCACGAAAGCTGCTCTGCCCAAGAGCATCCGCCGTTCGATACCCGACGGCGGCGCCATGATCGCCGCCACCCGCGCGGAGGTGAAGCGCCAAACCGGCGCGGACCAGATCAAAGCCGAAACCATCACCCGGTTCACCCGCAGCCAGGTCATCCAGCTGGTGCTGTTCGGCGCGCTGGTCTACGTCGCCTATCCCTTCATCAGCACCGTGCCGACTTTCTTCTCCCAGCTCAGGCACGCCAACTGGTCATGGGCGCTGCTCGGCCTGGCGGTGTCCGCGCTGACCTACGTGGGCGCGGCGGCGGCGTTGTGGGCTTGCACCGACGGCACGGTGAGCTTCTGGAGGCTGTCAATCGCCCAGGTGGCCAACACTTTTGCGGCCACCACCACGCCCGCCGGCGTCGGCGGCCTGGCGCTGAGCACGCGGATCTTGCAGAAGGGCGGAATGTCGGCGATGCGGGCCACCGCCGCGGTCGCGCTGCAGCAGTCGGTTCAGGTGATCGTCCACCTCGCGCTGCTGATCTTCTTCAGCGCCGTCGCGGGCGCTTCGACCGACCTCTCGCATTTCGTTCCCAGCGCCACCCTGCTGTACCTGATCGTCGGCGTGGCGCTGGGCATCATCGGCACCTTCCTGTTCGTGCCGAAGCTGCGGAAGTGGCTCGCGACGGCGGTGCGCCCGAAGCTGGCCGAGGTGAGCCATGACCTGATCAAGCTGGCCCGTGAACCCCAGCGGCTCGCGTTGATCCTGTTGGGTTGCGCCGGAACAACTCTGGGTGCGGCGCTGGCGCTGTGGGCCAGCGTCGAAGCGTTCGGCGGCGCCACGACTTTCGTCACGGTCACGGTGGTCACGATGGTCGGCGGCACGCTTGCGTCCGCCGCCCCGACGCCCGGCGGCGTGGGCGCCGTCGAAGCGGCGCTGATCGGCGGCCTGGCCGCCTTCGGCCTGCCCGCCGCCGTCGGTGTGCCGTCGGTTCTGCTGTATCGGATACTCACCTGCTGGCTGCCGGTGTTCGTCGGCTGGCCGGTGATGCGATGGCTCACCAAGAACGACTTGATCTGACGGGCACCTCAGCCCTCGTTGCCGTCGCTCATGACCACCACCATGATGAGCGCACGGCGCGCACTCCGGCCGACCGTGGTGTCCAAGGACATCAGGTAGTACTCGTCGGGCACCGACCGCGCCACCGTGACGGGCACGGAAACGCTGGCCGACCCGTCGGGGTCGAACTGCGCGGACACCGGCGCGGTGGTGATCCCGGGGTGGGTGGAAGTGCCCGTGATGGTGTAGCCGCCGGCACCGTCCACCATCCGCTGCAGGTCGAGGGTCACGGCGCCCGTGCTTCCGGGCGCGAGGGTGACGATGTGCTGCGAAACGTTTACCGTCACAGTCGAGCTGCCCGCACCGAAGGACGGCGGAGCGGCGGAATCAGCGGTGCCCCAAGCCTTGTCGGGGTAGACGACCAGTGAGAACTGCACGTCGCCGCCCGTGCGGACGAGCGACTCCGGAGTCCACGTGTGGTCGGTGGCCTGCCCGTCGATGCTCAGACCGCTGACGTATTTCAAGTGATTCGGCGCCGAGGCGCCGGGCGCGGAGATACGGATGGACTTGCCGCCCGGAAGCGCGATGACGGCGCGATCGAACAGCGGTGCGCTGACGCCCAGCGTCGACGTTCCCGGAGTGCTCGGGTACAGGCCGAGGGCGGCCCATACGTACCAGCTGGCCATCGCCCCGAGGTCATCGTTGCCCGGCTCTCCGTCCGGGGTGGGCCCGAAAAGTCCGCGCACGCGGTCCACGGTGAGCTGGGATTTCCACGGCTGACCCACGTAGTTGTACAGCCACGGAACGGCGAAACCGGGCTCGTTGCCGGCCCACAGGTACGGCTCGTTGGGACCGACGTTGAGCTTCCTGGTGAAGTGGTCCAGCCGGCGGGCCACCGCATCGCGGCCGCCGAGCGCGGTCACCAGGCCGGCGACATTATGCGGGACCCACCAGACGTACTGCTCCGCGTTGCCCTCGTCGTACCCGTCCTGGCCGAATCCCAGTGGGGAGTCCACGAAGCCGGGCCCGGGCCGGAAGAATCCGTTGGCGGCGCTGCGGGGCGAGACGTACCGGGTGCTGGGGTTGAACAGGTTCTGCCAGTACTGCGAGCGGTTCTGGAACTCGCCGGCGGTCGCGGTGTCGCCGAGGGACGCGGCGAAGCGGGAAATGGTGAAGTCGTCCACCGACCACTCCAAGGTGATCGACGCCCCGGCGATGTGTGTCCCGGTGCCGAACGCGAGGCTCTGCGGCGCATAACCGAGCCGCTGATACGTCGCGATGCCGGGCCGTTCCACGTAGCCGTTCAGCCCGACGCCGCCCTTGGTCGCCCCGTCCACCATGTAGCGGAGCGCCGTCGTGACGTCGAAATCCTTGGCCCCGAAGGTGTAGAGGTTGACGATCAGCGGTACGACGCTGTCGCCGGTCATCTCGGCGGTCGCCGAGTTGGCCAGGGCCCAGCGCGGCAGCGCCCCACTCTGCTCGGCGTCGTTCACCAACGATTGCGCCATATCGCTGGCGCGGTCCGGGACGAGGAGCGCCTGCAAGGGTGCCAGGCATCGGTAGGTGTCCCAGTCGGAGAAGTTGGCGTACTGGGTGTGGCCGTCGGCGACGCGGTGGATCGCGTTGTCGAATCCGAGGTAGCGTCCGTCTGCGTCGTTGAACGTGTTGGGGTGCAACAGCGACCGGTAGAGCGACGTGTAGAAGGTGTCCACCGTGCGGGCGTTGCGGCCGGCCACCGTGATATGGGCCAGCGCAGCGTTCCATTGCGAAAGCGCCGCGGCGCGCACGTCGTCGAAGCTCGCGCCGCCCTCGGCCGCCAGGTTCGCCCGCGCGCCCTCGATGCTGACGTACGAGATCGCCGTGCGCACTTCGAGTTTCGTCCCGGCCGGAAACGACACGTATCCCCCGCTGTAGGGCGAGATCACGCTGCGTGCGCCGGGTTGCACCGCGTAGCCGTCCCACGCGCCGAAGGAGTGGAACGGCTGGCTGAACTTCATCGCGAAATACACGGTGTAGGTGTTCCTCTTGCCGCAGAATCCGCCGCTGGTCGCCCACCCGCTGATGGTGGTGTTGTCCTCGCCGATCTGCAGGGCCGCACGGGAATTGCCCGCCAGCGAGGCTCCGGACCGCACGTGGAACAGAGCGGGCCGGCCATTGTGCGGATAGCTGAACCGACCGACCCCGGTGCGCGTTGTGGCGGTGAGCTCCGCCGTCACCCCGGTGCCGGGAAAGCGCACCGTGTAGTAGCCGGGAAAGCCCTGCTCCGAGTCGTCGTGGGCGATCCGTTCCCAGGCGTCCCACGGCTGGGAGCCGATTCCGGTGGTGGTCGGCAGCATCGAGATGTCGCCGAACGCGGCGCACCCCACCGAGGCGTGGGTCATGCTGAACCCGGTGGCGCGCGCGTTGTCGTAGTTGTAGCCGGCGTAGTTGCCGGCGGTGTCGGGCGAATATTGCACCATCCCGAATGGCACGGAGGCGCCGGGGAAATTGTTGATCTCGCCCACCGTCTGGCCGCCGGTCCCGGTGCCGATGAGCGTATCGACGTGCTCGACCGGGTCGGTCACCAATTTGGGCTCGCCGTCGTAGGCGATGGGCGGAGCCGCCGCTATGAAAGTCACGAAGACGGCCATAAAGGTGACGATCGCGACGAGCGCAGTCAGGGCCCTTCGGGACTTCATACCTGTCTCTTACTGGATAGGCGCGTATTCGCGTGGGCTTTTTCGGCGACGAATTTCCATAACGCCGAGGGGTCGGCGGCGGCCGCGCCGGCAATGTCGAAAAAATTTCCAGCAACGATGCGGGTTATTTCGGATACGCTCTTTCCGCCGCGGCCGGCGCACGTACCGGCCCCATTTTTCGGGAGATTGGCGTGAAGAAACATTTGACGACAGCAACCATCGCCCTTGCACTGATTACGGCACTAGCCGGTTGCGGTTCCGACAACAAGTCCAGCACCAAAACGTCCACTTCGACGTCCACTTCGACGTCGACATCCGCCGCGACGTCGTCAACAACCAGCACCGCGCCGGCCTCGGGCGCCAAGTACACGATCGGCGACTACGTCAAAGACAACCACATCACGGAAACGCCGGTTCATCACGGCGACCCCGGTCCCAACGTCGACCTGCCGGTACCCGAGGGGTGGCAGATCAACACGAACTCCGGCACGTCGTACGGCGGCATCGTGATGGCGCAGCCGCCGAACCCGGCCGACCCGCCCACCATTTCAGCGCTGCTCTCCAAGCTCATGGGTGACGTCGACCCGGCCAAGATCATCCAGTACGCCCCCGGCGAACTGCAGAATCTGCCCGGCTATGAGGGCAACGGCGACGGATCCGCCTCAACGCTGGGCGGTTACCAGGCTTGGCAACTGGGCGGCACCTACCAGCGCGACGGCCAAACGCGCGCCATCGCGCAGAAGACGGTGGTGATTCCGAGCCAGGGCGCGGTGTACGTGCTGCAGCTCAACGCCGACTCGCTGCAAAGCGATCAGGTCCCCCTGATGGACGCCACCAAGGTGATCGACGACAAGACGACGATCACCCCGTAACCGGGTAGCCGGTCGGGCGGTCCGCCCGCTCAGACGGAGGCCCCGTCGCGATCGGGTGCGCGCTGGTGAGCCGTCAGGAGCAACCGGTCGAATCGCGTGCGCGACACCATGTCGGTTCCGCCCAACTCGGAGAAGTCCTTGACGATCTGGCGGGCCAGCACTCCCAGCTTCACGTTGTGGACCTGGGACAGCGACCGCAGGACGTTGAACGCGGCGTGTTCGTCGACGCCGTAGACGGCCATCACCATGCCCTTGGCGAGGTCGATCGCGCCCCGACGCTCGGTGATCGCGGCGACCTCCGCGGTGATGGCGTCCTGTGCGTCGGTATCCGCCGTGATTTCCACGTAGAAGCCATGGGTGCCGATCACCTCCCCGTGGTCGTCGCAGAACTGGTCCCCCACCACGACGACATGGTGCACCGCGCCCGTCGTGTCGACGATGCGGTGCC
>CAWGPS010000027.1:0-214574 GCA_963824505.1 uncultured Actinomycetota bacterium
TCACCGTCGGACAGCGTGGCGCTGCCGCGGATCCGCTGGCCCTGGATCTCCACGCCGTTCGTCGACCGCAGGTCGGTGATGACGAAACCCGTTCCGGTGTCCGCGATGACGGCGTGGTGGCGGCTGACTTCGGTGTCGTCGAGAACGAGGTCGTTGTCGGTGAACCGCCCGATCCGGATGGTGGCGCCGCCAAGCCGGTGCCGCCGCCCGGCTTTGTCGCGCAGGCAGGCGACGGGGCCCTGCACTGCCGGGCTTTCCGAGGGCGTGTCGTCCGAACGGTAGACGCTGCGCTTGTGGGTGGTCACGGCGGCTAAATGGGCGGCCAGTGGCTCTTGGCGGAGGATGCGCTCGTGCAGAGCGGTCACGGTGGGCCCGGGGTCGATGCCGAGCCCCTCCGCCAGCGCGGTCTTGAGTCGCCGGTAGGCGCCCAGCGCGTCGGACTGCCGCTCGGTGAGGTAGTAGGCGGTGATCAGCTGGGCCCACACCGGCTCCCGGTAGTGGTGTTCGGCGGCAAGGGCCTCCAGCTCGCCGACGACCGCCGCGGCACGCCCGCACGCGATCTCGGCCTCGGCGCGGGCAAGCTGAGCCGCCACCTTCTCCTCGCTCAGCGTGGTAGCGAACGCGGCGACGAACGAGTAGTCACGCAGGTCGTCCAGGACCGGTCCCCGCCATTCGGCCAGCGCGGCTGACAAGTGACCGCCGGCTTCATCGAACCGCCGGGCGGCGGCGGCATCCATGCCCGCGGCCTTCGCCGCGAGGAACCGACCGACATCGCAGTCGGCGTCGGCGACGTTGAGTTGGTAACCCGGGGGCGCGCTCGCGAGCACCCGCGACGAGTCCACGCCGGCGGAACGCAGCAACCGGCGCAGATTCGACACGTGGGCCTGGATGCTGGTGCGCGCGGCAGGCACCGGATTCCCGCCCCACACCCCGTGGATCAACGACTCGACGGACACCGGCCGGTTGCGGTTGATCAAGAGCAGGGCCAGCACCGCGCGCTGCTTGGGTGGGCCCACCGGCATCGGGACCCCTCGGGCGGTCAGGGACAAGGGCCCCAGGACGCCGAAACCCAGACCCGCGTTCGTCATCGCGCCGCCCGCCTCCAGCACCGTCGGGGCCGTGTTCACCGGCCTGCGCTCTCATTTTGACCGCATGTGCCGGGGCGCGGTGCAGCAACGCCGTCGAGCCAGGGGCGGCAGGGTTGCATGTTCACGCGGCTGGACGGGCGACTGGACAGCACTACACTGACGCGCTAAGAGTGTCTTAGCGCTCTACCACGGGGGAGGGAATCATGTCCTGGTTTGTGCAGCCCGAGGCCGTTTTGGCCTCGTCGGGGGCGGAGTCGGCGATCAGCGCGGAGACCGAGGCGGCCGCCGCCGCGGCGGCTCCGGCCCTGGTCGGCGTGACGCCGATGGGGGGCGACCCGGACTCCGCCATGTTTTCGGCGGCGCTGAACGCCTGCGGCGCCGGGTACCTGGGCGTGGTCGCCGAGCACGCCGCCCAGCGCGGCCTGTTCGCCGGTACACAGGGCATCGCGTCGGCGGTCTACGACGCCACCGAGGTGGCACGCGCGGCGGCGATCGGGCTCTAAGGAAACCGCGCATGCCTGATCCGGGGTGGGCTGCGCGCACACCCGAGGACAACGACCTGCTGCTCAAGGCCGGGACCGGGGTGGGCGCCCACGTGGCCAACCAGACCGCCTGGACGACGCTGGGCGCAAGCCATCACGCCTCTGGCGTTGCGTCGGCCATCAACACCGCTGCGACGTCGGCGAGCTGGGTGGGCGCCGGGTCGGCGGCCTCGGCGTCGAACGTCACCATGCTCAACGCCTCGTTGCACGGGCTGGCCGGCTGGGTCGACGTGAAGCCCGCGGTGGTGGCGGCCGCGATCGCGGCCTACGAATCCGCCAACGCGGGCATGCGTCCGGCCCCCGAGTGCCTCGCGAACCGCGTCGAGACGGCGACCGACTACGGCATCAACCCCAGTGTGCTGTGGACCCTGACGCCGCGGATCACCTCGTTGGAGTTCGAGTACTACGGCAACATGTGGCCGAACAATTCGGCGGTCGGCGCCGCCTACGGCGCGGTCCTTACGGCGCTGGCCGCAAGTTTGGCGATCGCACCGCCGGTGGCCGGCATGGGCGCCTCCCCCGCGGCACCCGCGGAGGCGGCGTCGGCGATCGGTGACGCGTCCGCCGACGCGGCCGTCGGCGACGGGATGCGCGCGGCGTACCAGGGGGTGCAGACGGGCACGACCGGCGCGGGCCAGGCGGCGGCGGGCGGTCCGGACATGGGCGGGCAACTCGGCACATTCATCGGACCGGCGCAGTCGTTGATGGGGGCGGTCCCGCAGGCGCTGCAGGCGCCCGCGGGAATGATGCAGGCCCCCATGGGTGCGATTCAGCCGCTGCAGTCGATGATGGGCATGTTCGCCAACCCCGGCGCGCTCGGCATCGGTGGCGCCACCCCGGGAGCCTCGGCGGCCTCTGCTGCCGGCGGAATCTCCGCCGCCGGGGCCGGCGCCTCGGCCGGCGGCGGGAGCGCATCACTCGGCGGCGCGGGTATGCCCGCGACCACTTTCACCCGTCCCGTCAGCGCCTTCGAGCCCGCCACCGGCGGGCGCCCGGTGGGTCTGCGGCCCAGCGGCGCGCTGGGCGTCGAGACGGTGCGCCCGCCGACGACGACGGTCGCCGGCAACACGATCGGCGGTATGCCCGTGGGGCATGCGTCAGGGGGTTCGCGCGGATCCCACAGCAAGTCCGAGCAGCCCGCGACGGTGCGGGTTGTGGACGACCGCGTGCACTGAATTCGCCTGCTCACAGGGTGAATCGACACATCTGAATAGTCCCCATACACTGCATCGCATACCCCCGGATGATCACAAATGGGGAGCGACCAGCCGGAGAAGGAGAAATCGAAATGGCCAACGGTTCAATTGTCGTCGACGCGAATTTATTGCGTAGCACCGCCGACAAAATTCAGGCCAATATGGAGCACGCGATTGCGGTTGCGAAGGGTTACCTGTCGAATCAGGAAAACGTGATGAGCCCGGCCACGTGGTCGGGTGCCGGCGTGGTCGCATCGCACGCGACGGCCACCGAGGTCGCCAATGACTTGAACAAGGTTCTGCACGGGGGCACGCGCCTGGCCGAGGGCCTCAAGCAGGCCGCGGCGCTGATGGAGCACCACGAGTCCGACTCGCAGGCCGCATTCCAGGCCCTGTTCGGCGGCTCCCAGAACGTCTAGTCACTTCCCTCTTGCTTTTTTCGAAAGGATTTTCAGCATGGACCCATTGATCGCTTACAACCCTTCAGCCGTAGCCGATTTCGCCACGGATGTGGGTTCCCGCGCCGGGCAACTCGAGGCGCTGCATGGCGACACCGCCAACCTCACCAATGCGCTGCAAGAATTCTTCGCCGGTCACGGCGCGACGGGATTCTTCGACGCGCAGTACCAAATGCTCTCGGGTCTGCAGGGTCTCGTAGACACCGTGCGCCAGCACGGTCAGACCACCGGGCACGTGCTGGACGCCGCCATCAGCACCGACAACCACATGCGTGGCCTGTTCTACACCTGACGGCGGATCGGCCGGGCTCACGTTCGCATCGGGCTCCATAGCTCGCCACGGCCAGCGGCCGATTGAGGTGAAATCATCGTGCTGACAACAACACTCGATGGGCTGTGGGTGTTGCAGGCGGTGACAGGGGTCGAGCAAACGTGTCCAGAGCTCGGCCTGCGGCCGCTTCTGCCCCGCCTCGACACCCCGGAACTCGCGCTGCAGCATCCGGTGGCCGCGGAACTCGTCGCCGCCGGGGCGCTCGACGAGGCGGGCAACGTCGACCCTATGATCCGCGAATGGCTCACCGTGCTGTTGCGGCGCGACCTGGGTCTGCTGGTGAACATCGGCGTACCGGGGCGAGAGCCGACGCGGGCATCCATCTGCCGGTTCGCGAGCTGGTGGGTCGTCCTGGAACGTCACGGCGACTCGATACGCCTCTATCCCGCCGGCACAGCCGGCGACGAGGCGGCGGCCAGCGAACTGCTGGTGGGTCAAATCGAGCGGCTGTGCGGCGTGGCGGAGGCGGCGCCGCTGAGGCCGGTCACCCTGGACACCAAGGAATTGCTGGAGTCGGTGCGAGACGCGGCCAGCCTGAGGGCTTTTCTACTCAGCCAGCGTCTCGACATCGACCAACTGCAAATAGTCACCATGGCAGCAGATCCGGCGCGCTCCGCGCATGCGGCCATCGTGGCGCTGCAGGCCGGCATCGGGCCGGAGAAGACCGCGCGGGTCGCCGTGGGCGATTCGACGGTAGCCATCGTCGACACACCCGCGGGGCGCGTATGCGTGGCAGACGTGGCCTCCGGCCACCGCCGGTACCAGGTCGTCTCGCCCGGTTCGCGCAGCGATATCGCCGGAGCCGTGCAGCGGCTCATCCGCCGCCTGCCCGCCGGCGAAGACTGGTACTCATATCGGCGTGTGGTCTGACGGGAGGAGCCCCACAAACTAACTCACTAGACCAATAGCGTGGAATTGCAAAGTGTTACGCGATTGCACGCTCACTGATCGAGTAAACGCGGTATCGCATGGCATGTTAGCATCGCGTTTGTGACGAGCCCTTGGAATGACCCGAATATATCGGACGAAGGGGCGCTTGGACGGGGGGATCCGTCGGCGGGGCGCAACTTTCGCGATTCGGTATCGGATACGATGCGGATTACCGATCTGGCGGCACCCCGAAAGATTCCGCCGGGGTCGGGCTGGCGAAAGTTCCTTTACCTCACATCATTTCGCAAGATAAACCTCGGCGAATCACCCAGCGAACGGCACTACCGCGATCTGCAGAACCGCATCAGGCGTCACATTCGTCGGCAGTACGTGATCACTGTGGTCTCCGGAAAGGGTGGCGTCGGCATCACCACGATGGCCGCCTGCATCGGCGGTGTTTTTCGTGAATGCCGCCCGCAGAACGTGATTGCGATCGACGCGGTTCCCGGTTTCGGCACTTTGGCCGATCGCATCGACGAGTCGCCGCCGGGTGATTACAGCGCGATCATCAACGACACCGATGTGCAGGGCTATGCGGATATCCGCGAGCATCTGGGGCAGAACGCGGTAGGGCTCGACGTACTGGCGGGAAACCGCACTTCAGACCAGCCGCGGCCGTTGGTGCCGGCCATGTTCTCGGGGGTGTTGTCGCGGCTGCGCCGAACGCACACCGTCATGGTCGTCGACACCTCTGCCGACCTCGAACACGAAGTCATGAAGCCGGTTCTGGAGAATACCGACACCCTGGTGTTCGTCTCCGGCATCACCGCCGACCGCTCCAAGCCGGTGCTGCGAGCCGTAGATTATCTGCGTTCCCAGGGCTACCACGAGTTGGTCTCGCGCAGCACCGTGATCATCAACCACACGGACCACATCACCGACAAGGACGCCCTGGCCTACCTGACCGAACGGTTCTCCAAGGTCGGGGCAATCGTCGAGGTGATGCCGTTTGATCCGCATCTGGCCAAGGGCGGAATCATCGACACCGTTCACGAGTTGACGAAGAAGTCGCGGTTGCGCCTATTCGAAATCACCGCCGGCCTGGCCGACAAGTACATTCCAGACGCCGAGCGGACGGCGCCGTGACATCGCCACACAAGGTCGCATTCCCGGCGCGATGTGCTGTCAATATTTCGTACGAGAAACATTTGTGTTCCCAAGTTTTTCCCGCCGGAATTCCCGTCGAAGGATTTTTCGAGGGAATGGTCGAATTGTTCGACGCCGACCTGAAGCGCAAGGGTTTCGAGGGGGTGGCTCTTCCGGCGGGCAGCTACGAATTGCACAAGATCAATGGCGTGCGGCTCGACATCAACAAGAGCCTCGACGAACTCGGCGTGCAGGACGGTGACACGCTGGTGCTAGTGCCCAGGGTGGCCGGAGAGTCCTTCGAACCCCAGTACGAGTCCCTGTCCACGGGTCTTGCGGCCATCGGCAGGTGGCTGGGTCGCGACGGCGGCGACAGGATGTTCGCGCAGGTAACGCCGCTGACGGCCGCCCACACGGCGGTTGCGATCGTCGCGATGGCCGTCGGGGTGGTGGTGGGCCTGACCGTCCGGGCCCGCAGTCTCACGGACGACATCATCCCGGCGGCGGTGGCCGGGGGGATCGGCGCGCTACTGCTGATCGCAACATCGGTGGTGCGGCGGGGTTGGCGGGAACGACGCGACTTGTTCAGCGGGTTCGGCTGGTTGGCGGTGGTGTCGCTGGCCGTCGCGGGTGCCTGCTCGCCGCCCGGCAGGCTGGGCGCGCCCCATGCGCTGATCGGTCTCGTGGTGGTGATCTTGGGGGCGATAGCCATCGGTGTCTTGACGCTGAAACGGTGGCAGACCGCGGTGGTCACCGCCGTGGTGACGGTGTGCGGCGTCGCTGCGTCCGTTGCGGCGGTGCGGATGTTCCGGCCGGCCTCGCCGCAGGTTCTGGCGATCTGTGTGCTGGTCCTGTTGCTGCTCTTGGTCAGGCTGGCGCCGTTGATCGCGTTGTGGGTGGCTCGGGTGCGTCCCCCGCATTTCGGCTCGATCACCGGTCGGGACCTGTTCGCGCGGCGCGAGGGCATGCCCGTCGATACGGTGTCGCCGGTCAGTGAAGACGAGACCGAGGACGAAGACAACGAGCTGACGGACATCACCGCGCGCGGCGCGGCGATCGCCGCATCGGCACGGTTGGTCAACGCCGTGCAAGTCGGTGTGTGCGTGGGGGTTTCGCTCGTGCTGCCCGCCGCTGTGTGGGGCGTTTTGACGCCGGGGCGCCCCTGGGGGTGGTTGGCGTTGCTGGTCGCCGGCCTGGTGGTGGGCCTGTTCATCACCCAGGGCCGCGGATTCGCCGCCAAGTACCAGGCGGTGGCGCTGGTGTGCGGCGCGTCGGCCGCGGTCTGCGCCGGGGTTGTCAAGTACGCCATCGCGGAGCCGCGAGATGCCGTGGCCGGCTTGCTATGGCCGGCTATGGCCGTCACGGGGTTCGCCGCACTCGGTTTGGCCGCGGCACTGTTGGTGCCGACGATGCGATTCCGGCCGTTCATCCGACTGGCGGTGGAATGGGTCGAGGTGCTGGCGCTGATCGTGCTGCTGCCGGCGGCCGCAGCCTTGGGGGGTCTCTTCACGTGGCTTCGGCACTGATCCGGGCGTGCTCGCGGTCAGTCGCGGTGAGCGTGGCCATCACCCTGGTCGCCCTGCTGGGCAATGCGCCTGCCGCGCAAGCGATAAGACCGCCGGTCGTCGACCCGGGCATGGTGCCGCCGGACGGGCCCCCGCGACCCGACCAACCGATGCGCCGGGCCAACAGTTGCTCCACGCCAATCACCGTGAAGAACCCGGACGTCGCGGAGCTGGCTCCGGGGTACAACCTGCTCAACATCAGCAGCGCTTGGCAATACAGCACGGGCAACGGCGTGTCGGTCGCGGTCATCGACACCGGCGTATCCCCCAGCCCGCGCTTGCCGGTGGTTCCCGGCGGCGACTACATCATGGGCGAAGACGGGTTATCGGACTGCGACGCGCACGGCACGATCGTCGGCTCGATCATCGCCGCTGCGCCCCAAGGCGTCCTGCCCATGCCGCGGCCGATGCCGCCGGCACCGGCCTTCCCCCCGCCGGCCGCGCCCCCGGCAGCCGGAGGCGCCCCGCCCCCGCCCGTCGAGGTCCCTCCCCCGCCCGCGCCGCCGCCTCCGCCTCCGCCGGTGACGATCACCCAGGTCGTTCCGCCGCCGCCCCCGCCGCCGCCCCCACCGCCCGAAAGTGGCGGGGCCACCGCCGCCTCCAACGGCCCGCCGGACCCACAGACGGAGGACGAGCCAGCAGTGCCGCCGCCTCCGCCCGGCGCACCCGACGGGGTGGTGGGAGTCGCTCCGCACGCGACGGTCATTTCGATTCGGCAGTCATCGCGCGCCTTCGAGCCCGTCAACCCTCCCCCCGCCGACCCCAACTCGGACGAAAGGGTCAAAGCCGGAACGCTGAACACGGTGGCGCGGGCCGTGGTGCACGCGGCGAACATGGGCGCGAAGATCATCAACATTTCGGTGACCGCCTGCCTGCCCGCGGTGGCCCCCGCCGATCAGCGGGCGCTGGGCGCCGCTCTGTGGTACGCGGCCACCGCGAAGGACGCGGTGATCGTGGCCGCCGCCGGCAATGACGGTGAGGCCGGTTGCGACAACAATCCGATGTACGACCCGCTGGACCCGTCGGATCCGCGGGACTGGCACCAGGTCAAGGTCGTCTCGTCGCCATCGTGGTTCTCCGACTATGTCCTCTCGGTGGGCGCCGTCGACGCAACCGGTGCCGCCATCGACAAAAGCATGTCCGGCCCGTGGGTCGGCGTTGCCGCCCCCGGAACCCACATCATGGGTCTGTCGCCACAAGGGGGTGGACCGGTCAATGCGTATCCGCCGTCGCGGCCGGGCGAGAAGAATATGCCGTTCTGGGGCACCAGCTTTTCGGCGGCGTACGTCAGCGGTGTCGCCGCCCTGGTGCGCGCCAAGTTTCCCGACCTGAGCGCGCACCAGGTGATCAACCGGATAGTGCAGTCGGCGCACAATCCCCCCGCGGGGGTGGACAACAAGGTCGGGTACGGGCTGGTGGACCCGGTTGCCGCACTGACGTTCAACATCCCGCCCGGTGACCGGCTGCCCCCCGGTGCGCAGAGCCGGATCATTACGCCCGCTCCGCCGCCACCGCCGCCGGATCACCGGGCCCGCAACGTCGCCCTTGGGTTCATCGGTGCGGTGGCCGCCGGCGTGCTGGCGCTAACCATTGCGGCGCGCCTGCGGAGGGCGCGATGAGTGGCAGGTTGACCGGCTTCAGCCCGGGCAGCAGCCGACGCGTCGCGGGCGTAGGTGTCATATTCCTGCTGACGCTGGCGAGTTGGGCTGTGGCCGGCTACATCGGCGCGGCGGTCGCGGGCGGGGTGGGCGTCGCGCTGGTATTCGTCCGATGGTGGGGTCAGCCGGCGTGGTCGTGGGCGCTGTTGGGGCTGCGCGGACGGCGCCCGATTCGCTGGGATGCGCCGATCACCGTAGCCAACAACCGATCCGGCGGCGGCGTCCGCGTGCAAGACGGTACCGCGGTGGTGGCGGTGCAACTGCTCGGCAGGGCACACCGAGCCACCAGGGTGACCGGCTCGGTGACGGTCGAAACCGAAAACGTCATTGACGTCGTCGAACTGCTCCCCATGTTGCGGCAGCCGCTGGGCCTGCAGCTCGAGTCGATCAGCGCGGTGACATTAGGCTCGCGGCACGGCACGGTGGGCGACTATCCGCGTGTGTATGACTCGGAGATCGGCACCCCACCGTATGCCGGCCGACGCGAAACCTGGCTGATAGTAAGGCTTCCCATTCTCGACAACACGCGGGCGTTGCAATGGCGCACCACCGTTGGCGCAGCCGCTGTCTCGGTCGCGCAGCGCATCGCGGGTCTGCTGCGTTGCCGGGGGTTGCGGGCGAAGGTGGCCACCGCCACCGATCTGGTGGAGCTCGACCGTCGGCTCGGGTCTGCCGCCGTCGCCGGTGATGCCCAGCGGTGGAAGGCAATTCGCGGGGAAGCGGGGTGGATGACGACTTACGCCTACCCGCCCCAGGCGATCACCTCGCGGGCGCTGGCGCAGGCCTGGACGCTGCGCGCCGACGAGATCATCCACAACGTGACCGTGTACCCCGACGCGACGTGCACCGCTACGATCACCGTGCGCACGCCGACGCCGGCACCCACCCCGCCGGCCGTCATCCTGCGCCGCCTCAACGGCGAACAGGCAGCCGCGGCGGCGGCCAACATGTGCGGCCCCCGACCACACCTGCGCGGACTGCGGCGCAGCCCGCTGCCGGCGCAGTTGGTCACCGAGATCGGCCCCTCGGGCGTGTTGGTCGGCAAGCTCGGCAACGGCGACCGCCTGATGATCCCGGTTACCGACGCCGGTGAACCGTCGCGGGTATTCGTCGCCGCGGACGACCCTATCGCCAAGCGCATCGTGATCCGCACGGCCGGAGCCGGCGAACGCGTGTGCGTGCACACTCACGACACGGCGCGCTGGGCCAGTGTCCGCATGCCAGAGATCAGCGTCGTCAGCACGCCGCGACCGGCGCCGCGAACCACCGTCAGCGTCGTCGAATTCGCACCGCGCCGCCGGCAACACGGCGCCGCGGACACCGCCGGCATGGATTTCGGCGACGCCACGATATCGCCCACCCCGCGGCCCGCCACGATCATCACCGTCGCGCCGCCCGCCACGATCCTCACCGAGGCCCAGCGCCACAACTTCGACGTGATAATCGAGCAGATCGGTCCCGCGACCGTGAATCTCCATGCCGCCGGACATGATTGGGTCGTCGATATGGACATGTTCCGCGCCGAGAACCGATACGTCAGCCTGGAACCGGTCAGCATGTCGGTCGCGCACAATGGGTGACTTGCACACCGCGCGTCGGCATTTCGACCGGGCGATGGCGACCAGGAGCCGCGAGGGCCGGGCGGCGGCACTGCCGGAGTTCGTCGCCGCCACCGACGCCGACCCCACGATGGCCGACGCGTGGCTCGGGCGCATCGCTTGCGGGGACAGCGCTCTCACGTCCCTCAAGCAGCTCTACGCCAACAGCGAATGGTTGCACCGCGAGACGACGCGGATCGGCCGGACACTTGCCGCGGAGATACAACTCGGCCCCTACATCGGGATCACGGTGGCCGACGCGTCACAGGTGGGACTGGCGCTGTCGTCGGCGCTGACGATCGCGGGCGAGTACGCCGAAGCCGACCAGCTGCTGGCCAACCGGGATCTGCTGGATTCCTGGGCCAATTACCAGTGGCACCAGCTGGCTCGGGCATTCCTGATGTTCGCCACCCAGCGCTGGCCCGATGTCCTCCTGACCGCAGCCGAAGAGCTGCCGCCGCAGGCCATCGTCATGCCGGCCGTCACCGCCTCGATCTGTGCGATGGCCGCCTACGCCGCGGCGCACCTCGGGCAGGGCCGGGTGGCGCTGGACTGGCTGGACCGGGTCGACGTGATCGGGCACACCAAGTCATCGGCCCGCTTCGGTGCCGACGTACTGACCGCGTCGATCGGGCCCGCCGACATTCCCTTGCTGGTCGCCGACCTGGCATACGTGCGGGGCATGGTGCACCGCCAGCTCGGCGAGGAGGACAAGGCCCAGATCTGGCTGTCGCGGGCGACCATCAACGGGATCCTGACCGAGCCGGCCAAGCATGCCCTGGCCGACCCCAACCTGCACCTGGTCGTGACAGACGAACACACCATCGGCAGCCGCGCGGACAGATGGGACGCCTCGACGGCGAAGTCCCGCGATGAGATCGAGGACGACGACGCGGCGGAGCGACGCGCGGAGTTGCTGGCCGAGGGCCGTGCTCTGCTCGCAAAGCAGGTCGGTCTGGCCGCGGTCAAGCAGGCGGTCTCGGCGCTGGAAGACCAGCTCGAAGTGCGCATGATGCGGCTCGAGCACGGGCTGCCGGTAGAGGGCCAGACCAACCACATGCTCCTGGTCGGACCGCCCGGCACGGGCAAGACGACGACCGCCGAGGCGCTCGGCAAGATCTATGCCGGCATGGGTATCGTTCGCCATCCCGAGATCCGGGAGGTGCGCCGATCGGACTTCTGCGGGCATTATATCGGCGAGTCGGGACCCAAGACCAACCAGCTGATCGAAAAGTCGCTCGGCCGAATCATTTTCATGGACGAGTTCTACTCCCTGGTCGAACGCCACCAGGACGGGACGCCAGACATGATCGGGATGGAGGCCGTCAACCAGCTCCTCGTCGCGCTGGAAGCGCACCGGTTCGACTTCTGCTTCATCGGCGCCGGCTACGAGGACCGGATTGACGAATTCCTCACCGTAAACCCGGGTCTGGCCGGCCGGTTCAACCGCAAGCTGCGCTTCGAGTCCTACTCACCGGCGGAGATCGTCGAGATCGGTCGCCGCTACGCCACACCGCGCGCGAGTCTGCTCGACGAAGCCGCGCGGGAATCGTTCCTGCACGCGGCCACCACCATTCGCAACTACACCACTCCGGGCGGTCAGCACGGCATCGACGCCATGCAGAACGGCCGGTTCGCCCGCAACGTCATCGAACGCGCCGAGGGGTTTCGGGATACCCGGGTGATCAGCCAGAAACGCGCGGGCCGGGCGGTGACGGTCGAGGACCTGCAGATCCTCACCGCGGCCGACATGCAGGCCGCGGTGCGCAGCGTGTGCTCCGACAACCGCGACATGGCCGCCATCGTCTGGTAGCCGGCCCGCCTCGCTTGGCCCCCGACATAGGGCCCGGGCACGGGCTGCCCGCTGCTCGGAGTGTATTGCGTGCCGGCCGCCGAAGCTCTGGCCCTTCAGGTTCTGCCGGTCGATCCACTGAGGCGTCGGCGAAGTGCTATGGAAATGCTCTGTTTACGCGGCCGTCGCGTTTAGACTGCACGCGGGTCCGCAGGCTGGGGCTAAACGAACGGAGTGTGCGCGCGGTGCACCGTATCTTCCCGATCACGGTGACGCTGGCGTTGCTGACGGCGCCGTCCGCCTCTGCGGTTCCCCCGCCCTCCATCGACCCCGGTGCGGTGCCGCCCGACGTGACGGGACCGGACCAGCCCGAACGGCAGCGCGTCGTCTGCTCCTCCCCGACCACCTTGCCGGACTCGAGCTTTCACGACCCGCCCTGGGGCAACACCTACATCGGCGTCGCCGGCGCGCAGAAGTTCGCGACCGGCGCGGGGGTGACGGTGGCATTGATCGACACGGGCGTGCAGGCCTCGGCGCGCGTTGCGGCCGAGGGGGGCGGGGACTTCGTCGACCCGGCCGGCGACGGGATGTCCGACTGCGACGCCCACGGTACCCTCGCCGCGTCCATCATCGCCGGGCAACCCGCACCGACCGACGGGTTCGTCGGCGTCGCACCCGACGCCCGCGTACTCTCGCTGCGGCAGACGTCGGATGCGTTCCAGCCCGTTGCCGCACAGCCCCATCCCGACGACCCCAACGCCACGCGCGCGGCGGGTTCGGTGCGCAGCCTGGCCCGTGCCGTGGTGCACGCCGCCAATCTCGGTGCGGGCGTGATCAGTGTCAGCGAAGCGGCCTGCTACAAAATCGGCCGGCCGCTCGACGAGGCCACGCTGGGCGCGGCAATCAACTACGCGGTCAACGTGAAAGGAGCGGTGATCGTCGTGGCGGCCGGCCACACCGGTGGCGAGTGCGCGCAGAACGCACCGCCTGACACGTCGGCACCCACCGACCCGCGCGGCTGGAACAAGGTCCAGACCGTGGTCACGCCGGCGTGGTACGCGCCACTGGTGCTGACGGTCGGGGGCATCGGCCAATCCGGGGCGCCCAGCCACTTCTCGATGCACGGTCCGTGGGTGGGCGTGGCCGCGCCCGCCGACAACGTCGTGGCACTCGGTTATCACGGCGAACCGGTAAATGCGCTGCAGGGCAAGGAAGGTCCCGTCGCGATCGCCGGCACGTCGTTCGCGGCGGCTTACGTCTCTGGGCTGGCGGCCCTGCTGCGGCAGAAGTTCCCCGACCTGTCCCCCGCCCAGATCATCAACCGGATCACGGCGACCGCGCGGCACCCGGGCGGCGGCGTCGACGATGCCGTCGGCGCGGGCGTCGTCGACGCCGTCGCGGCACTGACCTGGGACATACCGCCCGGCCCCCTGTCGGCGCCGTTCAGCGTCCGGGCGATTCCGCCGCCCGTGGTGGCGCCGGGCCCCGATCACCGGCCGATCACCGGTGTGGCGCTGGCAGTTCTCGGACTGATGCTCGCCTTCGGGCTCGGCACCTTGGCCGCGCGGGCCCTGAGTCGCCGATGAGCACGCCGCTGCGATTTCGGTTCAGCACCGGGCACGCGCTGTGGTTCGCGGCGCTGGCGCCCTTGTGCGTCGTCGCTTTCCTGCAGACCCGGTACTGGTGGGTGGGCATCATCGGGGCGGCCTTCGCCGCCATCATCGCCTTCGGCACTGTCTCCGGGCAGCACTCAGCCGGTTGGATGGCCACCGCCTGGACCTGGCTGCGGCGTCGACGCCAACCGCCACAAGTCCCGTCGGAGCCGGTCGTCGGTGCCACCGTGAAGCCGGGCGACCACGTCGCCGTCCGCTGGCAGGGCGACGAGTTGGTTGCGGTCATCGACCTGATTCCGCGGCCCTTCACGCCGACCGTCGTCGTCGACGGCCAAACCCATACCGACGACGTGCTGGACACCCGACTGCTCGAACACCTGGTGTCGGTTTACTGTCCGGATCTGGTGGCCGATGTCGTGTCGGCCGGAAACCGCCACGGTGCCGGCGCGACCGCCGAACTGCTGAGCCTGTACCGGCAGCTGACCGGGGCGGACCCCGCTCCGGCGAACCGCCGCACCTGGATCACGCTGCGCGCCAGGCCCGAACGGGCCCTCGGGTCGGCGCAGTTGCGCGGCGAGGGCATCCCGGGACTGGGCCGCTACCTCGTGAGTTCCGCGACGCGCATCGCCGATCGACTGGCCGGCCATGGCGTCGACGCCGTGTGCGCGCGCGGCTTCGACGACTACGACCGCGCTACCGACGTCGGCCTCGTACGGGAACGGTGGTCAACCATGTTGTGCCACAAAGGCTTCACCACCGCCTACACCGCGGATGGCGGCCCGGATCTTTGGTGGTCGGTCGCCGCCGAGCATACGGTCACCCGCGTCTGCGTCTCGCCGGGTCAGCCCCCGCGGTCGACCGTGTTGCTGACCACGGTCGCCAATCCAACGACGCCGAAGGGGTTCTCGCGGTTGTTCGGTGGCCAACGGACCGCGCTGAGCGGTCAGAACTTCATCGCCGACCGCCACTGGCAGCTGCCGATCGGGTCTGCCGGCGTGCTGATCGGGGAGACAGCGAACCGGTGCCCGGTCTACATGCCCTTCGACGACGTGGACGCGTGCATCACCCTCGGCGACGCGCAGGCATTTGCGCAATTCACGTCCCGTGCCGCGGCGGCGGGCGGGAGCGTCACCGTGGGACCTCGCTTCGCCGAGTTCGCCAAGCTGATCGGCGCGCGCGTCGGGCCGGTGCCCAAGGTGACCTGGCCCACTGCGACGACCTACCTGGGCCGGCATCCGGGCATCGACCGAGTCGTCCTGCGCAGCAACCTCATCAGCACTCCACGGCACAGTGGGCTGCCGATCCGCCGGGTCACTCCTCCCGAGGAGAGCCGATACCAGGCGGCTTTGCCGAGGTAACCGCCGAACTCTCGTGCGCTGACGGCCGGTCCCGCTGCGTCGGCTTCGCGCCCGAATCAGAAGCGAATGTTGCGGACCAGGTCATAGATGCCGGTGATCCACAAGAGCATTGGGATGAGCGACGCCACCACTGCACCGTCGACCAGTTCCAGCGCCCACTTGATCAGCGGGGAGACGCGGCGGACCTGACCCGTCGCCCCGACGATGAGCACCGCCACCACGGCTGCCGCGAGGTAAACAATCAGGATCAGCCAGCCGCGGTTCGGATACCAGTCACAGAGCCTGACGCTCAGCCCCGTCGGGGTCGCGACCGCCGCGGCCAGCAACGCCCACGCGCACCAACGCTCCGCGTAGAGTCGCGACCTGAAACCACATGCCAGGGCGACGAGCAGTGCGGTGACGAGCGTGGGCACGAAGAAGTGCCCGCGCACGAGGACGGCGACGGCGCCGACTGCCAGAACCAGGGCACCGGCCGTCACGTACCCGATCAGCAGTCGATTCGCGAGCCGCGACCGCTCGGTGAGCCGGGCGGCGGATGCGGGCACAGTTTCGACGATCGCCCGCCACGTATCCGCCTCATCGTCGGCATCCTCTCCGGCCACGATGTGATCGAGCGACTCCCCGTGGCCCGCTGTCTCGCCCGGAATGGGTATGGGCGGCAGTGCGATCCGCGCCGCGGCGACCGTCAGCTTGGCGGCATTGGCGACCACGACGAATCCGAAGGCGATCGCCCCCGCGGGAACCCACTGCTGGTAGCCGTAGCCGGAGGCACACGGCGGCCGCGGTAACCGCGATCGCTGTGACCGCAACGAAAGAGGCCAGTTCCGCACGCCGCTGGGGACCGCCGCGGGTCAGCAACGTCACGAACAAAACGACCGCCGCGCCACCGGCCAGCTGCGGCGCGCCCAAAGCATCGGCCCCCCGGGGCAGCGGGATCGCCATCGCCGCAGCGCCGGCGACCAGCGGGTACGCCGCGGCAAGCAGGCTTTCGGAGAGGCCGACGTTCCGGTAGAACCGGTGCGCGACAAGGGAGCTCACCAACGCGCCAAGGCCAAGAAGGCCCACCACCACCGGCCACCACAGGTTGCGACCGGAATCCCACCAGCACCGCACCGCGACCGCCGTGATGGGCAACGTCGCCACCGGCACAGCAACCGCGACAAAGCGGTACAGCGCGCTCCGGCCGAACTCCGGCGAATCGTCTAGCACCGCGACCGCGTCGATCACGTCCTCGACGAGCGGTCGATACCGCTCGGTGCGACTGACCGAGATCAGGGTCAGCAACGATCCATCGACCACGCCGGCTTGATCGAGCGACTGATCGGGGGCCAACGGCGCGGCGCCGGGCCGGAGGAACGTCCACACACCCTGAGCGGAGAAGTCGAAGCCCGCCAGCACGTCGGCGGGGGCAACCTCCAGCAGATCGGCCAGCACCGTGACCGTCTCGTCAATGTAGGCCTCGATCGGGGCGGCGGAGGGCAGGACCAGATCGGTCATGCGCTTGCCGGTCAGAACGGTCACCCGCGTGGTGGCCGGCCCGGTTGGATTCTGCGCCGCGGCAGTTGGGCCGGCGGCGGCAACGGGTGGGTTCAACGCCGTCCACCCCTCTCGAAATCGTCGGATAACGCTGCGGCTAAGTCGAGCACCCTACGCCTGTACACGAGGTCGAGCGCTGCGAGCCGAATCTCCTTCCCGGAGGCAATGTGTTTGTCCCATGGCAGCACGACGATGCGATCTGGGTAAGAGCTTGTCGCTATCGGCCGGCATCAGACCTCTCAACGCGTCGTCCGAAAAATCCGAGGTGAGTATTTTCCATCGAAAGATTAACTGAGAGATTAACCTGCGCGACCACGCGCATCGCCTATTTTCGCTGCGCGGCCCCAGATCGGGTAGTGCGCATTCCGGCCGCTTACGTTTCGGGTGACCACGCTGCGCGCGACGCACTCAACCGCGAAGCCGGAGCGGAGTGCGAGGCGGCGATCTGCACGACCGCCGTTTCGATGGCCCGAACGAGGTTGTCCGCGCCGTGCACGCCGTCAAGCCGGGGAACTCCGACCATCAGGTGGCGCTTTTCCATCGAGATGGCTCGTCCCGGACGGTTAGCCGGGATCTCACGCGCGATCTGATCGATCTTGGTGTCATTGACGTCGTCGAGCCGGAATTCGATTTTCGTACCCAGGCAGTCACGGATACGAGGATTCAGATCGGCCCAACGCGGGGTGGAGATGACCGTGTGGATGCCCACCGAAAGCCCATGCGCAGCGACGTCCTGGACTATCGGCTCCAGCTCGGAATACTCATTCAGAAAGGCTGGCCAGCCGTCGATCAAGAGGAACACGTCGCCGAATGGGTCGCCGGCCGCGACATGCGTGGGATTCGCGCGCATGTCTCGGTAGGCCGCCATCGAATCCACGCGGTGCTGGCCGAAAATGTGTTCCCGCTGCCGCGTGACGGCTTGCACCTCCGCCATGACCTGGCGCACACGCTCACGCTCGGATAGGCCGGCCAACATGGCGACGTGCGGCAGTCGTTCGAGTGGGGCCAGAGCACCGCCACCCAGGTCGATGCAGTAGAACTGGACGTCGCGCGGCGAATGCGTGGCGGCGGCCGACATCATGAAGGTCTGTAGCAACGTCGATTTCCCGCTCTTCGGGGCGCCGCCGACGCCGACGTTGCCGCCGCTCGAGGACACGTCGACGACCCAAACATCCTGGCGGTGCAGGCGGGGTTCGTCAATGATCCCCATCGCGAACCGCAACGGCTTGCGGTCGTGGCGCACCAGGAGCTCGTTCAGCGGAGCGGGATCGGATAGCGGCGGCAACCACATTCGGTGGGCGCGGCTTTCGCCGGTACTCAGTTGATCGAGGACAACCTCGCGCAGCGTGCGCGGACGCGCGTCGGCATGCATCACTTCGTCACCGAGTCGAGGACCGGCGCCGCCGTGAAACGGCGGATCTGCAACGCGGCGGGGTCCGTCTTCTGCGGACCGGTCGACGGGACATAGGGTTCGCCGGTGTACACCGTTCCGAACTTGACCGGGTCCGCCATGCCCACCCGGATGAACCCGACGCCCCTTTCCTCATCGGTGAGGTACCCCGCCTCAGGAGTGCCGATCACTGCCCTGGACTCTTGAGAATTCTTGGTGCGCAGCGCGATCCGATAGGTCAAGCGCGCCTCGACGTTGTCGAGACGCGTCCCGCGCGGCGGCAGCGACTCGGTCGCCAGCAACAGATGCACCCGCAGCGGTCCTCCGACGTCGCAGATCCTCTCAAGGACCGTGACGAAGTCGGGTCGGTTGTCCAGCAACCCGGCAAACTCGTCCACGACGACGAGCAGGGTTGGCAGCGGGGGTATCTCGGCCCCGCGCTCGCGCTGCCTCTCATAGTCGGCGACCCCGGAGAGCGGACCGGCAGCGCCCAGCAGCGTAGCGGCCCGCCGCAACATCATCTGCCGGCGATCCAACTCGCCGTCGAGCACCTCTTGCAGCCGACCGACGAGGTCGGCGTCCCCGGCCATGTTGATGACGGCCGCCGTGTGCGGAAGCTTTTCCATGCCCGAGAACGTCGAGCCGTCGCGGAAATCGATCAGGAGCAGGTTGAGCTGGTCGGGATGGGTCATTGCGGCCAGCGACAGGATCAGGGTGCCCAAGAACTCAGACTTGCCCGAGCCCGCCGCGCCGATGAGCATGCCGTGCGGGCCCACACCGGACTCCGCCGCCTCCTTGAGGTCCAGGCATATGGTGTTGCCGGTCTTGAGCTCGCGACCGAACGGGATCCTCAGCCGGTCGCGGTCGGTGTCGGTATACATCCGCCACCGCGCCGCGGTCACCTCCTCGACGGTCCGGGCACCAACCAGCCGATGCCATTCGATGGCCGGACGCATCCGCGGCCGCGACCTCCGGGCGAGCATCGCGCCCATAGTCGACCACCCGGCGAGCTTCCTCGCGATCCGGCCGGCGGCTTGCGGGCGCACGCAATCGGCGACCGACGCCAACGGACGGTACGACTGGCCCGGCAGCCTGTCATCCGCGCTGCCGTCGCCGGCCAGCCGGATGCGGTAGGCCGATCCGCGATGGTTGCCGAGCGTGATCACCGTGACACCGGCCCGGCCGTCAGGGGGGAACCCGGCTTTGCCGCCGGTCAAATCCAGCACGACGACATGCGGGCCATCCGGGAGCGAGTCGGAGGTGTGCGGTCCACGAGTGGCCAGATCGGCGAGGGCGTCGGGCCGGGTGACGATCATCCGGATCGGTCCGGCGGCATCGCTTTCCGTCGGGTGCCGAACGTGCGGGAGCCACTTCAGCCAGGACCACTCGGGGTGATCAGGGTCCTCCGTCAGGACCCGGATCTGCAGCACTTCTGGCGGGTGGAAGACCGCGAGGTGGCAGACCATTGCCGTCAGCAGGCCGATGGCGCGCGCCCGGTCGCCCCCGACCGCGATCGAGGGAAACGTGCGCAGCTGCACCAGCTTCGGGCAATCGTGCACCACCTCGTAGGTGCGCACGAATTTGATGGCCCACATGTGGCTCACCGGCTCCGGGAGCGGCCGCGGTCCCGCGGAGCCCACCGGCGGTTCGCCCCCGACGGCGGGCTCCAGGAGCCTGACCACAGCCGGCTGGTCCCCAACGCCGACTCGCGCGGCCGCATAGAAATCGGCGCTGGACGGTCGCGACCACTGCCTCTGGGTGCCGACGATCGACAGCAGGTCGTCCGGATGGGGCGCGTGGTAACCGAAGTAGGCGACCTGCGCTGTCGCCGAAGAGGTGACCCGGCCCCGCAGTCCGGCGAGATAGCGCAGATACTCTCTGCGTTCGGCATTGATTTCGGTCACCTTCTTGCCGCCGCCCGCCCCGACGGCCAGTACGGCCACGACCATGACGACCATCAGCAGCGGGACCAATAGCATGTACGGCGAGAGCTGCTTGCCGCCGGCGATGATAACCCCGATCATCCCGAGCAGTGCACCGCCCATCACGTACGGCAAGATCTTCTGCACGGCCGACGGGGGGACTTCGGTCCCCAGGTCCTGGGGTGGCGTCAGCTTGATCTCGCCCGGGGTGAGCCCCGGTCCTCGGCTGACGGTCGGAGTGAACTTCTTGGTGGTCACGCGTGCGCTCCGGTGGACCCGGCGGGTACCTTCCGGGGGCTCGGATCGACGGGCAGCGTGTCGTGCTCCAAGAGCGCAGCGTCCCGGGACAACACCGGCCCGTCCACCAGCAGCCGAATGACCTGCCAGGGCGCGGTTTTCGGCGAGGTCAATCCCAGCGCCTCGGCGGCTTGGGTGTTCGGCACCCCGTACCGGACGCCCTGCGGGCTGACGTAGTACAGCGACTCACCGTACCGGGCGTCCGGCGACTGCAGCGCCACAAACTTGCCGCCATCGAGGTACAAAGTTGCGGCACCGTGAATTTGTGCGATCCCGTTGTTCACAACGGATGGCGGTATCGGCAGGTGCCGCCCGGCGAGCACCATCGTCCTCGGCTTCTGCTCGCCGGCCTGGCGTTCCCAGGTCCAGCACAGCGTCGGCTCGTCGGAGCGACCCAAGATCTTGAGCGGTTCGTTGGGCAGCTGCGACGCGTAGGCCCTTTCCGGTAGTCGCACAACAACACTGAGCGCCAACGTGGGAGGTGCCACCAGCCCATGCGACTGGGTCGCGCGCAATGCGGCGGCGGTGGTGGTATTCACCGGCGCGACACCGTCGGTCAGCACGACGTAGTGCTGCGGGCCCTTGGCGGTGGAGACGTCAAACACAGAGCCGATCACGAGGTCGGGGTCGAGCCCAAGTGTGTTGGGAGAACCCGCGTCCGGTATCGGCCCCAGCTGCCATGGGCCGAGGTCGGGCAATGCGTTCAGCAGGCCCTCGGAGATCGGCGCCGGTTTGGCCGCGCGGGGTATTCCGACCGCCGATGTCAGCGCGCGGTCAGCGAGGTCGATCGCGTGGCGCCCCTTCTGGGTGACGATCCAGGTGCTTCCCTCGTAGGAAGCCAGCAGCGCCTCGGTCGGGTGGACCGGATCGATCGAGGTGTCGATGGTCAACGGCATCGCCAGCACCGTCGTCCGCACGGCGGGATCGCCACTCTCGGCGTTGGGGACGGTGTCACAAAGCGCCCAGACCGACGAGGCGTCCGACGAAACGGGCGTGGCATACGGCGCGCCGGGTATTCCGATGGTCTGGCCCATCGAGAAGCCGCCCAGTGCGCTGGAGTTCACGACTGCCGGCGTCGCCGGATTGCCGAGCACCAGTCGCGCGGACGTCAGGTTGTAGACGGGATGCAGTTTCCCCGCCAGGACGACGTAGAGCTGATTGGTGTCACGGTCGCTGAGCAAGAGGCTGGCGCCCGGCTTGCCCTGTGGCCGAAAGTAGGCCAGCGCCAGGGCGCTGGCGGTGATCAAGACCGCGACAGCGGCCCCTAGGGCCACCGATCGGCTGTAGAACTGCAGCGGATCGTCGAGCATGCGCGTGTCTCGCCGCACGATGGCGTCCTCGAGTCGGCGAAGCAGAAAGCGCGAGCCGCTGACCTGAACCTTGGTGGTCAGACGAAAGCCCATGTCTCACTCTCTCATGTCTAGGTGCGCGTGCACCGAGGCAATCGCCTCTGCGATGTCCGCGCCGTTGATCTCGCGCAGCCTGTCCGCGTCGAGATCCTCGACGTCGGGGCTCTGCGCCAGCCGCATGTCGCGACATTGTTCGCCGGACTCGATTAGCTGCCGCGCGTAGCGGCCGTTTCCGGCGACATCGAGGGCGGGACGCCCCCGCAGCGTGAGCTGATCCAGCTGCTTGGCCGCGGCGAGCAGGCGGTCGGCCGCATCGGGTGTGAGTGCGGAATCATGTTCAGCGGCAATCAGTCTGGCAATATCGAGCAATTCTTCGGGCGAATAAGTTCCGAATTCGATGCGGGTGGCGAAGCGCGACCGCAGACCCTCGTTGGTCTCCAGTAGTCGGTCGATGTCGGAGCCGTAGCCCGCGATGATCACGACCAGGCGGTCGCGGTCGTTCTCCATCCGCGCTAGCAGGGTGTCCAGGGCCTCTTGACCGAAGGGGTCGGCGCGTCCGTCGCGGTCCTGCACGAGTGCGTAAGCTTCGTCGATCAGCAGGACCCCCCCGAGGGCACGGTCGATCGTCCCGGCGGTCTTGACGCTCGACTGGCCCTCGTACTCGGCGACGAAATCCTTACGGGAGGCCTCAACCAATTTCGGCTCGGCGGTGACGCCCAACCCGGCCAGGATGTCGGCCACAACGCGCGCGATGGTCGTCTTTCCGGTACCTGGTGGACCGGTGAAGATCATGTGCCTGCTGGGCTGCGTCACCTTCAGGCCCTTGGCGGCACGCACTTTGGCCATCATCGTCGCGGCGCGATACCGTTCGATCTGGATTTTCACACGAGTGAGGCCGATCTGTCGGTCGAGTTCGGCCTGCGCCCGGGCCAGCATTGCCTCCCTCGCCGAGTTGTCGGCCACCACACTTGCTGGATCCCATGGGTCGGCGCGCGCGGCGATCTGCTCTGCGGTGGTCGGGATCAGGCGGTACGTGGGATCCCTCAGAGCGGCAACAACTTTGGGCTCCGGATGGGTCGTCTGTAGCCATTCCAGCAGCGCCACCGCGGAATCTTCGTTGCCCTGGCCGCGACGAGCCATCGCCAAATACCACGCGATCGTCCGCGCGCACGCCTCGCCCGCCGGCGAGTCGTTGGTCTCGGTGAGTCGGCGTTCGGCCTCGGTGAACAGGCCGAGGTTCGCGGCGGCGACGCCATGCGCGACCCCCGCTGCGGCGGCCAGGAACTTGTCCGGCCATTTGGCGGCGCCCTTCACCTCGTCGATGACGTCGGTCCAGCGTTCTGCCGCGCCGTAGACGACGGCCTTGAGCCAAGCCGCCAGGTGCTCGACCCCGGCGGTATTGGCGGTGTGGATCGCCTCCATCGCATCGGCGAAGTTGCCCTGCGCCGCTTCGCTTGCGGCGAATCCCATGGTGACGGCCAGCGACGAGGTGATCGGGTAGGTGATGTCGCCGTAGCTGCCGCCGATCGGTACCCGGGCGTCCAGGTCACCCACGGAGATCCGGGCCGAGCCGGCCAACTGCCCGAAGTTGCGCCGCGAGTACCACGCCCGGAACATCGTCACGCGGTCCGTGTCCCCACAGCGGATGCGGCCGATCCACGCATCGCAGGCCGACTCGTCGTAGTCGGTGATCTCCTCGAAGAGGTCCAGTGACCGCGCCTCGGACGTGGACAGCATGCCGACGGCGGCTTCGAACAAGTCGGCAAGACGATCAGTCATCAGCTTTCGCCGCCGAATGCTCTTGGATCGGCAGATCCGAAGCCATGCCGACGAATTGGTGCCACAAAGGCTCGCACACAAGGTTCGTCGGGTCGTCCCGCGGGTTGCTCCGCCGAATTGCAGGTGTCACAGCAAACCGACCGGGCGGAATCGATCGGCGCTCACCAGCATGCCTAACTTTGTACTCGCAATGGCTTTGGCATGTCACGCCTTTTTGTCGTCCCCCACACGTCAGCTGATTTGGCGGATCAGGGCTTCGATCGCGTCGGTGACATCGGTCGGCAGCGGGTCGTCCCTCTCTGCGCGAACGATAAGGTCCTCGGGCAAACCGGCCGCCTGGGCGGTTTCGGAAGTCGACAGGTTGGCCCGGTGCCGCGCCGCATACAGGCGCTGGGCCAGCGGGGCGCGGGGGGCAGTAGCGCCGACCATCATCAATTCGTCGTGATGGCGGCGGACCGCGCTCAATGCCTTGATCAGTTCCGGCGTGATCCGGCTGATGCGAGTCGCACGTACGGCTATCGCCTCGAGTTGGCGCAGGTCGGCGAGTATGGGCGCGGCGCGTTCGGTGAAATCGGGATCGTCGACCGCAGGCAGCGCGGCGATCGCCAGCCGGCAGCCGTCCACGGCGGCGGTGACGGCCTGCGCGATCAGGGAGGCGGGGCCGTCGGGTCCCGGGGTTTCGGGCGCTCGGGTGGTGACTAAAGCGCCCTCAGGCGCTGGGGCGTTCGCCGACACGGCGCCGACGACCTGCTCTCCGCGGCGGATCCGCGCGATGGTCCCGGCGGGCCAGCGCAGCACCTCCTCGAGCTTGGCCCGGGTTCGCTGACGCGGCCAACTGCGTCCCTTCTCGAACGCGATGAGCGCGCCCGCGTTGATGATCCCCTCGGCCGCAAGACTGCGCTGGCTGATGTCCAGCTCGCGGCGGCGGGCGGCGGCGGCTGCCCCGGCGCGGACCATGCCGGGATCCGGCTCACCGGACCGCGGGTCGGCCTCGTGGTCGCCCGATCCGCTCGCGGTGTGCGAGGGCTTGACGACCTCGAACGTCAGGGCCGTGCCGGCCGTCGGGTCACCGAATCGGACGATGGTTTTGTCGGTGACCGTCACCGACGTCTTGCGCAATCCGTCGACGAACATGCCGTCGGGGCTGCTGTCGACGATGCGCCATTGGCCGTCGGCGGGTTCCGCCCGCAGGTGCTCCTGGGAGATGTGCAGCTCGTCGATCTGTACGCCGGCCTGAGGCTCCCGCCCGATGGTGACAGCACCGCGCCCGGGCTCGATCGAATGTGAGGTCTTGCCGGCGTGTACCAGCAGCGCCGGCTGCGCAGTCCGCTCGGCACTGGTCATCTCGGCGCTACCTCACTTGGGCGTGGTGCGGACGGTGGAACGGCAATGCCCGCGCTGATGCGAGTCTAACCGTTGCACCGGTGCGGTGCTATCGCTTCGCTACGGTTAGTGATCACAAGTCCGCGTCATTGCCGGGTGGAGCCGCCGAGCGAACCTGACCCTCGCTACGGTTAGGTGCGGGCGGGCAGCCGCAACGGCCTACCCGCCGTGAATTTGTCATCTTCCTGCGGAGATACGTCTGCGGCCGATGAAATACCTCGGGCGGTGCGGCGGTTGGCCCGACAAGCGGCGCCCCGAATTAGAGCACCGAAACGGCAAGCAGCCATAATACTATCGCGCTAACCGTTGCGATGAAACGGTTAGCGCGATATGCTACGCAGCAGTAGGGTGCAGCACTGCAACACTTTGTGGAGGAACTGGCGAACATGACCGCAACTGCTCTGCAATACCCCCCGCTGGGCGCGTGCACACAGGACCCCGACCGCTGGACGGAGGCGCCGGACGACGAGGCGAAGGCTCTGTGCCGGGCGTGCCCGCGGCGGTGGCCGTGCGCGCGTGACGCCGTCGAATCGGCGGGCGCGGAGGGACTATGGGCAGGTGTGGTGATCCCCGAGTCCGGGCGCGGACGCACGTTCGCGCTGCGCCAACTGCGATCCCTGGCCGAGCGCAATGGTTTCCCGGTACGCCACGCGGCTAGATCGGCTTAACCCGCCGGGCCGGGCCGCTGCTTCGAGGGGTCTGCGGCCACCGGCGAGGACGAGCCGGATGCGCCGCCTCCTCCGTCTTCGGGACGCGGTCGGCGACTCCGGTCGACGTGAACAGCGCGAGAGGTCGCCCAACCTCTCGCGCTGTTTCGTTATGCGGACTCGAACCGGAAGACACTGATGCGGCCTGCCAGCGCCTCGAACTCGTCGGGAGTGCCCTCGCGGACCATCCCGGACCGCTTCGCGAACGCCACGCCGACCGGCACTTCGCGGGGAAATGCGCGCAGCACCGGGCGGGCCTCCGTGGCGCTCAATTCGACGATCCGCACCTGTCGCGACCGGCGGCCGCGAGTCAGCGTGCCGGCGCCGGCGGCCCGGGCGTTCGCCGCCCAGTCGGCACCCGGGTAGCCCGCGACGACGTACAGCCCGCCACGGAACTTGAACGGCGTCATCGGGGTGCTACGAAGCCGCCCGGACTTGCGTCCCGGCACGGTCAACACCATGGCGGGCCCGATGGGGATCCCGAGTCGCTGCACGGCCATCATCAGCTTGTTCATCGGCCGCAAAAAACGCGGCGGACGGGTTTCGGACATAGCGGCCTCCTCAACTGCCTTCCTGTGAACACCTCGCGCCGCCCGGGAACCTTTCCCACGTCGTGCGTGACGAGAGCGGGCTTGTCTAACGTCTGGGGCCCCCCGGGAGTCGGAAGTGTGGTGTGCGGGTGACCGCGTACACCCGGGCCCCGGCGGTCGTCATGCGTGCCCTCCTTCGGCGTGTTCTCGGACCGCTGTCAGAAAGGACGAATCACCGGATGGGAAAGTTACAGCGGGAACACGTAACTTTCTGCCGCAGCGAATCGTCGAAGGTTCATGGAACAGTCGCAGTCAATCGGCCGGGTCGGCGCGGCGTGGCACCACCACCGCGCGTACCTGGTGAATCTCGCCTATCAGATGCTGGGCGATGTAGGGGCCGCGGAAGACGTTGTGCAAGAAGCGTTTTTACGGTTGGCCAGGTCCGACGGCGTGGTGATCGACGACGTTCGCGGCTGGTTGACGGTGGTGGCGAGCCGCCTCTGCCTCGACCAGATCGGTTCGGCCCGCGTTCGCTACGAACGCCCCGGCGATCTCGAGGATCGGCCGGCGTCGGGCCGGCTCGAGCCGGCCGACCGCATCACCCTCGACGACGAGGTCCGCACCGCGCTGTTGGAAGTCCTGCGCAGGCTCGGCCCGGGCGAACGAGTGGCGTTCGTGCTGCACGACGTGTTCGGGATCCCGTTCGACGCAATCGCCGAAACCGTGGGCCGGCCGCCCGGCACCTGCCGTCAGCTGGCGCGGCGCGCGCGGACGAAAATCGCCGCGGCGCAGCCGAAGTTGAGCGCGGTCACGCCGGCCGAACACCAGCGGGTCACCGAGAAGTTCATGACGGCCTGCGCCAACGGTGACATCGCCGGATTGACCGCCGTGCTCGATCCGGCGGTATGGGGCGCCGGGACGCTCCTCGCCCACCCCGCGCCACCGCCGCAGGTCAATTACGGGCCGCACGCCGTGGCCACCAACCTGCTGCGCTACCTGGGGCCACGGGTGACGCTGGTGAGCGGCCCGGCGGGGCTGTCGGCACCACCCGGACCGATGCTGTTGGCGTTCGCCGAGCGCCGGCTCTTCGCCGTCGTCGTGCTGACGATCCGCGACGGACGGGTCAGCAAGATCGAGGCGGTCGCCGACCCGGGGGCGCGTGCGCGAGCGCCCCGGCCTACTTAGCCCAGGACCCGACGCCCGCGGCCATCACGCGGGAATTCGATGCGGCGGGCGCAAGCGGGCCGCGGACGGGCCTAACTGCGTTCGCCGGTGGGGCGCCGCTCTCGGGTGCGGGCCGGGCGCGCAGGCGAAAAACCCTGCGACCGTTGCCGTTACCTGCAAGAACTTGTGCCGGGTGGCCGGCGCCATCTCGCGGCCGACGTCGATGACGCCGCCCGGTCGCAGGTGCGGATCGAAGGGCACCTCGACGACGGGTTGTCCGTGTTCTGTGAACTCGCGAGCCAGCAGCGCGCGGGTGCGTTTGTCGGCGTGGCCGTCTGAGTCGTTGAGCACGACGACGGTGTTCCGCAGCAGTGTCGTGAGCGACTGGTCGGCCAGCCACTCCATCGTCCGCGCCGCGGCGGACGCGCCGTCGGCCCACGGCGAGGACACCACGATCAACGCATCCAGATCGCGCAGCACCTCCTGGGTAACCTGTGCGTCCATCGTCGAGCCACAGTCGATGACTGAGATTGTGAAATGGCGGTCGAGGCGCGAGGCGGCCTCGCGGTAGATCGCGGAATCGAGCACGCGCCGTGGACCGGACGCCGGTTCGCCGCCGAGCACGTACAGGCCGGCGGAATTCCGGCCCAGGCGCCCGACCACATCCCCGAACGAGCGCAGGTTCTTGTCTGCGGTCAGCTCCCAGAACGAGGCGGTCGACGCCGGATCGATCCGGCTGCTCAGCCGGCCGAAGGCGGTGTCCGCGTCGATCGCCACCACGTGGTCCTGCTTGCGGAGTTCGGCGAACAGCGATCCGACGGTGGCGGCCACCGACGTCTTTCCCACTCCGCCCTTGCCGAGCACGCCGACCTTGTAGTTGCCGTGCAGGGCGGTTCGGATGGCCGCTTCGAATTCGGCCACCTGGCGCTGGGCTGCCGAGGGGCCGAGTTTGATCAGACCGAAGGTGGCTCGGCGCAGGATTCGTCGCCAGCCCCGGTCCGGTGGCTCCGGCGCCAGTGCGGTGACCACCGCGGGCGCCGGGGCGGGGCGGCGCGCCGGCTCTGCCGGCGGCGGCGCGGACCGCGGCGGCGCCGGCGGGTGCGGCGGAACGGGCCGCTGGGCAGGAGTGGGACCGGCCCGGGGTGCCGGGGGCCGCGGATTGCCGGGAGGCGCCGCGGGCGGGCGTGTGGGCCCGCTCGGCCGATCGGGCCGCACGCGGTCCCGCAGGAATTCGTCGCGCTCGTTCATGGGCTCCTCGAGTCCGGGCGATCGGTCGGCGCGGGTGGCGCCGCCGGGCGGGGCCACCCACGTGACGAGCCCCACGGTTCGACCGCGCACGCCTGATGCGACCAGTATCGGACAAGCACCTTCTCCGGGTTGCCGGTGCCGTGGAATCGGGCCGCCGCGTACCGGCTCCGCGCCGCGAAACAGCACGTCGACGCCCTGCTCGGCGCGTGGTCCCGACGAATTTACGCTGCCGCCAACCGGCGGTTAGACTTAACGAAGTTGGCATGTCAGGCCGGTATTGTCATATCGTTTTACGACTTGTCGAGACCTGTTTCCAGGCCGCCGTTCAGCGCTGCACGGAGGATTGTCTAACCGGATCGCTCCGCCTGCGGGACAGCCTATCGACAAGACCGAGGGGTCTAGCCCGCAACCGCCGGGCGTCGTCCCATCGGAGCCGCTCGTAACGGCCTCGGAAGGGTGCTGGGACGTTCTGTTGAAGGGTCAGGTGCATATGACGCCCAAGCGCGTCGGGTTATACAACCCCGCGTTCGAGCACGATTCGTGCGGGGTAGCCATGGTCGTCGACATGCACGGCCGCCGCAGCCGCGACATCGTGGACAAGGCGATCACCGCGCTGCTCAACCTCGAGCACCGCGGCGCGCAGGGTGCCGAACCGCGCAGCGGTGACGGCGCCGGCATCCTGATCCAGGTCCCCGATGCGTTCCTGCGCGAGGTTGTCGAATTCGAACTGCCCGCTCCGGGCAGCTACGCCACCGGCATGGCGTTCCTGCCGCAGTCGTCCAAAGACGCCGCGGCCGCCTGCGCCGCGGTGGAGAAGATCGCCGAAGCCGAGGGGCTGCAGGTGCTGGGCTGGCGTAACGTGCCCACGGACGATTCGTCGCTGGGCGCGCTGTCGCGTGACGCGATGCCCACCTTCCGGCAGGTGTTCCTGGCAGGCGCCACCGGCATGGCGCTGGAGCGCCGCTGCTACATCGTCCGCAAGCGCGCCGAGCACGAGCTGGGAAACAAGGGCCCGGGTCAGGACGGCCCCGGTCGCGAAACCGTCTATTTCCCAAGCCTTTCCGGTCAGACATTTGTTTACAAGGGCATGCTGACCACCCCGCAGCTCAAGGCGTTCTACCTTGACCTGCAAGACGATCGGCTCACCAGCGCCCTGGGGATCGTGCACTCGAGGTTCTCCACCAACACCTTCCCGTCGTGGCCTTTGGCGCATCCCTTCCGCCGGGTGGCCCACAACGGCGAGATCAACACCGTTACCGGCAACGAGAACTGGATGCGGGCCCGCGAGGCGTTGATCAAGACCGACGTGTTCGGGTCGGAGGCCGACGTCGAGAAGTTGTTCCCGATCTGCACCCCGGGCGCCTCCGACACCGCGCGCTTCGACGAGGTGCTCGAACTGCTCCACCTGGGCGGACGCAGCCTGGCGCACGCCGTGCTGATGATGATCCCCGAGGCGTGGGAGCGCAACGGTTCGATGGACCCGGCTCGGCGGGCTTTCTACCAGTACCACTCGTCGTTGATGGAGCCGTGGGACGGGCCGGCGTCGATCACCTTTACCGACGGCACCATCGTCGGTGCGGTGCTCGACCGAAACGGCTTGCGCCCCTCGCGGATCTGGGTCACCGAGGACGGCTTGGTGGTGATGGCTTCGGAGGCCGGCGTGCTCGATCTCGACCCCGCCACGGTGGTCCACCGGATGCGGCTGCAGCCCGGCCGGATGTTCCTGGTCGACACCACGCAGGGCCGCATCGTCGCCGACGAGGAGATCAAGGCCGAGCTGGCCGCCGAGCATCCCTACCAGGAGTGGCTCAACAAAGGGCTGGTCCCGCTCGACAAGTTGCCACAGGGCGACTACTCGCGGATGCCCCACGATCGACTTGTCAAGCGGCAGTTGACATTCGGTTACACCTACGAGGAACTCAACCTGTTGGTCGCGCCGATGGTGCGCACCGGTGCCGAGCCGATTGGCTCGATGGGCACCGACACCCCCGTCGCGGTGCTCTCCCAGCGCCCTCGGATGCTGTACGACTACTTCCAGCAGCTCTTCGCGCAGGTGACCAACCCGCCGCTGGACGCCATCCGCGAGGAGGTGGTGACCAGCCTGCTGGGCACCACGGGCGGGGAGCGCGACCTGCTCAGCCCCGACGAGCACTCGTGTCACCAGATCATGCTGCCGCAGCCGATCCTGCGTAATCACGAGCTGGCCAAACTGGTCAACCTCAAACCCGACGATGAGGTTGACGGGCGTCCGCATGGCATGCGCTCCAAGGTGATTCGCTGCTTGTATCCGGTGGCGGAGGGGGGCGCGGGCCTGGCCACCGCCCTGGAGGACGTCCGCGCGCAGGTGTCTGCGGCGATCGCCGACGGCGCGCGGGTGATCATCCTGTCCGACCGCGAATCGAACGAGGAGATGGCGCCGATCCCGTCGCTGCTCGCGGTGGCGGGCGTGCACCACCACCTGGTGCGTGACCGCACCCGCACCCAGGTTGGCCTGGTAGTCGAGACCGGCGACGCCCGCGAAGTGCACCACATGGCGGCGCTGGTCGGCTTCGGAGCGGCGGCGATCAACCCCTACCTGGCGTTCGAGTCGATCGAGGACATGCTCGATCGGGGTTTCTTCGACGGCCTGGACCGCAACGCGGCACTGAACAACTACGTCAAGGCGGCCGGCAAGGGTGTGCTGAAAGTGATGTCCAAGATGGGCATCTCGACGGTGGCCTCCTACACCGGTGCGCAACTGTTCCAGGCGGTCGGCATCTCCGAGGACGTGCTCGCCGAGTACTTCACCGGGCTCAGCTGCCCCATCGGGGGGATCACGCTGGATGACATCGCCGCAGACGTCGCGACCCGCCACGGGCTGGCTTATCTGGACCGGCGCGACGAGCGCGCGCACCGCGAACTCGAGGTGGGCGGGGACTATCAGTGGCGTCGCGAGGGCGAGTACCACCTGTTCAACCCCGAAACGGTGTTCCGGCTGCAGCATTCCACCCGCACCGGCCAGTACAACATCTTCAAGGAGTACACCCGGCTGGTCGACGACCAGAGCGAGCGGATGGCGTCGTTGCGCGGGCTGCTCAAGTTCCGCGGGGGCGTGCGTCCTCCGGTGCCGCTCGACGAGGTCGAGCCGGCCAGCGAGATCGTCAAGCGCTTCTCGACGGGGGCGATGAGCTACGGATCGATCTCCGCCGAGGCGCACGAGACGCTCGCGATCGCCATGAACCGGTTGGGCGCGCGTTCCAACAGCGGCGAGGGCGGCGAGGACGTCAAGCGCTTCGACCGCGATCCCAACGGCGACTGGCGCCGTAGCTCGATCAAGCAGGTCGCCTCCGCCCGGTTCGGGGTCACCTCGCACTACCTGACGAACTGCACCGACATCCAGATCAAGATGGCGCAGGGGGCGAAGCCCGGTGAGGGAGGCCAGCTCCCGGGGCACAAGGTCTACCCGTGGGTCGCCAGGGTCCGGCACTCCACGCCCGGAGTGGGGCTGATCTCTCCGCCGCCGCACCACGACATCTACTCCATCGAGGATCTGGCGCAGCTGATCCACGACCTGAAGAACGCCAACCCCGCCGCGCGGGTGCACGTCAAGCTCGTCTCCGAGAACGGCGTCGGCACCGTGGCCGCGGGCGTGTCCAAGGCGCACGCCGACGTGGTGCTGATCTCGGGCCACGACGGCGGCACCGGCGCCACGCCCCTGACGTCGATGAAGCACGCGGGGGCGCCGTGGGAGCTGGGCCTGGCCGAAACCCAACAAACGCTGCTACTGAACGGATTACGCGACAGGATCGTGGTCCAGGTGGACGGCCAGCTGAAGACCGGCCGCGACGTGATGATCGCCGCGCTGCTCGGGGCCGAGGAATTCGGCTTCGCCACCGCGCCGCTGGTGGTGGCCGGCTGCATCATGATGCGGGTATGCCACCTGGACACCTGCCCCGTGGGGGTCGCCACCCAGAACCCGCTGCTGCGGGAGCGGTTCACCGGGAAGCCCGAGTTCGTCGAGAACTTCTTCATGTTCATCGCGGAAGAGGTCCGGGAATACATGGCGCAGCTGGGGTTCCGGACGCTCAACGAGGCGGTGGGCCAGGTGGGTGCGCTGGACACCACGCTGGCGCGGGCGCACTGGAAGGCGCACAAGCTGGACCTGACCCCGGTGCTGCACGAGCCCGAGTCGGCGTTCATGAACCAGGACCTGTACTGCAGCTCGCGGCAGGATCACGGGCTGGACAAGGCTCTCGACCAGCAGTTGATCGTGATGAGCCGCGAAGCGCTGGATTCCGGCAAGCCGGTCCGCTTCTCCACCACCATCAGCAACGTCAATCGCACGGTGGGCACCATGCTCGGCCACGAGTTGACCAAAGCCTATGGTGGCCAGGGTCTGCCGGACGGAACCATCGACATCACCTTCGAAGGGTCGGCGGGCAACAGCTTCGGCGCCTTCGTCCCGCGCGGGATCACCCTGCGCGTCTACGGCGACGCCAACGACTACGTCGGCAAGGGCCTGTCCGGTGGCCGGATCGTGGTGCGGCCGTCGGACAGCGCGCCACCGGATTATGTCGCCGAGGACAACATCATCGGCGGCAACGTGATCCTGTTCGGTGCCACCAGTGGTGAGGCCTTCCTGCGCGGCGTGGTGGGTGAACGCTTCGCGGTTCGCAACTCGGGCGCCCATGCCGTGGTGGAGGGCGTCGGTGACCACGGTTGCGAATACATGACGGGCGGCAGGGTGGTCATCCTCGGTCACACCGGCCGCAACTTCGCGGCCGGCATGTCGGGCGGAGTCGCCTACGTCTACGACCCGGATGGCGAATTGCCGACGAACCTGAACACCGAAATGGTTGAGCTAGAGACCCTCGATGAAGACGACGCAGAATGGCTGCACGGCATGATCCAGGCCCACGTTGACGCGACCGATTCCGCCGTAGGCCAGCGGGTGCTGGCCGACTGGCACGGGCAACTGCGGCATTTCGCCAAGGTGATGCCGCGTGACTACAAGCGGGTGCTTCAGGCGATCGCCGAAGCCGAGCGTGACGGCGCCGATGTCGACAAGGCGATCATGGCGGCCGCGCATGGCTGATCCGACCGGCTTCCTGAAATACACGCATCGGGAATTGCCGCAGCGCCGGCCTGTCCCGTTGCGCCTCCGTGACTGGCACGAGGTCTACGAGGACTTCGACGACGAGACCTTGCGAGAGCAGGCCACCCGCTGCATGGACTGCGGCATCCCGTTCTGCCACAACGGCTGCCCGCTGGGTAACCTGATCCCCGAATGGAACGACCTGGCGCGCAGGGGAAATTGGCGCGACGCGATCGAACGCCTGCACGCCACCAACAACTTTCCGGACTTCACCGGACGGTTGTGTCCGGCGCCGTGCGAGCCGGCCTGCGTGCTGGGCATCAACCAGGATCCGGTGACCATCAAGCAGATCGAGCTGGAGATCATCGAGCACGCCTTCGACGACGGCTTCGTGGTGCCGCTGCCGCCGGACACGATGACCGGAAAGACGGTGGCGGTGGTGGGTTCCGGCCCGGCGGGTCTGGCCGCCGCTCAGCAGCTGACCCGCGCCGGTCACCGGGTCACGGTGTTCGAGCGCGCGGACCGCATCGGCGGCTTGCTGCGCTACGGCATCCCGGAATTCAAGATGGAAAAGCGGGTCCTCGACCGGCGCCTGGACCAGATGCGGGCCGAGGGCACCGAGTTCCGCGCCGGGGTGGACGTCGGGGTGGACATCACCGCCGACCAGTTGCGCGAGGACTTCGACGCGATCGTTCTGGCCGGCGGGGCCACCGCATGGCGTGATCTGCCCATCCCCGGCCGCGACCTGGACGGCATCCACCAGGCGATGGAGTTCCTGCCGTGGGGCAACCGGCAAGCCTTGGGCGAACTCGACCCGGCCGTCGTCGACGAGCACGGCCAGCCGCCGCTGACCGCCAGGGGCAAGAAGGTGGTGATCATCGGCGGCGGCGACACCGGCGCCGACTGCCTGGGCACCGTGCACCGGCAGGGCGCGGCCTCCGTGCACCAGTTCGAGATCATGCCGCGGCCGCCGGACGTGCGTGCGCCGTCCACGCCCTGGCCGACCTACCCGCTGATGTATCGCGTGTCGTCGGCGCACGAAGAGGGCGGCGAGCGGGTGTTCTCCGTCAACACCGAGGAGTTCATCGGCAAGGACGGGCACGTCACCGCGCTCCGGGCGCACGAGGTGATGATGCAGGACGGGAAGTTCGTCAAGGTCGACGGCTCGGACTTCGAGCTCGAGGCCGACTTGGTTTTGCTGGCGATGGGATTCGTCGGGCCGGAGAAGGAGGGCCTGCTCACCGACCTCGGTGTCAAGTTCACCGAGCGCGGCAACGTCGCCCGCGGTTCCGACTTCGACGCGTCGGTCGACGGGGTGTTCGTTGCCGGGGACATAGGTCGGGGCCAGTCATTGATCGTCTGGGCGATAGCTGAGGGCAGGGCTGCGGCGGCGGCCGTGGACCGGTATCTGATGGGCGCCACCGCGCTCCCGGCGCCGGTCAAGCCGACCGCCGTTCCGCTTCAGTAGTCACTCCAGTCACACCAGAAACACGCGGTAATTTGTTCGGCGCGTCTGCCACAGTTTGCCAGAGCGCAGGTGTCTAATGGATCGCTGTGGGCTCCGCCACACACGGGCTAGGGGGAGCCTTCGGTTGAACGGACCGATCGCAGGAGTGGTTAGTGTGCATATCAACCCAGTACCTCGGTCGCGGGTGGGGCGAAAAGCCTGGTCATGGCTTCGTCATCCGGTGAAAAGCCGCGAATTTCCCGCTAAGCACGAACGCTTGGTGACCGCCGAGGAAATACTGCTCTTCGGGGTGTAGGCCGCCTGCGCGGCGAACCCGGAATGGGCGGCGGGTTTGCTGCATTTGCCGACGCGCTGCGCAACGCGGCCGCGGCGCTTTGCAATCTGCGCCCGCCTCGCCGAGGTATGAGCAGCGGGCCGGACGTCGAGACCCCATCGTGCACCGCGGCCCTGTTGCTCTCGTCGCGCCCGCCCCCACGACTAACCGGAACCTATGAGCTTCTGACCGAAGCGCCAGGCAGGTTCACGCCGCAGCGCCGCCCCAGAGCCCCGAGTCCCGGATCGCCTCGGCCAACGGTTCCAGGACTGCGGGGTGGTGCGGCGGGGCGATGTAGACGATGCCCAAGTCCAGCCCCTCGGCGGCCAGCCCGGCGGCCGTCTCGATGACCTGCCCGTAGTTGCGGTCCGGTCCCAGGCCGAGGTGCGCCGAGAGGGTGATCTCCTTCGGGTCGCGCCCGATGTCGGCGCACCGCGCTGCCAGCACGTCGCGCTTACGCGCGAAGTCCTCGGGAGTACCGCCGGCGAAGTTCCAGTGCTGCGCGTAACGCGCGGTGATCGGCAGGGTCCGTTTCTCCCCGCTGCCGCCGATGCAGATCGGCGGGTGCGGCCGCTGCGGGCCCTTGGGCTCGTTGCGAGCGCCCTTGAGTTGGTAGTACTTGCCGTCGAAGTCGGTGGCCTCCTGGCTCAGCAGGCTGATCAGCACCTGACACGCTTCCTCGAACCGGTCGAAGCGTTCGCGAATGCTACCCAGCTCGATGCCGTACGCGCCCGATTCCTCCTCGTTCCAGCCCGCGCCGATCCCGAGCTCCAGGCGCCCGCCCGAGATGATGTCGAGCGCCGCGGCCATGTTGGCCAGCACGGCCGGGTGGCGGTAGTGGATTCCGGTCACGAGCGTGCCCAGCCGCAGCCGCCGGGTGGCCTGAGCCAGCGCCGTCAGCGTCGTCCAGCCCTCCAGGCACGGCCCGCTGCTGTCGGAGAAGATCGGATAGAAATGGTCGAACGTCCAGCCCGACTCGTAGACGTCGATGTCGTCGGCCGCCCGCCAGACGGCCAGCATGTCTGTCCAGGTGGTGTTCTGTGGTGAAGTCTTGAAGGCGAATCGCATGGAATCGACGTTAGCCGGGCTCCGTTACGGGAAGCTGAAGACGATGGCCAGTGCGCTCGGAATCGACACCAAGCTCACGCTGCTGGCGGCCGGGCTGATCTTTCTGCTCGCGCTCGTCCTCGGCGTCTGGAAGTACCGGCAGATCATGGCGGCCGAGGACCATCGCGCGCACCCGTACGTGGACATCGCGCACCGGGCGGCGCTGCTGTACTCGTTCGCGACCCTGCTGATCGCCGTCTTCGTCGAGCTCAGCGCCTGGCCGGCGTGGGTCAATCTGACGGCCGCGAGCGTCGTCGTCTTCTTCTTCGTCGCCGCCATCGTGAGCTACGTAGCGCACGGCGCCCGGCGCGACACCGTCAACCAGTTCGAGCATGCCGATCGCGGCACCGCGGTGGGGATGGCCTTGCTCATCGCCGGCGAGATCGGCGGCTTCGGGGTGATCCTCGCGGGGTTCATCGCCGGGCAGCTGTTGTGATCCACATGGTTCGTCCAGCGGTGACCGCTTAGGCAGACTTGAGTCATGGACCCGGCAGCAGCGCTTCGCCAGATCGCCTACTACAAGGACCGCAGCCGCCACGACCCGCGGCGCGTGATGGCCTACCGCAACGCCGCCGACGTCATCGAGGGGCTCGACGACGCCACGCGGGAACGGCACGGTCAGGCCAACAGCTGGCAAAAGTTGCCCGGCATCGGCCCGAAGACCGCCAAGGTCATCGACCAGGCCTGGTCCGGCCGCGAGCCCGACCTGCTGGTCGAATTGCGTTCGGCCGCCGAGGATCTCGGAGGCGGTGACATCCGTGCCGCGCTCCGCGGGGACTTGCATCTGCACTCCGACTGGTCGGACGGGTCCGCACCGATCGAGGAGATGATGGCCACCGCGGCGACGTTGGGCCATGAGTACTGCGCGCTGACCGATCACTCGCCGCGGCTGACGATCGCGCACGGCCTTTCCCCGGACCGGTTACGCCAGCAGCTCGACGCGATCGAGGGGCTGCGGGAGCGGTTCGCCCCGATGCGCATCCTCACCGGCATCGAGGTGGACATCCTCGAGGACGGCAGCCTGGACCAGGAGCCCGAGCTGCTGGAGCGCCTCGACGTCGTGGTGGCCAGCGTCCATTCGAAGTTGTCGATGGATGCAGCGGCGATGACCCGCCGCATGGTGCGCGCCGTGTCCGATCCCCACGCCGACGTGCTCGGGCATTGCACCGGTCGTCTGGTCTCGGGGAATCGGGGGATCCGACCCGAGTCGAAGTTCGACGCCGAGGCCGTGTTCACCGCCTGCCGCGACCACGGCACCGCCGTGGAGATCAACTCGCGCCCCGAGCGCCGCGACCCGCCGACGCGGCTGCTGAACCTGGCGCTGCAGATCGGTTGTGTCTTCAGCATCGACACCGATGCGCATGCGCCGGGGCAGCTCGACTTCCTCGGCTACGGCGCCCAGCGCGCCGTCGACGCCGCCGTCCCAGTCGACCGGATCGTCAACACGTGGCCGGTCGAGAAGCTGCTGGAGTGGACGGCATCAGTCGGGTAGGTGCGGCATCTCCAGTCCCGCGTCGCGGCCGAGCAACACCGCGGGCGTGAGGGCGGACCTCCCGTAGCGACGGCGAACCCGGTCGATGGCGGCGTCCATGTCCGGTGATTCCCCACCGAACGGCAGCAGCAACTGCTGAGCGCCGCCGCGGTCGATGCCCGAGACCGCGAAGCCGATCAGGGTCAGCCCGCGCTCGGCGATCAACGGCGCGGCCGAAGCGACCAGCTGGCGCGCGGCGGCCAGGACGGGCCGCGTCGACGACGTGGCCCACGGCAGCGTGCGTGACCGGCTCGCCCTGCCGAAGTCGTCGAACCGCAGCCGCAGTACCACCGTGCGGCCGGTGCGCCCGGCGGCGCGCATCCGGCCGGTGATCCGGTCGATCAGGTTGACTACAACCGCGTCGATCTCGCTGGGCGACATGGTGTTTCCCGCGCGGCCGAGCGCCCGCTGCGCGCCGATGGACCGGCGGCGCGCACCGGTGGCCACCCGCCGGCGGTCGATGTTGCGGGACAGCGCGAACAGTTGGCGGCCCATCGCCTTTCCGACAAGCGATTGCAGCGTCGACTCGCTGAGCTCGGCGACTTCGGCGACGGTATGGATGCCCAGCGTGTGCAGCGTGGCGGTGGTCTTGGCGCCGACCCCCCACAAGCGGCGTACCGGCAGCGGGTGCAGGAATTCCAGCTCGCGGTCCGGCGGCACCAGCAACAGGCCGTCGGGCTTGGCCTCCTGGCTGGCGACCTTGGCGAGGAATTTCGTGCGTGCCACCCCGACGGTGATCGGCAGCCCGACGCGCTCGCGCACGTCGGCGCGCAGGCGCTCGGCGATGTGCACCGGCGTTCCGGAGAGCCGGCCGAGCCCGCCGACGTCGAGAAACGCCTCGTCCACCGAGAGCGGCTCCACGATCGGGGTGCAGTCGCGGAAGACCTCGAACACGGCGCCGCTGGCGCGCGTGTAGGCCGCCATCCGGGGCGGGACGACGACGGCGTGTGGGCACAGCCGCCGCGCCAGCGCCCCACCCATCGCGGTCCGCACACCGTAGGCCTTGGCCTCGTAGCTGGCGGCCAGCACGACGCCGCCGCCCACGATCACCGGGCGACCCCGCAACGTCGGGTCGTCGCGCTGTTCGACGGAGGCATAGAACGAGTCCAGGTCCGCGTGCAGGATCGACGCATCAAACCGCACGAACATATGTTCGCATACGGGTGCGACACCACCAGGGGATGCGGGTGGGCTATGCCCGCCGAACCGGCGGCGGATGCCATCTACCGTCGATGACTTCGCGGTGGGGCGCATACAGCCGCATCGTCACCCCCAACGGACCCCGCGGGGCGGGCAGCCAGTTGGCTTCCCGGTGCGCGCCGGGGTTCGTGTGCTGCAGGTACAAATCCAGAGACCCGTCGGCGTTGTACTGCAGGGCGTCGCGGTCGCCGATGGCGAACCGGTTGATTTCGTTGGCCACCTGGTAGCCCTCGCCGTCGTACATGGTGACCGACCAGAACGCGTCGACCGGAGGCGGATTGTCGGCATCGAAGTGGAGGACGTAGTCGTTCTCGCCGGACAGCGGACTGCCGTCGGCGTCGGAGACCAGCAGCGGGTAAACGGCATCTTCGGGCGGGTTGGCCCCCAGCCCCACCAGCGTGACCACCGCCCGACGCAGGTAGGAGTTTCCGTAGACGCCCATGCCCTCGGTCAGGGTCATCCATCCGTCGACGATGTTGCCGAGGGTGGTCGCCGCCGAGGCGATGGCAGCCAGCGCATCCTGCTTACCGGCTTCGATCTCGGCGCGCTGATCGGCCGAGAAGCGTTGCGCATCAAAGGGTTTGCCTGCCGCGATGCCGAGATTGGCCAGTCTCGCCAGAATGGAGAAGTCCGTCGAGTGCGGCGGGTTGACCGCCAGCAGATCGGCCGCGTAAGCCAGGTAATCCAGGGCGGCCATCCCGTTGACCTTGCGCAGGGGCTCCGTGGCGACGTCGTAGCCGGCGTCGGGGGTGAACGGCGCCGGGGGCGCCACCAGCGGGGTCAGCGTGTAACCGTCCTGGATCGCGTGGACCGCGCCGTAGTCGGCCGGACCGTTGGTCTGGGTGCGCCCGATGATCCAGACGTGCGGAGTCGGCGCCCTGATCACCGGGATGTCGCCGGGCAGCGCGCCGGTCTGGCCGGGGCCGACGACGAGGTAGCGCTGCGCCCCGGTCCCCGAGGTCCGCTTGCCCGGGTTGGCGAACACGTCGCTCCACATGTCCAGCAGCGGAAGCATGAAGTACCGGTCGCGGGTATCGGGCACGCCCAGCACGACCGGGCCGTGCCTGAGGTCCAGCCACGCAGTCGAATACAGGGTGTCGAAGTTCGGGCGCACCACCGAGCGGAAGTCCGCGCCCGGGTAGGCCCGTTTGTGAGCGAATTCGTTCGGCGGAGCGCCGTCGGGGGCCGGTCGATTGATGAGCTGCAATCGAGTGACGTCCAGCGTCACAAGCGGATAGAAGTAGATGAACGCCTCGCAGCTCAGCGTCCGCAGATCAGCCGACAAGGTGCTCACCGGGTTTCCTCACCGCCGCTGTGAAATTACGCGGCGACCTTACCCGATTCGACCCCCTTCGCCGTAGATGCTGCTGACCCAGACATGTACCAGCGTGTCCAGCACTCTGGCCTCCGGTATGGACGGCTGCTCGGCCGCAAAGGACGCGAACAGCGTGCGCTCGTTCATCAGGTTCAGCGCCGTGGCCAACTCCACCGCCGGAAGCGACTCCGGGGCGGCGCCGCGCTCGCGCTCGGCCTCGATCACGGCGGCGGTGTAGGCGATCCACTTCTGCATGAACGCCGACCACAGGCCACGGACCTCGGCGCTGCTCGCCATGGCGGCCATGCCGGCCCGGGCCGCCGCCTTGTGGGAACCGAACGTCTCGAAGAACACGTTGATCCCGGTGCGCCACATGTTGTCGCGGTCCCTATCCGTGCGGTCGGCCAGGGTCTGCAGCGCGCTGTCGGCCTCGTGCACCACGCGGTCCAGCAGCGTGAGCAACACGGCTTCCTTGGAGGGGAAATAGAAGTAGAACGTCGGCCGGGAGATGCCCGCCCCCCTGGCCAGGTCATCCACCGAGATTTCCGTCAGCGGGCGGCCCTCGAGAAGGCGCTCCGCGGTGGTGAGGATGGCCAACTCGCGGTCGTCGCCGGACGGGCGGGCGCTGCGCCGGCCGCGCGAGGCCTGCGTCGCGCTCGAGGTGGTCACCAGCGCAGCTTACTCGGTGTCGAATGTTTCGACACCGCGTTGACCGAATCGACGGTGCGTTGATAGCGTGGCGCCATGACTGAGCACCTCGACGTCGTCATCGTGGGCGCGGGCATCTCGGGGGTGAGCGCGGCATGGCACCTGCAGGAACGCTGCCCGACCAAGGGCTACGCGATCCTCGAAAAGCGGGCGGCCATGGGCGGCACCTGGGACCTCTTCCGCTATCCGGGGATCCGCTCCGACTCCGATATGTACACGCTCGGGTTCAGGTTCCGTCCGTGGACCGAACGGCAGGCCATCGCCGACGGGGGCCCGATCCTGGAGTACGTCAAGAGCACCGCGGCCATGTACGGCATCGACAAGCACATCAGACTCAACCAAAAGGTCGTCAGTGCCGACTGGTCCAACGCCGATAGTCGCTGGCGATTGCGCATCGAAAGCAACGGTGCGCCAACCGAACTCACGTGCGACTTCCTCTTCTTGTGCAGCGGCTACTACAACTACGAGCAGGGCTTCGCGCCGACCTTTCCCGGCGCGGAGGATTTCACCGGGCCGATCATTCACCCGCAGCACTGGCCCGAGGACCTCGACTACGCCGACAAAAACATCGTCGTGATCGGCAGTGGCGCCACCGCGGTCACTCTGATTCCCGCCCTGGCGGAGTCGGGTGCCAAGCATGTGACCATGCTGCAGCGCTCGCCCACCTACATCGTCTCCCAGCCCAAACGGGACAAGATGGCCGAGCGGCTCAACCGCTGGCTGCCCGACAACATGGCGTATTTCGCGGTGCGCTGGAAGAACGTGCTGCGGCAGGCGGCGCTGTACGGCGCATGCCAGAAGTGGCCGCGGCGGATGCGAAACATACTGCTGCGCTACGTCGAGCGCCAGCTGCCGGACGGCTACGACGTGCAGAAGCACTTCGGGCCGCGCTACAACCCGTGGGACCAGCGGTTGTGCCTGGTGCCCAGCGGCGACCTGTTCCGCGCCATCCGGCACGGCAAGGCCGAGGTGGTCACCGACACCGTCGACCGGTTCACCGCCACCGGGATCCGGCTCACCTCGGGTCAGGAGCTGCCGGCCGACATCATCATCACCGCGACGGGACTGAACCTGCAGTTGTTCGGCGGCGCCACCGTGACCGTCGACGGGCAGCCCGTCGACCTCACCAAGACGATGGCCTACAAGGGCATGATGCTGTCCGGGCTGCCGAACATGATCTACACGGTCGGGTACACAAACGCGTCGTGGACGCTGAAGGCGGATCTGGTGTCGGAGTTCGCGTGCCGCCTGCTGAATTACATGGACGCCAACGACTTTCAGACGGTGATGGTCGAACACCCGGGGTCGGCGGTGGAGGAGCGTCCGTTCATGGACTTCACCCCGGGCTACGTGCTGCGCTCGCTCGAACAGTTGCCCAAGCAGGGCTCACGCACCCCGTGGCGGCTGAACCAGAACTACCTGCGCGACATCCGGCTGATCCGCCGCGGCAGGATCGCGGGCGAAGGTTTGCGATTCGCCAAACGGCGCACGGCGGTTGCCGCTTAGGGACTCGGCGGGTGTGAGCGGGCGGCGTCCGGTGTGACGCGCCGGTGGGGGTGCCCAGCGGGTCGCCGCCCGGGTTGCACCCTCGACGACCAGGCGAGCTAGACGACGACGATGCCGTCGTCGTCGCTGTAGGCGGTCTCGCCGGGCGCAAACGTGACCCCGCCCAGGCTGACCTCGACATCGCTCTCCCCTGCCCCCGTCTTGGCGCTCTTGCGGGGATTGGTTCCCAAGGCCTTGATGCCGATGTCGATACCGCGCAACGCGGCGGCGTCGCGCACCGCCCCGTTGACGATCAACCCGGCCCAGCCGTTGGAGCGGGCCAATTCGGCGATGACGTCGCCGACCAGCGCGGTGTGCAGGGAGCCCGCGCCGTCGATCACGAGCACACCGCCCGCGCTTGGCCGCGAGAGCACCGACTTGAGGAGCGCGTTGTCCTGGAAGCACCGCACGGTGCTGATCGGCCCGGAGAATTCGTGGCGGCCACCAAATTGGCGGAATTGGAGATCGCAGCTGCGTACGTCGGGCCCGATCTCGTCGACGAGGTCGGCTGTCGCCCGGAAAGACACGGTCACCGAGTTTCAGCGGCGCCGCAGGTGGCGGATCAACAGGATGGCGAGCAGGCTGACGCTCAGGGCCACGAGCAGCGGCAGCGGTGACTGGCCCAGTCCCGACGCGGCAACATCCGGAGCGACGGGGTTGTCGGCGGCCTCGACAGTGGATTTCGCTTGGGCCGCAGCGTCTTTGGCCGCTGCGGTCAAATCGCCGTTGGTCTCGATGCGCTGCTGGGCCACCAGGGGCTGCGCGGCGGGCGTGGGCGGTGCGGGCTCGGCAGCTTTGGCGGGCGCCTTCTTGGCGGGCGCCTTCTTTGCCGGTGCTTTCTTTGCGGGCGCCTTTTTGGCCGGTGCTTTCTTGGCGGGCGCCTTGGCGATTTTCTTGGCGGCTTTGGCGGGGGGCTTCTTCTCCGGCGGGGTCGGCGCGCCCTCGGGTTCGCTGTTGGGTTGGTCCTGCGGTTCTGCCATGCGGCCGCTCCTTCGAGCTTTTCTGGTCTGGGGGTCTAGCGCACCGGATTACTTCGTCCCATCATGCCAGGGCGGGCGTGGGCCCCTCGGCGAGCAGGGCAGGTCACGGCCTGCGGCGCACCGCCCAAAGCGCGCCCGCGGCCACGAGCGCCACGGCGACCACCACAAACGGCCAGACCGGGAGGGCGCCGCCGCGTCCGGCGCCGGCGGCCGGTGGGCCGGGCGTGCCGGTGCCGGGCACCGTCAGGCGAAACGACCAGGACCCCGACACCACGTGACCGTCCGCCGACGTCACTCGGTAGTTGACCGTGTAGGTGCCGGCCGGGCCGAGGGGCCGCAGGCCGACGCTGACGACCGCACCCTGCACCGCCGGCTCGCCGGTGGACCACACGTTGCCGTCGGGGCCGATCACGGTCATGGCGGCGAACGTCGTCTGCAACCGCTCGTTGAAGGTTGCGCTGACCCGACCGGGACCGTTGGCGAGGACCGCGTTGTCCGCCGGGTCGGCGGAGATGCGTACGGCGTGCGCGAACGCGGCGGGGGCGTTGAAGGTGGCGATCAAGAGCAGGGCAGCGGCGCACGCGGCAACCGCGAGGCCCCTCATGCCCGCCGGCGGACCAGCGCGAGAACGACACCGGCGGCGGCGACCACCAGGGCCGCACCGGCCAGCAGGCGCGCGGTGTTGTCCGGTGTCCGCGACGACGACGGCGACGCGACGGTATGGTCCGCCGGCGCGCCGGCGGACGGATGGTGTTCGTGCGGCCCCGCCGGGCCGGCGGCCAGCGTCAGCGTCGGGACGGGGTGTTCCGGTTCCGCGCCGCCGGGCAGCGAGGGCTGATCCCACTTGACGACCGTCCCGTCGGCGTAGGTCTGTGTGGCCGGGAACGTGACGGTGTCGGTATCGGGCAGCTGCACCGATATCCGGAACAGGCCGAACTGGTCGGCCCCGATCCCGGCGTTGGGTCCGGCCGTCCAGGTCACCGAACGGACGGTGCCGGCGGCCGTGTCGCGGTCCAGCTTGGCCGTCCATCCGGGCAGGTATTCGGTGCTTGCCGACGAGACATTGGGGAGCGTGACGGTCAGCGCGGTGGTCGCCGCACCCGTGTTCGATTCGTTGGGCACCTGGAAGGTGACGAGCGCCGTGGCACCCCGCACCGGGTTGTCGCTGCTGGCGTGGACGTGCGCCCAGGCCGCCGGCGTGCCGGCCGCCGAGCCGACGTAGAGGGCCGCGGCGGCGGCGAGAGCGATCGGGCCGCGTGCGAGCCACCTGCCTGCGGGCGGCATGTCAGGCCAGCCCCAGCCGGGCCATCAGGTCCGCCTCGATCCCGTCCAGCTGGGACGAGATCGCGGCGTGGGCGGCGCGGCGCCGTCCGGCCGGCATGTTCTCCGCTGCGGTGACCGCCGTCGCCAGATCGGCGAGTCGTTCGGTGATGGCGGACACGAACTGCTTGGTCTCGGCGTCCTTGGGCTTCCTGTCCTGCGCCATGTTCAGGGACTTCTCCGCGCCGGCGATCCGGGCCGACAGCTCAGCACCATGTCCGGAGAACCGGCCGATCTGGGCCAGCGGGATCCCGAGCTGGTCCGCGCGGCGCTGGTCGATCATCGCCCGGGCGGCCATGGCCGCCCGGTAGATCACCGGAGTCAGCACGGGCGCGAGCACTCGGGACACCGTCAGCATCCGGCGAATCCGGTTGGGCGACAACAGCTTGCCTTCGCGCGCCGTCTTGAGTTCCGCCTCAGCCACCTTCAATGCGGTGCGGTCACTGTCCCGCTGAGATTTGATCTGCGCCCGCAGCGCCTTCTCCGCGGCCCGCCGCTCGCCCTTGATGCGCCGGGCATCGTTGCGGGCCGACAGCTTCGCCTCGAGCTTGGCTCGGGCCTTGATGGCACGGACCTCGGCGCGACGCGTCGCGCGACTCTTTCGCTTGCGGAACAGGCCCATTCCCGGCCGCCTCCCCGGTGTCTGGTTGGACTATCGCTTTCGCGCGTGCGCGATCCAAGCAACCCTAATCGGGATGGGACGACGACAGCCCGCCAGGGCGGGTGGCACGATTCGCGCCCTAGGCGTCTTGGTGCTCCGCGCGCCGCAACTCGTCGACCCGCTTCACTATCTCCTGCTGGCTGTCCGGCGACAGCTCGGCAGCGGCCAGCGCGATCCGGCGCACCCCGTCGTCGCGCATCGTGGCCAGCCACGACAGTTCCTTGTCCAGCTTCTCGTAGTACTCGTCGTCGGTGAAGTAGGCCGACTTGATCCGGAAGAAATTGGCGAGGGCGGTCATCGTCGCCGTCGACGGATTGGTGCGGTTGCCGGAGCGTAGCTGCGACAGGTAAGGAGCCGACATCGTGACGCCTTCCGCCTTGAGCGCCGCAATCACCTCCGCGGAGGTGTGCGGTCCCCGGCCCGGCGGATACACCGTGTCGAAGAGACGGTTCAAGCGGGCGGCGAAAGTCGTGCTCATCGATGAGACCTCCACTGGGCTGTAGAAGTGAACTATTACCTAGGTGTATTAGCTGGTCATGGTAGCGACGGTTGGCCGTCACAACCAGTTGCAAACTCGATCAGTTCTAGTACGCGCATCGGACTGCGCGCCAATTCCACATGTGAAGAGCGTCTATCGTCTTCGCTGGAGTGTCCACTCAATCGGCGCAACTCACAGGTTATCCGAAGATATCGGATTTGCGTTCAGGGTAGCCCGCCATCGGCGTCGAAGTTCGCGTGACGGCGTGCAAAGTGACGCTGAGCGGTCGCACCGCAATCGGCCGGGATTGGGTATTTCTAGCCGCGATACTTTGCTGGAGGTTTGCAAGACTTGCCCAAAACGGGGGGCGGGTGCAGTGAATCGCCCTCAGGGATACCTCTGGGGGCGGGTGGCGGACATTGCAGGGAGGCGGGACGCGGCGCCGGAACCTCAGGCCGCGTCAGACTGCTCTGCGACGGTCGGGGCCGGTGTTCGGCGCCGCCTTCGCAGAGTTTGCGCCGTGACCACTGTCGTTGCCCCGAGCGCCACCGCGGCAGTCACCCCGATGGCCGCCGCGCGCCACCGAAGAGCGCTGTCGAAGAGCAGCCAGAGGCCGAACATCAAGAACAACGCGCTGGCCGCGACGTGCAGCAGCTGCTCCGGAAGGCGGCGATGCAGCAGCATCCCCACAACGATCGCCAAGGCGTCGGCCAGGACCATGCCGACCGTCGTGCCGATCCAGACGCCGGTCCAGTCGTGGTCGCTCGCCAGCGTCACCGTGGCCAGGGTTGTCTTGTCGCTCATCTCCGCGAGCGCGAACGAGGACACCACCGTCAGCAAGGCGAACCGGGGCTCGCGAGTGGACGAGACGGCCTCGCCGGCGGAGGCGCCCTCGCGCCAGGCCCACGCGGCGAAGATCAGGAACGCGACGGCCGACGCGAAGGCCATCGGTCGCGCCGGCAGGGCGGCGCCCAGGAAGTGGCCGATTGTCACCGAGACCCCGTGCACCGCGAATGCGGCGATGGCCACGCCGGTCAGCACCACCCACCATCGGTAGCGCAGCGCGTAAGTCATGGTGAGGAGTTGCGACCGGTCGCCGAGCTCGGCGAGAAACACCACCCCGAGGCTCAGGAGCGTGGCGGCAAGCATGGCGGGCGACCTTTCGACACGTCGCCGACGACCTCGCGGTCATCGAGCTCGGTCGAAGGTCTCACCCACCGGTCATGGTCGGACCGGTTCGCCGGCCGGGCTGCACGCCAGTATGTCGACACGACGATTGGGGGCTACTCCCCTTCGCTAACGCTCTCAGGCTAGCGGGCCGACCGGGTGCGCGCCACAGCGACGACCACCGTCGCCGCCCGTATTCGCCGATGCGCTGCCGTCATGCGGCAAGCAGCATCGCCAGGATCGCCGTGTCGGGATGGCTGATGGGGTCGACGCCGACGCGACTCACCATGGACGTGATGGTGCCGTCCGCCTCGGCCTCCACCCATGCCGCCCGGTGTTCCAGTCCCAGATACGGCAGTCCCGGCAGCAGCACGCACCCCGATGCCGCTCCCGTGCATTCCGGCAACGAAGGCGTGGTTTCCGAGGGGGGGTGGAGCATCAGCAGCGCGGGCGGCTGGTGCTCCGCGAAATAGCCTGGCTGGATGGCGGATTCACCAAACACCGTGCCCTCGGCCAGTACCAGCCCGACGGTGCCCGGCTCGGGTTCGTCGGGTAGTTCCTCGCGGGCACCGAACACCGTTGTGGTGGAGAGCAACCCGGGCAGGGACGCAACGCGCACCGCAACCATCAGCAGTTGCGCCCATTCCTTGGTGGAATCGGGCCAACGCCCCGAAATCACGAAGCCTTTCAGGGCACCACGAGAATGGAACGGGGCAACCCCTATTGGACGGTCTGACCCAGTCTCCATTTCGACCTCCCGCGACGCCTCCGCCCGAAATAACCACGCTGGTAGCTCGAATACTTCAGCATGCCTGCGGAATAGGCGCCGTGCAACACGACACGGCCGTAGCGGCCCGTGTCAATGACGGTCGCTGAGGGCGGCCGACACCGGGAAGAACAAGGGCGCCACGCGATGCGCGTGGCGCCCTTGCCTGCCCAGCTGCCTCAGGGGGTCAGCAGCCCCTTGGTCTGCGAGGTCGCGGCCGCATAGCGGGCTTGCACGTCCGCCCAATTGACGACGTTCCAGAACGCTTTGGCGAAGTCCACCTTGACGTTTTTGTACTGCAGGTAGAAGGCGTGCTCCCACATGTCGAGCAACAGCAACGGCACGATTCCCAGTGGGAAGTTCGCCTGGTGGTCGTACACCTGGAAGATCAGCAATTTGTTGCCGAGCGTGTCCCAGCCGAGCGCGGCCCAGCCCGATCCCTGCACGGTGGTCGCCGCCGCATGGAACTGGGCACGGAAGTTGTCGAACGACCCGAACGCGTCGTCGATGGCCGCGGCAAGCTCACCGGTCGGCTTGTCACCGCCGTCGGGCGACAGATTCTTCCACCAGATGGTGTGGTTGACGTGGCCGCCAAGGTTGAACGCGAGGTTCTTCTCGTTCAACAGGATCGCGGCGTGATCTCCCTTGGCGCGCGCCTCCTCCAATTTCTCCAGCGCGTCGTTGGCGCCCTTTACGTAGGTGGCGTGATGCTTATCGTGGTGCAGCTCATTGATCTGACCGGAGATGTGCGGTTCCAGCGCTCCGAAGTCCCAGTCCAAGTCGGGCAAGGTATATACGGCCACGGCATTCCTTTCTTCGATTATCGTCTTAACGCTCTTTCGCGGGCGTTGCCGCGCGGCGGCCTGACCTAATCAACCCTGCTCCATGACCGCGCACGCCGCAACAACGACCACTAGCGACGGCTACGTCCGCCGGGGTACCCGTTCGACGGGGTTTCAAGACAACACGATGAGGGCAAGAACGGCGAGGAGCGCCAGTGCGATCAGGCCGGCGCGCAAAGCGGCGATGCCGTAACTCTGGTTCCACGCAGGCGAGCCGGTATACGACTTCGACTGGGCCGGCGAACCGGGACCGAATGAGTGCGTGGCCATCAAGCGCCTTTCATGTGCCGCTGCACCTCGCCGTAGCAGGGCAGTGAGGTGAGTCACAACAACGTCTTCCGGATCGCGATCATAACCCGTCGAGATTGGCTTTGAAAACGTTCCGCGGCCGCGGCAGTGCCCCAGCGCGTGCCGACGCAGCGACGCGATTCACCCACCGCAGCTCGGCCGGGGGTCGGCGGCGGCGTCCCGCCGCGGCAACGCCGCGCATTCCATCCGTGACTGCTTAGCAAGGCAATCCATTTCGCTCGCGCGTCGCACTGGGCTGTTTATGGCACGCGCGTACCAGGGAGGTGTTATCCACAAGTACAACACCCGTTAACCGGCAGAGGCAGTGTTGATAGCCGGCGTACCCCCGCACGCTATGTGGATAAACCTGTGGAAACTGTGGATAGTCGTCGGAAGTCCGCATGGTTGCCAAGGCTTCCCTCACCGGCCGATTTCCGGCCCGGCATCGCCACCGGGGCTTCGCACAATGGCCCGGCATCGCCACCGGGCTAATCTGGTCCGGTGATCCAGGTGTGCTCCCAGTGCGGCACTCGGTGGAACGTGCGCGAGCGGCGACGCGAGTGGTGTCCGCGCTGCCGTGGCGCGCTCCTGGCCCCCTTGGCCGACGGGCCGTCCGTCGACCCGCGGTGGGACAGCCGCTCCGGCCGGCCGCCAAGCGGACCGCCCGCGTGGCAGCGCATACCGCAATTGCCGCCCGGCTACCGCTGGATAGCGGTACGCCCCGGCGCCGCGCCGCCCCCTCGGCGAGGACGGCGGCTGTGGCGTCCGACGCCGCGCTATGCCGCGGTGCCCCGCTGGAGCCTGTACGACCGCTTGGAGCAGCCGGCGGCGCAAGTCGAAAGACCCGCAACCAAGGCCCCGTCGGTGGCCACTATTCGCGCAGTCCTGTTCATGAGCGTGTTGACGCTCTGCATGACCGCCCTGGTGTACGTGGTGCGGTATGTGCTGCTGGTGATCAACCGGAACACCCTGCTCGATTCGCTGGTCGCCATTGCTGCGAATTGGTTAAGCATGCTGGCCAGCGTGGTCGCGATCGCGGCGGTGATCACCTCAGGAGTGATGCTGATCCGATGGCTGATCGCGCGGCGGGCCGCCGTCTTCTCCCATCATGGTATGCCGGAACCGCGGTCGGTCCGAGCGTTGTGGGCCGGGTGCGCGGCGCCGCTCGCCAATCTGCTCTGGGCCCCCGTGTACGTCATCGAGCTGGCCCTCCTCGAAGACCACTACCGGCGGATACGCCGGGCAATCGCGCAGTGGTGGATCGCCTGGCTCTGCAGCTACGTTGTCTCGGCGTTCGCCATCGTCACGAGCTTCGCCACGGATGCCCAGGGCATTGCCAACAACACGGTCCTGATGGTGTTTGCTTACCTGCTCGCCGCCACGGCACTCGCGGCGGCCGGCCGGGTCTTCGAGGGATTCGAACGCAAGCCGGTCACCCGGGCCGCGCACCGCTGGGTCGTGGTGGCGCCCGACGATCAACCGGTGCCCGCCGCAGCGGCACCCGGCGGCCCGGTTGAGTTGCAGGGGCAGGAACCGGCAGCATAGGGGTATGACGTGGGCCGACGAGGTGCTCGCCGGGCATCCCTTTGTCGTCGCCCACAGGGGCGCTTCGGCGGCCCGGCCCGAACACACGCTGGCCGCCTATGACCTCGCGCTGAAGGAGGGCGCCGACGGCGTCGAATGCGACGTGCGCCTCACCCGCGACGGCCACCTGGTGTGCGTGCACGACCGCCGGCTGGACCGGACGTCGACCGGGGCGGGTTTGGTGAGCACGTCGACGCTGGCCCAGTTGCGCGAGTTGGAGTACGGGGCGTGGCACGACAGCTGGCGCCCGGACGGGGCGCACGGGGACACCAGCCTGCTGACACTGGACGCCCTGGTTTCGCTCGTGCTGGATTGGCGCCGCCCGGTGAAGTTGTTCATCGAGACCAAACACCCCGTGCGGTACGGCTCGCTGGTGGAAACCAAACTCCTCGCGCTGCTGCACCGGTTCGGCATCGCGGCCCCCGCTTCCGCCGACCTCTCCCGCGCGGTCGTGATGTCGTTCTCGGCGTCCGCGGTCTGGCGGATCCGGCGGGCCGCACCGATGCTGCCGACCGTGCTGCTCGGCAGGACGGCCCGCTACCTGATCAGCGGTGCCGCCACGGCCGTCGGCGCAACGGCCGTGGGGCCCTCGCTCGCGACGCTCAAGGAATATCCCCAACTCGCGGACCGCGCCGTCGCGCAGGGCAGGGCTGTCTACTGCTGGAACGTCGACGAATACGACGACATCGACTTCTGCCGGGACATCGGCGTGGCGTGGATCGCCACGCACCACCCGGGGCGCACCAAGGCGTACCTGGAGGGCGGCCGCGCCAGCGAGGGCAGCGGTTAGCCGACCGCTACCGGCCATCCGTCGCGGCGGGCGGGACGGGCGCGTCGGACCCGAGCGCCTCGAACAACTTGGCCGCCTCGGCACGGTCCCAGACCACCACCGATCCGACGTCGCCGGTGGTGAACTCGCCGATCGGGACCGTCATGGCCGTCTTGGGCCCGCGTAGCGCCCAGCCGAGCCATGCCAGGTCCCACACGTGGTCCCCGCGGTCGACCGTCAGGGCGTCGGCAGCCGCCCGGGGCACCGCGTACCAGCGCCACGGGTTCAACCAGACCGCCGGGCTGGCGACTCGGCTGAGCAGCGCCGACAGGAACTGGCGCTGGTGGACCATCCGGTCCAGATCCGCCCGCGGCGTGACACGCGAGCGGACGTAACCGAGCGCGTCGCGACCATTCATCTCCCGGCAGCCGGCCGGCAGGTCGATCCCCGCCAGGGGATCGACCACCGCCTCGCTCGGGCACATCGTGACCCCGCCGAGCGCGTCGACCAGGGCGGCGAACCCGCCGAAGCCGATCTCGGCGTAATGGTCGAGGCGCAATCCGGTCGCCTGCTCCACCGTCTCGACGAGCAAGGGTGCCCCGCCGATCGCGAATGCGGCGTTGATCTTGTCCTTGCCATGGTCCGGAATGGGCACGTACGAGTCGCGAGGTATCGACACCATCGTGGGAGGGGTGCTGGACGCGACCCCGGGCACATGCACCAGCACGATGGTGTCCGTCCGCCCGCTGCCGAGGTCGCCGCCGGTGGACAGCGCCTGCTGCTCCGCGGCAGAGAGACCCTGGCGGCTGTCCGATCCGACCAACAGCCAATTCGTGCCGCGGCCGGGTCCAGGCCGGTCGGGGTAGTCGCTCAGCGCCGCGACGCGGTGCAACTTGCCGTCCAACCAGATGCCGCCCCCGAGGATTCCGCCGACGAGGAGCAGCAACCCGGCCAGCAGCAGCGACGCGACGATCCGGAGCCAGCGGCGCACGCTGCGCTGGTGGCGCACCCGCGGGGCGACGGGACGCGGCGGGGGTTCGCGGCGCGTGCCGGGCGGTCTTGCAGGCCGTCGACGCTCCGGTGATCGGTCGCCGTCCACGCAGATAACTTAGGCACGGTCAGCCGCGCGCCCGCAACCCGTTCCGGAAGGGGCAGCCCACCAGCACGCGGACCGCCTGGCGCAGTCCGGCCATGTCACTCACCGGCTTGTGGAACGGCAGCCGGACGTCCTGGTCGCCGTCGGCGCATTCGACGCGAAACCGCATCCCGTAGCGGTCGATACCGAGCGGGCGCACCCGCCCGCGGCGCAGCGCCGCGGGCAGCCGCGATACCAGTCGGGCCACCACGTCCCGGTGGGCGGTATCCAAGTGCCACAACAGCGCCGACTCGATCCGGCAGAAGGGGTCGGGCCGCGCGGCCAGCAACTCCGCTACGCCGACGGGCTCGGCGCCGGTCGCGTCGGCGACGACCACGGACGCGACCTCGAGTCGCTGCAGCGTGTAGCGCGGCTCGCCGTCGCAAGACACCGACTTAGGGGTCTCGACCTGGAGTAATGCCGGACTGGGGTACTCACTCGCGATCCTGTCCAGCATCGGTGTCACCGCGTCCGGGGGCACCGCGCACAGCCGGCCGCGCACCCAGACCAGCGAACGAACCGGTTCGCGCAGCGGCAGGGGTGCTTGGTCGCTCAGCTCGAGCAACGCCTGCGGGCCGGCGTCCCGGCGTCCCGCCGCCCGGGCGGGGCCGACCGGCAGCGCGATGGCGAAGGAGCCGTCGTCCAGCAGGTGATGAAAGGGCGTCGCGACCGGGTCCTCGCGATCGACCGCCACGAGTGCCCCGGCGGCGCTGGCGCAGGCCGAGCGGATGCGCTCGGCGGTCGTGGGCGCGGCGTCGATCAGCGGAAACACATCTCCTCCTATAGTTAGGCTAGCCTAAGTTAACCTAGACGCGCCACCGCCGCAAGGGATATTCCGCGGGGTACGCCGTTAGGGTTGGAGCGTGCTCCGCATCGCGTACCTCGGTCCCGAAGGGACCTTCACGGATGCGGCGCTGATGCAGATCACGGCCACCGGCCGGCTTCCGGGTCAGCCGACGGGCGGCCTCGAGCGGTTGCCGATCGACAGCACCCCGGCAGCGCTGGACGCCGTCCGCGGCGGTGACGCCGACTACGCGTGCGTGCCGATCGAAAACTCGATCGACGGATCCGTCACCCCCACCCTCGACAGCCTGGCCATGGGCTCACCCCTGCAGGTCTTCGCCGAGACGACGCTGGACGTCGCGTTCGCCATCGTGGTCCAGCCGGGGCGCACCGCCGCCGACGTGCGCTCCCTGGCGGCGTTCCCGGTCGCCGCGGCCCAGGTGCGGCGTTGGCTGGCGGCCCACCTGCCGGACGCGCAACTGCGGCCGGCGTACTCCAACGCCGATGCGGCGAGGCAGGTCGCCGAGGGCAACGCCGACGCGGCGGTGACCTCGCCGCTGGCCGCCGCCCATTGGGCGTTGTCCGCGCTGGCCGACGGGGTGGTCGACGAACCGAATGCTCGCACCCGTTTCGTCCTGATCGGGCCGCCCGGGCCGCCGCCGGCCCGCACCGGAGCCGACCGCACCTCGGTGGTGTTGCGGGTCGACAACAGCCCCGGCTCCCTGGTGGCCGCACTCACCGAATTCGGCATCCGCGGGATCGACCTGACCCGGATCGAGTCTCGGCCGACCAGGACCGGGCTCGGCACCTACCTTTTCTTCGCCGACTGCGTGGGTCACATCGACGACGGCGCCGTCGCCGAGGCACTTAAGGCGCTGCACCGTCGTTGTGCCGATGTGCGATACCTGGGTTCATGGCCGACGGGGTCGGCGGCCGGGGCGTCGCCACCCCCCGCCGACGAGGCGTCTCGCTGGTTGGCGCGGTTGCGCGAGGGCAAGCCCGAGGAAAGGTTCGAGCCGTGAGCGGGCGCCTGGTGCTGCTGCGGCACGGCCAGTCCTTCGGCAACGTCGACCGCAGGCTGGACACCCGGCCGCCCGGCGCCGAGCTCACGGCGCTGGGGCGCGACCAGGCGCGGGCGTTCGCCCGCGCCGCGGAGCGTCCGGTGCTGCTGGCGCATTCGGTGGCGACGCGCGCCTCGCAGACGGCCGCGGTGATCGGCGCGGAACTCGAGGTGGCCGCGATGCGAGTCGAGGGCATTCACGAGGTGCAGGTCGGGAAGCTGGAAAACCGCAGCGATGACGCGGCCGTCGCGGAATTCAACGCAATCTACGAGCGATGGCATCACGGCGAGTTGGACGTACCGCTGCCCGGCGGCGAGGCCGGCACCGACGTGCTGGACCGTTACGTCCCGGTGCTCACCGAATTGCGCACGCGCTACCTGGATGACGACGACTGGGGCGGCGACATCGTCGTCGTCAGCCACGGCGCGGCAATCCGGTTGACGTGCGCGGTACTCGCCGGGGTGGACGGCAACTTCGCGCTGGACAACCATCTCGACAACGCCGAATCGGTGGTGCTGGCTCCGATCGCCGGCGGGCGGTGGAGCTGCGTGCGGTGGGGAGCGGTGACGTTACCCTCTGACCGGCAGGGCCCCGAGGTTCGCACCAGCCCGGTGGCGGACGCGGTCCGGTCGGGCACCGACCCGATGGGGTGACGGTCGATCAAACGGCGATGCGGACCGATTCGGCGTAGCAGCCGCAACCGATGGCATCGCAGTCGATGACGAACGTGTGCGCCACGAGTTCGGGGCAGGCGCAATCTGGCTCCGTGCACTCCCAGTGGCCCCATGACTGGCCCGGCGAATGGTGAATGAGGGTGCCGTGGCAGTGATCTAGCCCCGCCCGGCATTCGCGGCAGTCGTCGCTCATACGCCGTTCATAGCACCGCCCCCAGACAATTCGGGGATGCCGCGCCCGCGCGGCGGCGCTTCGCCGGCTTTCGTCAGGCCCAGCCCAGGTCTTCCAACCGGTCGTCGTCGATGCCGAAGTGATGGGCGACTTCATGAATCACCGTGATGGCGACCTCTTCCACGACGTCGTCGTCCGAGTCGCAGACCTCCAGCAGCGCCTCGCGGTAGATCGTGATCGCGTCCGGCAGATAGCCGGAGTACTCCGAATCCCGCTCGGTCAGCGCCACCCCTTCGTAGAGCCCCAGCAGGTCGGCGTCCTCGGGGTGGCGGTCCTCGACCAGCACGACGACGTTGTCCATGGCCACCGCCAGTTCCTGCGGGATCAGGTCGAGCGCGTCGGAGACCAGCTCGTCGAACCGCTGCGGATCCATCCGCACGGACACGCGGCTAGCCTGCCGGCGGGGGCTCGCCCGGCGCGGGCTGGCCCGGCGCAGGTGGCTGCTCCGGCCCGGCCGGTGGCGGCGCCCCGCCATCCGCCGGGGGTGGGGCGTTCTGCGGCGGGGCCTGCGAGCTCGGGGCTTGCGACGCGGGCGACTGAGGAGCCGCCTGCTGCCCGGGCAGGTGCTGGTTGTTCGGCGGGATGGCCGGTGCGGTGCTGGGCTGAGTGGACGGCTGCTGGGCCGGCACCTGCACGGGTATCGGCGGCATCGTGAGCCGCTCCTCGGGGATGTCGGGCGGGGGGACCGGCGGCAGGCCGTTGATCAGCAACTGCCCCTTGGCGCTGTTGAGCAGCGTCGCCCAGCCGCCGTTGCCCAGCGTGGCGCCGATGCTGCAGGCGACCTCGCGGCTGCCCGCCGTCCAGCTCGACAGCGGCACGGTCGGGTAAATCAGGGTCAGGGTGGTGGTGCGCAACTTGACGGGCGCCAGGTAGGCGTCCGTCATCTTGGTGCAGGAATCCTTGATGAACCCGTCCTGGTCGGGTTCGGCAGGCCATGCGTCGGGGAACCTCTCGGCCAGATTGACCGTGCCGGTGACCTCCACGGCGTGCGGAGCCGCGCAGTCGACGGGGACGTCGGTGGGCTGATTGGTGGCTGGGTCAATGCCCAGGCAGGTGCCGGCCGGCCAAACCTTGGACTGGTCGACGTCGGCGACCTTGCCCTTGACGGCCTCCTGCTGATTGTTGGGGCCGGGCAACTGCAGGCCACACAGCATGCGGCGGTCGCCCGACTGGCGCCAGGCGCGGTCGCCGGGCCACAGCAGGCTCACGGTGAACCTGCTGTTGGGGTCGAACTTGGGTCCGAGATAGTTGCGGACCGCGGCCTCGCACTGCTCCTGAGTGATCTGCTGGATGCGCGCGGGCGAGGGTGGCGCGGCAGTCGGCCCGTACTCGGCGCCGGGGAAGGTCCGCAGATCGACGGACTCGGCGACCTCGAACTTGTGGTTGTCCGAGCAATTGACGATGGTCGCCGATTCCGGGTTGGCATCCGGCCACATCAGGCAGTCACCGCTGCCGGCGCGGTTGAGGGCGGCGGCGCTCTTGGTGCCGGTGCTGGGCACCGGGTTGTTCTGGAGATAGCCGGCCAGCCGTCCGGGGCCGGTGCCACCCACCGGGATGGCGGTGACGAGTCCGGCGATCAACAGCGCGCCGAGCGCGGTCAGTAGCAGCGCGCGTCTGGTCGCCCTGGCCTGCAAAGTGTTGCGCCACCCCGGGCCGGCCGCGCGCCCGTCGTCATCGGCGGGCGTGCCGGCTTGAGAAGCTTCCTTCTCGGGCGCTTGAGTCATCGCGCTCCATTCTGACAGGGCCGGCAAAACGGCGTGACCATTGTGGCGGATGTGGCGTGGGGCGGGTGGCCGCGCAGGGTGCTCCGGTGGCGGGCCGCCGCGCCGAAAGTAGTGTCAGGGCCGTGATCGACCTGAAGCTGCTCCGGGAAAACCCCGACGCCGTGCGCCGCTCCCAGCTCAGTCGTGGCGAGGACCCCGCGCTGGTGGACAAGCTGCTGGAGGCCGACGCGGCTCGGCGGTCCGCGATCTCGTCCGCCGACGCGCTGCGCGCCGAGCAGAAGGCCGCCAGCAAGGGCGTCGGCGCCGCGTCACCCGAGGAGCGCCCGGCCAGGTTGGCGCGGGCCAAGGAGCTGGCCGAGCAGGTGAAGGCCGCCGAAGCCGCCCAGGCCGAGGCCGAGGCTGCGTTCACCGCCGCGCACATGGCCATCTCCAACGTCGTCATCGACGGGGTGCCGGCCGGCGGCGAGGACAATTACCGCGTCCTCGACGAGGTCGGCGAGCCCGCGGCGATCGACAACCCGAAGGACCACCTCGAGCTCGGCGAGTCGCTGGGGCTGATCGACATGCAGCGCGGCGCCAAGGTGTCGGGCTCGCGGTTCTACTTCCTGACCGGTCGCGGCGCCCTGCTGCAGCTCGGCCTGCTGCAGCTGGCCCTGCGGCTGGCCGTCGACAACGGCTTCATCCCGATGATCCCGCCCGTGCTGGTGCGTCCGGAGGTGATGGCCGGCACCGGGTTTCTGGGCGCCCACGCCGACGAGGTGTATCGGGTGGAAGGCGACGACATGTACCTCGTGGGCACCTCCGAGGTGCCGCTGGCCGGTTATCACGCCGACGAGATCTTGGACCTGTCGAACGGGCCGCTGCGCTATGCGGGGTGGTCGTCATGCTTCCGGCGCGAGGCCGGCAGCTACGGCAAGGACACCCGCGGCATCATCCGGGTGCACCAGTTCGACAAGGTGGAGGGGTTCGTCTACTGCACGCCCGCCGAGGCCGAGGCCGAGCACGGCCGGCTGTTGGGCTGGCAGCGCGAGATGCTCGCCCGCATCGAGGTGCCGTATCGCGTGATCGACGTGGCCGCCGGTGACCTCGGCTCGTCGGCGGCCCGCAAATTCGACTGCGAGGCCTGGGTGCCCACGCAGGGCGCCTACCGGGAGCTGACGTCCACGTCGAACTGCACCACGTTCCAGGCGCGCCGGCTTTCGACGCGTTACCGCGACGAGGCGGGCAAGCCGCAGACGGCGGCCACCCTCAACGGCACCCTGGGCACCACCCGGTGGCTGGTCGCCATCCTGGAGAACCACCAGCTGCCCGACGGCAGCGTGCGGGTGCCCGGGGCGCTGGTCCCGTATGTGGGGACCGAGGTGCTGGAGCCCGCCTAGTGCGTCGCGCCGAACATGCACGTGGTGCGAAATGACGCCCGATTTCGCAGTGAGCGCACTTGGGTGACGCCCGGTCGCGCCTAAAGCCGGCGGCTGGGCGTTGTCACCTGGGACATTGTTGTCAGGCGGCGAGCCGGTGGGGTCACACCGATCCGAATGGTGAAGCCTTTAATGGCTGCAGCAGCAGGCGCACAATCGAATCCGGTGCCGCTCAGCAATGCGGCTGGGCCATCCGGCTCATTTAATGAGCGCAGTCCGTGGCTCAGCCCCCGAAGAGGCCGCCGCCCCCCAAAAGGCTGCCGCCCCCCAAAAGGCTGCCGGTCAGGGCGGGAACGATGCCGCCGACCTCCGTTCCCGGGATCGCGAAGGTCATCGGCGGGGTCCCAGTAATCGCAATGGTCGCCGAGATGGGTTGGAGAGGAGCGAGAACACCGCCAACGGGGATGTCGAGCGTCAATGAGGCAATACCGGGCAACGACAGTGGCATGGCTACCGTGTCTTGGCCATAAAGGAACGCTCCCCCGATGCTGGCGGGAGCATCGACGAGTGCGGCCGTTGCCGCCCCCAAGTTCCCCGTCTGCACAGCATTCGCAAACGTTGTCAAGCTGCGTTGTATCGCGGACCTTGTGACAATCACCGGGCCTTCCGCATCGAAGAGAAGTTCCGTCTGCTTGACGCCCGGAATGCTGCCGACCAGCTCGGACAAGAGGCCGCTGCCGATGGATTCGACGATGCTGTTCGAACCGCCGATGGACCCGATGGACACAGCGGCAGCATGCGCGTTGACCGTTTCGGTGCTGAGATAGGAATTCGCGCTGGCCAGTAGGTTTCGTGTGAACTGGTCATGAAACTCTGCCACCTGCCCGGCCAGCGCCTGATACTGCCGGGCATGTTGGGAAAACAGGCCCGCGATCGCCGTTGACACCTCATCGGCTCCGCCGGCCAGCACCCCGGTGGTCGGGGCCGCCGCCGCCGCATTCGCGGCGTTCAGCGCCGAGCCGATGCTGGACAAATTCGTTGCCGCCGAAGCCAGGAATTCTGGGGCAGCCACCAGATACGACATCGCCATCCTCCCACCCCTGAGAGAACCGCCCGGGGGAAACACAGGGTATCGCCGCCCACCCCACATTTCGGCGATTCGCCAGATTACCGCGGCGAGTCGAAGCGGCGCGACGAATCCCACCGGTCCCCGGGGACGGCTTTACCAGTGACCAATCTGTGAATATGGCGAAGTACCGCACAAGCACTGCAACCACTCACCCAAACCGCGCAGGCAAGGCAGCCGCCTCACCGCCCTCGGCATGCCGGCGCAGCTATTTGTACAGCCTGCGACACGCCCCGCTGCTCAGCCACGTGCGCGGCCGGCCAACCGGCGGCGACACACAAGGAACCTCCTGCGGGTGAATGCCAGAGACATCCACTCCGTCAGGAGGTCCTACCACTTTCAAGCAGCCACGCCGTCAACAACCTCCCGGGTCACGACAGCTAGGCGTCCACCGTCTCGCGGACGCGTCCGTGCCGGCGCTGGCGCTCGATGGTGGCGAAGTAGAAGGCCAGCGGGAAGGAAAAGCTGGTGAAGAAACTTGCCAGGAAGAACAGCCAGGGACGCCGGATGCCGCGACGATAGCCGTCGACAATTGTAAACACCGGCAACAGAATGACATTCGCGATGATGTAGTCCTGGTCGCCCGAACCGGCGGCTGGGTTGGCGAACTGCTGCTGGAGGAAGTGCGGATAACTGGCTGGCCCCTCAACGATGCTGCCCTGGCCGTGCGCGGCGAGCACAAAGTGGATGTTGAAGTACCAGCCCAGCGCGATCGAGGCGATACCGGCCGCGTAGTACACGAGTTCCAGCGGCGACAACCATGGCCCGTCGGCTGGTTTGGCGTAGATTTTCGGATTCGACGCGATAATCCAGCCGATGACGGCGAGCCCGAGAATTGCGTGGATGTAAAGCCAGATCATGCGCGCAGTCTGACCCCTGGCGGGAAGTTTTGTCAATAATGACATAACGACTTTTGGGGTAATTTACTGCCATGGTCCGGCCCGCGCAGACGGCGCGCAGCGAACGCACCCGGGAGGCCCTGGTGCAGGCCGCGTCCGTGCGCTTCCTGGCGCAGGGGGTCGAGGAAACCTCGGCCGAACAGATCGCGTCGGACGCCGGGGTCTCGCTGCGGACCTTCTACCGTCACTTCAGTTCCAAACACGATCTGTTGTTTGCCGACTACACCGGGCTCAATTGGTTCCGCGCGGCACTGGACGCCCGGCCCGACGACGAACCCGTCATCGATTCGGTGCAGTCCGCCATTTTCGCGTTCCCGTATGACGTCGACGCCGTGGCGAAGATCGCCGCGCTGAGGGGCGGCGAGCTCGACCCGGTCCGCATTGTGCGCCACATCCGGGATGTCCAGGCCGACTTCGCCGACGCCATTGACGCGCAGCTGCGTCGCCGCAGCCGTGCAGCGGATCTTGGGCCGGATGCGCGCCTGCGCATGACGGTCGTTGCCCGCTGCATCGCGGCCGCCGTGTTCGGCGCGATGGAAGCGTGGATGGTCGGCAACGACCGGACGCTGGGCGAGCTGGCGCGGGTTTGCCACCTCGCCCTGGAGTCCTTGCGGGCGGGCATCTCCGACAGCTGGGGTTCTGCACCGGTTTCGTCATAATTGACAAAACTTCGGCTCCGTGCCAGCCTCCCTTCTCGGAGGGCAGGAACATGACTGACGCTAACAGCGGCTATGACGCGATCGTTCTGGGTGCCGGGCACAACGGGCTGGCGGCGGCTGTGCTGCTGCAGAAAGCGGGGCTGCGCACCCTATGCCTGGACGCCAAGCTCTATGCCGGTGGAATGGCATCCACGGTGGAACTCTTCGAGGGGTACCACTTCGAGATCGCCGGCTCGGTGCAGTTCCCGACGGCGGCCGAGGTGGTCAGGGAACTGAGCCTGGACACCCTGCCGACCATCGACCTGGACGTGATGTCGGTGGCAGTGCGCGGCGTCGGTGACGATCCGCTGGTCCAGTACAGCGACCCGGTCAAGTTGTTCACCCACCTCAACGAGGTACACGGGTCGGACGCCGTCAACGGAATGGCGGGCCTCATGGCGTGGAGCCAAGCCCCGACCCGGGCGCTGGGCCGATTCGAAGCGGGCCGGCCGCCCAAAACGTTCGACGAAATGTATGCCTGCGCCACAAACGAATTCGAACGCTCGGCCATCGACGACATGCTGTTCGGTTCGGTCACCGACGTGCTGGACCGCTACCTCCCCGACCGGGAGAAGCACGGGGCGCTGCGCGGCTCGATGACCGTCTTGGCCGTCAACACGCTCTACCGCGGGCCGGCCACGCCGGGCAGCGCGGCGGCGCTGGCGTTCGGGCTCGGCGTCCCCGATGGCGACACCATGCAGATGAAGAAGTTGCGCGGCGGTATCGGCGCCCTCACGTCGCACCTGTGCGAACTGCTGGAAAGCCACGGCGGCGAAGTGCGGCTGCGCACCAAGGTGACCGAGATCCTGGTCAGCGACGGCCGGGTCGCCGGCGTGCGCACCGAGGGTGGAGACACCCTCAGTGCCCCGATCGTGGTTTCCGGGATCGCCCCCGATGTCACGCTCAACGAGTTGGTCGACCCGGCCGCGCTGCCCGCCGATATCCGGGAGCGCTACGCGGGGATCGACCACCGCGGCAGCTACTTGCAGATGCATTTCGCGCTGGATGCGGCGCCGGAGTTCGCCGCCCCCTACGAGGCGCTCAACGAGCCGGCCATGCAGGCGTCAATCGGCCTGTTCTGCACACCCGAGGAAGTGCAGCGGCAGTGGGAAGACTGCCGCCGCGGCATCGTTCCGGCCGACCCGACGGTGGTGCTGCAGATCCCGTCGCAGAACGACCCGGACCTGGCGCCCGCGGGCAAGCACGCCGCCTCGGCGTTCGCGTTGTGGTTCCCGATCGAGGGCGGAGCCGACTACGGACAGGCCAAGGTCGAGATGGGCCAGCGCGTGATCGACAAGATCACCCGGCTGGCGCCGAACTTCGAACGCAGCATCACCCGGCACACGACGTTCACCCCCAAGCACATGGGCGTGATGTTCGGGGCCCCGGGCGGCGACTACTGCCACGGCCTGCTGAATCCCGACCAGATCGGCCCGAATCGGCCCGGACCGACAGGCTTTGTCGGCCAGCCCATCCCGATCGAGGGCCTCTACCTGGGCAGCGCCGGCTGCCACGGCGGGCCCGGCATCACCTTCATCCCCGGCTACAACGCCGCGCTACGGGCGCTCGCCGACCGTATGGGCTAGCGGATGCACTTTGCTGTGAGCGGACGAGCTGTGCGAATCGACGCGACTCATAGAAACGGCGGCTAGGCTACCTGGGACCTGATCACCCGGCGTAAACGGAGGGGCGCCGTCCCTGCTGCGTCATGCGCACGGCGATCCGACCGGACCCGGGTGCCGCAGCGCAGGAGGTAGTGATGCTAGTCGGGCCGTTGGATGTCTCCACGGTCACTGAGTGGGCGCCGGTGCCCGGCACGCTCGTCTCGTGGCACGCGTCCGCCGCGTCGCTGGCCAAGGCCCGCCAGGCGCCCGTCAGCGACGTGCCGCCGAGCTATGTCCAAGCTCGACACCTTCGGAGCTTCGTCGAGCAGGCCGCCCGGGGGCTCGACCACTCCCGGCTGCTGATTGCGTCGGGCGAGGTACCCGGTCGCTGCGATCTGCGCGCCATGACCTACGTGATCAACAAACACCTGCGGCGGCACGACACCTACCGCAGCTGGTTCGAATACCGCGACGCCGACCACATCGTCCGGCACACGCTGGACGATCCCGCCGATATCGCGTTCGTTCCGACCGAACACGGCGAGCTGACCACCCCGGAATTGCGCGACCGGATCGTGTCGACACCGGATCCGTTGCACTGGGACTGCTTCGGCTTCGGGATCATTCAGCACCAGGACGGCTTCACCTTCTATGCCAGCATCGACCACTTGCATGCCGACGGCCAGTTCGTCGGGCTGGGCCTGATGGAGTTCCAGACCATGTACGCCGAGCTGGTGACGGGAAGGCCCCCGGTCGGGCTGCCGGACACCGGCAATTACGCCGACTTCTGCGTCCGGCAGCGGGAATACACCGCCACGTTGACCCTGGACACGCCGGCGGTGCGGGCCTGGATCGACTTCGCCGAAGCCAACGGGGGCGGCTACCCCACCTTCCCGCTGCCGCTGGGCGACGGCTCCGAGCCCTGCGGCGGCGACCTGATGACGATGACGCTGATGGACGAGCGTCAGACGGAGCGTTTCGAAGCCGCCTGCATGGCCGCGGGTGCCCGCTTCATCGGGGGAATGTTCGCGTGCATCTCTATCGCTCTGCACCAATTGACCGGCATCCCAACATATTTCGGGATCACCCCGAAAGACACCCGCTCGCCCGAAGACTTCACGACGCAGGGGTGGTTCACCGGCCACATTCCGGTCACCGTTCCGGTGGCCGGCTCGTGCTTCAACGCCATGGCGCAAAAGGCGCAGGATTCCTTCGACTCGGGCGCCGAGTTGGCCCAAGTGCCGTTCGAGCGGGTCGTGGAGCTGGCGCCGTCGATGCATAACCCGCCGCCGCTCTTCTCCCTGGTGAACTTCTTCGACGCGCAGGTGGCGCCGCTTTCGGTGCTGGGCCAGATGTTCGACGGCCAGACCGTCGGTGGCCACAGCGACGGCAGGGTCACCTACCCGTTGAGCACGATGGTGGGTCGATTCGAGCGGACCGCGGCGGGTGTGTTGTTCCCCGATAATGCGGATGCCCGGGAATCCGTCACGCGGTACCTCGGAGCGCTAAAATCCGCGTGCGCCCGCATCGCCGATGGCGGGGACGCGGAGCGCGAGCGTAAGGTCGCCAATCTCTCGACGCAGGCGGTCCCCTAATTTCCAGGCGGTTGTGATGTCGGGGCAGCTGAAGCGAATCGGCGCCCGCGGGCAAGGCATCCCGGTCGGCGTTTTCCCGCGGCTGGGACGCCTGATAACGCGTAGGCCGTGGCTGGTGATCGGCGCCTGGCTCGTGCTCGCCGGCGTGTTGTCGGTGACCATGCCGTCCCTCGAAGAGGTCTCCCAGCGGCATCCGGTCGATCTGCTGCCCGCAACGGCGCCGGTGCTGGTCGCGACCGAGAACATGACGAAGGCGTTCGGAGAGCCCGAGGAGGAGAGCATCGCGGTCATCGTGCTCAGCGATGCCAAGGGGCTCAGCCGGGCCGACGAGGGCACCTACAAAAAGTTGGTGGACGCCCTGCGGGCGGACACCCGAGACGTGTTGTCAGTGCAGGACTTTCTCGAGACGCCGCCGTTACGTGAGCTGCTGACCAGCAAGGACAACCAGGCCTGGATCCTGCCGCTCAGTCTGCCCGGCGACTTGGGTTCACCCGAGTCCAAGCACGCGTTCGCCGCGGTGGCCGACATCGTCAAGCGCGACATCGCGGGTTCCACACTGACAGCGAACCTCACCGGGCCCGCGGCCACCGTAGCCGACATGAATCTCACCGGACAGCGGGACCGGGCCCGGATCGAGCTCGCAATCATCGTCCTGCTGTTCGTCATCTTGCTGGTCATCTACCGGAACCCGGTCACGATGATGCTGCCGCTCGCGATGATCGGCCTGTCGGTGGTGGTCGCCCAGCGCCTGGTGGCCGTCGTGGGACTGACCGGCCTCGGTGTCGCCAACCAGACCACCATCTTCATGACCGGGATGATGGTCGGCGCCGGAACGGACTACGCCGTCTTCCTCATCAGTCGATATCACGACTATCTCCGCCAGGGTCTGGATTCAGACCAGGCCGTCGGCAGGGCATTGACCTCCATCGGCAAGGTCATCGCCGCCTCGGCGGCCACCGTTGCGGTCACGTTCCTCGGAATGATCTTCACCCAGTTGGGAATTCTGCGGAGCGCCGGCCCGGTGCTGGGCATTTCGGTCGCGGTCGTGTTCTGCGCCGCCGTGACCCTGCTGCCCGCCATGCTGGTGCTGGCCGGGCGGCGCGGCTGGATCGCGCCGCGGCGCGACCTCACCCGGCGCATGTGGCGACGCTCGGGCATCCAGATCGTGCGAAAGCCCAAGGCGCACCTGCTCGCCAGCGCGCTCGTGCTCGTCATTCTGGCGAGCTGCGCCGGGCTGGCCCACTACAACTACGACGAACGCGGCACGCTGCCGGCGTCCGTCGAGAGTTCCGTCGGGTACGCCGCCCTGGACAAGCATTTCCCGCCCAACTTGATCATTCCCGAATACCTCTTCATCCAGTCGCCCCACGACCTGCGCACCCCGGCGGCGCTCGCCGACCTCGAGCAGATGGCGCAGCGGGTGAGTCAAGTGCCGGGCGTCGCCGGCGTCAGGGGCATCACCCGACCGACCGGCGAGTCCCTCGAACAGGCCAAACTCTCCTGGCAGGCGGGCGAAGTCGGCAACAAGCTCGACGAAGGTTCCAAACAGATCGTGGACCACACCGGTGACCTCGACAAGCTGACCGGCGGCGCCAACGAATTGGCCGGCAGGCTCGGCGATGTGCGAACCCAGGTCAACCAGGCGGTGTCGGCGGTCAGCGGCCTGGTTGACGCACTGGGATACCTGCAGAACGTGTTCGGCGGGAACCGCGCGCTCGGGGAGCTGGCCGGCGCGGAGAAGCTGATCAACAGCATGCGCGGGTTGGGCGACGCCATCGGTGCGAACGCCGACTTCGTCGCCAACAACTCCGACTGGGCCGCACCGGTGTTGGGCGCGCTCGACAACAGCCCGATGTGCAGCGCCGAGCCGGCCTGCGTCAATGCGCGCACCGAACTGCAGCGCCTGGTCACCGCGCGCGATGACGGGACGCTCGGCAAGATATCCGAGCTGGCCCGGCAGTTGCGGGCGACGCAGGCCGTGCAGACTCTGGCCGCCACCGTATCCGGTTTGCGCCGCACGCTTTCGGCCGTCGTCGGCGCCATGGGCTCGTTGGGCATGGGCAGTCCCGGCGGGATGCGGGCGAAGATCAATTTCCTGCAACAGGGGGCCAACAGTCTCGCCGACGGTAGCCGCCAACTGGCCGACGGGGTGCAGCAATTGGTCGACCAGGTCAAGAAGCTGGGCTTTGGGCTCAGTGAGGCCTCCGCGTTCCTGATGAGCATGAAGAACGACGCAACGACCCCCGCGATGGCCGGCTTCTACATCCCGGCGCAGGCATTGTCGTATGCCACCGGCAAGGCCGACAGCTCGGCCCCCGTCTCCGGCGAGGTCCGCGACCTTCTGGGCGGTTTGAACACCGACGAACTGAAAAAGCTTGCCGCCGCGTTCGTTTCATCCGACGGGCACGCGGTGCGATACCTGATTCAAACCAAGATCAATCCCTTCAGCACCGCCGCGATGGATCAGGTCGACGCCATCACCGCCACCGCCCAAGGGGCGCAGCCGAACACCACGCTGGCCGATGCCCGGGTGTCGGTGGTGGGGCTGCCCGTCTTCGTGAAGGAAACCCGCGACTACTACGGCCACGACCTGCGGTTGATCATCGTCATGACCATCTGCGTCGTGCTGCTGATCCTGATCGCGTTGCTGCGCGCGGTGGTTGCGCCGCTGTACCTGATCGGTTCGGTGATCATCTCCTACATGTCGGCGCTCGGCATCGGCGTCATCGTGTTCCAATTCCTTCTCGGCGGCGAAATGCATTGGAGCGTGCCCGGATTGACGTTCGTCATACTGGTCGCGGTGGGAGCCGACTACAACATGTTGCTCATCTCCCGATTGCGTGACGAATCCAAGCTGGGCATGCGTTCCGGCGTCATCCGTACAGTCGGCTCGACCGGCGGGGTGATCACCGCGGCAGGCCTGATCATGGCGGCCTCGATGTTCGGTCTGGTGTTCGCCAGCCTGAGCAACGTCGTGCAAAGCGGTTTCGTGCTCGGGACCGGTCTGCTGTTGGACACCTTCCTGCTGCGCACGGTGACCGTGCCGGCGATCGCCGTGCTGGTCGGCCGGGCGAACTGGTGGCGACCGTCGATGAACTGGTGGCCATTGCGGCACCGCGCTCAGCCGGCCAAGCGCAAGCGGCTCCTGCCCGAGTCAGAGGACTTGCCGGCGTGGGTGGACGAGGACTTGATCAGTTTCTCGTTGCACGACGGCCTGAGACTCTAGGCGGCCTCCCAGGCGGTGCTTACTTGCCCCTGAGCACGAACCGGGCAACCGCCGGCACCAGGCCCCGCTTGAGGATTTTCGGGCCCGGCAGAACCGCGCGGGCCACGTTGCGCGCCGCGCCGGCGGTCGCGACGCTGGCCGTGGTGGCGCGGACGGGGAGTGAGACCGCCGAATAGATCGAGGGAATGTGGGTGACGCCGTTGATGACTCCGAGCGGGTTGTGCGCCGGTCCCGGGTCGTAGGCGCGGTCGATCAGCGGCCGCAGCGTCGCATCCAAGCGGCCGACATCCTCGGGGGGCATCCCCGCCACGTCCACCAGCGCCCGCGCCAGGGGGAGCTCGCCGTTGCGGATGAAGTACGTCGTCGTGGTGCCACCCATGCTGTTCGATGCCGTCCGGACGTCCCACGGCGCTACGCGTGCCGGGTCCGAGAACGCCGTCGCGCTGTGGCCGTAATAGCCTGCGGCGAAGAACGCATTCAGGTCGGCCAGCAGGTTGCCCGGGTGGTTGGGCGGATCCGAAAACGGGTCGTATTGACCCACGACGTTGATCGTGCGGTACTGGCTCTCCACGGGACCGGGGACGGTGTAGTCAATGATCGGCACGTGGGTGCCGGGCCCGAAGACCTTGAAAAGCAGGTTGTTTGGGTCGCCGGCCTTGATGAACGTGAGTTGGTCGGCCGGCGGTGCGGTCGGATCGTGCGCCAAGCGCGCCTGTTCGCGGTCGAGCGCCAGCGTTCCCTGCGACAGACCGGCCACCGCGATGGGGCCGTCCGTGCCGCGGATCGCCGCGTCGAGGTTGTTCGCTCCGGTATTCACCGAACTGTTGACCGTGGGCGAATCCCAGCCGGTGACCGGCCAAAAGCTTCCCGGATAGGGGATGACCCGCCGGACCGCGCCGGGACTGTAGTAGTTCGCGTCGATCTGCGGCTGCATCTCGGGCTTGAAGTGGTAGAGCGACCGCAGCGGCCCATAGGGGGACGGCGCGGTGCCCGGCACGATCAACGCGGTCTCGGCCGATGCGGCACCGTCGCCCCATATCGCCGTGCCCGTGAGCATGGCGACCGCGACGGTGCGGGTGAGGAACTTGTTCACGAAATCCCCTCCACTGGGGCCGAGCGATGTACAGCAGGGATGCTACCCGCGCTGAGCATGTGGCCTACCGACATCGGAGATTTCCGAGCGGCTCACAGGTTGCTCAAGCCGAGCATCAGCATGAACCCACCGCCCACGGCCATCAGGGCCGCGGCGTCTCGGCGACTGCGCGACCGCAGCCACGTCTGCAATGCGGCCATCAACGCCAGGGTCTTCTGCGGCGCCGCCAGGTAGCTGACGAGCGGGAGTTCCGCCACCGCGAAGGCCACCATGTTGAACGCCAGAACCGCCTGGATCTGTGCCACCGTCGGGGCGTGCGACGCGAGAACGGCGGCCATCGATCCCATGTAGTTGGCGGACGGCAGAGCGGCCCCGAGCCCGCTGATCCCCGCGACGTACAGCGAGTCGCCCTGCAGAAAGCCGCGCGCACGCTCGGTGAGCCGCTGCAGCCCACCAGTCGGTGGCCGTTCCAGCAGGCCAACGCCGCCGTAGCCGCCGACCGCCGCGGCGACGGGGGTGCGCGCGAAGACGCTTCGCAGCGGGACGGTCATCGACAGCACCACGGCTACGAGCAACGCGATCACCGCGGAGCCGACCTGGACCTCCGCCACGGTGAGGTGGCCGATCACCGGCGCGCTGCGGAGTGCGAAGAGCACAACCAGGCCCACCCCCACACCCATCGTGAAACCACCGGACAAGAAGGCGATCAGCTGCAAAAGCGGGCGCCGGCGGTTGAGCAGAAGAATGACCAATCCCAGTCGGATCGGTTCGAAGATCACCGAGCCCGCCAGTATCAGGACGGTGGCCCACATGCTGGGCCACCGTACCGGACCTGCTGCGTTACTGTCCCGAGAATTCACCTCGGTGGGCTGGCGAAATTTCCCGTGTAAATGTTTCGTAAGCGGTTCGCAAGCGGCAGGTAACACGCGGGAAAAGGTGTCCTGGCCCCGCGCAGGCGCCGGTTAGACTCAGATATGTTCCCGCAAACCGATTGCGGCCAGGACGTCCTCGAGGCAGCTGACATGCAGTTCCGGATCCCGGTCCGGAGTTTTCACAAGCCGGTCCGCGGATGAATGGTAAAAAGCACCCGGTGGCAGGTTCTGCGGTGCACACTGACGGGGCCCGCTCCGTGCGAAGGCGGCGACGGTGCTGGTAATCGCGTGAAGCGATCGATGGCCGGGTTGCTCAAAGCGGCCGCGCCGAAGCCGAATGGCGGGAGGGGTAAGAAGCACCAGTGTTCGGAATAACGACGCTTCACGACTGGGAGCCGGACCCGGGGCCCGCCATTTGTTGGCACGCCTCCCCGGCGGCGAGGGCCAAGGCGCTGGATGCACCGGCAAGTCCGGTGCCCCCCAGTTATCAGCAGGCTCAACATCTTCGCCGCTACAGCGACCATGTGGCGCGTGGCCTGGACATGTCGCGCCTGATGATCTTCACGTGGGACCTACCGGGACGCTGCGACGTTCGTGCCATGAGCTACGCGATCAACGCGCACGTACGCCGACACGACACGTACCACAGCTGGTTTGAGTATCAGGACGCCGAACATATCGTCCGCCACACCATCGCCGACCCCGCCGACATCGAGCTGGTTCCGATCAGGCACGGGCAGATGACGCCGCAGGACCTGCGGGACCACCTTTCGATGCCCCACCCGCTGCAGTGGGATTGTTTCTTTTTCGGGGTCATCCAGAGCAAGGATCGCTTCACCTTTTACGCGAGCATCGCTCACCTGTGTGTCGACCCGATGATCGTCGGCGTGCTGTTCAGGGAGATCCACCTGATGTACACCGCGCTGGTGAGCGGCGAAGCACCGATCGAACTGCCGACGGCGGGCCGCTACGCCGATTACTGCATTCAGCAGCGCGAGGAATTGGCCGCACTGACGCCGGAATCGCCCGCGGTGCGCGGCTGGATCGAGTTCGCCGCCCATAACGGCGGAACCCTCCCCTATTTCCCCCTGCCGCTGGGTGACCTATCGGTGCCGTACGCCGGCAAACTCGTCATCGACACGCTGATGGACGAGCAGCAGACCGACCGGTTCGAGGCCGCCTGCGTCGCCGCGGGCGCCCGATTCAGCGGCGGGGTCTTCGGTTGCGCAGCCCTCACCCAACGCCAATTGACCGGCGCCGAAAGCTTTTCCGTCGTCACCACCACCGACACGCGCAGAACCCCGACCGAGCTGATGACGACGGGCTGGTTCACCGGCTTGGTTCCCGTAACTGTCACCCTCACCGAGGTGTTCGAGGACGCGGCGCGCTCTGCGCAGGAAGCCTTCGATTCGGGCATCGAGCTGGCCACCGTGCCGTTCGATCGCGTGCTGGAGCTGGCGCCGCCCGAGGCGGGTCTCGGCAGGCCGCGGCCGGGCAATTTCGTCATGTCGTTCCTCGATGCGAGCATCGCGCCGCTGTCCGCCGTGGCTAATTCCGATCTCAATTTCCGGATCTACGACGAGGGCCGGGTGTCCCATCAGGTTTCGATGTGGGTGACGCGGTTGCAGCACGAGACCAGGGTCACGGTGATGTTCCCGGACAACCCCGTCGCGCGCGAATCCGTCGCCCGCTACATCGAGGCGATGAAGGCCACGTACGCCCGGGTCGCCAGCGGTAGGGGCGGCCGGGCGTTCGCGCACTCGCGTGCGACGCTAACGACGCTGGACTAAGAGCCGGTCGAGGAGCGCGGTGAACTCCTCGGGGCGCTCCGGGGTGAGTGCGGGCCTCGGCCAGGTTCCCGGTACGTCCAGCGTGATCAGCGTGGACTTCAGCGGCCGGCGCACGTCCAAGGGCAGCCAGCGGCGCAAGTCCGAGCTGCCCCAGATACGGAAACGCTGCGTGAAAAGCCCCAGCCGCTCGGCCTTGTACCCGCGAATCCCGTCCAGTGCGATCACCTTGGCCGTGCCCGACGGAAAGTGGTAGCGGCGCAAGGTGATCGCCGCGCGATCCAACTGGACCAGCCCGTCGTCGTAGGAGGCCTCGGTCACGTCCGCGAACTCCTCAGCTGGTGGCCCCGCGCGGTCAGACAGTGACCGTCGTCCAGGCGCCACTGCCATCCGTGTAGGTTGCAGGTCAATGTGTTGCCTTCTACCACACCGAACTTGGACAGGTCGGCCTTGAGGTGGGGGCAGCGGCGCTGAATCTGCCAGCCGTCCAGCGCGATCGACGCGGAGTCGTCGTGGGTTTCGGCGAACCAGCCGTCGGCGTAGGCGATGCGCTCGTCGGTCAGGCATTTGAAGAATGTGTACAAGTACTCGTTGTAGCCGCCGACCCGCCACGCCGTGAAGCGGGTGGACAGGAAAATCGTGTTGACCCAGTCGGGTTCGTGGTCGCGCAGCACCGTGCGGACCAACTCCGGCGCTATCGCGAAGCCGTACCGGATCTTCTCGTCCGGAACCCGTTCGCGCACTGCTCGTTTCGGAAAGTCCAGGATGACGGATTCGGGGCCCATCACCAATTCGACGGGATAGCCTATCCCGTCGCAGATTTCGTCGCTGTGCAGCATGATCGGCTCGAACAGCGCGCGCAATGGCTCCAGTAGCGGCTCGCCCGTCGCGGGCGCCCAGCCGGCTCGCTCCGCCGCAATGACGGGGGCCATCCGCTCGGCGTAGGCGGCGATGTAGGCCTGCTTCCCGGTGGTGAAGATGGCCTCGACCTCGTCGCCGGGCAGCGGATGGCTGAGCGAATTCAGCGTCGTGCCGGTGAAGTCGGCGGCGGACCCGGGCATCATCAGCAGGCCACCGTCGTGGCCATGGGTGCGCATCTGCTCCAGGAACACCATCTGGTCGGGAAAGATGTTGGCCGGATCGCCGTGATCGTCGTTGAGGTGACGAAGCTCGGGGTCCAGGAAGCAGGGCGGGCCCGCCGAGGGGATGACCCAGGTCGCCCCGACCTGGGCGATGTACTGGCGGGCGCGGTCCATCCCGCGCTGGCGCTTCTGGATGCCGAACGACTCCTTGGCGCGGGCCGGCATGTCGTAGACCATCGGATACCAAATCGCGCCCGAGTACTGCAGCATGTGCACATCGACGTGGCCGAATTCGCAGGCCAGCGCATCCAGGTCGATCGGGCGGGCGTCGTTCATGTTGAAAGCGGTCGTGACGCCGTCCGAGACCACCAGCGCCGAGTCCCCGATCGGGCCGTCGGCCGGCGCCCGCAACGCGATGATCATCACGTCGAGGTCGCCCTTGGGGCCACTGACCCGGTGCTTGACCGAGTCGGCCGTCTCGAAGAAGCGGTGAAAGCCGAGCTTCTCCAGTTCGCCCCGCAGGTCGGGCACCGGGAAGTCGGGCAGCAACACCACCGCGTCCTTGTTCACGTGCTCGGTCAGGTTCCGCGCGTCGAAGTGGTCCTTGTGCAGATGCGAGACGTACAGGTAGTCGCACGCACCGAGCGCGTCCCAGTCCAGCGTGCTGTTGTCCGGGAAGGGGAACCAGGACGCGAAGTAGGCGGGGTTGACCCAGGGGTCGCAGAGGATGCTGCCCGCTCGGGTATCAATCAGAAATCCGGCGTGGCCGACGCTGGTGACCTGCACAAATTCCTTTCAGCAATGCCTTTCGGGGACTGCCCTCAGCGGACGCCCGAGCCGTCGGAAGGTAACGGCGATCAGCCCCCGAGCTTAGCGCGAGGCGGGGTCCGCGGCGTGGCGCGCGCCATCCGGCCCCGCCGTCCGACGGGTTTCCGCCGTTCGGCACTCCGGCCGGCTCACAGCCGGGAGCACTAGGCTTGAACCCTGTGGAACCGGTATACGGGACTATCATCCAGCTCGCCCGTCTGGTCTGGCGCATACAGGGCCTCAAGCTCACCGTCGTCGGTGTCGAGAACCTGCCGAAAAGCGGTGGCGCCGTCATCGCGATCAACCACACCGGCTACCTCGACTTCACCTTTGCCGGTTTGCCCGCCTACCTGCAGGGGCAGGGCCGCAAGGTGCGGTTCATGGCCAAGCAGGAGGTGTTCGACCACAAGGTCTCGGGCCCGATCATGCGCAGCCTGGGGCACATCTCGGTGAACCGGCAGGACGGGGCCGCGTCGTACGACGAGGCGGTCAGGAACCTCAAGGACGGCGAGCTCGTGGGTGTCTACCCCGAAGCCACCATCAGCCGCAGCTTCGAGATCAAGGAGTTCAAGTCCGGGGCAGCCCGGATGGCGGTCGAAGCGGGCGTGCCGGTCGTTCCGGTGATCGTCTGGGGTGCCCAGCGGATCTGGACCAAGGGCCACCCCAAGAAGCTGTTCCGACCGAAGGTGCCGGTCGTGGTGATCGTCGGCGAGCCGCTCGAGCCGACCCTGGGCACCGAGGAGCTCAATGCACTCCTGCGTTCCCGCATGCAGCAGTTGCTGCAACAGGCGCAGGAGCTGTACGGACCCCATCCGGCCGGTGAGTTCTGGGTGCCGCGGCGACTGGGCGGCGGGGCCCCGACGGTGGAGGAAGCGGCCGGGATGGACGCCCGGGACGCCGCCGCCCGAGCGGCTCGGCGCGCCCGATCCGCGGAGTCGCCGGGATAGCGAGCGATGGTGGAGCCGACTTTCCGCACCCTCGAAGTCCTGGCCCAGCTGGCGGTGCTGGCGTCCGGAGCGCGGGTGAGCTACAGCGGCGAGGACAACATTCCCGAACGGGGGGGCGCGGTCGTCGCCATCAACCACACCAGCTACGTCGACTTTCTGCCCGCCGCGCTCGCCGTGCACCGCCGGGGCCGTCGGCTTAGGTTCATGATCAAGGCAGAAATGCAACAAGTGAGGGTGGTCAACTTCCTGATCAAGCACACCCGGACCATTCCGGTCGATCGGGGCGCCGGGGCGGACGCGTACGCGGTCGCCGTTCAGCGGTTGCGCGAGGGCGAACTGGTCGGGGTCTACCCGGAGGCAACCATCAGCCGCAGCTTCGAACTCAAGGAGTTCAAGACCGGGGCGGCGCGGATGGCCGTCGAGGCGAAGGTGCCGATCGTCCCGGTGATCGTGTGGGGTGCGCAGCGGATCTGGACCAAGGGCCACCCGCGGCACCTGGGTCGCCGCAAGGTGCCGATCGCTGTGCGGGTGGGTGCGCCCATTCCTGCCGCCTACGACATGTCCTCAACCGACGCCGCGTTGCGCGAGTCGATGGGCGCGCTGCTGGACCAGGTGCAGCAGCGCTATCCGCACGAGCCGGGCGCCTATTGGGTTCCGCACCGGTTGGGCGGCGGGGCACCGACGCCGGCCGAGGCGGCTCGGCTGGAAGCCGAGGAGGCCGCAGAGCGGTCGGCCGCCAGGGACGCGAGCCGAGCCTCGGTCGCGCTAGGGGGAAGGAACAATATGGCAGAGCCGTTCTTCCGATTCGCGGAGATGGTCGTCCCACCCATCGTCGCGTTGCAGGGAACGAAGCTGAAATTCGAAGGCCTGGACTACATCCCGGAGCGCGGCGGCGCCTTGGTCGCACTAAATCACACCAGCTATCTGGACTGGCTGCCGGCGTCGATCGCAGCGAAGGAGCGGGGCCGTCGGCTGCGGTTCATGATCAAGGCCGAGATGGCGGACGTGAAGGCGGTCAACTACGTGATCAAGCACGCCAAGCTGATTCCGGTGGACCGGCGGCAGGGCCATGACGCTTACGCGGTGGCCATTCAGCGACTGGGGCAGGGCGAGCTCATCGGACTGCACCCCGAGGCGACGATCAGCCGAAGCTACGAGCTTCGGGAGTTCAAGACCGGGACGGCCCGGATGGCCCTGGAGGCCCGCGTCCCGATAGTCCCCTTGATTGTCTGGGGGGCGCACCGGATCTGGCCGAAGGACCACCCAAAGAGTATGCTGCGCAACAAGATTCCGATCACGGTGGCGGCCGGCCCGCCCCTGCCCCCGCAGGGCACCGGCGAGCAGCTCAACGGCGCCCTGCGCCAAGCCATGAATCGGCTGCTCTACCGGGTGCAGGAGGAGTACCCGCATCCACCCGGGGAGTTCTGGGTGCCGCGACGGCTCGGCGGCGGCGCGCCCGACCGGGATCACTCCCAGGCGCTGCGCTTGGCCGAGTTGCAGGAGCGGGCGCACAGGTACGGCAGCGACGGGGTTACCCGACCGGGGCACAGCCGAAGCGGACTGCATTGACGGCGGCCGCGGAACGGCGAGGGCGGACCGTCGCGATGATCCCTCGATGACCGGGCCGGCGCTGATCGCCTGCGATGTCGACGGCACCTTGTTCGACGACGACGAGTCCATCACCCCGCGCACCCGCGACGCGGTCCTGGCCGCCGTCGCGGGCGGCGCGCAGTTCATCCTGGCGACGGGCCGCCCGCCACGCTGGATACGCCCCGTCGTAGAGGCACTCGGTTTCGCGCCGATGGCGGTGTGCGCCAACGGCGCCGTCATCTACGACTCCGCGGCCGATCGTGTGGTGTCGGCACGCACGCTGCCCGTCGACACGCTGGCCGAGTTGGCCGAACTCGCCGCGCGCGTGATCCCGGGGGCGGGCCTGGCCGTCGAGCGGATCGGTGCACGCGCCCACGACACGGCCACACCCCAGTTCATCAGTTCCCCCGGCTACGAGCACGCCTGGCTGAACCCGGACAACACAGAGGTGTCGATCGAGGACCTGCTGAGCGCGCCGGCGATCAAGCTGCTGATCCGCCAACCCGGTGCGCGCAGCGCGGACATGGCCGCGGCGCTGGCCAAGCACGTCGGGATCGAGGGCGACATCACTTACTCCACCGACAACGGTCTCGTCGAGATCACGCCACTCGGGACCAGCAAGGCCACCGGGGTGGCGGATGTCGCCAAGCCGTTGGGGATCGTCAGCGATGAGATCGTGACGTTCGGCGACATGCCCAACGACATCCCGATGTTGTTGTGGGCCGGTCACGGCGTCGCGATGGGCAACGCGCATCCGGAGGTGATGGCCGCCGCCGACGAGGTCACCGCCCCCAACAGCGACGACGGTGTGGCGCGGGTGCTGGAACGGTGGTGGCTGTAGCCGTCGGTGTGGTGGGCGTCGTGGCGGGCCTCGGGTAGTGGGCCTTGTCGCCGAGCACCGTCACCTCGCAGTGTGTACAGGAGGATCAGAGCGGTTAGCCAGTGATCGTGCCGGACAGCTATTGCACGGGCCACACGGCCGGGTCTCAACGGCTTCTTCTTCTACAGCGGCCGCCCTATCTGACGATCGATCTCGCTCGGGTGCGCTAGAACTTCCACGCGCTGCGGGCGCTGCTCGTCTCGGGCACAGGACGCAGAGTAGCGCCCGGTCGGCCCCTACGCTCCGGGGTGGGTGGGCAGCGAGAAGTGTTCGGGCGGCACCGTGGGTCCGCTCGGGGGTTCGGCGGTCAGCGGCGTGGTGATCCCGTCGACGACCTCGGTGACGTGCCCGGTGAGCCGCTCGTAGTTCAGCGTGCCGTGCTGGAAGTTCTGCGTGATCTGCAACGGCTCTTGGATTTCCGCGCTGGTGGGTAGCCCCAGCGGGCCGCGTTCGTAGCTCAGCGAGGCCCAGGCGTCGTAGATGGCTCCGGTGACCGGTTGCGGTCCGGTGGCCGGCGACCAGTACATCGCGCCCTTGGTGAAGGTGACGTAGCGGGCGTCGCCTTCCGCGCTGTCTTCCGGGGCCGTGGGCGCGCCGAGGACGCTGTTCATGCCACCGAGCTCCTGCCAGTGGTCGTAGATCGCCCCGCCCTGCAGGGCTTTGATCAACTCCTCCGGGGGATCGTTGAAATGCGATGCGATGTCTCGTATCTCGTCCATCAACGCGTAGGCGGCGTTGCCGGGGCAATCGGTGTTCCCGACGTCGCGGTGGGTGAAGATGGCCGGCAGCGTCGCGGTCGTGCCGGCAGCGAAGGTCGTGTAGTGGCTGCCCGCGGACTCCAATTGCACTGTGCCCTTGGGGTCCACGCGGTCCATGCCGAGTCGCCAGCCGAGCAGGCGGCCCACCGTCCTGAGCTGGATCGGCGTCGGTGGGACGTCGTCGAAGTTGCCGATCATCGCCACACCCCAGGTGTTGCGGTTGAATCCGCCGGTGTGGAAACCCTCGACCGCCTTGGTGAGCCCGCCTGCGCTGCCCTCGAAGACCTGGCCGTACTTGTCGACCAGCGCGTTGTAGGCGATGTCGCACCAGCCCAGGGTTTTGCTGTGGTAGGTGTAGATGGCCTTGACGATGCCGGCCGACTCGAGCGGTGAGTAGTCGTTGCTGCCCGCGGTGTGATGGATCACCGCGGCGCGAACGCCGTTGTCGTACTGCGGGGTTCCGCAGCGCAGCGACTCGTCGGCACCCCATTCCGCGCGGCTGATGATGGCGGGCGCCTGTCCGGGCATCAAGACGCCCGCGGGCGGCGTCCACTGCGTGTGGGCCGGCGCCTGCGGCGGTGAGATGAGGATCGCCGAGATGTTCTGCCCGAACGGCTGCTCGCGGGACGCCGGCCGATAGCCAAGGTCGTCCGCGTGAGAATTCGGTGGCGGCGTGGACGGTTGCGTCACTTGGGCATCGAGTGGTCGGGTGACCGCAACCTGCACCGTCGTGGTGGTGCCGACGAACACCGGGTCCGTGCTGCGCGGTCCCTCGCTCGGCCCCCCGGCGCCCGGCGGGGTCACCGGATCCGGGGCGGCCGTTTCGTACTCGGTCTGGTACCACGGGCCCCAGGAGCCATCGGCGCGCTTGGCGCGCACCCGGGTGGACGTGCCGGCCAGGTCGCCCGTGAGCGCGACGAGAGAAAACGGGGTGTCCTGACTCAGTTCGCGAACCGTGACGCCGCCCCCGAGCCCGACCAGCGGCTGCTCGGCCAGTTGGGTGTCGTGCGGCCGCGTCGGGTCCGGCGCGCGACGGTCGTGGGTGGCGTCCCCCACCCACGACACGATGAGGACGGTCGCCGCGATGGCGGTGAGCAACGTCGTCGGCGCGCGACTGCGGGACACCAGCTGATGTTACTTATGTTTCTGATGTTATTTGTGAGGCGACACGGCGACGCGCTGGGAAAGCTGCGCGGAACGTGGTTCGACGGCACCGCAGAGGGAAGATGGCGCCCGAAAGTCCATGCGCTTCTCTGCGGTGCCGTCTGGGGACACGTCTTTTCCAGTTAGACGGGCGGCAACACCGGCGCGGCCGCGCCCGCGGCGGCCGGCAGCGCACCCGCGGCACCCGGCAGCGCACCCGCGGCACCCGCCGCAGCGGGCAGAGCACCCGCCGCTGCCGGCAAGGCACCGGCGGCACCGGGCAGCGCACCCGCGGCACCCGCCGCGGCCGGCAAAGCACCCGCCGCTGCCGGCAGCGCACCCGCGGCACCCGGCAGGGCGCCGGCGGCCGCCGGAGCCCCGGCGCCACCGTGCATGCCCTGCATGATCGCCGGCATGACCAGGCCCTTGAGCAGGTCGATGGCCTGCCCGGCGCCCAGCTGGTTGGCGGCCTGCATCACGTCGTTGATGAGCCCGCCGCCACCGCCGCTACCGCTGCCGCCGCCCAAGCCGGTACCGCTCGCGATCGGCGATGCGCCGCCCAGCGTCGAGGGGTCACCGATGATCGGGTAGGTGCCGCCGGCACCCGGGTCCAGGCCGGTTAGCGAGTCGATCGGCACCTCGCTCGGGGCGAGGGTCGGAGACCCCACGCCGGGAACGAGGCCCGTCGGGCTGGTGAGCGCCGGGTTGAGTCCCGCGGCCGGGGTCTGCACGCCCGGGGTGGTCAACCCCCCGCCCGGCAGCGCCGGGAGGGCGCCGGGCGCCGTGAGGCCGGGTGTCGGCGTCAATCCGGGCGTGGTCAATCCGGGCGTGGTCAGGCCGGGCGTGGTCAATCCGGGCGTGGTCAATCCGGGCGTGGTCAATCCGGGCGTGGTCAATCCGGGCGTGGTTAGGCCAGGGCTGGTAAGGCCGGGGGTGCCGAGACCGGGAGTACCCAGGCCCGGACTGGTCAGGCCGGGGGTGGTCGTCGCCGCGCCTCCGCTCAGGGCCGGCACCGGCGGCAGGTTGATCCCGAACTGCGAGAGCCCCTGCGACAGCGCGCCCATCAGCTCACCGGGCAGGTCGCTGATCTGGGCCGCCTGCTTGAAATCGTGGTGTTCGGGCGGCTTGCTGCCCGATGTCGACTCGTAGACCAGGAAGTATGCGCATGGACTCGCCACTGCCAGGGCGGCGACCGCGCTCATGGCTGTCGAAAGCTTGCGTCGGCGTCGGTTCGGCACGGAAGTCTCTCAAACTGGACAAATCTGGGCAACTATTGGAACTGCGTGTTGTGTTGGCGTGTCCTGCCTGTCCTGTCGGGCATGATCCACACAGAGTCGATGGTACGAGTGAGAAAGCTGTTACTAGAGTGACGATATGTAATCGTGAGGCAATTGCGCCCCGGCCCGTAATCGCGGGCACCGGCGAACCCCTGCCGGGACTCAAGCCGCGCTGCCAGCCTCGCCAAATGGGTTCGGACCGCGCGGTCGGATAACCTAAGCAACCGATGACCGATCGTTTCGACCTCCTTGTCGTCGGCTCCGGATTCTTCGGCCTGACCATTGCCGAGCGCGTGGCTACCCAACTCGGGAAGCGCGTCCTCGTCGTCGAAAGGCGCCCGCACATCGGCGGCAACGCCTACTCCGAGGCGGAACCGCAGACCGGTATCGAGGTGCACCAGTACGGCGCCCACCTCTTCCACACCTCTAATAAGCGCGTATGGGATTACGTGCGCCAGTTCACCGAGTTCACCGGCTACCAGCACCGCGTGTTCGCGATGCACAACGGGCAGGCGTACCAGTTCCCCATGGGCCTTGGCCTGGTGGCGCAGTTTTTCGGCAAGTACTTCAGTCCCGCCGAGGCCCGGCAGCTGATAGCCGAGCAATCCGCCGAGATCGATACCGCCGAAGCGCGCAACCTCGAGGAGAAGGCCATCTCGCTGATCGGCCGGCCGCTCTACGAGGCCTTCGTGAAGGGCTACACCGCCAAGCAGTGGCAGACCGACCCCGTCGAGCTCCCGGCTGCCGTCATCAATAGGCTGCCGGTGCGCTACACCTTCGACAACCGGTACTTCAGCGACACCTACGAAGGTCTGCCCGTCGACGGTTACACCGCATGGCTGCAGAACATGGCCGCCGACGATCGCATCGAGGTGCGGCTCAACATCGACTGGTTCGACGTCCGCGACCGGCTGCGCGCGGACAGCCCGGACGCCCCGGTGGTCTACACCGGCCCGCTGGACCGGTACTTCGACTACGCCGACGGCAGGCTGGGCTGGCGGACCCTCGATTTCGAGGTGGAAGTGCTGCCGATCGGCGACTTTCAGGGAACGCCGGTGATGAACTACAACGACCTCGACGTGCCCTACACCCGCATCCACGAGTTCCGCCACTTCCACCCCGAGCGCGACTACCCCACCGACAAGACCGTGATCATGCGCGAGTACTCCCGGTTCGCCGGTGAGGACGACGAGCCCTACTATCCGATCAACACCGAGGCCGACCGCGCCCTGTTGGCCACGTATCGAGCGCGGGCGAAGTCCGAAACCGCAACGTCGAGAGTGCTGTTCGGCGGCCGGCTGGGCACCTACCAATATCTGGACATGCATATGGCGATTGCCAGCGCACTGAACATGTACGACAACGTCCTGGCGCCCCATCTGCGCGACGGCGAAACTTTGGTCGAGGAAGGCGCGAGCGCTTGATGACTGCCGTGAGCCTGCTGTCCCGAATCATCCTGCCGCGCCCGGGCGAGCCGCTCGACGTGCGCAAGCTGTACCTCGAGGAGTCGACCACCAACGCGCGGCGGGCACACGCCGCGAGCCGGACGTCGCTGCAGATCGGCGCGGAGTCCGAGGTGTCCTTTGCGACGTACTTCAACGCGTTCCCGGCCAGCTACTGGCGTCGCTGGACGATATGCGAGTCAGTGGTACTGCGGGTCGAGCTGACGGGCGCCGGTCGCGTCGACGTCTATCGCACGAAGGCCACCGGGGCCCGCATCTTCGTCGAGGGCCGCCAGTTCGGCGGCGACGGCGAGCCCGCCGACACGCCCAAGGCGCTCGAAATCGAGGTTGCGCTCAAGCCTTTCGAGGATGGCGGGTGGATCTGGTTCGACATCACCACCGACACCGCGGTCACCCTGTGCAGCGGCGGTTGGTACGCGCCGCAACCCGCCCCGGGCACGGCCAACGTCGCCGTGGGCATCCCGACCTTCAACCGGCCCGCTGACTGCGCCAACGCGCTCGCCGAACTGACCGCGGACCCATTGGTCGACGAGGTGATCGGCGCGGTCATCGTGCCCGACCAGGGCACCCGCAAGGTGCGCGACCATCCCGACTTTCCCGCCGCGGCGGCCCGGTTGGGCAATCGGCTGTCCATCTACGACCAGCCCAATCTCGGCGGCTCCGGCGGCTACAGCCGGGTGATGTACGAAGCGCTGAAAAACACCGACTGTCAACAGATCCTGTTCATGGACGACGACATCCGCATCGAGCCGGACTCGATCCTGCGGGTGCTGGCAATGCACCGCTTCGCCAAGACCCCGATGCTGGTGGGCGGTCAGATGCTCAACCTGCAGGAGCCGTCGCACCTGCACATCATGGGCGAAGTCGTCAACCGGTCCAACTTCATGTGGACCGCGGCGCCGCACGCCGAGTACGACCACGATTTCGCCGAATATCCGTTGAACGACAAAGACTCTCGCAGCAAATTGCTGCACCGCCGCATCGACGTCGACTACAACGGCTGGTGGACGTGCATGATCCCGCGGCAGGTCGCCGAGGAGCTGGGGCAGCCGCTGCCGCTGTTCATCAAGTGGGACGACGCCGACTACGGCCTGCGGGCGGCCGAGCACGGGTATCCGACCGTCACGCTGCCCGGCGCGGCGATCTGGCACATGGCGTGGACCGACAAGGACGACGCGATCGACTGGCAGGCCTACTTCCACCTGCGCAACCGGCTGGTGGTCGCGGCGATGCACTGGGACGGTGACGTCACCGGCCTGGTCCGCAGCCACCTCAAGGCGACGCTGAAACACCTTGCCTGCCTGGAATATTCGACGGTTGCCATCCAGAACAAGGCGATCGACGACTTCCTGGCCGGCCCTGAGCACATCTTCTCGATCCTGGAATCGGCGTTGCCCGAAGTGCACCGCATGCGCAAGGGCTACCCGGATGCGGTAGTCCTGCCGGCGGCCAGCGAACTGCCGCCGCCGCTGCGCCAGAGCACGGTGATGAAGCCTCCGGTCAACCCGCTGGCGATCGGCTACCGGTTGGTGCGCGGCGTCTTGCACAACATGACCGCCGCCGACCCGGTCCATCACGAGCGGCCGGAGTACAACGTGGCGACCCAGGACGCGCGCTGGTTCCGGCTGTGCACCCTCGACGGCGCCACTGTCACGACCGCCGACGGGTGTGGCGTGGTCTACCGTCAGCGCGACCGAGCCAAAATGATGTCGCTGCTGCTGTCCTCGCTGCGCCGCCAGCGGCAGCTGGCCGGCCGGTTCGACGAGATGCGCCGGGTGTACCGCGACGCGCTGCCTGTGCTGTCCAGCAAGGAGAAGTGGGAGACGGTGCTGCAGCCGACGGCTGACCCACCCACCGCCAGAGAGCGCCGACATGCCTGAATCGGCGCCCCCGAGCGGCGAAGTGGCCGCGCTGGTGGCGGTGCAGTCGGCGCTGGCCGGTCGCCCCGGTGTGCTCGCCGCTGCGCGCGGGTTGTCGTACTTCGGGGAACACAGCCTCGGCTGGCTTGCCGTCGCGGCGCTGGGCGCCGTGCTGATGCCGGCACGTCGCCGCGAGTGGCTGGTGGCGGGGGCCGGTGCGTTCGGCGCGCACGCCGCCGCCGTGCTGGTCAAGCGGGTGGTGCGAAGGCAGCGCCCGCATCACCCGGCCGTCGCGGTGAACGTCGGCACGCCGAGCCGGCTGAGCTTTCCGTCCGCGCATGCCACGTCCACCACGGCCGCGGCCATCCTGATGGGCCGGGTCACGGGACTGCCGTTACCCGCGGTCCTGATCCCCCCGATGGCGCTGTCGCGGATCGTCCTTGGGGTGCACTATCCCAGCGACGTGGCCTTTGGCATCGCACTCGGCGGCGTCATCGCGGCGGTCGCCGTCCGGTGCGACGACCGGATGGGAGTTGGGGATAGCGAATGAGTGAAGACGTGGTGACCGGGCCGTCGGGGAACCTGCTGACCGGGGTGGTCAAGGCGATCCGCCCGCGGCAATGGGTGAAGAACGTGATCGTGCTGGCCGCGCCCCTGGCGGCGCTGGGCGGCCCGATCCGCTACGACTACACCGAAGTGCTGACCAAGGTGTCGGTGGCTTTCGTGGTGTTCTGCCTGGCCGCCTCGTCGATCTACCTGGTCAACGACGTCCGTGACGTGGAGGCCGATCGCGAGCACCCCACCAAGCGGTTTCGCCCGATCGCGGCCGGCGTGGTGCCCGAGTGGCTGGCCTACTCCCTTGCGGTGGTGCTGGCGGTCGCCTCGCTGGCGATCTCCTGGTGGCTCGCCCCCAACCTGGCGCTGGTGATGGCCGTCTACATCGGGATGCAGCTGGGGTACTGCTTTGGCCTCAAACACCAGGCGGTGATGGACATCTGCATCGTGTCCTCGGCGTATCTGATCAGGGCCATCGCCGGGGGCGCGGCGACCAAGATCCCGCTGTCCCAATGGTTCTTGCTGTTCGTCGCCTTCGGGTCATTGTTCATGGTGGCCGGCAAGCGGTATGCCGAGCTGCAGGTCGCCGAGCGTACGGGCGCGGTGATCCGCAAGGCGCTCGAAAGCTACACCAGCACCTATCTGCGCTTCGTCTGGACGATGTCGGCCACCGCGGTGGTCCTCTGCTACGGGCTGTGGGCCTTCGAGCGCGACCGCCATTCCGGTTCCTGGTACGCCGTGTCGATGATTCCCTTCACCATCGCAATCCTGCGCTACGCCGTCGACGTCGACGGCGGGCTCGCCGGGGAACCCGAAGACATCGCGCTGCGCGACCGCGTCCTCCAGCTGCTGGCGCTGGCCTGGATCGCAACCGTGGGTGCCGCCGTTGTCTTCGGCTAGCCCCGGCCTGGCAGGGCGCGGGGCGCTGGGCGGGGTGCGCCGCCCGGTGGTCAGGCGCATGGGCTGGCCGCTGTTCCCGTACACCGCCCTGGTGCGGGTCAGCCTCGCCATCAGCGTCGCGGTGACCGCCGCGCTGTTCGCCTGGGGCGCGTGGCAGCGACGCTGGATCGCCGACGACGGGCTGATCGTCCTGCGGACGGTCCGCAACCTGCTGGCCGGCAACGGACCCGTGTTCAACGAGGGCGAGCGGGTGGAGGCGAACACCTCCACGGCGTGGACCTACCTGATCTACGCGGGCGGCTGGGTCGGCGGCCCGATGCGCCTCGAGTACATCGCGCTGGCGCTGGCCCTCGGACTCTCGGTGCTGGGCGTGGTGTTCGTCATGTTGGGCACCGGCAGGCTGCTCGCGCCCAGCCTGCGCGGGCGCCGGGCGGTCATGCTGCCAGCCGGGGCGTTGGTCTACATCGCGCTGCCGCCGGCGCGCGACTTCGCCACCTCGGGCCTGGAGAGCGCCCTGACGCTTGCCTACCTCGGGCTGCTGTGGTGGATGATGGTCTGCTGGTCGCAGCCCGTGCGGGGCCGCCCCGACGGCCGGGTGTTCACCGGCGCACTTGCTTTCGTTGCCGGGTTCAGCGTCCTGGTCCGACCCGAACTGGCGCTGATGGGCGGGCTGGCGCTGATCATGATGCTGATCGCGGCGCGCACGTGGCGCCGCCGCCTCCTGATCGTGGTGGCCGGGGGACTGCTGCCGGTCGCCGCCGAGATCTTCCGCATGGGCTACTACGGCCTGCTGGTCCCCGGCACCGCCCTGGCCAAGGACGCGGCCGGGGACAAGTGGTCGCAGGGCGTGACCTACCTGCTGAACTTCGACGCGCCCTACGCGGTGTGGGTGCCCCTGGTGCTGTTGGTGCCGCTCGGGGCGTTGGTGGTGGCTGCCCGCCGCCGCCCGTCGTTCCTGCGCCCGCTGCTGGCGCACGACTACGGCCGGGCGGCCCGCGCCGTGCAGAGCCCGCCGGCCGTGGTTGCCTTCATGCTGGTCAGCGGGCTGCTGCAGGGGCTCTACTGGATTCGCCAGGGCGGCGACTTCATGCACGGACGGGTGTTGCTGGCGCCACTGTTCTGCCTGCTGGCCCCGGTGGCCGTCGTACCGGTGCTGATCCCCGACGGCAAGGATTACTCGCGGGAGACGGGGAACTGGGCGGCCGGCGCCGCCGCCGCACTCTGGCTGGGGATCGCCGGTTGGTCGCTGTGGGCGGCGAACTCATCGGGGATGGGCGACGACGCCACGCGCGTCACCTACTCCGGCATCGTCGACGAGCGCCGCTTCTACGCGCAGGCCACCGGTCACGCGCACCCGCTGACCGCCGCCGACTACCTGGGTTATCCGCGGATGGCCGCCATCCTGGTCGCGCTCGACAACACCCCGGACGGCGCGTTGCTGCTGCCGTCCGGCAACTACACTCAGTGGGATCTGGTGCCGATGCTGCCGCCCCCGCCGGGCGGCGCTCCGAATGGTAAGCCGCCCGAAAAGCCGCAGCACACAGTATTTTTCACTAATCTCGGCATGGTCGGCATGAATGTCGGCCTCGATGTCCGGGTGATCGATCAGATCGGGCTGGCAAATCCGCTTGCCCAGCACACGGAGCGGCTGAAACACGGCCGCATCGGACACGATAAGAACCTTTTCCCCGACTGGGTGATCGCCGACGGCCCGTGGGTGAAAATCTACCCCGGCATCCCGGCCTATCTGGACCAGAACTGGGTCGCCCAAGCGGTGGCGGCGCTGAAATGTCCCGAGACCGACGCGGTGCTGGCATCGGTGCGCGCGCCGATGACACTGCACCGCTTCGTCTCCAACGTCGTGCACGCCTACGAGTTCACGAAGTACCGGATCGACCGCGTCCCCCTCTACGAGCTGGCCAGGTGCGGGCTGCCGGTGCCCGAGGCCATCCCTCCACCCCCTCGCGAATGAGGGCCGGGCAGAAGATTTTTCGCCGAATCGCCAAACAATCACGACGAGTCATTGCCCAAACATTCACAGCAACATCACATTTAGCCGCTCACCAGGGGCCATGCACGCCTCGGCACATGCGAAAACGGTTGTAGTTAGGCGCATGTTTGGTATCGAATCCCGTGGGTAGCGATGGCCTGGCCATGCTTTGTGCGCCCCACTCGATGAGAGCGAATGGCTTCTCGTGTGGTTGACTACACGGGCACTGCTGCGCTCAGCGCGGCGGCGACGCGGGCAACGACGGCCCGGGGAGGCGCCGAGCGAAACGGATTCGCGTATGCAGTCCGACCCAATTCGATGCGCCCGGATGACGGAGCGCGCCGAAAGGCCGAAAGGATGTGGAAGCAAGGATGACGCTTGTTGACAGGTTGCGCGGCGCCATGGCACGTATGCCGCGACGGCTCGTGGTGGGAGCCGCCGGTGCGGCCCTGCTGCCGGGCCTGATTGGCGTCGTGGGGGGCTCCGCGACCGCTGGGGCGTTCTCGCGCCCGGGCTTGCCGGTGGAGTATCTGCAGGTGCCCTCGGCCGGGATGGGCCGCGACATCAAGGTCCAGTTCCAAGGCGGTGGCGCCAACGCCCCCGCGCTCTACCTGCTCGACGGGATGCGCGCGCAGGACGACTACAACGGCTGGGACATCAACACCCCGGCGTTCGAGTGGTACAACCAGTCGGGCCTCGCCGTGGTCATGCCGGTCGGCGGTCAGTCCAGCTTCTACTCCGACTGGTACAAGCCCGCTTGCGGTAAGGCCGGCTGCACCACCTACAAGTGGGAGACCTTCCTCACCAGCGAGCTGCCGCAGTACCTGTCCTCGCAGAAGCAGGTGAAGCCCACCGGCAGCGCGGCGGTCGGTCTGTCGATGGCCGGCTCCTCGGCGCTGATCCTCGCGGCCTACCACCCCGAGCAGTTCATCTACGCCGGCTCGCTGTCGGCCCTGATGGACCCCTCGCAGGGCATGGGCCCGTCCCTGATCGGCCTGGCCATGGGTGACGCCGGCGGCTACAAGGCGGCGGACATGTGGGGACCCAAGGACGACCCGGCGTGGGCGCGCAACGACCCATCGCTGCAGGTCGGCAAGCTGGTCGCCAACAACACCCGCATCTGGGTGTACTGCGGCAACGGCAAGCCGTCGGACCTCGGCGGCGACAACCTGCCCGCGAAGTTCCTGGAGGGCTTCGTGCGCACCAGCAACCTGAAGTTCCAGGACGCCTACAACGCGGCCGGCGGCCACAACGCGGTGTTCAACTTCGATGCCAACGGCACGCACGACTGGCCGTACTGGGGTGCGCAGCTCAACGCCATGAAGCCCGACCTGCAGCGCACGCTGGGCGCCACGCCGGGCGCCGGTCCGGCCACCGCTTCGGCGGCCGGCAATCAGGGCCAGGGCACCTAAACCCGACAACACATCGACGGCGGCGATCCCTAAGGGGTCGCCGCCGTTGTTTTGTCGGCGTCGTTGTGGGGCAATTCGAGTGTGGCCCATTTCACTACCCGCGATCCGGGGGCACCGCGGGTCTGGCTACTGTGCTCACAGCGACTAGACGATGGAGGGTGGACATGAGAGTCGTACGGGGTATGTCGGCGCTGTTGCGGGCGTTCTTCATCGGCGCGGTGGCGGTCTGCTTGGGCGGTGTGGCGGTGACGGCGGGCGCCGTCAAGGCCAGGGCAGCCGGATACGAAAGCCTGATGGTTCCTTCGGCGGCCATGGGCCGCGACATCCCGGTGGCGTTCCTTGCCGGCGGTCCCCACGCCGTCTATCTGCTCGACCCCTTCGACGCCGGTCCGGACGTCAGCAACTGGGTGACCGCGGGCAACGCCATGAACACGCTGGGCGGCAAGGGCATCTCGGTGGTGGCGCCCGCCGGCGGCGCCTACAGCATGTACACCAACTGGGAGCAGGACGGCAGCAAGCAGTGGGACACCTTCCTGTCCACCGAGCTGCCCGACTGGCTGGCCGCCAACAAGGGCCTTGCGCCCGGTGGGCACGCGGCCGTCGGCGCGTCCCAGGGCGGCTACGCCGCGATGGCGCTCGCTGCCTTCCACCCCGACCGCTTCGGCTTCGCCGGATCGATGTCCGGGTTCCTGTACCCGTCGAGCACCAACTACAACGGCGCGATCCTCGCCGGCCTGCAGCAGTTCGGCGGCGTCGACGGCAACGGTATGTGGGGTGCCCCGCAGCTCGGCCGGTGGAAGTGGCACGACCCCTACGTGCACGCCTCGCTGCTGGCACAGAACAACACCCGCGTGTGGGTGTTCAGCCCCACCAACGACAGCGCCAGCGACCCCGCCGCCATGATCGGCCAGGCGGGCGCGGCGATGGGCAGTTCCCGGGAGTTCTACCAGCAGTACCGCAGCGTCGGCGGCCACAACGGCCACTTCGACTTCCCTGGCGGCGGCGACAACGGCTGGGGCTCGTGGTCGGGGCAACTCGGGGCGATGTCGGGCGACATCGTCGGAGCAATCCGCTAAGGCGGTTGCGCGGCGCTACGCGGACCGCCGCGGGTTTCGGGAGTCACACCGGTCACTTCGGTCACGCCTGGCGGATATTTACCTGGCTGCGAAACGCGATATCGGATGCGGTATCGCATTTTCGGATCACCTCATGGTCGGCACCGGGGTGCGGATGTGGCGGATGTGACGTGGGGGCTCATTCCGGGCGAACCGGTGCCGCTCGACATGCCGGTACCGTGTAGATGGTGCAGCAGAGTTCGAAGCGGCCGGGGCGCCGCGCGGCGCGGATAGCGCCCGGACTGTCCCCCGGCGGCGGCGCGTCGCGCTCGTACCGCAGACCTTCGCCGAACCGACCCACTCTGCTGGCAGGAGAGCATGGCCACCACCACCCGTCGTAAGCGCCACCGAACCCTGGCCTGGGTCGCCGCCGTCACCGTCGCCGGTGTGGTGTTGCTGGTGATCGTGGCCGCGGTGGTCTTGCTGCGCAGGCCCGAGACACCGCCCAGCGCGGTGCCGCCCGGGGTGCTGCCGCCGTCGTCGACGACCGCGCACCCCCACAAGCCGCGGCCCGCCTCCCAGGACGCCTCCTGCCCGGACGTACTGTTGCTCGCCGTTCCCGGCACCTGGGAATCGTCGCCGCAGGACGATCCCCTCAACCCGACGCAGTTCCCGAACGCGTTGCTGCTCAAGGTGACAGGGCCGATCTCCCAGCAGTTCGCGCCGTCGCGCGTGCAGACCTACACCGTCCCCTACACCGCTCAGTTCCATAATCCGCTCAGCGGCGACACGCAGATGTCCTACAACGAAAGCCGGGCCGAGGGGACGCGGGCGGCGGTGCACGAGCTGACCGACATGAACAACAAGTGCCCGTTGACGAGCTACGTGCTGGCGGGCTTCTCGCAGGGCGCGGTGATCGCCGGCGACATCGCCAGCGACATCGGCAACGGCCGCGGACCCGTCGACGACGACCTGGTACTGGGCGTGACGTTGATCGCCGACGGCCGCCGCCAGCAGGACGTCGGCAACGACATCGGGCCCAACCCGCCCGGAGAGGGCGCCGAGGTCACCCTGCAGGAGGTACCGGTGCTGTCGGGCCTCGGTTTGACGATGACGGGCGCCAGGCCGGGCGGTTTCGGTGCGCTCAACGACAAGACCAACGAGATCTGCGCCCCGGGCGACCTGATCTGCGCCGCGCCGAACGAGGCGTTCAGCGTCGCCAACCTGCCGAACACGTTGAACACGCTGGCCGGTGGCGCCGGGCAGCCGGTGCACGCGCTGTATGCCACGACGCAGTGTTGGAGCCTGGACGGGGAACCGGCGACCGCCTGGACGCTGAATTGGGCCCACGGGCTCATCAACAACGCGCCACACCCCAAACATGGGTGACGGGCGCCGGACACAGCCGTTGCTAGCGGCTTGCCGGGCGCGATCGGCGGTACCTTGTGATTTGGTGTGCCGCGAGCCGCCCCGTAACATTAAGAGAAATTTAAGAGCAATCAGGACTTCGTCGCGCACCCGACCGGGTCGAAGCTGGCTGTGTGCGAGGCGCGCGGCCGGCGCGGCCGGCACCGAGATGTGACCCGTCGGCGTTTGCCGACCAAGCACTGTTCTGACAGGAGAGCGGTATGCCCTACCACAACCCGTTCATCGTGAATGGGAAGATCAGGTTTCCGGACAACACGAACCTGGTTAAGCACGTCGAAAAGTGGGCGAGGGTCCGCGGCGACAAGCTCGCCTATCGATTCCTCGACTTCTCCACCGAACGTGACGGCGTCGCGCGCGACATCGTGTGGTCCGACTTCAGCGTCCGCAACCGCGCCGTCGGAGCCCGCCTGCAGCAGGTCACCCAGCCCGGCGACCGCATCGCCATCCTCTGCCCGCAGAACCTGGACTACCTCGTCTCGTTCTTCGGTGCGCTGTACTCGGGCCGGATCGCGGTGCCGTTGTTCGACCCGGCCGAGCCCGGACACGTCGGCCGGCTGCACGCGGTGCTCGACGATTGCGCCCCGTCGACGATCCTGACCACCACCGAGGCCGCCGAAGGCGTCCGCAAGTTCATCCGCGCCCGTTCGGCCAAGGAGCGGCCCCGCGTGATCGCCGTCGACGCGGTGCCCGACGAGGTCGCCTCGACGTGGGAAGCGCCCGACGCCAACGAAGGCACAACCGCTTACCTGCAGTACACCTCCGGCTCGACCCGCACGCCGACCGGCGTGCAGATCACCCATCTGAGCCTGCCCACCAACGTGCTGCAGGTGCTGAACGCGCTGGAGGGCACCGAGGGCGACCGCGGCTGCATGTGGCTGCCCTTCTTCCACGACATGGGCCTGATCACGGCGCTGCTGTCGTCGGTGCTCGGTCACAACTTCACCTTCATGACGCCTGCGGCGTTCGTGCGTCGGCCCGGCCGCTGGATCCGCGAACTGGCGCGCAAGCCCGGCGAGACCGGCGGGGTCTTTTCCGCCGCGCCGAACTTCGCGTTCGAGCACGCCGCGGTGCGTGGCCTGCCGCGCGACGACGAGCCGCCCCTGGACCTGAGCAACGTCAAGGGCATCCTCAACGGCAGCGAGCCGGTGTCCCCGGCGTCGATGCGCAAGTTCTACGAGGCCTTCGCGCCCTACGGCCTGAAGGAGGAGGCCATCAAGCCGTCCTACGGCCTGGCCGAGGCGACACTGTTCGTCTCGACCACCCCGATGGACGAGAAGCCCAGGGTCATCCACGTCGATCGGGATGCGCTGAACAACCAGCGTTTCGTGGAAGTGCCCGCCGACGCGCCGAACGCCGTGGCGCAGGTTTCCGCCGGCAAGGTCGGGGTGGACGAGTGGGCGGTGATCGTCGACGCCGACACCGCCAGCGAGCTGCCCGACGGGCAGATCGGCGAGATCTGGTTGCACGGCAAGAACCTCGGCGTCGGCTACTGGGGCAAGGAAGAGGAGACCACCGAGGTCTTCCGGAACATTCTCAAGTCGCGCGTCAGCCAGTCGCACGCGGAGGGCGCCGCCGACGACGGCCTGTGGGTGCGTACCGGCGACTACGGCACCTACCACAACGGCCACCTGTACATCGCGGGCCGGATCAAGGACCTGGTCATCATCGACGGCCGCAACCACTACCCCCAGGACCTCGAGTACTCGGCGCAGGAAGCCAGCCGGGCGCTGCGCACGGGTTACGTGGCGGCCTTCTCGGTCCCGGCCAACCAGCTGCCCAAGGAGGTGTTCGACAACCCGCACACCGGCCTCAAGTACGACCCCGACGACAGCTCCGAGCAGTTGGTGATCGTCGCCGAACGCGCCGCCGGCACGCACAAGCTGGAATACCAGCCGATCGCCGACGACATCCGCGCGGCCATCGCCGTGGGGCACGGCGTGACGGTGCGTGACCTGCTGCTGGTACAGGCGGGAACGATTCCCCGCACCTCCAGCGGCAAGATCGGGCGCCGCGCCTGCCGTGCCGCCTACCTGGACGGCAGCCTGCGCAGCGGCATCGCCTCCCCGACGGTCTTCGCCACCGACTCCGACTGAACCCCCCGAACTCATGGCTGACACAGAACCTGACACCAACCCTGAAAGCGGGGGCCTGCCCGCCAAGAACACCGACCTTACGGTCCCCGAGATGCGCCAATGGCTGCGCAACTGGGTGGGCAACGCGGTCGGCAAGTCGCCGGACGAGATCGACGAGTCCGTTCCGATGGTCGAGCTGGGACTGGCGTCGCGCGACGCCGTGGCGATGGCCGCCGACATCGAGGACCTGACCGGTGTCACGCTGTCGGTTGCGGTCGCGTTCCAGCATCCGACCATCGAGTCGCTGGCCACGCGGATCGTCGAGGGTGAACCCGAGTCCGCCGATGACGGCATCGACGTCGTCGACTGGTCGCGCAACGGCCCCGCCGAGCGGGTCGACATCGCGATCGTGGGCCTGTCCACCCGGCTGCCCGGCGACATGAACAGCCCCGAGGAAACGTGGCAGGCGCTGATGGAGGGCCGCGACGCCATCACGGACCTGCCCGAGGGGCGCTGGTCGGAATTCCTCGAGGAGCCCCGACTGGCCGAGCGGCTGGAAAAGGCCCGCACCCGCGGCGGCTACCTGAAGGACATCAAAGGCTTCGACTCGGAATTCTTCGCGGTGGCGAAGACCGAAGCCGACAACATCGACCCGCAACAGCGGATGGCCCTGGAGCTGACCTGGGAAGCGCTGGAGCATGCCCGCATCCCAGCGTCGAGCCTGCGCGGCAAGCCCGTCGGCGTCTATGTCGGCGTCTCCAACAACGACTACGCCATGATGGCGGTGTCCGACCCGACGTCGGCCCATCCGTACGCGATCACCGGCACCGCCACCTCGATCATCGCCAACCGGGTGTCCTACTTCTACGACTTCCGCGGCCCGTCGGTCGCCGTCGACACCGCGTGCTCGAGTTCCCTGGTTGCCGTCCACCAGGCCGTGCAGGCGCTGCGCAACGGGGAATGCGACGCGGCCGTCGCCGGCGGCGTCAACGCCCTGATCACCCCGGCGGTGACCCTCGGTTTCGACGAAATCGGCGCGGTCCTGTCTCCCGACGGCCGGATCAAGTCGTTCTCGTCGGACGCCGACGGCTACACCCGCTCCGAGGGCGCCGGCATGGTGGTGCTCAAGCGGGTCGACGACGCCCGGCGCGACGGCGACCAGATCCTGGCCGTGATCGCGGGCAGTGCGATCAACCATGACGGCCGGTCCAACGGCCTGATCGCTCCCAACCAGGACGCGCAGGCCGACGTGCTGCGGCGGGCCTACAAGGACGCCGGCATCGATCCCCGCAACGTCGACTACATCGAGGCGCACGGCACCGGCACGGTCCTCGGCGACCCGATCGAGGCCGAGGCGCTCGGCCGCGTCGTCGGTAGGGGCCGTGCCGCCGACCGCCCCGCGCTGCTGGGCGCGGTCAAGACCAACATCGGGCACCTGGAGTCGGCGGCCGGCGCGGCCAGCATGGCCAAGGTGGTGCTGGCGCTGCAGCACGACAAGCTGCCGCCCTCGATCAACTTCGCCGGCCCCAGTCCGTACATCGACTGGGACGCAATGCATTTGAAGGTGGTCGACACGGCCGCCGACTGGCCGCGCTACGGCGGCTACGCGCTGGCCGGGGTGTCCAGCTTCGGCTTCGGCGGGGCGAACGCGCATGTGGTGGTCCGCGAGACCCTGCCGCGGGACGTGGTGGAAAAGGAGGCGCCCGAACCGGAGCCGCAGCCACGGCACGAGGCGGCCGAGGCGCCGACATTCGAGGGTCACTCGCTGCAGTTCGACGACTTCGGCAACATCGTCTCCGACACCCCCGCTCCCGAGCAGGACGAGGGCGAGCTGCCGGGGGTGACGGACGAGGCGCTGCGGCTCAAGGAAGCCGCGCTGGAAGAGCTTGCGGCGCAGGAAGAGCCGGTGCCGCTGATCCCGCTCACGGTCTCGGCGTTCCTGACTTCCCGCAAGAAGGCGGCCGCCGCCGAGCTGGCGGACTGGATGGCGGGCCCCGAGGGCCAGGCGTCCTCTCTGGAGTCGATCGGCCGGGCGCTGTCGCGGCGCAACCACGGCCGCTCCCGCGCCGTGGTGCTGGCCCACGACCACGACGAGGCGATCAAGGGCCTGCGGGCGGTGGCCGAGGGCAAGCAGCGCCCGAACGTGTTCAGCGCGGACGGCCCGGTGACGAACGGACCCGTGTGGGTGCTGGCCGGCTTCGGCGCCCAGCACCGCAAGATGGGCAAGAGCCTCTACCTGCGCAACCCGGTGTTCGCCGAGTGGATCGAGAAGGTCGACGCCCTCGTCCAAGACGAGCTGGGCTACTCGGTGCTCGAGTTGATCCTCGACGATTCGCAGGACTACGGCATCGAGACCACTCAGGTCACCATCTTCGCGATCCAGATCGCACTGGGCGAGTTGCTCAAGCACCATGGCGCCAAGCCGGCCGCGGTCATCGGCCAGTCGCTGGGCGAGGCCGCCTGCGCCTACTTCTCCGGCGGGCTGTCGCTGCGCGACGCGACCCGGGCCATCTGCTCCCGCTCGCATCTGATGGGCGAGGGCGAGGCGATGCTTTTCGGCGAGTACATCCGGCTGATGGCGTTGGTGGAGTACTCCGCCGACGAGATCAAGACGGTGTTCGCCGACTTCCCCGACCTGGAGGTGTGCGTCTACGCCGCACCCACCCAGACGGTCATCGGCGGACCGCCGGAGCAGGTCGACGCGATCATCGCCCGCGCGGAAGCCGAGGGAAAGTTCGCCCGCAAGTTCCAGACCAAGGGCGCCAGCCACACCTCACAGATGGACCCGCTGCTGGGCGAACTCGCCGCGGAGCTGCAGGGCATCAAGCCGATGAGCCCGACCGTAGGGATCTACTCGACCGTGCACGAGGGCGGCTACATCAAACCCGGCGGCGAGCCGATCCACGACGTCGACTACTGGAAGAAGGGGCTGCGCCACAGCGTCTACTTCACCCACGGCATCCGCAACGCCGTCGACAGCGGGCACACCACCTTCCTGGAGCTGGCGCCCAACCCGGTGGCGCTGATGCAGGTCGGCCTGACGACGGCGGCCGCCGGTCTGCACGACGCCCAGCTGATCGCGACGCTGGCCCGCAAGCAGGACGAGGTGGAGTCGATGGTCGCGGCCATGGCCCAGCTCTACGTCTACGGCCACGACCTGGACATCTGGACATTGTTCCCCCGGCGCGCCGCCGCGCGCTTCGACCCCCAGGACTACGCGAACATCCCGCCGACCCGGTTCAAGCGCAAAGAGCACTGGCTGGACGTGCACTTCTCGCACGGCACCAGTTCGGTGCTCATGCCGGGCAACCACGTCGCGCTGCCGGATGGCCGCCACGTCTGGGAATACGCGCCCCGCGGCCTGACGGACCTGGCGTCGTTGGTGAAAGCCGCTGCGGCGGAGGTGATTCCGGACGCACAACTGGCCGCCGCCGAGCGGCGTGCGGTCCCCGGCGAGGGCGCCCGACTGGTCACGACGCTGACCCGGCACCCCGGCGGCGCCTCGGTGCAGGTGCACGCCCGCATCGACGAGTCCTTCGCGCTGGTGTACGACGCGCTGATGACCCGGGGAGGTACCGAGGCGGTGCTGCCGGCCGCCGTGGGCGCCGGGTCCGCGGTCGCGGGTGCGCCAACCACGGCGGCGGTGCCCGAGGCGGCCGACGAGGCCGCGGCCGAGACCCTGACCGACAGCCTCACCAACCGGTATTTCTCGGCCAGCATGGGCAAGTGGTCGCCGGAGTCGGGCGAGACCATCGCGGAGCGACTGGGCATGATCGTCGGCGCGGCCATGGGCTACGAGCCCGAGGACCTGCCCTGGGAGGTGCCCCTGATCGAACTGGGCCTCGACTCGCTGATGGCGGTGCGGATCAAGAACCGCGTCGAGTACGACTTCGACCTGCCGCCGATCCAGCTGCAGGCCGTGCGCGACGCCAACCTCTACAACGTCGAGAAGCTGATCGAGTACGCGGTCGAGCACCGCGACGAGGTCGAGCAGCTGCACGAGTACCAGCAGACGCAGAGTGCGGAGGAGATCGCGCGGATCCAGGCCGAGATGATCAGCGGCGCCACTCCCGGCACCGTCACGGCGCCGGCGCCCGACCCGCAGGCCGAGCCGGAAACCCAATCGGCGCCGCCGTCGGACGTTCCGATTCCGCCGCCGCCCACCGATCCGTCGGGCCCGGCGAAGGCATCGGCGCCGTCGACCAACGGCGGCGCACAGCCCAACCTGAAGGGTGCCGCCGAGGCGCTGAACCAGGAGGCGGTCGCCAAGGCGCTCAACTCCGACGTGCCCCCGCGCGACGCGGCGGAGCGGGTCACCTTCGCCACGTGGGCGATCGTCACGGGCAAGTCCCCGGGCGGCATCTTCAACCCGCTGCCCGAGCTGGACGACGACGCCGCCGGCAAGATGGCGCAGCGGCTCGCCGAGCGCTGCGAAGGGCCCATCACGGCCGAGGACGTGCGGACGTCGGAAAACATCGAGGCCCTGGCCGACAAGGTGCGGCCACTATCTGGAGGCCGGGGTGATCGACGGGTTCGTCCGCACGCTGCGGGCGCGGCCCGAGGGCATCTCCAAGCCGCCGGTGTTCGTCTTCCACCCGGCCGGCGGCTCGACCGTGGTGTACGAGCCGCTCCTCAACCGGCTGCCCGCCGACACCCCGATGTACGGCTTCGAGCGGGTCGAGGGCTCGATCGAGGAGCGCGCGGCCCAGTACGTGCCGAAGCTGATCGAGATGCAGGGCGACGGGCCGTACATCCTGGCCGGTTGGTCGCTGGGCGGCGTGCTGGCCTACGCGTGCGCGATCGGGCTCAAGCGGCTCGGCAAGGACGTCGAGTGGGTCGGGCTGATCGACGCCGTGCGCGCGGGCGAGGAGGTCCCGCAGACCAAGGAGGAGGTCCGCAAGCGCTGGGACCGCTACGCGCGGTTCGCCGAGAAGACCTTCAACGTGACCATTCCCGCGATCCCGTACGAGCAGCTCGAGGAGCTCGATGACGAGGGCCAGATCCGGTTCGTGCTGGACGCGGTCAGCCAGAGCGGCGTGCAGATCCCGGCCGGGATCATCGAGCACCAGCGCACGTCGTACCTGGACAACCGCGCCATCGACACCGCGCAGATACAGCCGTACGACGGGCACGTCACGCTGTACATGGCCGATCGCTACCATGACGACGCGATCATGTTCGAGCCGCGGTACGCCATCCGCAAACCGGACGGCGGCTGGGGCGAGTACGTGTCCGACCTCGAGGTGGTGCCGATCGGCGGCGAGCACATCCAGGCCATCGACGAGCCCTACATCGCCAAGGTCGGCGCGCACATGACCGAGGCCCTGAACAGGATCGAGCGCCACATGAGTGAGGTAGGCAAGCCGTGACGGAGATGGCGCCAGCGCCCATTCAGCACAGCACGGCCGAGAAGCTGGCCGAGTTGCACGCGCGCCTGGAGCTGGCCAAGGAGCCCGGCGGCGAGAAGGCAGCGGCCAAGCGGGACAAGAAGGGCATCCCCAGCGCCCGCGCCCGCGTCCACGCGCTGGTCGATCCCGGCACCTTCCTGGAGATCGGGGCGCTGGCCAAGACGCCGAACGACCCCAACGCGCTCTACGGTGACGGGTGCGTCACCGGCCACGGCATGATCGACGGCCGGCCGGTCGGGGTGTTCTCCCACGACCAGACCGTGTTCCAGGGCACGGTCGGCGAGATGTTCGGCCGCAAGGTCGCCCGGCTGATGGAGTGGTGCGCGATGGTCGGTTGCCCGATCATCGGCATCCAGGACTCCGGTGGCGCCCGGATCCAGGACGCGGTGACCTCGCTGGCGTGGTACGCCGAGCTGGGCCGTCGCCACGAGGCGCTGTCCGGGCTGGTGCCGCAGATCTCCCTCATCTTCGGCAAATGCGCCGGCGGGAGCGGTCTACTCGCCGATCCAGGACGATCTTCTGGTCTCGGTGCGCGACCAGGGCTACTTCTTCGTCACCGGGCCCGATGTCATCAGGGAGGTCACCGGCGAGGAGGTCACGCTCGACGAGCTGGGTGGCTCCGACGCGCAGGCCCGCTACGGAAACATCCATCAGGTGGTCGACTCGGAGGCCGAAGCCTTCCAGTACGTGCGCGACTTCCTCTCGTTCCTGCCGTCGAGCGCCGTCGGCAAGCCGCCCGTGGTCAATCCCGGGTTGGAGCCGGAGGTCACCCCGACCGATCTGGAGCTCGACTCGATCGTGCCGGACTCCGACAACATGGCCTACGACATGCACGAGATCCTGCTGCGCATCTTCGACGACGGCGACTTCCTCGACGTCGCCGCGCAGCACGGGCCGGCCATCATCACCGGATACGCGCGCGTCGACGGCCACCCCGTGGGCGTGATCGCGAACCAGCCCATGCACATGTCGGGGGCGATCGACAACGAGGCGTCGGACAAGGCGGCGCGGTTCATCCGGTTCTGCGACTCCTTCAACATCCCGCTGGTCTTCGTGGTGGACACACCCGGGTTCCTGCCGGGTGCCGAGGAGGAGAAGCGGGGCATCATCAAGCGCGGCGGGCGGTTCCTCTACTCGGTGGTCGAGGCCGACGTGCCGAAGGTGACCATCACCGTGCGCAAGTCCTACGGCGGCGCCTACGCCGTGATGGGCTCCCGGCAGCTGACCGCCGACTTCAACTTCGCCTGGCCCACCGCGCGCATCGCGGTGATCGGCGCCGAGGGGGCCGCGCAGCTGCTGATGAAGCGGTTCCCCGACCCGACCACGCCCGAGGCGCAGCAGATCAAGAAGGACTTCATCGAGGGCTACAACCTCAACATGGCGATCCCGTGGACCGCCGCCGAGCGCGGCTTCATCGACGCCGTCATCGACCCGCACCAGACCCGACTGCTGCTCCGCAAGTCGATGAAACTGTTGCGCGACAAGCAATTGTGGTTCCGCACGGCACGCAAGCACGGGCTGATCCCGGTCTGATTCGGTGACGGCCGAGCCGCTTTGGCAACATCAGTACCGCTGAGGCGACCATGGGGTGTTCTCGAAACGCGATATCGCATGCGGTATCTCGCTGTCGCGTGCGTGGCAAGACCTCGTGGCCCGTCATCACCCGGGATAGCCGCGGCGAACGGTGCGATCGAGGATGCCCAGGGTCGCACGTAGCGCACCTTCCGACAAGACCGGGAAGATTCCCGCGTCGCGCCAGCTCTGGTCGATCTCCGACCAGTCGTAAAAGGACGTGACCAGGGTGGCACCGCCATCCTCGGTTGGCTCAAGTTGGTAGCCGTACACATGGCCGATCGGGGGACGGATCTGGCCGAGGACGGTCCATGAAATCTTCCGATCCCGCTCGTATTCCTTGATGCTGACCGTGACGTCGTACTTGCCGAGCTCCGGAAAGTCGTTGAGGGCTTCGCGATCCATGTGCACCACGAAGCTGTCGCCGACCCCGGTCACCAGCTCGCCCTCGGCGTCCTGAAGCATCCCGGATGCATCGATGGCGACGTGGCCTTGCGGGTCGCACAGCACGGCGAAGATGTCGGCGGCGGGTGCGGCAAGCCTGCGTTGGATCTCGATGCGGTCGGTCATGGCTTCCTCGCGGTCGGGCGTGGAGGTGAACGGCGTTTAGCCTACGACGCCCGAGGTCACACCTGCAGCGCCCCATCGGCGAGTTCGTCGAACCGCTCCAGCGCCTCGTCGGACTCGGCCTCGATCCCCCGCAGCGGACCACGGTCGGCGAGGTAGCGCTGCGCGTAGAGGCGCGCGACCAGGGCCTTGCGGTCACCGCCGCGGGTGGCACGCTCCCAGGCCGCCTGCTCGGTGAGCAGCGCCCCGGCGTACACGTCGCCCATGAACTGCGCCAACGGGAACAGCCGCGCCTCGGCCACCTCCGCGTCGAGTTTGCCCCAGGCCGTGATGGCGGCATCCAGGTCCTCGATCCGGTCGGCGACCAGGCGGGTGGTCACCCCGCCATCCCCGGTGTCGTCGGAGACCGACACCGCGTCGCGCATGCGCGCCAGCAGCGTCTCGTGCGCCCGAGCCTTCTCGATGCCCCGGCGCACGTCGAGACACAGGATGTTGTCGGGACCCTCCCAGATGGTGTTCACCTGGGCGTCGCGCAAAATCCTTGCGACAGGCCATGTTTCGATGTAGCCGTTGCCGCCGTGAATCTCGATGGCGTCCGACGCCGCGGTGATGCCGAGCCGGCACACCTTGAGCTTGGTCACCGGCACCGCGATGCGCTGGCGCCTGCTGCCGGGCTGGCGGTGATTGGTGGCGCCGGTGCCGTCGAAGACCATCGCCAGCGCCGCTTCGACGTCGACGATCATCTCGGCGAGCTTGCGCCGCATCAGCGGCTTGTCGACGAGCGCGCCGCCGAACGCCGCACGCTGCCGGGCGTAGCACAGCGACTCGACCAGGGCGCGGCGGGCGTTGCCGAGCGCGAACAGCGCGATACCCAGCCGCGCGGCGTTGGTCAGCTCCATCATGCGGCCGAGTCCCTTGCCGTCCGACGGGCCCGCTTGAGTTTCGGGCCCACTGGGCTTCTCGGAGAGCAGGAACGCCTCGGCGTCGACGAATTCGATCTCACCGGACGCGACGGATCGGGTGCCGAGCTTGTCCTTGAGCCGCCGCACCCGCACCCCGTTGCGGGAACCGTCGCGGCGGGTCCGCAGCACCAGGAAGTTGGCCACGCCGCGGCTCGAGTCGGGCGCGCCTTCCGGTTTGGCCAACACCACGAACGCCTCGCCGGCGCAGTTGGACGCAAACCACTTGAATCCGTTGAGCAGCCAGGCATCCCCTTGCCGGGTCGCGGTGGTTTCCAGCGCACCCAGATCGGAGCCGCCAGTGCGCTCGGTCAGCAGTTGGGCCGTCTCGCCCGCCCACTCACCGGAGGCGAACTTGGCCAGCACGTAATCGCGCACATCGGCCGGCGCGTAGGCGGCCACCAGCGACTGGACCATGCCGCCTCCGGTGCCCAGCGCGCAGCCCATGCCGATGTCGGCCTGGTTGAGCAGGTAGTTGGACGCGAACAACGGCAGCCCCGAGCTCACCTTGGCGGCCTTGGCCTCCGCGCGCAATTCCCGCTGGGCGTCCAGGATCGCGCGCTTGGATTGCGTGAACGACGCCGGCATCACGACCCGGCTGATGTCGTGTCCCCAACGGTCGTAGCGCTCGAGGCGGGGCGGATTGCGGTCGGTTTCGTCGGCCCATCGCGCGACGGGTCCGCCCATCAGTTCGCCGATCTTCGCCAGGTGGCGCTCCGCGAACTCCAACTCGTCGGGCCCCAGGTAGTAGGCCATGATGAACTGCAGGGTGGGGTCGGTGCGGTACCAGTTGAGACCGACCGCCCCGCAATAGTTTTCGGTCCGATAGCGCTGCGCCTTCTCCGGGGTCGAGAAGGGGAGCCGGTCGACCGCCTCATCGGCATAGTCGCTCATGTTGTCGACGGTATACCGTCGCCGCCGTTACGCGGTCGCACGCAGGGGGCGGCGCCGCCGAATCGGGTGCGCGTCCCGCCGGCTGTTGGCCGCCACGCGATCGGCCAGCGCATCCGGCTGGACGATCAGCATGCTCTTGCCCTGGATCACGATCCAGCCGCGGCTCGCGAAGCGTCGCAGAGCCCGATTGACCGAGGTCCGGTCCGCGCCGACGAGTTGGGCCATCTCGTCCTGGCTCAGTTCGTGCGCGACCCGCAGCGCGTCACCCTCCGGCGAGCCGAATCGCTCGGCCAGCAATAACAGCTGGCGGGCGATCCGGGTGCCCACGTCGCTGGACACCAAGTCGATCAGCTCGTCGTCGGTGTTTCGCAGCCGCCGGGAGAGCACCTGCAGCAATTGCTCGGCGATCGCCGGCCACCGTGCCATCCACGCCCTCAGCGTGGCGCGGTCCAACCACACCATTTGCACGTCGGTGATCGCCGTGGCGGTGCAGGTCCGGGGTCCGGGGTCGAATACCGCCAATTCCCCGAAGACGTCCGCCGGGCCCATGATCGCCCGCAGGTTGGTCCGGCCACCCGGGCCGCGCAGGCTGATCTTGACCTTGCCCGCAACGATGATGTACACCCGGTCACCGGGATCGCCCTCGTAGAAGATCGTCCGGCCCGCCGCGAAATCGGCGTGCTCCAGCTGCGCGATCATCGCCGTGGCCGCATCGGGGTCGACCGACTCCAGGATTCCTGCGCGGTCGAGGATGTGGTGAACCCCGAGCACGTCGGGCAGCTGCGTTCACCAGGGCCTCCTCGCTGTTGTCACGGCGTCTGTGGGCCGGCGAGGAACACCAGGCGGAAGTTGCCGATTTGGATCTCGTCGCCGTCGTTCAGCACCGCCGAGTCGATGGGTGCGCGGTTGACATAGGTGCTGTTCAGGCTGCCGAGGTCGACAACACGGAAGTGGCCGTCCTCCTCCCGGAATTCGGCGTGCCTGCGGCTGACGGTGATGTCGTCGAGGAAGATTTCGCAGGCGGCGTGCCGGCCCGCGGACATGACGGGTTGGTCCAACCGGAACTGCGATCCGGTGTTGGGCCCCCGTTTGACCACCAGGACGCCCGCGCCGGTGGCCAACGTTGCCATGTCCTCCACGGCGGCGGCGACGGCCGCCGAGGTGTCGAACTCGTCAGGAAATACGGTGCGTAACGCCGCGCCTATCTCGCTGGTGCTGTCCTCTGGTGCTTGGGCCTGTTCGGTCACGCCACCCTCCTGACAACCGGGCGCGCGGGGTGGAATGGGCAGCGTGACGTCAACACCGGGTTCCGATCACGCGGCCCGCGGAAGGGGCGGCGTCGCGCTCGTCGTGTTCGCCGCCGGCCGCTTCGCCGGTGGAGCCCAGCCGACGTAGGTCAGGTACACCCCGATCGCGGCGAACACGACGCACAGCGAAATCCACGTGCCCTGAGCGTCGATCATGCTGTTGGCCACCGATACGAACGCCCGGGGAAACGACAGAAGGAGCAGTCCGCGCAGCGTGATAAGCCAGCCCAGCGCGGACACCATGATCGCCGCGACACCGTGCCAGGATTGGTGGAACGCGACGACGACGAGCCCGAACAGGAGGATGAAGGCGCCGGTAACCCACGTCCATAGCGAATTGGCCTCGAACTGCGACAGCAATGTCTGCATATCCGACGCGCGCGCTATGGCCGTGATGTCGACAATGACGAGGAAGGGGCCCAGCGCGCGGGAGAACATGCGTGTCGTGGTCGGGGATTGTGGTGAGTCGTCCATTGCCGTACCTCCGTCTGACGCCGGTCAGTTTCGACCTCTTGTATCGGATCACCGAACCCGGGCGCGGAGATAGGGACAGAAGTCCCGATTCGGTCGGGAGTTTCGTCCCGGCAATGGCCATGCGGATTCGCGCCGGCGGTGACCTATGGCCCTGCTGGGCGGGGCGGCCGCGGCGCATGATCGGCGTATAGGCACCGATCGAGGGAGTGGGCGATGAAGGCCAACGTAGGTGACTGGCTGGTGGTCAAGGGGACGACGACGGAATTAGCGGATCAGCGGGGCCTGATCACGGAGGTGCACGGGGCGGACGGCGCACCGCCATATGTCGTGCGTTGGCTCGCCAACGGTCACGTGGCAACGGTCTTCCCGGGTTCGGACGCGATCGTCGTCACCGCGGCCGAACAGGAAGGGGCCGACGAGCGGGCACGTCAGCGTGCCGGCGTGGTGCAGTCCGAGCTGACTCACCCTGGTGGTAACTAACTGACCCGCAGCGGTTATACCGGCGCCAAGAACTCCGAGGTGTAGAACTCGGCCGGATTCTGGGAGTGGCCGTTGGGCCGCTCGACGATCACCCAGACGCCGGTCGTGCCGGGCCGGATCGTTTCTCGAACGGTCGCGGTTCCGCTGCCGGCCCCGTCTGTGTCCAGCCCGCTGAAGGACGTGCCCGGATCGCCGGGACCGCAGGTCGCGGACGAGGGGAGCGGTTCTTCGATGAGGCCGACGTCGAAGTGGGTGCCGGGTTCGGGGGCGTCGACCAGGTGCACCTCCGCGACGGCTTGGGACCCCACCCGACGCACGACGGCCATCCCTGTCGCCAGCGCCGGTCCGGGCACGGCAGCGTCTGTGCTCACCAGGCTGAAGTCGCATCGTCGCAGCTTGTTGTCCAGCACGACCCGGGTGCCGCCCTCCGCGGCGGCGGTGGCCATGTCGAGTGTCATCACCGAGAACACGGCCATCGTGATCGCTGCCGAGCACCTCGTTGTGCGCGCCGTCGTGTGCATTCCGATCGCCCCCGTCGCTGTTAGCTACATCACACCTAATATTATTCTCCGATTTCCGCCGCCGGCAAACCCCTCAACAATGAATGACGGAACCGTAAATAATGGCTGCAATTGGGCAAATGACGAATTACCCGGGAATGGTCGGCGACCATTTCGGTATGCCCTTTCTGGGCGCGCTACGGCTTGATGCGAATTTCCCCGGGCGACCACAGGCCGCCGCGGGTGGCCGTACCCAAGTCGAGTTGCGCGGGGTGAGCGTCGGCGATGGTGTCGAACTTGCGCAGCGAACCCCAGTCACGGCCCCAGTCGCGGGACAGGTAGGTGGACATGACATGCGCCCGCAGCAATAGGTCGGTGATGCCCAGCAGGCCGCCGTTGACGCCGTCCTCCCAGGTGTCGGTGTCCTGCTTCTTCGCGTTGTAGTCCGGCGTGATGCGGAACTTGGGGATCTCGGTGACGCCGTTGACGTGCAGCATCGGGTGCTGGCACGGGAAGGCCAGCCCGACCGCCCAGTCCATCAACACCGGTTGGGACGAGCCGATGTACTCCTGCACGGAGCGCAGTTCCGGTACCCGCGGCGGGGTCACCGCGATCCAGTCGTCCGGCGTCAGGGAAAGGTCTTCGGCCACCACACGGACCGCGACCGCGTCCGAGGGCATCTGCGACCGGGCGAAGCGCAGGTTGCGCCACGCCTTCGGCTGTTCGCCGTTCAGGTCGTAGGGAACCAGCCGCCCGGCCGGCAGCACCTCACCGCCCGGGCCGGGCGTGCCGTACTCCAGCACCACCGTCTGGCCCGACGTATGCCCATGCAGGACACTGTTTCCCGCGATCGTGCCCGCGGCGGTCACCACCACCAGGGGGTGCCCGTCGTCCGGCTTGGGCAGCTGATACCACGCGGACGTCAGCCTGCTCTGCTGCTGGGGACCGGCGGTGTAACTGCCCGCCAGCGGAACCCGGCCGGGATCCAGTCCGTACGGCAGCGGCACCAGCGACCCGTTGATGCCCGGTGTCGTCAGCTTCTTCGGCCCGTACCAGTCGTAGTCGGTGCCGGGCTGCGGCACCAGCGTCTCCTGGACAGCCTCGGCCACGGTTCGTTCCGGTACGCCGTTGGGGGAGAACCCGGTTGGGTTGACACCTCCGAGCGGGCCCAACGGGCCGTAGTCGCCAGCCTCCGGCGTCTTGAGCGGCGCCATGAAGCCGGCGTTGCTGTCCGGTTCGACCAGCACGTCGTCGGCCAGCGCGCAGCCCCCGGAGAATTCGCGCAGGTTCGCCCAGCCGTTGGAGTACGTGGGGTATTGGCGAACGATCCCGGCCACCATCGAGGCGATGAACACCAGTGCCATGAAGCCGGCCGCCAAGGGGATGGGCGCGGCGGTCACCGCCCGGGCCAGCCGGCCCTCGCCGCGGTCCCGGGGGGCGAAGTGCAGCCACACCGCCCACAGCGCCGCGATCGCGAACAGGGCGAAAAACACTGTGCTGATGCTGATTCCGTGCAGCCTCGGCATCACGTTGTTGAACGGCACGCCGTAACTGGAGACGTACCACCAGCCGTTGGTGGTGGCGAAGCACAGCGCCAGCAGGAACAGCACCGCCGCCACGAACGCCATGCGGTTGCGCGACCAGCGCAGCACTTTCGGCGACACGAGCACCGTCGTCAGCGCGGCCATCGCCCCGCCCACCGCGGCGAACAGCCCGAAGTGGTGCACCCACTTCGTCGGCGTGAACATCAGGAAGAACATGGTCCCGAAGATCACCCCCATCAGCCGCCACGCCGGCCCGCGGGCGACACCGGGAATCCGCTTGCGGCGCAACATGATGAACACCGCGGTGAACAGGCACAGCGCGGTCATCAGGAAGCCGAATCGGCGGGACAGCGAACCGTCGACGGTGGGCAGGATGAGGTAGTAGTAGCGCAGGTTCTCGGTGTACCAAGCCTGGCTGGGGCCGATGTCGGTGCGAATCCTGGTGGCTTCCAACACCGTTGACAATGTCTGGTCGGCGAAGACCACGGTGAGGATGACCGTGCCCGCGGCCAGCAGCGGGGCCACCAAGGGCCAGGTGCCGACCACGCGATGCCGATGCACGAAGATCCGCAGGATCGGGCGGCCACCGGCGACCAGGGCGGCCACCGCGATCAGGCCGGTGGGTTGCACCCCGAGGGTGAACGCCGCGGTGACGATCGCCAGCGCCGCCGGCGTCAGCCGGGAGGCGCACATGGAGCGCTCGATCAGCACGTAGGTGATCAGCGACCCCAGCGCGATGATCGGCTCGGGGCGCAGGCCGTTGTTGAACGGCATCCACGCAGTCAGCAGGACCATGCCGGCGGCCCAGTTGGCGGCCGTGCTGCCCGTCACCGCCGGGCCCAGCCGGGGCAACACCTCTCGCGACAGCAGCAGCCAGCAGACCAGCCCGGCGACCAGGTCGGGCAGTCGCATCCACAGGCTGCCGTCGCTGACGTGGGTCATCAGGGCCAGCAGGTTGTAGTACCAGCCGAACGGGTCCTCCGGGCTGCCGAACCAGCGGAAGTAGTTGGACATGTAGCCGGCGTGGTCGGCGACGCGGGCCATGCCCAGGATGTAGCCGTCGTCGGAGGAGTTGGCGCCGATCACGTGCCACAGCAGGAAGCCGAAGATGACGGTGGCGTCGATCAGCGTGAACTTGCGCCAGCGGGTCGGGATCAGGCGGTGCATGCGGCGCCCGTCCAACTGGTCGAGGCGCCACAGCGCGACCAGCGCGACGATGGTGGACACGATCGCCAGCACCATCGCGGCCAGTTTCAGCGTCGTGGGCGTGGTGGAGAACCGGGTGTCGATGGTTGCCGAGAACCGCAGCCCGGGCGGGGCCGGGCCGGTCAGGTCCGTGAACACCCCGACGATCTGCGGCCGCAGGTTGGGGTCGGGGAAGCCGCCGCGCACCGGCTTGCCCCCGGCATCGTTCAGCCCGACGAAGGTGGCGTAGGTGCCGGCTTGGGTGGAGGTGATGTCGATGTGCTGACATGCCGGGGTGGCCGCCTGATCGCGGGGCACGCTGGCGATCACCACGTTGCGGTCGGTGACGTCGACGCGCTGGCTGCCGACGACGACGAACAACGCGTTGAGCGCGGCGTCCTTGCCCTTCTTCGGCGCCGTACTCAGCACCACCCCGCCCTCGGGCGGCAGCTGGCGCACCACCGAGCACGGCACGGTCGCCGTCACGTCGACCGGCGTCAGCGAAATCAGCGGCGCGGTGACGCTGTTCAGTTGGCCGGCTTGGGGCCAGTTCAGCATCGCGGTGGTCTGCACGACGGGCAGCAGCGGCGTCGCGGCCGACAGGACGAAGCCGATCAGCCCGGCGATCGTCGCGACCCAGCGGGTCAGCCGCACATTCTGGCCGGTGTCGCGCTGCGCGTTCGACGCCTGGCGTTCGGGGTTGATGACGCTCATGGCAGCGCCCGAATCGGTCCCTGGCGGCTCCAGCCGCGCACGGTCCGCACACCCTGGTCGACGACGGCGTTGGGCGCCTGATCGGCCGGCACGAAGCGGTGATACTGCTCGACCGACCCCCAGTCGCGGTACCAGTCGCCGCGCAGGTAGGTCGGCACGGTCGAGGTGTACAGCATCGCCTGCGTGAACAGGAACGGACCGCCGGCCTCGCCGGCCTGCCACCCGTTCGACGACGCCGCGGTCTGTTTGTGCTCGGGCATGATGCGGTACTGCGGAAGTTCGGCCACGCCAAGGTGTTCGGAGAACGGCCGCTGGCAGGGGAAGTTCGCGGCGGTCGCGATGTCCATCAGCACCGGCGTCCGCGAACCGATCAGTTGCTGCAGGGTCTGCAGCACCGGGACGCGCGGCGGGGTGAAGGCGAACCACTGCTCGGAGCTCAGGTTCGGGTCGTAGGCGACGATGCGCGCCACATTGGCCTCCGGCGGCGCCCACGCCAGCGGGAAGCGCAGGTTGCGCCACGCGGGCGGTGGCCCGATGTCGATGGGCTGCACCTCACCGAGCGGCTGCGTGGTGCCGTCGGGGCGCGCCAAGTCGCGGTGGCCCCACTGCAACTTCAGCGACTGCCCGTAGGTGAAGGTGCCGTCCTCCTTGTAGGACCAGATGGCGCCGGCGGCGGAGACCACCACCAGCGGCCGGTCCGGACTGCGCGGGGGCAACTGGTACCAGGCCGAGGTCGCGGTGGCGGCCAGCGAGTTCTCCCCGTAGCTGCCCATCACGGGTGTGCGGGCCGGGTCGAGGCCGAACGGCAGCGCCGCGTGCGACCCGTTCACCCCGACGGGGCCTCTCCCGCCGGCGGTGCCCGCGGAGTCGCTCATGGTGGCGTTGGGCTTGTTGGGTGACGCGTCGGAATTGACCACCCCCGGCTTGGTCACCACCGGGTAGGACTTCAGGTCGTCGCCCACCCCGTTGGGCTTGAAGCCGACGGGGTTGATGCCCCCGAGGGGGCCGCCCGGGCCGAACTGCTGCCCCGGAACCGGTTGCAGCGCACCGGCGTTCGCGTCCGGCTCGGCCAGCACGTCGTCGCCCATCGCGCAGCTGGTGCGCGAGAGCCCCGATTCGAGTGCCGCCAGGTTGGCCTTGCCGGTGGTGTAGAGCGGGTAGCGGAACACCATGCCTTTGGTCAGCGAGGCCACCTCGCCCAGGACCATGATCGACGCGACCACCAGCAGCGGCGTGGAGGCCAGGACGCGGTTGCGCCGGCTGTCCTTGACTTCGGTGTGCCCGGCGTAGTCCATCCGGAAGTGATACCAGCCGGCCAGCAGCCCGGTCGCGATCGACAGCGCCAGGAACATCGTCGACACCGGGCGGCTCGCGACCACCGGCGGGATGTCGTACCAGGGGACGCCGTAGTTGTTGACGTCGAACCAGCCGTTGACGCCCGAGGTCGCCACCGCCAGCACGAACAGCAGTGCGGTGACGTAGAGGGTCAGGTTGCGCCGGCTGTGCAGGCCGATGCGGGCGAAGCTGAACGCGGTGACCGCGCCCAGCACGCCGGCCAGTCCGGCGAACGCACCGAACTGCACGGCCCACTTGGTCGGCGTGAACGTCAGCAGCAGCAGGCCCAGGGCGGTGGTGCCGATCAGCCGCCACGCCGGGCCGCTGGCCAGGCCCGCGACGCCGCCGCGGCGCAGCAGCACGAACAGCATCGCGAACATGCACAGAAGCATCACCAGCACCGCGAACCGCCGGGACATCGAGCCTTCGGCGTTGCTCTCGACCGTCAGGAAGTAGTAGCGCAGCCAATCCTGGTACCAGGCGATCGTCGGGCCGACCTTGTACTTGATGCGCGCCGACTCGGCGACCGTGGCCAGCGTCTCGCTGCGGAACACGACCACGGTGATCAGCGACAGCGAGGCCGCCAGCACCGCCAGCGGGGCCAGCAGGCCGTCGGTGTCCCGGCGCCGCCGGATGGTCTGCGCGATCGCCCGGGCCCCGGTCAGCAGCGCGGCCAGCGCGATCAATCCCTGCGGCGCCAGCGTCGCGGTGAGCATCGCCACGACGATCGCCACGGCGGCGGGAGCCAGGCGCCCCAGCGCGATCGCGCGTTCGACCAGCATCCAGGTGAGCAGCACGCCGAAGGCGATCAGCGGCTCGGGCCGCAGCCCGTTGTTGAACGGCAGCCAGGCGGCCAGGAACACCGCGCCCGCCGTCAGCACGGCGACCCGGTTCTCACCCAGGCCGCCCCGGCCCGGCCCCAGCCGGCGCAGCGCCCAGTGCCCGATGATCAGCCAGCACCCGATCCCCGCCAGCGTGGCCGGTATCCGCATCCAGACGCCGTCGGTGCTGACCGCTCGCCAGCCGGGACAGCACGCGCAGGTACCAGTCGAACGGCGCGTCGCTGGTCCCGAAGTAGCGGTAGTAGTCGACGACGTAGCCGGCCTTCGGGGTGACCCGGGCGATGGTCAGGTTGTAGCCGTCGTCCGACGAGGTGGCGCCGATGACGTGCCAGAGCAGCAGGGTCGCGATCACCACGGCGTCGGTGAACCACGTGACCAGCCCGACGCGCCGCCACCACGCCCGGGGCGGCCGCCAGTCGAGCAGCCGGCCGGCGCCGCGGCTGCGCCGGTCCAGCGCCGCCAGCGCGAGGATCGCCGTCGCCACGGCCAGCGCGCCCACCACCATCAGCACCTTCTTGAGGGCGGTGGGCGCTGGTGATGAACCGGGTGTCGATGTCGACGCGCGCCGAGAGCCCGGGCTGCGCCGGCACCTTCAGATCGGTGAAGATGCCGCCGACTTGCGGCTTCTTCTCGGCCGGCAGCGTGCCGGCGGCGCCCGGGATGCCGACGAAGTCCGCGCCGGCGCCACCGGCGTCGGCCCAGGCGTGCAGGACGGTGCAGGCTCCGGCGGCCACCGCCGCGCGCTGTGCCACCGCGGCGACGGTGTCCCGGAACGCGACGACGATCACCGTCTTGTCGGCGCGCACGAACAGGCCGTTCTTGCCGGTGTCGACCCCGCCGGACGGCAGGGTCGAGACCACCAGGCCGCCGTCGGCGGGCAGCGTGGCCATCGCCGGGCACGGAATGGAGATGTCGAGCGAGCGCGGCGCCCCGGACACCAGCGGGGCGGTGACCTGGGTGACGTGGCCGTCGACGCTGCCCTGCGGCCACAGCACGGTGGCGGTGGTCTGCTTGACCGGGGCCAGCGGAACGACGAGGCACAGCAGCAGCCCGAGGAGTCCCGCGACGATCGCGACCACCCTGGCGGTCCGCTGCGATCGCTCACTTCCGTCGTGGGGCACGAGGCTCGATGGTAAGCGAAGGCGCTGAGTGCTTTGAGGATGCAGGGCCGCGGCGGCGGTGAGCAGGACCGAAAACCTCCGTGTGGGTAGACAGCGTGCGCGTGGTCAGAATCGTGCCGAGGACGGCGACCCGACGAGGATTCCCTCGACGTCGCCGTCGACGCCCACCAGCAGGCCGCGGCCCGGTGGCAGCGTCTGGGCGCGGACGAAACGGTTGATCTTGTTCTCCGGGTCGTTGTCCATGAACAGCTGCGCCACTTTCGCCGAGGTCTGGAACCTCATCCACGGGTCCATCGTGAGCGTGGCCCAGTTGGCGCTGTTGCGAGTCGTGAACACGTGCAGCCCGATCTGGCGGGCGCGCTCCATCAGCTTCCACAGCGCGGCACCCACCGGCGGCTTCGGTGGATAGCCCTGGTCCGGACGCAAGTCCTGGACGTCGTCGATGAGCACGAAATGGCGGCGCCCCTCCCACGGCTTGAGCGCGCGCAACTCCTCCTGGCTCAATCCTTTGGGGGGCAGGCGGGGCAGCAGAACCTGCTGCGCCAACTCGGTGATCACCTCGTCGATCTCGTCCTGGTCGTAGGCATACGCGCGCACATAGCCCGGGCCGTGCAGGTCGCGCAGGCCCTGCGGCGCCGTCTTCGGGTCGATCAGCGTCAGCTGCGCCTCCTCCGGACTGAACCGGTTCATCACCGCCTCGCCGATGGCAACCAGCGACGTGGTCTTGCCGCAGCCTTGCCGGCCCAGGATCACCAACCCGGGGCTCTCCCGCAGCCTCAGCGGGACGGGGCCGAGGTTGTGACGTTCACCGATGGCGAAGGCGACGGAGAGGTCGTCTCCGCTCGGGTAGGTGGCCTCGTAGTCAAGGATCGCCTTCAGTTCGACGCGCCCCGGCAGCCGCTGCAGGCTCGCGTGCTTGGTCACCCCGGCGACCTCGGCGATGCGTGCGCCGACTTCGGTGATGTTGACCAGCGCGCCGGTGGCCGGGTCGGCCAGCGCCGGCACCCCGACCAGCAACTCGTGCAGGCTGTCCGTCAAGCCGAAGCCGGGACGGTTCACCGTCCGCCGCGCCGCCTCCCGTGACTCGATGGACGAATGCCCCATCTGGCTTTCGCTGGGGTCGGCCAATCGCAATTGGATTCGCGCCGTCGCATTTTGCAGCAGGCTTTGGCGCTGCCCGTGAATCCAGCCGCCGGCGCTGCAGATCACGTGCACCCCGTACTCGGGGCCGCGGCTGCTCAGCGAGATGATGCGATCACCGAGCAGGGTGTCCTTGGAGTAGAGGTCGTCGTAGTCGTCGACGACCACGAAGACGTCCCCGAACGGGTCGTTGGGATCGGTGCCGCCCAGCCCGTCGCTGCCCACGCCGAACCGCCGCTCGCGAAAGCCGTCCAGGTCGATGCGCAGTCGCCGGAACGAGTCTTCGCGCGCGTCGATCAGCGCGTCCATCGTGCTGAGAATGCGCTCGGCGCCCTCGTGGTCCTTCGGCGAGACGATGTCGGTGACGTGCGGCAGCGATGCCACCTGCGCGAGCGTCGCCCCGCCGATGCAGAAGAACGTCACCCTCGCCGGGCTGTACATCGTTGCCGCCGAGCACATCAGCGTCATCAGGGCGGTGGTCTTGCCGCGCTGCTTGGCACCCACCACGATGATGTTGCTGCGCAGCGCGTCAACGGCATGCACGACCTGCCTGGACTCCTCGGGGATGTCCATCACGCCCACCGGGAACATCAGCCCTGGGTTGCGGCCGTACTCGACATGCCACGGCTTGCCCCGCCACCCGGCGACCAGGACGTCTACCGGCTCCGGAGTCTCCAGCGGCTCCAGCCACGGCCGCCGCGGCGATCGGTGCGGCACGTCGTGCAACGACTCGCGCAGCACGTCGACGATCTTCTTCCTCTTGAAACCGTCGTCGTGGTAGAGGAACTGGTCGGGCTCCGCGTCGACCGCGGCCGCGGCCTCCAGCGCCGCGGCGTCGGCTGCGTCCAGCGGTTGGTACTGCCAGTTGTACAGCCGGGGTTTGGTCAACGTCATGTCGACGGTGGTAGCGACTTCCGTCGTCTTGGGCACCACGAACGGCCCCGACAGATAGAAGCAGCGGAACGGCTCCAGGTCACGCGGCCCGACCTTCAGCAGGGCGAACCCGTTCTCCTTCGACGGCAGATGGTAGGCGGCGTCCGAACCGATCACCTCACGGCTGTCGTCGCCGGACTCGGCACGCAGGGCTATCCGAAATGCGATGTTGGACTTGACTTTCTGCAGCGAAGACAGATCGAGGCGCTGACCACCCAGCATGAAGAAGACGTTGGCGCCGCGGCCCTCCTGCCCGATGTGGATGATGAGGTTGATCCACTTCTCGTGGTTGGCGAACAGTTCCAGATATTCGTCGACGATGACCAACAGCACCGGCACAGGAGGGAGGTCCCGTCCGGCGAGCCGGATCTCTTCGTAGTCGTTGGCGTCGCGCGCGCCCACCGAGGTGAAAAGCTCGTAGCGCTGCTTGATTTCGCCGTCGATGACGCGGCGCATACGTTCGGCGAGATGGCGCTCGTCCTTGCCGAGGTTGGACAGCGCGGCCACGACGTGGGGGATGCCGAGAATGTCCTGCGCGGCCGACTCGAACTTCATGTCGACGAAGATGACGTTGAAGGTCTCGGGGGAGTGGGTCAGCGCGATTCCGTATACCAGCGACAGGAAGAACTCCGACTTGCCCGAGCCGCTGGTGCCGACGACCACCGAGTGAAAGCCGAATCCGCCGAAGTCCTTCGCACGGATGGTGACGTTCTGCAGTTCTCCGTTCGGCTTTGCGCCGACCGGGATTTCGCACCACCGCTCATCGCCGCGGCCGCGCCGCTCGGCCCACAGCCGGTCCACGTCCAAGTCGCGGGGATCCCCGATGCCCAGCGCGCGCAGCAATTCCGCCGCTCCGCTGGCCGAATCTGCGATCTCGCTTCGGCTGGCGGGTGACCACCGCGCCATGGCCCGCGCGTAGCGGTAGGCGCGGTGGATGGACAGCTGGTCGGCGTGGGCGAAAAACTTTCCGCGCACCCGCAGCAGCGGCGCCGGGCGGCCGTCCTCGCCGTCGAAGTCGGCGCCGTTCCGGTGGGCGGCGCCGTTCGCGGAGGCGCGTGGGGCGCCGTGGCGCTCCGTCATCTCGAAAACCTGGTCCGCACCGAAACCGACGCCGGCGCCGATCCGAGAGGCGATGCGCAGCAGCGTGATTCCGGCCTTACCAACTTGTCCCACCACGCTCTCCCAGGCGTCGGGACTACCGGTGTTGTCGTCGACGATCACCAGGTGGGGCCCCAGATCCACCGGGTCGACGCCCTGCCCGGTCTCCAGTGCCGAGCCCATAGCGGTCGGGCTGGGTGCGGCCATCGGTGTCCACGCCCCGCGTTTGCCCTTCAAATGCAGCTCGGCGCCCAGTGCATCCTCGAGTTCTTCGGGCGTGGAGAACACCAGCCGACGCCAGCCGCAGGCGTCGAACAGCTCGTCGTGCAGGTTGTGCGGCAGCCAGACCATCCACGACCACACCTCGGGATTGCGCGTGACCACCAACAACTTCACGTCTCGGGGGCTGTGGAACACCGCTAGCGAACACAACACCGACCGGAGCAGCGAGCGCAGTCGGTCCAGGTCCTCGCCGACGAAACTGAAGCCCGGCGCCGAGCGCAGGTTCACGACCTTGGCGATGTCGCGAATCTTGCGTTGCTCCAGGATGAAGTCGCGCAGCGCCTGCCCCGTGACGGGTTCGAGTTCCTCGTCCGACGCGATGTCGGGCCACGTCACCGACAGCACCGAGTCGGGTGCGTGCTGCACACCGGTGCCCAGCCGTGCCTCCAAATAGTCCGCATCGCCGCGTCCACGCTCCCACATGCGCGGACCGCCGATGATTGCGCCCAGCCCGCGCGGGTCGGAGTGCACCGAGTCCTGCCATTCGCGTTGAGCGCACACGGCGTTCTGGATCTCGTCACGGTTGACGTCGAGGTCCCGGAGGTAGCGCCGACGGCCCCGCTCCATCTCGCCCCAGGTGATCTTGCGGGCCCGACCAAGCCGCCCAGAAAACGCCAGCATGCTGAAGGCGCCGATGCCCATCAGCGGGAAGAAGCCGGTGGACAGGCTTCGCGCACCCGAGACGTAAAGCATGACGACGGTGCCGACCAGCGCCACGATCAGCGCGGGCACGCCGATCATCACCCAGATGTTGCGCGGCTCGCGCTCCGGCAGCGCGATTGGCGCACTCGGCGCCACCCGAACCGGCTTCGGCGGCTCGATCTTGACACGGTTGACCGGAAACGCTCTCTTGGACACCTTTTAACCTCCGGCGTTCACTGACGTCGTCACCACGGCCACCGGACCGAGCGCGGGTACGGTGTCACGCGCCACCAGGGCCGCCTGCTGCGAGAGTGCCGGTCCCGCAGCGAAAGTCCGCAGCAGCGGCCACGGCGCTTGCACCGCCGACGTCGGGTCTAGGCCCAGCGCCCGCAGTGTCGAGTCATCGGCGGAGATCCCGAATCGCACGCCGTTGGCGGAGATCCAGAACAGAGCTTCGCGGGAGTCGGACGTCACCACGCCGCTGGTCGACGTCACGAAGTTCGCCGCACCCGGCAACACCAACACCTGGTTGGCGACCACCGACGCGGCGTCGCGGTCATCCCGGACCAGACGCACGATCCGGTTGTCCATGGATTGCGGCACGGGGAGTCCCCGCCCGTTGTAGACGGTGACGCGTGCCTGCGGGTCCGTCGACCATTTCTCCCAGCCGATACACGTCGTCGGATTGGCCACGGTGTCAACGAAAGTCAGCCGGCCCGTCGGGTAGTAGTCCAGCGCCATCGGGCTGACGTCGGGGATGTTTACCAACAGGTCGGGAGTCACCGCCCGGGGCGCCGTGGAACCGTAAGAGTTTTCGCTGCGCAGCAGGTCCGCCACGAAACTCGTGATCTTCTGCACGCCATCCGGTACGAGAACATAGAACTGACTGCCCCCGCCCGCAGTTTGCGCCTGTAACACCGCGCCCACTTGCGACCCGGGCACCCACTTCGACGGGGTCCCGGCTTGCGGGACCTGCGGAACCCGCAGCGGTTCGGTCGCGGGCAGCCCGTCGAACAGCGCGCGGGAAATCTCGACGGGGGCCGTGATCCCGGGGTCTAGGCCCAAACTCAATGTCACGGCTCGGTTGGCCGGGTCGATCCGGGAGCGTTTACCTCCCCAGACCACGTACGTGTTGCCGTCGAACGTGACAAGCAATCCCGCGTCCTCGCGCAGGGGCGCCGCGCGACCGGCGCCATCGAGTTGTCCCGCAATGGAGGTCACCACCGGCTTGTCGCCGGTGCGCGGACGTCCCGCCGTGTCACACACCGCCCACGCCGAAGGGGCGCCGCGGTTCACGGGCATCGCTGCGGGAGCGCCCGGTATGCCTACCAGCGGACCGGTCGGATATTTCGCGATCTCCGAAGGCTTGACCCACGTGGGCTGACCCGCCGTGCCGGTCGCCAGCCGCGCGGACGTGAAGTTCAGCGCGGGGTACAGGCGGCCGTCGATGCGCGCGTAGACGGCTCCTGAGTCGCGGTCACCGATGATCGCTGAATCACCCACCACACCAGTCGGTTTGAGCACATTCAACAGCATCATCCATCCCCCGGCGATGGCCACCAGCACCATCGACAGGATCAGCGCGGCGGTTTGCTTGCGGTCGTCGTGTTTCATCCGCACCGAAAAGCGGGTCGTCGCCGCTCGCAAGCGCCGGTTGTAGAACAGATGCCCGGAGTTCTGGTCGCGGTTCGACAAACTCAGCGGCATTCTCAATACCCCTTAGGTGATCGGCGTGGATCGGCCTGCTGGATCCGGGCAGCCAGATTCGACGCATCGGCGGCCACGCCATAGCGGCCCCGCGCATAGTTGATGAACGCACACGCCTGCGCCACCAGATCGTTGATGTTGTGGGAGGTTCCGGGTTCGTGGTACGCGGCGAACGTCGGTGCGATGAACTGCCAGGCCCCCCTGCTCGGCGTCCCACGTAACGCGTTCGCGTCCCAGCCGTTGACCGCGGCGGCGTCGTAATTCGATTCGCGCCTGGCCGCCAGGTCCATGCCGCGCTCCCACCGGGAGCGGGCCGCCGGGTCGTGAATCCCTTTGATGGTCAACGCTCGACGGATCGCCGCAACAACCGCCGCTCGCCCGGTCGGGCCCGGTCCCCGGCGTCGGTGATACCGCAGCCGCCGCATCCGTTGCGCTAGTAGCCGTGCCCGCGACCGCGCCCGCGCGACGTGTCCGTGCTGCGCCCGCAGCCGCGCCGCCATCCGCGCCATGGCCTCGCGCCGGCCGATGGGCGTATCGGCCCCGGGGGCCGCATCCGCTCGGGCGTCTTGTAGCACCGCCCGCGTTGCGGTGTGGGCGTGGGCGTGATCGGCCCCTCCCGCGGCGACCACCCGCGCGAGCGTGCTGTCGCTGCCGGCCAGCCGGTGCAATCCTGAAATTGGCTCTGCCGTTACCGCGGGCAGCCGATGCGGCCGCGCTGCCCGCGCGAGCCAGATGGCACCCGCGTGGAGTTGCGCGGGCACTTCCCGAATCCGGTCCGCTGACGCCGGGTCAAAAAGTGTGGCGTGGGGGAGGGCGTCGCTGCCGGCCAGCCGTGCAATCCCGAAATTGGCTCTGCCGGTACCGCGGGCAGCCGATACGGCCGCGCTGCCCGCGCGAGCCAGATGGCACGCGAGTGGAGTTGCGCGGGCACTTCCCGAATCTGGTCTCCGCTGACGCCGGCGTCAAAAAGCTTGTGGCCGTGCGACAGCGCCGCGAGCGCCTGCGTCAGCAGCGGGTCAGCCAACAATTCCCCCGCCACGATCCCCATAGGTCAACAAGCAACGTAGACTACCCCCGTACCCCCGCAGCGGAACGTTGCTCTCGTCCGCAACGGTACAAGCGTCAGGCGACCGCCCGGTCGCGTTTGCGTAGACATTACTGCCGTGCGGTGCGGCTCGGCCACTCACCATTGATGCTGGACAGGTCTCGCGAATCGGGGGCTGTCCCATCGGCCGTGTCCGCCATCGCCACCACGCTCGGCCAGGTGGCGCGGCCCACCCGACCATTGCCGATCGGTGCCCACGTCCATCTAGATCTGGCGCAAACGCTGTACTTTACGGCCGGCTCCTGACGAAAGGAATGAGCGACCGCGGCCCGCCGGCTATGTCAGCCCATTGGTCCCGTTCAGGCCCAACAGAATCCCGGCGGTGCTGCCGGTACCCGCGCCACCTGTGGTTGTACCGGCACCGGCGTAGCCGCCGTTGCCGCCATTGCCGCCATTGCCGGTCAGCACGGCGTCGCCGCCTTGGCCGCCGTTACCGCCGGTGGTTCCTCCGCCGCCCTCGCCGCCAGCACCGCCGTTGCCATGCAGCGGGCCAGCCCCGCCGCCGGCCCCGCCGGCCCCGCCAGTGCCGTAGCTGAACCCACCGGCCCCGCCAACCCCGCCGTCGCCAAGCAGGAGGGCGCTGCCGCCAACCCCACCGACCCCGCCAGTGCCGCCGTTGCTGAATCCGCCGGCCCCGCCGGCACCGCCGTCGGAGAACAGCGCGCCGGCTTTGCCGCCGGTCCCGCCGGTCCCGCCGGTGGCAGCCGTCCCGTACCCGCCGTCCCCGCCGTCCCCGCCGGCGCCGAACAGCAGGCCCGCATTGCCGCCGGCCCCGCCGGCCCCACCGGCGCCAGTCGAGCTGACCCCGCCCTCCCCGCCGGCGCCGCCATAGCCGGCGAGCAGGCCGGCTTTCCCGCCGGCCCCGCCGGCCCCACCGGAGGTGGTGGCGCCGTACCCACCTAACCCGCCGTCTCCACCTCCGGCGCCGAACAGCCCGCCGGCCCCGCCAGCCCCACCGGCCCCCCCGGTCATGCCACCGACTCCGCCGCCACCGCCGACTCCCCCGGCCCCGAACAGACCGCCGCCCCCGCCGCTACCGCCAATCCCGCCGTTCCCGCCGGGGTTGAATCCTCCCGCGCCGCCGACCCCACCGCTACCCCAGAGCAGGCCGCCGGCCCCGCCGGCCCCGCCGGCACCGCCGTTGAACCCACCGGCCCCCCCAGCACCGCCGGCGCCCATCAGCCCACCGGCCCCGCCGGTCCCACCGGCCCCGGCATTGAACCCACCGGCCCCCCCGGCCCCGCCGTCACCCAACAACCACCCGCCGGGCGCGCCATTTAGTCCCGATCCCGGTGCCGCGTTGGCGCCGTTGCCGATCAGCGCGCGCCCAGTAAGCGCCTCGACCGGGCCATTGACTGCGCTAAATACCGGCTGCAGCAATGAGGTGGAGCCGCTGAGGCCGGCGCTGCCGACAGCAACGGTCCCTAACCCGCCGTTGCCACCGTTGCCTGGAGTGCCGATCAGCGCGGCGGTGCCGCCGTGGCCGCCGACACCACCGGTTGTGGCGGCGCTCGGCCCACCGGCGCCGCCGGCACCGCCGTCGCCCACCAGTAGACCGGCGTTGCCGCCGGGCCCGCCGGCCCCGCCGGCTGTCGCCGCCGTACCCGCCGGCCCCGCCAATGCCGCCGTAACCGACAGCAGGCCGGCGTTGCCGCCCGCTCCGCCGGCCCCGCCAATGTTGGTGTCGCCGAATCCGCCGGCGCCGCCGGCACCGCCGCTGGCGAAGGAGAGCAGGCCGGCGTGCCGCCCGCTCCGCCGGCCCCGCCAAGGTGCGCCATTGCCCCTGCGCCGCCGGCGCCGCCGGCGCCGCCGGCGCCGAACAGCAGGCCCCCGTTGCCGCCGTGCCCGCCGGCCCCGCCAGTGCTGCTGCCGCCGAATCCACCGGCACCGCCCGCCCCGCCGGGGCCGGCCGAGCAGGCCGGCGTTGCCGCCGGCGCCGCCAGCCCCACCGGCCCCGCCGGCCGCCGGTCGCCGAACCGCCGGCCCCGCCGGCCCGCCGCCGGCGCCGACCAGGCCGCGAGCAGCCCGCCGGCCCCGCCGGCCCCGCCGGCCGCCGGTGGCTGCGCCGCTGACCCCGCCGGCCCCGCCGGCCCCGCCGCACGCCGAACAGACCGCCGGCCCCGCCGACGCCGCCGGCCCCGCCGGCGTCCGGCCGTTGAGCCCCGCCGGCCCCGCCGGCCCCGCCGTTGCCCCAGAACAGCCCGCCGGTCCCGCCGGCCCCGCCGGCCCCGCCGGCCGACCGTGTGACCCGCCGGCCCCGCCGGCACCGCCGGTGCCCAACAGCCCGGCGGCCCCGCCATGGCCGCCGCTTACGCCCGCGCGCCGGAGCCGCCGGCCCCGCCGTTACCGAGCAACCATCCCCCCGGTGCCGCCGTTCTGCCCCGGTCCCCGGGGCCCCGTTGGCGCCGTTGCCGATCAGCGGGCGGCCCGTCAGCGCCAGGCTGGGCGCATTGATCGCGTTGAGTCAGATCCTGCCCGATCGTCTGCGCCGGATTGGCCGTGAACGCCGCAACATTGGCGGCCTCCGCTCTCACATAGGATCCCGCACCCGCGCTCAACGCCTGCACAAACTGGTCATGAAACGCCGCCGCCTGCGCGCTAAGCGCCTGAAAGCCCTGACCGTGGCCGGAAAACACCGCCGCAATGGCCGCCGACACCTCATCCTCGGCCGCGGCCAGCACCACGTCGTCGTGATCGCCGCCGCCGCGTTGGCTGCGGTCAAGCGTCGAGCCGATGTTGGACAGATCCGTTGCCGCTGACGCCAGGAACTCGGGGGCCGCCACCAGAGACGACATCACTGGCCTCCTATCCGTACCCTCGGCAGGAGCACACACTATCGCCATTCCAGCCCACTGTATTCGGCGAGTCAACCGAAACGGTCACGCCTCGCGTAAGTGACCCGGCCCGGCGTTTACGAGACATCAACACCCGCGGTCACGGTGCACACCAAATTGAGCCAAACCGGGACACACCATCAGCGCTGGCCCGGGGATTGAGCCGAGTCCGGCCGGGCCGTCGGGTTATTCGTTGGCCTCATCATCCGTGGGAACGATGACGATTCGCCGAGCGGGCCTGTTGGTGACCACGGTCGGCTTGCTCTCGCCGGGCTTGGGCGCCAGAGGCGCGCTGGGCGGGATGGTCAAGCGGCCTTTCACCGGCTGCCCGTTGGGCACACCCGGGGCCATGACCCGCTTCTCCGCCGGCTTGTCCTTGCTGCCCGCTTCACCGTGACCGCCCATCGCCCCCGGCGGCACCATGGGCATGCCGGCCATCCCCGATTGGCCGGACATGGGCAGTGTTCCGCCGGTCGGGGTCATCATCACCGGCTTGGCGGGTGCCCCCGCGGGAGTCGTAGGCGGCGACGACGTCGGGACCGGGGGCGGACCCAAATAGCCGGCCGGGGTCGTCCCGCCGCCACCACCGGAGCCGAGACCACCGCCGCCTCCACCAGCGGCGGCTCCGGGTTCGCCGCCAAAGCTGTCGAGCAAACTCGAGTCTTCCGCGTCCGCCGCCGCTGCACCGTGGGCGCCTTGGAGGGCGCCCATCAGCGGCTGCATCGCCCCTTGGCCCGCTTGCATCGCCTGCTGCGGGAGCTGCGTCAGCGGGCCCAATATGCCGCCCACCGCACCGCCGAGCGCGCCGGTGATGCCCGACACCAACTGCTGGACCATTTGGTTTGACCCCTGGGCGCCCACGGCCTGGAACTGTTGCGCCGCGTCGGCCTCGTTGGCTGGGAACTTCGCTGCCGCGTCGGCGGCCCGTGCCCGACGGTCGAGATCTCCCTCGGTGCTGCCGGCGATGTCGCCGGGCACACCAAGATCGCTCGCGGCGCTCAGTCCCGCGAGCGCCGCACCCACAGGCGAGGGGTCGGGCGCGGGCATCCCGGTCGGCGCGATCGGCGGAGGTGGCGGCGCTTGCGCCACACCGCCATATGTCGATGAATCCACCCGGATGAAACTCAAGAGCTCACCTCCCCGTCGCGGTCCAAGCGACCCAGGAGGTCCAACCGCTGAATCGCCATTCTGTCAGGACAGGGTCGTCACGGGTATTCAAGGCTTTGGATCGGATGCTTGCGGTCAGCCCCGGCGATTGCGCCGAACCAGGCTAGGTGATAGTTCGCGAGGTAGACGTGCCCCTCGATCAGGCCCTCGATCGCCGCGAGCAGCATCCAGTCGCCGAGAGCCGCCGGGTTGTGCCGCGGGTATGCGCTGAGAACCGCGTGCTGGACGTCGGCGATGCGGTCTCGCAAGAGCTCGGCCTCGTTGTCGAGCACACCCGTCTTTCGCACCGCCGGCGCCGCAAGTGCCTGCGCGATGCGTGGCAGTCCGTCGCGCCGGCGCACGGCTTCCACCAGGGTTGGTCCCAGCTCGTCGACTCCGGGGGCGGCGGATCGAGCCGCGCGGTCACCGGTCAAGGTGGGGGCGTCGGGTCCCGGCTCGGCGATGTAGGAATTGGGCTGGTGTGCGGCGGCGACGGTGACAGCGCCCAGCAGGTCGAGCGCGCTGGCATCCCGGCGCCGTACCGCCGGCTTCAGCAGAGTCACGTGCGCGGGCAGCCGGACGTGCGGCGGAATCCAGCCCCCCGCGAGGTCGGTGACTAGCACGCTGGTGGCGCCGTCGTCTCGCAACCCGGCGGCCCACGACAGACGCGGTTCCTGGCGCGCTACCGCGTCGACCAATCGCTGTAACCGTTGCCGTTCGGCCGCCCGGGTTGATGCCGCGCCGGCGGTACCGCCAGTCGTCGCGGACAGCGCCGACGCGCCCGCCATCGCCGACGAGTTCGTGCCGGCTTGACCCGCGGCGGTTGCGGATGCCGCCCGCTCGACCGGTGACACCAGCGGACCGCCCGCCGATGGCGACGATGGTGCCGTGGGTGCGACCGGCGCACCCGAGACCGACGCCGACGGAACTGCGGGAGGTGCCACAACGGGCGGGCGCAAATCAGAACCATAGGCGGGCAAAGGTCCGGCGGGCACCACCGGCGCGCCAGCAGCTGTTGCCGGCGGAGGCGACCACGAACCTCCCGTCATGACGGGTGCTACCGGCGCGACGGCACTGCCGGTCGGGGCGCTGTAGGTCGCAGCGGGCGCTTCCACGGGAGCATGCGCAGGAGCGAACGCCTCACCGCCCGAGAGAGCCGGGGCCGGCATAACCGGCGCCGCCATGGGAGGAGCGATTTGCGCAGCCGGGGGCGGTCCCTGTCCCATCGCGTTCATCGCCCCTTGCGTCAAGGATTGTGCAGGGCCAGCTACGGGTTGCCCAGTCGCCATACCGGTCATGACCGATTGGCCCAGCGGTCCGGAGGGGAGGCCGTGGCCGATGGTCGCGGGCGCCACAGGCGCGCTCGGCATCGCGGGGATTCCGGGGGCCGCAGGTCCGGCGGTGGCGGGCAGTGGAAGACCGGGACCTGGCGAGGGGGGAAATTGGTCCGCCACACGGGATTGGACGGCCACCGCTATAACCGGCCGACAGCGGACTGACGGCCCGCCGTCAGTTTCGAGGCTCCGCGCTGGAGGAGTCGCCCGCCAGGCTGTCCGGACGACTGAACCCTTCCGGTATGCCGTGGAGCTTGCCGCATCGGCAGTCTCGACGTCTCCTGGCGTATCTGGCACTACGCCAGATCGCCGCTCGCCCACCCGGGTCCGGCGTCGAGTTTCAGATCGTCCTGGCTGATAGCGGACGCGACGCGGATCGTCGTCGAGTGTTGAAGCCGTGGCCACAGCATCCAGATTCGGGCATTTGCGTCGATGCCTTCACTGCGAAGGATGCCTTGCGCAACCGACACAATCGTGTCGACTGCCGCGCAACTCGCGCTTGGCGCGGCGGCATTGCATGCCAACTGAACAAGGTGTATCGACGCTAGCTTTGCTTCCGGTGGTTCTGGTCGACTAAGAATGTCATCGATTTGCTGATTGCCATCGTCGCGATAGCCGTCAATTTGCTTCGTAAGAAGATCGACCGCATCGGCGCTCGAGTCAAAGGCTTTGGCTTTGGGCTGATACTTCTCAGCAAGGTCTAAGTGAAATTGTTCGCCCTCATGACAGCTGCGAATCAAGATCATCAGCAGTACGGCCACAATTATTACTTGCGACCGTAGTCCGTTGACTTCGCAGGTCTTGAGCATACTGCTCTTGCTGGAAAGACCTCCGCTGCCAATGTACCGCACGATCACGGGCTGTAGGCGGTCGAGGGCGCTGGCCACCAAGGCCCGACCAGAAGGATCGACCATTTGCCCGGCGGTAGGTCAGCTGCCGCATCACAGACCTTTTTCATCGCAGCGTCTTTGGCGATGATGTCATCGAGCGCAGCTTGCTATTCAGCATCGGTAGCTACAACGTTGTTGCCTTCGCCGTCTGCGTTGCGTAGGCTGCGCTAGGGCACGCGCGGCATCGCGGTGTTGGCGATCGAGCGCAGGATTGGTAGCCGCGTTCTCAAGCATCACGGCGCCATTAGTGGTCGCGATACGCGCCAGGGCTCGATCGTTGCCACTCGGTATCAACCTCCACTGCACGCGCAGCAAGCTTGTACGTATCGCAGAGTTGGCGTTGCGCTGCTGCTATCTCCGCAGCAGTGTAGGTATGGGCTGCGGCCGTAGTTGGCGCAGCGCTATGCGTGGCATGAGCAAGATCCACGATCAGGGCGGCCGCGGCCAGCACAACTGCGATAGCTGCCAGAACGAGAGCGGTTACGCCTAAAGCCCGCGCATTGCCCGCACCTTGCGTTGGTCGCCCGCGAAAGCTCGGAGCCCATGGTTCGCCCGGCGGGTGGGTGGGCGAAGACTCACCAGGGCTAGAAGGCAACTCCCCCGCCATGCGCCCTCCTCGCAACGATTAGAGGCTGTCTGCTCAATTGGTAGATCCCCCGCCTCCATTTCAATAGTGGCCAGATAGCACCTCGACTAGCAAATCAGTAGGCCGGCTCTCGTTCTAGAAACGACAGCCGAGCGCTCCAACGCGCCTTCGTTAGGCCCAAGCCGACACCGCGCTGTACCGCGCTGATCGTCTTTGACCTCACTCAAGAGGGGGGAAATTGTAGACTGTGGAGGTGTTTAGGGATTGTTGTTGGTGGGGGAGTTGGTGGTCGTGAGAGAGTTAAAGATGGTTGAGTTGTGTGAGAGTGGAGGGGGATGGAGTGGGATTTGGGTTTGGAGAGGGGGTGTGAGAAGTGTTTAGAGTAAAGTGGTGGGTGTGGGGTGGGGTGTGTGGGGGTTGTTATGTGTAGGAGATGTGGTGGGGGTGGGGGGGGTTGATAGGGTTTTGGGTTGTAGGGTGAAGGGTAGAACAAGAACATGAGTAGGTGAAAGCAGCGCTTGGTTATTGGGGATTAGCGTGGGGGTGGGGGTGGTAGCGATGTGTTGGGCGATGGCTCTCGGTGGGGCCAGACGTGTGTCGGGTCAGGTCGAGATGCTCGACCAGGCCGGCCGTCGGCGGCGAGTTGTTCGGTTGTGTGGCCCCATCGGTACGGCTGGTCCGTCCGGTCGCGTTGGTCGGGCACGATGACGTGGTAGCGGGCGAAGAATTGGCTGATCTGGTTGCTCCAGCTGGCGCTGACGCCGGCCAGCCGGTCAGCAGCAGTATGGCTGGGCGCTATGAGTCTCGCAGTAGAGCGAAATGCTCTGTGTATCAATAACGGTCATCACAGCACCGCTTCTGCAAGGCGATCGATCTGCTCGATATCGGCGACGCAGGGGTGGAACACGAGTCCATCGAAGCCGAGGTCGCGGTAGGCGCGCACGGTTTGTGCCGCCTCGTCGGCGGAGGTGAGCATGTCGGCGACGTTGAGAGCTGCGTAGTCGGGCTTGAAGCCGTAGTAGCTTGCAGGTGGGCACGGCCGGCAGTGACGGTGTCTGCGTCGCCGAGGGCGAAGTTGACACTGGCGTGCAGCCACGGGCGGCGCGGCCCGCCTCTGCCACGCCGCGCGCACCCGGTCGGCGAGCACGGACTGGTTGGGGTAATCGCGCAGCGCTCCGGCGGACCAGCCGCCTGATGGTCGCGGCGCGGCGGATCGTCGCATCCGCCGTCCGCCGAACAGAATCGGAATCCGCACCGGCGCTGCGCTGAGCGTCTTATCCCTGTACGGTCTTGGCGTCACACGTGTCGCGCAGCACTCACGGTCTCGTCGAGGATGCGCGCGGCGCTGATAGTCCACGCTGACGGCGGTGTAGTCGTCGGGTTGGCTCCATACCAGGCTGAGGGTGAACCGGCCACCGGAGGCGTCAGCAGGGTGGTGACTTGTTTGGCCAACAGCGCTGCGGGATACAGCGGGGCGAGCAGCACATTGGACATCAACCGATGTCGGTGGTCGCGCCCGCGGCCACCGACAGCGCGACGATCGAATCGAGGCTTTCGTAGACCAGTCGGTCGATCGCCGCAAGCAGGCGAAGCCGCGCTGTTCGGCTCGGCGGGCCACTGTGTGGTCAACAAACCAGGCACGTGGGCGATATGGCTGGGTAGTCCGATTGCTATCCGCATGGTGATCGCTCCTTAGGGGTTGACGGCGTCGAACACGTCGTCGTAGTGGCCATCGCGCGCGGCGAATCGCACCCGTCTAGCGGCGTCAACGACGATCTCGGCAGCGTCGGGTTCACGGCGCAGTAGCGAAACCGTTTCGGCGACAAAGCTATCCACCGACATCACGTGGGGGCCATAGTCTTGGCCGGCCAGCATGTCGGTCTCGACCTGCGGCGGGATGATCTCGATCACCTGGACGGAGGTGCGACGCAATTGGCGGCGCAACGACTGAGTGTAGGCGTGCAGGCCGGCTTTGGTTGCCGAGTAGGTCGGCACGGCTGCTTTGGGCACGAACGCCAGAGCGGACGTGACGTTGAGTATTGCGGCGTGTGGTTGTCCGAGTAGGGCGGGTAGTAGCGCCGCGGTGAGCCGCACAGGTCCCAACAGGTTGACCGCTACTGTGGTTTCAGCGATCTCGGCTGGGCGGCATCGCCGGTCAGCAGGTCCTCGGTGTGCATGACACCCGCGTTGTTGACGAGGACGTTGAGGCCGGGGTGACTGCCAGTCAGTTCGGCGGCCAACCGGGTGATGCTGTCCGGATCCGCCAGATCCAGCTGGCGGTAGTCGATGCCGGGTTGGCCTCAGCGACGGCCCGCAGCGCATCGAGGCGGCGCCGGCGATCACTACCTGGCTGCCTCCTTGATGCAGGGCTTCACCAGTCCGCGGCCGATTCCGCTGCCGCCGCCGGTGACAAAATCGTGTTGCCCGTCAGGTTCATGAGTTCCAGGCTGGCAGCGCGGACATCGAAATCGTGATTGTTCTGCGGATATTGTTTAAAAGTCCTCACCCATACCGCGTCTGTTGCACAATTTCGTCGTGATCGACGACTTAGACGCGCAGATTCTCCACGCCCTGCAGCTGGCGCCCCGAGTGTCGTTTCGGCGCATCGCCGCCGTGGTCGGTGCCTCTGAGCAAACGGTCGCCCGGCGCTATCACCGGCTGCGCCGCGAAGGCGTGGTGCGCGTTGTCGGGCTGGACAACCGCTGGGTCGATGGCGAAGCGAGCTGGGTGTGCCGGATGCGCTCAGCGCCTGACCGGATACCGCAGCTGGCCGACGCGCTGGTGCGCCGACCGGACGTGTCCCATGCCAACGTGCTGGCGGGATGGACCGATCTGGTGTGCGTCGTGCGCGCACCGCTCGGCGATAGTCGTGAGGATGTTCTGCTGCAGCTACTGCCGCGAACGAGCTCGGTCATCGACATCAGCATCGATCTGCTGCTTCATTCGTTCGGTCACCCCGCCAGCGCAGCGTGGACCGGCTATGGCTGCAGGCTCTCCGATCAGCAAGCTGAACAGATCCTGGTCGAGCGCACCGATCCGGCGGGCAGCGATCGACGGTACCTGCCGACCGTCGAGGATCGCCCGCTCCTCGAGGCACTCGCCGAGGACGGCAGGGCACCGCAGGCGAAGCTTGCCGCACGGACTGGCTGGTCGCTGGCAAAAGTAGGCCGGCGGATCGCAGCCCTGGAAGCTTCCGGCGCGCTGCTCTACGACGTCGACGTGCTACCCGAGCGGCTCGGCCACCAGCTCAGCACAATGCTGTGGCTGAACGTGGCGCCGAAGGATCTTCACCGCGTCGGCGAGCGAATCGCCGCGCACGATCACATCGCCTTCGCGGGCGCCACGAGCGGGTCCAAAAACCTGATGGCCATTGCCATTTGCCGAGACGCCCATGACCTCTATCGGTACCTCACCGACCAGCTCGGACAGATCGAGGAGATCCTGGGCTACGAGGTCAACATCCGCACCCAGCGACTCAAGCAACACGGATCGCTCGTCGCCCACGGACGGCTTATCAATCCCCGCCCCGGCCGCACGGCACGCTGAGATGCGGATTCGTCTCGGCAGCAGCGGAATTGGTTGCTGCGGATCGTGCTCCGCTGCGCTCCAATCCCCTCGGGATTGTGGCTGACGGCGAGCCGGGGCGACGGTGCCGGCACAGCGGTGTCATCGCGGCTCCTGACTCCCGCTTAGGTAGATCAGGGCTTTTCAGGCTCGCCAACGCCGGTTTTGATCGAATACCTGATTCCGTGATGAGCATCTTAGGAAGGTGCGCGATTCAGGTAGAGGTATAAAGTGATAGCGGAGGGCGCCGCACCGCGTGGTCTACGCCGCAGAGTGAATTGACGACTCCCCGTCCCGAGGTAGCGTCTCTGCGGAGGAAAGGCACGCGATGTTCGTCGACCCGAGGATGCTGCGCACTGGCGGCAACGACTCCCGCCGCGCTGCTGAGCACGCGCAAGAGGGGGTCGATGCGCTCTCGCGCGGGCTGCTGGCCTCAGGGATGTTCGGGGAATTCGCTGGCGCCGAGGCGTTTCATCAAGCCGCCAGTTCCGCCCGCGCGAAACACGTCGCTCACTTGAAAGCTCATCAGCAGGCGCTGACCGACGTGGGCGGCAAGGCGCATCGCGCCGCTCTGCAGTGCACCGACATGGATTTGCACAATGCTGCCGAAATCCGTTCTGCGCGCGGCAAATTCGCCTGAAACGGCTATCTCTCCAGCCCAAGATCAGCGCGCGGCCGCCACGGGAAGTGGATGGTTATCAACAGTCCCCCAACGCTCCTAACCAGCGCACCAAGCGATTTGACCGCCAAACCCGCAACGCGAGTAGCCTTCGGCCAACTCGGGAGGGCTAACAATGTTGGTCAGGACTAGGCCGGTGCGCAGGCGGTACGACACGTCTGGGCGTGACGCTAAGAGAAACGCTAAAGGCGCAGGCGTGCAATGTATCTCCGCTGCATAAGCGTTCGGCATCTGGTCGCCGAGGCGGGTGGCGACCCGTGGGCCGTCGACGCCGGCCTCCAAGTCGGTCGACCCGCACAGATTGACGTCCTCGCCCAAGCGTTCCACATTGCCGGCCGTTGCAGCACCGACGCCAGTAACGCGTTCGACGAGGCGCGCCGCCGCTTCCAAGTAGCGTGGAACGGAGAAACCGGGCCCCATCCCATCAACGACTCCGCCGAAGTGCAGCGCGTGACCAATGACCTGGGCTCTCAGTACACTCAGCTATCCCAGATCGGAGTCGAATTAGAAGGCCTCGCTGCCGCGCTGGCGGAAGCGCAACGCGCGAGCGCGGATTCGCTCGCCACGCTGGAAGCCCGACTCCAACAAATCGACGACGAGCTGGTCGAGGCCATGGCCCTCGGAACGGGCGGAACTTTCGTCGGCGCGGACCTTTCCGCTCTCGATGCACTCGTCTCTGCTCTCGAACACGATGCCATTGAGCGTGCCACGGCGACGCTTAACCACCTGCTGGCCATTCGTGCGGAATATTCGGAACACCTGCGCAATTCGCTGACCTGTCTGCGCACCGACGGCTACAACCCCGCGGCTATCGAGCCGGTCGAAGCGCCGGCGAACAGCCCGGAGCCGACGCCGCTTCCACCATCGGGATCTGGTCCCGAGGGTGTCAACCGGTGGTGGAAGTCGTTGACACAGAATGAAAAAGAGCGCCTTATCGCCGACCACCCGCCAGCGCTCGGCAACCTCAACGGCATCCCGACCGAGACCCGCAACCGCATCAACACGGCTGTGCTGAACGACGACCTCCACCGCGTGGAGGACACCGCCGCCGGCCACGGCATCACCACCGACGACGTCATTCGGAACCCCGGTGCATACGGCCTAACGCCAACGGCGGTTACCCGCTACACCAACGCGCGGCGCACCCGAGAAGGCGTCGCGACATCCGCAACAGCCGCCGACGGACGGAACAACCACCCGGACGTCTTCCTGCTCAGGTATGAACCCGAAGCTTTCGATGGAGAAGGCGCCGCAGCTATCGCAATGGGCAATCCCGACACGGCGGCCAATACCGCGCTGCTGGTATCGGGACTTGGGTCGAACGTGCGCGACGGGACGCTGGCCGACCTCGGCGGTGTCCGCGTGTACGGGGAGTCCGCCCGCGCCGACTGGAACAAGAAGACCGCGGTCGTCGTGTGGATGGGCTACGACGCCCCCGACACGTGGCACGACCCTGGCCTTTGGGCGCCGAACATGGCGAGGACCGGCGGCCAGTCACTGGCGGCCGATGTGAACGCGCTGGCCGTCACGCACGTCGGAACGCCGTCGCATGTGACCGTGCTGGGTAACTCGTACGGGTCCACCACCGTCGCCGATGCAGCGGCTGCCTATGGGATGCGCGCCGACGACGTAGTGCTGGTCGGTTCGCCGGGTACCGACTTGGCGCGATCGGCGGCCGACTTCCATCTGGGTCCGGGCGGGCACCTCTACGTCGGCGCCGCTTCGACCGACCCGGTGACCTGGTCACCCGATCACGTGACGGGCCCCGGCCTGATAGGTCCCACCTTGGGCGGATTGGGAGCCGACCCCGCGGTCGACGGTTACGGTTCCACCCGCTTCAAGGCCGAGGCGCCCGGCGCCTCGATCAATCCGGTCTCCGATCACCTGCGCTACTTCGACGACGGGTCGGAATCACTGTTCAGCATCGCCGACGTGGTCTCCGGACACGGTGACGCTCTCCAGCACGACGGCATGACGGCACACCACCGCGGCGAGTACGGCTTGGACCACTGGATCGACCCGGAGGCGGTGCGTGCCGCGACCACCGGGCATCGCCACCGGAGTCCAGCCGACTAACCGGGCACCGGAATTTACAGTGCGCTGGCACCGTCGGCGAGGCCGTCGCCGTCGGTGTCGGTGAGCTTGACGTCCCACTTGCCGTCACCGTCGGTGTCGACGTAACCGGTCACACCGTTCTCGCCGACGCACAGCACGCGATCGGCTACCCCGTTGCCGTCGCTGTCGATCAACCGGTCGTCGGCGTGGCCGAGCCCATCGAAGTCGACCAGCGGACCACCGGTGTGTTCAACCCCGTCCAGGCCAAACCAGCGCACTGCTCCGCCCCGGTCGACGGCCACCGCCCACGTCCCCGACCCGTCGTCAGTGAAGTAGGACTCGGGCGTGCCGTCGTTGTCGAGATCGAGCACGGCGTGGTCGACCACGCCGTCGCCGTCGAGATCGGCCAGCGCGTCGTCGCGCAGGCCGTCTCCGTCAAAGTCGAGGCCGATCGCGTCGGGCCGGCCGTCGCCGTCCAGGTCGAGGTCGGGCTGGCCGTGCCAGATGGCGGCGGTGCCTTCATCGCCCGCGAGACAGTAATCCACGCCTCGTTCGACGTTTCGTCGCCGCCCACGGGTTCCCCGCGAAAACGGCGCGTTGGCATGGCGCCGCGGATAATCCGGGTCCGATATCGCCCGCGATATCGCAAATGGGAACCGCCTAACGGTCGGCTCGCGTTATTGACGTGACACGCGTGACCATTGATGTCACCGCCGCCACGGCACGCTACCCGTTCGCCCGCGACCCCCACCACGCCAGCAGCTCGGCCGTCGCCTCCTCGGTGCTCAACGGCCCCCGCTCCAGCCGCAACTCCTTCAAAAACCCCCATGCCTCGCCCACCAAAGGCCCCGGCGGAATCCCCAGCAGCTCCATGATCTGGTTGCCGTCCAGATCGGGACGCACCCGCGCCAAATCTTCCCGGGCGGCCAGCTCGGTAATGCGCGCCTCCAGCTCGTCGTAGCTGGCCTGCAGCCGCGCGGCCCGCCGCTTGTTGCGGGTCGTGCAGTCGGCCCGCACCAGCTTGTGCAGCCGCGGCAGCAGCGGCCCGGCGTCGGTCACGTAGCGGCGCACCGCCGAATCGGTCCACTTGCCCTCGCCGTAGCCGTGGAACCGCAGATGCAGGAACACCAGCTGCGCGACGTCGTCGACCATCTGCTTGGAATACTTCAACGCCCGCAACCGCTTTCGCGCCATCTTGGCGCCGACCACCTCGTGGTGGTGAAAGCTCACGCCGCCGTTGGGCTCGTGGCGCCGGGTGGACGGCTTGCCGATGTCGTGCAGCAGCGCGGCCCAGCGCAGCACCAGGTCCGCATCGTCATCCTCCAGCGCCATCGCCTGCCGCAGCACGGTCAGCGAATGCTGGTAGACGTCCTTGTGCTGGTGGTGTTCGTCAATGGCCATCTGCATGCCCCCGACCTCGGGCAGCACCACGTCACCCATGCCGGTCTGCACCAGCAGGTCGATGCCCGCCACCGGGTCCGCGCCCAGCAGCAGCTTGTCCAGTTCCGCCGCCACCCGCTCGGCGCTGATCCGCCCGAGTTGCGGCGCCATCTCCTCGATGGCTTGCCGGACCCGCGGCGCGACGGTGAAACCCAGTTGCGACACGAACCGCGCGGCGCGCAGCATCCGCAGCGGGTCGTCGCCGAAGGACACCCCCGGCGCGGCCGGGGTATCCAGCATTCGGTCGCGCAGGGCCGCCATTCCGCCCAGCGGGTCAAGGAAGTCGCCCGGCCCGGTCGGCGTCAGGCGCACGGCCATCGCGTTGACGGTGAAATCCCGGCGCACCAAGTCGTCCTCCAGGCGCTCGCCGAAACGCACCTCGGGGTGGCGCGACACCTGGTCGTAGGCGTCCGCGCGGAACGTGGTGATCTCCAGGCGGTGTCCGCCCTTGCCGACGCCGACGGTGCCGAACTCGATGCCGGTGTCCCACACCGCGTCGGCCCACGGCCGCACTATCTGTTGGATCTGCTCCGGGCGGGCGTCGGTGGTGAAGTCCAAGTCGGGACTCAGCCGGCCCAGCAAGGCGTCCCGCACCGAACCGCCGACCAGATACACCTGGTGCCCGGCGGCGTCGAACGCCGCACCGATCTGCTGCAGCGTGGCGGCGTGCCGATTCAGCGCGACCGCGGCTGCGGTCAGCAGGTGGGCTTCCTGGGCGGCGTCAGGCACGTTCGATCAGCCTAGTCGGGGCCCGGCCGGGCGGCGCCGCGCGCCGCGGGCCGGGGTCGCCACAAAGCGGCGTGCGTCTCCTGTAGACGGGGTCGTGCCAGCTACTATCGCTTGGGTGTCGGATGGCGAACAAGCGCAGCCACGTCGGCGCCGGGGGCGGCGTCGGGGTCGTCGCGGCGCAGGTCCGCCCGAGAACCAGACCAACGGCCAGCCGGTCGCCGACGCCACACCCGTCAAGCCCGGCCGGCCCCGCCCCGCGCGACGCATGCCCGAGCGGCTGCGCACCGTCCACGAAACCTCCGCCGGGGGGCTGGTCATCGACGGCCTGGACGGTCCGCGCCACGAGCAGGTCGCGGTCTTGATCGGCCGCGTCGATCGGCGCGGGCGGATGCTGTGGTCGCTGCCCAAGGGGCACATCGAGCAGGGCGAGACCGCCGAGCAGACAGCAATCCGGGAGGTCGCCGAGGAGACCGGAATTCGTGGCAGCGTGCTGGCCGCGCTGGGGCGCATCGACTACTGGTTCGTCACCGACGGCCGCCGGGTGCACAAGACCGTGCACCACTATTTGATGCGGTTCTCCGGCGGTGAGCTGTGCGACGAGGACCTGGAAGTCGCCGAGGTCGCCTGGGTACCGATACGGGAACTGCCGTCGCGGCTGGCCTACGCCGACGAACGGCGGCTGGCCGAGGTGGCCGACGAGCTGATCGACAAGCTGCAAAGCGACGGTCCCGCCGCGTTGCCGCCGCTGCCCCCTAGCGCCCCGCGCCGCCGCCCCCAGACGCACTCGCGCACCCGCCACTCCGACAAACCGATCACCGGCCGTCAGAACGGCCACGGGCCCGGGTCGTGACCGCGCCGCAACTCTGCTGGGCCGGCCTCGTGCGCCTGGCCGCCGTGATCGGCATCGTCGCCGGTTTTGCCGTGATCACCGGTGGTCTCACGCCGCACGCAGCCGCGGGCGAGCCCGGGCCGACGCCCTTCGTCCGGGTGCGCATCGACCAAGTCACGCCCGACATCGTGACCACGACGAGCCAACCCGTCGTCACCGTCAGCGGGATGGTCACCAACGTCGGTGACCGGCCCGTGCGCGACGTGATGGTCCGCCTCGAGCACGCCGGAGCGATCACCGGGTCGGCGAGCCTGCGCACCTCCCTGGACGGGAACACCGACCAGTACCAGCCGGCCGCGGATTTCCTCACGGTGTCTCCCGAACTGCGGCGCGGGCAGGAAGTGGGCTTCACCCTCTCGGCGCCGCTGCGATCCTTGCAACCGCCGTCCCTGGGCATCGACAAACCGGGGATCTACCCGCTGCTGGTCAATGCCAACGGGACGCCGGACTACGGCGCCCCGGCCCGGCTGGACAACGCGCGGTTCCTGCTGCCCGTGATCGGCGTCCCGCCCGACCGTGCCGACGACCTGGACTCCGCCGTCGCGCCCGACACTTCCAGGCCGGTCCTGATCACCATGCTGTGGCCGCTGGCCGACCGGCCCCGGCTGGCGCCCGGCGTGCCCGGCGGCACGATCCCGGTCCGCCTCGTCGACGACGACCTCGCCACCTCGCTGGCCGCCGGCGGCCGCCTGGACATCCTGCTGTCGGCGGCCGAGGTGGCCACCAGCCACGACGTCGACCCCGACGGCGCGGTCAACCGCGCCATGTGCCTGGCCGTCGACCCGGACCTGTTGGTCACCGTCAACGCCATGACCGGCGGCTACGTCGTGTCCGATTCGCCCGACGGCCCCGCCCAACAACCGGGCACCCCGACCCACCCCGGCACCGGGCAGGCGGCGGCGACCGGCTGGCTGAACCGGTTGCGCGCGCTTGCCCACCGAACCTGCGTGGCGCCGCTCCCCTATGCGCAAGCCGATTTAGGCGCCCTGCAGCGGGTGAACGATCCGGGGCTCAGCGCGATCGCGACCACCGGAGTTGGAGCCATCGTCGACCGCATCCTGGATGTCCAATCGGCGCGCGGCGCCACGCTGCTGCCCGACGGCCCGCTCACCAATCGCGGCGTCAACCTGCTCAGCGCCAACGACAGCACGGTCGCGATCACCGCCGCCGACCTGTCCGCCCAGGACTCCACCGGCGACGGCACCCCGGGTGTCGACACCGCGCCGCGGCGGTTGTCCCCGCAGGTGGTGGTCGCTCCGTTCGACCCGGCCGTCGGGGCCGCGCTGGCCGGCGCCGGGACCGCTCCCGCCGTCCCGACTTACCTGGACTCCTCGCTGGCGGTGCGGCTTGCGCACGATTCGGAGACCGCGCGGCGCCAGGACGCCTTGGGCTCCATGTTCTGGCACTCCCTGCAACGCGACGCCACGCCTCGCACCCAGCTTCTGGTACCACCGGCGACCTGGAACCTGCGGCCCGCGGATGCGCAAGAAATGCTGACCGCGCTGGCCACCAGCATCCACGCCGGTCTCGCGGTGCCGCGGCCCCTGCCGGCTTTGGTTGCCGACGCCACCACCCGCGCCCAGCCGCAGGAGCCGCCGGGCGACTTCGCCTCCGCGCGAGGCCAATTCACCGACGACGTGACCGCCGCCATCGCCACTCAGGTGGGCCGCTTGTGGGGGCTGACCTCGGCGTTGACCACCGACGAACGCACCGGCTTGACCGGCGTTCAGTACACCGCGCCCCTGCGCGAGGACATGCTGCGTGCGCTGAGCCAATCCGAGCCCCCCGACACCCGCAACGGGCTGGCCCAGCAGCGCCTGGCGGTGGTGGGTAACACGATCAACGACCTGTTCGGCGCCGTCACCATCGTCAACCCCGGCGGTTCGTACACCCTGGCCACTGAGCACAGCCCGCTGCCGCTGGCCCTGCACAACGGCCTCGCGGTCCCGATCCGGGTGCGCCTGCAGGTGGACGCTCCCCCCGGGATGAGCGTCACCGACCTCGGCGTGATCGAACTGCCGCCCGGGCTACCTGCCGCTGCGGGTGCCCATCGAGGTCAACTTCACCCAGCGGGTCGCCATCGACGTGGCCCTGCGGACCCCCGACGGGATGCGGCTCGGTGACCCGGTGCGCCTCTCGGTGCACTCGAATGCCTACGGCAAGGTGCTGTTCGCCATCACGATAAGCGCGGCGGCGGTGCTGGTGCTGCTCGCCGGGCGACGGCTGTGGCACCGATTCCGCGGCCAGCCCGACCGCGCCGACCTCGACCGTCCGGACCCGCCCCACGGCCGGCACTCCGCCGAACCTTTCGAACCCCACGACCAGGTCGGTCGCCGGGTCGATCAAGAGCATCGGGTATGAGCCCCGCCCCGGGACAGGCCCACCCACGCCCGGGGCGCCTGCCCCGAACAACCCCGGCGCGCCGGCGGGACCCCCACTCACCGCCGACCGGCCCGCTCCCGCCCGTACCCGCTGGGATCGACCGTCGCCGTCCCGAGCTGTCCGACGCCGCCCTGGTGTCGCGGTCGTGGGCGATCGCGTTCGCGACTCTGGTCAGCCGGCTGACCGGCTTCGCCCGGATCGTCGTGCTGGCCGCGATCCTCGGCGCCGCGCTGTCCAGCGCGTTCTCCGTGGCCAACCAGCTGCCCAACCTGGTGGCGGCGCTGGTGCTGGAGGCGACGTTCACCGCGATCTTCGTGCCGGTGCTCGCGCGCGCCGAGCAGGGCGATCCGGACGGCGGCGCGGCGTTCGTGCGGCGCCTGGTGACATTGACGACGGCGCTGCTGCTGCTGGCGACGGCACTGTCGGTGCTCGCGGCGCCGTTGCTGGTCCGCCTGATGCTGGGCCGCCACCCCCAAGTCAACGAGCCGCTGACCACCGCCTTCGCCTACCTGCTGCTGCCGCAGGTGCTCGCTTACGGCCTGACGTCGGTGTTCATGGCGATCCTCAACACCCGCAACGTGTTCGGGCCGACGGCGTGGGCGCCCGTCGTCAACAACCTGGTCGCCCTCGCAACCCTGGCGGTCTACGCGCTGGTTCCCGGTGAGCTGTCCCTTGACCCCGTCCGGATGGGCAACACCAAGCTGCTGGTCCTCGGCATCGGCACCACGCTGGGGGTGTTCGCGCAGATGGCGGTCCTGCTGATTGCGCTGCGCCGCCAGCACGTCAGCCTGCGGCCCCTGTGGGGCATCGACGAGCGCCTGAAGCGCTTCGGCACGATGGCCGCCGCGATGGTGCTGTATGTCCTGGTCAGCCAACTCGGCCTCGTGGTCGGCAACCAGATCGCCAGCACCGCGGCGGCGTCGGGCCCGGCGATCTACAACTACACCTGGCTGGTCCTCATGCTGCCGTTCGGGATGATCGGGGTGACCGTGCTGACCGTCGTCATGCCCAGGCTCAGCCGCAACGCCGCCGCCGACGACACCCGCGCCGTCCTCGCCGACCTGTCGTTGGCGACGCGGCTGACCCTGATCACGCTGATCCCGATTGTGGCGGTCATGACCGTCGGCGGGCCGGCGATCGGCAGCGCGCTGTTCGCCTACGGCCACTTCGGCGGCGTCGACGCCGGCTACCTGGGGGCCGCCATCGCGCTGTCGGCGTTCACGCTGATTCCCTACGGCCTGGTGCTGCTGCAACTGCGGGTCTTCTACGCCCGCGAGCAGCCCTGGACGCCGATCGTGATCATCCTGGTGATCACCGCGGTCAAGATCGCCGGCTCGGTGCTGGCACCGCATCTCACCGACGACCACAAGCTGGTCGCCGGCTTCCTGGGGCTGGCCAACGGCGTCGGCTTCCTGACGGGAGCGATCGTCGGCTACTACCTCTTGCGGCGCGCGCTGCTACCCGCCGGTGGCCGCCTGATCGGCCTGGGCGAGGTACGCACCATCCTGGTGACCACCGCCGCCTCGCTGCTCGCCGGGCTCGTTGCCCACATCGCGGATCGCCTGCTGAAGCTGGGTCAGCTCACGGCGCACTGGGGCGGCGCCGGTTCCTTGCTGCGGTTGGTGATCCTCGCCGCGATCATGCTGCCCATCATGGGCACCGTGCTGCTGTGGGCGCAGGTCCCCGAGGCGCGGGCCGCGCTGGCCGTGGTGCGCCGCCGATTCGGGGGCCGCGTCGGGAGTCGCGTGGCGGTGCCCGGGCTTGACAAAGCGCCGGTGCCGGATGGATCGTCTCCCAGCAACCTGGTCACGTACGCTGAGCAGAGGAATTCGTCTCCGCCGGGGGTCGACGCGGTCCAGGAGCCGATCCGGCGAAAGCCTCCGGGTCAGGCGGCCAGCGCACGAGTAGCGAAAGGACCGGAGGTGACCGACCGCCCCATCGACAGCGCCGCATCCGGCGCTGGACCGTCAGGCGCGGGGCGGCGATCGGTAGCCGACGAATTCCAGCCCGACATTCCCGTCGACCCCGGACCCCGCGCGTCGGCACCACCGCCATCCGGCCCCCTCAAAAACGCTTTGCCGGCCGACGCCGGCCGCGGACCCGCGTCGTCGCCACCGGACGACACCGCCCTGGTCCCCGGCGCGCGCATCGCCGGAGGCCGCTACCGGTTGCTGGTTTCCCACGGCGGCGCGCCGCCCCTGCAGTTCTGGCAGGCGCTGGACACCGCCCTCGACCGGCAGGTGGCGCTGACGTTCGTCGACCCCGACGGGACGCTGCCCGACGAGGTGCGGCAAGACATCCTGTCGCGCACCCTGCGGCTCAGCCGGATCGACAAGCCGGGCATCGCGCGGGTGCTGGATGTGGTGCAAAGCGGGCCCGGCGGCCTGGTGGTCTCGGAGTGGATCCGCGGCGGTTCGCTGCAGGAGGTCGCCGAGACCTCCCCCTCCCCCATCGGCGCGGTCCGGGCGATGCAGTCGTTGGCCGCCGCCGCCGACGCGGCGCACCGCGCCGGGGTGGCCCTATCGATCGACCACCCCAGCCGGGTGCGGGTCAGCATCGAGGGCGACGTGGTGCTCGCGTACCCGGCGACCATGCCCGACGCCAGCCCGCAGGACGACATCCGCGGAATCGGCGCCGCGCTCTACGCCCTGCTCGTCAACCGCTGGGCGCTGCCCGAGTCCGGGGCTCGCAGCGGCCTCGCGCCGGCCGAACGGGATGCCGCCGGAAATCCCGTCGAACCGATGACCGTCGACCGCGACATTCCCTTCCAGATCTCGGCCGTCGCCGTGCGGGCGGTCCAGGAAGACGGCGGGATACGCAGTGCGTCAACGCTTTTGAATCTGCTTCAACAAGCCACCGCGGTGGCCGACCGCACCGAGGTGCTGGGTCCCATCGACGATTCGGCCGCGCGGCCCTCGTACCGCCCGCCCGCCCGCGACGAAGAGGCCTTCGCCCGGCGCCGGCGCAACCTGTTGATCGGGGTGGGCGCCGGGCTTGCGGTCATCCTGGTGGCCCTGCTGGTGCTGGCCTCGGTGGTGAGCAAGGTGTTCGGCAATCTCGGCGGTGGCCTGAACAAAGATCAGCTCGGACTCAACTCGCCGTCCTCCTCGTCGTCGGCGGAGTCCAGCTCGGCTCCGGCGGGCGCCGTCGTCAAACCCACGAAGGCAACGGTCTACTCCCCCGACGGCGATGCCGACAACCCGGGCCAGGCCGGCCAGGCGATCGACGGCGACCCCTCGACGTCCTGGTCGACCGAGGTATACACGGATGCCGTCCCGTTCCCCAGTTTCAAGCAGGGCGAGGGGCTGATGCTGCAGTTGCCCAGCCCCACCGTGGTCGGCCAGGTGACGCTCGACACGACGACCACCGGGGCCAAGGTCGAGATCCGGTCGGCGTCCACGGCGACGCCGTCGACGCTGAACGACACCACCGTGCTGGCACCCGCCTTCTCACTCAAGCCCGGCCACAACGTCATCCCGGTCCGGGCCGGCTCGCCGACGTCGGACCTGTTGGTGTGGATCTCCACCCTGGGGACAACCGATGGCAAGAGCCAGGCCAACATTTCGGAGATCACGGTCCGGGCCGCTTCCTAGTTCTGCGGCACGCTGCACAGACCGGCGCGGCGGTGAAGTGCCGGCCGGTGACGGATTAGTTACTGTCCGGCGGTGGATTTCGGGGGGCACATCGAGCGGTACCGCAGCGACGCCGACCTGCTGGCCGCCCATGTCGCCGGCGACCGGCAGGCTTTCGGCGAGTTGTTCCGCCGGCACCAGCGGCAGTTGCACCGCCTGGCCCGGCTCACCACCCGCACCCGCGAGGACGCCGAAGACGCGCTGCAGGAGGCGATGCTCTCCGCGCACCGCGGCGCCAAGTCCTTTCGACACGATGCGGCCGTGGGCAGTTGGCTGTACCGCATCGTCGTCAACGCCTGCCTGGACCGGCTGCGCCGCGCCAAGGCCCACCCGACGGCCCCGCTCGAAGACGTCCACTCGGTGGCCGACCGGACAGCGCACGTCGACACCGCGATCACCGTGCAGCGCGCCCTCATGCGCCTCCCCGTCGAGCAACGCGCCGCGGTGGTGGCCGTCGACATGCAGGGCTACTCCGTCGCCGACACCGCCGCGCTGCTGGGGGTCGCCGAGGGCACGGTCAAGAGCCGCTGTGCCCGCGCCCGGGTTCGGCTGGCCGAGCTGCTCGGCCACCTCGACGCGAGCCGCCCGGCCGATCGTCGCTGACGCTACGGATGGTCAACGGTCGGTCTATCGCGGACACTGGGGCGGATGGATGGCAATGCGGACGCCGGACGCCCGGACGACGACCTCGCCGGAGAGGATCCCTCGCCGGCGGTCGAGGTCCTCGCCGACCTGCAGGCCGGGCTGCTCGACGACGAGTCCGCCGCCCGGGTGCGCAGACGGGTCCGCACCGACCCGCGCGCCGAACGCACGCTGCGCGCTTTGCATCAGGTGCGCCGCGACGTCGCCGCCGCCGGCGCCGACCCGACGTCGGCGCCCGACGTTCCCCCCGAGGTCACCGCCAGAATCTCGGCGGCGCTCGCGTCGTCCCACTCACCGTCGGGCGGCGCCGCCGCCCATTCCGCCAGACCACGCGGCCGGCCCGCCCGGACCGTCGGGGCCGCGGCGGGCCTGGCTGCGGCGCTCGCCGCGATCGGCGTCGGGACCCTGCAACTGTTGCGTTCACCGGCGCCGGCGCCGAGCACACCCACGACCGCCTTGCACATCACGGTGTCGAGGCCGCCGATGGTGATTCCGCTCACTGCGGCCGAGATCCGGTCGCTGCTCGGCCGCGCACCCGATTACGGGTCCCTCGGCGACCCGACGCGGCGCGCGTCGTGCCTGGCCGGCCTGGGGTTTTCGGCGTCGACGCCCGTGTTGGGCGCCCGCCCGATCGAGATCAACGCCCGCCCCGGCGTGCTGCTCGTGGTGCCGGACGACACGCCTGACAAGCTGGCGGTCTTCGCCGTGGCATCGAACTGCAGTGCCGCTGACACCGGGCTGTTGGCCAGCACACAGATCCCCCGCCCTTAGGGTGGCCCGCCGCACGGCGGGAACAGCCGCGCCTACGCTGGCGTTTGTAGGAGTCCGGAGATCATCGTTCGAAAGGGTCGTATGACTGCCGACAAAATCCACGATGTGATTGTCATCGGGTCGGGTCCTGCGGGGTATACCGCGGCGTTGTATACGGCGCGGGCGCAGTTGGCGCCGCTGGTGTTCGAGGGGACGTCGTTTGGTGGGGCGTTGATGACCACGACGGAGGTGGAGAACTATCCGGGCTTTCGCGACGGCATCACCGGTCCGGAGTTGATGGATCAGATGCGCGAGCAGGCGTTGCGTTTCGGGGCGGACCTGCAGATGGAGGACGTGGAGTCGGTGGAGTTGTCCGGGCCGGTGAAGTCGGTGGTGACCGCCGACGGGCAGACCCACCGGGGCCGCGCGGTCATCTTGGCGATGGGGGCCGCCGCCCGGTATCTGGGGGTGCCCGGTGAGCAGGAGTTGCTGGGCCGCGGGGTCAGCGCGTGTGCCACCTGTGACGGGTTTTTCTTCCGCGACCAGGACATCGCGGTGATCGGCGGCGGGGATTCGGCGATGGAGGAGGCGCTGTTTTTGACCCGCTTTGCCCGCAGTGTGACGCTGGTGCACCGCCGCGAGGAGTTCCGGGCGTCCAAGATCATGCTCGATCGGGCGCGGGCCAACGAGAAGATCACGTTTTCCACCAATCAGGTGGTGCTGGCCGTCGAGGGCGCCGAGACGGTCACCGGGTTGCGGCTGCGCCACACCGTGACCGCAGCGGAGACCACGCTGCCGGTGACCGGGGTGTTCGTGGCCATCGGGCACGAGCCTCGCTCGCAGCTGGTGCGCGACGTGCTCGAGACCGACCCCGACGGGTACGTCCTGGTGCAGGGCCCCACCACCGCCACCACCCTGGAAGGGGTGTTCGCCGCCGGGGACCTGGTCGACCGGACCTACCGCCAAGCCATCACCGCCGCCGGAAGCGGCTGCGCCGCAGCCATCGACGCCGAACGCTGGCTCGCCGAACACGTGGAGTCCAGCGCTGCCGCGCAAGGCGATGCGACCGAATTCCCGGGCAGTAACGACACACTGATTGGAGCGCCACAATGACCGAAGCCGAAAAGCGCGGAGCCACAATCGAAGTCTCCGACGCCTCCTTCTCCACCGAAGTGTTGTCGAGCAACACACCTGTGCTGGTTGACTTTTGGGCGACATGGTGTGGGCCGTGCAAGATGGTCGCGCCGGTTCTGGAGGAGATCGCCGCCGATCAAGCTGGCCAGCTCACCGTCGCCAAGCTCGACGTCGACGCGAACCCCGAGACGGCGCGGGACTTCCAGGTGGTGTCGATCCCCACCATGATCCTGTTCAAGGACGGCCAACCGGTGAAGCGGATCGTCGGCGCCAAGGGCAAGGCGGCGTTGCTGCGGGAACTCGCCGACGCCGTTCCGAACCTTGCCTGACGCGGCTTGGCTCTGACACACCACGCCCCGCGCGGTCAGCCTGGGTTTTTCCGGAAATCGACAAGCGTCTGCGACAATAACGGGTAGTTGGTGCCCCGATAGCAGCCTGTCAGCTTGCCCCGAAGGACCCTTGGTATGTCGAGTCCGCGCCGTCCCGACGGCGACGCGCTGCGCTGTGGTGACCGCAGCGCCGCTGTGACCGAAATCCGGGCGACGCTCGCCACGCTGGATCTGCTGGAGGATTCCGGCGAGGCCCTGGCCACGGGGCAACATGTGGCCGCCGAACTGTTCGACGCCGAGCTCGACCAGGCGGTGCGGGCTTTCCAGCAACAGCGTGGGCTGCTGGTGGACGGCATCGTCGGCGAGGCCACCTACCGCGCGTTGAAGGAGGCGTCGTACCGGCTCGGCGCCCGCACGCTATATCACCAGTTCGGGGCGCCGCTCTACGGTGACGACGTCGCCACCCTGCAGGCGCGGTTGCAGGACCTCGGCTTCTACACCGGCCTGGTCGACGGCTACTTTGGTCTGCAGACCCACAACGCCCTGATGTCGTATCAACGTGAGTACGGGCTCGCCGCCGACGGGATCTGCGGCCCGGAAACGTTGCGCTCCTTGTACTTTCTGAGTTCACGGGTCACCGGCGGCTCCCCGCACGCCATCCGCGAGGAGGAGCTCGTCCGCCGATCGGGTCCCAAGCTGTCGGGCAAGCGGATCATCATCGATCCCGGCCGCGGCGGCACCGACCACGGTCTGATCTCGCAGGGTCCCAACGGGCCCATCAGCGAGGCGGATATGTTGTGGGACTTGGCAAGTCGCCTTGAGGGACGGATGACGGCGATCGGGATGGAAACCTTCCTGTCGCGGCCGGCCAACCGCAGCCCGTCGGACGCCGAACGCGCGGCCACCGCCAACAACGTCGGCGCAGACCTCATGATCAGCCTGCGATGTGACACTCAGCCGAGCCCTTCGGCGAACGGCGTAGCCTCCTTCCACTTCGGCAACTCGCACGGTTCGGTCTCCACCATCGGCCGCAACCTGGCGGATTTCATTCAACGAGAAGTGGTGGCTCGCACCGGTTTACGCGACTGCCGCACGCACGGCCGGACTTGGGACCTGCTGCGGCTGACTCGGATGCCCACCGTGCAGGTCGACGTCGGCTACATCACCAATCCGCGCGACCGCGCTATGTTGATGTCGACGCAAACCCGCGATGCCATCGCCGAAGGGATGCTCGCCGCGGTCAAGCGCCTCTATCTCCTGGGCAAAAATGACCGCCCCACAGGCACATTCACCTTCGCCGAATTGCTTGCTCACGAGTTGGCCGTGGAGCGCACCGGCAGGATCGGCGGTTCCTGACCGCCGTCGGCGCTGCTGACCGTCGTCCCGGCCGCGGACCCCGCACCGACGGGTTGCTGCAGCTGAGCATTCTCCAGCAGACGCTCGAGCGCGGCCTCCACTTCGGCCTTCCAGCCGAGGCCCTTGTCGAGCTCCAGCCGCAGCCGCGGGAAGTACGGATGTGGGGCGACCACCACAAACCCCGCGTCCGTCAGGAATTCGGCGTCGATGATGCAGTGCTCGACCGAGCAGTCGCCGAGGGCCTCTAACACCGGTCGAACGTCGGCATCGACCATCCGCGGGTCTTGTAGCTCGGTCGCCGCCGCGGTCCGGCCGAAAGCCTCGAGCGCGCGCACACCGCGCCGCACCAGCTCGTCGATGACTCGCGCGATGAGTCCGTGCGGCAGATCGTCGGCGGCTTGACCGTGCTCGATGCCCATGGACGTTAACAGCACCGCGTCCGCGGACACCGGGGCGGTGGGAAACCGCTGCGCCCGCGGGACCGCTCCCGGCGGGGCGTACAGGACGTATCCCAGGCACGGTGGCTCGGCCTGGCTGCGGTCGTCCGGGACCGCGGTCGCGACCTGGCCGCAGGAGCCCCACTCCAGCATCACCATCGACAGCCACGCCTCTTTTTCGAATTCGGGGTCGGCGAGGTGGTCCTGGTTCCCCAGGGTGGCAGGATCGACCTCCCAGAAGACGCAGCGGCGCGCATGCTTGGGAAGCTGCTCGAACGCCTCGAGCCGCAACGGCATGATTCGAGCGGACACTAGCCTCCTGGCCTCCGTGCGGTACTGCAGCCGATTGCACCAGCAACCCCTCCAGGATAGGAGAGTTCGTCGCGATCGGCCCAGCTTTGGCCAGGGCGCGCGACCGGCAGGCATAACCGGGCCCGCCGCGGTCGTCGCCGTGGCAAGGCCGCCCGAAATAGATTGTGGCACATCAGATTTCCGTCAATCGCAGTCGTCGCAGCGGATCCGTCGCGCCCCGCCGTCACAGTGACGTAATTACAGAGCGGTCACGGCTTGGCTTCGATCATCATGTCGACGATCCGTTGCAGGTCGTCGACCGAGCCGAACTCCACCACAATCTTGCCCTTGCGCTTGCCCAGGCTGACCGCCACCCTGGTGTCGAAAGCGTTCGACAGACGCTCGGCGACATCTTGCAGGCCGGGCATCTGGATGGGCTTGCGGCGCGGGGGTGACGGGGTGGCTCCGTCGCCGCGGTTGGCGAGCGTGACCGCTTCCTCCGTGGCCCGTACCGAGAGCCCCTCCGCGACGATCCGTCCGGCCAACTCTTCCTGGGCCTCCGGTCCGCCCTCCAGCGAGAGCAGGGCCCGCGCGTGGCCGGCCGACAGCACACCCGCCGCAACGCGCCGCTGGACCGGGATCGGCAACTTGAGGAGCCGGATCATGTTCGTGATCAGCGGGCGGGAGCGCCCGATGCGGGACGCCAGTTCGTCGTGGGTGACGTCGAATTCGTCGAGCAGTTGCTGGTAGGCGGCGGCCTCTTCCAAGGGGTTCAGCTGGACGCGGTGGATGTTCTCCAGCAAGGCGTCGCGCAGCAAATTGTCGTCTCCGGTCTCCCGGACGATGGCCGGGATGGTGGCCAGCCCCGCCTCCTGGGCCGCCCGCCAGCGCCGCTCCCCCATGATGATCTGGTACCGCGCGCCGCTCGGCGATCCGGTGACGGGCCGTACGACGATCGGCTGCAAGAGCCCGAATTCGCGGATGGAGTGGACCAGTTCCGACAGCGCCTCCTCGTCGAAGACCTGGCGCGGCTGACGGGGATTGCGCTCGATGTCTCCCGGTGGGATCTCGCGATAGACCGCGCCCACCCCCGCAGCGGACGGCGCGGGCCCGCCGATCAGGACGTCCGCGGCGGCCTCGCCCATCCGTGGACCGAGCGTCGCCGGACCCGCGTCGCTCTCCGCGGGACCCGTGGGGATGAGAGAAGCCAGGCCCCGGCCGAGGCCGCCCTTCTTGCGTAACGGCTGCGTCATGGTCGTCCCTCCAACTGATCGGCGCGCTCGGCGAGTTCGCGGCTCGCGTCGAGGTAGCTCATCGCCCCGCGGGAACCGGGGTCGTAGTCGATGATGGTCATGCTGTAGCCGGGCGCCTCCGACACCTTGACGCTCCGCGGGATCACCGTCCGCAACACCTTCGCCCCGAAGAAGCGGCGCACCTCTTCGGCCACCTGGTCGGCCAGCTTGGTCCGCCCGTCGTACATCGTGAGGATCACGGTGCTGACCTCTAGCTGCGGGTTGAGGTGGGCCTTCACCATCTCGATGTTGCGCATCAACTGCGACACGCCCTCGAGCGCGTAGTACTCGCATTGGATCGGGATCATCACCTCGGGCGCGGCGACGAGCGCGTTGATCGTGAGCAATCCCAGCGACGGCGGGCAGTCGATGAAGACGTAGTCGAAGTCGAGGTCGTCGAGGTCGGCGAGCGCGGTCCGCAGGCGGTTCTCCCGCGCGACCATGCTCACCAATTCGATCTCCGCACCGGCCAGGTCGATCGTCGCGGGAACGCAGAACAGCCGTGGGCTGTGCGGGCTGGGTCGAATCGCGTCCTTCAGCGGAACCTCCCCGATCAGCACCTCGTACGACGACGGGGTCCCCGATTGACGGTCGGCGATCCCAAGCGCGGTGCTCGCGTTGCCCTGGGGGTCCAGGTCGACCACGAGGGTCCTGAGCCCCTGGATGGCGAGCGCGGCCGCCAGGTTCACCGCGGTCGTCGTCTTCCCGACGCCGCCCTTTTGGTTGGCGATGGTGAAGACCCGGCGGCGGGGCGGCCGGCGCAGCGGCGCGTAGGTGGTGTGGATGACCCGCATGGCGCGTTCGGCGGCCGCCCCGATCGGGGTGTCGAGCTCCTCGGATGTTTCACGTGAAACATGCGGGGGCGCCTCGGTGGGCCGCGAGACGCCGGGGGTCGGCGCCGGCCCGCCTGGTGCTCGGTCCTCCGGCGAGGTCATCGAGTTCCGCCCTCCCCCGACGACCTGAGGCGCTTCGCGGCACCGCGTCGGGCCAACACGACGGTTGCCGGGGGCCGCAAATACTCCGCGCCACATGTCACCACCCTGGCACCGACGGCGCCCGCTGCCGTCATCACACGCCGATGTTGTTCGAGTTCGTCGGCCGCGCGCTGTCCTTTGATCGCGACCATCCGTCCGCCCGGTCGTAGCAACGGCATACTCCACTTCGCTAGCTTGTCCAATGCTGCCACCGCTCGCGACACCGCGGCGTCGCTCTCGCCCAGGCGTTCGCGCACCCAGCGTTCCTCGGCCCGCCCGCGCACCACCTCGACGGGTAACCCTAGTTGGCCGACGACCTCGGTGAGAAATTCGCTGCGGCGCCGCATCGGCTCCAGCAACACGACCGTTAGGTCCGGGCGCGCGATCGCCAGGGGTATGCCCGGCAACCCGGCGCCGCTGCCGATGTCGACCACCCGCTCCCCGGGTTCCAGGAGCTCGCCGACGGCGGCACTGTTCAGCAGGTGGCGCTCCCAGAGACGATCCACCTCCCGCGGTCCGATCAGGCCCCACGCCACGCCGGCATCGGCGAGCGCGTCGGCATACCGCCGGGCCGTACCGAGTCGCGGACCGAAGATCGCCGCGGCGGCATCCGGTGCCGGTCCGGCCGCGACCGCGCCCCGCTCCGCTCGAGCGTCGCTGTCGTCATGTTTCACGTGAAACATCCTTTGCGCGCCGACGGAGAGCCGATCCTAACTACACCGCTGTAACTCGCCCGCGCTAGTCGTGCAACACGACGACCCGGCGTGACGGTTCGGCGCCCTCGCTCTCGCTGTGCACCCCCGGGACCGCGGCGACCGCATCGTGGACGATCTTGCGCTCGAAGGGTGTCATGGGTGACAGCTCTTCGCGCTCCCCCGTCGCGAGCACCCGCCTCGCCACCTTGTCGCCCAGCGCCGCCAACTCCTCCCGGCGCCGGCGCCGCCAGCTGGCGACGTCGAGCATCAATCGGCTCCGCACACCGGTCTTCTGGTGTACCGCCAACCGGGTCAGCTCCTGCAGGGCATCGAGCACCTCGCCGGTACGCCCGACCAACTTGTTCAGGTCCTCCCCGCCGTCGATGCTGACCACCGCGCGGTTGCCCTCGACGTCGAGGTCGATGTCCCCGTCGAAGTCCAACAGGTCCAACAACTCCTCGAGGTAGTCCCCGGCGATCTCCCCTTCGGCGACCAATCGCTCTTCGAGATCATCCGGTTCGCCGGGCTCCTTCGTGCCGTCGTCGACCACAGGAGCGTCGTCGAGGTCTTCGTCGAGGTTGCGCTCGGTGGTGTCGGCGTCTGTCATGTCGTTCTCTCCCTCATCCACGGGTCTGTGCCCCTTGAAGCTGTCCGGGTGCCTCAGCGCTTGCGCTTCTTCGCCTGCGGCCGCGCCCCGGGTCGCGGCGTGCGGTTGTTCGCGCCGCTCGGGCGGCCCGACGGGCTTCGCTTGCCCGGCTCCGTACCGGACTCGGATTCCGGCGCGGGGCCGTCGGACTCGTCGGGCGTCGTCGCGACCGCGTCGGTCGCGTCACCCGGCGGTCCCTCTCCACCCGACGGGCCGGCCTTCGCGGTTCGTTTTGGCTTGGCGCCCGGCGCGGGCGCGTTCGCCGCCCGCCGCGCGATCACTTCCTGCTTTTTCGCCTCTTCTTCTTTTTCGATCATCCCGAACACGTAGTGCTGTTGTCCGAAGGTCCAGATGTTGTTGGAGAACCAGTACAGGATGATCGCGACCGGAAGAAACGGGCCTCCGACGACGACGCCCAGCGGGAACACGTACAGCGCCAGCTTGTTCATCATCGCCGTCTGTGGATTGGCCGCCGCCTCCGGGCTCTGCCGGGCCACCGAGGCGCGGCTGTTGAAATACGTGGCGATGCCCGCCAGGATCATGATCGGCGCGCCCACCGCGATCACCGCCGGGCGACTGAACACGGTGAAGGCGTCCAACCCGGACCGTTGCGTCATCGACGCGCCGATCGGCGCACCAAACAGGTTGGCATCCAGAAAGTGGCCCACATCGGCCGCTGTGAACACGTAGTTTCCCGTCAGGCGATTCTGGATCACCGACAGATGTGGCTGGCCGATGCCGCCCGTGGTGCGGTTGAACGAGCGCAAGACGTGATAGAGGCCGAGGAACACCGGGATCTGCGCCAGCATCGGCAGGCATCCGAGGATGGGATTGAAGCCGTGCTCGCGTTGCAGCTTCTGCATTTCCAGCGCCATCCGCTGCCGGTCCTTGCCGTACTTTTTCTGCAACGCTTTGATCTGCGGTTGCAACTCCTGCATCTGGCGGGTCGTCCGGATCTGCCGGACGAACGGCTTGTACAGCAGTGCCCGCAGGGTGAAGACCAGGAACATCACCGACAACGCCCAGGCGAAGAAGTTCGACGGTCCGAGCAGCGCCCCGAAGAGCTTGTACCAAACCCACATGATCCACGACACCGGGTAGTAGACGAAGTCGAGGCTGAAGAAATCAAACAAGAGACTCACTCTCCCCTGGCGTCGCTCGGAGCACTCCGGCGTCGCTCGCGTCTTGGAGGTTTGGGCGTTCGGGCACGGGATCCCACCCGCCCCGGTGCCATGGGCCGCACTTGGCCAGGCGGGCCGCCGCCAGCCAGCCTCCCCGGATCAGGCCGTATTCGGTCAGGGCATCGACGGCATATTGGCTACACGTTGGAATGAAGCGACACGTCGGCGGTCGCAGCGGCGACACCATCTGGCGGTACAGCTGGATCAGGTAAATCACCGCGCGCGCTGCGGCGGTGGCCCCGGTCTGCAGTAGCGCTCGCACCGGCGCCTTCGCACTCACCGGGATCCCGCCGACCGGAACGCCTTGCGTAATCCTCGGCGGAGTTGCTGCTCCAAGCGGGCGGAGGAGGCACTGCGGCTACTCGGCAGCGCACGGATCACGACGCGGTCCGATTCATGAAGGTCGCTCAGCATGGTGCGCGCGACATGCCGCAGGCGACGAGCGACCCGATGGCGTTCGACGGCGGAGCCGACCGCCTTCGGAATGATCAAGCCCACGTGCGGAGCGCCTCCACCGTCCCGCCCAAAGTGCACGACGAGGTCGGGCTGCACCATGCGCACCCCAGACTTCACCGTCGCGCCAAACTCCGTCGACCGCCTCATGCGGTTGCGTGCGGGCAGCACCGCCGAAAACCCGCCGCTGCGATCAGGCAGTCAATTCGCGGCGGCCCTTACGGCGCCGGGACGACACGATCGCACGTCCGGCCCGGGTCCGCATCCGCAGGCGAAAGCCGTGCACACGGGCCCGCCTGCGGTTGTTCGGCTGAAACGTACGCTTGCCCTTGGCCACGACGCTCTCCTCGCTGTGTCTCGCTCAAGTAGTCCCAGCCATTCGGCCACCCTCAGGCTGTCTTGACTGCGGGTCGGTCGGGGATGGTTCTTGCTCGCTGGCCGGCGCGGTCCCCAGCACATCCAGGTCGCAGCCGTATCGCCGACGTTCGGGCGACTGTTTGAGGGTACTGACGTGCCTTCGCTGGGTCAAACCTGGCCTGTGCCAACGTACCCGCTCGAGTGCGCCGGAAAACCGGGGTTCGGCACCGCCATCGGCCCGTGACAAGTCGAACCGGGCCCAAAGCACCCTAATCAACTTGACTGGAATGGAGCAGAACGGTTGGCAGCCGCACGGAAAACTGTTAGCTTCTGCCAAGGTCATTTTAGACTGGAACGGCGCTCGACAACGAAGCGAGGATGGCGGATCAACTAGCTGCGTAGACGACCTTTGCGGGTTTTCTTCAGCACGGGGGATTGCGGGCCGTCGCCCCTAGGTTGCGGCTCGCTCAACGATCATCCTGTCCACACCTGTGTATAACCATGTGGACAGTTGCTTTCGTCGACTAGCGTCGTTCGTAGTTCCGACCCAGCTGTGCGAGGACCAGGGAGATGCGTCGTTGACCGATGATCCCGGTTCCGGCTTCACGACAGTGTGGAACGCGGTCGTATCCGAACTCAACGGTGACCTCGCCGCGGACGGCACCTCTCCCAACCGCACCACCCTCATCACTCCCCTGACCCCGCAGCAGCGCGCGTGGCTGAATCTCGTCCAGCCGCTCACGATCGTCGAGGGGTTTGCGTTGCTCTCGGTTCCCAGCAGCTTTGTCCAAAACGAGATCGAACGTCATCTGCGGGCGCCGATCACCGACGCGCTCAGTCGCCGGCTCGGACAACAGATACAACTCGGGGTGCGCATCGCTCCGCCGGACGACGATCTCGACGACGGCTCCTTCGCGCCGGCCGACACTTTCGGCCAACCCGCGACAGCCGTCGCCACCGACGACCAGGCTGCCGAACTGGACGACGGTGACGAAAGCGACGACATCGTCGTCGACTCCGACCAGGCGTGGCCCAATTACTTCACCGAACGCGCACAGCACGCCGATTCGGTCAGCACGAGCGGCGCGAGCCTCAACCGCCGCTACACCTTCGACACCTTCGTGATCGGCGCATCCAACCGGTTCGCGCATGCCGCCGCCCTGGCGATCGCCGAAGCCCCCGCCCGCGCCTACAACCCCCTCTTCATCTGGGGGGAATCGGGCCTCGGCAAGACCCACCTACTCCACGCGGCCGGGAACTACGCACAGCGGTTGTTCCCCGGCATGCGCGTCAAATACGTATCTACCGAAGAGTTCACCAACGACTTCATCAACTCGCTCCGCGACGACCGCAAGGTCGCGTTCAAACGCAGCTATCGCGACGTCGACGTCCTGCTGGTCGACGACATCCAATTCATCGAAGGCAAGGAAGGTATCCAGGAGGAGTTCTTCCACACCTTCAACACGCTGCACAACGCCAACAAACAGATCGTCATCTCGTCGGACCGGCCGCCGAAACAACTCGCCACCCTCGAGGATCGGCTACGGACGCGGTTCGAGTGGGGGCTGATCACCGACGTACAACCGCCCGAGCTGGAAACCCGCATCGCCATCCTGCGCAAGAAGGCGCAGATGGACCGCCTTGCGGTCCCCGACGACGTGCTGGAACTCATCGCCAGCAGCATCGAACGCAACATCCGCGAACTCGAAGGTGCCCTTATCCGGGTCACCGCGTTCGCGTCGCTGAACAAGACCCCGATCGACAAGGCCTTGGCGGAAATCGTGCTGCGCGATCTGATCGCCGACGCCAGCACCATGCAGATCAGTGCGGCCACCATCATGGCCGCCACCGCCGAATACTTCGATACCACCGTGGAGGAACTACGCGGGCCCGGCAAGACGCGGGCGCTGGCCCAGTCGCGCCAAATCGCAATGTACTTGTGCCGTGAGCTCACCGATCTCTCTCTGCCCAAGATCGGCCAGGCGTTCGGCCGCGACCACACCACAGTGATGTACGCGCAACGAAAGATCTTGTCCGAGATGGCCGAGCGACGTGAGGTCTTCGATCACGTCAAGGAGCTCACCACTCGGATTCGTCAGCGCTCCAAGCGCTGACACCGAGCCCTCGGGCCGGCAATTTTCAAAAAACTTCCCACCCCCCTGTCACACCAGTCACAGCGGCGCGCTGTGCGCAGCGCTGTGTACAGGCAATGAAACATCCGTGTACTAACGCGCGTGGGATGCACAGCCGTTCGTCATCCCCAGCCCCGCGGCGCGCGACACAACGGTTATCCACGTCCTCATGCACAGCCCGGCGACTCCCCTAGCTGCGCCGGGACCATGTTGTCCACACGGTGCACAGCCCTTAATACTGTTACTGAGATATCTCCGAAGGTTTTTCTCTGAAGTACGCCGTTGGGGACGCGTCGTGTACAGCGCGACTTGACACCTTCGTTGAGCTGGCTTGTCAGCCTGATCGAGTAGCTTTCAAGTTGGGCTCAGAAGATCTACGGTTGTTCTTCGACTGCCGTTGCGTCGGTCGCAGCAGGCTGGTCGCTACATCGTGAACGCTCGGCAGGTGAAGGGACGCTATGGACGCGGCTACGACAACAGCTGGCCTCACCGACTTGAAGTTCCGTTTGGTGCGAGAGTCCTTCGCCGACGCGGTGTCATGGGTGGCGCGGAACCTGCCCACCAGGCCGGCGGTGCCGGTGCTTTCCGGGGTTTTGTTGTCCGGTTCGGATCAGGGCCTGACGATCTCGGGCTTTGACTACGAGGTATCGGCCGAGGCTCAGATTGCCGCCGAGATCGCTTCTCCCGGAAGTGTTTTGGTGTCCGGTCGGCTGTTGTCAGACATCACCCGCGCCCTGCCGAACAAGCCGGTCGACTTTTACGTCGACGGCAATCGGGTCGCCCTGACATGCGGGAACGCCAGGTTCTCGCTGCCGACGATGGCGGTCGAGGATTACCCGACGCTGCCGGCGCTGCCGGAGGAGACCGGCACCCTGCCGGCGGACGTGTTCGCCGAGGCGATCAGCCAGGTGGCGGTGGCGGCCGGCCGGGACGACACTTTGCCCATGCTCACCGGGATCAGGGTCGAGATCTCTGGGGACACGGTGGTTTTGGCCGCCACGGACAGATTCCGTCTGGCGGTCCGCGAGCTGACCTGGTCGGCGTCATCGCCTGACATCGAGGCCGCGGTGCTGGTGCCCGCCAAGACTTTGGCCGAAGCCGCGAAAGCGGGCACGGACGGCTCCGAGGTGCGGTTGTCGCTCGGGGCGGGCACCGGAGTCGGAAAGGAGGGGTTGCTGGGTATCAGCGGCAACGGCAAGCGCAGCACCACGCGACTCCTGGACGCCGAGTTCCCGAAGTTTCGTCAGTTGTTGCCGGCGGAACACACGGCGGTCGCCACGATCGACGTCGCCGAACTGACCGAGGCGATCAAGTTGGTTGCTTTGGTGGCTGACCGGGGCGCGCAGGTACGGATGGAGTTCGCCGACGGCATGTTGAGGCTGTCCGCCGGCGCGGACGACGTCGGCCGCGCCGAGGAAGACCTGGCCGTGGACTTCGTCGGCGAACCGTTGACGATCGCGTTCAACCCGACTTACCTCACCGACGGCCTGGCTTCGGTCCATTCCGACCGGGTCTCGTTTGGTTTCACCACGCCGGGCAAGCCTGCGCTGTTGCGGCCCGCGTCGGGTGACGACAGCCATCCCGCCGGTAGCGGTCCCTTCACCGCCGCCGCCACGGATTACGTGTACCTGTTGATGCCCGTTCGGCTGCCGGGTTAGGTGTACGTCCGCCAGCTGGGGCTGCGCGACTTCCGGTCCTGGGCACACGCCGACCTGGAATTGGGGCCGGGCCGGACGGTCTTTGTCGGTCCCAACGGTTTCGGCAAGACGAACCTCATTGAGGCGCTGTGGTATTCGACCACTTTGGGCTCGCACCGAGTGGGCACCGACGCACCGTTGATCCGTGCCGGTGCTTCCCGGGCGGTGGTCTCGACCATCGTCGTCAACGAGGGCAGAGAGTGCGCAATCGACCTGGAGATTGCCACGGGGCGCGCCAACAAGGCCCGGTTGAATCGCTCCCCGGTGCGGAGCACCCGCGAGGTGGTCGGGGTGCTGCGTGCGGTGCTGTTTGCCCCGGAGGATCTGGCTCTGGTGCGCGGCGAACCGGCCGATCGGCGCCGCTACCTCGATGACTTAGCCACGGTGCGCCGGCCGGTGATCGCCGCGGTACGGGCCGAATATGACAGGGTCTTGCGTCAGCGCAGCGCGCTGCTGAGGTCTCTGTCCGGTATGCGGCATCGCGCCGACCCCGGTGCGCTGGACACCCTGGACGTCTGGAACGGCCGGCTGGCCGAGCACGGGGCCGACTTGATGGCTGCCCGCCTCGAGCTGGTCAACCAGCTGGCGCCGGAACTCGAAAAGGCCTATCAGTTGCTGGCACCCGGATCGCGGCCCGCCTCGATCGCCTACCGAACCAGTCTCGGCGCCGAGAATAGTGGCGATATTGCGGGCGGCGACCGGCACTTTCTGGAAGCCGCTCTGCTGGAGGCGTTGTCCGCGCGCCGCGAGGCGGAACTGGAACGCGGAATGTGCCTGGTCGGTCCGCACCGGGACGATCTAGAGCTGCGGCTCGGCGACCAACCCGCCAAAGGCTTTGCCAGCCATGGCGAATCGTGGTCTTTTGCGGTGGCGCTGCGCTTGGCGGCGTACGAATTGCTCCGCGACGAAGGCAGCGAACCGGTGCTGTTGCTCGACGACGTGTTCGCCGAACTCGACGCCGCGCGGCGACGCGCGTTGGCGACGGTCGCCGAATCGGCGGAACAGGTGTTGGTGACCGCCGCGGTCGAAGATGACATCCCGGAGGGCTGGGCGGCGAAGCGAGTGCACGTCGACCTGCGCGACGACGATGTCGGACGTGTCTCGGTGGTGCGGTCGTGACCGACAGTGACGACGCGAACGACGTGACTGACGCGAACGACGTGACTGACGCGGAGGACGCCCGAGCCTTCAAACCCCCGAGCGGGTTGAGTGGCATCGACCTGGTGCGCCGCACCCTGGAGGAGGCGCGCGCGGCCGCCCGCGCACAGGGGAAGGACGCCGGCCGCGGCCGAACGGCGCCACCCGTCCCACGCCGGGTCGCGGGACAACGAAGAAGGTGGTCGGGACCCGGCCCCGATTCCCGGGATCCGCAGCCGCTGGGCCGGGTGACGCAAGATTTGGCCAAAAAGCAGGGCTGGTCTGCGCGGGTGGCAGAAGGCACCGTGCTGGGACAATGGCCGTCGCTGGTGGGGCATCAGATCGCCGACCACGCCATGCCGACGCGCCTGAGCGACGGGGTGCTGACCGTGATGGCGGAGTCCACGGCCTGGGCCACCCAACTGCGGGTGATGCAGGCGCAACTGTTGGCCAAGATCGCCGCGGCGGTCGGCAACGGGGTGGTGACTTCACTGAGGATCACCGGCCCGGCTGCCCCGTCGTGGCGCAAGGGCCCTCGCCACATCGCCGGAAGAGGTCCTCGCGACACCTATGGGTAGGCAGCACCGGCCGGCGGCGGCATCCCCACAGGGCCCCCCATCAACAGACGGCTGAAAGCCGCCAGGACGAGACGAAGTGGCCCGGCTAACGTCATGACCCGCCTGGAATTAAGAAATCGTGCGCACGGCGCAGTTGGCTAGGTAGAAACACGCCTAGAAAATAGGTGCCGAGCTGCGATCACGGTAGACTGATCCGGTGCGACCGCTGCGGTGACCGGACCGCTCGCACGAAACCCCAAGGAGAGCATTCCGACTGTGGCTGCCAAGAAGAAGGCCCAAGGCGAGTACGACGCCGCACAGATCACCATTCTCGAAGGTCTGGAAGCCGTCCGCAAACGGCCCGGCATGTACATCGGCTCCACCGGTGAGCGCGGTCTGCACCACCTCATCTGGGAGGTGGTCGACAACGCGGTCGACGAGGCGATGGCCGGTTACGCGAGCACCGTCAGTGTCGTGCTGCTCGAGGACGGCGGCGTCGAGGTCATCGACGACGGCCGCGGCATCCCGGTTGCCATGCACGCGTCGGGGATTCCCACCGTCGATGTGGTGATGACCCAGTTGCACGCCGGCGGGAAGTTCGACTCCGACGCGTACGCCGTTTCCGGCGGCTTGCACGGCGTGGGTGTGTCGGTGGTCAACGCGCTGTCCACCCGTCTGGAGGTGGAGATCAAACGAGACGGCCACGAGTGGTCGCAGAGCTATGACCACTCGGTGCCGCAAAGCCTCAAGCAGGGGGTGGCGACGAAGAAGACGGGGACAACGGTCCGGTTCTGGGCCGACCCCAACATCTTCGAGACCACCGAGTACGACTTCGAAACCGTGGCCCGGCGCTTGCAGGAGATGGCCTTCCTCAACAAGGGGCTGACCATCCATCTGACCGACCAACGGGTGTCGCAGGAAGAGGTCGTGGACGAGGTGGTCAGCGACGTCGCCGAGGCCCCCAAGTCCGCGGAGGAGCGGGCAGCCAAGTCGCACAAGGTCAAAACCCGAACCTTCCACTACCCCGGAGGGCTGGTCGACTTCGTCAAGCACATCAATCGCACCAAGAGCCCGATCCACAGCAGCATCGTGGATTTCAGCGGCAAGGGCGAAGGCCACGAAGTCGAAATCGCGATGCAATGGAACGCCGGCTATTCGGAGTCGGTGCACACCTTTGCCAACACCATCAACACCCACGAGGGCGGCACCCATGAGGAGGGCTTCCGCAGCGCCCTGACGTCGGTGGTGAACAAGTACGCCAAGGACAAGAAGCTGCTGAAGGACAAGGACCCCAACCTCACCGGCGACGACATCAGGGAAGGCCTGGCGGCGGTCATCTCGGTGAAGGTCAGCGAACCGCAGTTCGAGGGGCAGACCAAGACCAAGCTCGGCAACACCGAGGTGAAGTCGTTCGTCCAGAAGGCTTGCAACGAGCAGCTCACGCACTGGTTCGAGGCCAACCCCGCGGACGCAAAAGTGGTTGTGAACAAGGCGGTGTCGTCCGCGCAGGCGCGGATCGCCGCGCGCAAGGCACGGGAGCTGGTGCGCCGCAAGAGCGCGACCGACATCGGCGGGCTGCCGGGCAAGCTCGCCGACTGCCGCTCTACCGACCCGAAAAAGTCGGAACTGTATGTGGTGGAAGGCGACTCGGCCGGCGGCTCGGCCAAGAGCGGGCGCGACTCGATGTTCCAGGCGATCCTGCCCCTGCGCGGCAAGATCATCAACGTCGAGAAGGCGCGCATCGACCGGGTGCTGAAGAACACCGAAGTCCAGGCCATCATCACCGCGCTGGGCACCGGGATTCACGACGAGTTCGACCTCACCAAGCTGCGCTATCACAAGATCGTGCTGATGGCCGACGCCGACGTCGACGGCCAGCACATCTCCACGTTGCTGCTGACGCTGTTGTTCCGGTTCATGCGACCGTTGATCGAAAACGGCCACGTGTTTTTGGCGCAGCCACCGCTGTACAAGTTGAAGTGGCAGCGCACCGAGCCGGAGTTCGCTTACTCCGACCGTGAGCGGGACGGCCTGCTGGAGGCGGGACTCAAGGCCGGCAAGAAGATCAACAAGGAAGACGGCATCCAGCGCTACAAGGGTCTGGGCGAGATGGACGCCAAGGAGTTGTGGGAAACCACCATGGACCCGTCGGTGCGGGTGTTGCGTCAAGTCACCCTGGACGACGCGGCGGCCGCCGACGAGTTGTTCTCCATCCTGATGGGCGAGGACGTCGAAGCGCGTCGCAGCTTCATCACCCGCAACGCCAAAGACGTCCGTTTCCTGGATGTTTAGTGACATTCGGCCCGCTTGACGCTCAACTCTAAAAAGAGGGATTCATGACTGACACGACGTTGCCACCGGGTGACGAAGCCGGCGACCGGATCGAACCGGTCGACATCCAGCACGAGATGCAGCGCAGCTACATCGATTACGCGATGAGCGTGATCGTGGGCCGCGCGCTGCCCGAGGTGCGCGACGGCCTCAAGCCGGTGCACCGCCGGGTGCTGTACGCCATGTACGACTCCGGCTTCCGCCCCGACCGCAGCCACGCCAAGTCGGCGCGTTCGGTCGCCGAGACCATGGGTAACTACCACCCGCACGGCGACGCTTCGATCTACGACACGTTGGTGCGCATGGCACAGCCGTGGTCGCTGCGCTACCCGTTGGTCGACGGGCAGGGCAACTTCGGTTCGCCGGGCAACGACCCGCCGGCCGCGATGCGCTACACGGAAGCGCGGCTGACGCCGCTGGCCATGGAAATGCTGCGGGAAATCGACGAGGAGACAGTCGATTTCATTCCCAACTACGACGGCCGGGTGCAGGAGCCGACGGTGTTGCCCAGCCGGTTCCCCAACCTGCTGGCCAACGGCTCGGGCGGCATCGCGGTGGGCATGGCGACCAACATCCCGCCGCACAACCTGCGCGAGCTCGCCGATGCGGTGTTCTGGGCGCTGGACAACTATGACGCCGACGAAGAGGCCACGCTGGCCGCCGTGATGGAGCGCGTCAAGGGCCCGGACTTCCCCACGTCGGGCCTGATCGTGGGCACGCAAGGCATCTCGGACGCCTACAAGACCGGCCGCGGATCCATCCGGATGCGCGGAGTCGTTGAGGTGGAAGAGGATTCGCGCGGACGCACGTCGCTGGTCATCACCGAGCTGCCGTATCAGGTCAACCACGACAACTTCATCACCTCGATCGCTGAGCAGGTCCGCGACGGCAGGCTCGCCGGCATCGCCAACATCGAAGACCAGTCCAGCGACCGCGTCGGCCTGCGCATCGTCGTCGAGCTCAAGCGAGACGCGGTGGCCAAGGTGGTGCTCAACAACCTCTACAAGCACACCCAGCTGCAGACCAGCTTCGGCGCCAACATGCTCTCGATCGTCGACGGCGTGCCGCGCACCCTGCGCCTGGATCAGATGATCCGCCACTACGTCGAACACCAACTCGACGTGATCGTGCGGCGCACCACCTATCGGTTGCGCAAGGCGAACGAGCGCGCGCACATTCTGCGCGGCCTGGTCAAGGCGCTCGACGCGCTGGATGAGGTCATCGCGCTGATCCGCGCGTCGGAGACCGTCGACATCGCGCGCGCCGGCCTGATCGAGTTGCTCGACATCGACGAGATCCAGGCCCAGGCCATCCTGGACATGCAGCTGCGCCGGCTGGCGGCCCTCGAGCGCCAGCGCATCATCGACGACCTCGCCAAGATCGAAGCCGAGATCGCCGACCTGGAAGACATTCTCGCCAAGCCCGAGCGGCAACGCGGCATCGTGCGGGATGAGCTGGGCGAGATCGTCGACAAGCACGGCGACGACCGTCGCACCCGGATCATCGCGGCCGACGGCGACGTCAACGACGAGGACTTGATCGCCCGCGAGGATGTCGTCGTCACCATCACCGAGACCGGGTACGCCAAGCGCACCAAGACCGACCTGTACCGAAGCCAGAAACGGGGCGGCAAGGGTGTGCAAGGCGCCGGGCTGAAGCAGGACGACATCGTCGCGCACTTCTTCGTGTGCTCGACGCACGACTGGATCCTGTTCTTCACCACCCAGGGCCGGGTCTATCGGGCCAAGGCGTACGAGCTGCCGGAAGCCTCGCGGACCGCGCGCGGACAACACGTCGCCAACCTGCTCGCCTTCCAGCCCGAGGAACGCATCGCCCAGGTGATCCAGATTCGTGGCTACGAAGACGCGCCGTATCTGGTGCTGGCCACCAAGAACGGGCTGGTCAAGAAGTCCAAACTGACCGACTTCGACTCCAATCGCTCCGGCGGGATCGTGGCGATCAACCTGCGCGACAACGACGAGCTGGTCGGCGCGGTGCTCTGCTCGTCCGAGGACGACCTGCTCCTGGTGTCGGCCAACGGGCAATCCATCCGGTTCTCCGCGACCGACGAGGCGCTGCGTCCGATGGGGCGCGCCACCTCGGGTGTGCAGGGCATGCGGTTCAACGCCGACGACCGGCTGCTCTCGCTCAACGTCGTGCGCGAGGGCACCTTCTTGCTGGTCGCGACGGACGGCGGCTACGCCAAGCGCACCGCGATCGAGGAGTACCCCGTGCAGGGCCGCGGCGGCAAAGGGGTGCTGACCGTCATGTACGACCGCCGGCGCGGCAGGCTGGTGGGGGCCCTGATAGTCGATGAGGACAGCGAGCTGTACGCCATCACTTCCGGAGGGGGTGTGATCCGCACGGCCGCGCGCCAGGTGCGTAAAGCCGGGCGTCAGACCAAGGGCGTGCGGTTGATGAACCTGGGAGAGGGCGACACGCTGCTTGCGATTGCGCGCAATGCCGAGGAAAGCGCTGAGGAAGCGATTGCCGAAATCGAGGGTGCTGCCGAGTCGGACGGCTAGGAGCGTTAACGATCGGGGTAAGCGGCGGCCCGCCGCAACGAGGCAACTAGACTCAGCGCGACCAGACATAATGCGCATGACGCGACTGCCACCGCGTGGGCGGCCTGGTAGCAGATGTAAGGAGTCGGGGTGACCTCACCGAACGAGCCGGGCGCCCCCAACCAGGGCGAGAGCGCCAATGGGGAGGGTGCGGTCGATCGTGCCGGTGCGCGCCGCCCCGCCCCCGCACAGGCCGGCCGGACACACGAGGGGGGCGAGTCGGCGCCGCGGCAGCGCGGTGCCACGCGCGGTTCCCCGACGACGCCGCGCCGGGGCGACCCACCCGCCGAAGGGCGGCCGGCAGCGCCGCCCGCCGGCGCCGACGCCCGGCTGAATCGCTTCATCACCGGCACGTCGACGCCAGGGCAGAGCGCGCAGGGGCGGCCGGAGGGCCCGCCCGCCGAGGCCTACGGCAGCGAATTGCCCGATCTGTCCGGCCCCATCCCGCGGGCCTCGCAACGCACCGCCGCTCCCGAGCGGAGCGAGACCTCCGGGGCGACGGGGTCGGCCCGCTCGGCGGCTTCGGAGACGCGCCAAGCCCGGGACACCCGCGTCCAGGTCGGGCGGCGAGCCCGGGGCCCGGTCCGGGCCAGCATGCAGATCCGAAGGATCGACCCGTGGAGCACGTTGAAGGTTTCGCTGCTGCTCTCGGTGGCCCTGTTCTTCGTCTGGATGATCGCGGTGGCCTTCCTGTACCTCGTCCTCGGCGGCATGGGTGTGTGGGCCAAGCTGAACAGCAACGTCGGCGACCTCTTGAACAACACCAGCGGCAACAGCGGGGAACTGGTCTCGAGCGGCACCATCTTCGGCGGTGCCGTGTTGATCGGCCTGGTCAATATCGTGCTGTTGACCGCGGTGGCGACTATCGCCGCGTTCGTCTACAACTTGACCACCGACCTCATCGGAGGCATCGAGGTCACCCTCGCCGACAGGGACTAGTCGGCTTGCCGGGAGTTCATTCTGCGTTGGCGGCGGGGGCTGCTCGCACTTTGTCGCCGACGCCGCAGAGTCGACGGACGCCGTTAGCTCCGTCCCGACGCCCGCTCGCCCTGCGACACCCGCTCGCCGCTAGTCTGGATCTGCGTGGTTTTGGGGGTGGGGCGTCGATTGCGGTAATCTCGGCGCTCGTCCGTACGCGCGTTCGGGCCTATAGCTCAGGCGGTTAGAGCGCTTCGCTGATAACGAAGAGGTCGGAGGTTCGAGTCCTCCTAGGCCCACAACCATGTGCCCGTCAAGACGTTGCGTGAGGGTGGTGCTCCCACTGGCGCTGATCGCCGTATTGGCGGCGGTGGTGCAGTCACGACGCGGAGTCGAGGTCTGGCACGTGGCGGTGGACGACTCCCCCGGTCAACCACCCGGTTACGGTGAGGGGCCTTAGCTCAGTTGGTAGAGCACCGCCTTTGCAAGGCGGGTGTCAGGGGTTCGATTCCCCTAGGCTCCACTCGGCGGAACAATCGGCCCGATCGCGCATGGGACTGTCGCGCCGGCTACGGTCGCGGCTGCACCTCGACGCTGGGCGGCCGCGGCGATTGCTCTTCGCGCTCCTGATGCGTTGATCGCCGCACAACGCTGAACGCGACGGCACCGCCGGCGAGAACCGCGACGGTTACCCCCGCGATCACCCAGGGTCGCTTGCTTCGCCGTCGCGACCGCCGCGCGTCCTGCAACGCCTGGGGTAAGCCCGCGACCACGTCCTGGGCCGCGCCCAACTCCAGGGCGAGCAGCTCCTGTGCGGCCGCGACTTCCCGGGCCAGCCGGCCCTTTTGGTAGCGCCGATGAAGATCCGCGGCGGTCGACTGCGCGGACTGGACGCCGAGCCCAACGACCCCTCGAGTGACGTCCAACGGTCCCACCGCGGTGTAGGCCAGGCCGCGGGTCAGCCGCTGCCGCGGCGTCAGCCGCGACTCCGTCTTAGCGCTCATCTGCCGCCTTTCTGTGCAACTGCTCTGGTGAATCGTGAGCGTGCCACCACTGCGAACACTACGGGTCTCCCTCGCTCGCACACCATGTCGGTAGCCGACCGGCACCCGGTGCGTGTGGGGCCGCGGGCAATGGCAGACTTGCGTGTCGTGACTAACAGCCCGTATCAGACCGCGACAGCCACCCTGCACACCAACCGCGGCGACATAAAGGTCGCCCTGTTCGGGAACCATGCGCCCAAGACCGTTGCCAACTTTGTCGGCCTGGCTCAAGGCACGAAGGAGTATTCGACCCAGAACGCCTCGGGCGGTTCGTCCGGCCCCTTCTACGACGGCGCGGCGTTCCACCGGGTGATCCAGGGCTTCATGATCCAGGGCGGCGATCCGACGGGTACGGGCCGCGGTGGGCCGGGTTACAAGTTCGCCGACGAGTTCCACCCCGAGTTGCAGTTCGACAAGCCCTACCTGCTGGCGATGGCGAACGCGGGCCCGGGCACCAACGGCTCGCAGTTCTTCATCACCGTCGGCAAGACTCCGCACCTGAACCGGCGCCACACGATCTTCGGCGAGGTGACCGACCCGGAGTCACAGAAAGTGGTGGAGACGATCTCAGCGACGGCCACGGACGGCAACGACCGCCCCGTGGAACCGGTCGTCATCGAGTCGATCACGATCTCCTGAGCGCAACGGGTCCGTCGGGACTCAGCGCCGGTTGCGCCCCGCATAGCCGGAAGCGGTGAGGGCGTCGAGCACCTTCAACGGGTCCGTTCCGAGATCCCAGCGGGAGAACAGCACCAGGGCCCCGCTCGTCGTCTCCATCTCGAGCAACCGGACGGTGCGGGCGTAGCGGCGGAACTCGGTGATCCGGATGATCTTGATGTCGGAGGGCCGCAATACCTGCGTCCGGAACCAGCCCCGCAGCGCCAGACCGTCGGGGGTAATTGCCAGCTTCGGACGCGCCCGCCACGTTCCGCCGGCAAACACGATCAGGCCCGCCGCGGCAATCCCCGCCATGATGCGGCCCGGGGGGTCTGTGACAACGGTCACAGCGGCGATAGCCATCGCCACACCGACAACGCCAAGACCAGCGACTCCAGCCGCAGACGGCGCCCATTGTGTTTGCTGCACGGCTTATCTAGGCCCTCCGACCACCGTCGATGGAGTTATCCACAAGCGCTATCAACAGTGGGGATAAATAACACGCGTGTGATTGAGTGTCGGCAAGTTGCTGGCGCAGTAAAGAATCGAGACCGAAATGAATTCATTCCCTGTCGGACCGCGATCAATGCCAGCGCATCGTGAGCAACAAGCCGGTGATCATGAAAGCGAACGCGATGGCGTAGTTCCACGGCCCCAGTTGCGCCATCCAGTTGAGTGCCGTCGGGGCCTGGGTGCCCACCGCCGCCAGTTGGAACACCATCAGCCAGATGAGGCCGATCAGCATCAGGCCGACAAAGAGGGCCACGAACCATACGCTCGACGGCCCGACCTTCACCTTCACCGGCGTGCGGCTCACCGTGCCGACGGTGAAATCGGTTTTCTTGCGGACTTTGGATTTGGGCATGATTACCTCGGGGACATCTCGGGGGACATCTCGGAAAGCCTCAACAACAACGCTCAGCGGGACGGGATGCAACGATAAGGACCGCAGCTACACGCACGGACGCAATAGCTCGGTTACGAGACTAACGCACCGCGGGCAATGACCAGGAATGGAGAGCCTATGAGTGAGGGGCCCCCCGCGCGCCGCTCGCCGTGGCGGTTCGGCGTCCCACTGGTGTGCCTGCTGGCCGGGTTGCTGCTCGCCGCTACCCACGGGGTGTCGGGCGGGGCCGAGATCCGCCGCAGCGACGCCCCCCGGCTGGTCGACCTGGTCCGTGAAGCGCAGGCATCGGTCAACCGCCTCAGCGCCCGGCGCGACGAACTGGCCGGCAAGATCGACTCGACGCACGGCCGCTCGTCGGACACCGCCCTCGCGGCGATGCTTCAGCGTTCCGCCGAGCTCGCGAGCGAAGCCGGAATCGATCCCGTCCACGGGCCGGGCCTGGTGGTCACCCTGGAGGACGCCCAGCGCGACGCCAACGGCCGCTTCCCACGCGACGCCTCCCCCGACGATCTGGTGGTGCACCAGCAGGACATCGAGGCGGTGCTGAATGCCATCTGGAGCGCCGGGGCCGAGGCGGTCCAGATGCAGGACCAGCGGATCATCGCCACCTCGGTACCGCGCTGTGTCGGCAACACGCTGCTGCTCGGTGGGCGCACCTACAGCCCGCCCTACACGATCACGGCCATCGGCGACGCCGGGGCCATGCAGGCCGCCCTGGCCGCCGCCCCGCTGGTGACCCTCTACAAGCAATACGTCGTCCGATTCGGGCTCGGCTACCGCGAAGAGGTCAAGGCGGACGTGCAGATCGTCGGCCACTCCGAACCGGTACGGATGCATTACGCGCAGCCCGCCGGCACGGTGGGGTACTGAGCAGGATCGGCGTACCGGCGCGGCGGTACCCTGGCACGATGCGGATCCTGGTTGTCGACAACTACGACAGCTTCGTGTTCAACCTGGTGCAGTACCTCGGCCAGCTTGGCGTCGAGGCCGAAGTCTGGCGCAACGACGACCCCCGGCTTTCCGACGAAGCCGCGGTGGCCGCCGGCTTCGACGGTGTGCTACTCAGCCCCGGGCCGGGCACGCCCGAACGCGCGGGCGCGTCGATCAGCCTGGTTCGGGCGTGCGCGGTGCAGCGCACTCCCCTGCTCGGGGTCTGCCTTGGCCACCAGGCGATCGGCGTCGCGTTCGGCGCCACCGTGGACCGAGCGCCGGAATTGCTACACGGCAAGACCAGCAGGGTCTTCCACACCAATGTCGGTGTGCTGCAAGGGCTTCCGGACCCTTTCACGGCGACCAGATACCACTCGCTGACCATCCTGCCGGAGTCACTGCCGACGGCGCTGGAGGTCACGGCTCGCACCCGGAGCGGGGTGATCATGGCGGTGCGCCACACCGAGTTGCCGATTCACGGTGTCCAGTTCCACCCGGAGTCGATCCTGACCGAGGGTGGCCACCGCATGCTGGCGAATTGGCTCGCCTACTGCGGGTGGGCCCGTGACGACACGTTGATACGCCGGCTCGAGAACGAGGTCCGAGCGGCGGTGCGGCCGTATTTCCCGGCCGATCCCGCGACTACTGACCGAACTTCAGCGTGATGATTCCGTCTTTGTTGCAGCCCGCCCCTGCCGGCGGGTTCTGATAGACGACCTTGTTGTGCTGGGAACCGCCGGCGTCGACGTCGGGCCCCTTGTCCAGCACCCCGACCCAGCCGAGTGCGCGTAGCCGTGGCTCGGCATCCGTCCAGAACATCCCGGTGACATCGGGCATCACGAACTGATTGCCTTTCGACACCTGGATCTCGATCACGGAATCCACCGGCTCGGTCTGCCCCTTGGGCGGGTTGGTGCCGATCACCTCACCGGCCGGCCGAGTGCTGTCCACCGCCGTCTGGGTGAACTTGCTGAAGCCGTAGACGCTGAGGTTCTTCTGCGCATCGTCGACCGTCTGGCCCGCAACGTCGGGTATCTGCTTGGTCTCGGGCCCCGAGCCGACGATGACGGTGATCACGTTCGTGATGGCTGATGTCTGGTTTGCGGGCGGGTTCGTTCCGATCACCTTGCCCAGCAACTCTGGGGTCGACGGTGAGTTCGCCTGCTTGAACTTGCTGAAGCCCGCGGCCTTCAGCTTGGCAACCGCATCGTTGTAGCTGAGCGAGGACACGTCGGGCACTTCGCGCTGCTCGGGACCGGTGGACACGTTGATGGTGATCTCGTCGCCGGCGCCGACCGACGAGTTGGCGGCGGGATCGGTGCTGATGACATGGTCGGGCGGGATCGTCGAGTCGGGCTTCTGCAAGGTGCGCGTCTTGAAGCCCCGGTTCTGCAGCGCGGCGATGGCGTCGGCGGAAACCTGACCCCGCATGTCGGGCACTTGAACGTCGCGCGCGGTGCCGCCGAAGGTGTTGAACGCGATCACCACCACGATCGTGAGGACGGCCAGCACCGCCACCGCGCCGACCCAGCGACTGACCGAACGACCGGCCTGCTCGTCGTCGGCGGTCTCGAGTACCTGACGAGGAAGCGGGTCCGTCCGCACGCCCCCATGGCTTCCGGAGCCGGAGGCCAACAGCGAGCTCCGCTCCGCGTCGGTCAGCACTTTGGGTGCCTCGGGCGCCTCCCCGTTGTGCACGCGAACCAGGTCGGCGCGCATCTCGGCCGCGGTCTGGTACCGGTTCTCGGGGTTTTTCGCCAACGCCTTGAGCACAACGGCGTCGAGGTCGGCGGAGATGCCCGCGTGCCGCTTCGAGGGCGGCACCGGGTCTTCGCGGACGTGCTGGTACGCAACGGCGACGGGCGAGTCCCCGGTGAAGGGCGGCTCACCGGTGAGGATTTCGTAGAGCACGCAGCCCAGCGAGTAGACGTCGGACCGGGCGTCGACGGTGTCGCCGCGGGCCTGCTCCGGCGACAGGTACTGAGCTGTGCCGATGACGGCGGCCGTCTGCGTGACGCTGTTGCCGCTGTCGGCGATCGCGCGCGCGATACCGAAGTCCATCACCTTGACCGCGTTGGTCGAGCTGATCATGATGTTGGCCGGTTTCACGTCGCGGTGAATGATGCCGGCCTGGTGGCTGAAGTTCAGCGCCTGGCAGGCGTCGGCGATGATCTCGATGGCCCGCCGCGGCGGCAACGGGCCGTCGGTGTGCACGATGTCGCGCAAGGTGACGCCGTCGACGTACTCCATCACGATGTAGGGCAACGGCCCGGCCGGGGTTTCCGCTTCGCCGGTGTCGTAGACCGCCACGATCGACGGATGATTGAGGGCCGCGGCGTTTTGCGCCTCCCGCCGGAAGCGCAGGTAGAAACTGGGGTCGCGGGCCAGGTCCGCCCGCAGCACCTTGACCGCGACATCCCGGTGCAGGCGGGTGTCGCGGGCCAGATGGACCTCCGACATGCCCCCGAAACCGAGGATCTCCCCGAGTTCGTAGCGGTCGGACAGGTGCTGAGGGGTGGTCATCGCGGTGTCTCGTCGCCGACGCCGGCCGTGCCGGGCTTCGGTGCGACGACCCGGCCGGATCCGACTGCCCGGCTTCTCGTGGGGCCGGTAGGGGGCGGCCCGCTAATGAGTCCAGAATTACCCATCGCCCCGCGATCCGTCCAATCCAGCCGCAGGCCGGCGCCGGCGCCGGCGGGCGTCTTGCTGGTCGGTGGTGGTTCCGACGTCGGCGGACCTCCCGTGTCGGTGACCGTCGGGGCGGGGCTTTGCTGTTGTTCGGTGTCCGCGCGCGAGTTGATGACGATGAGCACCGCGATGATGATCGCCAGCGCCCCCAGCACCCCGGCCGCCCACAGGAGGGCGCGCTGGCCGGAGGAGAAGGTCCGCCTGGCCGGTGGCGGACGGTGGCCCCCCGTCGACGGCCGCGATCGGCGGGCGGCCGTGCTGCGGCCGACCGACGCGGGTGCCACCCTTGTCTGCGCCGTGGAGGGAATCGCCGCCGGGGATGCCCGCCCGGGGGGCGGCGACTGGCTGGGGCGCGGTGGCCGGCGGCCGGCACGCACCGCGGCGACGGCGTCCGCGAAGGGCCCACCGCTGCGGTAGCGCATGGCGGGGTTCTTCACCAGCGTGATCTCGATGAGCTCCCGCACGTTGGGCGGCAGCTCGGCGGGCAGCGGCGGCGGGGGCTCCTTGATGTGCTTCATCGCCACCGTCAGCGCGCCGTCGCCGGTGAACGGCCGCCGCCCCGAGACCACCTCGTAACCCACGACTCCCAGTGAGTAGACGTCGCTGGCCGGGGTGGCTTCGTGGCCCAACGCCTGTTCTGGCGCGATGTATTGCGCCGTGCCCATCACCATCCCGGTTTGGGTGACCGGAGCGGCGTCGACGGCCTTGGCGATACCGAAGTCGGTGATCTTCACCTGGCCGGTGGGCGTGATCAGGATGTTGCCCGGCTTGACGTCGCGGTGCACCAGGCCGGCGGAATGCGCAACCTGCAGGGCCCGACCGGTCTGTTCGAGCATGTCCAGGGCGTGCCGCAGCGACAGCCGCCCGGTCCGCTTCAGCACCGAGTTCAGCGGCTCGCCGTTGACCAGCTCCATCACCAGGTAAGCGGTGCGCCCCTCGCCGTCCAGCTGGCTTTCGCCGTAGTCATGGACCTGGGCGATACCGGGGTGATTGAGCATCGCGGTGGTGCGCGCCTCGGCTCGGAACCGCTCGATGAACTCGGGGTCCTGGGAGAATTCTTGTTTGAGGACCTTGACGGCGACGCGGCGGCCGAGCCGGTTGTCCACCGCCTCCCACACCTGGCCCATGCCGCCGGTGGCAATCAGGCGCTGCAGGCGGTACCGGCCGGACAGCGTCACCCCAACTCGCGGGCTCATGGTCCTCCCTGTAGCGCTGCCTCGATCACGGCCCGTCCGATCGGCGCGGCGAGTGCGCCACCTGTGGCGGACAGCCGGTCTCCCCCGCTTTCCACCAATACCGCAACCGCGACCTTCGGCGCGTTCGCCGGCGCGAATGCGATGTACCACGCGTGCGGCGGAGTGTTGCGCGGATCGGTGCCATGCTCTGCGGTACCGGTCTTGGATGCGATCTGCACGCCGGGAATGGCCCCTTTCTGCTGTGCGACCTTCTCGGCGCCGACCATCAGCTCTGTTAGCTTAGCGGCGACCTGCGGCGACACCGCGCGGCGCTGCTGGTAGGGGGCGGTGGTGCTGATATTCGCCAGGTCCGGCCCCTTGAGGCTGTCGACCAGGTAGGGCTGCATCGTCACCCCGTTGTTGGCGATGGTCGCCGCGATCTCGGCATTCTGCAGCGGGGTCAGCGCGACGTCCTTTTGGCCGATGCTCGACATGCCCAGCGCCGCGGCGTCCGGGATGATTCCCACCGTCGATTCGGCGACCTGCAGGGGAATCACGCTCGGGGTGCTGTCCAGCCCGAAGGAGTGCGCCATGCTGCGCAGTGCGTCGGCGCCGGTGAGCAGGCCGAGCTGGACGAAGGCGGTGTTGCACGACAGCGCGAACGCCTGCTTGAGGGACACGGTCGGCTCGTTGCCGCACGTGGTGTCGCCGTAGTTCTCCAAGGTGGCGGTGCTGCCGGGCAGCGGAATGGAGGCCGCGGCCGTCAACTGCTCGGTGTCGGTGGCACCGGCCTGCAGCGCCGCCGCGGTGGTCACCACCTTGAACGTCGAGCCGGGAGGGTAGGTTTCGGCGATCGCGCGGTTCGTCATCGGGTTGTTCGGATCGTCGCGCAGCCGCTGCCAGGCCTGCGCCTGTACCGCCGGATCGTGCGACGCCAGCAGGTTGGGGTCGTAGGACGGCGAGGACACCATCGCCAGGATCTTTCCGGTAGCCGGCTCGAGGGCCACCACGGCTCCCTTGCACGGCGGGCCGCCGCAGCCCTGCTGCATGGCGTCCCAGCCGGCCTGCTGGACCCGCGGGTTGATCGTGGTGTCGACATTGCCGCCGCGCGGATCGCGACCGGTGAAGAAGTCGGCGAGACGACGCCCGAACAACCGCTCGTCGGAGCCGTTCAGCAACGGGTCCTCCGCGCGCTCGAGGCCCGAGCTGGAATAGCGCAGCGAGTAGAAGCCGGTGACCGGCGCGTACACCGCCGGGTTGGGATAGACGCGCAGGAAACGGAAGCGGTTGTCGGTGGCCACCGAGTAGGCCAGCAGCTGACCGCCGGCGACGATCTGGCCGCGTTGCCGCGAATACTCGTCGAGCAGGACGCGCTGATTGCGCGGGTCGGCCCGCAGGCTGTCGGCCGCAAAGACCTGCGTCATCGTGGCGTTGAGCAGCAGGAGCACGATCAACGCCATCACGGTCACCGAGATCCGGCGGAGGGAGGCGTTCATACCCGCTCGATCACCTCGGTCTTGGCCCCCGCGATCGACGACCGGTCGCGCGCCCTGGTGCGCAACGGACGCCGGGCACTGTGCGAGATCCGCGCCAGGATGGCCAGCAGTACGTAGTTCGCCAACAGCGACGACCCCCCGTAGGACATCCACGGCGTGGTCAGCCCGGTCAACGGGATCAGTTGCGTCACACCGCCGACGACGATGAACAGCTGAACGGCCAGCGTCGACGCCAGACCCGCGGCCAGCAGCTTGCCGAAGCTGTCCCGCGTCGCGATCGCGGTGCGCAGGCCGCGCAGGATGACGATCGTGTAGAGCATGAGGATGCTCGCCAGCCCGACCAGACCCAGTTCCTCCCCGAAGGCGGCCACGATGAAATCGGTGGAGGCGGCCGGCACGGTGTCGGGCTGGCCGTTACCGAGCCCGGTGCCGAAGATGCCGCCGGTGGCGAAGCTGAAGAGCGACTGCACGATCTGGTACCCGCTGCCGTCGGGGTCGGCGAACGGGTCCCACCAGGTCTGCACGCGAACGCGGACGTGCGCGAACATGTAGTACGCCGCCACGCTGCCCAGGGCGAACAGCACCAAACCGATGACAACCCAACTGAAGCGCTGAGTGGCGAGATAGACCACGACCAGAAACGACGCGTAGAGCAGCAGCGAGGTGCCGAGGTCCTTCTCGAAGGCCATCACGCCCACCGAGATCGCCCAGGCGGCCAACAGCGGGGCCAGGTCCCGCGGGCGGGGCAGGTTCATGCCCATGAAGTGCTTGCCGGCGCTGGTGAACAGCCGACGTTTGGCGATCAACACCGCCGAGAAGAAGATCAGTAGCAGGATCTTGGAGAACTCGGCGGGCTGAATCGAGAAGCCGGGCAGGCGAATCCAGATTTTGGCGCCGTTCTGCTCGGACAGCGATGCGGGCAGCAGGGCGGGAATCGCCAGCAGCACCAGGCCGGCGACCCCGCAGACGTAGCCGTAACGGGCTAGCTGTCGGTGGTCCTTCAGCAGCGTGACCACGAGCGCGAACGCGGCGACACCGACGATGGTCCACATCATCTGTTGGGTCGCGCTGGGATGGTGGCGGCCGCTCAGGTGGTTGGTGACGAGGTCGAGCCGATGAATCATGACCAGGCCGAGTCCGTTGAGCAGCGCCACCACCGGCAGCAGCAGCGGGTCGGTGTAGGGGGCGAAACGCCTGATGGCCATGTGGGCGCTGGCGAAGACGGTCAGGAAGATCAGGCCGAAGGCGACCAGTTTCCAACGCAGGCCGCGCTCCTGGTTGGCTTCCACGATGAGCAGCGCGGCGACGGTGATCAGCGAGGCGAAGCACAAGAGCAGCAGTTCCGCGTTACGCCGGGTTGGCAGCGGGGGCGTGACCGCCACCGGCGGCTGAAGCTGTGTGGTCATGCCACCGCTCGGCAGTCGACGCCCGCCTGTGGTTCGGGGGGCGCCAGCGTGGGCGCCGACGTCGGGGTCGTCGGGGTCGTCGTGGGAGTGGTGCCGGCAGAGGGGGTTTGACTTGCTGTGGAGCCGCCGGAAGATGTCGGAGGAAGCGCGGTCGACGGCGATGTCGTGCTGGCCGGCTCGGGTGTCCCGCTGGTGGTGACGGGGGCGGGCGAGCCGGGAGGGGAGGTGGCGCGCGGCGGCGGGCAGGGCGGAAGCAGCGAATTGCTCGACAGCTCACGCAGCTGCCCGATCGCGTTGTCCAGCGTCCCGGTGGGAAGCCCGGCCTGGACCTGAGCGCGCGCGGCGGGCCGCAAATCCTGCAGTTGCATCAGATGGCAGTTGAGGCGCCCCCCGGTGTCTTTCGAACTGATGACCGACAGGTTGTTGTGGGCGTCGAGGCACCCCACGAAATACGGTTGGTGCAAAGACATGCCGAACAGCGACCCTTGGATGCCGCGGAGGATCGACACCATGCCGTTGTCCTCGGCGACGTAGTAATTGCTGCGGATGATCGCCCGACCGATGGCCAGGCCCGCCAGCACCAGCAAGACCACCAGCGTGATGACAATCCCCAACCGCCGCCGCGACCACCCCGGTCGGATCGGCAGTTCCTCTTGCGGCGCAACGCGTTTCGCCTCTTCGCGTGGGCGGATAGCCGAAGCGCGGCCAGCGGAGGTGTTGGGCAGGGTCATTTGGTCGTCGTCACCCGATACCGCGCCGGCGAGTATCGGTTGAGTTTGGCCGTAGTCGTAGTCCACGACATCGGCGACCACGACCGTCACGTTGTCGGGGCCGCCGCCGCGCAGCGCCAACTCGATGAGGCGGTAGGCGGCCTCGGCCACGTCGGGGATCTGCAGTGCCTCGAGGATGGTGTCGTCGCTCACCGGGTCCGAGAGGCCATCGGAGCAAAGCAGATAACGGTCGCCGGCGCGCGCTTCGCGGATGGTCAAGGTGGGCTCGACCTCGTGGCCCGTCAGCGCCCGCATGATCAGCGAACGCTGGGGATGGCTGTGCGCCTCTTCGCGGGTGATGCGGCCCTCGTCGACGAGGGTTTGAACGAAGGTGTCGTCCTTGGTGATCTGAGTCAGCTCCCCGTCACGCAACAGATAGCCGCGCGAGTCGCCGATGTGCACCAACCCAATCCGGTCGCCGGCGAACAGGATCGCGGTGAGGGTGGTGCCCATGCCTTCCAGCTCGGGCTCCGCCTCGACCTGCGCGGCAATCGCCGCGTTGCCGGAGCGGACCGCGGAGTCGAGCTTGGCCAGCAGGTCACCGCCGGGTTCGTCGTCATCGAGATGGGCCAGCGCGGCGATCACCAGCTGGGAGGCCACCTCCCCGGCCGCGTGGCCGCCCATCCCGTCGGCGAGCGCCAGCAGCCGCGCGCCGGCGTAGACAGAGTCTTCGTTGTTGGCGCGTACCAGGCCGCGGTCGCTGCGGGCGGCGTATCGCAAGACGAGGCTCACGCGCGCCACTCTCCCCCGCCAGCGGGCGGTACCCCCATGATCCCGGCTTGAAAACCCGCCGAGCCGGCACGATCGTCGTAGCCGCGGCTCACGGGCGCAACTCGATTGCCGTCTTGCCGATCCGGATCGGCGTCCCTAGGGGAACTCGTACCGCAGTCGTCACCTTCGCCCTGTCGAGGTAAGTGCCGTTGGTCGATCCTAGATCCTCGACGTACCATTCCGAGCCGCGCTGAGACAGCCGGGCGTGCCGCGTCGAGGCGTAGTCGTCGGTCAGGACCACCGTCGAGTCGTCAGCTCGGCCGATCAGCACCGGCTGTCCGCTGAGGGTGATGCGCGCGCCCGCCAGTGACCCTTCGGTCACCACCAGGTACCGGGCCGCGTGGCCGCGCTGTCGGGACGGAAGCAACGTGCTGCGCAAGGTCAGGCCCCGGCGCACCATGACGGCGCCGGTGGGCGCGTAGATGTCCGTCTTCAAGATCCGCAGCACGGACCAGATGAATACCCATAGCAGCATCAAGAATCCGGCACGCGTCAGCTGCAGTACTAGTCCCTGCATCTGGCGTCCTTTCGGTCCTGGCCCCCAGCCCTGGCAGCATCCCCTGGCGCCCGTGACACCGAGGGCATCGGCAACGTCACGATACGTCGGCGGCGGTCTACACGGAGCCAAGCACGGCAGCGTCGAGCCGGTGGGTTAGTGGATGCGGACGATGATCTCCGAGTGGCCCAAGCGGATCACGTCACCATCGGCCAGCTGCCATTCCTGAACCGGAGAGTTGTTCACGGTGGTGCCGTTGGTCGAGTTGAGGTCGGTCAGCAGCGCGACGTGGCCGTCCCAACGTATCTCGAGGTGACGGCGCGACACTCCCGTGTCGGGCAACCGGAATTGGGCGTCCTGCCCGCGGCCGACGATGTTGGAGCCGTCGCGCAGCTGGTACGTGCGGCCGCTGCCGTCGTCGAGCTGCAGGGTGACGGTCGCGCCGGCCGCGCCGTAGCCACCCTGGCCGTATCCGCCGTACCCGCCGGCCGGCTGGCCGTAGTCGGCCGGCTGGCCGTACTCGTAGTCGCGGTTGCCGGTTTCGGCGTACCCGCCACCCGGGGCGGCGGCGTAGCCCCCCTGCACTGGTTCGGCGTACTGGGTGTAGTCGGCTTGGCTGTAGTCCTGCCGCCCGTATCCCCCGCCCGGCTGGTAACCCTGCTCGTACCCACCGCCCTGGTCCGGGTAAGCGGGCGGTTGTTCGGGCTGGGCCGCGGGCGCCGGCGGGGCATAGCTGCCCTCGTGCGGGGCGGCGGGGCCGCGGCCATAGTCGCTGTAGCCGCCGTAGGCTTGGGCGCTGCCGCCGGGCTGTCCGCCCGGGGGAGGGTAGCCGCCCTGGCGGTAGCCCTGGTCGTATCCTTGGCCGCCCTGCGGTGCACCATAGCCCGCAGGCGCGGCGGGACGCTGTTCGTAAGATTGCGGATATCCGCCCTGTTCGGGGTAGCCGCGCTGTTCCGGGTATCCGCTCTGGCCCGGGTAGCTGCCCTGGTGTTCGGGGTAGCCGCCTTGTTCGGGGTAGCTGCCCTGGTGTTCGGGGTAGCCGCCTTGTTCGGGGTAGGCGCGCTGTGGCGGGTATCCGCCCTGGCCTGGGTAGCCGCCCTGCTGGTCGGGGTAGCCCCCGCCGTGCTCCTGGTAGCCGGCCTGCTCGGGTTGCTGGGGTGGTGGGTACCCGTGCTGAGGCGGGTATCCGCCCTGTTCCTGCGGGTATCCGCCCTGTGGTTCCGGGCCACCGCGCTGGTCTTCTTGTGGTCGCCCGTAGCGGTCGTCGTGGTACTCATCGCCGGGCCGTCCCGACCCTGGACCCCCGCGGTAGCTCGAGTTATCAGTCATTGCTACTCCTCGTTCTGCGCCGAACGCATGATTTGATTGTGGCCGGAGGGCATCCACGACCGTCGGGCGGGGCTGTGCATCGGGGTTGACAGCACCACGGGCGCGGTACTGACCGGTATGCAGCTCGGATGACTGCTCGAACTGGACGACCACCTCACCATACGTTTGCCACCCCTGTTCGTAGATGTAGTCAGCCAAGCATCGAGCAAAAGCACCCGACTTCAGATCCGGGTCCACGCCCACCTTCTCGAAGTCGTGCATACCGAGGGTAATGATGTATTCGTTGGGGACCAAAAGGCGATTTGCCCCGAGCGTTCGCACACCGTCCTCGGCCTCTCGGCGTAAGAGCGCCTCGATCTCCTGCGGAACGATCGATCCCCCGAAAACTCGGGCAAACGCGTTGTCGACGGTCGCCTCAAGCCTGCGCTCGATGCGCGCGACAAGCCCCGGTTGGCTACGCATCTTCTAGCATTCGCTCGCATGTGCCGCGCTATGTCGCCGTCTCCAGGCAAACGGGTTGCCCGCGCGTTGCTTCACCCGAGCATGGTATCGGGACGGCGCCGGGCAGCGGCACCTCGGGAACTCTGAGAATCGCATCGGCGCAGCTCAGGGCCGCTCGCAATGCGGGCGCCGCAACCCCATCACCCGCCGGCACGATTGGGGAATCCGGCGTTTAAAGTGATATGGTCCTTCGGTTGTTTGCCCGGGCGAGTGGCGGAATGGCAGACGCGCTGGCTTCAGGTGCCAGTGTCCTTCGGGACGTGGGGGTTCAAGTCCCCCTTCGCCCACTTTTCGGCGGGGTGCGGCCCGCCGCACATTTTCAGGCCCCGCCTTTTCGGCCCTAGAACTTGCCGCTGACCGAGTCGGTGATGTCGGCGAATCCCGGGTGCTTCTTGAGCACAGTGGTCACCATGGAGCACGAGGGAACGATGCGCCAGCCCTGATCGCGGGCGTCATCGAGTGCCTTCTCGAGGAGGATGGTGGCCAGGCCGCGTCCGCCGAACGCCGGATCGATTTCCGTGTGGTAGAAGACGCGCTGGTTGTCGCGGTCGGTGTATTCGGCGAGGCCGACGGTCTCGCCGTCCACCGCGATGGTGTACCGGCCTTCCTGTGCGGTCACGGTGGTCTCCGCACCGGTGTTATCGGTCGCCATCAACGCTCCCCTTTCTTGCTGGTACTGATCCTGGTACTGATCTGGGCCGCAATCGGGTGGCCGGCAGCGGCGGGGCGGGCAGCCGGGCGACCGGACCTCGGTACCCGTGGACGGCGCCGAAACGCTCGTCGCGGTCTTGCCACAGCCGGCGACAGTCGACGATGTCCTCGTGGCTTCGTCCGACGAAGTTCCACCACATCACTAAGTCTTCGGTGAAGGGCGTGCCGCCCAGCAGCAGCACTCGCGCAGGCCGGTCGCCCATGTTGCGCAGCCGCAGCGTAGAGGCGCCGGGAGCCTGGTACCCCAAGTCGGCCGCCGCAAGCGTCACCCCGCCGAAATCGACGGTGCCCGAATCGCAGAGCACGCCGTGTTCGAACGCCGGGTGGACGTCGAGGTAGAGGCCGCCACGCGCGTCGAGGTCGATCTGGGCGCCGACCAATGGGGTGAACATCCGCACCGGGGAGGTGCTGCCGGCAAGCTCCCCGAGAAAGACGCGGGCCACCGCGCCGGGCAGCGAAACCGGTGCGGGCACATAGTGGGCGAAGTCGCGCTCGGTGTCGCGGTCGGAGTCGGGCAGCGCCACCCACAACTGCGCGCCGTGCAACGCGCTTGGGGAGTCGAGCGACACCTCGGAATGGCAGATGCCTGCGCCCGCGGTCATGAGGTTCAGCTCGCCGGGCCGAACGCGCGCATGCACGCCGGCGCTGTCGCGGTGCTCCACTTCTCCGCCGAACAACCAACTCACCGTCTGCAGACCGGTGTGCGGGTGCGGCGGGAAGTCCATGGGCGTCGAGGTGGGGCCATAGTGGTCGATGAAGCACCACGCGCCGATCATCGAGCGCTGCCGCTGCGGAAGCGTGCGGCGCACCCTGATGGCCCGCGGGCCGCCCAGCGGGACTTCGCGGGGATTGAAGACCCGCAGCGACGGCGACGGCCGCGCGATGGGTGCGGCCGTGCAGGCGATTTCGGCCGGAGCGGCCTCGAGGTTGCTCATCGTCCAGCCTTCGTCGTGGGCTGCTGCGACGATAGCGCGGCCCATTCACCTGCCCGGCGGCCGCAGCACCTTCATGGCCAGCCGCACGACGGGTTCGGGGATTCGGTCCTTCATCGACAACGCGGACTCGGCGGCGCGGGAGCGCAACGGGGTGCCCCGCCCGAATGCCCGGTTGAACGGCCCCCCGGACGGCTCGAGCACGACATGCAGCGGCGGGGTGCCGACGGCAGCGCCGAGCGCGTTCGAGATGACCATCCGCTGGATCTCGCTGGTGCCCTCGAAGATGGTGTAGAGCTTGGCGTCCCGATACCACTTCTCCACGGGGTGATCAGTGATGTAACCCCAGCCGCCCACGGTCTGGATTGCCCGCTCGGTCGCCTTTACGGCCACCTCGCTTGCGGCCGTTTTCGACATCGAGCCCTCTCCCCGCTCAAAGGGCACCCCATTGGCGGCCACTCAGGAGGCACGCCAGGTCAGCAGCCGCGCCGCGTCGATCTGGGTGGCCAGTTCGGCCAGCGGAAAGGCGATGTCCTGGTTGTCGATGATCGGTCCGCCGAACGCCTCGCGCTCGGTGGCATACGCGGTCGCGTACTCCAGCGCCGCGCGCGATCCTGATCAAACTGCCGCCCGGACGTCAGGCGGCCGATCGCGGCCCGAGTTGCGCGGTCGGCAGGTGCAACACCACCGCGGCGACCGGTACGGCGTCATCTTCATGACGAGCCAGCAGCGCCACGTTCTCGGGCAGCTGGCGAGGGTTGATCTCGCCCTCGGCGATCTGCCGCAGGATGGCATGCGCCCGAGTCAGTTGCTCCCGCTTCCGGTATTGGCCGCCGGGCAATTTCACCCCGGCCCAGACGCCGTATTCCTCGCGGTGCGCGATGGCGTGCTGGGCGCAGCGACGCTGTTGCGCAAGGGGGCAACGGCGCAGGCATTGGATCCGCGCCGCGGTGGCCGACCGCTCGTAGGCACGCGCCTTCGCCGCGCCGTCGGCGTCGTCGTCGTCGGGGTAGCCGAACCACAGCTCTGGATTGGTTGCGCAAGGGTGTCCCATGCCGGTCTCCTCAGGTGAGATCTGAAACGTGGGTAAAAGCGTATACATACGCGCGAAGGCAGCGCAAGCGAAACGTGACAAAAACGTATATCCACAGGGCTGTCGCCTGGTCTGTGTAGGATCCGGCCCATGGCCGGAGCGTGCGGTGAGCCGTGAATCGGCCGGCGCGGCCATTCGCGCCTTGCGCGAATCCCGCGACTGGTCGCTGGCGGAACTCGCAGCCGCAACCGGCGTCAGCATCATGGGGCTGAGTTTTTTGGAGCGCGGCGCCCGTAAGCCTCATAAAAGCACAGTTCAGAAGGTCGAGAACGGACTAGGGCTGCCCCCGGGCACCTACTCGCGGCTCCTGGTCGCCGCCGATCCGGAGGCTGAGTTGGCGCGCCTGCTCGCGGCGCAGTCCCCGGCTGCGGTCCCCGAGAGGCGAACCGGTCCGGTGCTCGTCGACCGTCACAGCGATACCGAAGTGCTCGAGGGATACGCCGAAGCACAGCTCGACGCCCTCAAATCCGTCATCGATCGACTGCCGGCGACAACATCAAACGAATATGAGACGTATATTCTGTCTGTGATCGCGCAGTGCGTGAAGGCCGAGATGCTGGCCGCCAGCTCGTGGCGGGTCGCTGTCAACGCCGGTGCCGACTCGACCGGCCGCCTGATGGAACATCTGGAGGAGCTCGAGGCCACCCGCCGGACGCTGCTCAAGCGGATGCCTGCGAGCTTGAGCGCGCGTTTCGACCGGGCCTGCACCGAGTCGTCGTTGCCCGAGACCATTGTCGCGGCGCTGGTGGGCGTCGGCGTCGACGAGGTCTGGGAGATCCGTAACAGCGGCGCCATCCCCCCCGGGGTTCTACCCCGGGTACGGGCCTTCACCGAGGCGGTGGAATCGGCCGGCCGCGGCGACACCGATGCCGACGGCGGGGGAACGGGTGTGCGGTGATGGAAGGTGACATCGAAGTGTTGAGCCGCGCTCACCGCCTCTTCGACGGCAGTCCGCGGCGCCGGACGCTGGACGCGGGTACCGAGCAGCACTGCGGCCAGGCCCGGATCGATACGAATGCCGTTGTCGGGCAGGGGTATCGGATCGCCGTGGACCGCAGCAGGCAGCGACTCCGATCGGCGGCGCGCACCGACGATGCCGCCACCGAAGTCATCGCGAACGCCCACCGGGACCGGGCGCATGCCCGCCGGGTCACCGGGAACATCGTCGACGAGGCTCGTGCCGATGCGACCGCTCCCCCGGCCTCGCCGATGGCGCAGCGGGAGGCGATGCGCCGCCGAGCCGCCCGGCTGCGGGCGCAGCGCGCGCACGTCCTGTCGGCCCGGCTCCGGGCAAGGCGCCACGCCGCGGCGCTTCGGGTCTTGGGTTACCGGCTGCACCACCGCGGCCTGCCGGCATCGGGTGTCCGCGCCGCGATAGCGGTCCGAGCTGCGTTGTCACGCCTGGGACGGCCCTATGTCTGGGGCGCGACCGGACCCGATCAGTTCGACTGTTCCGGGCTGGTGCAGTGGGCGTACGCGCAGGCGGGCCTGCGCCTGGATCGGACCACATACCAGCAGATCAACGATGGAATCCCGGTGCCGCGATCGCAGGTACGGCCCGGCGATCTGGTATTCCCGCACGCGGGTCACGTGCAACTGGCCATTGGCGGCAACAGGGTGGTCGAGGCACCCTATCCCGGCGCGGCGGTACGAATCAGCGCGCTGGGCACCAACGTCGCGGTTCGGCGGCCGTCATGACGGGCAGCGATCGCCGGCCGCCGGGCAGGAAGGCGGTCACCGATGACGGAACAGATAGGACCCTCGGTGACCGCGCTACGGTCGCGGCAGTCGCTGCTGGCGAACCAGCAAGGGGCTGCCGCCGAGGCCGACCGCCTGCTGGGAGAGGTGCTTGCCAGCGCTCACGCCGCGACCCGGGAGAGCGTACGGCGCCTGGACGTGATCGCCGAGGAGATCGAGAGCGCCGTCGTGCAACGGGAGCGCTTAGCCGTCGACACCCCTTTGGGCGTGCGGGAGTTCCAGCGATTCCTGCTCGCCAAGCAACGGGAGATCCGCGCCGTCGTAGCGGATGCCAGCGAGCTGGCGCGTGCGAAAAGCGTTGTGCTGGAAACACTTCGGGAACGATACGGGGGATAGCGCGGATGTCCCCAGGGGCCGTCACCGTGAATTGTGGCCTGTCCTGCGCCTGGGTACTGTCGCCGGGCATGGAGGGGTCGCGACGGATGCTGCGCACGGGCCGCGGCGCCGGTCGCCCAGCCGATGTCGGCGCGTGAGGAGTTGCTCGCGGCGCTCGCGTACATCCGGATCCGCACGGGTGACCCCAATGCGTGGCAGCTTGGCCTGACGCCGCAGGAGGTGACCGCCGTGGTCAATCCCGCGACACGGTCGGAACAACTCGAGGCGATCCTGGGCAAGATCCGCCAACACCACCACGACGTGCTCGGCCCGTCGACGCCATTCGCGGGCCCGCCGGCCGATGCGCCGGGGCCGGAGCGCGAGCGGGGCGCTACTGCCGACGCCATCGCGCACGCGGAGGCCGCACTGGCGCAACAGAATACGGCGAGCGCGCAACTCGACATGCAGGTGATCTCGGCCATCCTCAATGCGCACCTGAAAAGCGTCGAGGGAGGCCAGTCGCTCACCACGCTGCAGCGCGAGATCGAAGCCGCGGTACAAGCGCGATCCGACCTCGACACTCCAGCGGGCGCCCGTGACTTCCAGCGGCTCCTGATCGGCAAGCTGAGGGACATCCGGGCCATACTCCTCGACGCAAACCTCGACGACGCATCGAAATCCGCCATGATGGCCGCGTGGACCTCGCTGTACGACGCGTCCAAAGGCGATGCACCCGGCGAACGTGACCCGGCGTCGACCGTGCCGGCCGGGGTGGCGACCGGGGATGACGAGCCGGACACGGACTGGGACGATGCGCTGCTCGACGCGATTCCCTCGGAGGATCCGGGACCGCAGGGCGCCCCGGCTGCGCCGATGCCGACGGTCCCAGCTGCGCAGATGCCGAGTTTTCCCGGGTTCGGCACCGGATCGATGCCGGGGTTCGGGACGGGGCCCGGCTCGATGGGTGGCTTCGGCCTGCCGCTGCCTGGTCTGCAGGACGGCGCCCGAGCCGAGCCGGCGCTGCGGAAGTTGGACGACGAGGGGCTTGCGACATCGGATGAACTCGACGGCGGCTCGGCGGCGGAGCGCGACGGGGACCACCCGGAAAGCGCGCCGGCGGCCAACCCCGAATCACCGGACGCAGTCCCGACAACGGTGACGCTGCCCGACGGGGAGACGCTGACGGCGGCCAGCCCGGAGTTGGCCGCGGCAATCAAGGCGTCGGTGGGTGGTGTGCCGATCGCGGATGCCTTCCGCCAGCAGGGACTAACGATCCCGCCACCCGGGTCACCGGTCACCGAACCGCTCGATCCGCTCCGGCTCGCCCCGGGGGATATTGGCATCTTCACCGATCGACACGCCCTCGCCCTCAGCCCGGGTAAGGCGCTGGTTGACGGCCAGATCCAACACATTGCCACCGTGAGCGGGCCCAGCTTCCTAGGCTGGGAACATCCGCCTGGCGCGATGGCACGCTCGACGCCGCCGGCTCAGACCGAAACACCGGTGCCCACGAGGCCGGCGGATGCGCCGGCCACCGCACAAGAGAAACCCGCCGGCCCGCCCGGTGGCGCATGACAGGAGGCAGCAGATGGCAGATCCGATCCACGTGGTGCCCGCACGCTTGCGTGAAGCCGCTGCGCATCACCGGGAGACGTCCGACTACCTGCGCGCCGTCCCGTCGTCGCATGCGGCCATCCAGGAGAGCCTGGATTCGCTGGGGCCGGTCTTCGGTGAGCTTCGCGAAGCCGGGCGCGAGCTGCTCGAGCTCAGGCGGCAGTGCTATGAGCAACAAGCCGACGATCACGCCGACCTGGCGGAGAAGCTGACGACGTCGGCGGCGGCTTGGGAGCAACACGAGCAAGGTGCGGCGCGCGAGTTCCGCGGCATCGTCGACGGGAGTCAGTGACGGACGCGAATCCGGCTTTCGACACCGTCCATCCGAGCGGGCACATTCTTGTCCGCTCGTGCCGCGGCGGCTATATGCATAGTGTCGCTCTGACCGAACAGGCGATGGAGACCGACGCGGAGACCCTGGCGCAGGGCATCGTCTTGACCGCCGATGTGTCGTGCCTCAAAGCTTTGCTGGAGGTACGCGAGGAGATCGTGGCAGCCGGGCACACACCGTCCGCGCAGGTGCCCACTCCGCAAGACCTTGATGCGGCGATCGAAAGGTTGCTGGCGCACAAATTGCGCCCCGCGCGGACCAGGTAGGACGCGCCCGCCTACAGCAGCCAGGGCCTGGCCACGTCGGAGTCTGGCGCAATATCGGTGGGCGGCTCGATGGGATTGGGGCCGAACAACTCTCGGGCGCGGGCCAGCAGTACGCGCACCTCATCGAGTTGCTGCTGCAGCGCAGAATCAGCCATCGCCTCAGGCTACCCACGCCGTCGCGACTGCACAATTCAGTGACCGGATTGGGCACCCGGGTGTGCCGGTAGTCTTAGCCGGTGGCGATCTTCGGTCGGATCACGGCGCGCCAGCGCCTCCGTAGAGCGACCCGGGAATCGCTCGCGATCCCCGCCTTCAGCTCTCCGATTGATTGCACTCCGTGGGTCACGGGTGGGTTGTGGCCGGCCGAGCTGACGGCGGCCGACGCCGAAACCTCCCGTCTCGCAGAGTATCTCAAAGCCGACCTAGCGCAGATTGCCCGAAGCGCCAACGACGAGCTCACGCTCCTCAGGCGTGCGGCGCTGCCCGATCTCGCGCGTCGCGCGCAAGAGGCGCGCATCGTTGACGAGGCTCGGGCGCGCGCCGAACGCCGAGTCGAGTCGACGATCCGTCAGCTCCGAACCTTGCCGCCCCGGGCGAGGGCGGCTTCCACAGCGCCCGTCGAGACGGACCGGGATATGACGCAGGTCATCGCGGCCGTCCGGGCGGTGAAGTCGGAAGACGGCGCCGGCGGTGGACCCCGAAGGCGGTCGGCGGCTCGCTGAGGGCGGTCGCCGCGACGACGAAGCGCTCGGGGGTGACAGCAAGGACGCGCCGGGCGTGGACGACGATCCGCGCCTCGACGACACGCAAGTCATAACGCCCGGGGACGAGACCCAGACGATCGCTCGCCATAGAGCTCGCGATGCCGCCGCCATGGCCGTGCCCCCGCCGCGAGACGCGACGACCGGTGGGGAATCCGGCGCCGACCGGCTGAACCGGCTCCTGGAGTTTGTGGTGCGGCAAGAACCGCGGCTGCATTGGGCCGTGGCGGACTACGCGGACGGTACGACGGTGGTGGTCACTGATCTGGCGCACGGTTGGATCCCGCCAGGCGTCGCGGTTCCCGAAGGGGTGCGGCTCTTGATGCCCGGACGGCGCAGCGCCAAGACCGCCTCGATGGTCGCGGAGGCAACGCGTGCCGCGACATACGCGCCGGGCGATTCGTTGCGCCGATCTGCTGAGTTCGCGACCATCAAGTCTTCGCAGCGGCCCCGCGAACTGCCCCCGGTTGTTGATCCGGCAGGGTTGCTGATTGCCGCGACAGATGGGCGCGACGGGCTACCGCGCATGGTGCACGCGATGGCAAGCTCCGCCGCTGCCGGGGCCCGCATCGTCGACCAGGAAGTCGACGTCTTGCGGGTGCATCTCGACACCGCCCGCTACCAGTTGATGGTGCAGTACCCGAACGTCGATTCCGCGCTCGTGCTCAATTGTCTGCTGTTGGCTGCCACCGAAGCGTTCGTCATCGGCGATCGCGTTTCGGCGAACTATCACCTGGCCTGGTTTCGGGAACTCACCGCATTACCGTCGTGACGTGCGCGCGCATCTTCGCGCCGCGGCGTCCGGATTTGAATTGACGCTGGTCGGAGGGGCCGACGATACTGGCTTCGTGGCGGGACCGGGGAGCCTGAGCGGCAAGGATCTCGTCGAGTCGGTTCTCCGGGAACTCAGCGACGCGGCCGATAAGTGGGAAGCCCTCGTCGCGCAGGCCGAGGCCGTCACGTACAGCGTTGACCTCGGAGACGTGTACGCCGTCGCCAATTCCGACGGCAGGCTGCTGCAATTGGTTCTGCACCCCGGGGTCATGCACAGCTACGCCCACGGCGAGTTAGCCGACCGGTTGAACCTTGCTATCACGGCGCTGCGCGAGGAGGCCGAGGCTGACAACCAGGCGACGTACGGCGGTCCCCTCGCACTGAGACGCGCCGCAGGCGCGCTCATCGACCGGCGCGGTGTCGGATGGGCGCCGGCTCTCTTCGCGCGCGAGGCGCGCTCATCGACCGGCGCGGTGTCGGATGGGCGCCGGCTCTCTTCGCGCGCGAGGCGCGCTCATCGACCGGCGCGGTGTCGGATGGGCGCCGGCTCTCTTCGCGCGCGACGCGCGCTCATCGACCGGCGCCGGGAGGCCCGGCGAAGGCCTGCGCGATCTCCAGCCAACGCTGCGCGTCCGCGCCGCGCGCCGTGATATCCAAGCTGCCCAGGGGGCGCCGCTGGGTGACAAGGAAACAGAAGTCCAAGGCTGAGCCGGTGACCCGCTGCGCGGCGTCCGGCGGTCCCCAGGACCACACGTCGCCGCCGGGTCCGCGCAACTCGACCAGGAACGGCTCGGCCGGGGCAGCCAGGTTGTTCACCGAAAAGGCGTAATCGCGCGTGCGCACCCCGAGGTGTGCGATCGAGCGCAGGCGCTCGGTGGCAGGCCGCCTGACGCCAAGCGCATCGGCGACGTCGAGACCGTGCGCCCACGTCTCCATCAACCGTGCGGTCGCCATCGACGCGGCGCCCATGGGCGGCCCGAACCACGGCAGCTTACGGCCGTCGGCGACGGTCAGCAGTGCCTCGTGCAAGCGCCCGCGGGTGAGCCGCCACTCGGCGAGCAACTCGGCGGGCGGCCGGGCCGCCAACTCCTCGGCGCCCGCGTCGACGAAACCGGCCGGATCCGCCGCGGCGCCCTGCAGCACATCGGCGAACCGCGCTTCGTCGGTGACGGCGGTCAGAGCGACCCGGTCGGTCCACAGCAGGTGCCCGATCTGGTGCGCGATCGTCCAGCCCGGTGCGGGTGTCGGATCGGCCCAGCGGTCGGGCGAAAGCGGGGCGACCAGAGCGTCGAGCTCGTCGCTTTCGGCACGCAGGTCGGCGACGATCGGCCCGGGACCGGCCATCATCGCCGCCGACACATCGTCGGGAAAACCACGTGTGTACCTTAACGGCCGGCGGCGGGCTCGCCGCTCCGGCCGACGACGCTGTGCACGGCCAGCCCCACGAGGTAGAGCACCGATCCGAAAAGGACGAACGCCGGCGCCCGCCCGTCGTCCGGAATCAGCGCGGCCGACACCGTGATCGCGACGATGAACGCAACCCAAAACAATGCGTCTTGGACCGCGAACACGTGCCCGCGCAGGGCGTCGTCGACGTCCATCTGCATCGCAGAGTCGGCGCACAGTTTGACGACCTGGCCGGCCAGGCCGATCAAAAAGCTGCACCCCACCATCACCGGAATCAGCAGCGTGGCGGCGGGCAGCTGAAAGATGGCGGCTGCGGTCAACGCGCCATTGGCCGTGGCATAGCGCCCCCAGCGGCGTATCGCCGACGGCGTCAGCACGTTCGCCAGGAATGCGCCGATGCCCGCCACGCCGAAGAACAGCAACGCGGTACCCAAACCTCCGGTCGCGGGCGCAGCCAAGTGGTGCACCAGCAACAGCATCAGGAGCGAGTTGATGCCGACCACCATTCGGTGCGCGGCCAAGCCGGACAGGGTGGCGGCGACCGTTGGGCGCTGGACCACCGTCCGCGCGCCGTGCAGCCAGCCGGTCACCACGGCGTAGATCACGGGCCCGTGGATCGCGCGTTTGGTGTCGTCCGGTCCCAGCACGCGCGGCCCGAACCGCAAAGACAGCAGCAACGCCACCGAGACCGGGACCGCGGTGAGGAAGATGACCGCCGACGCCCCTTCGTCCCCGGATCCCATGAGAAAGCGCGGCAACAGCATGAAGTTCGCGCCCACGAACGCGGCGCAGGCGCCTACGGCGGTGGCGACCGAGTTCATCGTCACGACCTGTTCGCGCGGCACCACGTGCGGCAGTGACGCCGAAAGCCCCGATGCGACGAACCGCGACAGGCCGTTGGCCACCAGCGCAGCGAACAGCAGCGGTATGTCGCCCGCGCGGATGGCCAGGATGGTGCCGATCAAGGCGATGAGAACCAGCCGCCCCACGTTGGCGCCGACGATGACCAGTCGTCGATCCCAACGGTCCATCAGCGCGCCCGCGAACGGCCCCAGCAGCGAATAAGGCAAGAACAGCACGGTGAATGCCCGGGCGATGGCCAGGGGGTCGGCGGCACGATCCGGGTTGAACAGCAGCGCCCCGGCCAGCCCTGCCTGGAAGAGACCATCACCGAACTGACTCGCCATGCGCAGCTGCAGCAGCCGCCAGAAATCCGGCAGGCTGCGCACCGACCGCCACAGGTCGACGTGTGCGCCCGAGTGCATCCGGGTAGGAATCACAGAACCGACTTCCACGATGGGGTAGCGCGCTAAACCCCACAGGCTGAGGCCGACGCCGCGTGATCAACAGTACAAATACAAATATGCACGGCCCGTGCTCGATTGACCCAGGGGAGGGGGCGGAGGTGCGATGATGTTTGGGTGCCGCCGCCGGAGGACCCTGAGGACTATGTCGCACCCGCCGCGCAGCGCGTGCGTGCGGGTACGTTGCTGCTGGCCAACACCGATCTGCTGGAACCGACGTTCCGCCGCAGCGTGATCTACATCGTGGAACACAACGACGGCGGCACGTTGGGTGTCGTGCTGAACCGGGCCAGCGAGACGGCGGTCTACAACGTCCTACCGCAGTGGGCCAAGCTGACGGCCAAGCCGAAAACCATGTTCATCGGCGGACCCGTGAAGCGGGACGCCGCACTGTGTTTGGCGACGCTGCGCGTCGGCGCCGATCCGCAGGGCGTGCCGGGGCTGCGGCATGTCGACGGCCGCGTGGCGATGGTCGACCTGGATGCCGACCCCGACGCTCTCGCACCGCTGGTCGAGGGCGTGCGGATTTTCGCCGGGTACTCGGGGTGGACCATCGGTCAGCTGGAAGGTGAGATCGAGCGCGACGACTGGATCGTGTTGTCGGCGTTGCCGTCTGATGTTTTGGTCGGGCCTAAGGCCGACCTATGGGGCCAGGTGCTGCGCCGTCAGCCGCTGCCGCTTTCGATGCTGGCCACCCACCCGATCGACGTCAGCCGCAACTAGGGCCGCAGGCCGAAGGGACGTCAAGCGCAGGAGTGTGTGCACACGGCGCAGCGTTCACCACAACCGGACGCCGCCACTTCCCGACGCACCGCGAAGCGGGCGCTCTGATACGAACCGGCGGCCAGCGTGCCCAATGCGCCGGAGACACAGACGATGAGCACCACCACGGCGGTCTGCGGCGACGCCGCGAGCGCCACGACGCCGCCCGCGGCGAGCATCACCGCCGCGGCGAACTGCGTGGGCGCCATGGCGCGCAGCGCGAGCTGGGTGGTGCCGACCGCCTGGTTGTGTGAAAGCGACCACGTCCCGAAGCCCGCGGAGCCCAGCGCGGCACAAATGCACAGCACGCCCGCAATCAGCATGCGCCCACAATACGAGGTGGAAATCGGATCCGCTCGCCGGGCTCCGGCTGCTTTCCTGTTATGGCCGGTCAGTGCTGCAGGAACGAGAAATTGGGCAGTGGGGGCAGCCCGGGCACCATCGCCAGGAGGTTGGGTGTGGGCTGCACGATCGGCTGAACGGGAGGCGCGGCCTGCGCCGGGAGCCCGGCCGGTGCGGCAGCGGGTGCCTGCACGAGCGGCGCCCTGGCCGGTGCTTGCGCGAGCGGCGCAACGGGGGCCGTGGTGGGTGCGACGGGTCCTGCAGCGGGCGCGCGGACCGGCGCGGGGGCGGCTGCGCCCGGCGCGGCCACTCGGAAGCCGTTGATGATCGCGTCGGTGGCCGGTCCGTCGGCGATCGCCACGGCCCGGTCGGTGGTCACCGCCAGCGACACCAGGTACTTATCCCGGCCGGAGGTCGCGATAACGTTGCGGCGCGAGGTGTTCAGCGTCATGTCGCCGTCGCGGTAGGTGCCCTCGATGACCGATGAGGGGAAGCCGCCGAAGTCGGCCATCGAGGCGTTGGTGGACTGCCAGGCGGGCAGCCGCTGGCTGTCGACGTAGCCGTGCGTGATGGCGTCGGCGGGATCGAAGCTTCCGACCAGCTTGTACACCACCACCTGGGCGTTCGAACTGTAGATGCTGCTGCCTTGGCGGTCGGCGATGACCGCGAACGCGTCGGGGACGTTCGGGTCCGGCACCTGAGTCCACCGAGCGGGCACGGGCAGCGTGATGTCAAGCGCGTTGAAGCCCTGCGGTTTTTGCGCTTCGAGCTTGACGCCCTTCGACTGCAGGTATTCGCGGAGGGTGCCGGAAACAGCCGGGGTCACCGCCGGAGGCCCCGACGCCCCGGCGGGGGCCGCGGGCGGAGCCCCGGCGGCTCCGACGGCCCCGGGCGCGGTGGCGAGGACGGGCGGCGCGAACGGGTTGGCCGCCGGGGGGCCGGCCAGGAACCGGTTGGGAGCCTGGCCCGGGACCGCCACCGCATTGAGCGGCGGCTGGACGGTTCCGGCGACACCGGGCGCGGGGGGCGCGGGGAGCGTGGGATCGGCCGATGCGGTCGCGCCCGCAAACACAGTGACCCCGATGGCGCCGGCGGCGAGACCTCCTGCGAGGATCCGCAAGCTACGCGCGATCTCAATCATTTTCCGTCGGTCCTTCCAATGGCTGCGGACGGCACCCGGTCCTATAGAGGCCGACTGTAACCAGAGGTCAAAGCCGGTGAATAGGCTCGACATCGAGCTGGGATGAACCTCTGATCGGTGCGCAACGGAACCGATACCAACCTGTGGCCGGGCAACCCGCCGTGTCGGCCCTTATACCCTGTTCGGGTGACCGAATCCCCGACCGCCGCACCCGGGAGCGACTCCGGTGCTACGACGGACCCCGATGCGCCGCCGTACCGGTACACGGCAGCGCTCGCGGCCCGTATCGAAAGCGCCTGGCAGGAGAACTGGGCGACACTGGGGACGTTCAACGTGCCGAACCCGGTCGGATCGCTGGCCCCGTCGGACGGAACCTCGGTCCCGGCCGACAAGCTTTTCGTGCAAGACATGTTTCCCTACCCGTCGGGAGAGGGCCTGCACGTAGGGCACCCGCTGGGCTACATCGCCACCGATGTGTATTCCCGTTACTTCCGCATGACGGGCCGCAACGTGCTGCACGCGTTGGGCTTTGACGCCTTCGGGCTACCCGCCGAACAGTACGCGGTGCAGACCGGCACCCACCCGCGCAGCAGGACAGAGGCCAACATCGTCAACTTCCGGCGGCAACTGGGCCGTCTGGGTCTCGGGCACGACAGCCGGCGCAGCTTCTCCACCACCGACGTCGAGTTCTACAAGTGGACGCAGTGGATCTTTTTGCAGATCTACAACGCCTGGTTCGACACCGCCGCCAAGAAGGCCCGCCCGATCTCCGAGCTGATCGCCGAATTCGAGTCGGGTGCGCGCCCTCTCGACGACGGGGGGGACTGGCAGCAGCTCTCGGCGGGGGAGCGGGCCGACGTGGTCGACGGCTTCCGGCTGGTCTACCGCGCCGACTCGATGGTCAACTGGTGTCCGGGCCTGGGCACGGTGCTGGCCAACGAGGAGGTCACCTCCGACGGCCGCAGCGATCGGGGGAATTTCCCGGTATTCCGGAAACGCTTGCGGCAGTGGATGATGCGGATCACGGCCTACGCCGACCGACTCCTCGATGACCTGGATCTGCTGGACTGGCCGGAGCAGGTCAAGACCATGCAGCGCAACTGGATCGGCCGTTCCACCGGCGTGCAGGCGATGTTCTCGGCGACCGGGACCGAGGGCTCGCCGGTCGGCATCGAGGTGTTCACCACCCGGCCCGACACCATGTTCGGTGCCACCTACCTGGTGCTGGCCCCCGAACACCACCTGGTCGACGACCTCGTCACCGCCGCCTGGCCGGACGGGACCGATTCCCGTTGGACCTACGGCGCACCCACCCCGCGCGAGGCGGTCGCCGCGTACCGCCGCGCGATCGCGGCCAAGTCCGACCTCGAGCGCCAGGAGAGCAAGGAGAAGACCGGCGTCTTCCTCGGGTCCTACGCGACCAACCCCGCCAACGGGGCGCAGGTGCCGATCTTCGTCGCCGACTATGTGCTGGCCGGTTACGGCACCGGGGCGATCATGGCCGTGCCCGGCCACGACCAGCGCGACTGGGATTTCGCCCGTGAATTCGGCCTGCCGATCATGGAAGTCATTGCGGGCGGAGACGTTTCGGAGGCGGCGCACACCGGTGACGGCGTCCTGGTCAACTCCGGCTATCTGGACGGAATGACCGTGGCGGCGGCCAAGGAGGCCATCGCCGCCCGCCTGGAGGCCGACGGAAGCGGACAGGCGCGAATCGAATTCAAGCTTCGGGACTGGCTTTTCGCTCGCCAGCGGTACTGGGGTGAGCCGTTCCCCATCGTCTACGACGATGCGGGACGCCCGCATCCGCTCACCGAGGCCGCGCTGCCCGTCGAGCTGCCCGATGTGCCGGACTACTCGCCGGTGCTGTTCGACCCCGACGACGCCGACAGCGAGCCGTCGCCGCCGCTGGCCAAGGCGACCGACTGGGTCAACGTGGACCTGGATCTGGGTGACGGCTTGCGGCCATACACCCGCGACACCAACGTGATGCCGCAGTGGGCCGGCAGCTCCTGGTACGAGTTGCGGTACACCGATCCGCACAATCCGGAGCGGTTCTGCGCCAGGGAAAACGAGGCGTATTGGATGGGCCCGCGTCCGGCCGAGCACGGGCCGCAGGATCCGGGGGGCGTCGACCTGTACGTCGGCGGGGCCGAACATGCGGTGCTGCATCTGCTGTATGCGCGTTTCTGGCACAAGGTTCTCTACGACCTGGGCCACGTCAGTTCCCGCGAGCCGTACCGCAGGCTGGTCAACCAGGGCTATATCCAGGCCTTCGCCTACACCGACTCACGGGGCTCCTACGTGCCCGCCGACGACGTCGTGGAGCGGGGCGGTCGCTTCTTCTATCCCGGAATCGACGGCGAGACCGAGGTTTTCCAGGAGTTCGGCAAGATCGGCAAGAGCCTGAAGAATTCGATCTCTCCCGACGAGATCTGCGACGAGTACGGCGCCGACACGCTGCGGGTGTACGAGATGTCGATGGGCCCGTTGGAGGCGTCCCGGCCGTGGGCCACCAAGGACGTGGTCGGGGCCCACCGCTTCCTGCAGCGGGTGTGGCGGCTCGTGGTCGACGAGCACACCGGTGAATTGCGGGTCGGCGAGGGAGCGCTGGGCGCAGACACCCTGCGGGTGCTGCACCGCACCATCGCCGGGGTGTCGGAAGACTATGTGGCCCTGCGTAACAACACCGCCGTCGCCAAGCTGATCGAGTACACCAACCACCTCACCAAGGGGCATCGCGATTCGGTGCCCCGCGCGGCGGTCGAGCCGCTGGTGCTCATGCTTGCTCCCCTGGCCCCGCATCTGGCCGAGGAGCTGTGGCTGCGATTGGGCCACCCCACCTCGTTGGCCCATGGCCCGTTCCCTCAAGCCGATCCGGCCCATCTCGCCGACGAGACGGTCGAATACCCGGTACAGGTCAACGGCAAGGTGCGCGGACGGGTGGTCGTGCCGGCCGACGCCGACGAGGACACCCTGAGGGCCGCCGCGCTGGAGGATGACAAGGTGCAGGGTTTCCTGGCGGGGGCGACCCCGCGCAAGGTCATCGTGGTCCCCGGCCGGCTGGTCAACCTGGTGGTCTGAGGTCGTTACCGCCGTCCCGGTCGCAGCACCACCTCGTGGACGTGGCCATCGCGCGCCGTGGCCACCGCGTGCGCGACGGCGTCGGCCACGGTCTCGGGCCGCAGGAAGTCGGCGGCGTCATATTGGCCGCCCTCGTACGCAACCAGGTTGCGCTGCATCTCGGTGTCGGTGCGGCCGGGATAGATGGTGGTCACCCGCAGGTCCGGTTCGTCGTCACGCAGGGAGTCGGCGAAGGCGCGCAACGCGTACTTGCTGGCGGAATACGAGGCCATGCCCGGCGAGACCTTGCGGCCCGAACCGGAGTTGATAAAGACCACCTGCCCGCGGACGCCACGCAGGGCGGGCAGGAGCGCCAACGTAAGTTCAACGGGGCCAAACACGTTCACGGCGAATGTGGCGCGCCACTCGTCGACGTCAGACTCGGCGACTCGGCCGGGGATGGACACACCCGCGTTGTGCACCAAAACGTCGAGCTCGTCGATGATCTCGCACGCCGCCCGAATCTCGTCGCCGTCGGTCAAGTCCAACGGGAAGGTGGTGGCGCCGAGCCGGTCGGCGACGGCGTCGAGCCGGTCGGACGGCCGTCCGGCCAACAGCAGGGTGTGCGTGGGCGCCAGCGCGGCGGCGACGGCCGAACCGATACCGCCCCCGGCTCCGGTGATGAGTGCAGTTGGCATGCCGTCAGTCTACGTGCGCGGTGAATCCCACTGGTAACGAAAGACTCTCACGCTTCTTGGCATTCGGCCGGATCGCCCGCGGGGCCGGGCACCGGTTCGCAGGAGGCGAGCCGCTGCAGCGGTTCCAGCGCCTTCTTCAGCGTTTCCACGTCGGAGTCGGGAAGATGGCTCAGCATCGCCGCCAGCGCGGCGCGGCGGTTCGCCAGCGATTCTCCGTGCACGGCCCGTCCGCGCGGGGTGATGTCGACCAACACCGCGCGCAGATCGGAGGGGTCGCGCGAGCGCTTCACCAGGCCGATCTTTTCGAGCCGGCGGATGGCCACGGTGGTGGTCGGTGTCCGCACCCGTTCGTGCGCCGCCAGGTCCGTCATCCGGATTGGGCCCTGATCGAGCAGGGTGACCAAGATCGACAGCTGCGCGAGGGTCAATTCACCGGCCGCGGCCCCGTTGGGGTCCCCGCGTCGCAGAATCGAAAACAGTTTGGACAACGCGCGGTGCAAACCTTCCGCAAGCTCCGTCACATCGGCCGCGGTGGATTCGCTATCCGCCATAACCGGGCAGTGTAACCCGATAACGCGGCGCGGTATCCAGCCGCCGCCCACTTCGGGCGGTCAAAGCACCTGGGAAAGGAACCGCTGCAGGCGTTCGGTCTGAGGAGCGTCGAATATCTGCTCCGGGGGACCGGATTCCACCACTTGGCCGTGATCCATGAAGACGACCGTGTCGGATGCCGACCGAGCGAACCCCATTTCGTGGGTGACGACGAGCATGGTCATGCCGCCGTCGCCGAGGTCGGCGATGAGTTGCAAGATACCTTTGACCATCTCCGGATCGAGCGCCGAGGTCGCTTCGTCGAAGAACATCACCTGCGGCGCCATCGCGAGCGCGCGGGCGATCGCGACCCGTTGCTGTTGCCCCCCGGACAGCGTGGCGGGGCGGGCACCGGCCTTGTGCCTCAGGCCAACTCGATCCAACTGGGCGAGCGCGAGATCGCGGGCCCCGGCTGCGGGCAGGCGCCGCAACTTCTTCGGCGCCAGCGCGACGTTGTCCAGCACGCTGCGGTGCGGAAACAGGTTGAAATGCTGGAACACCATGCCGATCCGCTGTCGGAGCTGGTCAGGGTCGTCGCGTAACACCGAGCGGCCGTCCAGCAGGATGTCGCCGCGGTCGGGCTCATGCAGCCGGTTCAGGGTGCGCAGCAGCGTGGACTTGCCCGAGCCGGACGGTCCGATCACCGCGACGGTGCTGCCCGCGGGCACCTCGATGTCCACGCCCCGCAGCACCGCTGTGCCGCCGAGCGTCTGGTGAATGCCGTTGGCCGCCAGCGAAACTGACGAGCCGATGCCGGCCGTCACGTCATCTCCTGGGCGGCCGTTGCGGTGAGCGTATCTGGGGGGTCGTGCGACTCGGCCGATGCCCGGCCGCGGCGCAGCCGCGAATCGACGTGGTTCACCAAATGTGTTAACGGAATGGTCAATATGAGGTAGAAGACACCGGCTGCCACCAGCGGCGACAGGTTGCCGGTCTGTGCGTTGAGGTCGCGGCCCACCTGGAAGAGCTCGCGCTCTTGGGCGATCAGGCCCAGGAAGTAGACCAGTGCGGACGCCTTCAACAGCGAGATCAATTGGTTGACCAGCGCGGGCAGCACCCGTCGGACACCCTGCGGTATCACCACCAGCCGCATCGCGGCGGCGTAGCTGAATCCGAGCGCGCGGGAGGCTTCCAGTTGACCGGGGTCCACGCTCTGGATTCCCGAGCGCAGGATTTCGCCGACGTAGGCGGCGGCCATCAAGCCGAGCGCGGCGATGCCGAGCGGGTAGGGGTTGTTGTTGGTCAGTCCGCCGACCAGCGGGCCGATGCCCAGCCCGATGATCAGGATGATGACGACCTCGGGGAGGCCGCGGAAGACGTCGGTGTACACCCGCGCCGGCCAGCGCAGCCACCGGGAGTGCGAGATCCCCGCTACCGCCAGCGCCATGCCGAGCACGACACCGATGACGGCGGCGCTGACCGTCAGGATCACCGTGTTGGGCAGGCCCGTGTGGAACAGCGCTGGGATGGCTTGGCGGTACATCTCCCAGTCGAAGAACGAGTCGCGCAACTGCGCCAAGGCGGATCTGGGCGCGGTCGGACCCGGCGGCTTGGTGTGATGACTCGCCGCGATCGCCGCGAAGTCGGGCAGCACCGGCGCGGGGACACGCGCCGAGCTTCTCCGCCACCGCGATCCGCCAGTCCCCGTCACTGTGCGCTCGGCGCCCGGAACGCACCCAACCGGCAGCCGGTCCCCGGGCGCCGTTGCGTCGGGCTTGGGACTCAAAGCGCCAGTGACGGCTCCGCGCGAACCGCTTGCGCATCGGTGATGACCCGCACGGGCGCCGGAGCGACTCGACCGATGTCATCCGGCGCGCCGAACACCCTGCGCCGAAACAGTTCGGCCAGCATGGTTTGCCCCATCAGGTAGGAACGGCCGACGCACGCGCCCCGCGCGGCGTCCGGGTCACGCCGGTGAATGGCGGCGGTCTCGTCAGCGTAAAAGGCCAGCATGTCGTCGCGGTCGCCCTGGTAGGTCATCCAGAACACGTGGGGGACGAGGTTTTGCGAGGCGCGGATCATGGCGTGCAGCCGGGGTCCGGCGTACTCGTCGTTGATGGTGCGCCGGTATTCGGCGGCGATTTCGGAGAAGGCCCGTGCATCCTTGGCGGCACGCAGCGACCGCATGAGTACGTCGAGGTGGCCCAGGATCCGCGGCGTGGGGCTGTTCGCGGCGCGCGCCGACGCGATGCCATTGAGCAGGCCGTCGAGTTCGTGATGCTCGAGGACGGTGGCCTGGTCGAATCGCTCGACGAACGCGCCGCGGTGATACCGGGTGGACACGACGCCGTCGTGCTCGAGTTGGACCAGCGCCTCTTGGATCGGGACGCGGCTGACTCCCAGGCCGACCGCGATCTCGTTGCGGTCGACCCGGTCTCCGCTGCGCAGCTTGCCGGTGAGCACCAGGTTGAGGATGTGCGAAACAACCAGATCTTTTTCTTTGACCCCGTATTTCTTCGGCATCGTTTCGTCTGAGTCTCTTTCCGCCAACTGCGGCCAGCCGGCGCTGAGAGTTTCTCACGATGCGACGCGCGCCAAAAGGTGTTCAGCCGATGAATCTGAGGTGAACCCCGGCCGCCGTCGACTCAGCGACTATCGCGCCATTTGCACAGCGTTTCGGCGGCGCTCAGGTCGTAGTCGGGCCCGTCGCACCCCACGGTCAGCAGCGTGACGCCGAGGCCGACGAGGGCCGTGGCGTTGTCGACCAGCCCGCCGCGCCTTTCGACGGCGGCCGACCGTTCGATAGTGGCCGGATCCCGCCCGACGTCGGCGCAGTGCCGGGCCAAGATGTCCGATTTCGCCGGGAACTCGTCGGCGGAAGTGAAGCTGTGCCAGACGTCGGCATACTCGGCCACCAGGCGCAGCGTCTTGCGCGCTCCGCCGCCGCCGATCAGCACGGGGATGTCGCGGGTGGGTGCGGGGTTGAGTTTGGCCAGCCGAGTCTTGATGCGCGGCAGCGCCGCCGCCAAGTCGTCGAGGCGGCCGCCGGCGGTGCCGAATTCGTAGCCATACTCGTCGTAATCCTTTTGCTTCCAGCCCGAACCGATGCCGAGCACAAGCCGGCCGCCGGAAATGTGGTCGACGGTGCGGGCCATGTCGGCCAGCAACTCGGGGTTGCGGTAGGAGTTGCACGTCACCAACGCGCCGATGCCGATCCGCGACGTCTGCTCGGCCCAGGCCCCGAGCATGGTCCAGCACTCGAAGTGTGCCCCGTCGGGGTCGCCGTACAGCGGGAAGAAGTGGTCCCAGTTGAAGGCGATGTCGACACCGATGTCCTCGCATCGGCGAACCGCGTCGCGGATCTGCTGGTACTGCGGGGCGTGTTGCGGCTGCAGCTGCACGCCGATACGGATGGGAAGGCCAGGGTTCATAAGACCACCGTAGGGTCAGCGCGCGTCGAGCACCCCGCGCAGCAGTCCGGTCAGCGCGCGTGGCTGGTCGCTTTGCACCGAGTGCCCGGCATTTTCGACGACATGAGCCTGACGGAATTCCCTTGCACGCCTGCGCAATTCGGCCGCGTCTTCGTCGTTGACGAATCCGGAGTTGCCGCCGCGCACCAGGGTGATGGGCGCCGATAACGCGTCGACGTCGTCCCATAGGCTGGTGAAATCGGGGAAGACGCGGATGGCGTCGTACCGCCACGTCCAGTTGCCGTTGTCGAGGCGGCGCGAATTGTGGAACACGCCGCGACGCAGCGCCTTGGGTTCGCGGTGCGGTGCGGCGGCGACCGTCAGGTCGACCATCGCCTGGAAGCTGGGGAACTCGCGCTCGCCGTGCATCAGCGCCACCGTGCCTTGCTGTTCCTTGGTCATCTCGGAGTGCCGTTGCAGCGCCGACGGGGTGACGTCGATCAGGACGAGTTCGTGGACGAGTTCCGGCGCCGCCGCGCCCAGTCGGATGGCGGTCAGGCCGCCCAGGGACATGCCGACCACGAGTTGGGCCGCCGGTGCCAGCTCACGGAGCGCCGGCGCCAGGGCGGCGGCGTTGTTCTGCGGCGAGTAGTCGCCGTCCTCGCGCCAGCCGGAATGTCCGTGACCGGGCAGGTCGACCGCCAGGGCGGGCTCGCCGAGCCCGACGACGACCGTGTCCCAGGTATGGGCGTTCTGCCCACCGCCGTGCAGGAAGACGATCCGCGGGGACGTGCCGCCCCAGCGCAGCGCACTGACCTTGCCATCCGCCGTGTCCGCCTCGACCCGCTCCACGCGCGGGAGGGGCCCCTCGACACCGGCCTGCTCGGCGTTCTCGGCCAGCAGCGAGAACTCGGACAGTCCGATCAGTTCGTCTTCGGAAATCTCGGTCACGACCTCTGACCCTAGCGCCGGTGTCTAGAGAATGTAGCGACGGCGAATTCCGCGGAATCGTTCCCACATGGCGGCGCCGCGCTCCGCGGGACTCACCATCACAGTGTCCGCGGGCAGGGCGTCGAGCAGCTCGTCGTACTTGACCACCCGGGTGGTCAGCGCGGCCGGCTCGCCGGCGAGCATGTGCCGGTAGGTGAGGTTTCCGCGGGCGAAGCCTTGAGTGTCCAGCCAGTTGTGCACGCCTGGATCGCGATGTGCCATAACCAGCCTGATGCGGCCGTCGCGGTCCACCTTCGTCCGGCTCGGCGTGTAACTGACCGGCCGGTAGAGGTAGTCCATGCTGTTGAAGAAGACCCCCATGTTGGTCAGCATCCACAGCCCGTCGTGGGCGTCGAATTCAACGATCAGCGCGTCGTCGTCCCCGAGCTCCCAGTGCATGTTGGCCGCGGCCCGCCCGCGCTTGCTGTCGGCTTCGGTCGCACCGACTTGGGGGAAGGCGTTCGGGTGTTCGGCGTCGACGCCCCCGTGGGCGAAGGGAAACTCGGGCCAGTCCGACATCACCCCTGTCAGGAAGTCCCCGGCCCAGCGCATCGCGTCGACCATTTCGGCGGGCGTGGGCAGTGGCTTGGGGGAGGCCATGTCGGTTCGCTCGATGCGCAGCTGCGCCGGGCGCTCGTCCCACCGGTCGAATCCCTGGCGGATGAACAGCTTGCGTGATCCTGGGGTGGTCGGCAGCCAGTTCGGGCCGCGTTCGGGGCCGCCGATGAAGAGCTCGATCCGCCCGCTCTCGCTGACGTGGAGCTGATGGCCCAGCAGGTTGGCCTCGGGCGTGTCACCGAAGGGTTCGTGCAGCACGTCCGGCCCGGGAATGCGTGGACCCTGAACGGTGACGTTGAAAAATGGTGCCGTACCGCGCGTTCCGGTGACGCGGTAGGTCGAATGCCCGTCGATCCAGGCCTGCTGGTAGGTGAAGTCGGCGCAGTCGCCGCCCAGCTTTCGCGTCGGACCGCTGAACGCGTGCAGCGCCGGATAGCGGGTGTCGTGCGTCTCGAGCGCCAAGTCGAAGGCCTGCCCAAGGTTCTGCGTGAGAAAGCGGTATGCGTCGACACGGTGTCGACCCGACGGCGGATTGGTCTGTTTGAAAACCCGCTCACCGGCACGCTGCAGTTGTGCGCAGAACTCGTTCCACCCCGCCTGCAGTGCCGCGTCGTCGGGGCCCTCACCGTAGGCCATCACGCCCCCAGCCGGTCGAGCATGGCCCCGACGACATCACATGCGCGGCGGGCGGCTTCCAGTCGGCCTTCGCGGTCGATTCGGGGACCGATGAGCTCCAGATCGAAGCCGTGTGCGTAGCCGCCGTCGACGGTTCGGGCGACGAACTCTCCGATCGGGATCGTACCGTCGCCGGGAACCGCCCTGCCGGGCAGCGCTCGGTCGCCGAGCACGTAGTCGCTGAGCTGGATCAGTGCGGTTCGCGGCAGGGCGCGCTCCACCATCGCCTCGAAATTACCTTCCGCCCAACAGTGGAACACGTCGATGCAGATGCTCAGGTCGCCCATCTCGGCCAGCGAGACGGTGTCGTACAAGGTGTGGGCGAGGTGGATGTCGGCGTACAAACTGGACGCGTTCTCGATAGCCAGCGCCACACCCGCCGACTTGGCACGTGCGACGCAGGGCGCGACCATTTCGCAGAACCGCTCGGCGGCTTGCGCCCAAGTGAGGTCACCACGGCCGCCGGTGAGCAGGTAGAGAGTACGCGCGCCGACGGCGCCGGCGGCGTCGATCACGGCGGACAGCGCATCCCGTGCGGCCTGCGGGTCGGTGGCCAGGCTGCCGCGAGCGAAGACGTGGCACACCGCCTCCACGCTACAGTTGCTGCGCCGCAGGAGGTTCCGGAAATCGGGGTCGAGCAGTTGTTCATCCAGGATGCTCAACCGGGAAGTACCCAGCGCCGCCCAGCACTTCTCCAGTTCGGCCGGTGAGGCGCCGTAGAAGGTGACGCTGTGCACCGACAGGCGCTGGTGGGGCTTCGTCACGTCAGGGCCGGTTCTCGATTGCGATGCCGAAACGCTCACGAAATGGCGCGAATTCCGCGTGCAAGGCATCGATGCCTTCGCCGATGTCGACCAATAGCTGGGTGGAGTAGGCGAATTTGCCGTAACGGTCGCCGCGATTGTTCGCCAGGTATGCGCGCATCGCCGCCTCCGCCTCGGCCGTCAGTTCGCGACCGCAGAAGGCGTAATAGCGGCGCACGGTGGCGACGTGATCGGCGACGAAGTCGGTGTAGCGGATGTGCAGGATGCGCGGGTCGTCGACGAGGGGGTTGTTCATCGTGTTGGCGATGCTTGCGCGGGTCATCTCCAGGTGCTTCTTCGCCTCGGCGTGCAGATCCACCGGGCCGATCATGCCTTCGGCGATATCGGCCATCATCATGGTCCGCGACGCGGCGACTTGCACGGGGTCGCGGTGCAGCCAGACCAGCCGGGCGTCGGGGTAGGTGTCGAACAGTTCCTTGAGTCGGAACCCGTGGAAGCCCTTGAGCACCCATCGTTTTCGGGGCCTTCGGTATTGCAGCTGTTGCAGCATGGCCTTGTGCAACCGGTATTGCGCCGCCGCATCGACGGGCAGGCCGCCAACCAGGGACTGCATCGGGACCCGCCACCACGCGGTGGGGGTCATCACCCGGAAGTCGAACGCCCAGGTGCGTTCGTCCTCGGGCAGACCGTCGCCGAGCATGTCGTTGTAGGGGTGGCTATGCAGCCACTTGGGCATCTTGGCGTTGATCTCGCGCCAGTCGGCGTCGGCTCGCGCGCGGCGCTCGTCGCCCGGACCGGCGAGGCCCGGTGGCGGCGAGGGATACATCACTTCCCAGAAGCGCAGCGCTCGGGCGTGTGGGTCGACGGACATCAGCGCGTGCATGAGCGTTGTGCCCGAACGTGGTTCGCCGGTGACGAACATCGGCGCCTCGACCGACTCCGTGCCGATCGGGTAGCGGTTGCGATCTTCGATGAACTCCAGCCGCGACGTCAGCAGCCAGTGGCACACCTGCGCCGCCCGACGGTTTCCGTCGGCGGTCATACCAAGGCCGTTGAGGTGTTCGACGGCGACGCCGAAGCGCTGCGGCAGCGTGGGATCGCCGTAGTCGCTCAGTCCCGTCTCGGCCTCCGCCGCATGCAGCAAGTCGGCGGCGTCCAGGGGCGCCGTCATGTCACCTCTCCGCACAGTTGTAGCAGTTCATCTTCGGCCGCAATGACATTCGCTGTCGACGCCGCTGCGTATGCCAAACCTGCCATAGCGCCGTAGTCGAGTATCTTCGGGACGCGCAGACCCGCGTCCACGTACGCCTTGACGATCTTGGCTACCTCTTTCGGCGTCCCGTGCGGGACCACGGCCAAAATCATTTCGGGCTGGACGGCGTGCAGGAACGCGACGATCCGCTCGCGGGTGAGCGCCGCCGGGTCGACGTCCTGAAATCCGCGCCAATCCGCGCCCATCGGATGCTCGAAACCGAAGCCGCGGAGCGTCTCCGCGGACACCTGCAGCAGAAAGGCTTTGACCAGGGGGGCTTGGAGGATCTCATCCAGGGCGCTGTCGTCGGCGCCGATCAGACACACCTGGATGAAGCACGGCGTGATCGCCATCGGGTCACGGCCGGCACGTTCCGCGGAGGCCCTTACGGCAGCGAGCATCTCGGCGTAGTGCTCCGGGGTCCAGGCGCCCGCCGGCCACCAGCCGTCGGCATGGCGCCCGGCGATGTCCAGCATCCGTGGCCCACTGGCACCGATCCAGATCGGTGGCAGCCGCCCCTCGTAGGGCTCGGTGTCCAGCCGGGCATGGTGCAGCGAGTAGAACAGCCCGTCGAAGTCAACCGGTCCGTCGCTGTGCCAGAGCAGCCGGATCACGTTCAGTGCCTCCTCGAAACGGCTGACCGGTCGGGAGAAATCGAAACCGTAGGGCTGGGTGTTCTCGCTCTCGCCGCTGCCCAGGCCCAGGATGAACCGCCCTTTGGCCAGGTGATCGATGGTAAGCGCCGTCTGAGCCAGCATGGCGGGATGCCGGCGCACGGTGTCGACGACGGCGCTCACTATGGGGATCCTCTCGGTCAGTACCGCGGCCGCGGCCGCCACCGCCAGCCCATCGAGGTGGCGGTGCGGCGAGGGCGACGCGCGTGGCCAGGTCGCTGAACTCTGGAGTCCAGATCGAGTCGGGCCAGAAGCTGACCATGTGGTCGGGCAGCCAGACGGAGTGGTAGCGGCCGCTGTCCAGCTCCTCGAGGCGCGACAGGTCGAGGGGGAGCGTTGTCCGCAGAAACGCCGCGGGCTGAACCATCATCGATTCAGATGCTAAGCAAGCGCACAGCGGCGGGTCGACGGCGGGGCCTACCGTCCGATTGTCACTTCAGTACCAACAAACGGGGCGAGTGAACTCTTGCCCGCCTAATAGCGACAAAACGTGACCCGTGGCCATTGAACGTCGCTGTTAGGCGGGCAAATTGGCGCACCCGGCCCAATCAGTGACGGGTGTGACTCCCAAGACCGGACGGGCGCCCGGCCTTACCCCTCGATGAAATCCTCGAGCTGGGCCCGCGCGACGTCGTCGGGCAACTGCTGGGGCGGGCTCTTCATCAAGTAGGCGGACGCGGGAACCACCGGTCCGCCGATCCCGCGGTCCTTGGCGATCTTGGCAGCGCGCACGGCGTCGATGATGACGCCCGCCGAGTTCGGCGAGTCCCACACCTCGAGCTTGTATTCCAAGTTCAGCGGCACGTCGCCGAAGGCGCGGCCCTCCAGTCGCACGTAGGCCCACTTGCGGTCGTCCAGCCACCCGACGTGGTCGGACGGACCGATGTGCACGTCCTTCGTCTTGAACTCGCGCTGCAGGTTGCTGGTGACGGCCTGCGTCTTGGAGATCTTCTTGGACTCCAGCCGCTCACGCTCGAGCATGTTGAGGAAGTCCATGTTGCCGCCCACGTTGAGCTGCATGGTGCGGTCGAGCTGCACGCCGCGGTCCTCGAACAGCTTGGCCATGACGCGGTGGGTGATGGTCGCGCCCACCTGGCTCTTGATGTCGTCACCGACGATCGGCACTCCCGCGTCGGCGAACTTCTTCGCCCACACCGGGTCCGAGGCGATGAACACCGGCAGCGCGTTCACGAACGCCACGCCGGCGTCGATGGCGCACTGGGCGTAGAACTTGTCGGCCTCCTCAGAGCCCACGGGCAGGTAGGACACCAGCACATCGACGTCGGCGTCCTTGAGGACCTTGACGACGTCCACCGGCTCGGCGTCGGACAGCTCGATGGTGTCGGCGTAGTACTTGCCGATGCCGTCGAGTGTCGGGCCGCGCTGCACCACCACGTCGGTGGGCGGCACGTCGGCGATCTTGATGGTGTTGTTCTCCGACGCGAAGATCGCCTCCGACAGGTCGAACCCGACCTTCTTCGCGTCCACGTCGAACGCGGCGACAAACTTCACGTCGCGGACGTGGTACTGGCCGAACTTCACGTGCATCAGGCCCGGCACGGTGCTGTTCGGGTCGGCGTCCTGGTAGTACTGCACGCCCTGCACCAGTGAGGACGCGCAGTTCCCGACGCCAACGATGGCGACTCGTACCTCGGTCGACCCCTGTCGGGCGCTGTACTCACTCATGAGGGCGTTCTCCTAACTTCATAACCGTGTGTCCCGGGTTCTCGACTGTCATTTGTTCGGTTTTGCAGGGGCTTGGTTGTTCAAGGGGTTGTCAGGGCTGCTCGGAGAGGTTGGGCATTGCCCGCTCCGCGGCGATGAGTTCGTTGAGCCACTTGACTTCGCGCTCACTGGACTCGAGCCCGAGTTGGTGAAGCTGACGCGTGTAGCGGTCGAATGAACTGCTGGCCCGCGCCACCGCTTCGCGCAGCCCCTCGCGGCGTTCTTCGACCTGCCGCCGGCGACCTTCCAGGATGCGCATCCGTGCCTCCGCCGGAGTCCGGTTGAAGAAGGCCAGGTGCACCCCGAAGCCGTCGTCGGTGTAGTTGTGCGGGCCGGTGTCCGCGACCAGTTCGGCGAAGCGCCGGCGGCCCTCGTCGGTGAGCTGGTAGACCCGGCGGGCACGGCGCACGGGCGTCCCGGCCGGGGCGGCGTTTTCGGCGATGTAGCCGTCCGCCTGCATGCGTCGCAGCGCCGGGTAGAGCGAACCGTACGAAAAGGCGCGGAACGCACCCAGCAGGCCCGTCAACCGTTTGCGCAGCTCATAGCCATGCATGGGGGATTCGATCAGGAGGCCCAGGATCGCGAGCTCCAGCACCGACCCACCTCCTTTGCATCGCTGGTTACGACGGTTCGACGCCTCGCGTAATCGTATCGTTTCGATATATTCGCCACAACTCAACCTGGTGTTGGTGAGCCATTAGCGGTGCCTGCCCGGGGGCCTACGAGGGCGGGTTTATCTGCTTGATGGTGCCGTCACCGGCGAAGACGATGTAGCCGCCACCGTAATCGCTGGAGACGTACACCGACAACGACAGCGCCCCGGGTGCCGTCGGGTCGGTTGCCGGTTCGATCACCAGGTAGGTGGTCTTCACGTCGGACGGCTTCATGTGCAGCGTCTGCGCGGCACCGCGCATGATGCCCACCGTCGCGGTGATGTCGAACTTGCTCAAGTCGACAGCAACGGGCGCGTCGGAGGAGCTCCTGGCCGAGCTGGTCGGGTCACCCCACCCGCCGCGGTAGTCATAGGCGAGCACCCGGCGGTCGTCGGCGGGGTCCGGCCGGTCGAGCACCGCATACGTCGGGTAGATCACCAGCCGGTAGCCCATGGTGTCGCCGAAGCGTTTGCGGGTCTGCTCCATGAGGCCGGTGAGGCCACCGAGCGAATGCAGCTGCGTCGGTGGGGTCAGCACGACCGGGCCGACGCCGTCGGGCCTGGCCCCGGGGTCCGTGGTGAAGTCGAGCGGCGAGCTGGTGTTGCCGTACATCCCCCAGCCGATGCCGATGCCCAGCAGTACCGATACGAAGAACGCGGCCGCCCAAATCCCCCACGTCCGGTATTTGGTCATCGCGCCCGGAGACACGACGGGCGGTGGCTGCAGCGCGGCGTTCCCGGTTTGCAGGTCCGCCAACAGGGTGCGCAGCTGACCCAGAGTGACCGCGTTGGTCGCCGTGCTGACCCGCTCCCGGTGCTCCTCCATGGACAGCTCGCCGTCGTTCAATGCGTCGTCGAGGATCCTGCACGCCTCTTGCCGGTCGCTGTCCTTGGCGCGGGTCGTCGACGCTGCCCCACCCGTGAGCGGGGTCCTCAGCACTTTCGCCACGACAGATGATCGTAGAAGTACTCCTGGTCCCCGGCCCGGCGAATCGCGACGGATCGCCGCGGCCTGACCCCTGTTGCATACGAGTCCAGCCCGAGGCGACGTACTCTGGTCAACGTGCGACTGCAGCGACAGGTGGTGGACTACGCGCTTCGGCGCCGCTCCCTGCTGGCCGAGGTCTATTCGGGCCGCACCGGCGTATCCGATGTGTGCGACGCCAACCCGTATCTGCTGCGCGCCGCCAAGTTTCACGGCAAGCCGAGCCAGGTGATGTGCCCGATTTGCCGAAAGGAGCAGCTCACCCTGGTCTCGTGGGTTTTCGGTGACCACCTCGGCGCGGTGTCCGGCTCGGCCCGCACGGCTGAAGAGTTGGTGCTGCTGGCGACCCGATTCGACGAGTTCGCGGTCCACGTGGTGGAGGTGTGCCGGACCTGCAGCTGGAACCACCTGGTCAAGTCGTATGTGCTCGGCGCGGCGCGCCCGCCCAAAGGCACGCGGACGGCGCGCAACGGCGCCCGCACGGCCATTGAGTAACGAGGGACGCCACAGCCAGCCGCCGAATGACGCGCACGCGCCAGCGACCGGGCCTGTGGGCAAACACGGGATCCCCGACAGTCCGGACGACCAGGGCGGCGCGGGCGCGCCTTCGCCGCCGCGGCAGCGCCGCCAGGTCCCGCCCGACGACCGGTTGACCAGCGTCCTGCCGCCCGTGGTCGACGACCGGTCGCCGCGCCGGTCCGACCCCATCGACGAGGTCAAGGCGGCGTTGGACAGCCCCGCCACCGGCCCCCTGCACCGCGACGCGATCGAGGAGGTCAAAGCCGCGCTGGACGGCCGGGCCGCCCCTGTGCAGCGCGATCGCCCGCTCTCCGGCGGGCCGCCGCCCGGGGGCCCGCCCGCGGGTGAGCCGGCACCCATGATCCCCCGCCGCAAGCCGGACCGGGGATGGGCCGGGCAGGTCAACTGGTTGTGGGTGCGCCGTGCGGCCTACCTCACCCTCGCGATGTTCGTCCTGTTGCCGATCGTCACCTTTGCGATGGCGTATTTCATCGTCGATGTGCCCAAGCCGGGCAACATCCGCACCAACCAGGTCTCCACGATTCTGGCCAGCGATGGCTCCGAAATCGCCAAAATCATTCCGCCCGAGGGTAATCGGGTCGACGTCAACATCAACCAGGTGCCCGTTCATGTGCGCCAGGCGGTGATCGCCGCCGAGGACCGAAACTTCTACACCAATCCCGGGTTCTCGTTCAGCGGCTTCGCGCGCGCGGTGGACAACGACCTTTTCGGGGGCGGCGGCCTGCAGGGTGGCTCGACGATCACCCAGCAGTATGTGAAGAACGCGCTCGTCGGTTCCGCACAACACGGCTTCAGCGGGCTGATGCGCAAGGCCAAGGAACTGGTGATCGCCACCAAGATGTCGGGGGAGTGGTCCAAAGACGACGTGCTGCAGTCCTACCTGAACATCATCTACTTCGGGCGGGGCGCCTACGGGATCTCCGCGGCCGCCAAGGCCTATTTCGACAAACCCGTCGAGCAGCTGACCGTGTCCGAGGGCGCGCTGCTGGCCGCCCTGATCCGTCGGCCGTCCTCGCTGGACCCCGCGGTCGACCCGAAGGGCGCCACCGAACGCTGGAACTGGGTCCTTGACGGCATGGTCGAAACCAAGGCGCTGTCGCCCAGCGACCGCGCCGCACAGGTGTTTCCGGCCACCGTGCCGCCCGACCTGGCCCGCGAACAGAACCAGACCAGCGGGCCCGACGGGCTGATCGAGCGCCAGGTCACCAAAGAGCTCATGGAGCTGTTCAACATCGACGAGCAGACCTTGAACACCCAGGGCCTGCAGGTGACCACGACCATCGACCCGAAAGCGCAGCAGGCCGCCGAGAAGGCGGTATCGAAGTATCTCGATGGGCAGGACCCGGACATGCGCGCCGCCGCGGTCTCGATCGACCCGCACAACGGCGACATCCGCGCCTATTACGGCGGCACCGACGCCAACGGCTTCGACTTCGCTCAGGCGGGACTGCAGACCGGATCGTCGTTCAAGGTGTTCTGCCTGATCGCGGCGCTTGAACAAGGCATCGGTCTGGGCTACCAAGTCGACAGCTCGCCGTTGACGGTCGACGGCATCAAGATCACCAACGTCGACGGCGAGAGCTGCGGAACCTGCAACATTGCCCAGGCGCTCAAGCAGTCGCTGAACACCTCCTACTACCGGCTGATGCTCAAGCTCAAGGGCGGTCCGCAGGCGGTTGCCGACGCCGCCCATCAAGCCGGCGTCGCGACCAGCTTCCCCGGTGTCGAGCACACGCTGTCCGAGGACGGCAAAGGCGGGCCGCCCAACAACGGAGTCGTCCTGGGACAGTACGAAACCCGACCGATCGACATGGCCTCGGCCTACGCCACGCTGGCCGCCTCGGGCATCTACTACCGGCCGCACTTCGTGCAGAAGGTCGTCAACTCGGAAGGCCAGGTCCTGTTCGACGCCGCCACCTCCGACAGCCACGGCGAGCAGCGCATCCCCAAGGCGGTGGCCGACAACGCCACCGCGGCCATGGAGCCGATCGCCGGTTACTCGCGCGGCCACAACCTGGCCGGCGGCCGGCCGTCGGCGGCCAAGACCGGCACCACGCAGTTGGGAGATACCAACGCCGACAAGGACGCGTGGATGGTCGGGTACACGCCGTCGCTGTCGACGGCGGTGTGGGTCGGCACGGTCAGGGGCGACAAGCCGCTGGTAACCGCTTCAGGTGCACCGGTTTACGGCTCGGGCCTGCCGTCGGACATCTGGAAGGCGACCATGGACGGCGCACTCAAGGGCACCCCCAACGAGTCCTTCCCCAAGCCGACCGAAATCGGCGGCTATGCCGGCGTGCCGGCGCCGCCGCCGCCGCCCAAAGCGCCGCCGCCGTCGGTGACGGTCATCCAGCCCACCGTCGAAGTGGCGCCGGGTATCACCATCCCGGTCGGCCCCCCCACGACGGTCACCGCGGGGCCACCGGCACCCGAGGGCCCCCCGCCGGGCGGCCCCCAAGCGCCGCCGCCGGGCGAACCGCCGCCGGGCCAACCGTCGCCGTGACCGATCAGCACGGCGCCAGCATCTCACCTGAGCCGCTGGCGGCGGATCTGCGCAGTGCCGACAATCGCGATTGCCCAAGCCGCACAGACTTTCTCGGCGCTGCCCTCGCGGACGTCATCGGCGGACCGGTGGGGCGGCACGCGTTGATCGGCCGCACCCGGCTGATGACCCCGGTGCGGGTGATGTTCATGATCGCGCTCGTCTTTCTCGCGCTGGGCTGGTCGACGAAGGCGGCCTGCCTGCAGAGCACCGGCACCGGGACGGGGGATCAGCGCGTCGCCAACTGGGAGAACCAGCGCGCCTACTACGAACTGTGCTACTCCGACACCGTCCCGCTCTACGGCGCGGAGTTGTTGAGCCAGGGCAAGTTTCCCTACAAGTCGAGCTGGATCGAGACCGACGGCAGCGGCGCCCCGCAGACGCGCTACGACGGCAAGCCCGCGGTGCGGTATATGGAGTATCCGGTGCTGACGGGGATCTATCAGTACGCGTCGATGGCGGTCGCCAAGAGCTACACCGCGTTGAGCAAGCTGGCGCCCGTTCCGGTGGTCGCCGAGGTGGTGATGTTCTTCGACGTCGCGGCGTTCGGGTTGGCGCTGGCGTGGTTGGCCACCGTCTGGGCGACGGCGGGCCTGGCGGGCCGCCGGGTGTGGGACGCGGCGCTGGTGGCGGCATCGCCGCTGGTGATCTTCCAGATCTTCACCAACTTCGACGCGCTCGCAACGGGTTTCGCGATGGCCGGGCTGCTGGCCTGGGCGCGGCGAAAACCCGTGCTGGCCGGCCTGCTGATCGGGTTGGGCGCCGCCGCCAAGCTGTATCCGCTGTTGTTCCTGGGCCCCATGCTGGTGCTCGGCATCCGGACCGGTCGGTTCGGCGCACTGGGGCGCACCGCCGTTGCCGCCGGGGTGACCTGGTTGTTGGTCAATCTGCCCGTGCTGCTGCTCTTTCCGCGCGGCTGGTCGGAGTTCTTCCGGCTGAACACGCGGCGAGGGGACGACATGGACTCGCTGTACAGCGTCGTCAAGTCGTACACCGGCTGGCGGGGCTTCGATCCCAAGCTCGGATTCTGGGAGCCGCCCACCATCCTGAACGCGGTGGTCGCGGTGCTTTTCCTCGCCTGCTGCGTGGGCATCGCCTACGTCGTGCTGACCGCCCCGCGACGCCCGCGGGTGGCGCAGTTGGTGTTTTTGGTGGTGGCGGTCTTCCTGCTCACCAACAAGGTCTGGAGCCCGCAATTCTCGCTCTGGCTGGTGCCGCTGGCCGTGCTGGCGCTGCCGCACCGGCGAATCCTGCTGGCCTGGATGACCATCGACGCGCTGGTGTGGGTGCCCCGCATGTACTACCTGTACGGCAACCCGAACCGGTCGCTGCCCGAACAGTTCTTCACCACGACGGTGTTGTTGCGCGACATCGCGGTCATAGCGCTGTGCGCGCTGGTGATTCGGCAGATATACCGGCCGGGGGAGGACCTGGTGCGCTGGGGCGGGCGGGTGGACGACCCGACGGGCGGCCCCTTCGACCGCGCCCCCGACGCCCCGCCGGGGTGGCTCCCCGACCGGTTGCGTCCCGCCGGCCAACGGGGCGTACCCGCACCGGCGGAGCGCGGACTGCCTGTCGGTGCCCGACCATGACGTTGGTGGCGATCCCACTGTTTCCGCGGTTCACCGCGCTCGACGCCGTGGGTCCGTACGAGGTGCTGCAACGCATCCCGTCGATCGAGGTGGTCTTCGTCGGCCACCGCCGGGGCGAGGTGCGGACGGAGAACGGGATGCTCGGCATGACCTGCGACGCGCGGTTCGACGAAGTCGGCGCGCCGGACGTGGTGGTGTGCCCCGGCGGCATCGGAACCCGTGAATTGATCCACGACGACACCCTTCGGGCGTGGCTGCGGTCTGTGCACCAGAACACCACGTTCACCACGTCGGTGTGCACCGGCGCGCTCCTGCTCGCGGCGGCGGGCCTGCTCGACGGGCTCACGGCGACCACGCACTGGCGGGCCACCGACCTGCTCAACCAGCTGGGCGGCCGCTACGTGCCCGACCGGGTCGTCGAGCATCTGCCGCAGCGCATCATCACCGCCGCGGGGGTGTCCAGCGGCATCGACATGGCGCTGCGACTGGTCGAGCTGCTGGTCGACAGGCGCGCCGCCGAGGCCGCCCAGTTGCTCATCGAGTACGACCCGCAGCCACCGTTCGATGCGGGCGCCCCGGGCAAGGCCGACGAGGCGACGGTCGCCCGGGCCGGTGAGTACCTGAACGCCCGCCAGTAGGAGGCCGTTTTTCCTGGCGGGCCGATGTCCGGTAGCCTGATGCGGTTGCCGACGCAGGCGACCCTCCTGCCGCGGATGGACCGTGGCCGCTTGAGACCAGAGGAGGTGGTGAGGTTTCCATGCGTCCCTACGAAATCATGGTCATTCTTGACCCCACGCTCGACGAACGCACCGTTGCCCCATCGTTGGAGGCGTTCCTCAACGTCGTCCGCAAGGACGGCGGAACGGTCGACAAGGTCGACATCTGGGGCAAGCGCCGGCTCGCCTACGAGATCGCCAAGCACGCCGAGGGCATCTACGTCGTCGTCGACCTGAAGGCCGAACCCGCGACCGTGTCCGAGCTCGACCGCCAGCTGAGCCTCAACGAGTCGGTGCTGCGCACCAAGGTGATGCGCACCGACAAGCACTGACTATCCGCTGTCGCCGCGGCTGCTTAGTCTTATCCGAGGCTCTACGAGAACATGCTCATGACAGTTCACCGTGTACAGGCGGACCCAGGAGGAAACCATGGCTGGTGACACCACCATCACCGTTGTCGGAAACCTGACCGCCGACCCCGAGCTGCGCTTCACCCCGTCGGGGGCCGCCGTCGCCAACTTCACCGTGGCCTCGACGCCCCGCATCTACGACCGCCAGAGCGGTGAGTGGAAAGACGGCGAGGCGTTGTTCCTGCGGTGCAACATCTGGCGCGAGGCGGCCGAGAACGTCGCGGAAAGCCTCACGCGCGGGGCGCGGGTCATCGTCACCGGGCGGCTGAAGCAGCGCTCCTTCGAGACCCGCGAGGGCGAGAAGCGGACCGTCGTGGAGGTCGAGGTGGACGAGATCGGCCCCTCGTTGCGCTACGCCACCGCCAAGGTGAACAAAGCCAGCCGCAGCGGCGGCGGAGGCGGGGGCTTCGGCGGCGGAGGCGGCGGATCCCGCCAGGCCCCGCCGGCCCAGGCGGGCGGCGGATCCGGCGAGGACCCCTGGGGCAGCGCCCCGGCATCGGGGTCATTCGGCGGCGGCGACGACGAACCACCGTTCTGATCACAAACTTTTAGACCATTAGCAACGACGAAGAAAGACAGACATGGCCAAGTCAAGCAGCAAGCGGCGCCCGGCTCCGGAAAAGCCGGTCAAGGCGCGCAAGTGCATCTTCTGCGCGAAGAAGGACCAATCGATCGACTACAAGGACACCGCGCTGCTGCGCACCTACATCAGCGAGCGCGGCAAGATCCGGGCGCGCCGGGTGACCGGAAACTGTGTGCAGCACCAACGCGACGTCGCGATCGCGGTCAAGAACGCCCGCGAGGTCGCCCTGCTGCCGTTCACGTCCTCGGCGCGATAAGCGCTGAGCGCCCAACCGAAAGTACGTAAACGATGAAGCTGATTCTGACGGCTGACGTCGACCACCTCGGCGCCGTGGGGGACACGGTCGAGGTCAAGGACGGCTATGGCCGCAACTTCCTGCTCCCGCGGGGCCTGGCGATCGTCGCCTCGCGTGGGGCGCAGAAGCAGGCCGACGAGATTCGGCGCGCCCGCGAAACCAAACAGGTGCGCGGACCTCGAGCACGCCACCGAACTCAAGTCGGCGATCGAGGCGCTGGGCCCGGTGTCGCTGCCGGTGAAGACCGCGGCCGACTCCGGCAAGCTGTTCGGTTCCGTCACCGCAGGCGACATCGTCGGCGCGATCAAGAAGGCCGGCGGCCCGAACCTCGACAAGCGGATCGTCCGACTGCCCAAGGCGCACATCAAGGCGGTGGGAACCCACCGGGTGTCGGTGCACCTGCATCCCGAGGTCGATCTCGAGGTCGCCGTCGACGTCGTCGCGGACAGCTAAGCCCGACGCATTAGCCCGTTTCCGCCCCGCCACCGTTAGCCGGCCGCGGGGCCCCCTTCGCGCCGGAGTATGCCGCGCGACACGTTTGGGGATGGTCGCGGGCGTCCGTTCCAGCGAATCAATTCGGCGGGCCCTCCGGGCCACCGCCGTTACCTGGGCTTAACGCGGCGAAAACGTGGCCGAAAGCCAACACGCCCGGCGCAGTAACCTGCGGCGACACGCCGTAGAGATTCTTGTCCACACCAAATGCGTCGCGTTGTATGGCGCGTATCTGCAGTGATGTCCTAACGCCCGGAATCAATCCACAGGTTCTCCACACCCCGTTCAACACAGGTGTTGCCGGATATGCACACGCCATGCACAGCTTCATGAACAGCACCCCTTTCGGGCACTCGTCAGCAACGTCTAACGTCGTGCCGGCGCGAGGTGCGTGGGCGTGTCGGACGGGACTGTCGGCGGTGTGACCTACGCTCAGGGATGTCGGTAATCGAATGTACGTTCGGGCGCGTGAGGCAGGGGAGGAGGGAGTCCGTGGCGGTCGTCGATGACCTGGCGCCGGGCATGGATTCGTCGTCGCCCAGTGAGGACTACGGGCGTCAGCCGCCACAGGACATCGCCGCGGAGCAGTCGGTGCTGGGCGGGATGCTGCTGAGCAAGGACGCCATCGCCGATGTCCTGGAGCGGCTTCGCCCCGGGGACTTCTACCGTCCCGCTCACCAGAACGTCTACGACGCCATCCTGGACCTGTACGGGCGCGGCGAGCCGGCCGACGCGGTGACGGTCGCCGCGGAACTCGACCGGCGCGGGCTGCTGCGCCGCATCGGCGGGGCACCCTATCTGCACACCCTGATCTCCACGGTGCCGACGGCCGCGAATGCGGGTTACTACGCCGGCATCGTGGCGGAGAAGGCCCTGCTGCGCCGCCTCGTGGAGGCTGGGACGCGGGTGGTGCAGTACGGCTATGCGGGTGCCGAGGGCGCCGACGTGGCCGAGGTCGTCGACCGCGCGCAGGCGGAAATCTACGACGTCGCCGAGCGCCGGATGTCCGAGGACTTCGTCCCGCTCGAGGATCTGCTCCAGCCGACGATGGACGAGATCGATGCCATCGCCTCGAACGGCGGCATCGCGCGCGGCGTGCCGACCGGCTTCACCGAACTCGACGAGGTCACCAACGGCCTGCACCCGGGCCAGATGATCATCGTCGCGGCCCGCCCCGGTGTGGG
>CAWGPS010000028.1:0-17732 GCA_963824505.1 uncultured Actinomycetota bacterium
AGCCGGCGGTCACTTGTCAGCCGCGCTGGCCGAATGGCGGGGACCGGTCCTGGACGACCTGCGTGACTACTGGTTCGTCGCCGCCTTCGCGACCACGCTGAGCGAGGAGAAGGTGGCGGCTCAGCTTGCCCGCGCCGAGGCCGAGATCGCGTGCGGGCGTGCCGCGGCGGTCGTCGGCGAGCTGGAGGCCCTTGCCGCCGAACACCACTACCGGGAGCCGGTGTGGGCCCAGCTGATCACCGCCTACTACCTCACCGAGCGGCAGTCCGACGCGCTGGGCGCCTACCGGCGACTCAAGACCGCGCTGGCGGAGGGGCTCGGCATCGACCCCGGACCCACCGTGACCGCTCTGCACGAGCGCATCCTCCGCCAAGAGCCACTGGCCGCCCATTTAGCCGCCGTGACCACCCACAAGCACAGCGTCTACCGTTCGGACGACACGCCCTCGGAAAGCCCGGCAGTGCAGGGCCCCGTCGCTCGCCTGCGCGACAAAGCCGGGCGGCGGCACCGGCTTGGCGGCGCCACCATCCGGATCGGGCGGTTCACCGACAACGACCTCGTTCTCGACGACACCGAAGTCAGCCGCCACCACGCCGTCATCGCGGACACCGGAACGGGTTTCGTCATCACCGACCTGCGGTCGACGAACGGCGTGGAGATCCAGGGCCAGCGGATCCGCGGCAGCGCCACGCTGTCCGACGGTGACCGAATCCGGATCGGCAACCAGGAGTTCACCTTCGAGATCCGGCCCGGCTGAGGCTATCTGGCCAACCGCCGCGCCAGCGTGGTCACGCCCGGGCCGTCGAGGTCGCCGATCGCTGCGGGGCGTCCGGCCATGGCCATCAGAAGCGCCTCACCGGGACCGGTCACCTCCGGACCGCGACCATGCGCCCAGTCGACGTCGTTCGCGCGCAGTCGCAGCCCCCTGATCCGGCGCCCGGCGCCGAGCCTGGGGTTACCGGGCACCAACCCGAGAACCCGCACAAGCCGATCGGCGGGGATGGTGCGCGGCCGACCAAGCGAGCGGCGGATGTCTTGGTGATGGATGGTGCCGTCGACGAGCGCGATCATCCCGCCGAAGCCCGCCGTCAGCCCACGTGGTTGCAGATGCAGGCGCAGGAACTCCAGCAGCTGTTGCGGGGTCAGGGCCGCGAATTCGTCGACGCCGACCTGGTTGGCGCGCACGATCCGGCCCTTGACGAAACGCCTCAGCAACCCGACGGCGCCGAGCTCTTCGTAGCTGACGACGTGGGCCACAACGTCTTTCACCGTCCACCCGGCGCACAGGCTGGGCGCCTCCCACTCCTCCGGCGTGCAGGTGGCCAGGAAATCGCTGAGGTCGGCCCGCTCGGCGCGGGCCATGCTCATCAGGGTGGCCGTCATTTCCGGCACCGCGATGCGCAACATGTCGGCGACGAGGAGGCAGGCGGCAGTCGCGTCGCCGCGTCCCGTCGGGCCGGGTCGGGTGACTCGTCACTGTGTCGATAAGCCCCCACGAACCCCACTGTAGGTTCCGCGAGGCCCGGGCGACCGGCGACGCAAGGATTCCGCAACCGACCGGCAAGCGGTCAACGCCACCCTCCCAGTACCGGCACATGCCGAACCCGAGCGAGACCAGAGGAGGAATGGCCTATGACTACAGAACCGAAGAATGGGTCCAGGCTGGATGGCGGCAGGTGTGGTGCTCGGCACCGTCGGTCTGTCCCTTGTCGGATAGCTGCTGCCGGCCGTCGCATCCGCCGACCCGTGGGTTCCGCGCAGCGGGCCTCTTCACCCGGTGCGTCATTACGCCGCCGACATCACCCACCCGGGCTTTGTGCTGAGGCATCCCGGTCGGGCCCTGGTCCCGTAGACCGGCGGGGCAGAACCGCGTGGCCTCAATGCCTGAGCGGTGCCGGGCTCCACAGGCCGCTGCGCGTCGCCGTTCCGAGTTCGAGTTCGGCGGGCCGGGCGTCGGGGTAGTAAGGGGTCAGCCGTTGCAGGGCGCCCCAGTCGCGGGACCAGTCGTCGTTGAGGTAGGTGGCCACCGTGGTCGCGCGGACCAACAGCTCGGTGACTCCGAGCGGGCCGCCGCCGTTGTTGTCCATCACGGGCGAGTTGGCCTCGGCGCCGAACCGGTCCGGCAGGATGCGCCACTTCGGGGTTTCGTCGACGCCGTTCAGGTGACCGAACGGTCGCTGGCACGGGAACGCCAACCCGACCAGCCAGTCCAAAAACACCGGGTCGTTGGATCCCACCACGTCCTGCAGCGTGCGTAATCGCGGGATTCTCGGCGGTGTCAACGCGATCCAGTGCTGCGGCGCCATGTCTTCGTCGTCGGCGACGAGCCGGACCTGGGTGGCGGCGGCGGGGATAGCGTCCATCGGCAACCGCAAGTTGCGCCAGGCCGGTGCGGCCCCGACGTCGGCGAACTGGAATGACCCGCCGGGGTGTCCGCCAGCCGCCTGGTCGTCGGTGGCCCACTGCAGCTGGACCTCGCGGGGGTCGAAGCGGCCCGCCGCGCTCACCACCAGCAGCGGACCGGCCTTGTCCTTGGCCGGGAGCCGGTACCAGCCCGACCGCAGCCGCGCCGCCACCTGGATGCCGGACTGCCAGCTGCCCAGCACCGGTGTGCGCGCCGGGTCCAGGTTGTAGGGGAGCCGGGCGCGGGAGCCGTTGATTCCGGGTGCCGGGTTGGTGCCTCCCTCCGTCCCGGCCTCGCTGCTCTTGACCAGCCCGTCGTCGTTGACGAAGCTGCGGTCGCCCGGCCGTTCCATCACCGGGTCGGCGCGGACGTCGGCCGGAATGCCGTTGGGCGTGAAGGCTTCCGACAGGCCGGCGCCCAGGGCTTCGGCAACCGAAGTGCCCTCAGGCGGCAACATGCCGGCGTTGGGATCCTGCTCGACCATCACGTCCTCGGCCAACCCGCAGGTTTTGCCGGTGAGCGCCTGCAGGTTGGACCGGCCCACCGACCACGCAGGGTACTGGCCCGTCATCCCCAGTGTCAGCGATGCCACCTCGAAGATCACCAGCGTCCACGCGGCAATAGCCAACGGGGACTGGGCGATTCCGGCCAGCCGCGCCCCACGCTTGGTCGCCGGTGGACTGTTGTCGGTGGCGACGAAGTGAAACCAGGCGGCCAGCAGCAGCACCAGCACCGTCAGCCCCAGCAGCATGGTGGCAAAGGCGTAATGCCACTGCGGGAACGCATTCGACCACGGCACACCGAAATTGGACACATACCACCAGCCGTTCACACTGGCGAAGGACAACGCGACCAAGAAGAGCACCACGGCGGCGAAGACGGTGCGGTTGCGGCGCGAGCGCATAGCCGCGGCTGTCACCGCTACGGCGGCCAGCGCGCCCAGGGATCCGGCCAGCCCGGCGAAAACACCGAAGTGGTGCGTCCACTTGGTGGGGGTGAACATCATCGCGAGGAACGAGATGATCGTGATGCCGATGATGCGGCGGCTCGGTCCGACGGCCGTGCCCGGAATCCGGCCCTTACGCAACGACATCGCGACCGAGATCCCCAGCGCGAGCAACAGTGCCAGCACCGCGAAGCGGCGGGCCACCGATCCGTCGGGGCTGGCCATGAAAAGCCGCTCGTAGCGGAGGTGCTCGTCGAACCAGCTCAGGCTGGGCCCGACGGCCCGCTTGAGGGCGGTGGCCTTCATTTCGCCGGCCAGCGTCTGGTCGCGGAAGATCAGGATCGCGGTGACGGTGGCTGCGGCCGCGATCGGTGCCACTAGCGGCAGCACCCCGAACTGCTTGGATCTGCGGTGCAGGATGGTCCGCAGCGGCCCGATCGCGACCAGCAGCGCCCCGATCGAGGCGATGCCCGTGGGACCGGAGAACAGCGTCAATGCGCCGATGATGCAGGCCACCGCCACCGGCAGCAGCCTGCTGGTGGCCACCGCGCGTTCGACTGAGCACCAGGTCAGCAGGATGCCCAGGGCGATGATCGGCTCCGGTCGCAGGCCGTTGTCGAGCGGGAGCCAGACCGCCAGGAACATGCCCGCCGCGGTCCACGCCGCCGCCCGATTCGTCTTGACGGCATGCCCCAACCGCGGGATGACCTCGCGGCTGATGACCCACCAGCAGGTCAGCGCCATGACCAGGGTGGGCAGCCGCATCCAGATGCTGGAGGTGGTGACGTGCGCCCACATCGCCAGCAGGTCGTAGTACCACCCGAACGGCGCCTCGGGCGTGCCCAGCCAGCGGTAGTAATTCGCCATGTACCCGGCGTGCTCGGACACCCGCGCCATCGTCAGGATGTAGCCGTCGTCGGAGGTGTTGGCGCCGACGAAATGCCACCACACCAGCACGGCGATAACGAGGGCGTCCAGGCCGCCGACCGACCACCAGCGCGGCGGCAGAAAGCGCCGCTGCCGGATGCCGTCGGCCCGGTCGAGGACGTGCAGGGCGACCAACGCGACCGCGGTCAGCAGCACCCCGAGGATCATCGCCGCCGTCTTCAGCGGGGTGGGGCTGCTGCTGTAGCGGGTGTCAACGGTCGCCGAGAAGCTCAGGCCGGGCGGCTTGTATGGCGGGACGGGCCCGGTCAGATCGGTGAAGACGCCGACGATCTGCGGCCGGAAGTCGTAGCCGCTTTTCTCGCCCCGCAGCGGGGATCCCGGGTGTTCGGCGTTGGGTCCCTGTGTCAGGCCGACGAATTCGGCGGTGACCCGGTCGGCGTGCGCGGTGAACGTCAACCGCTGACACGCCGGGCTGAGCACCTGGCTCATCGGGGCACTGACCACCGGCACGTTGCGCACCACGAGCACCAGGTCATCGTTGGCGCGCAGGATCAGCAGCCCGCGGTCGACGGCCTTCGGGGCCTGCTTGGGCACCGTGGACAACAGCACCGTCTTCGCGGCGTTCTGCGGTCCGGCCAGCCCGGCGGCGGCCTGGCACGGCACGGTGACGTGCAGGTCGGTCGCCACATAACTGATCAGGGGGGCCTCGACGCTGCCGAGTGTCCCATCCTGCGGCCAATTGAGCTGGGCGGTGGTCTGCTTGACCGGCAGCAGCGGGGTGGCGATCGCCAGCAGGACCCCCAGCAGACCGGCGACGGTGGCCACCAGCCGAGCGAGCCGGTAGTTGCCGTCCGCGTCGCCCACGGAGGTAGATGCTAGTTCTTCGATGGCGTCAGGCGAGGTCTCGGTGCTCATCGGGCTCAGGCCCCCGGCTTGCGAATGGCCAGCACAAACGGCCCGACGCGGCGCACCGCGAAGTGTGCGTCGCCGAACAGGGCGTCGCGCAGCTCGACCGTGTAGCGGCGCACGTTGGGCTGGTTGGGGTAGACGTCCTCGGCGAGCCGCAGTGTGTAGGTGTTGTTCCCGCCTCGGCGCATCAAGAACACGGTGGGCGGCGGCCAGGGGCAGGTGTCCAGGGCCTGGACGAATTCCTCGGCGGTCTTGAGCTTGGACCACTTCTTGATCTGCGCCGCCCGCAGGTCGAACTGCGCGAGCGGGTTCGCGTAGTGCGAGGTCAGCCCCTGAAATCCCCAATACGGGTAATAGGACAGGAAGCTGTAGTCGGCGGTCATCACGACGGTTTGGTCGCGTGGCCTGCCGGTCGCATGCACGATGGCGGCGTCGATCACGGGGTAGAACTTCTCCGAGCTGGGTGGCCGCCGGTCTCCGCGCTGGCCATGGCCGTCGGTGTCGGTGTAGGCGATGGTGAGGTCCGGCCGCAGCACGTCGGGGATGTCCTGGCTGAACGCGATCGCGGTGGCCAGCCCGATCGCGCCGGTCACCGGGACGATTGCGCGGCTTCTCGGGGCCAGCGCACGCACCGCCTCGAGGAAGCCGAAGGTCCCGGCGGCGACCAGCAGCACCGTCAACGTGGGCTGCAGCCGGAACGAGAGCAACGTGGTGCGCGCCAGCGTGGTCAGCATCGACAGCAGCGACCACAGGTAGACGGCCGCCACGCCGACGGCCAGGGCGCCCGCCCGCACGGACGTGGGTGCGCGGACCACCAGCCAGAGGGCACCGAGCATGCAGACGGAGCCGAGCAGGGAGAACTGCAGCATCGGGAAGGTCAGCTCAGCACCGTCGGCGGGCAGGTAGTGCTGGGCGCTGCCGGTGTTGCTGACGGGACTTCTGGCCGCGCGCACCAGAAACGGCAGCCAGGTGATGCTCGCGATGGCCGCCGCGATCACGGCGATGACGGCGATCCTGCGTAGCGGGTCGAGCGCCGCCCCGGCGCCGCCCCGCCGCCAGCGCGCGCCCGCCACCAGCAACGCCATCAGCGCGATCGTGAAGGCGGTGAACCAGAACAGCAGCGTGTACCAGGTGGCCGCGAAGCCCAGGAACAGCCCGGCGGCGATCACCGCCGCCCAGCCACTCCCCGGCTCGAGCGTGACGCTGCCGCCACGGTCGGCTTCCAGCGGGACTGTGGCGTCACGCTCGCGGGCGCCGGCGCGCAGGCCCGACCACGTCAGCACCAGCATCGGCGGCAGCAGCACGGTGATCATCGCGGCGTAGGGCTCGGGCGAGCTGTAGGCCAGGGTGGCGGCCGCGGTGGCGGTGGTGACGATCAGCGCGTACTCGAAACGGATCATCCGCGACCACAACACCAGCGCGACGGCGACCGCGACCGCAAGGGAAGTGATGGCCCACGGTTTGTAGACCTCCCAGGCCGGTGTTCCGGTCAGCGCCGCGACGCGCCCGCCGATCCAGAACCAACCCGGCGGGTAGAACGGCGGCAGCCCAAGGTAGGTCATGTCGTGCAGCGCGGCGCTGTCCGTCAGCCGGGTCAGGTACTCGGTGCGGAACTGCTGGTCGACGGAGATGCCGAACAGGTACAGCCGGGTCGCTCCCAGCGGCATGCCCAGGGTGACGACGGTGAACGCCGACACCAAGACCACCCCGGCCAGCTGCGCCAGCCGCCGGAACCGGTCGCGGCGCCACATCCACCCCGCGGCGACCAGCCCGGCCAGGCAGCCGACCTGCCCGACCGTGGTCAGCGCGTGCAGCTGATTCGACGAGGGAAACGCCGGCCACTGCACCCGGGCAATGGCGATCAGGGACGCCACGGACACCACCACGGCCACCGCGGCCGCTGCGACCATCTGACCGAGCACGGCCAGTGCGTTACGCATGCTCAGATCGGCAGCCTGCGGAAGATGCTGCGGGGGACGTGCCGCAACACCATCATCACGTACCGGAACGCTGCTGGCGCCCAAACCAATTCCTTACCTTTGGCGGCGGCGGTCACCGCGAGGTCGGCCACATGCTCCTTGTCGACGGTGAGGGGGGCTTCCTTGGCACCCGTCGCCTTCCAGTGCGCGATCGTCGTCGAGGTGCGGACCTGGCCCGGCCGGATCACCAGGACGCGAACCCCATACTCGCGCAACGCTTCTCCAAGGCCGAGGTAGAAGCCGTCCAGGCCGGCCTTGGTGGATCCGTATACGAAGTTGGAGCGGCGTACCCGCTCACCGGCGGCGGAGCTCATCGCGATGATCTGCCCGAACCCCTGGGCGCGCAGCTTCTCGCCCAGCAGGACCCCCACCGAAACCGCTGCGGTGTAGTTGATCTCGGCGGCCTGCACGGCCTTGCGCTGGTTCTGCCACAGCTCCTCGGCGTCGCCGAGCACGCCGAAGGCCACGATCGCCACGTCGACGTCGCCACCCGCGAATGCCTGATCGATCACCTTCGGGTGGCTGTCGGTGTCGGTGCCGTCGAAGTCGATCCACTCGACCGCCTTGGCGCCCGCCGCTGTCATCGCGGCGATGGCCTCATCCTTGCGGGGATGATCGGGCAGGTCCGCCAGCACGATTCGCGCGCGCGCGTTCTGCAGGTAGCGCTCACAGATGGCCAGGCCGATCTCCGAGGTGCCGCCCAGCAACAGGATGGTCTGCGGGTTTCCCACGGCGTCTAAAACCATTGGCGCACCATCTAGAGCAGCTCCAAGCGTCGGGCCATGTCGGAGGCGAACACCCGCGACGGGTCAACCTTGCGGCGCACGGCGATCCACTCGTCGATGCGCGGATACATGGCATGGAAGGTGTCCGCGCTCACGCGTGAGTCCTTGGCGGTGTATACCCGCCCGCCGAATTCCAGCACCCGGCGGTCGAGCTCGTTGAGGAACTCGTTCACGCCGCGCTTGTTCGGGAAGTCCATCGCGACGTTCCAGCCCGCCATCGGGAAACTCAGCGGCGCGCGGTTGCCCGGCCCGAACAGCTTGAACACGTTGAGCGCCGAGTAGTGGCCGCGCGTCTGGATCCAGCGGATGATGGCCTTGAATTCCTCCATCGCATCGGGCGGAACCAGAAATTGGTGCTGGGCGAAACCCGTTGGCCCGTAAGCGTAATTCCACCCGTTGACAAGGTCGAGCATGTGGTAGAACTGCGACAGGTTCTCAATCTTGCCGGTGTAGTTACCGCCGAGCCGGTAATACACCTCTCCGATCGCCATGAACGACAGCTTGTTCATCGCGCTGACCGGAAATAGATTCGGAACCGTCAACAGTTGCGGTGCATCGAATTTCAACGGGTTCTTGGCGAGCTTGGCGGGCAGTTGATCCAGCCGGGCTAAGCTGCCACGGCTGATGGCGGCCCGACCGAGCTTCGGTGGCGGGCTGATCAGGTCGAACCAGGCGCTGGAGTAGGTGTATCTGCTTTCGCTGCCGTCGAGGTGGACGGCGACGGTTTCGTCGAGATCCTTGGTGGCGACGCCGTCGGCGACGAAATACGCCGTCTCCGTGGGGGTCATGGCGATGGTGGCGCGCAGCACGATTCCGGTCAGGCCGTTGCCGCCGACGGTGGCCCAGAAAAGCTCGGCATCGTCTCCGTCGGGGGTGAGCGTGCGGACGGCGCCATCGGCCATCAGCAGGTCCATCGACCGCACGTGGTTGCCGAAGCTGCCGGCGCTGTGGTGGTTCTTGCCGTGGATGTCGCAGGCGATCGCGCCGCCGACGGTGACTTGGCGCGTCCCCGGGAGCACCGGCACCCACAGCCCGAACGGCAGCGCCGCCTTCATCAGTTGGTCCAGGCTGACGCCGGCCTCGACATCGACGAGGCGGGTGTCGGCGCTGATCGAGTGGATGCGATTGAGCCCGGTCATGTCGATCACCAGCCCGCCGCCGTTTTGCGCGTTGTCGCCGTAGGAGCGGCCCAGCCCGCGCGCGATGACGCCCCGACCGCCCGAATCGGCCATCCTGGCGACCGCCTTGGCGATCACCTCGGCATCGGGGGTCGAGAGCACCTGAGCCACCGACGGGGCGGTGCGGCCGAAGCCCATCAGCCGGGTCGTGGTGGTCGGGAAATCAATGCTCGACATCGTCACAGAGGGTACCGCCTGCAGGCGGCGGCTCAGCGCATGCGGAAGATCACGGCTCGCTGCACAGCGAAGTTGATCACGGTCGCGGTGCCCTGCGCGATCACGAATGCGACGGGGATCGCCCAGGTGCGGTAGTGCAGCAGCGCAAGGCACAGGTGGTTCAGCCCGACCTGCACGGCGAAGGTGACGGCGTAGAGGAGCATCACGGCGGCGAATCGGGCGGTGCTGGGGGCCGCCTGGAATGTCCACCGGCGGTTGATCAGATAGGCGGTGATGGTGCCGATGGTGACGCTGATGAGCTTGGCCAAATCGACCTGCATGCCGGCCGCTTTGTACAGGGTCACGTAGATGCTGAAGTCGACGATCGCGGCCAGCCCGCCGGTGACCAGGAAACGCACAGCCTGCGTCGTCAGGCTCAGCTGAGGGCGCAGGTGGTGGCTCTGAGGCGCGGACTCGGGCGGCGGGGCAACCATCGCAGGGGAGTCTAACGGGGCCCGAAAGCGCCTCCGGGTCAGTTAGCGGGGCCGCTTCACCGCGAGCACCTCGACCTGGTTCTCCCCCTGCGGCGTCGAGTAGGTCACCGTCTCGCCGGCCTTGCGCCCGGCGAGGGCCTGACCCAGCGGACTGCGGGCGGTCAACGTCTCGCCCTCGCGGCCGATCGGTGTCTCTTCGACGATCGAGATCACCTGCATGGTGACCACCTCGCCGTCCGGGAAGCGCAGGGTGACCTCGGTGCCGCCGGGCAGCGCCGCCGATTCCTCGTCGTGCGAGGGCCCCTCGCGTAGCCGGTGGTCCAGTTCGTTGATCCGGTCTGCCAGGACGGCCAGTTCGTCGGCCCGCTGTATCGCCTCGGCCGCGTCCCCGTGATCGCCGATCATGCCGCGGTCGTTCTTCACCTCGATCTCGAGGCGATCACGCCGCTGCCTCAGCCGCTCCAGCTCGGCGGCGAGGTTCTCCCTTGCCGCGTCCGCCGCCGATCGGGCCTTTTTGCTCACGTCGTCGACCTTTCGCCCCGGTTGCTGCGAATCACACGAATCACAATTGTGGCGTTCCAGTGTGACATTACGAAGGGGTGGCTGCCAGGGGTATCGGCAGGCAATTCGCCGCTAGGCGATCGCCCTGCGGCCCGCCATTTCGCGAAACGCGTTGATTATCCTTTCGCAATGGCTTCGAGCGTGGCGGGCAAGGTCGCTTTTGTCACCGGCGGCGCGTCGGGCATCGGCGCGGCACTGGTCGCCGAGCTCGTCGGCGGGGGCGCCGAGGTCTGGGTCGCCGATCGTCAGGTCGGCCCGGCGCGGGAGCTCGCGGGACGCCTCAGCGGTGGTAACGGGAAGGCGCATGCGGTCGAGTTGGATGTCCGGGACTTCTCCGGGTTCGAGCGGGTGATCGCCGAGGCGGTGCGGCAATCGGGGCGGATCGACTACCTGTTCAACAACGCGGGCATCGCGGTCGGCGGTGAGGTCGATTCGTACACGGTCGAAGACTGGACCGACGTCTTCGACGTGAACTTGCGCGGTGTGGCGCACGGCATTCAGGCGGTGTATCCGGTCATGATCCGGCAGCGCTCGGGCCACATCGTGAACACGGCGTCGATGGCCGGCCTGCTCCCCAGCCCGGCATCGGTCAGCTACACCGCCACCAAGCATGCCGTCGTGGGGCTGTCGATAGCGCTGCGGCTGGAGGCCGAGCGACACGGCGTAAAGGTCTCGGTCCTGTGCCCCGGCGCGATCCGGACCCCCATCCTTACCGGTGGCGAATACGGCCGGATGGCCAAGACGGGCGTCAGCGACGAGCAACTCCTCGAGTCGTGGGAAAGGGCCCGACCGATGCCGCCGGAACGATTCGCGGAGCGTGTCCTGCGCGCCGTCCTGCGCAACGACGCGCTCATTATCGAGCCGGCCTGGTGGAAGGCGTTGTGGTACCTCGACCGCCTCTCGCCCGCCTTGTCGAGACGCGTCGGAAAGCTCGCGCTCAAGCGCATCCGCGAAACGGCGGCAGCAGCGCCGTAATCCGCTACACCCAGTAGGGGACCCGGGCGCGATATTGCCGCATCGCGAAGGCCGCCAGGACCCAGCCGATCGCGGTCAGCCCGACCACCACGGCCCAGTGCCGCAATTCCTGGTGGGCGCCCAGCAGAGGGGCACGGACGATGTCCAGGTAGTGCAGCAGCGGGTTCAGTTCGACGATGCTCGCCCAGCGCCCGGCGCCCTGCTGCCGCAGCGTGTCGTCGTTCCAGATGATCGGCGTCATGAAGAACAGCAACTGCACCACCGAGAACAGCAGCGGCCCGATGTCGCGGTACCGGGTCGCCAGTATGCCGAAACACAGTGACACCCAGATGCAATTAAGCACGACGAGCGCAAGCGCCGGGAGCACCGACAGGTCGGCCCACGACCACGGCTTGGGGTAGATGATCGCGACGACGGCATAGATGACGATGTTGTGGGCGAACAGGATCATCTGCCGCCACACCAGCCGGTACACGTGCACGCTCAATGGCGTGGGCAACTGCTTGATCAGCCCCTCGTTGGCGACGAACACGTCGGCGCCTTCCAGAATGGAGGCGTTGATCAAGTTCCAGATGATCAGCCCGAGCGTCACGTACGGCAGGTGCGATGACAACTCCAGGTGAAACAGCTTGGAGTACAAGCCGCCCATGGCGACGGCCGTGGTTCCGGTTGCGATGGTGATCCAGAACGGCCCCAGCACCGAGCGGCGGTAGCGCTGCTTGATGTCCTGCCAGCCCAGGTGCAGCCACAATTCGTGCCGGCGAAAACCGTCGGCCAGATCGCCGCGGGCGCGAGCCAGCGTCTTGGATTGCGCGGCCGCGTCGATGAACGTCATGGGGTACCTCCCGCGTCGGGCTTGCCGAAGAGCTCGCGACGACCCAGGCGGCGCAACCGCAACCACTCACGCAGGCCCGCCGGGTCGCGGCGGGTCACCAGGAAGAACCAGCCGAACCGGAGCCATTCCTGGGCAATCAGTCTGCGCAGTCCCGGCTGCGACTGCAGGTAGCCGCGGTTGCGGTAGGTGAAGAACCGCTTGGCGGGGTCGTCGGGATATTGGGTGTGCATGCGGCCGCCCAGGATGGGTCGGAACTCGTCGGATCCGCAGGGGTGCAGATAGACCGCGTCCAGGCAGGTTCCGAACGGCAGGCCCGAGCGCACCAGCCGCCGGTGCATCTCGACCTCGTCACCGCGGATGAACAGCCGCAGGTCGGGGACACCGACGGATTCCAGGGTCGACGCGCGGAACAGCGCGCCATTGAACAGCGAGGCTATCCCGCGCAGCAGGTCCTGGCCTTCTTCGGTGCGCAATTCGCTTGCGAGCCTTCGCCATACCAGGCCGCGCCGCAGCGGAAAGGCCAGCCGCTGCGGTTCGTCGGAGTTGCACACCATGGGCGACACCTCGGCCAGCCCGTAGCGCTCGGCGCAGGACAGCAGAGTCGCCAGCACCGCGGCGTCCTGGGGGCGCCCGTCGTCGTCGGCCAGCCACACCCAATCGGCACCCAAGGCCAGCGCGTGCAGCATCCCGAGCGCGAAACCGCCTGCGCCGCCCAGATTTCGGCGCGACGGCAGGTAGGTGGTGGGGATGGGCTGGCCGGCCACCAGATCCCGGACCCGGCAAGAGTCGGCACCTTCGCCCAGAAAATCGTTGTCGACCACGATCAGGTGATCGGGCGACCGGTTCTGCGCGCTGAGCGCGCCCAGCGACTTGGCCAGCTCGTCGGGGCGGCGGTGGGTGACGACGACGGCGATAACGGTGTCAGTCATCCGTCAGTGCTTTTTCCGCCAATGGCCGTTCCTCCCGGGCATCGCCCCGGGTCTCGGCCAGCACCTCGTGCACGTGACGAGCCGCGTCCTCGCCCTCGTAGGCGCGCACCACGTCTTCGATAGCGCCCGTGAGGCGGATGACCCCGTGGTCGATCCACATCGCGGTCTTGCACAACCGGGCCAGGAATTCGTTGGAATGGCTTGCGAAGACCAGGATTCCGGAGCGTTCAACCAGGCTCTGCAGCCGGGACTGCGCCTTCTTCAGAAAGTCGGCATCCACCGCGCCGATGCCCTCGTCGAGCAGCAGGATCTCCGGGTCGATGCTGGTGACCACGCCCATCGCCAGCCGCACCCGCATCCCGGTGGAGTAGGTGCGCAGCGGCATGGACAGGTAGTCGCCCAGCTCGGTGAACTCGGCGATCTCGTCCACCTTGGACAGCATCTGCTTGCGGGTCTGCCCGAGGAACAGCCCGCGGATGATGATGTTCTCGTAGCCGGAGATCTCGGGATCCATGCCGACCCCCAGATCGAAGACGGGCGCGACCCGGCCCGTGACCTTCGCCCATCCCCGAGTGGGTTCGTAGATGCCCGAAAGTAGGCGCAGCAGAGTCGATTTCCCGGCGCCGTTGTGCCCGACCAGGCCCACCCGATCACCCAGCTCGAGCGACATCGTGATGTCCCGCAACGCCTCGACGACGACGACGTTGGAGTTGTTGCGACCGATCGTGCCGCCCGCCTTGCCCAGGAACGCCTTCTTCAACGACCGCGACTTGGCGTCGAAGATGGGAAACTCGACCCACGCGTCACGTGTCTCGATGTGAGGACCTGGACCCGCCACCATCAGCTCGGCTTACAGGTACTGCCCGTGGCCGTGCCCGCCCGGGCCAGATTTGCCGATTCCTGGTGGCAGTGCGCCTTGGCGCATCTGCTCCAGTTGGGCGCGCGCGGCCATCTGCTGGGCGAACAGCGCGGTCTGGATGCCGTGGAACAGCCCCTCGAGCCACCCGACCAGCTGCGCCTGGGCAATGCGCAACTCGGCGTCCGACGGCGCCGCGCCCTCGTTGAACGGCAGGGTGAGCCGGTCGAGCTCCTCGCGCAGCTCCGGCGCCAGTCCCTCTTCGAGCTCACGGATGCTGGTGGCGTGGATTTCGCGCAGCCGGTTGCGGCTGGCCTCGTCCAGCGGTGCGGCGCGCACCTCCTCGAGTAACTGCTTGATCATGGTGCCGATCCGCATCACCTTGGCCGGCTGCTCGACCAGGTCGGTCAGCGAGCGTTCGTCGTCGTCATCGTCGTGCGCCGCGAGGACCCGCGGATCGACCCCACCGATGATCTCGATGCCGTCATCGTCGTTGCCGGTGCTCAACCTTCACCATCCATCCTTGATCGTCCTCAGGGTCGTGCTAAGAGTGTTGCGTCGCGGCGTTTCCGCGCCACTCGAAAATCCGGGCGCCACCGTTGTCGTAGATCAACGACCACGACATCGACTTATCGAGTGACACTAGTCCGTCGGGTGTGGCAAACCCGCGGACGTTGGGCGTGCTGGTCAAGATGTACCGGATATTGAGCGCCTTGATCGCCTCGACCACTTTCGGATCGGACACGCCCTTGCGCGCGGAGGTCCAGAAGATGTACCGGTAATAGCCAGGGCCGGTCTGCTGCGGGAAGTCGTAGTGAGTCCACAGCGGGTGCAGGTCGGCCACCGCGTACATCCAGGCGGTGCCGTCGATGTTGGAGTTGCCGATCACGGTGTCATGTGCGCCCGGGAGCGTGGCCAGGTAGGCCATCGCCATGAGGTCACGCCGATCGATCATGACCGAGTCGTATTTGTCGCCGAACAACACGATGTGCCGGTAGAGGTAGTGCCGGGCGGTGAGCACGGTGGCCAGCACCAGCAGGACCGCCGCGGCGGGGGCCCACATCGTGGCGGGCTGGGGCCTGAAACGGTCGGTGAGTCGCTTGGCGCCGGCGAGCGCCAGCATGACCGTTGCGAACAACGCGATGCCCGCCATCGGCGTCAGCAGCATGGTCACCACGGCCGTCAGCCGTCGCGGGTCGTTGTAGAAGAACTGGCTGAACTCCTCGATCGCGCGGCCGACCGGATTGCGAAACGGCGCCCCGGAGTAGATGGTCGCCACCGTCACGACCAGCCAGGCCGCGGGCGGCCACCAGATTCGCTTGTACAGCAGGATCGCCATGCCCACGTACGACAGGACCACGAGCCAGTACTGGATCGGGAAGTCGTTGAGGTGGCGGGTGTGCAGCAGCAGCGCGTCGACGACCCCCTGCTTGACGCTCTTAAAGCTGGGGAACGCATGCCCGGCGATGATGTCGGCCTGCTTGAGCACCCCGAGGAATTGTGGTGCCAGGATCAGCGCCGTCGGCGCGACCACCGCCGCCAGCGTGAGCACGTCGGCGACGCGCCCGCGCACCGGATGCCACAACGCGTTCAGCAGCCACCAGGCCAGCAGGAACAGGATGACGACGAACCCGCCGGTCAGGTGCAGCGAAAACACCCCGACCAGGGCCAGCACGGCCGCCGGGAGGCGGTCGCGGTGCCGCAACGTCGAGGTGATCAACACGAACGTGGGCACCGCGACCCCGTAGGCCGCCAGGTTGGGCATCGCGGCGACGCCGAACTCCACGTAGGGCACCGAGGTGAACGACGCCGAAAGCGCCGCTGCGGTGGCGGTGAGCCCGGCGGCGCGCCACTGGCGGCTCAGCGGACGCGCCAGATGCCAGGTGAGCACCGCCGCGCTGGACGGGAACAGCCAGACCGATGCCGCCACCGAATTCAGGGTGTAGCCGGTGGTCGGGGCCGCGCCGGTGAGCTGACAGAAAGCCGCCGTCAGGGCGTGGAAGACAGACGGGTAGTACAGCGCCTGGTGCGTTTCCACGTTGCGCAGCTCACCCATGTGCGTCGACGAGGCCTGACCCGTGTCGAGGATGAAGCGCACCTCGTTGGCGTGCCAGACCGCGTCCCAGGTGCTCGGGACGGACTCCCAGTGGGTCAGGCCGCGATAGGCAGCCCACATGATCAACAGCGCACCCAGGAGCACACCGGCCGCGACCGCGGTCGCCGGTCCGCGGCCGATCCCGCGCGCATCTTCTTCCGTGTCGCGGTAGCGGGCGAGCAATAGCTGCAGACCCGTCATCACCAGGCACACCGTCGCGAGTGCGGCCAGGGCCGTCCAACCGTTCCACGGGATTCCGATTGCGCCGTAGGGAATGATCGCCAGCGCCACCACGCCGTAGGTGAGCGCCGGGCCGACCGCCACGGCGACCGGCCACGTTAGCTGGCTGATTCGTGCGACGATCGTCCCGGGTGCGATCAGCAGGAACAAGGCGATCAGCGTTCCGAACCACAAGCCCACTCGACTAGTATGGCTGCCCGGGTGACCTGGCTCGGGAGGCCGCTCTGGCCAGGACCGCGGGGGCCTCTCCGGGTACTCGCTACCGTCGCAGATTTCACCCGAAATGCGGAAGCTTTAAGGTGGCTGGCATGGCTTATGACGTCGCCCGGGTGCGCGGACTCCATCCGTCGCTGGGTGACGGATGGGTGCACTTCGACGCGCCGGCGGGGATGCTGATTCCCGACTCGGTGGCCACCACCGTGTCGACGGCTTTTCGCCGATCCGGGCCTCGCGCCGTCGGCGCGCACCCGTCGTCGCAACGCAGCGCCGCCGTGCTGGATGCGCCCGCGCGGCGGTGGCCGACCTGTTCAACGCCGATCCGGCCGGCGTGGTCCTGGGTGCAGACCGCGCGATCCTGTTGGCCTCGCTGGCCGAGGCCTCGTCCTCGCGGGCGGGCCTCGGCTACGAAGTGGTCGTCAGCCGCTTGGACGACGAGGCGAACATCGCGCCGTGGCTGCGGGCGGCGCACCGTTACGGCGCCAAGGTGAAATGGGCCGAGGTCGACATCGAGACCGGGGAATTGCCGACGTGGCAATGGGAGAGCCTCATCAGCAAGTCGACCAGGCTGGTCGCGGTGGCGTCCGCGTCGGCGACGCTGGGCACGGTGACCGACCTGCGGGCCATGACCAAGCTCGTGCACGACGTGGGCGGGCTGGTGGTGGTCGACCATTCCGCCGCCGCGCCCTACCGGCTGCTCGACGTCAACGAGACCGACGCGGACGTGGTCGCGGTCAACGCTCAGGCGTGGGCGGGCCGCCGATCGGGGCTGTCGTCTTCCGGGATCCCGCGTTGCTCAACTCTTTCGGCTCGATCTCGCCCGGACCCGCATGCCACCGGTCCGGCGCGGCTGAACTCGGGGCACATCAGTACGGCCTGCTGGCGGGCGTGGTCGCCAGCATCGAATACCTTGCCGCACTGGACGAATCCGCTCGCGGCAGCCGACGCGAACGCCTGTCGCTGTCGATGCAGTCGGCGGGCGCGTACCTGAACCGGATCTTCGACTACCTGATGGTGTCGTTGCGGTCGTTGCCGCTGGTGATGGTGATCGGGCGGCCCGAAGTGCGGATCCCGGTGGTCAGCTTCGCCCTGCACGAGGTGCCCGCCGAGCGGGTGGTGCAACGCCTGGCCGACAACGGGATCCTGGCCGTGTCGAACGAGAGCTCTCGAGCGCTCGAGGTGCTGGGCGTCAACGACATCGGGGGTGCGGTCACCGTCGGGCTGGCGCACTACTCGACGACGGCCGAGGTCGACCAGTTGGTGCGCGGGCTGGCGTCGCTGGGGTA
>CAWGPS010000029.1:0-321779 GCA_963824505.1 uncultured Actinomycetota bacterium
GAACTGACCGGCGCGCGGGCTGAAGAGCTGGCGGCGATGGACATCTTCGAGGGATGCCCCCTCGAGGACCTCGTCCCGTTGGCGGCCTCGGTTGAGCCCTTGCGCGCCGACGCCGGCCAGGTGCTGATGCAGCAGGGCGAGCAGCCCGTCTCATTCCTGCTCATCTCGTCCGGCACCGCCGAGATCACGCACGCCGGCGACGACGGCGTGGTGGCGGTCGGGCAGGCGTCGCCCGGCATGATCGTCGGGGAAATCGCCTTGCTGCGGGGCATCCCGCGCACCGCGACCGTCATCACCGCCGAACCGCTGACCGGGTGGATCGGCGACAGCGACGCGTTCGCCCGGTTGGTGCACATCCCCGCCGTCATGCCGCGGCTGTTGCGCACCGTCCGCCAGCGTCTGGCCGCCTTCATCACCCCCATCCCGATCCGGGTCGGCGACGGAAGCCACCTGATGTTGCGCCCGGTGCTTCCGGGCGACACCGAGCGGACCGTGCACGGGCACGTCTACTTCTCCAGCGAGACGCTGTATCGGCGCTTCATGTCGGCGCGGCTGCCGACGCCGGCATTGATGCATTACCTGTCCGAGGTCGACTACGTCGACCACTTCGTCTGGGTGGTGATCGACGGCGACGATCCCGTGGCCGACGCCCGCTTCGTTCGCGACGACCGTGACCCCACGGTCGCCGAGATCGCGTTCACCGTCGCCGACGCCTACCAGGGCCGGGGGATTGGCACTTTCCTGATCAACGCGCTCGCCATCGCCGCCCGCGCCAACGGGGTCGAAAAGTTCTCTGCGCGAATGCTTTCCGACAACGTGCCGATGCGCGCGATCCTGGACCACTACGGCGCGGTCTGGCAGCGCGAGGACGTGGGCGTCATCACGACCGTCATCGACGTGCCCCACGGGCGCGACCTGATCATTCGCCGCGACATGGCCGAGCAGATCCACCGCGTGTCCCGCCAGGTGATCGAGGCGGTCGGCTGAACGGCGCCGGCGGGGCGGCGGCTCGTGATATGAACGCCGCATGCGGCCATTTCGGATCCGCGTGCTGATGGCCGCGGTAGCGCTCGCGGCCGCCTGCGCGCATCCGCCCGCACCGCCACCGTCGGCCTCGACCGCGAAATCGCCGCCGACCCATCGGGCGACCGTCGACCCGTCCCACATCAAACGCGTCGTCCGCGACCTGCCGCCCGGTTACGAAGTGACCACCGCCATGCCCGCCTCGGCGTCACCCAAGGTGATCTGGGGCCTTCCCGCCAGCGCGGCGGCCATCGAGGTCACGCCGCCGGAATGCGCCGCCCTCGCCGACCCCGGCAACGGACGCGATGGACCCGCCCAGGGCGTGTCCGCCTCGGGCGCGGGCGGCATCGTCGACGCGGTGGTGGTGGCGTTGCCCGAACCCACCGAACTCGACCACCACCTGACCGCGGCGTGCGGCCGATGGTCCATGAGCGCAGGGCACACCCACGCGAGCATCCGCCCTGACCGCGGCGCCGCGCGTCGACGACGCCGAAACCGTCGGCATGGTGGCCGAGACCAGATCGTCGGTCGAATCGGGAACCCAAATCGACTCCAAGACATACACCTTCGCCGCGTACCTGGGCAACTACTACGCATTCACCACACTGACCACCGACCCGGGTTCAGCGGTCCCGTCGTTGCCGCCGCAGTTCGCCGCCGATTTGCTCGTCAAAACGGTGTCCACGTTGCGTGGTTGAGCATCCGCCTTGGGTAGATTGGCCCCGGTGTTCAAGATGGTGCTGGTGACCGCATCCGTGTGCGTGCTCGCCGGCTGCTCACCGGGGACCGAGACAGGCCGCCACCAAGGTCGACATCGGCAAGGTCGCCGACGTCAAGTCGAGCTTCGGGCCGGAGTTCAAGGTCACCGACATCACCGAACGCGCGATCGACCCGAAGTTCTTCTCCTCCCGCAAGCTGCCGGAGGGGCTGACCTTCGATCCCGCGAACTGCGCGAAAGCGGCCGTCGGGCCGGAGATGCCGCCCGACCTGCAGGGCAACATGGCCGCCGTCTCCGCGGAAGGAAAGGGCAACCGGTTCGTCGTCATCGCCGTGGAGACGTCAAAAGCCTTGCCGTTCAACGACCCCGGTAAAGACTGCGCCAAGATCGCCTTCTCGGGGCCCCAGGTGCGAGGCGGCATGGAGGTGGTCGACGCGCCGCGCATCGACGGGGCGCAAACGCTGGGCGTGCACCGGGTGTTGCAGGCGGTGACCCAGGGCGGAGCCCGCACCGGCGAACTGTACGACTATTCGGCGCAATTCGGCGACTACCAGGTGATCGTGGTGGCCAACCCGCTGGTCGTCCCGGATCAGCCGGTCGTCCCGATCGACACCCAACGCGCCCGCGACCTACTCGTCAAGGCGGTCAAGGCCGTCCGAACCTAACGCACGCCGCGTGGCCGGAACTGAATGCTGACGCGCGGACCCGTCGGCGCGGACGTCTTGGGCACGGAGTGCTCCCAGGTGCGCTGGCATGACCCGCCCATCACCAGCAGATCGCCGTGGGACTGCGGCAGCCGCAGCGACGGGCCACGAGGTCCTGAGCCGCGCCGCCTCATCGCGAAGGTGCGGGTGGCGCCCAGGCTGACGATGGCCACCATGGTGTCCTCGGTGCTGCTGCGCCCGATGGTGTCGCCGTGCCAGGCGACGCTGTCGCTGCCGTCGCGGTAGCAGCACAACCCGACCGTGGTGAAGGGCTCGCCGAGCTCGCCGGCGTAGATGTCGTTGAGCCGGCGCCGCAGTCGCGCCAGCATCGGATGCGGTGGATCCTCGACCGCCAGGTCGTGAAAGCTGACGAGCCGGGGCACGTCGACCACCCGGTCGTACATCTGGCGGCGTTCGGTCCGCCACGGCACCCCCGACAACAGGGCGCCGAGGAGCTCGTCGGCAGCCGTCAGCCACCCGGCGCGCATCTCGAGGAACGCGCCGTCACCGAGATCCCTGCGCTCGGTGTGCTGGAACAGGGAGTCCTGGACCGCGATCTCCACGCCGCCATTTTATCGCACACCAGTTCGACGGCGGGGGCGCCGCGGGGCGGGCGGCTACGGTTTGCACTGTGGGCGCTGTCGAGTTGGGCACCAATTCCGAGGTTGGCGCGCTGCGGGTGGTGATCGTGCATCGTCCCGGCGCCGAGCTGCGGCGGCTCAATCCGCGCAACCTCGACCAGCTGCTCTTCGACGGGCTGCCCTGGGTCGCTCGCGCGCAGGAGGAACACGACCGGTTCACCGAGCTGCTCGGGTCGCGCGGCGTGGAGGTGCTGCTGCTGTCGGAGCTGCTGACCGAGGCGCTGCATCACAGCGGCGCCGCCCGGATGCAAGGCGTCGCCGCGGCGGTGGACGCGCGACGGCTCGGAGCGCCGCTGGCGCAGGAGCTATCGGCCTACCTGCGGAGCCTGGAGCCCGGCAGGTTGGCTCAGGTGCTGATGGCCGGCATGACGTTCAACGAGCTGCCCTCGGACGCCCGCACCGAAGTTTCGCTGGTGCTGCGCATGCACCACGGGGCGGATTTCGTCATCGATCCCCTGCCGAACCTGGTGTTCACCCGCGACTCGTCGATCTGGGTCGGGCCGCGGGTGGTGATCCCGACGCTGGCGCTGCGGGCGCGGGCCCGGGAAACGTCGTTGACCGATCTGATCTACGCCCATCACCCGCGGTTCACCGGTGTGCGGCGGGCCTACGAGTCGCGCACCGCCCCCGTCGAGGGTGGCGACGTGCTGCTGCTCGCCCCCGGCGTTCTGGCGGTCGGGGTCGGGGAGCGCACCACACCGGCCGGTGCGGAAGCCTTGGCGCGCAGCCTTTTCGGCGATGGCCTGGCGCACACGGTGCTGGCGGTGCCGATCGCCCAGCGGCGCGCCCAGATGCACCTGGACACGGTGTGCACGATGGTCGACACCGACGCGGTCGTGATGTACGCGAACGTCGTCGACACGCTCTCGGCGTTCACCATCGAGCGCACGCCGGGCGGGGTGACCATCAGCGATGAGGCGCCGTTTCGTGAGGCCGCGGCCAAGGCGATGGGAATCGACAAGCTGCGGGTCATCGACACCGGTCTGGACCCGGTCGTCGCCGAGCGGGAGCAGTGGGACGACGGCAACAACACCCTCGCGTTGGCGCCCGGGGTCGTGGTCGCCTACGAGCGCAACGTCCAGACCAACACCCGCCTCGAGGAGGCGGGCATCGAAGTCCTCACGATCGCGGGCTCCGAGCTGGGTACCGGTCGCGGGGGCCCGCGCTGCATGTCCTGTCCCGTCGCGCGCGACCCCGTTTGACGCCGAGATTGCCGCCATGGCTGTGGCTGCCCGCCCGAATCACGACCGTCACGGCAATCTCGGCGTATGGCGGCGACGGTTGAGCGCGTCGCGCGCCCACTGGACGACGTCGTTCGGGTGGTCCTCGTTGATCACCTTGATCACGTGCCAGCCGAGGCGATAGACCATCTCGGCCCGCCGAATGTACTTCACGTACTGTCGCCGGTCGCTGCGGTGGTGGTCGCCGTCGTATTCCAGGGCCTCCATCGGCTCTTCCCACCCCATGTCCAGGTAGGCCACGAATGGTCCGTCGCTGACGCGGATCTGCGTGACTGGCCTCGGCAGGCCCGCGTCGATGAGGGCGAGCCGCAACCAGCTTTCCTTCGGTGATTGCGCCCCGCCGCGAGGCAGGTGCCGGGCCAGATCGAACGCGGTGCGCGCGGGATTCGTCACCAGCACGTCGCCGAATGCGACCAAGTCCTCGTCGTCGATCCATTCTCGGCGAACGATGATGCCGGGCGGCGCATGGTTGAACGGTCCGACGATCTCAATCTGTATGAGGTCGTCCAGCCATTTGGCTCCGTGGAGCGCGGCGGCGGCACGACCCGCGATGATTGCCCGACGGCCCGACCACAGCCATGCCGCGTGGATGTTGTCCCGCAGCGACCGCGGCGCATTCTTCGGCAGGTACACGTGATCCGTGCCCGATGATGCTGCCGGATGACGCGGAGCGATAGCTCGCCCACATTGCCATCACGGCTGTGGATGACGCCCGGATCGCGACCACTGAGGCAATCTCGGCGGCACACAGGGCGGCAAGGCTACCGCCAGCTGGGCAACCAGATCTCCATGTTCCACGTCTGCTGGGAGATCGGCAGGCCGGTGAGCACCGGGAACAGCCAGGCGAAGTTGGTCACCACCAAAGCCACGTAGCAGGACACCGCGATCAGTCCGAGCGTGCGCCGCTCGGAGCGTTGGCCCGGACTCCAACCAGCAGGGCTGGGGGAGTAGAGGATATCGCCGCATATCAGAGCTATGGCCATCACCAGGAACGGCGCCATGGTCGCCGCATAGAAAAAGTACATCTGCCGATCGATGTCGGCGAACCAGGGCAGCCACCCGGCGCAGTAACCGGTCAATACCACCGCGTACCGCCAGTCGCGGCGCGCCAGCATCCGCCAGGCCGAATAGAAAAGCACCGGCACCGCCACCCACCACATGGCGGGGGTGCCGACCATCATCTCCGCCTTGACGCACGACTGCGCGCCGCAGCCGGGCACGTTCTGCTGGTCGATGGCATAAAGCACGGGCCGCAACGACATCGGCCAGCTCCACGGCTTCGATTCCCAGGGGTGGTAGTTACCGGCCGCATTCGTCAGCCCCGCATGAAATTGCAGCGCCTTGGCGCTGTAGTACCACAGGGACCGAACGGCGTCCGGGAGCGGCACGACCGAATGGGCACCGATCGTCTGCCCCACTTCGTGGCGGTCGATGGCGGTTTCGGACGCGAACCACGGCGCGTAGCTGGCCAGGTACACCGCCACCGGAATGAACACCAGCGCGTAGGCGGTCGGGATCAGGTCACGCCGCAGCGCCCCCGCCCACGGCCTGGTCACCTGGTACTGACGCCGCGCCGCGACGTCGAAGGCCACCGACATCGCGCCGAAGAACACCACGAAGTAGAGCCCGGACCACTTTGTGGCGCAAGCCAATCCGAGGAGGACCCCCGCCAGGAAGCGCCACCAGCGCACGCCCAGCCGCGGACCCCACACGGTTTCGGCGTTGCGGCCGGCCAGCAGCGCGCCGTGCATCCGCTGGCGGACCTGGTCGCGGTCGACGATGAGCGCACCGAACGCGGCGACCACGAAGAAGGTGAGGAAGCCGTCGAGCAGCGCGGTGCGTGCGGCGACGAAGCTCACTCCGTCGCAGATGACCAGCACCCCGGCAATGGCGCCGACCAGGGTCGCGCGGCTGATCCGCCGGACGATCCGCACCACCAGAGCGACCATGATCACGCCCAGCAGGGCACCGGTGAACCGCCAGCCCACTCCGCCGTAGCCGAAGATCGCCTCGCCGAGTGCTATCAACTGCTTCCCGACCGGGGGGTGCACGACCAGCCCGAACCCGGGGTTGTCCTCCACCCCGTGGTTGTGCAGCACCTGCCATGCCTGGGGCGCGTAGTGCTTCTCGTCGAAGATCGGTGTGCCGGCGTCCGTCGGTGAGCCCAGATTCAAAAAGCGCGTCACCGCGGCCAGCACGGTGATCACGCCCGTGACGACCCAGCCGCGGACGTGGTCGGTGGGCCCGAAATCGGCCACCGGGACCAGAGGCCCGGGGCTGACGGCGGGCACGACACGCTCCTGCTCGGCGACGAGGGTTTCGCGGGGCGGGGCGGTCATCGTGTCGATCGTAAGCTGTCCGTCATGACCGTTGGGCGCCTATTGCTGGCCGCGACGCCGCTGGGCCAGCCGTCGGACGCCTCGCCGCGCCTGGTCGACGCGCTGGGCCGCGCCGACGTGGTGGCCGCCGAGGACACCCGCCGCGTGCGAACCCTGGCCGCGGCGCTACAGGTCCGGATCGGCGGGCGGGTCCTCAGCCTGTTCGACCGGGTCGAGGCCGCGCGGGTGGAGCCGCTGATCGACGCGATCAATGCGGGGGCGACCGTGCTGGTGGTCAGCGACGCCGGCATGCCGGTGATCAGCGATCCCGGCTACCGCCTGGTGGCGGCGTGCGTGGACGCGGGCCTGCCGGTGCAGTGCCTGCCCGGGCCATCGGCGGTGACGACGGCGCTGGCCGTTTCCGGTCTGCCGTCGGAGAGATTCTGTTTCGAGGGATTCGCCCCCCGCAAGAAGGCTGCTCGCCGAACCTGGCTGGCATCGCTGAGCGACGAGCGGCGCACCTGTGTGTTCTTCGAATCGCCGCGCCGGTTGCCCGCGTGTCTGGGCGACGCCGTCGAGCAACTGGGCGGCGAGCGCCGGGCGGCGGTCTGCCGCGAGCTCACCAAGGTGCACGAGGAAGTGGTGCGGGGATCGCTCGAAGAGTTGGCGGCGTGGGCCGCCGACGGCGTGCTCGGCGAGATCACCGTCGTCCTGGCCGGCGCGACGCCTCGCGCCGACGTCCCGTCCCTGGTGGCGCGGGTCGAGCAGCGTGTCGCGGCGGGTGCGCGCGTGAAGGACGCCTGCGCGGAGGTGGCGGCGGCGCACCCGGGCGTGCGCTCGCGGCAGCTCTACGACGCGGTGGTGCAATCGCGCCGCGAGTGAGCTGAACGGGCGTACGTTACGGCGTGCAGAACCCGATCGGGCCGAAGCCGCCCACGCACTGGTGAGACGGGATCGGCGGCGGCGCCGGCAACGGGGGCAGCGCGGGCAGGGGCGGAGGCGCGGGTAGCCGGGCGGGTAGGGGCGGCGGCGCCGGGAGACCGGCTGGCAGGGGCGGCGGCGCCGGGAGACCGGCCGGCAGGGGCGGCGGCGCCGGGAGCGCGGGTAGGCCGGCCGGGAGGCCCGCGGGCAGCCCCGGCGCAGAGGCCAGCAGTGGCAGCGCCGCGGCGGCCAGCGCCGAAGGGTCACCGCCCGGTATCCCGGGGAGCGGGGGGAGCCCAGGAAGGCTCGGCACGCCGGGAAGGGCCGCCGCCGCCAGCAACGCGGGGTTGATGCCTCCGGTTACCGCGGGCAGCGCCGCCGCGGCGGCGAGCGCAGGAATCCCGATCCCCGGCAGCGACGGTATCCCGATCCCCGGCAGCGACGGTATCCCGATCCCCGGCAGGGAGGGCAGGCCTATCCCCGGCACCGAGGGCAGGCTCAACCCCGCCAGCAAGGGGAGGCCCAACGCCGACAGCGAGGAGAGGTTGAGCGACGACAGCCCAGGGAGGCTGAGGCCGGGGAGGCCCAGGTTTTGGGGCAGGATGCCTGTCGTTTGCAGCAAGATGATACGTGAAGGCCAGGCTGCTCAAACTGCTGATGGCGCCAGTTGCCAAGCCAGTGAGGGTGCCTGGGATGGCCATGAGGGGGCCGACGATCGCCCCGGCGACGCCGGCTCCAGAGGGTAGGGCGGCCAGGCCGCCCAGGCCGGGCAGGAAGGCCGCCGGGTTGGCGATGCCGAGCGGATCCGCCAGGCCACCGAGCATGCTGGGGTCGATCGGCGGCAAGGCGCCGGCCGACGAGCCGCCGCCGCCTCCCCCGCCGGACGCCGCGCCGGGCATGACGCGGCTGGCCACGGGGCCGCCCGGTCCGCCGGGCTGCCCGGGCGCTGCCGCATCGGCGGCCGGAGAGATGGTTACCGGTGCCGCCTCGGGGACAGGTCTCGGCGTCTCGGGCATCAGCACCGAGGCCACTCGCTCGCACTTCGCGCCACCGCCGCACGTCCCGCCCGGCGGCAGCGGTGTGCTGACCGAGGTCAGGGGCGTAACCGCCAGCGTGCCACCGAGCAGGGCGGATGCCGCGGCGCCAATTAGCGCGATTCTCATGACAAGACCCCATCTGGCAGTCGACTCGCGATCTGCGCGAATCAATGGTCCGAGCTTAAACGCAACCGGCCCGCGATGCGGTCGTTATCCCAAAACCGCAGCTTATTGGACCGCTGTCGGTTAACGGCGCGCCCCGGCGGGCGCGATGCGCGACAGCCCGACGATGGGGGACGCCTTGTGCAGGCATTCCTCCCACTCGGCGTCCGGATCGGAGTCGGCGGTGATGCCCCCGCCGACGCCGAGCACGGCGTTGCCCGCGGCGTCGAACTCGACGGTGCGGATGGCGACGTTGAGCTCGCAACCCGCCACCGGCGAGGCCAAACCTATCGCGCCGCAGTAGAGCCCGCGCCGGTTGGGCTCCCATTGCGAAATCAATTGGCGCGCGCGCGTTTTCGGTGTGCCGGTGACCGAAGCGGGCGGGAAGGCGGCCTCCAGCAGCGACGACGTCGGCAGGTCGACCGGGACCTGCGCCGAGACGGTGGACACCAGATGCCACACCCCGGGCGCGCGCCGCACGACCAGCAGCTCGGGCACCGTGACGGTGCCGGTGACCGCCACCCGGCCCAGGTCGTTGCGGACCAGGTCCACGATCATGATGTTTTCGGCCACGTCCTTCGCGGAGGCCCGCAGCGCCGACGGCCACGCATCCAGCGGCAGCGTGCCCTTGATCGGACTGGACGTCACGACCGGCCCGCGCCGCCGCAGGAAGAGCTCCGGTGACAGCGAAGCCACCGCGCCCCAAGATCCGGCCAGGTAAGCGGCTCGCGCGGGGGAGGTGCGCGCGACGCCGTCGACGAAGAAGTCGAGCGGAGCCCCAACGACCGTCCCGCTGAATTGCGTGCAGACGCACGCCTGGTAAACCTCGCCGGCCGCGATCGCATCCAGGCAGGCCAGCACCCCGCCGTGGTGTGCCGCCCGGTCCGGGGAACCCCAATCGATCCGGCACTCGCGCGCCGGCGCCGGGCTCGCCGCCAGCGCGCGTTCGAGCCAGCCGGGCATCGAGGCGCCGGAGAGGCTCTCGAACCACCAGTCCCCGGCCGGGTCGCGGCGCAGCACGCAGTCGGTCCAGCCGCCGGCGGCTTCCGGAATCCGGTGCGGCAGACCGTCGGCCGCCGGGTCGGGGTAGGACAGGTAACCCATCCAGCCACCGCCTACCGCGTGCGGGTCGGGGCCGGCGGGCTCGTCGCAGCGGGGCGACGCCGGGAACGCGTCGCTAGCGGACACCGGTTGCACCGAGAGGCTCGGCGCGATCACCGCCAGCGCCCCGAACCACTCCCCGGTGAGCGCCGCGGGCGGCGGGAGGCCCACCTGGGCGGTGGCGTCACCGACCGCGCGCAGCACCCGGGGTGCGGCGCCGAGGTCGCCGAGCCGGTCGATTCGCACCGCCTTAGCTTGGCAGAGCGGGCGGTTACCGCACCTCGGGACATGGGGAGCGCGCTGATCCGCGCGCCCGTCGCAGTCGCCAGCTTGTCGGGATTGCGCATCACGTAGAAGTTGGTGATCTTGTCTCCGCTGACTCCACGTGACCACCCCTCGAGGCGTCGTCAGGTAGAACAGCGCGGCGGGTGCGCTGTTACAGGTCACGATCTCGATGCGCAGGGCCGGCCCGGCCTTGCGCACAGGCCGGCGACTGCCGCGGCCACCGCGCGGCGCCGACACCGGCCGGCGGGCCGCGCTGACCTGCCGCCGCTGTCGGCCGTCCAGGTGGCGTCCGGGGCCAGTAGGGCATCAGGGCCGGTACGTCGCCGCCGGCCGCCGTCTGCAGGAACTGGGCGGTGATCTCGGCTTGCGCTGCGGGTCGGTGGCCTCGAACCTCGCGCCGTGCCGCACGTGTCGCGGGCCGATGGCGACCTGCGACGGTCGCCGCGGGCTGCGACGCGGCGGCGATCTCGCCGAAGTCGAAGCCGAACACCTCGCGGAGCACGAACACCGCGTCGTCGGGACAGCGCCAGCAGAAGCATGGACGAACGACGAGACGAGGGGAGGGGGCGTCGAGTGTGCAGCGGCGGCAGTCTCTCGCCGGGGCGGGCGCCGGCCCGCAGCTTAGCACTGCCGGGTGAGGGGCAGATAGGACTGTGTGGAGGTGCAGGTCGACGACGAGCGAGGTAGCTGTCCTGCGCACGTCGTCGGTGGTGGGAGAGGTTGTAGGGATGGTGAACCAGCGGCCGCAGCACGGTGAACCGTGCGATGTGCTCCTCGCCGGCCGACGTCATCGGAGCGCGGCCCGCGGGCCTGAAGGCACGACGCCGTGCCGCCGGCCGCCCTTGAGCCAGAGGTAGGAGCCGGGCTTGGCGGCCTCGCGCCGGATCGCCCACAACGTGCCCTTGCAGATCGCCTCCTTGACCGAGGCCGCTGCGCGGCCCCCCAACACCAGGTTGAGCGGCGTGTCGTCCCTTCGGGTGGGCTGCACCGCCGCGTCGCCGCGGCCGAGGCTGATGCACTGGCCGGCGAACGCTTGACTCAGCGCGGCGGGTGTCTCCCCGGCGATCCGGCTCAGCACGGTGTTGGCGGCTTGGACACCCAGCGGCCCGGCGGCCTGGCAGCTCATCCGCAGCGGTTGGCCCGACGGTGCGGCGGCGTCGCCCGCGGCGACGACACGGTCGTCGTCGACGCTCGTCAGCGTCTCGTCGGTGACCAGGCGGCCGACGGCATCGGTGCTCAGCCCGCTGCGTGCGGCCAGGTCCGGCACCGCAAATCCCGCCGTCCACACCGTCACCGCGCTGGGCACCGCAGTGCCGTCGCTGAGCGCCACCACGTTGTGAAGCACCTCGATCGCCGCAGCGCCGTCCCGCACGTCGACCCCGAGACGAAGCAGGCGCTTGGCCACCGAACGCCGCCCCCGGTGGCTCAGCGACGGGCCGAGCTGCGCCCCGCAGATCAGGGTCACCGGGCGTCCGCGCTCGGCCAGCTCAGCGGCCAACTCGATGCCGGTCAGCCCGCCGCCGACCACCGCCGCCGGTGCGTCCGGCCGCAGGTCGGCCAGCGCGTGCCGCAGGCGCAGCGCGCTTTCGAGATCGGCCACGGAGTGGGCGAATTCGGCGGCGCCCGGCAAGCGCAATCGCTGCTGGGCGCGCCGAAGCTGCCGACGGCGTAGATCAGGTAGTCGTAGTCCAGCTCGATACCCGAGCCGAGGTGGACATGCCGCCGCCCGGCAGCGATGCGCTCGGCGCTGTCGACGACCAGCCGAATCCCGTCGCCCAGCAGCGAGTCGTAGTCGACGGTCGCGGCGCCCGTGTCGGCGACCACTTGGTGCAGGCGAATCCGCTCGACGAAGACGGGACGGGGGTTTACGACGGTGATCTCGACGTCCGGGCGCTGCCGCAGATGGTTGGCGGCGAGGGTTCCAGCGTATCCGCCGCCGACGACGACGACGTGAGTTTTCGGGGTGGCGGTCATGGCGGTCTCCTTATTATTCGCGGGCATATGCCACCCAGACACCGCTGCCGCGCGAATCGTGACACCCCAACCCCCACTGTGAGATGTCTCACGCGGCGGCCGCTCGGTCGCCCCTCCGGGAGGAAAAGGTCGCCCCTCCGGGAGAAAAGGTCGCCCCTCCGGGAGGAAAAGGTCGCCCCTCCGGGAGGAAAAGGTCGCCCCTGACGGAGGAAAAGGAAGTTGTTGACGTAGACGCCGCGGGCCTCCCAGCCGTCCGCCGACGTGCCGATGTTCGCCGGATCCTGGTGGCGGGCCGCGTCGAACTCGTCGATGGGGTGGCGGGCGGCACCGATGTCGAAGTACCCGGCGTAGCCGAGCCTGGCCAGGAACTCGGTGATGGCGGCGACGGCGTGGGGGTGATGGCGTTCCTCGGCTTCCACCACCACGGTCGGCCTGTTGCGCGTCAGCGTGGCGGTGGCGCCGCGCAGCACGGCCAGTTCGTGCCCCTCGACGTCGATCTTGATCAGGCCCACGTCGTCGAGCGGCAGGTCGTCGAGCCGCTGGACGGGCACGTCGATCGTCCGGACCGCGCCGTTGTCGGCGTCGCCGAGGGCGTTGGCGGCGTCGATGGTGCTGCGGCCCGGGTCGGACTCGAGCACCCGCATCGCCGTCACGCCCGGCGTGTCCGACAGGGCCACCGCCTCGACCCGCACCGCCGCCCCGACCGCGGCGAACATCGACGCCAGGTCGGATGCCTGGGCCGGCCGGGGCTCGAACGCGATCACCGACTGCGACGACGGCAGCATCGCGATCGTGAACTCGCCGACGTCGGCGCCGATGTCGAGCGAGATCCGGTTCGGGTCGCACAGCGATGACGACCTGCCGGACGTCCACGCGGGAGTCGTCGAGGCGCTGGGGAATCCAATACTCGGGCGCCAGAAGAGGCGGGGGCCAGGGGCGGCGCGAGCCAGCGCTGGCCGAGCGTGCCACGAACATCTACGGTGCTCTGAGGGTGGCGGCAGCACTTGGGCTCGTCAGCCTGGTTCAACCGCCCTGCAGCTCTTTCTGATCGCCGATCACGCAGCCCCGCGCATGTTACGCTGCGCTACACCGATTCATGGCTTGTCCTGGGCGAACTGTCACGGGCATCCCGCGCAATCCGGGCCTTATTCCTCGCATGTGGCTGTGCGTGGGAAGAGGCACATCGTGAAGACGACCATCCCCCTGACCGGGCCGCCGAGAAGGCCAAGCCCGGCCGGGACCGTCCCTACCGGAGGAGCCAGTGCCCCGCAGCCTGGATCTCGCCGTCACGTCCGTGGCCACCCAGCTGATGGAGGCCACCGCTGCGACGGCCACTCGGGTGAGTGAACGGGCCCTCGCGCAGCTCGTCGAGCAGTTCGACCTGGACGCCAGCTTCCTGCGACACCACGACCACGACATTCGGGCGTCAGTGCTGGTGGCGGAGTGGCCGCCGCGGGTGAACGTCCCGGACCCGGACCCGCTGGCCGTGGTCCACTTCACCAGCGCCGACCCGGTTCTCGCGGAGTGCGAGCACGGCCGGAAGCCGGTTGTGATCCGTACGGATCAGGCGAACCGCTCGTTTCAGCGCTGGGTCGCGGGCGCCAAGGAGACCGCCGCGCCGTCGATCGCCGCCGCGCCTCTGGTGTCGGGGGAGGCCACCACCGGGGTTCTCGGCTTCGTCAAGTTCGGCCCGCGGAAGTGGAAACAGGAAGAAATCAACACGCTCGAGGCCGTCGCCGCGCTGTTCGCCCAGCTGCAGGCGCGCATCGCGGCCGAGGAGAAGCTTCGCTACCTGGCCGAGCACGACGACCTGACCGGCCTCTACAACCGCCGGGCCCTCGTCGCCCACCTGACCGACCGGCTCGCCGCCGGAAGCCCCGGGCCCGTCGCCGTCTTGTACCTCGACCTGGACCGGCTCAAGTCCATCAACGACTATCTTGGCCATACTGCCGGCGACTGGTTCATCAGGGTGTTCGCGCAACGGATTCGGGTGTGCGCCGGCGGCCAGAGCATGATTGCCCGCCTGGGTGGTGACGAATTCGTCGTGATCCCCGACCAGCCAATGTCCGCGGTGGCCGCCGAGTCATTCGCGCGGCGGCTCGGGGCGATGCTGCGCGAGCGGTTGGCCATCGGCGGCCACATGATCACCCGCACCGTCAGCATTGGGGTGGCGGTGGGCATGCCCGGGCGCGACAACAGCAACGAACTGCTGCGCCAGGCCGACGAGGCCGTGCTGACCGCCAAGCGAGGCGGCGGCAACCAGGCCGCGATGTCCACCGACGACATGTCGCTGAAAAGCGCCTTCCGAAACGACATCGAACTCCATCTGCAGGGCGACATCGACAGCGAAGCGTTGTTGCTGCACTACCTGCCCGAGGTCGATCTGTGGACCGGCGCCATCGTGGCGGCCGAGGCCCTGGTCCGTTGGCGCCACCCGATCTGGGGGCTGCTGCTGCCCGACTCGTTCATCGGGGTCGCCGAGTCGACGAACCTCGCCGGTGAGCTGGGACGGTGGGTGATGCGAAGCGCCTGCGCCGAATTCAGCCGCTGGCGATCCAACGGCGTGGGACTGGGCGCGACCCTGCGGATCAACGTGTCGCCCGTTCAGCTGATCACCCGGGGCTTCGCGCGCAGCGTCGCCGACACGATCGACGAGTTCGGCATCGACGCCGGATCCGTCTGCCTGGAGATCACCGAGCGCGCCGTGGTGCACGACATCGAAACCACCCGAAAGACACTGGCGGCTCTCAAAGATGTCGGGGTGCAGATCGCCATCGACGATTTCGGCACCGGTTACGCCGTTCTGTCGCATCTGAAGTCGTTGCCCGTCGACATACTCAAGATTGACACTGGGTTCGTGCGTGACCTCGGCGCCAACGCCGGCGACCTCGCCATCGTCCGGGCGATCATCGGGCTTGCCGAAGCCTTTGGCCTGCAGGTCGTTGCCGAGGGAGTCGAGACCCCCGCCGCCGCCCTGACGTTGATGCAGCACGGATGTCACCGGGCGCAGGGGTATCTGCTGTCCAGGCCCGTCCCGGCTACCGCGATGGAGGCGTTGTTGTCCGCGCGCTGGATGCCGATGCCGTTTCTGGCCGACCGCGAGGCGTTGTCGTCGGGTGCGATCTAGCACCGGACGTATGACGATGACGAGAAGAACCCTGGTCGCTTTCGCGTGCCTGGCGTTGTTGCTCAACGGGTGCGGCGGCAAGGGCAATCCCGGTCCGCTGTCGGCGATGGTGAGTCCGGCCATCCCGCCCAGCGTCCAGGACATCTCCAATCCGCTGCGTGGCCAGTACGAGGATCTGCTGATTCCGCTGTTCCCGCAAGGTAATCCGGCCCAGCAGCGGTATCCGGCCTGGCCGGCGTCATACGACGCCAGCATGCGTGTCTCGTGGCGGCAGCTGCAGCCCGTCGACCCGCGGACGCTGCCACCCGACGCGCCCGACGATAGCAAGTTCGACTTCAGCGTGATCGACGACGCGCTGACCAAGCTCGGCCACCGGAACATGCGGCTCACGCTGCGCGTGCTGGCGTACAACCCGTGCTGCAACAACCGCTATCCCAACAACACCAACACCGCTATGCCCGACTGGATCGCAACCGGCATCCACCAGCTACACCTCTCCCCCGAACAGTCCGACACCCGGGGTGATCCAGGTGGTGCCCAACTGGAATGACCCCAACTACCTCAAGGCTTTTGGCGAGTTGCTGGCCGCGCTCGGCCGCCGCTACGACCGCGACGAGCGGCTCAGCGTTTTCGAGTTCTCCGGATACGGCGATTCCAGCGAGAACCACATCGCGTACCTGCGGGACGATCTCGGGGCGCCCGGGCCCGGGCCGGAAGACAGCGTCGCAAAGCTTGGTTATTACAGCCAATTCAAAGACCAGAGCATCACAGCCGACTCCATTCGTCAGTTGGTGGCGGCAAACGTGAACGCCTTCCCCCATACACAGGTGGTGGTCGCACCGCAGAACCCCGAAATCGTCAAGCAACTGCTCGCCGACGACGTCACCAAGAAGTTGTCCGCACCGGTCGGCGTCCGCTCGGATTGCCTTGGCGTGCAGGCACCGTTGCCGACCTGGGCAGAATCCAGCGAGTCTCATTACGTCAAGAACAACGACCCGCTGGTCAACGCGCTCAAACAGCGCATGACGACGGCGCTGGTGGTGAGCGAATGGTGTGGGTTGCCGTCGGGAACCGAGCCCGGTCCTACTACGAGAAGGGCTTGCACGACGTCATCAGGTACCACGTGTCCATGACGTCGAGCGGCAACTTCGCGGACCGGGATTCGACGTCCGCGATGGACCCCAAGCTGTATCTGCTGTGGGCGCAGGCCAACGCCGCCGCCGGTTACCAGTACTCGGTGGAGGCGCAGCCGGGATCGCAGGCGCTGACGGCAAGGTCGCGACCATCTCGGTAGTCTGGACCAACTACGGCTCCGCCGGCGCGAGCGAGCAGTGGTCCCCGGGCTACAAGCTGGTGGACGTCTCCGGGGCGGTGGTGCGGACCATGCCCGCGACCGTCAACCTCAAGACGCTGGTCCACGACGACTCCAGTCAATCTCGTGAAGACCCCGTCCCCGCGTCGGCCACAGACTCAGTGCGCATCGACCTGACGGGCCTGGCCCCCGGGCACTACACAGTGCGCGCCTCCGTGGACTGGCAGCAGCACAAGCCGGACGCCTCGCACGTCGTGAACTACGCGCCCATGGCGCTGGCCCGCGACGGCCGCGACGGCTCGGGAATGTATCCCATTGCCACGCTGGACATTCCGCGGGACTCGACGACCTCAGCCAACCGTCAGTGACGGGTGGGCCACCGGGTTCGTGGTGGCCAGGCCGGTCCACAGCCGCGCCAGCCGCTCATACCAGCGGGGCAGCCCGAAGTCGTGGGCGCGCTCGCGCGCGGCGGCGGCCAACCGAACGCGCGCGCAGCTCCTCGTCGCCGATCAGAGCCGTCAGCGCGGCCCAGGGGGGGGGGGGGGGGGGGGGGGGGGGGGGGGGGGGGGGGGGGGGGGGGGGGGGGGGGGGGGGGGGTTTTTTTTTTTTTTTTTTTTTTTTTTTTTTTTTTTTTTTTTTTTTTTTTTTTTTTTTTTTTTTTTTTTTTTTTTTTTTTTTTTTTTTTTTTTTTTTTTTTTTTTTTTTTTTTTTTTTTTTTTTTTTTTTTTTTTTTTTTTTTTTTTTTTTTTTTTTTTTTTTTTTTTTTTTTTTTTTTTTTTTTTTTTTTTTTTTTTTTTTTTTTTTTTTTTTTTTTTTTTTTTTTTTTTTTTTTTTTTTTTTTTTTTTTTTTTTTTTTTTTTTTTTTTTTTTTTTTTTTTTTTTTTAAAAAATTGCCGGCCCAGCGCCACCGCATGCACCGGCTCGACGCCCAGTTGGGCGATCGCGGCGGGGGGAATGGGAACGGCGTTGTGCAGCACGCTGATCCGGTCGGCCGGCAGTCCCATCCGGCTGGCGTACTCGCCGAGGTGATGCTCGCCCAGCACCACCCAGTGGTCGGCGACCAGCATTCGGCGCACGGCGGCCCGCAGCGGCGCCGGGAGGCGGTCGAACCAGCCGCCGAAGTCGTAGCTGTGCCCGTGCACGACCGCCGGCACCCCGGCCAACCGCGCGGCCCACAACGGCACCGCCTTGCGCACCACGCTGCCGCCCTGGGCCAGGTGGACGTGCAGCACGTCGGCACGGCCCCGCAGCAAAAGCCAACCGGAGTACAGCATTCCGCGCAGGCCGACGAGCAGTCGCACCCATCGCGCACGGTCCACGTAGGTCGGCACGACGGTGATGCCGATCCGCTCGTCGGGATGTGCGGCCATCAGGGCCGCCACGGTGGCCATGCCGCCGCGGCTGGACGCCGCGGCGGGCGCCGGGCCGACCACCAGGACTCGCAGCGGCCGGTTCACCGCAGCGCCCCGACCGGTGTGCGCTGCGCCGGAATAACCTGCCCGCCAGGGTCTTTCGGATCGGTTCGCATCTCGGCAACGCGCCGACGCGGGCGGGCGAAAGCCAGGGCCGCGCCCAGCGCCAAGCCCAGCGTCATGGCGTTGGCCGGGTCCTCCGGCAGCGGATCGACGATGCACATGACCAGCAGACCCGTACTGACCGCCGCGGCGATCTTCGCCGGCGCCGCCGCGCTGCGGAACGCCCGCGTGAGCGGCGTGAGCGCGAACACCGCGAACGCCGCCATCCCGACCGCACCGGCTTTCACCAGCCACCACAGATAAAAATTGTGCGAATAAGTGGTGCCCAGCGTGTTGGTGAACTCGTCGGGGTCGTTGCCGAACGGCGCCTGATAGGCGAAGCCCAGGCCGTGGCCGAACAGCGGCGCGTGCGCGAACGCGCGGTTGAGGTTGGCGTCTTCGGCCAGCCTGGCCAGCGTCGACGAGTCCGCCGCCAGCGCGCTGGTGGACACCCCGCCGAGCACGCGGTGACTGAACCCGCTGATCTGACTGGCGAGCCAGTCCCCGGCAGCCGAGTGCTGCAGCAGGAACAGCGCGCCGGGCACCCCCACCGCCAAGATCACCGCGCCGGTGATGGCCAGCCGTGCGGTGCGGCGCACCGAGGACCAACCCATGGTGCTCAAGAATGCGACGACTGCGGCGACCGCCAAGGCGATCAGGGTGTTCCGGGAGAACGCCAGCACGGTGACGATCAACGCCGGCAGGCCGAACGCCAGGTACGCGACGGGCTTGGCGCGGCCGACGATCTGGGCGGCGATCAGCGCGGTCAGCACGGCGATCGACGGCGCCAGGGCGGTGGTGATCACGCGGTTGGCGGCGTCACCGGTGTCCGTCTGCAGGCTTTCCATCCGGCCGGCCAGCCGCAGGGCGCCCGACGAGCTCGCGACGGCCATACCCGCCGAAAACCACAGCGTCACGGCCATCGCGTGCATCGACAGCCGGACGTAGTTGCCGTAGACGATCACCAGCGCGAGCACGAAGCCGACAACCATCTCGAGAAGGATGCTCGCCTCCCGCAAGACCACGGGAGCGGGATCCCCGGTCGACAGTCCGACCGCGGCGAAGTAAACCGCGGTCAGCGTGAACATGCCCGGCAGGACGTACTCCGAAAGGCGCAGGCGCACAACGGGGAGCACGAAGCAGATCGCCAGCACCACTGCCACCTGATAGGCGTAGATGGACACGGGTCCGACCACCTTGCCGACGTGCAGGCCCTGGGGCAGCGCGGCAAACGCCGCGAACAGCGCCACCCCGATCATCATCTCGGGTTTGGTCCAGTACACCACCAGGCAGAACGACAGCCCGATCAGGACGATGCCCTGGGTGGTGTTGCGTACCGACAGCACGCCGAACACGAAGGAGCCGAACAGGAACGCCGTGAGGACGGCTCCCGACATCGCCAACCGGTGCCGCGTCCGCAGATACCGAATCACTTGGGAGTGCTGACCTTCGACCGGTAGGTGCGCGCCGCCGCCCTCGTGTGCCGGGGTATCCGGGCGTCGGTCAGCACCGTACCGACCAGGTGCGCGCCGGCCGCGCGCAGCGCGGTCAGCGCGTCGCCGAGTTCGTCCTCGGTGGTGCGCCCCGACCGCACCACCAGCACCGTGGCCTGGGCCGCGCCACCCAGCAGCCCGGAGTCGGCCGTCGCCAGCACCGGGGGGCCGTCGACCACCGTCCGGTCGAAGGTGGCGGACACGTCGTGCAAGACCTTGTCCACCACCTCGGGCAGGTAGGCGCTGCACGGCAGCGTGTCCCGGCGCACGGCGCGCGCGGCCAGAATGAACAGCTTCGGGATAGGCGTCGGCTTGATGGCCTGCGTCGCAATGTCGGGATTGGCCAGCGCGTTACCCAGCCCCTCGCCGGATTCGACCTTGATCAGACCGGCGATCACGGGGCGGCGGGTGTCGCCCTCGACGAGCAGCACGTCCTCGCCCGACTCGGCGAATGCCCGCGCCACGTTCAGCGCGGTCGACGTCGTCCCCTCACCGCCGAACGGGGCGGTGACCAGCACTCGCCGGGCATTGGGTCCCATCGCCCGCAGCAGGCGCGCGCGCAGGCCGCGCACGGCGTCGTCGAAGGAGACGTCGGTGCCGAATCGCGGTGCGGTGCCGCGCTTGCCGGGCAGCATCGCGAGCGTCGGCAGGCCGAACAGTCGCTCCAGCTTGGCGTGGTCGCGCACGGTGCGGTCGGCCGCCTCGCGCGTCAACGCCACACCCGTGCCGAGTAGCAAACCGGCGGCCAACCCCATCGCCATGTTGCGCACCGGCACGGGTTTGATCGGCCGATCCGGCACCCCGGGCTGCTCGATCACCGTGGCCTTGGCTACCGGTGTCGCCGGGGTCGGGGGGGCCGGGGGAGGCGCCGGCGGCTGGTCGCTCGCCGCGTCGGTGGTCGGCGGGGCCGCGCCGGGCGCCGCGGACGGCCCGTCGGCATCCTGCGAAGGAGCAGGCGGCGGCGGCTCGGTGGTCGCCGGCCCGGGGGGTGGCACCCTGGGACTGGTGCCCAACGTTCCGACCAGCAGGGTGAACTCGTCCGCCATGGCCTTGGCCAGCTGCGCGGCCCGTTTCGGGTCGGTATCGACGACGGAGACGGTGAACAGGGTGGATTTGGGGGCGAACTCGACGTGGGTCTGGTTCGCCAGGGCGTCCGCGTCGACCGGGAGGTGGAACTGTTTGACGGCGCGTTCGGCCACCGCGTGCCCGCCTGCGATGGCCGCGTACGAGGACAGGCGTTCCTGGGCGGCTTGCGTGCCCTGGTAGACCTCGTTGAGATCGGTCTCGCCGGAGAACGAGATGAGCACCGTGGCCGACGACTGATAGCTCTTGGTCTGCAGCGCCGTGACGGCCGCGGCGCCCGCCAGACACGCCAGCACCGCGCCGGCGAACAACTTCCAGTGGCTCGTCAGGGTGCGGACGAACGTACGAAAATCCATGAAATCGAACCCTTCTAGGCGCTCGCCGGCGCGCTCGAGTGGGAGCGCACCGAAGGTGAACGCGCGGACAAAAGTTCAGTGACGACGCCCAGCAGCCGGTCAGCGGCGCGGTCGGCCGCGTAGTGCCGCGCGTAGTGACGCGCCGCCTGCTCCCCACGCAGCGCCGCGGTGGCGGGATCCGCGAGCTCGTCGAATGCGGCGGCAAGGCCTGCGGTGTCGTCGACGCCCACCGGGTGACGGCCCGGCGGCTGGTACTCGGGCAGGCCGCCGGTGGTGGAGACGATCGGCGTAACCCCCAGCTGCAGCGACAGCACCTGCACGCCGCTTTGCGACGCGCGCCGGTAGTGCGCGATCGACCCCTTAGCCGCGGCGAGGGTCGCGACGACGTCGGCGTAGCGAAAATTGCCGGGTCGCCATTGCGCGTGCGGCGGCAGGGTGGCGGCGTCGAGGGGTCCGTCGCCGACCAGAATCAGGTCGTCGCCACGCCAACCGCCGCCGCCCACGTGTCGCTGCCAGGCCGAAAGCACCATGTCGACATTCTTGTACGGATTGAGCCGGCCGAACATCACAAAGTCGCGGCGGGCCGCCGGACCCACCAGCGGCGGGACCAGGCCCGGATCGAGATCGCTGGTCAGCGGCAGCACGTGCACCGGTGTTCCGGCGACGTCGCGACGGATGCGGACGGCCGCCGCCACGTACTCGCTGTACACGATGGTGGCGACGGAGCGGGCGCCCCACCGGTCGAACACCGCCCGCTCGTAGGCCGGCCGCCGTTCGCCCGGATCGTGGGGCCGGTCGTCGTGCACCAGCTGGACGCGGGGTGCTCGTCCGGCCAGCGCCATCCAGCGGGGGTCGCGGACCAGTTCGGTGATCACGATCTCGGGCCGGTAGTCGCGGACGCGGCGCAGTGCGGCAAGGCCGGCGGGCCACGTCGCGGCCCTGCGAAACCGGGGATCGAGCACCAGTTCGTAGTCGCGGGCGGCATCCGACTCGGGGTGCTGGTCGGAGGTGACCAACAGCACGTCTGCGCCGCGCCTCCGCAGGGCCTCGGCTTGAACGCGGGCCAGCGGCCGCATCCACGGGGAAAGCCACAGGATCCTGGGCGACGTCATAGCAACGCTCCCGTCTCCCCGGCGCCGGGGTCGAACGACCAGCGCCCCTCGAGCTGGGGATAGCTTTTGCGCACTTCGTCGTACAGGTCCGGCAGGGTGAGCAGCACCCGGTCCGGCTCGGCCGCGACGAGTTGCTCGGGTGAGATGATCGCGACGTCGGTTCCCGGTATTCGGCGTCCCTGCTTTGCCGGTGAGGCATCGGCAATCGCGCGCAGCAGGCTACGGTCGACGCCCGCGATGCGGAACAATGCGGGCACCCGCGAGCCCGCGCCGTACCCGTACACCGCGAGGCCGTCCCGCGCCTGGGATTCCAGCCAGTCGCGCAGTGCGGCGGCGTGGCTCTCTGCTGCCTGCTGCAGGCGCCCCACGACCGCCGGATCGGTCACGCCGAAGTCCTTCTCGCGCTGCAGGATTGCCGCGGCGCGGTCATCGGCCTCGGCCCGGCCGTGCACCGCGGCGGCCAGGATGGTTCCGCCGTAGAGGTCGAACTCCCAAGCGGTAGCGAGGCTCATCCCGGTCATCGCCAGCAGCTCGGCGAGGGCGGTCAGGGAGTAGTAGCCGAAGTGACCGTGGCGCAAGGCGTTCCACTGCCCCAGGGTGACCATTGTCATCAGCGAGGGGAACTGCACCAGCAGTACCCCGCCTGGTGCGGTCGTCCTGGCCCGCAGAGCGAAACCCGCCCGCTGATCCGGTTCGTGCATCACCCCGAAGGAGTCGAGCACGACGTCGGCGACCTCGGCCTGGGCGAATCCGCGCGCGGCGAGCAACGGCAACCACGTGCCGCCATGCGGGCTGCCGAACTCGCGCACCGTGGACCCACGCAGCCATCCGGCCTCCGCGACGCGCCGCACCGCATCCACCGCCTGGTCCCGCAGGGCCTGCGGTTCGATGCCCCGCGGCTCGGAGATCACCGTGTCGTCGCGGGCCAGCTGGGCGAGTCCACAACCCGCGCACAGGTCCATCGCCAGCGCGTGGTCCGATTCCCGGGGGCGGATCGGCTCGGACGCCATCGGAAAGTTGTCGGCGGCCGGCATGTTGCCCAGGTCGAGAACGCGGCGTAGCCCGGTGCCGCCGCAGGCCCGGCAGGCGTTCACGGTGTCGTCACACGCCGCGATGTCCGGTCCGTCGCTTTGTGCAGGGTCGGAAGGGGGAAGACGAGCTCGCCGCCCCAGTCGTTGATATAGGCGAGTTGTTCGGTGATCTCGGCCTCGAGGTTCCACGGCAGCGCCAGCACCACGTCGGGGCGGTCCTCGGCGATGCGCTCGGGGGCATAGATCGGGATCCGCGCGCCCGGCGTGAACTGGCCTTGTTTGTACGGGTTGCGGTCGACGGTGTATTCAAGCAGGTCGGTGCGTATGCCGCAGTAGTTGAGTAGGGTGTTGCCCTTGCCCGGAGCGCCGTAGCCGACGACGCGTTTGCCCTCGGCGCGGCACTGCAGCAGGAATCGCAACAGCTCGTGGCGGGCCGCCTCCGTGCGTGCCTGCAGGCGCGAGTAACCGTCGACGCGGTGCAGGCCGGCGGCTTCCTCCGCCTTGAGCAGCTTGTCTACCCGATTGGTCGGCCTGCCGGCGATCTCGGCGGAGCGCGCCCAGATGCGCAGCGAGCCACCGTGCGTCGGCAGCAGCTCGACGTCGACGACGGCCAGGCCCGAGGTGGCGAGCGCGCAGACCGCCGAGAACAGCGTGTAGTACTGGAAGTGTTCGTGGTAGACGGTGTCGAACTGCGCCAGCTGCACCAGGTTCAGCGCATGGTGTACCTCGATGCTCAGCCAGCCGTCGTCACTCATCAGCTTGCGCAGCGAGCGGGTGAAGCCGCGCAGGTCGGGTATGTGCGCATAGACGTTGTTGGCGACGACGAGGTCGGCGGGTCCGTGTTCTTCGCGGATCTCGGCCGCCAGTCGCTCGTCCAGGAAGGCGGCGACGGTGGGGACGTTGCGCTGCAGTGCGGCGGCACCGACGTTGAGCGACGGCTCGATGCCCAGGCAGGGGACCCCGGCGTCGACGACGTGCTGCAGCAGGTACCCGTCGTTGCTCGCGACCTCGATCACCAGCGAGTCGGGCCCGAGTCCCAGCCGCGCGATCGTGTCGTCGACGAAGTCCTTCGCCTGCTGCACCCAGGTGTCCGAATACGAGGAGTAATAGGCGTATTCGGTGAAGGTCTCCTCGGGGGTGATCAGCGCCGGAATCTGCAGCAGCAGGCAGTCCTCGCACAACCTGAGGTGCAACGGATAGGTGGTCTCCGGCGCGTCGAGCTGGTCGGCGGACAGCAACTTCTCACACGGTGGAGTCGCGCCGAGATCCAGGACGCTGACCAGTCGATCCGAGTCACATAGCCGGCACTGCATCGAGGTCTCCTGTCGTGGTGCTTGTTCGGTCAGGTCCTCGGTGGCGGGCGAGCAGATCACAGGACTGCTCCAATCGCGTCGAGGTAGGCGTCGGCCATCGCCTCCACCGTGTAGTGGGCGCGCAGGCGCTCGAAGCCGCGTTGGCCGACCGCAAGGAGTGCGGCGGGGTCTTCCAGGATTTCCGCCAACCGGTTGCGCCACTGGGGTGCGGAAACCGGCTCTACGACGAATCCGGCCCGGCCGAAGTCCAGCATCTCGGGAACGGCGCAAACCGCCGACGCCGCAACGGGCACCGCCCTGGCCATCGCCTCGAGGATCACCATAGGGAAAGCCTCGGAGCGGCTGGGCACGCAGAGCAGGTCTGCGTCAGCCAGCGCGGGCCCGGGACCGGCCGACCATCCGCGCCACTGCACCCGGTCGCGGAACGCGGCGGGAGTCAGGGCCTGCAACCGATCGCGGTCGGGGCCGTCGCCGTAGATCGACAGCCGCCAGGGCAGGTGCGCGAGGCCGCTGAGCGCCTCGATCAGCAGGTGCGGGTTTTTGTGCTCCATGATGCGGGACAGCATCACCAGGTGCGGCGGCTGATCGGCCGCCCGCATGCGGCGGGCGGGCTCATCCGACACCACGACGCCGTTGGGCGCCACGAACGGCCGGCCCGCGAGGCGGTGGTGGGCGGTGAGCATCTCCCACTGCCGTTGGGCCAGAACGACGAAGCCGTCGGCGCGGCGCATGGCGGCGGTGAGCGGGCGCGAATAGATCGGCCGGTCGGTTTCGGGGGGGACGTGTGGAGCGACCAACCACCGGCGGCCGCCGCCGCCGGCCCGCCAGAGGGTCGCGAAGCCCGTTTCGGTGTTGGTGTCGCCGCTGATCAGCACCGCCGGACCGGCGGGCAGGTCCACCAGCGGCGCCCACCAGGGCTGGCGCACGACGCGGACGCTGTGGGGGATCTCCCGGAGCAACGGCCCGAACCGCTGCATGCAGACGATCGTGACCGGGTAGCCGCGCCGGACCAGTTCCGTCGCCAGCAGCGCCTTCTGGCGTTCCGCGCCGCCGTAGACCAGGCGGTTGGTGGTGATGACGATCGACGGCTTGCCGGTGCGCCGCGCGGCGATCGCGCGTCTGCGCAGGTCGCGCTTGGACCGTTGCGTGCGCTCCAGCAGCGACGTGCCCGCCAGATACGCGTCGGCGTGATGCACGCTGCGCTCGCGTTCGAGCAGCAGCGCAATGTTGGCGCGCAGCAAGTCGCGGTTGCGCAGGCGTTCCACGGTGGGGACCACGGCGCCGTGGGTGGAGCCGGGTTCGGATGTCTTGGCGGCGGCCGGGTTGCCGTGTTCGATCTGCAGTTCGTCGGCCAGCAGGACGCGCCAACCGGCGGCCTTGGCGCGGTCTTGCCAGTCCGTTTCCTCGCCGTAGAGGAAGAACTCCTCGTCCATGCCGCCGATCTGCTGCCAGGCCGCGCGGTTGACGGCCAGGCAGGCGCCGCCGAGGTATCCGTCGACGCTTTCCGCTTCGGCGGGCTGGCGGGCATACAGGTGCGAAACCGGTGTGCCGCGAAGAGCATTCGAGTAGCCGGCCGCGGCGACCAGTGCGCGCGTCAGCGTCCGCCGGCGCGTGGCGATGTCCCACTGCGCAGGCCCCGGCGCCCCCTCGTCGCGGACCAGCGGGGACACGGCCGCCACGTTCGGTTCCAGGAGCAGCTCCCTGGTGCGCTTCAGCGGGCCTTGCAACCTCGCGTCGGCGTTCAACAGCAGCAGGTCCGTGTCGGTCGGCACGTGCTGCACCAACGCGTTGAAGGCCGCGCCGAAGCCGAGGTTCACCGGACCCATCACCCAGTGCACGTCGGGGTGCCGGGCGGCCAGCTCCGCACGGCCCGGGTAGTCGTCGCCACTGTTCTCGTAGACGTAGATCGGCAGCCCCGGCAGGTGCTCGGCGACGCTCGCGAGGCATTGCTCGACGAGGTCATGGCTCTTGTAGGTCACGATGACCACCGCAAGCGGCCGCTGCGCCGGCGCGCTCGTCGCGCCGGGCGTCGCGTGACGCGTGGACACTCGATCGGATTCCGTTGTCATGCAACCACTTCCCTCCGGAACGGCGCGGTCAGGGTCGACCACTTCACCGGGCCGGACACCAGGCTGACCGCCAGGTACACGGCCGCGGCGACGGCCAAGACCAAGGCCACGTGGTGGTGACCCGACAGGAGCAGCACCGACGCGGCGCTGGCACCGGTGGGCACCAGCACCCGCAGCAGGAACGTCACCGGCGTGCGGTACCCGCAGTCGCGGCGCAGCCGCCAGCTGGCCGCCGTCACGCCGATCAACTCGGTGCACACCAGCGAGGCGCCCGCGCCAATGGCGCCGAACCGGCCGTCCAGCGCGACATTCAGCGCGATGTTGAGCAACAGGGCGACCATGAAGAGGCGGAAGAAGAAGCGCTGCTGGTGGCAGGCGAACATGCCCTGGCCGAGTGTCCCGGAGACGAATCGCAGCGCGACCGCGATGAACAGCAGCGCCAGGGTGGGCGCGCCGCGATCGGCATAGGCCCGGTCGCCGAACAGCTCGATCAACGGTCTGGCCAGCAGGGCGCCGACGAGGGCGACGGGTACCGCCACGAAATACATCAATTCGACGGTGCGACGCACGAAGCGCGCGAAAGCGTCGACGTCCCGGGAGAACAGCGTGGTGGCCGTCGAGAGCGTCGACTTGAGGAAGAACGCGGACAGCGCTTCGGTGTTGAACGCGATCGTGTACGCCAACCCGTACACGCCCACCTCGGCGTGACTGTTGACCAGCGACAGGATCACGCCGTCAGTGCGCCAGTACAGGATCCCGACCACCATGATGCCCATCAACGCCAGGCTTTCCCTGAGCAGGCCGGCCGCCTCGCGCAGTGCGAACAGCGGTCGCAGCGAGACCTGCCTGGCCGCCGCGGGCCCCTGGATCAGGAGTTGCAGCGCCGGGGGGACGAGCTGGGCGACGGCGAACCAGATGACGTCGGCGCGGGTGTTCACCAGGCAGGCGATGATGGCCAGCGTGGCGAGCCGGCCGGCCAGGTCCGAGAAGGCGACCGCGGAGAACCGGACGGAGGACAGGAATACCGGCTGGAACCGTGTCGTCATCGTCAGCATGAGCAGCTGTCCGGACAGCACGACGAGCATCACGCGAACGTCGGAATCGTGGTACACCAGCCAGCCGCACAGCGCCGCGACCGCCGCCAGGGGAACGCAATACAGCACGGACAGGCCGCTGTTGACCCGGACCAGCCGCTCCAGGTCGCCGCGGCCCGAGGTGACGCGCCGCACGATCACGGTGCCGATCCCCAGGTCGGCCACGCTGCTCCACATGCCGATGAAGGCCACGGCGATGGTCAGTTGTCCGTAGCGCCCGGGACCGAGGTAGCGCGCGGTCATCGCCACCGAGACCACCGACGCCAGCATCCCGAGGGCGCGGCAGATCAGCTGAACGGAGAACGCGTGCGCGATCCGCGACGGGGACACCGACGGCGCGGGTGACGGAGCGGGCGCGACTTGCACTGTCGGCTTGGTCATCTCGTGCACCATCAGTAGGCCCCGCTGCTGGAGATGACCGCCTTCAGGGTCCGGGCGATGATGAGCAGGTCGCCGGCCATCGACCAGTTGTCGACATACGACAGGTCCAGCCGGACCGAGTCTTCCCACGACAGGTCGGAACGCCCGCTCACTTGCCACAGGCCGGTGACCCCCGGCTTCACCAGCAGCCGTCGCTTCACTTCACCGTCGTAGTTCTCTACCTCCCGACGCAGTGGCGGCCGCGGGCCGACGACGCTCATGTCCTGCTTGAGGACGTTGAGGAACTGCGGCAGTTCGTCGATGCTGAAGCGGCGCAGTATGCGGCCGATCGGTGTGACCCGAGGGTCGAGCCTCATCTTGAACAGCATGCCGCCGGCGCCCTCGTTCAGCGCCAGCAGCCGATGTATTTGACGGTCGGCGCCCTGCACCATCGTCCTGAGCTTCAGCATGGTGAACGGCTTGCCGTCCAGGCCGATCCGCTCGGCCCGGTAGAAGACGGGCCCCCTGCTGGTCAACTTGATGCCGACGGCGGCCGCGATGAGCAGCGGCGCGGTCGCGATCAGCGCCGCCAGCGAGAAGCAGAAGTCGAAGGACCGCTTCTGGAAGCGTTGCGTCCCTTCATATTGCGGCTTGTCGACATGCAGCAGCGGTAAGCCCGCGAGCGGCTGAAGCGTCAGGCGCGCACCCGCGACGTCCACCACCCCGGGCGCCACCACCAGGTCCACGTCCATCGTCTCCAGTTCCCACATCAGGTCCCGGATGCCGTGCACGCCGAAGTGCTCGGTGCGGGCCACCGCAACCGTGTCGGCCCCGCAGCGCTCGATCGCGGCCACCACCCCGGTTTCGTCGCCGAGGATCGGGATGTCGTGACCCTGGACGGTCAGCACGTCACCGCACGGCGGTCCCGCTCCCGGGATGCACACGCCGACCACCACGTAGCCGTCGTTGGGGTTGCGGCTCAGCTCACCCGCCAGCTGCATGACGCCGAGCCGGTCGCCGATCGCCAACACCGTTGTCTGCCAATGGCCCTGGGCGCGCTTCCGCCAGACGCTCTTGCGGGCCAGGTTGCGGCTGGTCAGCAGGGCGATGAAGCCGACGGGAAGCGCGACCGCCAGATAGCCCCGGGCCAGCTCGATCCTGGCCAGCAGGGTGACCATGGCGATGATCCCGAACGTCCAGAAGGACGCGCTGGCGATTCGCCGGTACTCGTCGATGCCCACCCCGATGACGCGGGTGGACCGGGTCTGGAACACCGATAGCGATGAAAGCCACAGCGCCGCAAACAGGGCCGAGAACAGCGTCATCACCGGACCGGGGTAGCCGGAGTTGTTGGGCGAGTCCCCGAACCGGACGAACTGGGCCAGCGCGACCGCCCCGCAGACGATCAGCGTGTCGGTGCCGCGCAACCGGGCCGCATAGGTGTGCTGCCAGCGTCGCACGGACCTGCCGCCCGCGACCGGAACCGGCTGCCCGACAACGGGTCGCAGACCGGTCTGGGGACCGGTCTGCGGGCGAAGCGTCATCGTCATGCTGGCGGCTTCCCGGGTCAGGCGGTCGCCGCTTGGGCCGCAGCGTGCGCTACGTCGGCGTCGCCCTTGATCGGTGTGCCGGCGTGGTAGACGCCGGGGTAGCAGATGAGCTGCGCGCGCGACGCGCGCAGCAACGCCACCGGGCCCTGCAGCAGATACCGGCGGGCCAGTCGGCGTGGCTCGCGGGTCAAGCGGTAGAACCATTCGAGACCGGCTCGCTGCATCCACCGCGGTGCCCGACTGGTGGTGCCGGCCAGGAAGTCGATGGCGCCGCCGCACGGCAGAAAGACGCGCGCACCCGTCGCCGCCCCGTACCGGTCGACCCACTGCTCCTGGCGCGGCTTGCCGAGGCTGATGACGAGGATGTCGGTACGCGCGGAACGGATTTCGGCGGTCAATAGCTCCGACGCGGAGTCGATGTCAACCGGATTCGGCGCCCACATCCCCGAGACCGCGAGGCCGGGGTACCGCCGCGCCAGGTGCTGCCCCAGCAGCCGGTGTGTCTCGGTGCTGCCGCCGAAGAATCCCACGCGCCTGCCGGTCGACTCGGCCAGCTTGAGGACGGCGGGGAGCAGGTCGGCGCCGGTCACCCTGGGCCACGGCCGGGCAGTCAGCAGCTGTCCCCGCCAGGCGATCGGCATCCCGTCGGCCACCAGCAGCCATTCGGTCCGGCCGGTCGGCGCCGGGCCGAGGGCGCGGAAATGGTGGAGGTGATCCAGGTTCACCGAGCCCACCGCCAGCCCGGGCATCTCCGACCGCAGTCGCGAGTCGATGATCGACAGCACCTCGTCGGTTTCGCAGCGTTCCACGATGCTGCCGCTGACGACCATGCGAACGGCGGTTGTCGGCAACGTCTGCTGGGTCATCACGCGTCTACTCCGGACGCTTCTCAGCGGTGAGCACCGGCAGCGGGCCGGTCGCCGTCCGCCCGGTCCGGGATTTTCCGCCCGTCCGCGCCGTCATGACGTGGCCCCGACCGCAACCAACGGCGCCTCCAACAGCGGCCAGCTGGCGTCCTTTTCGGAGATGACCGTGACCGGGAGTGGCCACTCGATGCCGAATGCGCCGTCGCTCCAGCGGAAGGCCTCCTCGCTCTCCGGAACGTAGGGACCGCTGATCTGGTAGAGGATCTCGGTGTCGTTGGTCAGCGTTTGGAAGCCGTGCGCCACGTATGGGGGCAGGAACAGGGCCCGGCGGTTGTCCGCGCTCAATTCGACCATCACGTGCTTTCCGCATGTCGGCGACTGCGGGCGGACGTCGACCGCGACGTCGACGATGGCGCCGCGGATGCAGCGCACCAGCTTCGCCTCGGCGTGCGGCGGCCGCTGGCGGTGCAGACCGCGCACCGTGCCGCGCGTGTGGTTGAGGCAGATGCTGGTCTGCGCAACGTCGGCGATCAGCCCGTGTTCGGCGAATTCTGCCGCGCAGAAGGCACGCGCGAAGAACCCGCGGTGGTCGCCGTGCGGTTCGATGTCGATGATCGTCACGCCCGCGACGCTGGTGGGTGTGTACTTCATCGAGCCCCCCCGCGCGCGACGGACGGAGAGCCGGCGAGGCTGACAACCGCCTTCTCGGCGACGAAGGCCTCCGCGTAGCGCTGCCGGCACTGCACACCGCGCACCCGCATCAAACCCAGGAACGCGGCCTCGTCGAACCAGTCGCGACCCGCTTGCGACGGGTAGCACTCCATGAGCAGGCCGGCTTTCCGGTGCGCAGTCGCTGGCGGAACATCCACGTACACGGTGGGATTGGGCAGGTCCGACTCCCACTTCAAGATCTCGTAGCCCAGCACCAGGTGCGCGCGGAACTCGGTGGGGATCAGTTCGGCGATCAGGCGGTGATCCTGGTGGTAGTCGCCCCGCTGCGGACCCAGCACCAGATTCGGCTCGCAGCCGCGCCGAAACTCGGCGATCTGGTGTTTGACCGCACCCCAATGGTCGGGTAGCAGCCCGTCGGGCAGGTCGGCCACCGTCAACCGGACATCCGTGTGCGGTAGGAAAGCCGCGAAGGCGTTCTTCTCCTCGGTTTCGCGTTCCGTGCCGGCGCCGGTGAGCACCAGCGCGTGCACGACGACGTCGGGGTTGCGCCTGGCGGCGTCCATCAGCGTGGCGCCGGCGCCGATGAGGATGTCGTCGCAGTGCGCACCGATGACGGCGATCGACCCGATGCCGCCCGTCGTCAGGGGGATCATGCCGAGCGTCTCGCCGCTTGCGCCTGCTCCCAGACCATCCACGGGCGCACTCCGAGGTTGTAGTCGGCGTCGAGTTCGGCGCGCTCCTTGAACGTGTCGGCCGGTTTCCAGAATCCGTGGTGCTGGTAACCCAGGAGCCTTCCCGTCCCCGCGAGCGCCATGCAGGCGTCGCCGACGAGGTCGCCGTTTTCGGGAATGAGGTCGAAGATCTCCTGGCTCAGGACGAAGTAGCCGCCGTTCACCCAGATCGGGAACTTGGCGATGGGAGCGATCTCTTTGATGTCGCCGTCGGTGCTGACGTCGACGCAGTGAAACGACGACTGCGGCGGCACGATCAGCATGGACGCCGCCGCGTCGCTGCCGACGAACCGATCGATCATCGTGTCCAGCGGTGCGTCCGTCAGCACATCGGCGTAGTTGGCCAGGAAGTACTCGTCGCCTCCGAGGTATTTGCGCACCCGTCGCAGCCGCTCGCCGATCGGCGACTCCAGGCCGGTGTCGACGAACGTGATGGTCCAGTCCGACATGTCGGAGTCGAGCAGTTCGATCTGGCCGGCGTGCATGACGAAGTCGTTCGACTCCATCTCGCGGTAGTTCAGGAAAAAGTCCTTGACCATCGTCTGGCCGTAGCCCAGGCAGAGGATGAACTCCTTGTGGCCGTAGTGGGCGTAGTAGCGCATCACGTGCCAGAGCAGGGGTCGGGGCCCCACCATCTGCAACGGCTTGGGGACCAGGTCCCCCTCGGCGCTGCGCATGCGCATGCCGTAGCCGCCGCAAAAGAGAACGACCTTCATGACACCCTCCTCGTTGAATGACGGACTCCGGTCACCCGCGTACCGCCCCGGTCAAAACGTGGGCATTTCCATACTTGTAGTATGTTGGTGCCTGGTGTGGTGCTCATACGACTGACGCCCCGTAGCCGCCCGACGGCGGCTGGGCCATGACGGTGGGGACCACCCCGTAGCGCGGGCCCGGGGCCTGCGGACCGGCCGCCCCGGCCCGGGGGACACCGCCGAGCAGGCTGGGCGGCATCGTCCCGGAGTTACCCAGGGCGCCGTTCGGCAGGACCCCTCCGGCGCTGGTCAGGTGTGCGGCCGGGATCACGCTGGTCCAACTGGCGGGCACCGAGAGCGGGCCCAGGGCGGCCGCTTGGCCCATGGTGCCCAGGACGCCGCCGCTGACGGCGTCGACCGCTCCCGCGGCCTCGGCGGCCACCGATCCGGCGGCGTCGGCGGCGCCCGCGGCGGCGGCGGCCCCCATCCCCTGCAGCGTCTGCGCCATGCCGAGCACGCTGGACAGCCCGTACAGCGGGGTCGCGGCGACCATCAGGTAGCCCGGAAGTATGGCCGGCAGGTTGTCTGTGAATCCGCTCATGAAGCTCGAGAGCGACAGCCCGCTGGTGGAGGTGCCCAGCACGGTCCCCCAGAGCGTTTGGGTACTCGCTGCGCTCGCCGCCGCGGGCGTCGCGAGGCTCTGCAAGGCCGAGCTGAGCGAGGACATCAGGCTCGCCAGCGAGAACTGCTGGGCGGCAGCTCCGGTGGCGGCCTGCGAGACCGCGGTCGCCTGTCCCGCCGCTCCGGCGGGGTTGACGACCTCCGGCGCGGGATTGAACACGGTCAGCATCGCGGCCTCGACCGAATTCGCGGCGTACTGGAACATCGCCGCGGCGTCCTGCGCCCACATCTCGCTGTATGCCGCCTCGTTCGCCGCGATAGCCGGCGCGTTCTGGCCGAGCCAGTTGGTGGCGACCAGCGTCGCGAGTTGCACCCGGTTGGCCGTGACCACCGGCGGTGGCACGGTCATCGCGAATGCGGCGTCGAAGACCTCCACGGCGAGCATGGCCTGGCTGGCCGCCTCCTCCGCCCGCGCGGCCGCCCCGGCCGTCCATGCCATGTACGGGGCGAATGCCGACGCCATGGTCAGCGACGAGGGGCCCAGCCAGCGCCCGACCGTCAACCCCGAGATCACCGATCGGTACGCGCCCGCGGCGGAACGCAGCTCCGCGGCCAGACCCTCCCAGGCGGTCGCGGCGGCCAGCATCGAATCCGGCCCCGGGCCGGCGTACATGCGAGCGGAGTTGAACTCAGGTGGAAACGCGCCGAAATCCATCGCCTCGTACCCGGGCCCGTCAGTGGGTCGCCGCTGGGGCGGTCGGGGACGCCATCAAACTCATGCCCTTAGGATACGCACAAACTCATACCTTTAGTTCAGTAATCTTGGTCACTATCGGACTTTGAGTATTGCCGGGTCGGTGATCGCGTCGGACGTCTCAGGTCCCCCGACCCCTGCTAACCTCAGAAACGGCCCAACCGCCGCCCGAGAAAACGCTGGTCAGAGCTCTTTTGAAACCGCACGACAACCCGCAGAGTGCGCTCCTGCTCGAGGAAGGCCTCGAGGAAGGCCCCGAAGAAGGCCCCGAAGAAGGCCCCGAAGAAGGCGAGGAAGGCATGGTGAACGTGGAAGTGCTGGACTCGGCTCGGGGCGTCGGCCCGGGGAGGATCACACCCACCCCCGGATCGCCGCGGCAGGCTCGACCCCCTGCCCAAATCAATGTCGCCGAGAAGTGCCGACCGCGGTCGTCTCCGCCCGGGCAATTGGGCTCTGAGCTCCGATGAAGGCGCAACCGACCGATGGACGCGCGGATGCGACGCGGCGCCAGATCTTGAAGGCGGCCGCACAGCAGTTCGCGCGGCGGTCCTATCACGACGTCGGTCTCGACGACATCGTCGCTCACGCCGAACTGACCAAAGGGGCGATGTACTTCCACTTCCGCTCCAAGCATGCGTTGGCGGTCGCGATCATCGAGCAGCAGACGTCGGAGAGTGCAGCCGCCGTAACTGACCTGCTTAGCAGGGGACTATCGGGCTTAGAGACCTTGATCGACTTCTCGTTTCGGATCGCCGTACGCGACATCATGAAGGACGGGGTCAGGGCGGCCCTCAACCTGCTCGAGTCGGTCGGTCGGTCCGAAGGACTACAAGTGCGCCGCCTGGCCGAGTGGACGCATGCGCTCACGGGAGTGGTCGAGCAGGCCGTCGCCGAGGGCGACGTGTCCTCCGGCGCCGAACCAGAGGATGTCGCACGCCTGGTGGTCTCGTTACACATGGGGCTGCGACAAGCCAGCAATCTTGATGCGCCCGAACAATTCCTGCGCGACCTCGAGAAGAGCTGGATTCTGCTGCTGTCCGGCATCCTGCAACTGGACCGCATCGACTACTTCCGCGAGTTTCTCGGGCGGCGCGCGGCGCTGGCTATCAGAGCAAGCTCGATTGGGGCGGATTCCGACTAGTCGGCTGGCCGATTCGGTAAATCGGTGGTCGCGGCTGTTAGGCTTGCGTCCTGGCCGGACGCTTGAAACGCCGAGTTCAGGGTCGAAGCACGGCTGACGAATCCGGAGGTGCACACAACAACATGGCACGCCAGGTTCGATCCGAAGCCACCCGGCGAAGGATCCTTGATGCCGCGATAGGCGTGTTCGGGGAGGTCGGTTACGCCGCCGCCGGGTGGAACACCATCATCGAGCGGAGCGGCATGACGAAGGGTGCGCTCTACCACCACTTCGACTCGAAGGAGTCCCTGGCATCCGCCGTCATCGAGGAAGGCTCCGACACGGTCCTGACCGCCTTCCGCAACGTGTGCGGGTTGTCATCGCCGGCACTTGAGAACATGATCCATGGCACGTTCACCCTCGCGAATGTGTTCGGGACCGACAAGATGGCCCGAGCCGCCGAGCAATTGACCGCCGCTCTGAGCGGTTTCAACAAGGCCGCCGCGCAGTTCTGCGAGGTCCTTATTGACCTGATGGCCACGCAAGCGCGCCGGGCGGTAGTCGAAGGGGACCTCAGAGAGGATCTCGATCCGGTGGCGCTCAGTGAGTTGGTGCTTGGCGCCGTCCTTGGAACGCGGCTGTTGGTCAACGCGATGTCGGCTACGGGCTCGGCCGGGCACCTCGACGACGCTGTCGGAGTCGTCGCGGGCAGCCCACGCCAGATCTGGGAGCTACTGCTGCCGGGCGTCGCGACCGAGAGATCACTGCCCTACTTCCGCGAGTTCCTTGCGCGCGAGGCCCTGCGCCACACCGCGCCGGCCACACCCCAGTCCGATTCCCCCGTGGCGGTTGCCGAGGCCGAGTAAGCTGCCGCGGACCTCCGCGCTAGCGCTCCTCCTGCCACAATTGCTTGGTCAGGTCCTGGAACGTCGCGAGGACGAATTGATCGTCTGACCGCAAGAGCGCGGACTTACTCATCAGCGCCCGAACGACCGAACCGTCGCTATGCGCCAATTCGACGACCATGTTCGCCAGGGCGTGCACGGTGGACAGCAGCGAATCAGTGGGCGGCGCCTGGTGGAAGATCTGCTGGAACTGCAGCGACAAGACTTCATCGGTATCGCAGCCCAACATCTCCGCGAATGCCGTGTTGGTGAACAAGATGCTGCCGCCGTTCCCGATGGCAAGCTACCGGAACGGGAATCCGTTCAAGCACAACGACGGCGGGCAACTCCTTCAAGGTAACCGCCGGCGGCTGGCTGTTCTGCGGCCTCTTTCGTCGCTCCACACGCTGATTATTGCGTAAGGCATGGGATATTCCTGGCGCCTCTTGCGGCGCAGACCGCGTGTCATCCCGTGTGTCGTTCATGTCGTTACTCCGCCGGCTCGTCCGGCTGGTAGCGCGGGAAGACGCCCGTGGGCGGCGGCAGCTCGCTCCCGGGAACGAGCCGCGCCCCGACCGCGTCAAATGATCGTTCGTTGTGGGCCTGGCCGAGCAGGTCCAGCAGCTTGCCCGCCGACTCCGGCATCACCGGCTGCACCAGCAGCGCCGCGATGCGGACCACCTCGCACGTCGTGTAGAGGACGGTGCGAAAGCGCGCCTGCTCCTGCTCGGACTCGCCCTTGCGCAGCACCCACGGCTGCTGCGCCGAGAAGTATTTGTTGGCGTCGCCCAGCATCAGCCAGATCGCCTCGAGGCCCAGGTGCATCGCCTGCTCGTCAAAGCTGGCGCGCACCCGATCCAGCAGACCGTCGGCCGTCACCAGCAGCTCGCTGTCGGCGGGGGTGAACTCGGCGGGCTCGGGCACCGTGCCGCCCAGGTTCTTGGCGACCATCGACAGCGACCGCTGGGCCAGGTTCCCGAGTTCGTTGGCCAGATCGGTGTTGATCCGCGTGACGATGGCCTCCTCGGTGTAATTGCCGTCCTGACCGAAGGGGACCTCCCGCAACAGGAAGTAGCGGAGCTGGTCCACGCCAAAGGTTTCCGCGAGCGCCAACGGGTCCACGACATTGCCCAGCGACTTGCTCATCTTCTCGCCCCGGTGGTGTAAAAAGCCGTGCGCGAACACTTTTCGCGGCAACTCCACCCCGGCCGACATCAGAAACGCCGGCCAGTACACGGCGTGGAACCGGATGATGTCCTTGCCGATCATGTGCAGGTCGGCCGGCCAGTAGCGGCGAAACAGCGCCGAGTCGGTGTCGGGAAAGCCGGCGCCGGTCAGGTAATTGGTGAGCGCGTCCACCCAGACGTACATGACGTGGCCCGGATCATCGGGCACCGGCACCCCCCAGTCGAAGGAGGTGCGTGAGATCGAGAAGTCTTCCAGCCCCGAGGAAACGAAGCTGATCACCTCGTTACGCCGCACCTCCGGGGCGATGAAGCCCGGGTTGGCGTCGTAGTGCGCGAGCAGCTTGTCGGCATAGGCCGACAGCCGGAAGAAGTACGACTGCTCCTCGGTCCAGGTCACCTCGGCCCCGGTCTCGACCGCCACCCTGGTCCCGTCGCCAAGCAGCTGCGTCTCGGCTTCGAAGAAAAACCGTTCGTCGCGCACGGAGTACCACCCGGCGTAGTTGTCCAGGTAGATGTCGCCGGCCGCGGCCATCCGCCGCCAGATCTCCTTGGACGCCTCGTAGTGGTCGGCATCGGTGGTGCGGATGAACCGGTCGAACGAGATGTTCAGCGCCTCCTGCACGCGCTGGAACACATCCGAATTACGGCGCGCCAGCTGCGCGGTCGGGATGCCCGCGGCCGAGGCGGCCTGTGCGACCTTCAGGCCGTGCTCGTCGGTTCCGGTCAGGAAGCGCACGTCGAAGCCGTCGAGCCGCTTGAAGCGGGCGATCGCGTCGGTGGCGATGTACTCGTACGCGTGACCGACGTGCGGCGCCCCGTTCGGATACGCGATCGCGGTGGTGACGTAATACGGCTTCATTGGGAATCCACCCTATTGTGTCGGCGTGAGCTCAAACCGACCCGGTGAACGAGAGGCGCCGCCCGCCCCGGAGCCGTTGGCGCCGTTGATCGACGCCCATACGCACCTCGACGCCTGTGGCGCGCGGGATGCGGACGGTGTGCGCGCGATCGCGGACCGCGCCGCGGCGGTCGGGGTGGGCGCGGTGATCACCGTCGCCGACGACCTGGACTCGGCGCGCTGGGTGACGCGGGCCGCCGAGTGGGATCGCCGGGTCTACGCCGCGGTGGCGCTGCACCCGACGCGGGCCGACGCGCTCGACGACGCCGCGCGCGCCGAGATCGAGCGGCTGGCGTCCCACCCCAGGGTGGTGGCCGTGGGCGAGACCGGCCTGGACCTGTACTGGCCCGGGCGCCTGGACGGCTGCGCGGAGCCGGACGTGCAGCGGGAGGCCTTCGCCTGGCATATCGAGCTGGCCAAGCGGTGCGGCAAGCCGCTGATGATCCACAACAGGGAGGCCGACGCCGACGTGCTGGACGTGCTGGCGGCCGAGGGCCCGCCCGATGCGGTGATCTTCCATTGCTTTTCGTCCGACAGTGCGATGGCGCGGCACTGCGTGGACGCCGGGTGGTTGCTCAGCCTGTCCGGGACGGTGAGCTTCCGCAATGCCCGCGCCCTGCGGGAGGCCGTTCTGCTGATACCGGACGCGCAGCTTCTGGTGGAGACCGATGCGCCGTTTTTGACGCCGCACCCCTACCGGGGCGCAGCGAACGAACCCTACTGCCTGCCCTACACTGTGCGGGCGATCGCTGAGCTGGTAGATCGCCCTGCGGCGGAGCTGGCGGCGGTGACCACCAGCAACGCCCGGCGGGCCTATGGAATCGAGCTTGTCGGCGGGTGATTTTGTTGACAGCCCCGCGTCAGAGTTGCTCAACATTGGCCAGTTCGTTACCGTCTTGTGATCGTACGGCGGGGCCCCCAGGGCCCATTTGTCATTTTCTACCGAATAGTTCGTTTAAGTAGTTGCTGAGGTCGCGCGTTGAGTGTGTTGACAAAACTTCATCAGACCCCGTCGCCGATGTTGCGGTTGGTGGTCGCCGGGCTTCTTCTGGTACTGGCGTTCGCCGGTGGACTCGCGGTCACCGCCTGCAAGACGGTCACGTTGACCGTCGACGGCGTCGCGATGCGGGTCACCACCATGAAGTCGCGGGTGATCGACATCGTCCAGGAGAACGGCTTCACCGTCGGCGACCGTGACGACCTGTACCCGGCCGGCGACATCCAGGTGCACGATGCCACCAACATCGTCCTGCGCCGCGGGCGGCCGCTGCAGATCTCCCTGGACGGCCAGGGCACGAAGCAGGTGTGGACGACGGCGTCCACGGTCGACGAGGCGCTGGCCCAGCTCGCGATGACCGACACCGCCCCGGCCGCGGCTTCCCGCGCCAGCCGGGTGCCCCTGGCGGGGATGGCGCTGCCGGTCGTCAGCGCCAAGACCGTCCAGATCAACGACGGCGGTGCCGTTCGTACGGTGCACCTCCCGGCAGCGAACGTCGGGGCGCTGCTGAGCGCCGCCGGCGCGGCGCTGCTCGAGACCGACCAGGTGTCGCCCAGCGCGACGTCGCCGATCGTCGACGGCATGCAGATCGTCGGTCACGCGCAACCGGATTCAGCAGGTCACGGAGCGGATACCGCTGCCTCCGACTTCGCACCGGGTCGAGGACCCGAACATGAACGTGAGCCGCCAGGTGGTGGAGGACCCGGGCAGCCCCGGTACCCAGGACGTGACCTTCGCGGTGGCCACGGTCAACGGCGTCGAGACCGGCCGCCTGCCGATCGCCAACACGGTGATCGCTCCCGCCCGTGATGCCGTCGTGCGGGTGGGCACCAAGCCCGGCACCGATGTGCCCCCGGTGAGCAACGGATCCATCTGGGACGCGATCGCCGGCTGCGAGGCGGGCGGTAACTGGGCGATCAACACCGGCAACGGGTACTACGGCGGCGTGCAGTTCGACCAGAGCACCTGGGAGCGCAACGGCGGGCTGCGGTTCGCCTCGCGCGCCGACCTCGCGACTCGCGAAGAGCAGATCGCCATCGCCGAGGTGACCCGCGAGCGCCAGGGCTGGGGCGCGTGGCCGGTGTGCAGCGGAAGAGCTGGTGCCCGCTGACCATTCGGCTGCTCGGTCGCACGGAGATCAGGCGGCTTGCCAGAGAGCTCGAATTCCGGCCCCGGAAGTCGCTCGGCCAGAACTTTGTCCATGACGCCAACACGGTGCGGCGGGTCGTTTCGACCGCCGGGATCGGGCGGTCCGACCATGTTCTGGAGGTCGGCCCCGGCCTCGGCTCGCTGACGCTCGCGCTGCTGGACCGCGGTGCCGCGGTCACCGCCGTCGAAATCGACCCGGTGCTGGCCGCGCGGCTGCCGCAGACCGTCGCCGAGCACTCCCACAGCGAGGTCCACCGGCTGACCGTGCTCAACCGCGACGTGCTGACGCTGCGTAGCGACGAGCTGGCCACCGAGCCGACGGCCGTGGTCGCCAACCTGCCGTACAACGTCGCCGTTCCCGCGCTGCTGCACCTGCTCGCGGAATTCCCGTCCATCCGGGTGGTGACGGTGATGGTGCAGGCCGAGGTCGCCGAACGGCTCGCGGCGGACCCGGGCGGCAAGGAGTACGGGGTGCCCAGCGTCAAGGTCCGCTTCTACGGACGTGTCCGTCGCTGCGGGACGGTGTCGCCGACCGTCTTCTGGCCGATCCCCCGCGTCTATTCCGGATTGGTCCGCATCGACCGGTACGACACCTCGCCCTGGCCCACCGACGATGCCTTCCGCGGCCGGGTCTTCGAGTTGGTGGACATCGCCTTCGCCCAGCGGCGCAAGACGTCGCGCAACGCGTTCGCCGAGTGGGCCGGCTCCGGCAACGAGTCGGCGAACCGATTGCTGGCCGCCAGCATCGACCCGGCCCGCCGCGGCGAGACGCTGTCGATCGACGACTTCGTGCGCCTGTTGCAGCGGTGCGGAGACGCCGGAGACGATCGAAGCGGCCCCGGCGCGCCCCTGGGGCAGGCCTCGGCCGGCTGAGCCCGGGCGCATCAGGCGTCGTTGCGTGTGGTTCGCGGGCGGCAGCGATAGTCTGCTGCGGTGGCTGACACGGCGGTTGACGATGTCTGACGGGAACACCGCCGCGCAGTGGGTGCCCACCGGTTCGGTCACCGTCACGGTGCCCGCCAAGGTGAACCTCTACCTGGCCGTCGGTGACCGCCGCGACGACGGTTATCACGAGCTGACGACGGTGTTCCAGGCCGTTTCCCTGCTGGACGAGGTGACCGTCCGCAACGCCGACGTGTTGTCGCTCGAGCTGGTCGGCGAGGGCGCCGACACGCTGCCCACCGACGACCGCAACCTGGCGTGGCGAGCCGCCGAACTGATGGCCGACCACGTCGGCCGGGCGCCCGATGTCTCGATCTTCATCGACAAGGCCATCCCGGTGGCAGGCGGCATGGCCGGTGGCAGCGCCGACGCCGCCGCGGTGCTGGTGGCGATGAACTCGCTGTGGGAGCTCAACGTGCCGCGCCGCGATCTGCGCATGCTGGCGGCGCGGCTGGGCAGCGACGTGCCGTTCGCATTGCACGGCGGCACGGCGCTGGGCACCGGGCGCGGGGAAGAGCTAGCCACGGTGTTGTCGCGCAACACCTTTCACTGGGTGCTGGCGTTCGCCGACGGTGAACTGCTCACGCCCAAGGTGTTCCGCGAGCTGGACCGGCTCAGGCAGGCGGGCGACCCGCAACGGCTCGCCGCGCCGGGGCCGGTGTTGGCCGCGCTCGCCGCCGGGGATGCCGAGCAGCTGGCGCCGCTGCTGGGCAACGAGATGCAGGCGGCCGCGCTGAGCATGCAACCCGGCCTGCGGCGCGCCCTGCGTGCCGGCGTGGAGGCCGGTGCCCTGGCCGGCATCGTGTCCGGCTCGGGGCCGACGTGCGCCTTCCTGTGCGCCTCGGCGGCCTCGGCGGTCGACGTCGGCGCCGAGTTGTCGGGAGCCGGGGTCTGCCGCACCGTGCGGGTCGCCACCGGTCCGGTGGCCGGGGCCCGCGTGGTGCCGACGCCCACCGAAGTGTGAAATTCCACTCAAAAGGCCGCAGAGTTTGAAGGTTACTTAAGAGGAGTTTAAGATCGGTCGCGGTGGCGAATAGCGGTAAGCGGAACCCCTCGATGTCGTCGTCCGCCGGGCTCCCCGGGGGACGGCAGAGTGGCGTGGCCCCGGTTTTTGCTGTTGGCGCGGCCGGTCGCGGAATCGCTGGCTCAACACCGCTTCGAGACCTAACCGCCGCCCAAATGTGTTCGCGTGCCTGCTACCCAGTGACACCCGGCGAGCGGAGTATGAGATCTGCGGCCTTGGCAGAAATGCCGGAACCGAGGAGGTTTGCGTGAGCAGGTTTACCGAGAAGATGTACCGCAACGCCCGGACGGCGACGACGGGCATGGTCACCGGTGAACCCCACGACCCGGTCCGCCACACGTGGGGCGAGGTGCACGAACGCGCCCGTCGCATCGCGGGCGGCCTGGCCGCGGCGGGCATCGGCCTCGGCGACGCGGTGGGTGTGCTCGCCGGCTTCCCGGTGGAGATCGCCCCGACCGCCCAGGGGCTGTGGATGCGCGGGGCCAGCCTGACCATGCTGCACCAGCCCACCCCGCGCACCGACCTGGTCATGTGGGCCGAGGACACCATGACGGTCATCGGGATGATCGAGGCCAAGGCCGTCATCGTCTCCGAACCGTTCCTGGTCGCCATCCCCGTGCTCGAGGAGAAGGGCGTCAAGGTCCTCACCATCGCCGACCTGCTGGCGTCCGATCCGATCGACCCCGTCGACGTCGGCGAGGACGACCTGGCGCTGATGCAATTGACGAGCGGGTCGACCGGGTCTCCGAAGGCGGTGCAGATCACCCACCGCAACATCTACTCGAACGCCGAGGCGATGTTCATCGGCGCGCAGTACGACGTCGACAAGGACGTCATGGTCAGCTGGCTGCCCTGCTTCCACGACATGGGCATGGTCGGCTTCCTCACCATCCCGATGTACTTCGGCGCCGAGCTGGTGAAGGTCACGCCGATGGACTTCCTGCGCGACACGCTGCTGTGGGCGAAGCTCATCGACAAGTACAAGGGCACCATGACCGCGGCGCCCAACTTCGCCTACGCGCTGCTCGCCAAGCGGCTGCGGCGCAACGCCAAGCCGGGCGACTTCGACCTGTCCACCCTGCGCTTCGCGCTGTCCGGCGCCGAGCCCGTCGAACCCGCGGACGTCGAGGACCTGCTGGACGCGGGCAAGCCCTTTGGGCTCCGGCCCTCGGCCATCCTGCCCGCCTACGGCATGGCGGAGACCACGCTGGCCGTGTCGTTCTCGGAGTGCAACGCGGGCTTGGTCGTCGACGAGGTGGACGCCGACCTCCTGGCCGCCCTGCGTCGCGCCGTGCCCGCCACCAAGGGCAACACCCGCAGGCTGGCCACGCTCGGTCCCCTGCTGAAGGACCTCGAGGCCCGCATCGTCGACGACAGCGGCAACGTCATGCCCGCGCGCGGCGTCGGTGTCATCGAGTTGCGCGGCGAATCGCTGACGCCCGGCTACCTCACCATGGGCGGCTTCATCCCGGCCCAGGACGAGCACGGCTGGTACGACACCGGTGACCTCGGCTACCTGACCGAGGAGGGACACGTCGTCGTGTGCGGCCGCGTCAAGGACGTCATCATCATGGCGGGCCGCAACATCTACCCGACCGACATCGAGCGGGCGGCCTCCCGCGTCGACGGGGTGCGGCCCGGCTGCGCCGTCGCGGTGCGCCTCGACGCCGGCCACTCCCGCGAGACGTTCGCCGTCGCCGTCGAGTCCAACGCCTGGCAGGATCCGGTCGAGGTGCGCCGCATCGAGCACCAGGTCGCGCACGAGGTGGTGGCCGAGGTCGACGTGCGGCCGCGCAACGTCGTGGTGCTGGGCCCGGGCACGATCCCGAAGACGCCGTCGGGCAAGCTGCGCCGGTCCACCTCGGTCACGCTCGTCACGTAGCTTTTCGCCGGCGATCGTCCGCAAACTGTCACGGTTTTGCGGCGTGTCGGCGTACAGACACGCGCGCTCGCGGGCGAATTACCAGGCGTGGACCTGGTTTTGGGCCGGCTCCAACCCCAGTTCGATGAGCAGCTCGGTGGCGTCGGCGGCCTGCTCGCAGATCGTCGGGACGTCGGCACGCTCGGCGGCCGTGAAGTTCTCCAGCACGAACGCCGCGGGGTCCTTGCGCCCGGGCGGACGGCCGACGCCGATGCGCACGCGCTGAAAGTCCTTGGTGCCCAACGCCGCTGCCACCGAACGCAGGCCGTTGTGGCCGCCTTCGCCGCCGCCGACCTTGAGTCGGATGCGGCCGAAGTCCAGGTCGAGGTCGTCGTGGATGACGACGATGTCGGCCGGGGCCACGGAATAGAACTTCGCCAGCGGGCCGACCTGCCGGCCGGACTCGTTCATGTAGCAGCGCGGCTTGGCCACCACCACCGAGTGCCCGGCCAACCGTCCGCTGACGACCTCGGCGCCGGAACGCTTGTGCGCCTTGAACTTCGAGCCCAGCCGGGCGGCGAGCAGGTCGGCCACCATGAACCCGAGGTTGTGGCGGGTGCGGGCGTATCTGTCTCCGGGATTGCCCAGGCCGACGACCAGCAGCGGCTCGGCCACGTCGTGACCCGCCTACTCGGCCTCGGGCTCGGGTTCGGCCTCGGCCTCGGCTTGCGGCTCCGCGGCCGCGGCGGTCTCGCCCGCACCCTCCTCGGCGAGTTCCTCGGCGGTCGGCGCGTTGACCACGTTGACCACCAGCAGCTCCGGGTCGGAGATCAGGTTGACGCCGCTGGGCAGCTGCACCTGGCCCGCGGTGAACTGGGTGCCCGGGGGCGCGCCCTCGATGGACACCGTCAACTGCTCGGGGATCGACATGGCCTCGGCCTCGATCTCGATATGGGTGGCTTCCTGGGTGACCAACGTGCCGGATTCGGCGGCGCCCTCGATGACGACGGAAACCTCCACGACCACCTTCTCGCCCCGGCGGACGACGACCAGGTCCGCGTGCTGGATCGAGCGGCGGATCGGGTGGATGTCGAGGGCTTTGGTCAGGGCCAATTGCTCCTTGCCCTCGATGTCGAGGGTCAGCACCGCGTTGGCGCCCGCGTGCCGCAGCACGGCCGCGTAGTCGTGTCCCGGCAGCTCCAGGTGCTGCGGGGCGGCGCCGTGACCGTAGAGAACGGCGGGGATCTTGCCTTCGCGGCGGGCGCGACGGGAGGCGCCCTTGCCGGTCTCGGTTCGCACCGTGACGTGCAACTGGTTGACTGTTGACTTGGCCATTCGTCGCTCCTGTGTGCTGGACACCTGGTGTGGGGGCACGGCCAGGATCGCGACGATACGTCGGTCTCCGTCGATAACGGTGACTGACCAGCCACCCTCGCCGTGACGCCTGGTCAGGTTAGCGCATGCGTGCGGAGCGGCAAAAATCGGCAGCGATCGGCGTGGGCGGCGAAAGTTACGTGAGCAACGCCCCGGCCACCCGCCCGTCGGCGGCGGTTTACAACGGAAACTCGACGCCGGTGAGCTGCTCGGACATCGCCCAGAGCGCGGCGGCGATGCGCGGGTCTTGGGCGCGCCGGCTGCGCCGCACCGCTTGGGTGCGCCCGAGGTATCCGCCCCTGGGGCCGACGAACGTATTGCCCGGCAGGTCCTGCGACGCCGCGTACAACGTCTGGCGGGCGCCGAAGTCGGCGTCGGTGGCCACCACCCGGGTGACGGCGGACATCAGGGCGTCGCCGATCTTGCGGCCCGAGGCGCCTTGCAGGTTGGTGTGCGAGTAACCGGGGTGGGCCGCCAGGGCGCGCAGCGGCGAACGGATGGCATCGAGGCGGCGCTGCAGCTCGCCGGTGAACAGCAGGTTGGCGAGCTTCGACTGGGCGTAGGCCAGCCACGGCGAGTACCGCCGGGACTTCCAGTTCGGGTCGTCGAGGTTGATGCGGCCGGCCCAGTGCGCCATCGAGGTCACCGTGACCACCCGATCGGTCAGCCTGGGCAGCAACAGGTTGGTCAGCGCGAAGTGGCCGAGATGGTTGGTGCCGAACTGGCTTTCGAAGCCGTCTGCGGTCAGCGCGTAGGGGGCGGCCATGATGCCCGCGTTGTTGATCAGCACGTCGACCTTGGCTGGGGCCTTGTCCAGGCCGTCGGCGAACCGGCGCACCGACGACAGGTCCTGCAGGTCGAGTGCACGCACCTCGATGTCGCCGTTCATCTGCCGCGCGGCCGCCTCGCCCTTGGTCGTGTCGCGGACGGCCATGATGATCGAGGCGCCGGTGCGGGCCAGCTCGCGGGCGGTCACCTCGCCGAGGCCGCTGTTGGCGCCGGTGATGACGACGGTGCGCCCGGCGAACGACGGCAGGTCCGCGGCGGTCCAGTGGGTCATGGCTGGAAAGCCTAGTGGGCGGCGGCTACTTCGCCGCGACGACGAAACCGTGGATGATCGCCTCGATGTCGGAGGACTGCGCGACGGCCTGGTCGGCCCGGCTGGTGATGGTCAGCTGCACCAGGTACCGCTGCTTGGCGGGCGGCGACCCGGTGGCGAGAACGATGCGGTTCCAGCTGTGCATCCGCCCGGTTCGGGCGTCGTAGCTGCCCTGGATCTCCGACGACGGGAACCCGTTGTAATCCGCCGTCGAGGCGTCCAATTGGTGAAAGCCCTCTGGCAGATCGGCGTTCGCGTGTTTGATCGCCTCGGCGGGATCGAAGTCGCCCCGCAGCCTGAACACCACCAGCATGGCCGCCGGGAAGCTGTCGCCTCGGGCGAGCATCACCGCGTTGGGGTGCGCCTTGGGGTCGCCGTGCGGCCCCCAGCCCGGCGGGGTGGGGATGGACACGGTGAGGTCGGGAATGTTGCCCGGTGGCACCGGATCGCCGGTGACGCCGATGCTGTCCAGGTACTGCGACAGCGGAACGGACTTCTCCACCGGCGTGGTAGTGGTCGTCGGCGTCGAACTCGTCGACCAGATCGACTGGTAATCGGGAGCCTTCGGCCCGCAGGCCACCGCGGAGATCACGAGCGCCACGGCTCCGGCGGCGGGCAACGCCCTCACAGAATTTCGCGCACCGCGTCGACGGGCCGCGCCAGCCGGGTGCCCTTCGGCGTCACGACGAATGGGCGCTCGATCAGGATCGGGTGTTCGGCCATCGCGTCGAGCAGCTGGTCATCGGTCGCGTCGGCGAGATTCAGTTCGGCATAGAGCGATTCGCGCTTGCGCACCGCGGTGCGCACGTCGATGCCCGCATCGCGGATCAGCCGCGCCAACTCGGCGCGAGACGGCGGAGTCTTCAAGTATTGGACAATCTGCGGCTGGATGCCGTTGTCCCGCAGAAGATCCAGCGTCTTACGGGAAGTGCTGCACTTGGGGTTGTGATAGATGACCGAACCGGATCCCATCTAGGCGTCCCCGTCGAACAGCCCCGTCACCGAGCCGTTCTCGAACACCGCCCGGATGGTGCTGGCCACCAGCGGCGCGATGGACAGGACAGTCAGTTGCGGGAACCGCTTCTCCTCGCCGATGGGCAGCGTGTTGGTGACGATCACCTCCCGGGCGCCGCACGCCGCCAGGCGCTCGGCGGCCGGGTCGGACAGCACACCGTGGGTCGCCGCGATGATCACGTCGCTGGCGCCGTCGTCGTGCAACAGCTTGACCGCGCCGGCGATGGTGCCGCCGGTGTCGATCATGTCGTCGATCAGCACGCAGGTGCGGCCCGAGACCTCACCGACCACGCGGTTGGACACCACCTGGTTGGAGACGCGCGGGTCGCGGGTCTTGTGGATGAACGCCAGCGGCACCCCGCCCAAGGCGTCGGCCCACTTCTCGGCGATGCGCACCCGGCCCGAGTCGGGGGAGACGACCACCATGTTGCCGTCGGGGTAGTTGTCCCGGATGTAGCCGGTCAGCAGGTTCTGCCCGCGCATGTGGTCGACGGGCCCGTCGAAGAAACCCTGGATCTGGTCGGTGTGCAGGTCGACGGTCACGATCCGGTCGGCGCCCGCGGTCTTGAGCAGGTCGGCGACCAGCCGCGCCGAAATCGGTTCGCGGCCACGGTGTTTCTTGTCCTGGCGGGCGTAGGGATAGAACGGCAGGACGGCGGTGATCCGCTTCGCGCTGCCCCGCTTGAGGGCGTCGATCATGATCAGCTGTTCCATCAGCCAGGTGTTCACCGGCACCGGGCAGGACTGCAGGACGAACGCGTCGCAGCCGCGCACCGATTCGTGGAAGCGCACGAAGATCTCGCCGTTGGCGAACTCCCGCGCGTCCTGCGCGGTCACGTGCACGTCGAGCTCTTTGGCGACCTGGTCCGCCAGCTCCGGATGCGCGCGACCGCTGAACAGCATCAGGTTCTTGCGATTGTCGCTCCAGTCGTGGCTCACCGCGCTGCCCTCGGGGTATCGGGAATTGATGCCCCATCGTACGAGAGCGAAGGGGCCGGACGTGCCGCCGGGTTGCCGGGTCGCGGGTTCACGGCGCCTGATCGGGCCCGGATTGGTCGGTGGCGTCCTCGTTGGCCTTCTCGTTGGCCTGCTCGGCGGCTTCGGCGGCGGCGCTGCCCGGCCGCTTGCGCTGCACCCAGCCTTCGATGTTGCGTTGCGGTCCCGCGGACACCGCCAGGGCACCCGGGGGGATGTCGTTTCGCACGACGGTCCCGGCGCCGGTGTAGGCGCCGTCGCCGACCGTTACCGGAGCGACGAACATGGTGTCCGATCCGGTGCGCACGTGCGAGCCGATCGTGGTGCGCCGCTTGGACTCGCCGTCGTAATTGACGAAGACGCTGGAGGCGCCGATGTTGCTGTGCTCTCCGATGTCGGCGTCGCCGACGTAGGTCAGGTGCGGGACCTTGGTGCCGGCGCCGATCGTGGAGTTCTTGGTCTCGACGAAGGCGCCGAGCTTGCCGTCGTGGCCCAGCACCGTGCCCGGCCGCAGGTAGGTGAAGGGGCCGACCGTCGCGTCGGCGCCGATCGACGACGCCGTGCCGTGGGTCCGGATCACCGACGCGCCGTCGCCGACCGACACGTCGACCAGCGTGGTGTCGGGCCCCACCACGCAGTGACTGCCGACCTGCGTGCGGCCCAGCAGCTGGGTCCCGGGATGAACGACGGTGTCTCCGCCGATCGTCACGTCGACGTCGATCCAGGTGGTGGCCGGATCGACGATGGTGACGCCGGCCAGCTGATGCGCGGCGACGATCCGGCGGTTGAGCTCGGCACCCAGCTGGGCCAGCTGGACGCGGTTGTTGACGCCGGCCACCAGCGCGCTGTCGTCGACATGCTGGGTGCGCACGGTGTGGCCGTCGCGGCGCAGGATGGCGATGACGTCGGTCAGGTAGAGCTCCTGTTGCGCGTTGTTCGAGCTCAGCCGGCTCAGCGCCGAGCGCAGCGCCGCGGCGTCGAAGGCGTAGACCCCGGCGTTGACCTCGCGAATCTCGCGCTGCGAGGGCGTCGCGTCGGTGTGTTCGACGATCGCCGTGACCTCGTTGTCCTGGGTGCGCAGGATGCGGCCGTAGCCGGACGGATCGTCGAGCGTCGTGGTCAGCACCGTGCCGGCGGCCCCGCGGCCGGGCCCGGCCCCGCTGTGGGCGGCGATCAGCCCGGCCAGCGTGTCGGCGTCGAGCAGCGGGGTGTCGCCCGAGGTGACGACGACGATGCCGGCGTAGTCATCGGGCAGCGCGGACAGCCCGCAGCGCACGGCGTCGCCGGTGCCCAGCGGCCGATCCTGCAGGGTTATGTCGATCGTGCGCCCGAGGGCGCCGGCCAGCTCCTCGACCACCGGCGCGACGCGCTGGTGGTCATGGCCGAGCACCACGACGAGGCGCTGGGGCGCGACCTTGGCGATGGCGTGCAGCGCATGCGACAACATGCTGCGGCCGGCGATGCTGTGCAGCACCTTCGGGGTGTCCGAGCGCATCCGGGTGCCGGGTCCGGCCGCGAGCACCAGGACCGCGGTGTCACCACCAACCGACATCAACTCTCCTCGACCCTTCGTGCGAGCGCGCGTGTCTGTACACCGACACGCCGTCAAGCGTGGCATTTCAGGCGCGCTCGCGGCAAAGGGCGGGTCCATTTCGGGCTCCGTCGCCAGGACTCGAACCTGAACTCTCAGAACCAAAATCTGATGTGCTGCCGATTACACCACGACGGATTGCGCTCCCATCGACCCGCGCCATCACGACTCTAGACGGGGCGGGCCGTCGCGCACGAACCGATACGCTGATTGACGTGGCCGTTCTGGACTCCCCCACGCAGAAAGAGCCCGACAAAGAGGCGCGGGCGCCGCGCGCCCGGATGACCGGCAGCGAGCGCCGGCAGCAACTCATCGGCATCGCCCGCTCGCTGTTCGCCGAGCGCGGGTACGAGGGGACCTCGATCGAGGAGATCGCGCAGCGCGCCAACGTGTCCAAGCCCGTCGTCTACGAGCACTTCGGCGGCAAGGAGGGGTTGTACGCCGTCGTCGTCGACCGCGAGATGTCGGCGCTGCTGGACGGCATCACCTCGTCGCTGACCAACAACCGGTCCCGCGTGCGGGTCGAGCGCGTCGCCCTGGCGCTGCTCACCTACGTCGAAGAACGCACCGACGGCTTCCGGATCATGATCCGCGACTCGCCGGCGGCCATCAGCTCGGGCACCTACTCGAGCCTGCTCAACGACGCCGTCAGCCAGGTCAGCTCGATCCTGGCCGGGGACTTCGCCCGCCGCGGCCTGGACCCGGACCTGGCCCCGCTGTACGCGCAGGCGCTGGTGGGATCGGTGTCGATGACGGCGCAATGGTGGCTGGACACCCGCGAGCCCAAGAAGGAAGTGGTGGCCGCCCACCTGGTCAACCTGATGTGGAACGGGCTGACCCATCTGGAGGCCGATCCGCGGCTGCAGGACGAGTAGCCGCGTCGCCGGCGTTCGCCCCGGCGCCGGGCTCGAAAGTGCTGCGCCCCAGCGCCCCTAGAATGGATTCATCATGACCGCGCCGGGGACTGCTCATTCCGTAACCCCGATCGCCGGGCTCGTCGATGTGGCGCTGACCGCGCCGACTTTCCAGCAGCTGATCGGCCGCGCGGCGGCCCGGCCCGCGGAATTGACCCTGGTCGGGCCGCCCGGCGCGCGGTTGTTCGCCGCCTGTGCGCTGGCGCGGCAGGGTCCGCTGCTGGTGGTCACCGCGACCGGCCGGGAGGCCGAGGACCTGACCTCCGAACTGCGGGGTGTCTTCGGTGACGCCGTGGCCGGATTCCCCTCCTGGGAGACGCTGCCGCACGAACGTTTGTCACCGGGGGTCGACACCGTCGGCAACCGGTTGATGGTGCTGCGCCGACTCGCTCGCCCCGACGACGCGCGGCTGGGGCCGCCGCTGCGGGTGGTGGTGACCGCCGTGCGCTCGCTGCTGCAGCCGATGGCGCCACGGCTGGGTCTGGTCGAACCGGTCACGCTGGCCGTCGGCCAGGAGATCGCGTTCGAGGAGGTGATCGCCCGTCTGGTCGACCTGTCGTACACGCGGGTGGACATGGTGGGCCGGCGCGGCGAGTTCGCCGTCCGCGGCGGGATCCTCGACGTCTTTCCGCCCACCGCGGAGCACCCGATGCGCGTCGAGTTCTGGGGCGACGAGGTCAGCGAGATGCGGATGTTCGCCGTCGCCGACCAGCGCTCCATCCCGGAGCTCGAGGTCGACACGCTGGTCGCGGTCGCCTGCCGCGAGTTGTTGCTGACCGACGACGTGCGGGAGCGGGCCGCCGAGCTGGCCGCCCGCCATCCGGCAGGGGAGGCGGCCATCACCGGCAGCGTCAGCGACATGCTCGCCAAGCTGGCCGAGGGCATCCCGGTCGACGGCATGGAGGCGCTGCTCCCCGTGCTGCGGCCCAACGAGCACGTGTTGCTCACCGACCAGCTGGCCGACGGCACGCCGGTGCTGGTCTGCGACCCCGAAAAGGTGCGCACCCGGGCCGCCGACCTGATCAAGTCCGGTCGCGAATTCCTCGAGGCGTCGTGGTCGGCAGCCGCGCTGGGCACCGCCGACAATCGAGCGCCCGTCGACATCGAGCAGCTCGGCGGCTCGGGTTTCGCCGAACTGGACGACGTGCACGCTGCGGCGGCCCGCTCCGGTCATCCGTGGTGGACGTTGAGCCAGCTGTCGGACGAGTCGGCGCTGGAGCTCGACATCCGGCCGTCGCCGTCGGCCCGGGGGCGGCAGAGCGCCTTCGACAATATGGAAGCCATTTTCGCGATGCTGCGCGCCCACGTCGCGACCGGCGGGTACGCCGTCGTCGTCACGCCCGGCACCGGAACCGCCCACCGGGTGGTGGAGCGGCTCGCCGAATCCGACACCCCGGCCGCGATGCTGGAATGCGGTGCCCCGCCCAAGCCCGGGGTCGTCGGCGTCCTCAAAGGCCCGCTGCACGAGGGCGTGGTGATCTCGGGGGCCGTCGGGGGCGCCGACCTCGTCGTCATCACCGAAACCGACCTCACCGGCAGCCGGGCCACGGCCGTCGAGGGCAAGCGGCTGGCGGCCAAGCGCCGCAACACCGTCGACCCGCTGGCGCTGACGGCCGGCGACTTGGTGGTGCACGACCAGCACGGCATCGGGCGGTTCGTGGAGATGGTCGAGCGCACCGTCGGCGGCGCCCGGCGCGAGTACCTGGTGCTGGAGTACGCCTCGAGCAAGAGGGGACAGCAGGCCGACCGGCTGTATGTCCCGATGGATTCGCTGGACCAGCTGTCGCGGTACGTCGGCGGGCAGGCGCCCGCGCTGAGCCGGCTCGGCGGCAGCGACTGGGCCAACACCAAGACCAAGGCCCGCCGCGCCGTGCGCGAGATCGCCGGCGAGCTGGTCGCCCTGTACGCCAAGCGCCAGGCCAGCGCCGGGCACGCGTTCGCGCCGGACACCCCCTGGCAGGCCGAGATGGAAGACGCGTTCGGCTTCACCGAGACCGTCGACCAGCTCACCGCCATCACCGAAGTCAAGACCGACATGGAAAAGCCGATCCCGATGGACCGGGTGATCTGCGGCGACGTCGGCTACGGCAAGACCGAGATCGCGGTGCGGGCCGCGTTCAAGGCCGTCCAGGACGGCAAGCAGGTGGCCGTGCTGGTGCCGACGACGCTGCTGGCCGACCAGCACCTGCAGACGTTCATCGACCGGATGGCCGGCTTCCCGGTGACCGTCAAGGGGCTGTCGCGGTTCACCGACCCCGCCGAGTCGCGCGCCGTGCTCGAGGGCATGGCCGACGGGTCGGTGGACATCGTGATCGGCACCCACCGGCTGCTGCAGACCGGGGTGCGCTGGAAGGACCTGGGCCTGGTGGTGGTCGACGAGGAGCAGCGCTTCGGCGTCGAGCACAAGGAGCACATCAAGTCGCTGCGCACGCACGTCGACGTGCTGACCATGAGCGCCACCCCGATCCCGCGGACGCTGGAGATGAGCCTGGCCGGGATCCGGGAGATGTCGACGATCCTGACGCCGCCCGAGGAGCGCTACCCCGTGCTGACCTACGTCGGCCCGCAGGACGACAGGCAGGTCGCGGCCGCCCTGCGGCGCGAACTGCTCCGCGACGGGCAGGCCTTCTACGTGCACAACCGGGTCAGCTCGATCGACCGGACCGCCGCGCGGCTGCGCGAACTGGTGCCCGAGGCGCGGATCGTCGTCGCGCACGGACAGTTGCCCGAGGACCGGCTGGAACGCACCGTGCAGGGGTTCTGGAACCGCGAATACGACGTCTTGGTGTGCACGACGATCGTGGAGACCGGACTCGACATCTCCAACGCCAACACGTTGATCGTCGAGCGGGCCGACACCTTCGGGCTCTCGCAGCTGCATCAGCTCCGTGGCCGGGTGGGCCGCAGCCGCGAGCGCGGATACGCCTACTTCCTGTATCCGCCGAACACGCCGCTGACCGAGACGGCCTACGACCGGTTGGCGACGATCGCACAGAACAACGAGCTCGGCGCGGGCATGGCGGTGGCGTTGAAGGACCTCGAGATCCGCGGCGCCGGCAACGTGCTCGGCGTCGAGCAGTCCGGCCACGTCGCCGGGGTCGGGTTCGACCTGTACGTGCGGCTGGTGGGCGAGGCCGTCGAAGCATATCGGGCCGCGTTGGATGCGGCCTCGACCGGCAAGACCGTCACCACCGCCGAGGAACCCAAGGACGTGCGCATCGATCTGCCCGTGGACGCGCACCTGCCGCCGGACTACATCGCCAGCGACCGGCTGCGGCTGGAGGCCTACCGGCGCTTGGCCGCGGCGTCCTCGGATATCGAGGTCGCGGCCGTGGTGGAAGAACTCGTCGACCGCTATGGACCGCTGCCCGAGCCGGCCGAGCGGCTGATAGCGGTCGCGCGGCTGCGGCTGGTGTGCCGCTCCGCGGGCATCACCGAGGTCACGGTCGCATCGGCTGCTTCGACGCCAGTGGTGCGGTTGTCGCCGCTGACGCTGCCGGACTCGGTCCAGGTGCGGCTCAAGCGGATGTACCCCTCCGCGAGCTACCGCGCCACCACGGCCACGGTGCAGGTTCCGATACCCCGGGCGGGCGGGGTCGGCGCGCCGCGCATCCGCGACGTCGAATTGGTGCAGATGGTGGCCGACCTGGTGACCGCGCTGCAGGGTGAACCACAGAAGGACATGGGCGCACCGAGCTCGTCGGGCATGCCGCCTGCGGAGCGGCGGGCGCGATGATCGTCGTCTTGTTCGACCCCCGCCGCCCGTCGCTGGTGCCTGTCGAGGCAATCGAGCACCTGGGTGGCGAGGTGCAGTACACCGAGGAGATGCCGGTCGCGGTGCCGTGGTCGTTGCCGGCGGCGCGCCCGGTGCACACAGGCGACCCCAAGGCCCCAGCCCCGGTGCTGCTGTCGTCCGATCGCGACCACCCGGCGGTCGCCGCCCGGCTGGCCGCCGGGGCCCGCCTGATCTCGGCGCCCGACACTCCCCGTGGCGAGCGGCTCATCGACGCCGTCGCGATGATGGACAAGTTGCGCACGGCCGGGCCGTGGGAGAGCGAGCAAACTCACGATTCGTTGCGGAAGTTCCTGCTGGAGGAGACCTACGAGCTGCTGGACGCGGTCCGCAGCGGCGACGCCGACCAACTGCGCGAAGAACTCGGCGACGTGTTGTTGCAGGTACTGTTCCATGCCCGCATCGCGGAGGATGCGCCGCAGCACGCGTTCACCATCGACGACGTCGCCGCCGCACTGCTGCGCAAGCTGGGCAACCGGGTGCCAGGCGTGCTTGCGGGCCAATCAATTTCGCTCGAGGAGCAGCTGGCGCAGTGGGAGGAGCGTAAAGCGGCCGAAAAGCCGCGCAACTCCGTCATGGACGAGGTGCACACCGGTCAACCGGCACTGGCGCTGGCGCAGAAGGTGATTGCGCGCGTCACCAAGGCCGGCTTGCCGGCCGACCTGATCCCGGTCGACATCACCTCGGTCAGGGTTTCCGGCGACCTGGATGCGGAAAGCGCGCTGCGCGGGGCGGTGCTGGAATTCGTGGACACGGTCCGCACCGTCGAGCGGGCGATCTCCGCCACACGCCACGGGTCCAGCGTCCCAACAGAGTTCGACATCGTCCCGCTCGGCCGCGTCAGCGAGGAGGAGTGGCGTGAGCACTGGCCGTCCGGCGATTCCGTCGCCGGCGGCTGACGGCCGAAAGGGGCGCCCGATGACCGCACCGGGCCGATTAATCTCGGCTTTTCGGCAGCGACCGCGTGTATGTTTGCCGGGGGGGCGGTTCACGGGTGGGTAATATCGCGCATGAGGTCGCCAATCCCGATGGTGTGCATCTGTTCGACATCGCTAGCCAAAGCGGATTGCAGCTAATCGTCGATTAGCTGGAAAGCGCGTTTTATGCACGCCGCGGGGCCCAAGGTCGCCCGGTACTTCCGGAACCCGTGGGACGATGGTCGGGATGCAGTTGGTATAGGGAGTTGTTAGGGAGCATGGTGTCGCCGAGGCGATGGTTGCGCGCGGCTGCCGTGATAGGCGCGACCGCGATGCTCCTGGCTTCCAGTTGCACCTGGCAGCTCAGCCTGTTCATCCCGGAGGGCGTCCCGCCGCCGGCCGGGGACCCGGTGCCACCGGTGAACACGCACGCCGGCGGGCGCCCCGCGGACCAGTTGCGGGGGTGGGCCGAACAGCGGTCGGCGGCGCTGGAGATCCCGGTCATCGCGCTCGAGGCGTACGCGTACGCCGCGCGGGTCGCCGAGGTGGAGAACCCGAAGTGCCATATCGCTTGGACCACACTGGCCGGCATCGGGCAGGTGGAAAGCCACCACGGCACCTATCGCGGCGCGACGCTGTCGCCCAACGGTGACGTGCGTCCCCCCATTCGGGGCGTCCGCCTGGACGGTAGCGGCGGCAACCTGCGGATTGTCGACGAGGACACGACGGACGCCGACGGGTTGGCGCGCGCGATGGGACCGATGCAGTTCATCCCCGAGACGTGGCGGCTCTACGGTGTCGACGCGCACAACGATGGCCGCTTCAGCCCCGACAACATCGACGACGCGGCGCTGTCGGCGGCGGGATATCTGTGTTGGCGCGGTAAAGATCTCGGGACGCCCCGCGGGTGGATCACCGCGCTGCGGGCGTACAACAACTCGGGGGTCTACGCGCGGGCGGTCCGCGACTGGGCGACCGCCTACGCGGCGGGTCACCCGCTGTAGCAGGATGTATCGCTGACCCAGGCCGTAGGCTAAGTGCGGCCCGGGGCCGCTCCTCGAGCTTGCTGCGGCGAGCCCGGGCCAGCGCACGCCACACGACGCCCACGCTCGGCAAAGACGCAACGCTAGGACGCAAGGAGAACCCAGTGCCGATTATCGAGCAGGTCGGAGCCCGCGAGATTCTCGATTCCCGCGGTAACCCGACGGTCGAGGTCGAGGTCGCCCTGATCGACGGAACGTTTGCCCGGGCGGCGGTGCCGTCCGGCGCCTCGACGGGTGAGCACGAGGCCGTCGAGCTACGCGACGGCGGCGACCGGTACGGCGGCAAGGGCGTCCAGAAGGCCGTGCAGGCCGTGCTTGACGAGATCGGTCCCGCCGTGATCGGGCTCAACGCCGACGATCAGCGTTTGGTGGACCAGGCGCTCGTGGACCTCGACGGCACCCCCGACAAGTCCCGGCTCGGCGCCAACGCCATGCTGGGTGTCTCGCTGGCCGTCGCGAAGGCGGCCGCCGATTCCGCGGACCTGCCGCTGTTCCGCTACATCGGCGGGCCGAACGCGCACATCCTGCCGGTGCCGATGATGAACATCCTCAACGGTGGCGCCCACGCCCACACCTCGGTCGACATTCAGGAGTTCATGGTGGCGCCGATCGGCGCGCCCAGCTTCGCCGAGGCCCTGCGCTGGGGCGCCGAGGTGTATCACGCCCTGAAGTCGGTACTGAAAAAGCAGGGGCTGAGCATCGGCCTGGGCGACGAAGGGGGTTTCGCCCCGGACGTCGCCGGCACCACCGCAGCGCTGGACTTGATCAGCTCGGCCATCGAGTCGACGGGTCTGAAGCTGGGTGCCGACGTGGCGTTGGCCCTCGACGCGGCGGCCAACGAGTTCTACGTCGACGGCAGCGGCTACACCTTCGAGGGCAGCGACCCGAACCGCCGAGCAGATGACGGAGTTCTACGCCGGGCTGCTCGGCTCCTACCCGCTGGTTTCGCTGGAGGATCCGCTGTTCGAGGGCGATTGGGATGGCTGGGCGGCCCTGACGGCGGCCATCGGCGACCGCGTGCAGGTCGTCGGCGACGACATCTTCGTCACCAACCCCGAGCGCCTCGAGGAGGGCATCGAGAAGGGTGTGGGAAACGCGTTGCTGGTCAAGGTGAATCAGATCGGCACGCTGACCGAGACGCTCGACGCCGTCGCGCTCGCCCACCACAGCGGCTACCGCACGATGATCAGCCACCGCAGCGGCGAGACAGAGGACACCACGATCGCCGACCTCGCGGTGGCCGTCGGCAGCGGGCAGATCAAGACCGGCGCGCCCGCCCGCAGCGAGCGCGTCGCCAAATACAACCAGTTGTTGCGCATCGAGGAAGCCCTCGGTGATGCCGCCCGCTACGCCGGCGATCTCGCATTTCCGCGGTTCGCCGTGGATGCTAAGTAGGCAGGAATAGGTTGGGAGCCAAGCCCGATCCGAAACGGCGCTCCCCGGCATCGCGCCCGGGCAAAGGCGGCGACTCGGTCCGGCGCCGTCGCACCAAGCCTCCGCAAAGCCTTCCGCGAAGCCCGCGCAGACCGCCGGCCGCGCGGCGACACGCACGCTGCAAGAGCACGTCGTCGAACCGATCAAGCGGCAGGCCGCCGAGTCCGTCGAACTGCGATCCGAACAGCGGCTTGGCTTCACCGCCCGGCGGGCGGCGGTGCTGGCCGCGGTCGTCTGCGTCTTGACGCTCACCATCGCCGGCCCGGTGCGCACCTACTTCGCCCAGCGCACCGAGATGCAGCAGTTGTCCGCCAGCGAGGCCGCGCTGCGCCGCCAGATCGCCGAGCTCGAGCAGAAGAAGGGGAAACTCGCCGATCCGGCCTACATTGCGGCGCAGGCCCGGGAGCGGCTGGGTTTCGTTATGCCGGGCGACATTCCGTTCCAGGTTCAGCTTCCGTCGACCGCGGCGGTGTCCCCGCAGCCGGGCGACCAGACGGGCAAACCGGCCGGCAACGAGCCGTGGTACACCGCCCTGTGGCACACCATCGCCGACGCCCCGCACCTGCCGCCGGCCCCTCCCTCGGAAGTTCCGCCCGCCCCGGCCGAGCCGGCGCCCGGTTCCGCGCCGCCGCCCGCACCGAATCCCGTGGGTCCCGGTGGTTGATCGTGCCGATCTGGAGGCGGTGGCGCGTCAGCTCGGGCGGGAGCCCCGTGGGGTGCTGGAGATCGCTTACCGCTGTCCCGACGGCGAACCCGCCGTGGTGAAGACGGCACCGAGGCTTCCCGACGGCACGCCGTTTCCCACGCTGTATTACCTCACGCATCCGGTGCTGACCGTGGCCGCGAGCCGCCTCGAGACGACGGGGTTGATGCGGGAGATGACCGAGAGGCTGCGCACGGATGCCGAATTGGCGGCCGGGTATCGGCGGGCCCACGAATCGTATCTGGCCGAGCGTGACGCGATCGAGCCGCTGGGAACCACGTTTTCCGCCGGCGGCATGCCGGACCGCGTCAAGTGCCTGCACGTGCTGATCGCGCATTCGCTGGCCAAGGGGCGCGGGGTGAACCCGCTCGGGGATGAGGCGCTGGCCGTGCTGGCCTCGGACCCCGCAGTGGCCGGCGTGCTGGGGGTGGGGCAGTGGTGAGCCGGCTCGCGGGAATCGACTGCGGCACCAACTCGATCCGGCTGCTCATCGCCGACGTGGGCGGCGGCAGGTTGCGCGACGTGCATCGCGAGACGCGGATCGTGCGGTTGGGTCAGGGGGTCGACGCCACGGGACAGTTTGCGCCCGACGCGATCGCCAGGACTCGGGCGGCCTTGTCGGACTACGCTTCTCTGCTCGGCGCGCACCGCGTCGAGCGGGTGCGGATGGTGGCCACGTCGGCCGCGCGTGACGTCGCCAACCGCGATGAGTTCTTCGCGATGACGTCCGACGTGCTGGGAGCTGCGGTTCCCGGCGCGGTGGCGGAGGTGATCACCGGCGCGGAGGAGGCTTCGCTGTCCTTTCGGGGTGCTGTCGGTGAATTGGACGGCAGTCGGGCGCCTTTCGTCGTTGTCGACCTGGGCGGTGGGTCGACGGAGATCGTGTTCGGTGCGCAAGAGGTGCGGGCTGGTTACTCGGCCGACATCGGCTGTGTCCGCCTGACCGAACGCTGCCTGCATTCGGACCCGCCCACGCCGGACGAAATCGCGGCCGCGCGACAGGTGGTGCGCGAGCGGCTCGACGCCGCGTTGGACGCGGTGCCCGTCGAAGGGGCGCGGACCTGGGTGGGGGTGGCCGGCACGATGACCACCCTGTCGGCGCTGGCCCACAACATGGCGACGTATGATTCTGCGGCGATTCATCTTTCGCGTGTCGCCGGTGGGCGGTTGCTGGCGGTGTGCGAGCGGCTGCTGGGCATGACGCGCGCCGAGCGTGCGGCGTTGGGGCCGATGCACGAGGGCCGGGCCGACGTCATCGGCGGCGGAGCGATCGTGGTCGAGGAGCTGGCGCGCGAGCTGCGTGCCCGCGCCGGGATCGACGAGTTGACCGTCAGCGAACACGACATCCTGGACGGCATCGTGCTTTCCATCGCCGGCTAAGTCGCAGGCGCCCCACCGGCTTCTGGAGAGGAGTCGGCACTTCTGCCCGCCTCAGAGCGACAATTCGCGTGGAGTCCTGTTTTGATGCCGACTAGTCACAGGGGCCTCATGGGTCTCTGGAAGAAGCCGGCACTCTTTTGCCCGCCTCTAGCGACAACTCGTGGAGTGTCATCCGGGTGTGCGACAGTTCGCCGATGACCATTCAGGGAATCGAGCTGCGTTACGTGCTCACTATGTACCTGGCTCACAACGGACGCAGCCAGTGTCGCCGAGATGATCGATGCGCTTCAGCAGGCAGGGGTTTTGCCTTCCGCGGTAGGCCGTCGAAGGCTATCTCGGACGCCCTGCGTTGGGAGATGGGGCGCGACAGAGTGCGCCGGATCGAGCGGGGCGTGTACGGGCCGAGGCACATGCCGCGCTCGACCGAGCACCGAATCCGCGAACGGGTGTTGGCCTTACGTGAATCGGCCAAATTGTCGCTATGAGGCGGGCAAAGTCTCGACCGCCTTCGACATACTCCCGAGGCGGGTGTGACACGTGCTGCGACGATTGTGACTCGAGCCGCCGCCGAGCCGCGCCGTGGCGCCCCGCAGCACCCTCACGCCTCGAAGCGGTACCCCATACCCGATTCGGTCAGCAGGTGCTTCGGGTGCGACGGGTCGTCCTCGAGCTTTCGCCGCAGCTGGGCCAGATATACTCGCAGATAGTGTGTTTCGGTGGCATACGCCGGTCCCCACACCTCTTTCAAGAGCTCCTCCCGCCCGACGAGCTTGCCCCGATTGCGCACCAGCACCTCGAGCATGCCCCACTCGGTCGGGGTGAGATGCACCTCCGCGCCATTCCTGGTCACCTTCTTGGCGGCCAGATCAACCGTGAACGCGTCGGTTTCGATGACCGGCTCATCCATCTCCGACGCGGCCGCATTGCGCCGCACCGCCGCGCGTAGCCGCGCCAAAAACTCGTCCATCCCAAAGGGTTTGGTGACGTAGTCGTCCGCTCCGGCGTCCAGGGCCTCGACCTTGTCGGAGGAATCGATGCGCGCCGACAACACGATCACGGGTGCGGAGAGCCAGCCGCGCAGACCCGCCAGCACCTCGATGCCTGAGATGTCGGGCAGGCCGAGGTCGAGGATCACCACGTCAGGCTTGTGCTCGGCCGCCGCGCGCAGGGCGCCGGCGCCGCTCGACGCCGTGATGACCTCGTAGCCCCGCACGGTCAGGTTGATGCGCAGCGCGCGCAGGATGTGCGGCTCGTCGTCGATCACCAGAACGCGGGTCATCGAATCCCCCTGCGGTGCGGCCAGATCGACCACCACGGTGAGCCCGCCGCCCGGCGTATCGCTGGCGGCGATCGTGCCGCCCATCGCCTCGACGAAGCCGCGCGCCACCGACATACCCAATCCCACCCCGGTGGTGTTGTCGTGATCGCCCAGTCGCTGGAAGGCTTCGAAGATCTGATCCTCGGTCCCGTGCGGAATTCCCGGACCCTCGTCGATGACGTTGATCAGCACGCGATCGCCCACTCGGCCCGCGTTGACGCGGACGACGCAGTTGGGCGCGTAGCGCAGCGCGTTGTCGATCAGGTTGGCGAAAACCCTTTCGAGCAGCCCGCTGTCGGCCAGCGCCACGGCGTCACCGACGTCCACCTTGACGCGGTCGATGGCGGATCGGTAGAAGCCGGTGGCGCCCTTGCCGATGCTGACCAGCGCGCGCTGCACCGTTTCCTCCAGATACACGCGGCGCAGTTCCGGGCGGACCACGCCGGCGGCCAGACGTGAGGAGTCGAGCAGGTTGCCGACCAGTGCGGTCAGCTGGTCGATCGACTCCTCGATGGTGGCCAGCAATTCGGCGGTGTCCTCGGGGGAGAAGGCCACGTCCTCGGCGCGCAGGCTGGACACCGCGACCTTCGCCGCCGCCAGCGGCGTGCGCAGGTCGTGGCTCACCGCCGACAGCAGGGAGCGCCGCAACTGGTCGGCCTGCAGGATCGCCTGCGACCGGCTGGCTTCCTCGGCCAGCTCGCGTTGCCTGATCAGCCCCGCCGCCTGCCTGGCCACCGCGCTGAGTACCCGGCGATCGCGCGCGGAAAGCTTCTTACCGGCCAACAGCATCCAGAATTCGTCGTCGCCGACCTCGATCGCGGTGTCGGCCGCATCGACGCTCGCACAAGGATCGTTGCCCACGCACGCGACGACGTAGCTCCTGCGCCCGTCGGCGCGTTCCTCCTCGCTCGGCTCCCGCAGCATGGAAACCGCACGCTGCGAGTACGTTTCCCGCACCCTTTCCAGCAGCGTGTCGAGGTCGGCGCCGCGCAGCACGGATCCCGCGAAGAGCGTCAGCAGCTCCGCCTCCTGCGACGCCTGTCGGGCTTCGCGGGTGCGTTTGGTTGCGCCGTCGACGAGGACGGCGACCGCGACCGCGACGAGAAGCAGGACCACCTCGGTGACGGCGGCATCCGGTTCGGCGATGGTGAAGGTGTGTCGGGGGGCGGTCAGGAAGTAGTTCAACAACAGGCTGGACAACACCGCCGAAAGGATGGCCGGCGCAACGCCTCCCAACAGTCCGACCAGCAGCACCCCGAATAAGAACAGTGCGCTTTCGCCACTGAGGCCCAGGTAGGGGTCCAACACGTTCACGGCGACCGCGCAGATGACCGACGGCACGATCAGCGCCGCCAGCCACGACGCGACCCGCCGCTCGCGATTCCAGGCCGGCACTATCCGGAAGCCCCGTTTGGATTCCTCGTGCGTGACCATGTGCACGTCGATCTTCCCGGAGCGCTCGATGATCGTCGGGCCGATACCCTCCTCGAAGATGCGCGCCCACCGCGGCCGCCGGGACGTGCCGATGACAAGTTGGGTCGCGTTGTTCTCGCGGGCGAAATCGAGGAGCGCCGACGGCACGTCGTCGCCGACAACGGTGTGCAAGGAAGCGTCGAGGCTGTTCGTCAGCTCGCGAATCTTGGCCATTCGCGACTCCGACAGGCCGGCCAGCCCGTCGCCGCGGACCACGTGCACCACCATCAGCTCGGCGCTGGACTTCGACGCGATGCGGGACGCCCTCCTGACCAGTGTCTCCGACTCCGGACCACCGGTGACCGCCACCACGACCCGCTCGCGGGCCTCCCACGTGTCGGTGATCTTGTTGTCCGCGCGGTATTTGGCCAGGGCGGTGTCGACCTGGTCGGCCAGCCACAGCAGCGCCAATTCCCGCAGCGCCGTCAGGTTTCCCTGGCGGAAGTAGTTCGACAGGGCCGCGTCGATCTTCGCGGGCGCGTAGACGTTCCCGTGGGAAAGCCTGCGGCGCAGCGCTTCCGGCGTGATGTCGATGAGCTCGACCTGCGAGGCTTGGCGGACGATCGAATCCGGGATCGTTTCCTGCTGTTCGATTCCGGTGATCTGGGCGACGACGTCGTTGAGGCTCTCCAGGTGCTGGACGTTGACGGTGGAGATCACGGTGATCCCCGCGTCGAGCAGCTCCTCGACGTCCTGCCAGCGCTTGTGGTTCTTGCTGCCCGGCGTGTTGGTGTGGGCGAGCTCGTCGACCAGGACGACCTGCGGGTGGCGCGCCAGCACGGCCGACACGTCGAGTTCGGGGAAGCGGCTGCCGCGGTACTCGATGTAGCGCGGCGGGATGACCTCGATGCCCTCAAGCAGCTCAGCGGTTTTCGTCCGTCCGTGGGTTTCCACCACGGCCGCCACCACGTCGGTGCCGCGTTCCAGGCGCCGGTGTGCCTCGCCGAGCATGGCGTATGTCTTGCCGACACCCGGAGCCGCACCGAGGTAGATGCGTAGCTCACCGCGTTTGGGGTGGTCCCTGAGGCCGACGTCGCTCACGTCAACCATCATCCACCCCGGCGCTAGCTGCTGACCGGAAACGCGTGGTCGAGTTGCAGGTTGAGTTGCAGCACGTTGACGAATGGCTCACCGAAGAAGCCGAGCGCGCGGCCGCTTCGGTTCTGCGCGACGATCGCGCGGATCTGATCCGGGCTGACGTGCCGCGCCTTGGCCACCCGGGCGACCTGAAGATCGGCGTAGGCCGGTGAGATGTGCGGATCCAGGCCGCTGCCGCTCGCGGTGACCGCGTCGGCCGGCACCGCCGGGTTGGCCGGCGCCGCGCCGCGAATCGGCACGATCTGGCCGATCGAGTAGTCCTCGCCGTACTTGGCGCATTCGACCCGCACACCCTCGAAGATGGCCAGGAAAGGCGTCTGCGTGGACTGGCACGGCTCGTTGACGCTGACCACCCGGGTGGGGTGGGCGACGTTTCCGCGGGCGTCACGGGTGCCGATCACCGACAGCACCGCGCCCACGCCGCCGCCGGTGCAGAACGGACGCGACCCGTCCACACCCTCCAGCTGACCCACGGCGGCGCTGCGCGTGCACACCTGCGTCAGCAGGCTCGGCTTGAATCCCGCATCCGACGCGGATTTTCCGGCCGCCAGTTGCGACGGATCCGCGGGCGTGTCGACGATGCTTTCCGGCCCCAGGTTGCTCGCGCTCGACGACGTCGGGTCGTAGCCGGTACCGGCCGCCGAGGGGCGGCTCTGGAAGTACTGCGGCAGCGGGTTGCCGCCGGAGTCGGTGAACAGCTGGCCGATCAGCCGGCTGCCGACCGGGTGGCCGCTGGCGGTGAGAATCGACCCCTCGGCCTTGTCGTGCAGGCCCGGGAGTTGCGCGACGAGCCAGATGAGCAGCGGGTAGGCGAGACCGGTGATGACGGTCAGCACCAGCAGCGCGCGGAACGCCGCCCAGTGCATGCGGACGAAACTGGAGAATTTCATGTCAGGACATCCCGGGGACGAATTGGACGATCAGGTCGATCAGCTTGATCCCGATGAACGGGGCGATGATGCCGCCGAGCCCGTAGACGTAGAGGTTGCGGCTCAACAGCTTTGACGCGCTGCTCGGCGTGTATCGCACGCCGCGCAGCGACAACGGGATCAGCGCCACGATGACGAGCGCGTTGAAGATCACCGCCGACAGGATCGCCGACTGCGGGCTGTGCAGCCGCATGATGTTGATCATGTCCAGCCCGGGGAACAGCGCGACGAACATGGCCGGGATGATCGCGAAGTACTTCGCGATGTCGTTGGCGATCGAGAAGGTGGTCAGCGCCCCGCGGGTGATCAGCAACTGCTTGCCGATCTCGACGATCTCGATGAGCTTGGTGGGGTCGGAGTCCAGGTCGACCATGTTGCCGGCCTCTTTGGCCGCCGACGTGCCGGTGTTCATCGCCACGCCCACGTCGGCCTGGGCCAACGCCGGCGCGTCGTTGGTGCCGTCGCCGGTCATCGCGACCAGCTTGCCGCCTGCCTGCTCGCGCTTGATCAGCGCGAGCTTGTCCTCGGGCGTGGCCTCGGCGAGGAAGTCGTCGACCCCGGCCTCGTCGGCGATCGCCTTGGCGGTCAACGGGTTATCGCCGGTGATCATCACCGTGCGGATGCCCATCTTGCGCATCTCGTCGAAGCGGTCACGCATGCCCTGCTTGACGACGTCCTTGAGGTGGATGACGCCGAGCACCGGCCGCCTTGCCGTCGAGGCACTCGCCGACCACCAGCGGGGTGCCACCGCCGGCGGAGATGCCGTCGACGATCACGCCGAGCTGGGGCGGAACCGTGCCGCCCTGCGCCGCGTACCCATTCCGCGACCGAGCTGGCCGCGCCCTTGCGCAGCTGGTGGCCGTCGAGGTCGACGCCCGACATGCGTGTCGCGGCGGAAAACGCCACCCAATGTGCGTGCGCGAGTTCGCCCGGCGTGCGCGCTCGCAGCCCGAAGTGCTCCTTGGCGAACACGACGACCGAACGCCCTTCTGGAGTCTCGTCGGCGAGGCTGGACAGCTGCGCGGCATCGGCCAGCTGCTCGGGCGAGACCCCGTCGAGCGGAACGAAATCCGCCGCCTGCCGGTTGCCCAGGGTGATGGTGCCCGTCTTGTCGAGCAGCAGCGTGTTGACGTCACCGGCGGCTTCCACCGCGCGCCCGGACATCGCCAGCACGTTGCGCTGCACCAGCCGGTCCATGCCGGCGATGCCGATGGCCGACAGCAGCGCCCCGATCGTGGTGGGGATCAGGCACACCAGCAGCGACACCATCACGATCCCGGTGACGCCATTCGCGTTGAGCGCCTGGGTATCCGGGACGCCCGGATTGTTCATCTTGGAGTAGATCGCCAGCGGCTGCAGGGTCGCGACGGCGAAGACGAAGATGATCGTCAGGGCGGCCAGCAGGATGTTCAGCGCGATCTCGTTGGGGGTCTTCTGCCGGTTGGCGCCCTCGACGAGCGCGATCATCCGGTCGATGAAGCTTTCTCCCGGCTTCTGGGTGATTTGCACGACGATCCGGTCGCTCAGCACGGTGGTGCCGCCGGTGACGGCGGAGCGGTCGCCGCCGGACTCGCGGATCACCGGGGCCGATTCGCCGGTGATGGCCGATTCGTCCACCGACGCAATGCCTTCCACCACGTCGCCGTCGCCGGGTATCACCTGCCCGGCCTCGACCACGACGACGTCGCCCTGCTGCAGCAGCGGCGCGGCGACCTCTTCCTCGACGGCCGGCGCCGCCGGGCCGCCAGTCCTTCAGCCGCCGGGCCAGCGTCTCGGTCTTGGCCTTGCGCAGCGCATCGGCCTGCGCCTTGCCGCGGCCTTCGGCCACCGCTTCGGCGAGGTTCGCGAACAGCACGGTCAGCCATAGCCAGATCACGATCAACCAGGCGAACCATGTCGGGTTGATGATCGCCAGCACGCTGGCCCACACGGCGCCGACTTCGACGATGAACATCACCGGGTTGCGCCACAGGGTGCGCGGGTCGAGTTTGCGCAGCGCGTCCGGCGTGGACTTCAACAGCATCTTCGGGTCGAGCAGGCCGCCCTGCACCCGTTTGTTGGTCGCGTGGGCGGTCGGCTGCGTCTGCTTCAGCCGAATCGACGGTGGTCGCGGACATCAGTGGATTCCTTCGGCGAGAGGCCCGAGCGCCAGCACGGGCAGGAAGGTGAGGGCGACGAGGATGACGGTGACGCCGGCAACCATGCCGACGAACTGCGGCCGGTGGGTGGGCAGCGTGCCCACCGATTCCGGCGTGGTGCCCTGCTTGGCCAGCGAGCCGGCCAGGGCGAGCACGAGCACGATGGGCAGGAACCTGCCGAAGACCATGGCCAGGCCGAGTGCGGTGTTGTACCAGTCGGTGTTGACGCTGAGTCCGGCGAACGCCGAGCCGTTGTTGTTGGCCGCGGAGGTGAACGCGTACAACACCTCCGACAGGCCGTGCGGGCCGGTGTTCAGCATCCCGGCGCGTTCGCCCGGCAGCGCCATCGCGAGCGCGGTGCCGGTCAGCACGATCAGCGGCGTGACCAGGAAATAGCTTGCGGCTAGCTTGATTTCGCGCGGGTTGATCTTCTTGCCGAGGTATTCCGGTGTGCGGCCGACCATCAACCCCGCGACGAACACGGTGATCACGGCCAGGATCAGCATGCCGTACAGGCCCGAACCGGTGCCGCCGGGGGCGACCTCGCCGAGCTGCATGTTGAACAGCGCCATCATCCCGCCCAGGCTGGTGTAGGAGTCGTGGAAGGAGTCGACGGCACCGGTGGACGTGAGCGTCGTCGAGTCGGCGAACACCGCGGAGTTGGCGACCCCGAACCGCTGCTCGACCCCCTCCATCGCCGCGCCGACCGACGGTCGGGCACCGTGCCGTGATGCTGCAACTGGAACAACATCATGAACGTCACGCTGATCGCATACAGCGTCGCCATCACCGACGCGATCGCGTAGCCCTGCTTGGTGCTGCCCACCATGCGCCCGAACGTGCGCGGCAGCGAGAAGCTGATGACCAGCAGCAGGAAGATCTCCAGCCAGTTCGTCCACGTCGTCGGGTTCTCGAACGGGTGCGAGGAGTTCGCGTTGTAGAACCCGCCGCCGTTGGTGCCGAGCTCCTTGATGACTTCCTGGCTGGCCACCGGGCCGCCGGTGATGGTCTGCTGAGCGCCGTCCAGGGTGGTGACGACCTGGTCGTTCAGGTGGAAGTTCTGGATCGCCCCGCCGGCGATCAGCACGATCGCGGCGACGATCGCAATGGGCAGCAGGATGCGAAAGACGTGCCGCGGACCAGGTCGACCCAGAAGTTGCCCAGCTCGCCGGTGCGCCTGCGGGCGAACCCGCGCACCAGCGCGATCGCCACCGCCATGCCGACGGCGGCGGAGACGAAGTTCTGCACCGCCAGCCCGGCCATCTGCACCAGGTGGCCCTGCGTCGATTCGCCCGAGTAGGCCTGCCAGTTGGTGTTGGTGACGAAGCTGACCGCGGTGTTCCACGCCAGCGCCGGGCGTCATTTTGGTGGCCGGGTCGTGCAGGTGCAGCGGCAACTTGCCCTGCACGAGCTGGAAGACGAACAGGAAGAGGATGCTGATCGACGAGAACGCCAGGACGCTTCGGGCGTAGGTGCCCCACGTCTGCTCCGAGCGGGAATCGACACCGATCAACCGGTAGATCACCCGCTCGGCGTAGGAGTCCTTCTCCGACGAGTACACGCGGTACATGTAGTCGCCCAAGGGCACATGGACCGCTACCAGTGCCAGGACGAGTACGGCGAGGAAGATCAGCCCCGCTGTCGTTGTGCTCACTAGAACCTCTCCGGGAACAGCAGGGCGCACCCGAGAAACAGCGCAAGAAGGATAGACAGCACCAATCCGACGGTGTTTTCGTAGCTCACAGCCGCTCGACCAACTTCTGGGTCAGTCCGAGCACGGCGAACACCGCCACCGTCAGCAGGACGTAAATCAGCACGCCCATCTTGTCTCCATTCCGCGCCAGTCGCGTGCATGCGAAAACTCCTCATCGAGGCAGCGACAGCGCTTTCCTCGGAGGCAAGGTCAGCTTGACCATAGGGGCGACGGGGCCGGTAGGGCCTTTGGTTGACACTTTCCTAACGGCGACACAGTGCGCTTTTACGGTTTCTTTACAGCCGCCGCCGAACCCGCCCGACGCCCGTATTCGAGTGCGGCGCAATCACGGGTGACCGCAAACACTTTCGAATGAGCGTCGGCCGCCACCGCGGACCCACGGACCGGTAGCTGCCGGGTTCGCTGTCGCAGCCGATAAGGTTCCGTAAAGGTGGGCGCTTCCGCCGTATGGATGCCGTTCGGGAAGGCGGGCGCCCCCGAATTCCGGCGTACACAGAGTCCATGCATAGCCCCCGGCACCAACGCATCGAATCCGACGTCTGCCCGCCGACCCAACCAGAGCTCCCAATTTGGTCTCGGCTGCTCGACGGGCCGCACCCGTGGGGATCTTTCGACGCTACCGTCACCCGATACGGTGTTCGGCGCGACCGGTTGGTCATCTATCCGCCCGGAATCAGCAGCGCGGATCGGCGGCTCGCGCGGATGTGGCGGGGGTGGCCGGTTGTCGGGGCCGCGCTGGGGTTGCTGGCGGTGATGCTCCTCGGCAAGACGGTGGCCCCGCCCGCGGCGGTGCTGGAATACGTCCTGGCCGCGTACGTCGCTATCGGGGTGCTGCTCTTCGTGCGGGCCGGGCCCGCCCGCGTCCCGGTGCGGTCTCTGTCGGCCGTAGTCGTACCCCTCGCCGCCGATGTTCGTGAGCAACGCCGGCACACCGACTGGCAGAACCTGGTCGACGCGCTTACCGAAGCCGACCGGATGTTGACGCTCGGCGCGATCTCCCGGGTCGAATACGAGGCCATCTGGTGGGACGCATACGCGCGTCTCGGAGGCAGGCCGACACATGGCTGATGCGCTCGGCGCAATACTCGAGGCCGTCACCGCGGCGTCGATCCTGCTGGCCATCTCCTGCGTCGGGTCGGCGAGGCGACCGGCACCAGCGCCGCGAATGGCGCACCGGCGCGTTGATCTTCGAAAGAGTCTCCTACGAACTCCTGGAGGCTAGTCGGCGGCGGATTCGCCGATCAGCGGAAGGCGCACCCGAAACACCGTTCGGCCCGGGACGGACTCGGCGGTCACCGATCCGTGATGCGCTTTGACGATCGAACTCACGATCGCCAGGCCCAGCCCGATGCCCGAACCGTCGGATCGGGACGTGTCGGCGCGGACGAACCGCTCGAACAAGCGGGGCAGGAGTTCGGCGTCGATGCCGGGCCCATCGTCGGCGACGGTGAGTTCCGCATAAGGCCCCTCGGAACCGCTGCGGTGGCAGGTGATTCCGGTCGTCACGGTCACCCCGGGCGGCGTGTGCAACCGGGCATTGCTGAGCAGATTGCTGACCAGCTGATATAGCCGGGCCTGGTCGCCGCGCACCCAAACCGGTCTTCGCGGGAAGGTCTTTGACCCAACGGTGGGTCGGCGCCGCGACGGCGGCGTCGTTCACCGCATTGACTGGCCAATTCGGCCAGGTCGACGTCCTCGGGCTGCAGATCCTCGCCCTCGCCCAGGCGCGACAGCAGCAGCAACTCGTCGACCAGCAGCGCCATGCGTCGTGCTTCCGATTCGATTCGGGCCAGCGCGTACTCGGTGGTCGGCGGCAGCGCGGAACTGTCTTGTCGCGTCAGTTCGGCGTATCCCTGGATGGCCGTCAGCGGTGTTCGCAGCTCATGGCTGGCGTCCGTGATGAACTGGCGCATGCGCAAGTCGGATTCGCGCGGTGCGCGAGTGCGCTGTCGACATTGTCCAGGAGCCGGTTGAGCGTGTGGCCGACGATTCCGACCTCGTTGTCGGGGTCGGTGTCGCGCGGCTGCACCCGGGCGCCGATCCGGCCGTCGTCGTCGGTCAGTGGCATCGCCGCGACCTCGGCGGCGGTGGCCGCGAGTCGGCGCAGCGGTCGCAGGGTGTAGCCGACCACCCACCCGGTGAGCCCGGCGGTGATCGTCAAGCGCGGCCGCGATGAGCACGGTGGTCGTGATCTGTTTGCGGGCGATGATGCTCTCGGCAAGGTTGAGCGACACCCCGACGACCAACACGTCGGATCCGTCGGTGCGGCTTTCGACGCGGTAGGACCCCATGCTGCCCAGCCGCTCCGTCCGCGGCGGTCCGTCGGTCCACCTCTGGGTTTCGAGGGCGCGGACAACGTCGACCGGGGCGGGCCTCGGTTCGTCCTCGGAGAACACCGCCGAGCCGACGACCACGCCGTCGTGCAGCACGGCAATGAGGTTGCCCGGCGTTTGCCCGGTGAACTCCAGCAGCGCCTGCGGGATCGGCGGGGTGGTGCGATCCGCCGACGTGTGTTCGCCGTTGCGATACCTGGCATACGAATAGCTCAGTGCGTCAAGGGATTCGGCGGCGTCGGCGTCGCTCATCGCGTTGACGTAGCCGCGCAGGCTCAGTACCGAGACGAACCCGACCGTCACCAGCACCACGCTGATGACGGCCAGGACGCCCAGCAGCAACTGGCGGCGCAGCGAATGGGGAAACCACCGTGGACGATGTTTGGATGGGGTGCCGACTCGTCGGTCATTCCGGCGGCCGCAGCATGTAACCAACCCCGCGGACGGTATGGATCATCGGCTCCCGGCCGGAATCGATCTTCTTCCTTAGGTAGGAGATGTACAGGTCCACGATGCTGGTCCGCCCGGCGAAGTCGTAATTCCACACCCGGTCGAGGATCTCGGCGCGGCTGAGCGCCCGGCGCGGATTGCGCATCAGGAAGCGCAGCAATTCGAACTCGGTGGAGGAAAGGGAGATCGGCGTGCCGTCGCGGGTCACCTCCCGGCTGGCGGTGTCGACGCGCAGGTCGCCGACCTTCAGCGTTTCGGCGGCGGGGTGGCTCTGCTGGCCGGAGCGGCGCAACAGTCCGCGCAGCCGGGCCACCAACTCCTCCAGGCTGAATGGCTTGGTCATGTAATCGTCTGCGCCCGCGGTCAGTCCGGTCACGCGGTCCATCACCGAATCGCGTGCGGTGAGGAACAGCGTCGGGGTGTAGGTGTCGGATTCGCGGATCCGCTCGAGAATCCGCAGGCCGTCCACGTCGGGAAGCATGATGTCGAGGACCAGCACGTCGGGGTTCACCTGTCGAACTTGGCCAGGCCTCGCGGCCGTTGTGGGCGATGTCGACAACCCAGCCCTCGTAGTGCAGCGCCATCTTGACCAGGTTGGTCAACGCCGGCTCGTCGTCGACCAGCAAAACCCGAATCGGTGATCCGTCGGCGCGGTAGATCCTGGGCAGCTGCCCGAGAATGGCTTGGCGCGGCCGCTGGCTGCCTGCGTATCCCGACATTGCGGTCATGTTCCTGCATTCTCGCAACCTCATAGGGGATTGTCACGGAACTCATATGTTTCTCAAATGAAGCGCTGTTGGCCAGCTCACAGCGGATTCGGCTCAAATATGTGTCTTATATGAGTTTCATCGGCCAAGTTGAGACATCCGGCGCCACCAAAAATACTGGTATGCATAGTCGTTGATCCGAGAAGGCCGAGCCGGACCGAGGTCAGATTTATCAAAGTGAATGCACTGGAACGGAATTCATTGATCGCTAAGCGCTGCAACTCAGTCGGTGCCGCCGGGTGGTCAACGGGTGCGCGGGGCGACGACGTCCCGATTCCGGTTAACCACAAGTTACGTCATGTTACTAATAGTGTTGAGCAAGAATATGTTTCATAGCGCCAGGCGGCGTCGCAACGCCGAAAGCGGGTCCGCCGCGAATTGTCGCGAGCGCGCGGAGTCGGGAGTGCGGTGCGCGTGGCAGCGGTCCACGCTGCGGGCCCCGCGCCGCGGGCGTCGTCACGACGCGGGGAGCCGGCGAAACGTCGTGTCACGCCCGGGGGTGTCGGCGGTCGGCGCTTCCGCGGTCGGGCGCCAGCGCAACCCGCCAGGCCCGGGCTGCGCCCCGGGTCATATCTGTGTTGCCGCGGCGGCCCTGGTCACTGATGCCCGCCCCGCTTGCTGCGCCTAGCAAACTCGATGAGAAGTAGGGACCAAATGGACTTTGGCGCGTTGCCACCGGAAGTCAACTCCGCGCGGATGTATTCGGGGCCGGGGCCTGCCAGCATGCTGGCCGCGGCGGCCGGGTGGGAATCGCTGGCGGCCGAGCTGAGCGCGGCGGCCGACGGCTACCAGTCGGCGATATCGACCTTGACGGGAGACTGGCAAGGGCCCGACTTCGATGTCGATGGCGGCCGCGGTCGCGCCCTACTTGGCGTGGATGCGAGGCACCGCCGAGCAGTGTGAGCAGGCGGCCACCCAGGCCACCGCCGCCGCCGGCGCGTACGAGGCTGCGTTCGCGATGACGGTCCCGCCGCCGCTGATCGCGGCCAACCGGGCCCAGCTCATGGCGTTGATCGCGACCAATCTGTTCGGGCAGAACACGCCGGCGATCATGGCGACCGAGGCGCGTACGGCGAGATGTGGGCGCAGGACACCACCGCGATGTACAACTATGCCGCCAGTTCGGCGTCCGCTTCGGCCTTCAGCACGTTCGCGTCACCGCCCCAGACGACGAATCCCGGCGGGCTCGCCGGGCAGGCCGGCGCGGCCGCCACCCAGGTCGGCGGCAATGCCCAATCGACGGCGTCGCAGGTGATGTCCTCGGTGCCGCAAGCTCTGCAGAGCCTGGCGACCCCCGGTTCGGCGTCCGCGTTGGGGCTCTCGCCGACGGCGGTCGGTGGCAGCGCCGCGTCACTGGGATCGTCGGGGCTTCGGCCCCGCTCAGCGCCCTGTCGAGCCTGACCGGCGCGTCGGGCAAGACCGCGACCAAGGGCGCCAGCGCCGGGGCGGGGGCGCTGTCCGGCTTGACCTCGAGCCTCACCTCGTTGTTCGGCGGAGCCAACGGGGGCCTGGGTCTTGACGTGATCGGCCTGGGCTCCGATGCGGCCGGCCTGGGGGCCGACGGCGCCGGCCTGGGCGGCGACGGCGCCGGCCTGGGTTTCGACGGGTACGGCCTGTCACTGGACTTCGCGGGCGCGGGCTCGATCATCGGAGCGGAGGAGGGAGCGGGCCTCCCGGGCCTTGGGCCGGTCCTCGGGGTGACCTGGGTGGCCTCGGCGGGCTGGGCGGCCTGGGCGAAGGCGCTGCCGCCGGCGTGGGCCAGGCAGCCTCGCTCGGCACCTTGTCGGTGCCGCCGGGTTGGGCGGATGCGGTCTCGTCGGTCACGCCGTTGCCCGCCCTGGACGCCAACGCCATGCCGGGCGGGTGGGGCGCTGCGCCGACGCCGTCGGCACCCAGTACCACCGGCATCTCGAAGCTGCCGTTGGGCGGGATGGTCGGTCGCGAGTCCGACGGTGCGGTCCAGCGCGTCGGTTTCCGCACCTCGCTGATCCCCCGCTCGCCGGTGGCCGGGTGACCGGACGGACGAGAGGCGATAGGCGCCGATGGGGCGCAGGGGCATTAGCGTACTTCCGACAAATGACGGGGCCGCACACCGATCGGTGTGCGGCCCCGTTCTCGAACTGCGTCAGGCCCAGCTGGAGCCGACGGCGCTGTCCGTGCTGGACATGTTGCTGCCGGCGGTCTGCACCTTCTGGCCGTGGGAGTTGGCCTGCTCGTAAATCACCTGGAAGTTACGACCCAACTGGGTGATGAACTCCTGGCAAGCCACCGAACCGGCGCCACCCCAGAAGTCACCCGCAGCCAGCACATCACGCACGATGGCCTGGTGCTCGGCCTCCAACGACGCCGCCTGCGCACGAATCGTGGCGCCATGGGCGTCCACATCGCCGAACGAATAGTTAATGGTCATTTGCGAATCTCCTTACACGTATCGGGAACTAGGGCTAGCTGCCCAGGATCTGCTGAGAAGCCTGCTCTTGCTGCTCGTAGTTGCTCGCGTCACGGATCAACCCGTCCCGCACCCCGTGCAGCATGTTCACGATGTTGCGGAACGCCTGATTCATCTGCCCCATCGTGTCGTACGACGTCGCCTGCGCCTGGCCACTCCAGCCCGCACCGGCAATGTTCATCGACGACGCCCACATCTTGCGGGCCTCGTCCTCCACCGTCTGGGCGTGCACCTCAAAACGGCCCGCCATCGCCCGCATCTCATGCGGGTCAGTCATAAAACGTGTAGCCATGTTGCCTTTCTCCTTATCTTGAAGCCTTCACTTGTCGAAGCCTTTGTGTGATTCCTGCGGTGGTGGCCGCATCACGGACGAGATTACGACCTACCGGTTAATTGCTCTCCTCAAATGGGTGATATGTCCTCCCTTTTTCCCATTGCGGACTCTTGGCGCGTCAGACTCGCCACTAGACGACGACCTGCTTGGGCATGACGATCGGCTTGAAGCCGTACCTCGGCCCGGCGTAGGCGCCGGCGCCCTTGGCGGCGCCCGCCATTCCCGGCATGCCGGGCATCGCGGTGACCGGCTCCGCGGTTTCGGCGGCGGTGGTCCAACCGGAACCCTCCAGGGGCGCGGTGGACGAGGCCAGCGTCGCGGGGGCCGCCGCCGACCAGGCCGGCGGCACCGACAGGCCGCCCACGGCGGACGCTTCGCCGAGCCCGGCCGTCATTGCGCCCGCTCCGCCTACGCTGTTGACCAGCGCGCCTTCCGCCGCGGCGGCCCCGGCGACCGGTGTAACGGAGTCGACAGTCCAGGGGACGGCGGGAATTGCGCCAACCGTGTGCCCAAACGACACCGCCGTCGGGATGGTGTTGCCGACGAACCACGCCGCGGTCACACCGATCTGCTGGACGAAGTTGAAGTTGAACAACGTGCCGCCCAGGCCGTCCAGGGAGTACAGCAGGTTGGCCACCTGCGGGAAGTTGTTCTGCAAAGCGGTCCAGGCCCCGAGACCGAAAGGCTGCGTTCCGTTCAGCAAGTTCCCCAAGTTACCGAGGATCCCGCTCAGGCCCGACGCCGCCGGCGTGGCTGTGGCGTTGGCGTACGCCGCCGACACCGCGGTGCCCTGCGTCGCCGCGGCGGCCGGGCTCGCCGTCGGCGCCGCCGGCGTCAGGGGCTGCAGGACACCGGCCGCCGTCGAGGCGGCCGTGTAGGTGTACATGGCGACCGCGTCCTGGACCCACATTTCGGCGTACTGCGCCTCGGTGGCCATGATCGCCGGCGTGTTGATGCCGAGGAAGTTGGTGGCGACGAGCCCTGCCAGCAGCGACCTGTTGGCGGCGATGACCGGCGGTGGCACCGTCGCGGTGAAGGCCGCCTCATACGCGGCTGCCGACGCCGACGCCTGGGCGGCGGCCTGCTCGGCGGCCGCGGCCGTGGTGGTCAGCCAGCTCACGTAGGGCTCGGACGCGGCCACCGCCGCTGCCGAGCCGGCGCCCGTCCACTGCTGGGAGGTCAGGTTGGCGATGACCGAATCCCAGGAGGACGCCGTGGTGCTCAACTCGGCGGCCAGGTTGCTCCAGGCCGTCGCGGCGGCCATCAGCGGCCCCGAACCGGCGCCGGTGTACATCAGCCCTGAGTTGACCTCCGGGGGCAGAGCTGCAAAATCGAAAGCCATTGAGGTATCCGTTCTCTTTTGTCTGCGTGTTTGTGAATACGAGTTGGTGGTTGTCTGGTCGGTTGGCGGCTGCCTAGACGGCCGTCGGCTTCGGCATGACGATCGGCTTGACGCCGTAGCGAGGCGCACCGAAGCCCGCGCTGTTGCGCGCGGCCGTACCCATGCCGGGCATGCCGGGCACGATGGTCCCGGGGCCGGCTTGCGGAGCAGCGCCGGTCCAGCCCACGGTCTGGACCGCGGTCGCGCGGCGCCGCACCGGGGGTGAACGAACCCGCCCAGCTCGGCGGCACCGAGAGCTTGCCGACCATGGTCGCCTGGCCGGTGCTGGCGACCGGCATCGCGGCCATGGCGCCCACACCGCCCACGCCCCCGGCCGGCGCTACCGCGTTCACATCCGCCGCGCCGGCAGCGGCGCCCGCGGCGTCACTGGCAGCGCTGCCGGCAGACGTGTCGATCAGGCCGCCGCCGGCCATACCGAGGCAGTCGGACATCGCCGATGCCCAGTTGCCGCCCTCGAAGCTCGTGAAGTTGGCCATGTTGCTGGACAGCCCGAAGGGGTTGCTGCCGACGCTGTTACCCGGACCGCCCAGGAATGTGGACAGGTTGTTGACGTACCCCGTCAGGGTGTCGACGGGCGTCGTCGCCGCCACGTTGGCGGCCTCGGTCGACGAGTAGGTGCCCGAACTCAGCCCCAGGGTGCTAACAAACTGCTGCTGGATCGTCTGGGCCTCGGCGGCGAATTGCTGGTACATCGTGCCGTAGGTGCCGAAGATCGACGCCTGGAGCAGCGAGACCGGGTCAGAGGCCGCCGGCGCGATGGTGGTCGTCGGTGCGGCGGCGCCGGCGTTCTGCGCCGACAGTGAATTGCCGATGCCCTCCAGCTGCCCTGCTGCGGCTAGCAACTCTTCGGGGATTGCTGTCAGAATTGACATCTGTTCTCCTACGGTTCGATAAAGCGCCGGCCCCCGTGTGGTGGGTCGACCTGTGTGGTGACGTAACGGCCCCTGTGCGTTGGCGTAAGGCTAATGAGCTTCAACACCACAGTCGCGGCCGAAAACACTAAGGTGACGCCCGTTTACGGCTTATTAACGATCGGGCTGGCAGTTTTAACAGGGTTCTGGCGGGCGATACTGCGGTGTCATATGGCGGCAGCCGGAGAAACGCCCAATTCCGCGCGGGGCGCGGATCCTACGTCACGCCCCGCCGCGGTGCACCTTGTAGATTTGGGCCCAATTCGGCGGGACGCGGCGCCCTGGCTGCGGCCCCCGCGCGCTACATTCGCCGCCGGGCCCCCATAGCCCAATTGGCAGAGGCAGCGGACTTAAAATCCGCCCAGTGTCGGTTCGAGTCCGACTGGGGGCACCAGTTCGGCGCAGCGTTCGGATCAGCGGCCAGACGGAAGAAAGTACGTCTCCTGCTCGACCGTGCAAACCAGGTCGCCGTTGCGGTTGAACATCTGCGCACTGGCCAACGCCAGCGAATCCGCACTGCTGGGCGAGGACTGGTCGTAGAGGAGCCAGTCACGCAGGTTCGCGGGACGGTGGAATAACACGGAATGGCCCGTTGCACGACGGAACCGCTGTCGCGGGCTACGTTGACCGGCTCGGCCAGCGCCACCGCGGATAGGTACGTCACCAGTGCGGCGATCAAGGGTGCATCGTCGGGGACGTCGCCGCCGGGCCGCCACCAGATCCTCGATCGCGCGGGCGGGAGGTTCTCGGCGTCGACGACCCGGCGTTCGAACCATCGCAGGCTGGCCCATTTGCCCACGTAGGCCGACTCGCGACCTGGGGTGACGGCGGCGGCAACGCCTCGGGCGCAGGCACCGTCGGCATCGGGGGCTGATAGTCGACTTCGTCCGGTTGCCCGCCGATCGTCTTGAACGACAACATCGCCTCCAGCAGAACCTGTCCGTCTTGCCGGGCTGTGACGCGCCGCGCCGCAAAGGTGCGTCCCTCTTGGAGCTCGACCACCTCGAAGTCCACCGGCCGGCGCGCGTCACCCGGGCGCAGGAAATAGGCGTGCACGCTGTGTGGCGCGCGCCCGGGCGCGGTGTGCGCGGCCGCGATCAGGGTCTGCGCCGAAACGTGACCACCCAGGATGTGATTGGCGGGGGCAGGAAGTTGGTCGCCGACGAAAGAGGTGGCGGTCACTCGTTGCAGCGACATGGTGGCAAGTACCTCGCCGAAGGACGACCGCATCACCGGCGAAATGCTGCCAGACCCGTGTGGCGTCGATGTGGGGAGGGAACACGGTCGCGGCGTGGGCCGGTGTTGGCGCTACCGCTGCCGTAGACAAGTAGACAAGTAGACAAGTAGACAAGTAGACAAAGAGCACAGCATGGGGGGACTCAACCGAGCCGCACCCATCGGGCGGTGCCTTCCCCGACAGGAGTCGTTTTGGCCTCGGAACCTGAACAACTCCCGCTGCGAGTCCGCTGCCAGCGGTAGGGCCCCTCGTGCATCGCCACTGTCCCGTCGGAGCTGAAAACATACGTGACTGGCCCCGACGACTCTTCGCGCCACAGGCATCCGGCGTCGGTCTCGCCGTGGCCCTTCTGATCCGTCGTCGACGTTCCCGTCATCGTGGGCCCGGACAGCGTGCCGGTCACCGTTCCCATGTACGAATCGACCCCAACGGGGGAGCTTGCCCCATGTCAGCGGGACGACAACACGCCACCCGGGGACGACCTGAGCGGCTATGCGCTCGCCGTCGGCCTGTCCTACGGGCGACTACGGCAGCCGCACGCCGGGAACTCCCCATTTTTTGGGGGTATTGGCTGTACTTCAAGACACCCGGCGGGTGGTCGTGTGGCCTGGCGCCGAACGGCGGTCCGATCGGCTGCGATGCCGTGTCCGCAAGCGCTCCACCGGGAACCAACCAGACCTTCGCCGACGCCGCCCACCCCGCCGGATACGCATTCGCCGATTCGATCTTCACTCGCGACGTCCCCGTGCTTCCCGCCGGTCAGCGGTGCAGACCCTGGGCGCTGGCTGCGCGGTGGCCTACCAGGGCGCCGTGCACTGCCAGACGGAGGTCAATCACGGCTTCATCTTGTCGGCCGACCGCGGTGTGCCGTGGTAGGGGCTCGGGCGTACTACTGAAACAGGCTACTGAAAAAGGCTGAGCCGCAATGCTGTAGGGCCGAAGGGGCCTATCGTGACGACGGTGCCCATGCAAAGCTGTCCACACCAGTGTCGACCACTTCGGCAGTTTGATTGTCGAGATCCGTTACTAACAAAGGCGTTTCGGGGGAAGTGCCGATGTATGCGACGGAGTCGCCGGCACCCCATGCCGGCCCCTGGACGGCAGTCGCGACGTCGGTGGCCGTCGCGCGCGGCTCAGGCGAACCCGCGTCGAGGACCTGGATCGTCTTCGACGACGTGTCGGCGCCCTGCGCGGTGAAGGCGACGGCCCCGGATTCCAGGGCCGCGATGTCGCCGTAGTAGGAACCCTGCTTGGTGAATAGCGGAGTGGGGACGGAGGGTTCGCGCCGGGTTCCGTGGAGGCGGAGACGGAGTAGATGCCGCCGGTGCGGACGGCGAACGGGATTGCGGCGAAGTCTGGACCGGACGCGTTGCCGTTGGTGAACAGTATCGTCTGGCCGTTTTTGCCATACGTCACCGAATAGGCGTTCGTGTCGGTCGCGACCGGCGTGGAGGCGCCGCCGACGGCGAGGGCGTTGATGTCCACGGGGCTTACGTCGCTGCGTGCATCGACCCATGCGATGTGGCTGCCGTCGGGGGCCCACACGAAACTGGATTCGGCGAGCAGTGGCTGCTTTTGGGGTAACACCGCACCCGTGTCGGAGGCCACCACCAGGAGGATGCCGCCATCCACCATCCCGGCGTCCTCGTTGTCGACGAACGCCACATGTTGTCCAGTCGGTGACCACCGGGGGCTGACGACCATCGGGGCTGAGTCGCCGGTGCCTCGCGGAAGGGCGGCCGGGCTGACCAGCCGCCTCGGCGGCCCGGCGGGCGCGAGCTGCGGCGAAAGGTCGACTATCCACAGCTCGCCGCCATACTGCGAGGCTGCGGTCTTGCGGACGAACGCCACATGGGAAAGGTCGGGGGAGGGGGCCGGCTGCGTGTCGATAGGCCCGTCGGTCAGTTTCCGGCCGGGGGTCCCTGCGGGTTCGCTGACGTACAACGACCCTGCCTTGGTGTAGAACAGCGCCGCCGCTGGCTTGATTGCCGGGGCGGCCGTGGCCGAAGGCGGTGGGGCCTTCGGCTGCGCACCCGTCGGGCTGGTCCGGCCGGTCGAATGACACGCCGCCAGGGCCAGCACCGCGAGCACCGCGGCCCACCGCACGCCATGGCGGCGGATCGCGGACCGCACCGATCGGTCCGGCACTGTGCTCACCTGGTCAGGTCGAGGTTGATCTCCGACTTCAATTCCCTGGTGAAGTTCTCGACGCACTCGTCGATCAGCGATCCGAACGAACCGGGGTCGCCATAGACGCTCGGATGGAAGGTCACCGATCCGACCCAGTGGGCGACTACATTCCCGTCGTCATCGCGCCGCACCGTCACGTTGGTCGAACTCATCTCTGTCCCTCTCATTTCTGGGTCGGCCCTATCCCTACCGCACGGGATTCGAATACCCCTACCGGTCCGCCCGCTTGACCGTCAACACTCGTTCCGCCCGCCGCCGGCGCCAAGGGCCTTAAGCCCCGAGCTCCGATGTCCTTCGTCGGGCGGCGGGCCTGAACCCGAAGGGCGCCGCCGCCGCGCGTCACGGGCCAGGCCGCCCATCGTCCTGCCGCCGACATTGCGCCGGCACACCGCCCATAGACTGACCCATCGTGGGCATGCTGTCCGGCCTCGCGCCGTGGATCGTCTATTGGGTCCTTGCCGGTAACGTCCCGTTCGGCGTTTCAGCGCTGGTCGCGCTGGCGGTCGGTGTCGCCGCCGCGGCGATCGGCGCCGTCCTGCCAAGGGCGGTGCGCACGCTCGACATCGGCTCCGTCGCAACGTTTTCAGTCCTTTCGGTGCTGACCTTCGCGCTCGGCGATTCCTTCCTGCAGCGCTGGATACTGCCGCTCAGTTTCGCGGGGCTGCTGCTGACGGCAATCGTCGGCGCGTTGGGCGGCCGGCCGTTCGTGCGCGAGTTCGCCGCCGCCGAACAACCCCCCGACGTCGTCAAAACCGAGTTGTTCGGCCGGGCCGTCGCCGTGCTGACATGGGGCTGGGTTGCGACGCTTGCGGCCATGACGGTGTCGTCGGCGATCCCGCCGATCGCCGACCGTGACGCGACGCTCCGCGACACGGGGTCGCCGCTGTCGTTCGTCTGCTATTGGGTCATCCCGATCGCGCTGCTGGGTGTGGCGGCGCTCGCGTCGCGGCTGCTGCTCGCCCGCCTGCTTGCCGGGATCGACGACGTCGCCCGGGAAACGTCGTTCGTCGCCTACGACGAGGCCACCATCGACGAGCTCTATTACCTGGCTCAAGAGCACGCCAACCGCGAAGTCGGTCCCGGCAAGGAGGCCTACAACGTCAAGGTCGGGGGGATGGGGACGCCCCTCACCGGCGATGAGTCCCGCAAGTCCTGGCCCTCCACCTACCAGGTCCGCGACAAGCGGCGCTGACCACCCGCGGTTCGATACGTTGGTTTCCAGGGGCGCACCCTCCGACCAGCCGCACCCCCCTGCGGCGCAACCAAGGAGCAGGCGTGAACGAAGTCAGCCCAGACGCCATCCGGGCCGAGACGATCAGCATCACCGGCCACGGCGGCGACGAGATCGAGGCCTACCGGGCTTGCCCAATTGGTGAGCCGCTCGCCGAGGGGTCGCGAGGCGGGGTCGTCTGGATCCATCACATGCCCGGATACGACCGGCAGACAAAGGAATTCGTCCGGCGTCTCGCCGTCATGGGGTACCACGCCGTGGCCCCCAACCTCTACTCCCGGGAGGCCCCGGGGGCCGCACCCGACGACGCCGCCGCGGCGGCGCGCGCGGCCGGCGGGGTGCCCGACGAACGATTGGTCGGCGACGTTGCGGGCGCCGTGGAACACCTGCGCTCGCTGCCCGGTGCCAACGGGAAATTCGGCGTCATCGGTCACTGCTCCGGCGGCCGGCATGCTTACCTGGCGGCGTGTTCGCTGCCGTTCGACGCGGCGGTGGACTGCTACGGCGCGTTCATCGTCGAGGACCCGCCCGAGGGCATGCCGAAGGCCTTCACACCGATTCTCGACCTGGCTCCGAACCTGAGCTGTCCGCTGCTGGGCCTGTTCGGGCTCGAGGACCAGTTCCCCTCGCCCGACGCCGTGGCGGTGCTGGACGCCGAACTGACCCGGCTGGGCAAGCCGCACGAGTTCCATTCCTACGAGGGCGCGGGCCACGCGTTCTTCGCCGTCGACCGGCCGGCCTACCGGGTGGAGGCGGCGCTGGACGGCTGGCGGTGCATCGACGCGTTCTTCGCCACCCACCTGAAAGGCTAGGTCCGGGCCATGTGCACGTATCTCACCGAACATGTCGAGATCGACGGCAGCGGCAAGGGCGCGACGGGCTGGTTCCGCGCCGAGCGCGCGACGGTCTACGTGGATCACCCCGTGCACGCGCCGTACGGCCACACGGTGAACATCGACGTGCTCAACCCGCGGCTCGGCCCGGCGGCGCGGGTCGCGCTCGAGCTCACCGAAGAGAGCGCGCTGGCGTTGGCCGACGCGATCCGCACGGCGATCGCCCACGCGCCGGCCGGGCTCGCCTCCAAGGACCAGCTATGACGCCCGACCGCGACTATCCGGAAATGGCCGCCGCGCGCGGCAGGATCGAGCCCGCGCCGCGGCGAGTTCGCGGCTACCTGGACGACGCGCTCGTGTTCGACACGGTCGCGGCCCGCTACGTGTGGGAGGTGCCCTACTACCCCCAGTACTACGTCCCGCTGTCCGATGTCCGGCCAGAATTCCTGCGCGACGAGGACCACCCGCAGCGCGTGCAGTTCGGCTCCTCGCGGCTGCACTCGCTGGTAATGGGAGACACGACCTACCGGTCCGCCGCGCGGGTCTTCGACGGCGACGGCCCGCTGGCCGGAACCGTGCGGTTCGACTGGGACCCGTTGCGGTGGTTCGAGGAAGACGAGCCGATCTACGGCCACCCGCGCAACCCCTACTCCCGGGTCGACGCCCTGCGCTCGCACCGGCACGTGCGGGTGGAACTCGACGGCACCGTGCTGGCCGACACCAACGCTCCGGTGTTGTTGTTCGAAACCGGCCTACCCACAAGGTATTACATCGATCCGACCGACGTCCGTTTCGGGCATCTGGAGCCGAGCGCGACGCAGACGCTGTGCCCGTACAAAGGAGTGACGTCGGGCTACTGGTCGGTGCGGCCGGGCCGCGAGCAGCCGCTGCATCCGGACCTGGCGTGGACATACCACTACCCGCTGCCGGCGGTGCACCAGATCGCGGGGCTGCTGGCGTTCTACAACGAGAAGGTCGACATCACCGTCGACGGGGTCGCGTTGCCGCGGCCGCAGACCCAGTTCGGCTAGCGTTCGACCCTCGAAACCTAAACTTCCGCTGCGGGTTTCGGGGCGGGTCGGCAAACCGTTGCACTCTCGGGGAGGGAGAAGCCACGGTCACCGGCGTGTCGAGCGGTGTGACATTTGCCTCTTCAGGCCGTCGATCCTGAGAAGTCTTTGACAAAGGCGGGTGTGGGGAACTTTTCGGACCGGGTTAGCTGCCACGGCCGAATGCGCGTTGAGGCAAGGCTTGCGCGTTCGCTGTGGGATGGTCGGCGGCGGTTTGACGGCGGCACATTAAGAAACAAATAAGGCGAGACTTCGGGGGCCGGCGACGGCGCGCATTTCCACGGCATCCGGCGCCAATTCCGTCTATACACTCGCCACAATGCGCGCAGTTCGGCGCGAAATCCGTTCGATCCGGGCGGCGAGGCTCGCGCGATGTCAGCGCCGGCTGCCGCCCGCGAACGCAGATGAAGGCGGTGCCAGCGTGAGCAAAGTGAAGGGCCTTGTGGCCGGCCGGGACGAAGGGGACGACCCGCAGGGCCACGTCCGCGTGGTCGACGGCGCTTCGTCGACCCGGATCGCGGTCAACCGAGGGCCGATCAGCGACCTCGTCGTCAGCCCCGACGGCGGCCTGCTGCTGGTGACCAACTACGGGCGCGACAGCGTCTCGGCCATCGACACCGACACGCGCCGGGTCGCCGGCACGGCTGAGGGCATCCCTGAGCCGTTCGCGATCGCGGCGGGCGGCGCCCGGGCGTTCGTCGCCACGGTGTCGCGGGCGTATGACGCCATCGCGGTAATCGACGCCCGCGCCGGTGCCGTCGTCGCGACCCACCCGCTGACGCAGCGCGTCAGCGACCTGGCGGCAAGCCCCGATGGCACGCGCGTCTACGTCGGCAGGAATGGCGTCGGTGGCGGTGACCTCGCCGTTGTGGACGCCGCCACGGGCCGCACCGGGACGGTGGGGCTGCCGGTCGCGCCACGCGCCACCACGGAACGCGTCCGCATCAGTCCGGACGGTTCGCGCCTCTATGTAGCCGTCAACGACGCGGCCGGTGGGCAGGTTTTCGTGTTGCGGGCTGACGGCGTCCCGCGCGTCGTCGGGACCGTTCGCATCGGGTTCCCCATCCGCGACGTCGCGCTGAGCCCCGACGGCGCCACGGCCTACGTGGCCAGCGACGGCCCGGAGTCGTGCGCCGTGGTCGACGTCGTCGACACCCGCAGCCAGACGATCACCCGGACGCGCAGGGTCGGCGACCTCGGCGGCATCCTCACCGGGCTGACCGTCAGCGGCGACGGCGACCGCCTTTACGTCGTCAGCGACACGGCCATCACGGTGCTGTGCACCCTCACGCACGACATCGTCGGCATCGTCGCCGTGACGGACCACCCGTCGCGGGTGATCGAAAGCCCCGACGCGAAATGGCTCTACGTCGCCGACCACGCCGGATCGGTCACCGTCACCCCGGTCGCCTCGGTCACCGGGCAGGAGATTGCGGATGACGCCGGGTCCGAGGGATTCCTGCTGCCCGATCTGCTGCCGCGCGAGCCCGCGCTCGCCTAAGCGGGCGCAATCGGGGGAACCCGCTTCTCAGGGCCGTCCCCGGCGATAGCATTCGCCCGGTTGGACATGAGGCGGCGGGGCGCCCCGAGCCGTGAAGGCGGTGGATCGTTGGACAGCACGATGCAGGATTACCCGCTGACCGTCGCCGCGCTGATGCGGCACGGGTGCGGCATCCACGGGTCGCGGACCGTGGTCACCGCCACCGGGGACGGGTACCGGCGCAGCACCTACCGCGAACTGGGCCAGGAGGCCGCCCGCCTGGCAAACGCGTTGCGCCGCCTCGGCGTAACCGGCGACCAGCGGGTTGCGACGTTCATGTGGAACAACACCGAACACCTCGCGACCTACCTCGCCGTGCCGTCGATGGGTGCCGTGTTGCACACCCTCAACATCCGCCTTTTCCCCGAGCAGATCGCCTACGTCGCCAACGAGGCCGAAGACCAGGTGGTGCTGGTCGACTCGTCACTGACCGGGCTGCTGGCGCCCATCCTGGGCGAGCTCACGACGGTGCACACGGTGATCCTCGCGGGCGACGGCGACGCGGGGCCGCTGGAGGCGTCGGGCAAGTCCGTGCTGCGGTACGCCGACGTCGTCGCGGGGGAGTCCGCCGACTTCGACTGGCCCCGCATCGAGGAGAATTCGGCCGCGGCGATGTGCTACACCAGCGGCACCACCGGCAACCCCAAAGGCGTGGTGTACAGCCACCGCTCGAGTTTCCTGCACGCAATGGCGGCATGCACCGCCAACGGCATCGGAGTCGGCGCCAGCGACACCGTGCTGCCGATCGTTCCGATGTTCCACGCCAACGCCTGGGGGCTGCCGTATGCGGCTGTGATGGCCGGCGCCGACCTGGTGCTGCCCGATCGGCATCTGGACCCCGGCTCGCTGATCGCCATGACGGAGGCACTGCGGCCCACGGTGGCGGGCGCGGTGCCGACCATCTGGAACGACGTCCTGCACCGCCTCGAGCAGGATCCCGACCATGACATGTCGTCGCTGCGGATGGTGGTCTGCGGCGGCTCGGCGGTGCCGCTCTCGCTGATGCAGACCTTCGAGGAAAAGCACGGCGTGCAGATCCGGCAGCTGTGGGGGATGACGGAGACGTCCCCGCTGGCCACCATGGCCTGGCCGCCGCCGGACACGCCCGAGGATCGGCATTGGGCCTACCGGGTCACCCAGGGCCAGCCGGTGTGCGGCGTGGAGATGCGGATCGTCGACGACGACGGCGCGGTGCTGCCCAACGACGGCAGCGCCGTGGGCGAGGTGGAGGTCCGGGGGCCGTGGATCACCGGCTCGTACTACCGGGGCCACGACCAAGCCAAGTTCGATTCCGGGTGGCTGCGCACCGGCGACGTCGGGCGCATCGACGACCGCGGCTTCATCACCCTGACCGACCGGGCGAAGGACGTGATCAAGTCCGGCGGCGAGTGGATCTCCTCGGTCGAGCTGGAGAACTGTCTGATCGCGCACCCGCTCGTGGTCGAGGCCGCGGTGGTGGGGGTGCCCGACGAGCGGTGGCAGGAACGACCGCTGGCGGTCGTCGTCGCCAAGCCCGGCGAATCGGTCAGTGCCGAACACCTGCGAGAGTTCCTCGCCGACAAGGTGGCTCGCTGGTGGCTGCCGGAGCGGTGGACGTTCGTCGACGAGATCCCGCGCACCAGCGTGGGCAAGTACGACAAGAAAGCCATGCGGTCGCGGTATGCCGAGCACGGCTACTGGGTGGTCGAGGCCCGCGAGTGAACGCCGTCCCGGCCACCTGCGCCGCGCCGGCGGGCATCCAGGGTTTTTCGATCTGCCGCCCCTCACCAGGCGCGCCGCACCTGTCGCGCTGAGCAGCACGGGTAACCCGGGTACCGTCGGGCCCATGTGCCGACTTTTCGGGCTGCACGCCGGCACCGGCGTGTGCACCGCGACCTTCTGGTTGCTCGACGCCCCGGACAGCCTGGCCGACCAGAGCAGACGGAATCCGGACGGCACCGGCGTGGGTGTCTTCGACGGGCGCGGCCGGCCGCAGGTGCACAAGGAGCCGATGGCGGCGTGGCGGGACGCCGCGTTCGCCACCGAAGCGCACGAGTTGACCGGCACGACGTTCGTCGCCCACGTTCGCTACGCGACCACCGGGTCGCACGAGTTGCGCAACACCCATCCCTTCCTGCAGGACGACCGGCTCTTCGCGCACAACGGCGTCGTCGAGGGGCTCGAGATCCTCGACGAACGGCTGCGCGAACTCGGCACCGAGGACCTGGTGTTGGGCGAAACCGACTCCGAGCGGGTCTTCGCGTTGATCACCGCGTCGATCCGCGCGCGCGGCGGCGACGTGCCGGCCGGACTGCTCGACGCCCTGCGCTGGCTCGCGGCCAGTGTGCCGATCTACGCGGTCAACGTGCTGCTGAGCACGGCCACCGACATCTGGGCGTTGCGGTACCCGGAAACTCACGAGCTCTACGTCTTGGACCGGCGCTGCGAGGAGCCGTCGACGCGCGAGTTCCACATGCGCACCAAGCGGATTCGCGCGTGGTCGCGCGCATCTGTGTGCCCGGTCGTCGGTGGTATTCGCCAGTGAGCCGATGGACGACGATCCGCGCTGGCGTCTGCTCGAGCCGGGCGAGCTGGTGCACGTCGACTCGGGGCTGCGCGTCGACCGCAGTATGGCGCTCCCCGACCCGCCGGGGCGCCGGCTGCACCGGTCGGATCTGAGCGAACAGGCGCAGCGGGCGCAGCACGCCATGGCCTGAACCGCCGCCGCCCGGCGACTGGCATAGTTGGTGGTCGTGGCAACCAGACGAGCACTCGTGCTGGCCGGCGGCGGAATTGCCGGAATCGCATGGGAGACAGGCGTTCTGCGTGGCATCGCCGACGAGTCGCCGGCGGCGGCGCGGCTGCTGCTGGACTCGGATGTGCTGGTGGGGACGTCGGCGGGTTCGGCGGTCGCGGCGCAGATCGGCAGCGGGCGTTCGCTCGACGAACTCTACGATCGGCAGGTCGCCGAATCGTCGCCCGAGATCGATTCCGGGGTCGACGTCGACGACATCACCGACCTGTTCCTGGCGACCTTGCGCGAACCTTACGACAGCTCGCTGGACCGCAAACGCCAACAGATGCAGCGGATCGGGGCCGTGGCGGTGGCGACGCGGACCGTTGCGGAGGCGGTCCGGCGCGACGTGATCGCGCAGCGCCTGCCGTCGCACGAGTGGCCCGACCGGGCTCTTCGCCTCACCGCGATCGACGTCGTCACCGGCGAACTCGTTGTCTTCGACACGAATTCGGGTGTGGGCCTGGTCGACGCGGTGGCGGCCAGTTGCGCGGTTCCCGGGGCGTGGCCACCGGTGACCATCGGGGGGCGCCGCTACATGGACGGCGGGGTGGCCAGTTCTGTCAACCTCGCCGTGGCCGGGGACTGTGATGCGGCGGTGGTGCTGGTGCCCTCCGGCGCGGACGCGCCGTCGCCCTTCGGTGCGGGGCCGGCCGCGGAGGTCTCGTCATTTCCCGGCGCGGCGTTGGCGGTGTTCGCCGACGACGACTCGCTGGCGGCCTTCGGCCCCAATCCTCTGGACCCGCGCTGCCGCGTCGCCTCGGCCAGGGCCGGACGCGGGCAGGGCCGCCGCGAGGCCGGGGCCGTAGCGCGCTTCCTCGGCGGCTGAGAACCGCTCAGGCCTCGACCGCGGGCGCGGCGCTCGCCTCGAGGCTGTCCAGGGCCTCGTCGGCCAGGGCGCGGCCTACGGCGATCACCTCCACCGCGCGGTGGAACTCCAGGCTGCGGCAGGTGGAGCGCGGGATCTCGATCAGCAGGTCGGGCGGGTAGGTCGCAAGCGTGTGGCGCGCCAGTGCGGCCTGCGCGATGTCGATGGTCCGATTCATCACGTCGAAGCTGCGCAGTTTCGGAACGCCGGGCAGCGCGGCCGCGTCGTCGGCATCTTCGCCGTCTTCTTCCGCCTCCGGCTCGGCCGACCCGCCGAGCCTGCTCAGGACCGCCCGCGCGGTGGGCCGGTCCAGCAGCGACCGGGCGGCGGCGGTATCGAGCAGGGCGGAGGTGCTGCGCAGCATCCGGCTCAGCCACTCCGCGGTGGCACCGGGTTCCGCATCGCGGTTGGCGATCACCTCGCTGCCGGAAAGGCTCACCGCGATCGTCAGGTCGGCGTCGACGGCCGACAGCGGGGCCATCGGCAGCGGGTCGAGGATGCCGCCGTCGGCCAGCAGCCGCCCTCCGACGGCGTGCGGGGCGATCACGCCCGGGATTGCGATGGACGCGCGGATCGCCTCGTCGACCGGTCCGCGCTGGAACCACACCGTCTTGCCGGCCAACAGATCGGTGGCCACGGCGGTGTAGGGAACGGGCAAATCCTCGATGTCGACCGAACCGACGATGTCGCGCACGGCGTCCAGGATCTTCTCGGCCCGCATCACCCCGGCCGCGGAAATCGAGGGGTCCAGCAGCCGCAGGATGGTGCGCTGCGTCAGCGACTTCGCCCATTCGGCGAACTCGTCGAGGTGCCCCGCCGCTTGCAGACCGCCGACCACCGCCCCCATCGACGAGCCGGAGACCCCCGCAATGTCGTAACCGCGCGCCCGCAACGCCTCGATGACCCCGATGTGGGCGTAGCCGCGGGCGCCGCCGCTGCCGAGCGCCAGCGCCACCCGGGTCGGTGACGAGCCGCGCGGACGCGCGGCTTCGGGTGCGCCGGCCATCTCCCCATTCTGCGCCGCATCACCGGCCGCCACCGGGTGAGCCGGCACTTTCTCCTCCGCGTGATTCCAACCGCGGCGCGCTACCCGCACTCGTCGTCGGCGGCCGCGCGCGCGGCGGTGATGACGGCGGCCTGCCGCGCCAGCGTCAGGTCCGCCCACCGGGCGTTCCAGCTGCCCGCAGTGCCCGACGGTGCCGCCTGCACCATCGCCAGATAGGGCTCGAAGAGCGACTCCCCGGTCCTGGGCTGGGCCTCCATCCAGATTTTTGCCGCGTGGCAGGCCTGGTAGTACTCCTCTTCGGTCGAGTCCGCCGGGATGTCGACCCTGGTCGTGACGCCCGCGGGGGACAAACCGATGGCGCCCGGCGGCGCCGAACTGGGTCCGCGGGGGATGCCCGGCGGCCGCGACGACGAGATCTTCGAAGAGGTTCCCGCCCCGCCGGTGTCGGCGTCCTGGGAGCAGGACGAGACCGCCAACACACCGGCCCCGACAACAACCGCGCCCCACCGCAGGGGCCGACGACCGCACCAGTGCACGTTGTCAATGTATGCAACACTGGCGGCCGTGATGGAGCGCTTCGGATTCTGCGAGTGTTGTCGGCCCTGACCCGCCGCCGCTTGCCCATCCGTTTAGCCCTGGAGCTCCTCGTATGTCGTTGCCCGTCGAAACCTTCCCTGCGCTGCGCCCGCTGACCCTGTCGCCGCCCTCATTCGGCCCGTCCCCCGGGCCGACACGGCTGCGGGTGCCCGACCTGCTGCACGCCACCGACCAGGCCGCCGACGCCGTGCTCAGCGGGCGCTGCGAGCAGCCTGCTGCCCGGTGGCGGTCTGCCGAAGTCCCGCCGCTGGTTCACCCGCATCCACGGCGACGACGAACTGGACGTGTGGCTGATCAGCTGGGTTCCGGGCGAGCCCACCGAATTGCACGACCACGGCGGATCGCTGGGTGCGTTGACCGTCCTGTCCGGGTCGCTCAACGAGTTCCGCTGGGACGGAACGGCATTGCGCCGCCGGCGACTGGAGGCCGGCGATCAGGCCGGGTTCCCGCTCGGCTGGGTGCACGACGTGGTGTGGGCGCCTGGGACGGCGGCCACCGCCGGCGCGGGGCCGGCCAGCGCAACGCGGGCGCCGACCTTGAGCGTGCACGCCTACTCGCCGCCGCTGACCGCGATGTCGTACTACGAGGTCACCCATCGCAACCGGTTGCGCCGGCGGCGCACCGAACTGACCGACCAACCGGAAGGGGCGTGATGAGCCGCATCGACCTCGTCCTCCGCGCCGCGAGGCGCCGGTATCGGCGCCTACCCGCCGCGGAGGTCCCGGATGCGCTGCGCCGCGGCGCGGTGCTCGTCGACATCCGGCCGCAGGCCCAGCGATCGCGCGAGGGCGCGGTGCCGGGTGCGCTGGTGATCGAACGCAACGTCCTGGAATGGCGCTGCGACCCGACCAGCGAAGCCAGGTTGCCCCAAGCGACCGGCGACGACGTCGAGTGGGTGATCCTGTGCTCCGAGGGCTACACGTCCAGTCTGGCGGCCGCCGCGCTGCTCGACATCGGCCTGCACCGTGCCTCGGACGTCGTCGGGGGCTTCCGCGCGCTGGCGGAGTCCGGCGTGCTGGATCAGCTCTCGTCATCGGAAGTACAACCAGGGCGGCGACGCGCCGAGGAACCCCGCCACCGCCACACACCGGACGCCGTCAGCGCACCCGGCAGCGCGGCGTCGCGCACGTGATCCGGTCGGTGGGTCTTGGTTCAGCCGCCGCTGTGCAGCAGCGGGTGCAGCCGGTCCGTCTTGTCCTGCGTCCAGCCGGGCGGCGACAGCACCGCCGCCCAGCCATCCGCGACGTCGGCCACGTAGTCGTGGCCGTGCCCGGGCGGCACCTTCTGGGCGACCGCCATGTCCGCGGTCACCTGCAGGAAAGTCACTACCGGGATCCACTCGGTCTGCGGCAGCACGTCGTAACCCCGCTTCTCCCGTAACCAGTCGGGGCGAGCGAACAACAGGTCCGGGGTCCACCACGCAATCGGGTCGGAGGCGTGCTGCAGGTACACCACCCGCGGGTGGTCCCATGGAGCGTCCGGCCGCGCCAAATCGCTTGCGCGGGCGACGAACCGGACGTTCTTGCCGTCGTTGTAGATCGGCAGCCACTCGGGCGAACCGGCGTCGCGAGTCGCCGTCAGGTCGGTCCAGATCGTGTTGTTGAACGTCGGCCCGCTGAACAGGGCGCCGTCGGTGCGGGCCAGGACGTTGTTCAGGCTCATGAACGGCGCCTCGCCGCCGAACGATCCCAGGCTCTCGCCGAACACGACCAGCTTGGGGCGTTGGGCCTCGGGCATCCGCCGGATGAGTCGGTCGACGGCCTCGAAGAGCGCCTGGCCGGCGTGCCGGGCGTTCTCCTTGTCCACCAGGAACGACAGCCAGCTCGGCAGGAACGAGTACTGCATGCTCACGATCGCGCTGTTGCCGTTGTACATGTACTCCAGCGCGTCGGCTTCCGCCTCGTTGATCCAGCCGGTGCCGGTGGTCGTTCCCACTGCGACGACGGCGCGCTGCAACCCACCCTCGCGCTGCAATTCCTGCGCGGCCAGATCCGCCGTCGCCGTGATGCCGTCGGCGGAGTTCAGCCCGGCGTAGGCGCGGACCGGCTCGGTGGCCGGCGCGCCGTTGAACTTCGTCAGCTGGTCGACCGTGGGGCCGCTCTCGATGAAGATGCGCCCTTCGCGGCCAAGCGAATCCCACGACACCAGCGACTGCGGGCCGCCCGATCGCAGTGGGGTTTTCGGCGCGGCGGTGTCGGGGCTCATCTCGTTGTTGGCCGAGGCGAACGTGTTGTTCATGGTGCGCATCGCGAACTTGAGCACCACACCGTTGAGGAGCGTGATCGTCAGCACCGTGAGTGCGACCACCACGATGGTCGCCGACAGCCGGAACGGCGCGACCCGGTCGACCTCTCCGACCAGGAAGCGGACCAGCAAGCGGATGAACTGGCCGATCTCGACGAAGGTGAACAGCACGACCAGCGACAGCGCCGCCGCCACCGGGTAGTCGTACCACTTGAGGTGCCCGACCCCCATCAGGTCGCGCACGTCGTCCTGCCAGACGTGGAACCGGATCGCCATGACGACCATGCCGACCGCGCCGATGGGTATGAGCACCATCCACGCCCAGCGCGGCGCCGGGGGGCTGGACTTCTTCCCCCACAGGTACCGGAACAGCCAGACGGCGAACACGCCGAAGCCGTAGCCGATCGCGCCGGAGATCCCGCTGACCAGCCCCTGGAACAACGCGCTGCGCGGCAGCAGCGACGGCGTCATCGAAAACCAGATGAAAACGAGCCCCACCGCGGTGCCGGTGAAGGTGTAGTGGCGAACCCACCACGGCTTGCCGGCCTGCTGCGGCTCGGGAGGGCTCTCCGCTTGGGCCGCCTGGGGGTCCGGTTCGGTCGCCGGTCGTCCGGCCTCGGCGTTGGTCGCCGCCGCCCCCCGTTCGCTCATCGCAGGCGCCTACCGGTGGGTGAAGTTCGGGGGGCGCTTCTCGATGAAGGCGGCCATGCCCTCGGACTGGTCCTCGGTCGCGAAGGTCGAGTGGAACAACCGGCGTTCGTAGAGCAGCCCCTCGGACAGGGTGGATTCGAAGGCTCGGTTGACGGCCTCCTTGGCCATCCGGGCCGCCGACCGCGACATCTGCGAAATGGTGGTCGCGACGGCCTTGGCTTCGGTCAGGAGGTCGTCGGCCGGGACCACCCGCGAAACCAGCCCGCTGCGTTCGGCTTCCGCGGCGTCGATGGTGCGGCCGGTGAGGATGAGGTCCATGGCCTTGGCCTTGCCGATGGCGCGCGTGAGGCGTTGGGAACCGCCCATGCCCGGCAGGACACCGAGTTTGATCTCCGGCTGGCCGAACTTGGCCGTGTCGGCCGCGATCAGCAAATCGCACATCATCGCGAGTTCACAGCCGCCGCCGAGCGCGTGGCCGGCCACCGCGGCGATCGTCGGGGTGCGGACGGCGGCCAGCTTGCCCCACGGGGCGAAGAAGTCGGCGCCGAACGCGTCGGCGAACGTCAGGGCGGCCATCTCCTTGATGTCGGCACCGGCGGCGAACGCCCTGGCCGAACCCGTGATGATGATCGCCCCGATCCCGGGATCGTCGTCCAATTCGGTTGCCGCCGAGGTGACTTCGATCATCACCTGGCTGTTGAGCGCGTTCAGCGCCTGCGGCCGGTTCAGCGTGATGATGCCGACGCGCTCCTCGCGCTCGACGAGAATGGTTTCGTACTTGCCGGTCACCTAACCGCCTTTCTGGAAACTCAAGTCGTCCTCGACGGGCGCGAAATACGCCTCGACGTCAGCCTTGGTGATATCGGAGAGCCGCGCCGGCGACCACTTCGGATTGCGGTCTTTGTCGATGATCTGCGCGCGAATGCCCTCGACCAGATCGTGTGAGCGCGCCGACGCCGACGAAACCCGATAATCCTGGACGAGAACGTCTTCCAGCGTTTCCAGCTCGGCCGCGCGACGAACCGCCGCCAACGCGACCGAGACGGCGATGGGGGAGCGCGTGGCGATCAGGTTGGCGGCGTCCTGCGCGGGGCCGGCGTCGTGGCCGCGCAGTGCGGCCACGATGTCTTCGACGGTGTCACCGGAATAGCACGGGTCGATCCACGCCCGTTGTGCGGCAAGCTCACTCGGCGGGGGCTCGACGGCGTGACCGGCGAGCGCGCTGTCGACGCCATCGGCCACGATCGATCGCCGGAACGCGTCGAGCCGGTCGTGCGGGACGTAGTGATCGGCGAATCCCATTGCGATGGCGTCGGCTCCGGAAAACGGCGCCCCGGTGAGGGCGGCGTGCAGTCCGAGTTTGCCCGGTGCCCGCGACAGCAGGAACGTCCCGCCGACGTCGGGAATGAAGCCGATGCCGACCTCGGGCATCGCGATCTTCGAGGTTTCGGTGACCACGCGGGTGTTGGCGTGCGCGCTGACGCCGACGCCCCCGCCCATCACGATCCCGTCCATCAACGACACGTACGGTTTGGGGAACCGGCCGATCTGCCCGTCGAGCAGGTACTCGTCGCGCCAGAATTTCCGGACCTCGACGCCGTCCTTGCGGGCGCTCTCGTACACGGCGACCACGTCCCCGCCGGCGCACAGGCCGCGCTCGCCGGCGCCGGACAGCACCACCGCGTGCACTTGGTCATCGTGTTCCCACCGGTTGAGCACCGCGCGCAGCGCGTCCACCATCGGCTGGTTCAGCGAGTTGATCGCCTTGGGGCGGTTGAGCGTGATCAACCCGACGTGCCCTTCGACATGTGTCAGAACCTCGTCGGATTCCTCGGTCACGCCCTTAGCCTCCCATCAAGCATCCGATGCCGCGCAGTCTCGACCAGGAATCTAGATCGTCACGGGGGAGGCGATAACCGCGGGTAAGGGTTTATGTTTGACCCGACGGGAGCGTCAGGCCGGGAACCCGGGCGGGCCGCTGTTCGTTGAGCAGGTGTTCGCACAACTCGAACCCCATAGCAACAACTCAATGGTCCATGAGAGAGGATCCGACGGTGCGGGAGACAAGCAACCCGGTATTTCGTTCGCTGCCTAAGCAGCGGGGCGGATACGCGCAGTTCGGCACTGGCGCGGCCCCGACGCAGGGCTACAACGCCTACGACCCCTACAACTCCTACCAAGCGCCCTACCCGGCCCCCTACCAGGAGGCGGGCAAGGTCTCCCGCCCGCTGACCATCGACGACGTCGTGGCCAAGACGGGCATCACGCTGGCCGTCCTCGCCGCGTCGGCCGTCATCTCCTACTTCCTGGTCCGGTCGGACCAGGCTCTCGCGATGCCGCTGACCATGCTCGGCGCGCTCGGCGGCCTGGGCCTGATCCTGTTCGCGACCTTCGGCCGCAAGCAGGACAACCCGGCGCTGGTGCTCAGCTACGCCGTGCTCGAGGGGATGGTCCTCGGCGCGATCTCGTTCATTTTCGCCAACTACACGGTCTCGTCGACCAGTGGCGGCGCGCTGATCGCCGAGGCCGTCATGGGCACCTTCGGCGTGTTCTTCGGGATGCTCGTGGTCTACAAGACCGGCGCGATCCGGGTCACGCCCAAGTTCACCCGCATGATCGTCGCCGCCCTCTTCGGTGTGCTGGCCCTCATGATCGGCAACCTGGTACTGGGGATGTTCGGCGTCGGCGGCGGTGCCGGCCTGGGCCTGCGCAGCGGCGGACCGTTGGCGATCATCTTCTCGCTGGTGTGCATCGGCATCGCCGCCTTCAGCTTCCTGATCGACTTCGACGCGGCAGACCAGATGGTCCGCGCCGGGGCGCCGGAGAAGGCGGCGTGGGGCATCGCCCTGGGCCTCACGGTGACCCTGGTCTGGCTGTACCTGGAGATCCTGCGTCTGCTGAGTTATCTGCAGAACGACTAGCTTCGGAAATAACGACGAAACCGGCACGCCTGACTGGCGTGCCGGTTTTGCGTGCGGGGCCGTTTCACTCTGCGGTGACGGCGCGCGATGTCGGCGCCGACTGCCACCATGCCGGGCATGTCGCAGGCGCCACCGGCCCGCCGACATCGTTCGCCGGGTGCGCCGTGCCCGGGACGCCCCTGACGACGCGTTGACTCTGCGCTAGCGGCGGTCGCTACTCGCACTTTGTCGCCAGGGGCGCAGAATCAACGCGCCCTCAGCCGCCATAAAGCGAACTAATTCAGCCGCTCGATCACCATCGCCATGCCCTGGCCGCCGCCGACACACATGGTCTCCAGGCCGAACGTCTTGTCGTAGGTCTGCAGGTTGTTGAGCAGCGTGGTCGCGATGCGTGCGCCGGTCATGCCGAACGGGTGGCCCAGGGCGATCGCGCCGCCGGACACGTTCAACTTGTCCTCGTCGATGCCCAGCTCTCGGGCCGAGCCCAGCACCTGGACCGCGAAGGCCTCGTTGATCTCGAACAGGTCGATGTCGCCGACCGACATCCCGGCGCGGGCCAGCGCCGCTTGGATGCCTCGATCGGGCCCAGGCCCATGATCTCCGGCGAGAGCGCCGCTGACGCCGGTGGACACGATGCGGGCGAGCGGTGTCAGGCCGAGTTCCTTGGCCTTCGCGTCGCTGGTGATCACCAGCGCGGCGGCGCCGTCGTTGAGGGGGCAGGCGTTGCCCGCGGTCACCGTGCCGTTGGGGCGGAACACCGGCTTGAGCTCGCTGATTTTCTCGTAGGTGGTCCCGGCCCGCGGGCCATCATCGGTGCTGACGGTGCTGCCGTCGGGCAGAGTCACCGGGACGATCTCGCGCTCGAAGAAGCCGTTCTTGATCGCCTCCTCGGCCCGGTTCTGGCTGCGCACCCCCCACCGGTCCTGGTCCTCGCGGCTGATGCCGGTCAGGAGGGCCACGTTCTCGGCGGTTTGGCCCATCGCGATGTAGACGTCGGGCAGGTTGCCGTCGGCGCGGGGATCGTGCCACTCGTCGGCGCCGGCGGCCGCGAGCTGAGCGTCGGCGCTCCCGGGCCTCGTTGAACAGCGGGTTCTTGGTGTCGGGCCACGAGTCGGCGCTGCCGTGGGCGAACCGGGAGACGGTCTCGACACCGGCGGAGATGAACGCGTCGCCCTCGCCCGCCTTGATCGCGTGAAACGCCATCCGGGTGGTCTGCAGTGACGACGAGCAATACCGGTTGACGGTGGTGCCCGGCAGGAAGTCGTAGCCGAGTTCGACGGCGACGGCGCGCGCGATGTTGAAGCCGGACTCACCGCCCGGTTGGCCGCAGCCCAAGATCAGGTCGTCGATCTGATGCGGGTTCAGCGCGGGCACCTTGTCCAGCGCCGCGCGCACCATCTGGGCGGCCAGGTCGTCGGGTCGCATGCTCACCAGCGAACCCTTCATGGCGCGGCCGATCGGCGAGCGGGCGGTTGAGACGATGACGGCTTCTGGCATGAGGGTTCCCTCCAAGAAAATGCGGGTGCGCGTGATGTGCGGGTGGTAGCTCGACTCCGGCGGGCCACCACAAATCTAGTCGCCGGCCACCGGTCGGCACGAAGACGGGGCTCGCCCGACGGACACCGACCCCCGCAACATGCGCGACATCACGCTGAGGCGGGTGTGGCGCGGCCCCAGCGCCGGCGCGGCCGGCAGCGCAGGCAGCGCGATCAGCTGCCGCTCGACCTTTTCACCCAGCGCCTCGCAGAGCGCCGCAAGCAGGGCATCGGCGGCATGCGCGTAGGCGGTCGCCGACGGGTGGTACCCGTCAGCCGAGAACATCACGTCGGCCATCGCCCGGAATTTCGGCGCCATCAGCTGCGCCAACGGGACCGGCACGCCGCCGGCCGCCCGGATCGAAGCGGTTTGGGCGCGGGCGAGCTGAGCGCACCGCTCGTGGGCCAGCGAGCGCAGCGGCTGTGGGATCGCGCCGATGACGCCCAGATCGGGGCACGTGCCGACGATCACGACGGCGCCGCGGTCGCGAAGCTTGCGGACGGCCAGACCTGCCCGCTGCGCCGACTGGCTCAGGCCGTTGAGGGCCGTCACGTCGTTGGCGCCCAGCATGAGCACGGCGATGTCCGGCGGGGGGCCGGCGACGAACATCGCGTCCACCTGGCCGCACACGCCTTTCGAGGTGGCGCCGACGATGGCTTTGGTGCTCAGCCGGACACGCTTGCCGGTCTGTTCGGCCAGCCCGCGGGCGATCAGCACGCCCGGCACCTCGTCGGCGTGCACGCATCCGTACCCGGTGGCCGTCGAGTCACCGAAGATCATCAGGTGCAGGTCGACGGGCATGCCGCGCCGCCAGCGTTCCGGCTGTTCGCAACCGCGCGTGTAGACGCCGTCGGCGCGCGGCGGGACCTCCCACGATTTCGGAATGACGGTGCGCGCGTGCGTCGCCTGACCGACCAGCAGGTTGCGTGCGCCCAGGACGGCCGTACCCGTCGAGGCGAGCGCCCCCGCTGTGGCCAGGGCGATCGTCGACCGACGCGGCACCCGAATGGTCACGCAGCTAGTTTAGATCCGCTTCGGTGTTTGCGCGGGCGGCTGACAAACAATGTGGTCACGGAGCGAACCAAATGTGGTATCAAATCAGATTCGTCAAACGCGGTCCTCAGGAAGGGCTGCCAAGCTAAGTTCAACGGGTTGGCCGAACGCGGGCTGGGCCAGACGCTTGGTCTCCTCGTCACATGCTGTTTCGCACTACAAAGGCGTAGGAAGTGTTGAGCATGACCGCACCGAAAACGGTATCCGGCCGATACCCCGTTCGCCCACATGACGTCCTCAGGGCACGTAGAGTCGAGGCACGCAGATTCGCGATCAGCGACGGTGCGCCGGTCGAGGTCCTCGAGTCCGGGCCCAGCGTTGCTGCGCGGGTCGCGACCCTCGCCTCGCGAGTGACCATCCGGCCCGTGCTCGCGGTCGGCAGCCACGTTCCCAACTTCCCCTGGCCCTGGAGCCTCATCGACCTGGCGGCGCGGGTCGTGCTGCCGGTGTCGGCCACCGTCCGCGAGACCGTGAACTTGCAGAACGCCTCGGCGCAGTTGGTTCGCGCTCCCGGGGTGCTGCCCGCCGACGGGACCCGGCGGGTGGTCCTCTACTTGCACGGCGGCGCGTTTCTCACCTGCGGGGCCAACTCGCACGGCCGGCTGGTCGAGGCGCTGTCGAAGTTTGCTGACGCGCCCGTCCTGGTGGTCAACTACCGGCTGCTGCCCAAGCATTCGGTCGGCATGGCCCTCGACGACTGCTACGACGGCTACGAGTGGCTGCGGCTGCACGGGTTCCCGCCCGACCAGATCGTGCTCGCCGGCGACTCAGCCGGTGGCTATCTCGCGCTGGCTCTGGCGCAACGCCTGCAGGCTGAAGGGCACGCCGAGGGAGACCTGCCCGCGGCGCTGGTGGCGATCTCACCGCTGCTGCAACTAGCAAAGGAATTCAAGCAGGCCCACCCGAACATCAAGACCGACGCGATGTTCCCACCCCAGGCCTTCGACGCCCTCGTCGACCTCGTTGCTGGCGCGGCCAGAAAGAACGCAGTCAGCGGCCAACCCGAGGAGATCTACGAGCCCCTCGATCACATCAAGCCGGGCTTGCCGCGCACGCTGATCCACGTGTCCGGGTCCGAGGTCCTGCTGCACGACGCGCGGCTGGCGGCGAGCAGGCTTGCGGCCGTCGGCGTTCCCGCCGAGGTCCGGGTCTGGCCCGGGCAGGTGCACGACTTCCAGCTCGCCGCGCCGCTGGTGCCGGAGGCGATCCGCTCCCTGCGCCAGATCGGCGACTACATCCGCGAGGCCACCGGCTGAGGCGCGGAGCGGCTGCGCGTCCCGCGGGGTTGCCTGCGACGATGAACGCATGCGGATCGCCCAGCACATCAGTGACCTCATCGGCGGCACGCCGCTGGTTCGCCTGAACTGCGTCGTCCCCAAGGGCGCGGGCACCGTGGCGGCCAAGATCGAATACCTCAATCCCGGCGGCAGTTCGAAGGACCGCATCGCGGTGAAGATGATCGACGCAGCGGAGGCCAGCGGTCAGCTCAAGCCCGGCGGCACCATCGTCGAACCCACGTCGGGCAACACCGGCGTCGGCCTGGCCCTGGTCGCGCAGCGGCGCGGCTATAAGTGCGTGTTCGTCTGTCCCGACAAGGTCAGCGAGGACAAACGGAACGTCCTGCTCGCCTACGGCGCGGAGGTCGTCGTCTGCCCGACGGCGGTGCCGCCGGACGATCCGGACAGCTACTACAGCGTTTCCGACCGGCTCGTCGAAGAGATCGACGGTGCGTGGAAGCCCGACCAGTACGCCAACCCGGAAGGGCCGGCCAGCCACTACGCGACCACAGGCCCGGAGATCTGGGCCGACACCGACGGCAAAGTCACCCACTTCGTCGCGGGCATCGGCACCGGCGGCACCATCACCGGCGCCGGGCGCTACCTCAAGGAGGTGTCGGGTGGCAGGCCAGAAGGGAGAGTGCGCATCGTCGGCGCCGACCCGGAGGGGTCGGTCTACTCCGGTGGGAGCGGCCGGCCCTACCTGGTCGAGGGCGTCGGCGAGGATTTCTGGCCGGACGCCTACGACCGGACGGTGCCCGACGAGGTCATCGCGGTCTCCGACTCCGACTCGTTCGACATGACCAGGCGGCTGGCTCGCGAAGAAGCGATGCTGGTCGGCGGTTCGTGCGGGATGGCGGTGGTGGCCGCGCTGAAGGTCGCCGAGGAGGCCGGGCCCGACGCGCTGGTGGTGGTGCTGCTGCCCGACGGCGGGCGCGGCTACATGTCGAAGATCTTCAACGACGCCTGGATGTCGTCGTACGGGTTCCTGCGAAGCCGCCTCGACGGGTCGACCGAGCAGTCGACGGTCGGCGACGTGCTGCGCGACAAGTCCGGTGCGCTGCCCGCCCTGGTGCACACCCATCCGTCCGAGACGGTGCGCGACGCCATCGGCATCCTGCGGGAGTACGGGGTGTCCCAGATGCCGGTGGTGGGCGCGGAGCCCCCAGTGATGGCCGGGGAGGTCGCCGGGAGCGTCTCGGAGCGCGAACTGTTGTCGGCGGTCTTCGAGGGCCGCGCCAAGTTGGCCGACGCCGTTGCCCAGCACATGAGCCCGCCGCTGCCGCTGATCGGCGCGGGGGAGCCGGTCGGCGCCGCCGGCAAGGCATTGCGCGACTGGGACGCGCTGATGGTCGTCGAGGAAGGCAAGCCGGTCGGGGTCATCACCCGCTACGACCTTCTCGGGTTCCTTTCCGCGGGACACGGCGGACTGAGCGGGCGACGCTAGCCGCGCGCTTTCGCCGTTCGCCGGGACTCCCTCGCGGGGAGGTCGCTCAGGTAAATTGATTCGGCCGAGTTCTTGCCAATCCGCAGTGGAAGGGTTGCCATGACCGATCAACCGCCGCCCGGCGCGGCCTTTCCCCCACCCCCCTCGACGCCCGGGCCCTCCGGTGGTCATGAGCCGCCATCCGGGGCGCACGAAGCCCCACCCCCGCCGCCGCCCGCCGCGGGCGCGTACCCCCCGCCACCGCCGCCGCCCGGTGGGGGCTCCTACCCCCCGCCACCGCCGTCGGCCGGCGGGTACGCCCCGCCGCCGCCGGGCCCGGCGATCCGCACCCTGCCGACCGAGTCCTACGCGCCCTGGCTCACCCGCGCGCTGGCCTTCGTCCTCGACTACATCCCGTACGCCGTCCTGGTCGGTATCGGCTCGGCGATCTTCTTCAGCACCATGACGCGGTCGTGCGTCACGGACATCACGCAGTACGACCTCACCCAGGTCTGCGCCGACCAGCCGACGGCGATCGGTCAGCTGTTGCAGTGGGCGGCGAACCTGCTCGGGTTGGCGTACCTGGTGTGGGATTACGGCTACCGTCAGGGCACGACCGGGTCGAGCCTGGGCAAGTCCGTGATGAAGATCAAGGTGGTCAGTGAGGTCACCGGCCAGCCCATCGGTTTCGGGATGTCCGTGGTCCGCCAGCTCGCGCACTTCGTCGACGCGATCATCTGCTTCATCGGTTTCCTGTTCCCCCTGTGGGACGCCAAGCGGCAGACGCTGGCGGACAAGATCATGACCACGGTCGTCCTGCCGATCGAAGAAGGCTGATAGCCCGGGGCGGTCCGTCACTAGGCTGATCGTCGATGAGCGAAGAGCGACACCGCGAGTTCACCGGCCTGGCCACCAAAGCCATCCACGCCGGCTATCACTCCGACCCGGCGACGGGGGCGGTCAACGCCCCGATCTACGCCAGCAGCACGTTCGCCCAGGACGGCGTGGGGCAGCTGCGGGCCGGGTTCGAGTACGCGCGCACCGGCAATCCCACCCGCACGGCGCTGGAGGCCTCGCTGGCGGCGGTCGAGGAGGCCGCCTACGGGCGGGCGTTCAGCTCCGGGATGGCCGCCGGCGACTGCGCGCTGCGCGCGATGCTGCGCCCCGGCGACCACCTGATCATCCCGACCGACGCCTACGGCGGCACGTTCCGGCTGATCGACAAGGTCTTCACCCAGTGGAACGTGGGGTACACGCCGGTGGCGCTGTCCGACCTCGACGCCGTTCGCGCCGCGGTCACCCCGCACACCCGGTTGATCTGGGTGGAAACGCCGACCAACCCGCTGCTGTCCATCGCCGACATCGGCGCCATCGCCGAGATGGCCAAGTCGACTTCGGCAAAGGTGTTGGTGGACAACACTTTTGCCTCGCCCGCGCTGCAGCAGCCGCTGGCGCTGGGCGCGGATGTCGTGCTGCACTCGACCACCAAATACATCGGCGGCCACTCCGACGTGGTGGGTGGCGCGTTGTTGACCAACGACGGGCAACTGGACGAGGCCTTCGCTTTCCTGCAGAACGGGGCCGGCGCGGTTCCGGGCCCCTTCGACGCCTACCTGACGATGCGCGGACTGAAGACGCTGGTGCTGCGGATGCAGCGGCACAGCGAAAACGCCGCGGCCGTCGCGGAATTCCTCGCCGGGCATCCGGCGGTCGGCACGGTCCTCTATCCGGGTCTGCCGAGCCACCCCGGTCATGACGTCGCGGCGCGGCAGATGCGGGACTTCGGCGGCATGGTGTCGGTCCGCATGCGGGGCGGCCGCCGGGCCGCCGAGAGACTGTGCGCCGGCACCAAGGTGTTCATCCTGGCCGAATCGCTGGGTGGGGTCGAGTCGCTGATCGAACTGCCCAGCGCGATGACGCACGCGTCGACGGCCGGTTCGCAGTTGGAAGTGCCCGACGACCTGGTGCGGCTGTCCGTCGGGATCGAAGACGTGGCCGACCTGCTGGCCGATCTCGAGCAGGCGCTCGCCCACTGCGCATCCGACGACGCCACGCGCCGGTGAGTTACGAGTGGTAGGGCTCCGCGCTGACCAGAGTCACCTCGACGGTGTTGCCGTTGGGGACGGTGTAGGTGCGCGTCTCGCCCACCTTGGCGTCGATCAGGGCGCCGCCCAGCGGTGAGTTCGGCGAGTACACCTCGAGCTTGCCGTCATTGACGCCCTCCTGGCGGGTGGCGATCAGGAAGGTTTCGCTGTCGGACTCGTCGCCGTTGTAGTACACCTTCACCACCGAGCCGGGCAGGGCGACGCCCGACTGCTCGGGCGCCTCGCCGACCTTGGCGTTGTTCAGCAAGTCCTGCAGCTGGCGGATGCGGGCCTCCTGCTGGCCCTGCTCCTCGCGGGCAGCGTGGTACCCGCCGTTTTCGCGCAGGTCACCCTCCTCGCGGCGGTCGTTGATTTCCGCGGCGATGACCGGACGATTGGCGATCAACTGGTCGAGCTCGGCCTTGAGTCGGTCATGTGACTCCTGGGTCAGCCAGGTCACTTGAGTGTCCGTCATCTCGTCGTGCTCCTCGTGGTCGTTCCGCAGTATTCGTCGTTCCGCGTATTCGCGTAAGCCTCGTAGTCCCCCCGGGGCAGCCGAGTTCTCCCGTGCGCTGCCGCTCCGGTTCCGCTCCGGCCTTTAATGCAGCAATACACGGTCCCAGCCGGAACCGTGCATTCATCCATGTTACCACCGTGCAAACAATCGATGACGCAGAATCGGGCTGCGGTCTGTCCTGCGCGTTCAGGACGGGCGCAGGTAACCGGGCACTTCGGTGCCGCAGCCGTAGATGTCGGCCATCACCGGCGGCTGGGCGGACTTCACCGTCGTCGTCACCTGCACGGTGGCCTGGCGCGCGGGCGGGACCAGCACCTCTCGCCTGCCGGCCTCGCTGCCGTCGGCGGCCTTGACGCGCACGATGCAGTCCACCGGGCGCGCGGGGTCGGATCGCGTCACGCTGATCGTCACCGACGCCGTTTCGCTGTCGATCACCCGGTAGCCGGCCAGCGAACCCGACACGGCGCTGGTGCCCAGCCGGTGATAGCCGACGACGGCGACGGCCAGGCCCGCCAGCACGACCAGCACGGCGAGGGCGATGGCCAGCCGGCGCCTGGAAGCGGGCGACAGGCGCGAACGTCCGTAGCGGGCCGCGGGACGCGCGATGGGAGTTTCGGTCATGCCGGGGTCTGCCTTGGGGGTTTGGCCGGCGGGCGCCCGCCGGCGGCACGCAGCGATGTCAAGACTGGAATTATAGGGTCAGACCGGGCGACCATCAGACCGACGAGGGGGCACGTGAGCGAGCTGCGGTTGATGGCGGTGCACGCCCACCCCGACGACGAGTCCAGCAAGGGTGCTGCCACGCTGGCCCGCTACGCGGCAGAAGGGCATCGCGTGATGGTGGTGACCCTGACCGGGGGTGAGCGTGGCGACATCCTCAACCCGGCGATGGACCTACCGGATGTCCTGGAGCACATGGCCGAGATCCGTCGCGACGAAATGGCCAAGGCCGCCGAGATTCTCGGCGTGGAGCACACCTGGCTGGGCTTCGTCGACTCCGGGCTGCCGCAGGGCGACCCGCCGCCGCCGCTGCCGGACGGCTGCTTCGCGCTGGCCCCGTTGGAGGAGTCCGTCGAGGCGCTGGTGCGGGTGGTCCGCGAGTTCCGTCCGCACGTGATCACCACCTACGACGAGAACGGGGGTTACCCCCACCCCGACCACATCCGCTGTCACCAGGTTTCCATCGGCGCCTTCGAGGCCGCGGGCGACTACCGGCGCTTCCCCGACGCCGGCGAACCCTGGACGGTGTCGAAGCTCTACTACATCCACGGCTTCCTGCGCGCGCGGATGCAGTTGCTGCACGATGAGGCCGTCAAGCATGGTCACGAAGGCCCGTTCAAGAAGTGGCTCGAGCACTGGGATCCCAAGCACGACCCGTTCGAGTCCCGGGTCACGACGCGGGTCGAGTGCTCGGCCTACTTCGGCCAGCGCGACGACGCCCTGCGCGCCCACGCGACCCAGATCGACCCGAACCACGACTTCTTCGCCGCGCCCATCGCATTGCAGCAGCGGTTGTGGCCGACCGAGGAGTTCGAATTGGCCCGATCGCGGGTGCCCGTCCGGCTGCCCGAGGACGACTTGTTCGCCGGAATAGAGTGCGACGAGTGAGCAACCACCTCCTCGCCGGGATCGTCACCGTCTGGGCCGGTTGGCAGGCCGACGACGCGCCGCGCAACACCGGCCCGGATTTCGGCAAGGCCAGCCCGGTCGGACTGCTGATCGTCGTGCTGTTGTTGATCGCCACGCTGTTGCTGCTGCGATCGATGAACCGGCAGCTGAAGAAGGTGCCCGAGTCTTTCGACCCCAAGCATCCCGAACCCGACCAGGCCGCCGACGAGGGCACCGACACGGTCGACGAGGCGCCGGACCGGCCCGCCGACCCGGGGAATGGGACGGCGCGCGCTCCGGGATCCGCCGATGACCCCGGCTGAGCCCGCGAACACGCTCGCGTCGGCCACCAGCCCCTATCTGCGCCAGCACGCCGACAACCCGGTGCACTGGCAGGAGTGGACCCCGGAGGCCCTGGCGGACGCGGCCGCACGCGACAAGCCGATCCTGCTTTCCGTCGGCTACGCCGCCTGCCACTGGTGTCACGTGATGGCCCACGAGTCGTTCGAGGACGACGAGGTGGCCGCGCTGATGAACGCGGAGTTCGTCTGCATCAAGGTCGACCGCGAGGAGCGCCCCGACATCGACGCCGTCTACATGAACGCGACCGTCGCGCTCACCGGTCAGGGCGGGTGGCCGATGACGTGCTTCTTGACGCCCGACGGCCGGCCCTTTTTCTGTGGCACGTACTACCCGAAAGACAATTTCCTGCAAGTGCTTTCGGCTGTCGCCTCCACGTGGCGCGAGAGCCGCGACGAAGTCGAGGAGGCCTCCGACCGCATCGCCGCCGAGTTGCGCGACCTGACCGGCGGACTGCCCGTCGGCGGTCCGGACCTGGTGCCGATGGTGTGCGACCGTGCCGTCGCGGCGGTGTTGGCCGACGAGGACACCACCAACGGCGGCTTCGGTGGCGCGCCCAAGTTCCCGCCGTCGGCGGTCTTCGAGGCGCTGCTGCGCAACTACGAGCGCACCGGTTCGGCGGCGGCGCTGAGCGCCGCGGCCCGCGCCGGCGAGGCGATGGCCCGCGGCGGCATCTACGACCAACTCGCCGGCGGCTTCGCCCGGTACAGCGTCGACGAGGCTTGGGTGGTACCGCATTTCGAGAAGATGCTGTACGACAACGCGCTGCTGCTGCGTGCTTACGCGCACTGGGCGCGGCGCACCGGAGAGCCGTTGGCCCGCCGTGTCGCCGCCCAGACAGCGAGATTTCTGCTCGACGACCTGGCCGACGGCGCCATGTTCACGTCCTCGCTGGATGCCGACGCCGACGGCCGCGAGGGCTCGACCTACGTGTGGACGCGCAAGGAGCTGAGCGATGTGCTCGGTGACGAAGAGGGCCGTTGGGCCGCACAGCTTTTCACGGTCACCAGGTCGGGCACGTTCGAAGACGGGGCGTCGGTGCTGCAGTTGCGCGCCGAGCCGGACGATCCGCAACGATTCGACCGGGTCCGGGCCGCGCTGTTGGCCGCCCGCCGCGCCCGGCCCCAGCCGGGGCGAGACGGCAAGGTCGTCACCGCCTGGAACGGGCTGGCGATCACCGCGCTGGCGGAGGCCGGCGTTGCGCTGGACGACCCCGGATTGATCCAGGCCGCGCAGCGCTGCGCGTCGGCGCTGCTGAACCTTCACTTCGTGGACGGCAGGTTGCGGCGCGCCAGCCTGGGCGGGGTGGTCGGCGCAAGCGCCGCCATCCTGGAGGATCACGCGATGCTGGCCGGCGGGCTGCTCGCGCTCTACCAGCTGAGCGGTGACGAGGCCTGGCTGGCGTCGGCGTCGGAGTTGCTGGATATCGCGCTGCGGCACTTCGCCGACTGGGACCGCCCCGGCCGCTGGTTCGACACCGCCGACGACGCCGAGCGGTTGCTGCTGCGCCCGGCGGACCCGCTGGACGGCGCGACCCCGTCGGGGGCGGCGTCGATCACCGAGGCGCTGCTGACCGCGGCGCACCTGGTCGACGGCGAGCGCGCGGACCGGTACCTGCGCGCGGCGGCCGAAGCGCTCAGCGCGCACTCGCCCCTGCTGACGCAGGCTCCCCGCGCGGCCGGATACTGGCTGGCCGTCGCCGAGGCCGCCGTCCGGGGACCGTTGCAGATCGCGGTCAGCTGTGAGCCGTCGCGGTCGGCGCTACTGGCCGACGCCCGCCGGCTGGCGCCCGGCGGCGCGATCGTCGTCGGCGGCGAGGTCGACTCGTCCCCGCTGCTGATGGGCCGGGGACGGGCCGGCGACGCCGACGCCGCCTACGTGTGCCGGGGCCGCGTCTGTGACCTGCCGGTGACGCGCACAAGGGAATTGGCGGCGGCCCTCGGCGTGCCCGGACCAAGCTCCCGGGACTAATCGCCCGCGACTAACCTGCGATACATGCCGACTGCCGATAGAGCACAAGCGATCACGGACACGGTCAACCGCTACCTGGAGCTGGTCGCCGGGGGCGGCGCCGACGACATCGTCGAGCTGTACGCCGACGACGCCACCGTCGAGGACCCGGTCGGCGGCGAGGTGCACATCGGGCGCCAGGCGATCCACGGCTTCTACTCGGCGGTCAACAACGTCGAGCGGCGGTGCGAGCTGGTGACGCTGCGGGTCTGCGGGAACGAAGCGGCCTTCCACTTCCGGTTGACCGTCGCGGCGGGCGAGCACCGGATGGTGATCGAGCCGATCGACGTGATGGCCTTCGACGAGCACGGCAAGATCGCCGCGATGAAGGCCTACTGGTCACCCGCCGACGTCACCCAGCTGTAGCGGTCGGCTCAATGCAGCCACGCCTGGTTGCCGACGTAGAACACCGCGAACCACATGGCGACGTAGTGCAGGATCGCCGCAACCACGGTGCAGGCGTGGAAAAGCTCGTGATAGCCGAATGTGCTGGGCCAGGGATCGGGCCAGCGCAGCCCGTAAATGATCCCCCCGACGCTGTAGAACACGCCGCCCACGGCCAGCAGCACCATCGCGGCAATCCCGGCCTTGTGCATGATCGTGGGGCAGTACCACACGGCCACCCACCCCAGTAGCAGGTAGAGCGGCACACCCAGCCAGCGCGGCGCCAGCGGCCAGCACACCTTCAGCAGAATGCCGGCCAGCGCGCCGCCCCACACGATCCACAGCACCTCCACCCCGGTCTGCTGTGGCATGGCCAGGCGCGCGAACGGCGTGTAGCTGCCCGCGATGAACACGAAGATCATCGAATGGTCGAGCCGCTTCATGAGGTTGCGGGCCGGCACGGATTTCCACTGCACCCGGTGATAGGTGGCGCTGACGGCGAACATCGCCACCGTGGCCGCCGCATAGACCAGCGTCGAATGCCCGGCGCGCGGCGACGAGGCGGCCCACGACACCGACACCAGGGTCGCGCCGGTCACGATCGCCAGCCACGCCGAGAAGAAGTGGATCCAGCCGCGCATCCGGGGCTTGGTCAGGGCGTGGGCAGCACCTTCGGCGAGTTGGTCGACGGTGTTACCGGGCGTGATCGCCTCGGGCTGGGGCTCGCTAGCAGTGGCTGTGTCGATCTGGCTGCTCATTGTCTCCTGTTGCCTCGTCACACAAGTCGGGGTTGCCGGGCCGTATACCCGTCAAGGGTAGCCGCGAACGGTCACGGGGGGGTGTCGGCGTGCGGTGGGATTGCCGTGAAGATCGCCCGGAATTCGGCGCCGTGCGCAGTAGGGTGTCTCTTCGTGGAGGTCATTCCGCCCCGGCTCAAGGAGCCGCTGTACCGGGTCTATGAGCTGCGGCTCAAGCAGGAACTGGCCTCCGCTAAATCCCACCTGCCCCGCCACATCGCGGTCCTGTGTGACGGGAACAGGCGGTGGGCGCGCAACGCCGGCTACGACGACGTCAGCTACGGCTACCGGATGGGCGCGGTGAAGATCGCCGAGATGCTGCGGTGGTGCCAGGAGGCCGGCATCGAGATGACCACCGTCTACCTGCTGTCCACGGAGAACCTGCAGCGCGACCCCGAGGAGCTGGCCGGCCTGATCGAGATCATCACCGACGTGGTGGAGGAGATCTGCGCGCCGGCCAATCGCTGGAGTGTGCGCACCGTCGGCGACCTTGCGTTGCTCGGCGACGAACCGGCCCGCCGCCTGCGGGGCGCGGTGGACTCCACGCCGGGCGTCGCGTCGTTCCACGTCAACGTCGCGGTCGGCTACGGCGGTCGGCGGGAGATCGTCGACGCGGTCCGCGCGTTGTTGGGCAAGGCCCTCGCCAACGGCGCGACCGCCGAGGAGCTCATCGACGCTGTGACCGTCGACGGCATCTCCGAAAACCTTTACACCTACGGGCAGCCCGATCCGGACCTGGTGATCCGCACCTCCGGTGAGCAACGCCTGTCCGGCTTCCTGTTGTGGCAGAGCGCGTATTCGGAGATGTGGTTCACCGAAGCGCACTGGCCCGCGTTCCGGCGCGTCGATTTCCTGCGCGCGCTGCGTGACTACAGCCAGCGCCACCGCCGATACGGCAAGTAAGGGCCTGTCGATCGCAAGCGCGGCGAAGCCGGGCGCGGCGGGTCGGCAGAATCAGCCGGCTCCGGGGCGCTCGCCGCGTGCCAGACTGGACGCATGGCTGCGCTGTCGGCGATGGTGTTCTCGCTGAGTGGCTGGCTCGGGCTTTACCTGCTGGCCCGCGATCCCCGCAAGCCCGTGCTCGTGTTGGCGGCGATCGGGCTGTGCGGTTTCGGGTTGGTGGTGGCGCTGGACGCGGTGCGCACCGGCGGCGGCCACACTCCGGCGCACGCCGGCCTGCTCAGCCAGACCGAGATCTACCTGGTCGCCGTCCCCAGCGCGGCCTGGTTCGCGGTGTTGCTCGAGCTGTCCCGGCCGTGCGAGCACTGGCGGGCGCGCACGCTGGAGGTCGTGCTGGTCGGCGGCGTCGCCGCGCTCACCCTGTTCGGCGCGATGCTGGCCGGCAGCGTCGACGGGCCGCTGCGGCCGGGGCACCTCGTGATGTTCGCCGTGATCTCGGCGTCCACCCTCGGCGCGATGATCGCCGCGCTGCGGCGCCCGGCCCAGCCGGTGTCGGTGGCCGGCATCGTGGTGGTGGCGACGCTGTTCTTCGCGCTGGCCAACGCCATCCTCGTCATTCCCCTGGGCCTGGTGCCCAGCTGGCTGGCGCTGGCATCCACCGGTTTCGACCTGCTGCTGCTGGGGGTGGCCGTCGCCCTGTGGGACGCCTTCGACGAAGGACAGGCGCTGCGCGCCGACATGTTGCGCTCGTTCGCCGGGTCGATGTTCGTGGCGGTGTTGCTGGGCTGCCAGGCGCTGATCGGCTTGGCAGCGACGCGGGGCGAACCCACCGCGCAGACGGTGCTGACGGTCCTGCTGTTCACCACGCTGGCGATCGCCCTCGCCGTGCAGGTGCTGGCCGATCCGCTCGCCGGCCTGCTGGACCGGTTGGCATTCTGGAAATCGCCCGCGTTGCGGGCGGAGCGGGCGGCGCTGCGCGACACCGGGGCCGCGCTCCCCCTGCGCTCGGACGATGCGCTGCACGATGTGGACGACGAGACCTTCGCCCGGCTCACCCGCCGGGCGCTGGGTCACTACGGCGACCTGACCAAGCTGGTCGCCAGCCCGCTCACCGCCCTGCCCGTGATCGACGCTCGGCTATCCGCGCGCGGCGCGCCCGATAACCCGCTGGAGCGTGCCAACGAGCTCAAGGCCGTTCTGGCCGACGCCATCGGCCGGCTCAAGCCGCGAGACGCCGGCGATTTCGGCACCACCGAACAGTGGCGCCACTACAACTCGCTGTACTTCCCGTACGTCGTCGGGGTGCGGGCGTACGCGCAGAACGCCACCGCCGCCGGCCTGGATCCGACCGCGCGGCAGGCCTGGCAGTGGTTGGTCACCGAGGTGCCGCAGCGCTCGCTGCACAACTGGCAGAACGCCGCGGCCCGGCTGATCGCCGCCGACCTGCGCGGGCGGGTCCCGGTGCACAGCGACTAGCGCGCCGGCCCCGCGCGCCAAGCGGCCCGTTGGCCGCCGGGTTACGCTCGCGCGGGGGCCCCGAACACGGAAAGAGCGCGTAGTGGCTTTGTCGACAATTCCGCCCGCGAAGGTTGTCCGGGTGATCGAACGCGCCCGGCACCACCTCGGTCGGCTCTACCACCGGACGCTGCCCGCCCCGGCGGGCCTGCTGGAGATGCTGATGGACGCGTTCGTGGCCCAGGCGATCACGGCGGCGGCCGATCTGGGCATTGCCGACGCGCTGGCCAACGGGCCGCTCTCGGCCGAGGACCTGGCACGCGCGGTCGATGCGGACACCGACGCGCTGCGCCGACTGATGCGGGCACTGATCTCCCGCGGGATCTTCCGCCAGCGCCGCGACGGCCGCTACGACCTCACCCCCCTGGCGCAGCCCCTCCGTCGCGACGCCGACGTGTCCCTGGCCGCGTGGGCGCGATGGGCGGGTTCGCCCGAGCTGCGGGAGCGGTGGAGCCACCTCAGCGACGGCATCCGCGCGGGCCGGTGCACCGCCGCGGAAATGAGCGGCCAGAACATGTTCGACTACCTGGCCGGGCAGCCCGAACTGCAGGAGATCTTCAACGAGGCCATGACCAACGTCTCCGAGCTCTCGATCGCACCCCTCATGGCCGCCTACGAATTCGGACGCTTCGGCCCGACGATCGTCGACGTCGGTGGCGGGCACGGCCGCCTGCTGTCCGCGATCCTGGCCGCCACACCGCGCGCCCGCGGCGTGCTGTTCGACCAGCCCCAGGTCGTGGCGGGCGCCCCCGAGGAACTGCGCAAGTACGACGTCGACAACCGCGTCGAGATCGCCGAGGGTTCGTTCTTCGACGACGTCATACCGGCCGGCGGCGACCTCTATGTGCTCAAGAACGTGATTCACGACTGGCTCGACGACGACGCCGAGCGCATCCTGCGCAATGTGCGCGCGGCGGCCGCGACGGGCAAGCACCTGGTGCTCGTCGAACTGGTGATCCCCACGCACAATCGGGACAACGCCGGCAAATGGCTGGACCTGGACATGTTCGTCAGCGCCGCCGCAAGGGAACGCACCGCCGACGAATACGCCCGGCTGCTCCGGCGTGCCGGCTTCCGGTTGACGCGGGTGATCGAGACCGCATCCCCGTTCTGCGTGATCGAGGCGCGGGCGGTCTGACGGGCGGCTCGTCCGGGGGGATCCCACGATTTGCGCCACGGCCCCCACACCGAAGGACGGCCTGGCCATCCTGCCGTGGCAGACGGAATAACCGGGCGAATCCCCAGGTCTTTTCGTGGGTGGCAGCACTTGGCAGTGCCACGGGTCGATATGGCAGTGCCCCGGCGGAACGCTCGGAACTGTCCGACCCAACCCGCTCACCGTAAGGAGTGATCACATGACCGCCATTTCAGGTCAGTCCACCCGTCCCCTCTACGATTCGACCGACTCGCTGTTGCGTTTCGCCATGCGCGCCGATGCCACGCTGACCGGCCTGTGCGGACTGGCCATTGCGTTCGTGGCCGACCCGCTCTCGGCGCTGACCGGGCTGACATCCCTGCAGGAGTACGCCCTGGGCGCGGCCTTCGTGCTGTACGGCCTGGTGGTCTTCGGCCTGGCCGCCGCGCCTAACCTGCGGCGGGTCGGCAACGCCGTCGTCGTCGCCAACGTCGCCTGCACCCTGGCCGCGGTCGTGGCCGCCGAGGCCGTGCCGATGACCGCGACCGGTGTCGCGGCGACGCTCGCCACCGGCGTTTACACCGCGGGATTCGCCGCCCTGCAGTACCTCGGCGTGCGCCGACTGGCGTAGCCGGGCGCGGCGGGTCGCCGCGATCAGGCCCACCAGAGGTCGGTTTGTAGGGGCGCCCCGGCCGCCCGGGCCCCGCTACAGCTTGCGCAGGCGCAGCCGGTTGATGGAGTGGTCGGCGTCCTTGCGCAACACCAGGGTGGCGCGGGGCCGGGTCGGCAAGATGTTCTCCACCAGGTTCGGCCGGTTGATCGACCGCCAGATCTCGCGGGCGGCGGCGACCGCCTTGGTGTCGTTCAGGGCCGAGTAGTGGTGGAAATGCGATTCGGGATCGGCAAACGCCGTCCCGCGCAGGGACAGGAACCGCGACACGTACCACTGCTCGATGTCTTCGATCCGGGCGTCGACGTACAGCGAGAAGTCGAACAGGTCCGACACCATCAGGGTCGGGCCGGTCTGCAGGACGTTGAGGCCCTCCAGGATCAGGATGTCGGGATGGCGGACGACGTGCTTGGCGCCCGGGATGACGTCGTACTTCAGGTGCGAGTACACCGGGGCGCAGGCGTAGTCGGAACCGGATTTGACCGACGTGACGAACCGCATCAGCGCCCGGCGGTTATAGCTTTCCGGAAAGCCCTTGCGATGCATGAGGTTTCGCCGATCGAGCTCCGCATTGGGGTAGAGGAAGCCGTCGGTGGTGACCAGGTCCACCCGTGGGTGGTGATCCCAGCGGGCCAGCAGCGCCTGCAGCACGCGGGCGGTGGTTGACTTGCCGACCGCCACGCTGCCCGCCACGCCGATGACGAACGGCACCGGGCGGTCCGGGTTCTGCTGCGGTTCGCCGAGGAATTCCGCGGTGGCGGCGAACAGCCGCTGGCGGGCGGCGACCTGCAGATGGATGAGCCGGGCCAGCGGCAGGTACACCTCTTCGACCTCGAGCAGGTCGATCTGCTCGCCCATGCCGCGCAGGCCGACCAGCTCCTCCTCGGTGAGGGCCAGTGGCGTCGACATGCGAAGCGCGCGCCATTGCTTCCGGTCGAACTCCACATATGGGCTCGGCTCGCTAAGCCGCGGCATAGTGCCAGTGTTACAGGAGGGGGTGCGCGCCCGACGGTTGGGCTGGTGATTTGCCGCTCGATAGACTGCGCACGTGACCGTCGCACCCCGTACCGCCGCATCCATCATGTCCGCACCCCTGGCCGAGGTCGACCCGGATATCGCCGCGCTGATGGGCAAGGAGCTCGGGCGGCAGCGGGACACCCTGGAGATGATCGCCTCGGAGAATTTCGTGCCGCGCTCGGTGCTGCAGGCCCAGGGCAGCGTGCTGACCAACAAGTACGCCGAAGGTCTGCCCGGGCGGCGCTACTACGGCGGCTGCGAGTACGTCGACGAGGTGGAGAACATCGCCCGCGACCGGGCCAAGGCGCTGTTCGGCGCCGAGTTCGCCAACGTCCAGCCGCATTCGGGCGCGCAGGCCAACGCCGCCGTGCTGCACGCGCTGATGACCCCGGGGGAGCACCTGCTGGGGCTCGACCTCGCCAACGGTGGCCACCTGACGCACGGCATGAAGCTGAACTTCTCCGGCCGGCTGTACGACTGCGGCTTCTACGGGGTGGACCCGACGACGCATCTGGTGGACATGGACGTGGTGCGGGCCAAGGCCCTGGAGTTCCGCCCGAAGGTGATCATCGCCGGCTGGTCGGCCTACCCGCGGATCCTTGACTTCGCGGCGTTCCGGTCGATCGCCGACGAGGTGGACGCCAAGCTGTGGGTCGACATGGCGCACTTCGCGGGTCTGGTCGCGGCGGGCCTGCACCCGACGCCGGTGCCGCACGCGGACGTGGTGTCCACCACCGTGCACAAGACACTGGGCGGCGCCCGTTCGGGGATGATCCTGGGCAAGCGGGAGTACGCCAAGGCCATCAACTCCGCGGTGTTCCCGGGCCAGCAGGGCGGCCCGCTGATGCACGTCGTCGCGGGCAAGGCGGTCGCGCTCAAGATCGCCACCACCCCCGAGTTCGCCGACCGCCAGCAGCGCACGCTGTCCGGCGCCCGCATCATCGCCGAGCGGTTGCTGGCTCCCGACGTCGCCAGGGCGGGTGTGTCGGTCGTCAGCGGCGGCACCGACGTCCACCTGGTGCTGGTCGACCTGCGTGACTCCCCGCTGGACGGGAAGGCCGCCGAGGACCTGCTGCACGAGGTCGGCATCACGGTCAACCGCAACGCGGTGCCCAACGACCCGCGCCCGCCGATGGTGACCTCGGGTCTGCGGGTCGGCACGCCCGCGCTGGCCACCCGCGGCTTCGGGGATGCCGAATTCAGCGAGGTCGCCGACATCATCGCCACGGCATTGGCCGGGGGCGGCGGCGCCGGCCCAGGCGTGGACGTGTCGGCACTGCGCGAGCGGGTCACCCGCCTGGCCAGGGAATTTCCCCTGTACGAGGGTCTCGAAGAGTGGACGCTCGTCGACAGCTAGCCCGGGTTGAGGGCCGCTGAGGCACCCACCCAGGCGCCCCGAAAAGACACCCCGAAGGACGCGCGCGGAGGCCTTAAGGGACCAAAGTCACCATTTCGGCGCGACACGGTCGGGAGATTTCACGAACCTGTGTCGCCGGGTTACAGTAACCCCATGGCACAGAAACCTGTAGCTAACGCGCTGACCGTTGAGCTCGAGCCGGTTGTCGAGGCGAACATGGATCGCCACCTGAACACCGAGGACCTCTGGTTCGCCCACGACTACGTCCCGTTCGACCGCGGCGAGAACTTCGCCATGCTCGGCGGGCGTGACTGGGACCCGTCCGAGACGACGCTGCCCAGGACCATCACCGACGCCTGCGAGATCCTGCTGCTGCTCAAGGACAACCTCGCCGGCCACCACCGCGAGCTCGTCGAGCACTTCATCCTCGAGGAGTGGTGGGGTCGCTGGCTGGGCCGGTGGACCGCCGAGGAGCACCTGCACGCGATCGCCCTGCGCGAGTACCTGGTGGTCACCCGCGAGGTCGACCCGACCGCCAACGAGGAGGCGCGGGTCGAGTACGTGATGAAGGGCTACCGCGCCGACACCTACTCGCAGGTCGAGACGCTGGTGTACATGGCGTTGACCGAGCGCAGCCACGCCGTCTTCTGCCGCAACCTGGCCGCCCAGATCGAGGAGCCCGTCCTGGCCGGCCTGATCGACCGGATCGCCCGCGACGAGGCGCGCCACGAGGAGTTCTTCGCCAACCTCGTCACGCACTGCCTCGGCTACACCCGCGCGGAGACGATCGCCGCGATCGCCGCCCGCGCGGCCGACCTCCAGGTTCCCGGGGCCGACATCGATTCCTACCAGGACAAGGTGAAAAACGTCGCGCAGGCGGGCATCTTCGGTCCCGACCAGCTGCGGCAGGCGATCTCCGACCGCATCACCGCGTGGGGGGTCGCCGACGAGCCCGCGCTGAAGCGGTTCGTCACCGGCTGAGCCCCGTCGGGCGCGCAGGGCGCATCCCGTAAGCCGCACAAGCCGACTCGGCGCGCCTGCGCGGCGCGCGAGCGGCCACGAGAGTAGCGTCGGTGGCGATGGCCAGCGACATGCTCTGCTGCCAGGGCGGCACCTCCCGTCACGACTGTGACATCAGTGGCAGGACCGGCCCCGGTCCTGGTGCCGCGGTTCCCGCCGACACGCCCGAGCGGGTCCGCCCGGGCTCAGCCCGCTCGAGGAGCGCTACGTGACCGAACTCCGGACCTACGTGATCGATACCTCCGTGCTGCTGTCCGACCCGTGGGCCTGCAGCAGGTTCGCCGAGCACGAGGTGGTGGTCCCGCTGGTGGTGATCAGCGAACTCGAGGCCAAACGCCACCACCACGAGTTGGGGTGGTTCGCCCGTCAGGCCTTGCGCCTGTTCGACGATCTGAGGCTCGAGCACGGTCGGTTGGATCAGCCGATTCCCGTTGGGGCACAAGGCGGTACGCTGCACGTCGAACTCAACCACACCGATCCGTCGGTGCTTCCCGCCGGCTTTCGCACCGACAGCAACGACTCCCGCATCCTGAGCTGCGCCGCCAACCTCGCCGCCGAAGGCAGGCGAGTCACGTTGGTCAGCAAGGACATTCCGTTGCGCGTCAAGGCCGCAGCCGTGGGCCTGGCCGCCGACGAGTATCACGCGCAGGACGTGGTGGCCTCCGGTTGGTCGGGGATGCACGAGATCGAGACCGCCACCGAAGACATCGACGCGTTGTTCGCCGACGGCGAGATCGATCTGGCCGAGGCCCGAGACCTGCCCTGCCACACCGGAATCCGATTGCTGGGCGGTAGCTCTCACGCGTTGGGCCGGGTCACCGCCGCCAAGCGCGTCCAGTTGGTCCGCGGTGACCGCGAGGTGTTCGGGCTGCGGGGCCGCTCCGCCGAGCAGCGGGTGGCCCTCGACCTGCTGCTCGACGAGTCGGTGGGCATCGTGTCGCTGGGCGGCAAGGCCGGCACCGGCAAGTCCGCGCTGGCCCTGTGCGCGGGCCTGGAGGCGGTGCTGGAACGCCGCACGCAGCGCAAGGTGGTCGTTTTCCGTCCGCTGTACGCCGTCGGCGGCCAGGAGCTCGGCTACCTGCCCGGCAGCGAGAGCGAAAAGATGGGCCCGTGGGCGCAGGCCGTCTTCGACACCCTCGAGGGCCTGGCCAGCCCGGCCGTGCTGGACGAGGTGCTGTCCCGGGGGATGCTCGAAGTGCTGCCGCTGACCCACATCCGGGGCCGCTCCCTGCATGATTCGTTCGTCATCGTCGACGAGGCGCAATCGCTGGAGCGCAACGTGCTGCTGACCGTGCTGTCGCGGCTGGGCACCGGGTCGAGGGTGGTGCTGACCCACGACATCGCGCAGCGCGACAACCTGCGCGTCGGGCGCCACGACGGGGTCGCGGCCGTCATCGAGAAGCTCAAGGGGCACCCGCTGTTCGCCCACATCACGCTGCTGCGCAGCGAGCGCTCACCAATTGCCGCGCTGGTCACCGAGATGCTCGAGGAGATCGCCGGCCCGCATTGACGTGCGCTGACGCCCGCGCGCGCTGCGCTGACGGCGGTAATTCCTGCCGTTTCGTGACCTCGGGGCACGATCGGCGCCCGGGGTGGCCGACGGATGCCGGGTAGGCTGCTGGCGTGCCGAAACGCCCCGATAACCAGGCCTGGCGCTATTGGCGCACGGTGATCGGCATGGTCGCGGCCGCCGCGGTGCTGGCGATCGGCGGCGTCACCGGCCACATCACCCGCGCCGACAACCTCAGCTGCGCGGTGGTCAAGTGTGTCGCGCTGACGTTCGACGACGGGCCCAGCCCGTTCGATGCACGGCTGCTGCAGGTGCTGAAGGACAACGACGCCAAGGCCACGTTCTTCGAGATCGGCAACAAGGTGGCCGCCAACCCGTCGGGATCCAAGCTGGTCGCCGACGCGGGCATGGAGATCGGTAATCACACGTGGGAACACCCCAACATGACGACCATCCCTGTCGAAGACGTCGCCGCTCAGTTCTCCAAGGCGAACGACGCGATCGCGGCCGCAACCGGCCGGACACCCCGCCTGTGGCGCCCCGCGGGCGGCCTGTCCAACGACGTCGTGAACCAGGTGGCCGGCCGGTATGGGTTGGCCGAAATCCTCTGGGACGTCATCCCTTTCGACTGGATCAACGACTCGAACACGGGTGCCACCCGATACATGCTGATGACCTACATCAAGCCCGGTTCGGTGGTGCTGTTCCACGACACCTACTCGAGCACCGTGGACCTGGTGTATCAGTTCATGCCGGTGCTCAAAGCCAACGGCTACCGCGCGGTGACGGTCAGCGAACTGCTGGGTCCGCGGGCACCCGGCAGCAGCTACGGCGGCCGGGAGAACGGGCCGCCCGTAAACGGCCTGCACGACATCCCGCCCGCCGAGATCCCCGCCCTGCCCAACACGTCGTCACCCAAGCCGATGCCCAACTTGCCGATCACCGACATTCCCGGCCAGAACTCGGGCGGGCCGAACAACGGCGCCTAGCCTGAGGTCCGGGTCGCGCGCGGCTACCTTTATAGGGTGATCACGGTGGGCCGACTTCTCCGGACCCCGCCGCAATCGATTCCCCCGGAGGCGACGCACCGAGAATCCGCCCGCCGGTTGTCGATTCGGTACGGGATCACTTTGGCCGTCGCGTACGTCGTCGGCCTGCTCGACGCCTCGGCGATCCTCATCCCGCTGGGGCATCACAACGCCATGCGGTTCACCGAGACGGATGCCGTCGCCGTTGTGCTGCTGTGCTTGCTCGCGGCCATCGGCGTCGCGGTGGCGGGCGCGCTGAGCCTGGCTCCCCCGCTGCGGTGGTTCGTTGCCGGGGACGAACCGGACGCGCGCCAACAGCGGGCCGCGATGAGGCTCCCGCGCCAACAGGCGCTCATCTTCTTGTGCGCCTGGGTGGTGACCGGCGGTATCTCGATGTTGCAGAACCTGTCCGCCGGGGCCGCGATGCTGTTGCCCATCCTGCTCGGTGTGCTGTTCGGCGGGCCGGCCGCCGCCGGCACCGGCCTGTTGCTGACCCAGCGCATCGTGCGGCCCATCGTGGTGGCCGCCACCCGCGGCAGCGAGCCCCGGGTCGCGGTGCCCGGGGTGTTCGCGCGGCTGGTCATGCTGTGGTTTCTGTGCAGCGCGCTGCCGATCGGGATCATCGCGGTCCTGGTCGCCTTCCGCTCGTTCGGCTGGCTCATCGCGAAGTCCGCCTCGCTGAACGCGCCCATCCTGGTGGTATCACTGGCGGCGCTGCTGCTCGGCCTGCCGACAATGATTCTCACGTCTCGCTCCATTGCCGATCCGCTCAGTGAGGTCGTCGACGCGATGGCGGAAGTCGAGCACGGCCGCATCGATACGCGTGTGGGTGTCTACGAACGTTCTCAAATCGGCCGTCTGCAAATCGGATTCAACCGGATGATCGCGGGCCTCGCCGAGCGGGATCGACTGCGGGACCTGTTCGGACGCCATGTCGGGGCCGACGTGGCCCACCGCGCCCTCGAAGAGGGGGTGTCGCTGTCCGGCGACGTGGTCGAAGCGGCGGTGCTGTTCATCGACCTGGTCGGCTCGACGCAACTCGCGGAAAGCCGCCCACCGCAAGAGGTCGCCGAGGTTCTCGATGACTTCTTCCGGATCGTCGTGGATGCCGTCGACCAGCATGGCGGGCTGATCAACAAATTCGCCGGCGACGCCGCGCTGGCCGTCTTCGGTGTGCCGCTGCCGATGGTCCAACCTGCGTCGGCCGCGCTGGCCACCGCCCGCACGCTGGGCACCCAGTTGCAGCGGTTGCCAGTCGATTTCGGCATCGGCGTCTCGGCCGGGCACGTCTTCGCCGGCAACATCGGCTCGGAAAACCGTTATGAATACACGGTGATCGGCGACGCCGTCAACGAGGCTGCGCGGCTTGCCGACCTCGCCAAGACGGCCGACCGGCGCATCTTGTGCGCGGAGGCGGCCATCGACCGGGCGGGCGAGGCCGAACAGGCGCACTGGGCGGAGTGCTATTCGACCGTGCTGCGCGGCCGGTCCGAGGCCACCCACGTCTCGGCGCCGACGGGCTCGACTACTTCTTGACCTTCAGCGCGCTGACCACATGACTGAGCGTGGCCGCCGAGGCCGTATCCCCGATGGGCGTTGCCCCCAAGAAGATGGTGACCGGCTTGGTGTCCACCGCGATGATGGTGACCGAGTCGCCCTTCACGTTGCGTGCCGGGTCGGCGATCGTGATATCGGCATCCACCCGGGCGGCCTTGACGCCGTCGACCGTGAGCGAGGACGTCTTGGTCGGCCCCAGCGTAGGCAACGCGTTCGCGTAGCCGGGGCCGTTGGCCACGCAGTCCATCAACTTCGATGCCTGCGCGCTGACGTCCATGCTGGCAACGAAGTTGGTGACGGCGACCTCGGCCTGCATCATCCATTGGCTGGCGTTCGGCACTTCCTGACCGACGCCCACCGCGCCGATGAGGTTGGGGGTCTGGTCGTCGGAGAAGCCGGCCCAGCCGGGGGCCGCGCTGGCCGGGAACGACAGCTTGCCGGCGCTGATCGTGTCGCCGGTGGGTTTTTCCCCGCCGGACACGTTGGGCGTGCAACCGGTCGCGTTCTGGTCGCCGGTCGGCTGCGACGTCTGGGCGCTCGTGGGCGGCTGGGAGGCCTTGTTCGACTTCGACTTGTTGCCGCTGCTCAGGCCGACGATCAGGATCGCCGCCAGTGCGACCACGCCCACCACCGCGACGGCGGCGAGGATCAGCCACGGCAGTTTCGAACGCGGCCCGTTCGGCGGCGGCCCCGGCGGGTAGGGGCCGCCGGGCCACCCGGGGGGCGGGTACTGCTGGCCGGGGGGCGGGAACTGCTGGCCCGGCGGCGGGTACTGGTGGCCGGGCGGCGGGTACTGCGGCCCGGGGGGCGGCGGGTACTGCGGGGGCGGGGGGTAAGCGCCCGCACCGTAGGGTTCGGGGCCGCCCGGCGGCGGATACGGGTAGGAGCCGCCCTGGGGCTGGCCACCCCAATAGGGGCCCTGCCCATACGGATTCGACCCGTGCGGGTCCTGCCCCTGGGGGCCCTCCGGAGGAACCGTCATCGCCGTACCACCCTCGATGTCATCGTTCTCTAGCCTTCCGGCTCCACCTTGGCCATCGCCAAGACATCCAGACGGCGGTCGAGCTCCTCGATCGACAGCTTCTCGCCAATCAGGCCGCGATCGATGACGGTCTGACGGATCGTCTTGCGCTCCTTGAGCGCTTGCTTGGCCACGGCGGCGGCTTCCTCGTAACCGATGGCCGAGTTCAGCGGCGTCACAATCGACGGCGAGGACTCGGCCAGCTCGCGCAAATGCTCGACGTTGGCCGCCAGCCCGACGATGCAGCGCTCCGCGAACAGCTTGGACACGTTGGTCAGTAGCTTGAACGACTCGAGGATGTTGCGGGCCATCATCGGGATGTACACGTTGAGCTCGAAGGCGCCGTTGGCGCCGCCCCACGCCACCGCCGCGTCGTTACCGATCACCTGCGCCGCGACCTGTGTAACGGCCTCGGGGAGAACGGGATTCACCTTGCCCGGCATGATCGAGCTGCCCGGCTGCAGGTCCGGCAGCCGGATCTCGGCCAGGCCGGTGAGCGGGCCGGATCCCATCCAGCGGACGTCGTTGGCGATCTTGGTCAGCGACACCGCGATGGTCCGCAGGGCGCCGGACGCCTCGACCAGCCCGTCGCGGGCCGCCTGGGCCTCGAACGAGTTGACCGCCGTGCGCAATTCACTCAGACCGGTGGACGCGATCAGCGTCTCCACCACCTTGGCGCCGAACCCCTCCGGCGCGTTGAGGCCGGTGCCCACAGCCGTGCCGCCGATGGCCAGCTCACCGAGCCGCGGCAGCGTGGCGCGCACCCGCTCGATTCCCGCCTCGACCTGTCGGGCATAGCCGCCGAATTCCTGGCCCAGCGTGACCGGGACGGCGTCCATCAGGTGGGTGCGGCCGGACTTCACCACCGTGTGCCACTCGTGGGCCTTGGCCGCGAGCGCCTCGTGCAGCACCTCGAGCGCCGGAATGAGGTGGCGCACCGCGGCCTCGGTGGCCGCGATGTGGGTGGCGGTCGGAAAGGTGTCGTTGGACGACTGCGACATGTTCACGTCGTCGTTGGGGTGCACCGTCACGCCGTTGGCGGCCGCGATGCCGGCGATCACCTCGTTGGTGTTCATGTTGGAGCTGGTGCCCGAGCCCGTCTGGAACACGTCGATGGGGAACTGGTCGTCATGCTGGCCGTCGGCGATCTCGGCCGCGGCGGCGATGATCGCGTCGGCCTTCTCCGGCGCCAGCAGGCCGAGGTCCTTGTTCACCTGGGCGCACGCGCCCTTGAGCAACCCCAGCGCGCGGATCTGGGTGCGCTCCAGGCCGCGGCCGGAGATCGGGAAGTTCTCCACGGCGCGCTGAGTCTGCGCGCGCCACAACGCTTTCGCCGGCACCCGGACTTCGCCCATGGTGTCGTGCTCGATGCGGTATTCGGTCTGGTCTTCTGAGGCGCTGTCGGCCATAAAAACGGATCCTTGTTGGTTCGCGGTCAGGGCAGGGGGTAGGCGGCAGTGCTGTCGCCGGTGAAGTCGATGGCGGAGTACTCGTTGAGCTTCGAGAGCCGGTGATAGGCCTCGATCATCCGGACGGTGCCCGACTTCGAGCGCATCACGATCGACTGGGTGGTGCACCCGCCGGGGTAGTACTGCACGCCCTTGAGCAGGTCGCCGCTGGTGACCCCGGTGGCGCAGAAGAAGACGTTCTCTCCGGACACCAGGTCCTCGGTGGTCAGCACCTGGTCCAGGTCGTAGCCGGCGTCGATGGCCTTCTGGCGTTCCTCGTCGTCCTTGGGGGCGAGCTGCGCCTGGATGGCGCCGCCCATGCAGCGGATCGCGGCGGCGGCGATGATGCCCTCGGGGGTGCCGCCGATGCCGGCCAGCATGTCGGTGCCCGACAGGTACCGGCACGCCGAGATCGCTCCCGCGACGTCGCCGTCGGTGATCAGCTGGATGCGGGCCCCGGTCGCGCGGACGTCCTCGATGAGCTGCGCGTGCCGGGGCCGGTCCAGGATGCACACGGTCATGTCCGGCACCGACAACGCCTTGACCTTGGCGACGGCCCGGATGTTCTCGGCGATCGGCGCGGTGATGTCCAGCACGTGCGCGGCCTCGGGGCCGACGGCGATCTTGTTCATGTAAAACACCGCCGACGGGTCGAACATCGTCCCGCGGTCGGCCACCGCCAGCACCGAGATCGCGTTGGGCATGCCCTTGCTCATCAGCGTGGTGCCGTCGATCGGGTCGACGGCGAAGTCGCACTCCGGCCCGTCGCCGTTGCCGACCTCCTCACCGTTGTAGAGCATCGGCGCGTCGTCCTTCTCGCCCTCGCCGATCACCACGACGCCGCGCATCGACACGGTGTTGACCAGCTCGCGCATCGCGTCGACGGCCGCCCCGTCGCCGCCCTCCTTGTCGCCGCGACCTACCCAGCGGCCGGCGGCCATGGCGCCGGCCTCGGTGACCCGTACGAGTTCGAGGGCCAGGTTGCGGTCGGGGGCCTCGCCGCGCGGCCGGGCCTGCCCTTGGCCTCCGCCGTTGGCCCCGGCCGAGCGGTTGCCGTGAGCTGTCATGGTTGGAGATTGTCCCAGAAGCGGATCGGTTCGCTGGAACTGGGATACTCGGTGGGTGACCGAGGAGCCGCACCAGAATGCCAGCTCGGACGCCCCGGTGGCCGACGAACCGGCGCCGGCGCCCAAACCGGCCAAACCGCGGCTGCTGCAGGACGGTCGCGACATGTTCTGGTCGCTCATGCCGCTGGTCATCGCCTGCATCGTGCTGGCGGGCCTGGTCGGCATGTGCTCCTTCCAGCCGGGCGGCACCAACCAGGGCCCGATCCCGTCCTACGACGCGGCCGCGGCCCTGCGGGCCGACGCCCAGACCCTCGGGTTCCCCATCCGGATGCCGCGCCTGCCCAACGGCTGGCGGCCCAACTCCGGCGGCCGCGGGGGCATCGACGGCGGGCGGACCGATCCCGTGACCGGCCAACGGCTGCACGCGGCGACCTCGGTAGTCGGTTACATCAGCCCCACCGGGATGTACCTGAGCCTGACCCAGAGCAACGCCGACGAGGACAAACTGGTCGGCTCGATCCATCCGTCCGCTTACCCGACGGGCGCGGTCGACGTCGACGGCACCAGCTGGGTGATCTACCGCGGTCCGGGCCAGAGCGGCGCGGACGCCGAGCCGATCTGGACGACCAGGCTGACCGGGCCGTCCGGCACCGCTCAGCTCGCCGTCACCGGTGCAGGGAGCACCGATCAGTTCCGTACGCTGGCGTCGGCGACGCAATCGCAGCCGCCCCTGCCCGCGCGCTGAAAGGACTTATCGCGTGACCGCACCCGAAGCAGACCTCTCCGGATGGTCGGTGGCGCCGTTCACCGGCGGCGGCTACACCCACGACATCTATCGCAAGGGCAGCGGCCCGGGGGTGGTGCTGATTCCGGAGATACCCGGGATCCATCCCGGTGTGCTGGCCCTCGGTAACCACTTGGTGGACAACGGCTTCACCGTCGCGATGCCATCGCTGTTCGGCGAGCCCGGCAAAGCCAAAACCGCCGGCTATATCGCCTCCTCGATCAGCCGGGCCTGCGTGGCAAGGGAATTCGCGGCGTTCGCCACCAACAAGCAGCGGCCGGTGTCGCTGTTCCTGCGCGCGCTGGCCCGCGACCTCAACGCGTCGACTCCGGGCAAGGGCGTCGGCGTGATCGGGCAGTGCTTCACCGGCGGCTTCGCGCTCGCCGCCGCAGTCGACGACAGCGTGCTGGCCCCGGTGCTCTCTCAGCCGTCGGTGCCGCTGCCGCTGGGTGGTGCGCGGCGCCGCGACGCCGGGCTGAGTGAGGCCGAGCTCGCCACGGTGGCCGAGCGCTGCGCGAACGACGGCCTGTGCGCCATGGGGCTGCGGTTCAGCGAGGACAAGATGGCGCCGGGGGAGCGGTTCGCCACGCTCAAGCAGCGGCTCGGTGACGCGTTCGAGGTGATCGAGATCGACTCGAGCCCGGGCAACGCGGGCGGCTTCGGCAAGATGGCGCACTCGGTGCTCACCGACGAGGTCCGGGAAATCGCCGGCCAGCCGGCTTACGAGGCGCGCAAGCGCGTGGTCGAGTTCCTCGCCCAGAGGCTCACGTAGGTTCCCGAGGGGAAGTCCACGACTTATGGCGACCGACACTCTCGTGGTCGAGACGGCGCACGGCCCGGTCCGGGGCGGCGATGACGGCCGCGTGCGCGTGTGGAAGGGCATCCGCTACGCCGCGCCGCCCGTGCGCGGCCTGCGGTTCCGGGCGCCGGAACCCCCTGAGCGGTGGACGGAGGTCGCCGACGCCACCCGCTACGGGCCGGCCTGCCCGCAGCCGGTCTTCCCGAACATGCCGCTCGACTTGGGCGCGGCCCAGGGCGAGGACTGCCTGAGGCTGAACGTCTGGATGTCGTCGGGCACCCGGCCGGGCGACGGCAAGCCCGTGATGGTCTGGCTGCACGGGGGCGCCTACGTCCTCGGATCCGCCAGCCAGGCGCTGTACGACGGGCGCCGGTTGGCGGGCAGCGGCGACGTGGTCGTGGTGACGGTCAACTACCGGGTGGGCGCGCTCGGGTTCATGGACTTGTCGTCGTTCAGTACGCCGCGGCGGCGATTCGATTCCAACGTCGGGTTGCGTGACGTGTTGGCGGCGCTGCGGTGGGTGCGCGACAACATCGCCGCGTTCGGCGGCGATCCCGGCGGGGTCACGCTGTTCGGGGAGTCGGCCGGCGCGGGCATCGTGACGACCCTGCTGGCCAGCCCGGCGGCCGAGGGGCTGTTCGCCCGCGCGATCGCCCAGAGCTCACCGGCCACGTCGGTGTACGACCGGGCCCGCGCCGTGCGCGTCACCGAGACGGTCCTCGACCGGCTCGACGTCGACGCGGAGCGGTTGCCGGACGTGCCCACCGCGGTCCTGTTGGCCGCGTCCCAAGAGGTCTTCGACGAAGTGCCCGTGCGCAACCCGGGCATCCTCGCGTTCGTCCCGATCGTCGACGGCGAGCTGCTGGAGGACTACCCGGTCAAGCGGGCGCAGGAGGGCCGCTCGCTGCCGGTCCCGTTGATCATCGGCACCAACAAGCACGAGGCGGCGCTGTTCCGGCTGATGAGGTCGCGGCTGATGCCGATCACGCCGCGGGCGATCACGTCGATGTTCGACGAGATCGCCGCGGAACAACCCGACCTGCAGTTGCCCACCGAGGAGCAGATCGGGTCGGCGTATTCGGGGTTGCGGCGTAGGGCAAGGAGTTTGAACATCGCGACGGATGTCGGGTTCCGGATGCCGTCGGTGTGGCTGGCCGAGGGCCACGCCCGCGTCGCGCCGGTGTACCTGTACCGCTTCGACTACGCGACCCCCCTACTGAGGGTGCTGTTGGTCAACGCCGCCCACGCTACCGAATTGCCGTACGTCTGGGGCAATCTCGGTGGGCCCAAGGATCCGACGTTGAAGCTGGGCGGTGCGACGACGGCCAGGGCGGTGTCCAGGCGAATGCGCACCAGGTGGGTCAACTTCGCGGCGGCGGGAAATCCGGCGGGTCCGCCCGGCGAGCCGGAGTGGACGTCTTATCGGGCCGAGGAGCGCGCCTGCCTGCTGATCGGCACGCGCGACCGCGTCGTGCATGATGTCGACGCCCACATCCGGGCGGCCTGGGGCAGCGAGATGGTGAGCTTCCGATAGGGCTAGCGGGATTCGCTCGCAGTGGTTTTGGACCCCTGCGCTTGGCTTTTCATCTGCCTGAACATGTCGACGTAATACGGCAGGCATTCGGCCATCGCCTGCTCGGTGGTGAACAGCGGCCGGTAACCGAGGTCCCGGGTGGCTTTGGCGATCGAGAAGTAGTTGTCCAGGTAGAGCCGCTCCACGGCGAGCGGCTCGAGCAGCGGCGCCGGTATCCCGAACCTGAAGTGCAGGCGCTGCCACCCCGTCATGGCCGCGCGGACCACCGGCCCGTTGACCCGCACCCGCGGCCAGCTCACGCCGCAGGCCTCGACCACCGGCCGCGCGAACTCGAACATGTTGATCGGTTCGGCGTCGTTGATGAAATAGGCCTGGCCGGGCGCGGTGCCCCCGGGCACCAGATGCTCGGCGGCCAGGATGAAACCGTGAATCAGGTTGTGCACGTATGAGTTATCCAGCCGCGCCGACTTGCGGCCGATCAACACCTTGACGTGGCCGGCGATCACGCTCTCGAACAGCCGGCGAAACATCGTCTGGTCGCCGCGGCCCCAGATGCCGCTCGGCCGGATCGCGCACGTCAGCATGCCGCCAACACCGTTCTGCGCCAGGGCGAATCGCTCCGCGATCACCTTGGTCTCGGTGTAGAGGTCGTTGAACCGCTCGGTGTAGGGCAGCGTCTCGTCGCCGCCGGCGATGTTCTGGCCGCCCATCACCACGCTGTTGGACGAGGTGTAGACGAACCGCTTGACCCCGGCCTGCTGCCCCGCGCGCACGACGTTCTCGGTGCCGCCCATGTTGACGGCGAAGCTGCGCTGCCGGTATTCGTCGGTCACCGAAGCCCCGCCCATCAGGTCGATGATCGCCGCGGTGTGGAAGACCGTGTCGATCCGGTCCACCGCCCTGGCGCAGACGCCCGCGTCGGTGATGTCACCCTGCAGCACCTCGAGTTGCGGGTGCCGGGGGAGCGGCGATGGGACGCGGTCGAAGGAACGCACGCGATGACCGCGGTCGAGCAAGGCCTGCACCAGGTTCGCGCCGACGAATCCGGAGCCGCCGGTGACGAGAACGTGGCCGAGTTCGGTGGTCAGTGACGGATCACCCATCGGCGAAGCATAACTGAAACCTGTTCCAGTCTGGCAATCCCGGCCGGTACCGAGTTCGCCAACCGGTCGTCGTTCAGGCCTCCTCGGCCTGGCCGCCCGACAGCACGTCCTCGATCCGCTTGCGCGCCCCAGCTAAGTGCTCTTCGCACCTTTTAGCGAGCTCTTCGCCTCTTTCCCACAGCTTCAGCGACGCCTCGAGGTCCAGCCCGCCCTGCTCGAGCAGCCGGACGACCTCGACCAGCTCGTCCCGGCACGATTCGTAGCCGAGTTCACTAATAGGCGTAACCTGCCGCCCCCCGTTGTTGTCGTCGTCCCTGTCAGGCGCCATCGGTCGGCCCTTCGCTCACGGCGGCTATCGCACCGTCGGCCACCCGGACCCGCAGCCGGGTGCCCGCCGGTGCGTCGTCGACGGACCGCAGCACCCCGGCCGGTCCCGTGTCGCTGACGGTCTGCACCACCGCATAACCGCGGGCCAGGGTGGCGGCCGGGCCGAGTGTCGCCAGGCGCGCGCCCAGGTGGCCGATCCGGTCGCTCTCACCCCTGACCAACCGAGTGATGTCACGGCGAACCGCCGACCGGGCACGGTGGATCTCGTCGGCGCGCGCGGTCAGGGCCGTCAGCGGCTCGGCCAGCACCGGGCGGCTGCGCAACTGGCCCAGCGACCGTTGTTCGCGGACGACCCAACTGCGCAGCGCCTGCGCGCTGCGCCGGCGCAGGTCGTCGATCAGCCGCTGCTCGGCGGCCGCGTCGGGGACCACCTTCTTCGCCGCGTCGGTGGGAGTGGCGGCCCGCAGATCGGCGACCAGGTCGCACAGCGGGTTGTCCGGTTCGTGACCCACCGCGCTGACCACGGGGGTGCGGCACGCGGCGATGGCGCGGCACAGCGTCTCGTCGGAGAACGGCAGCAGGTCCTCGACGCTGCCGCCGCCGCGGGCCAGCACGATCACGTCGACCTCGCCGTCACGGTCGAGCTCGCCTAGCGCCTCCACGATCTGCGCGACCGCGTTCGGCCCTTGGACGGCGGTGTTGCGGACCGCGAAGCACACCGCCGGCCAGCGGGCGCCCGCCACCTTCCGCACATCGTGCTCGGCGGCGCTGGCCCGCCCGGTGATCAAGCCGATCATGTTGGGCAGAAAGGGTATTGGCCGCTTGAGCCGGGGGTCGAAGAGTCCCTCGGCGTCGAGCAGCCGGCGCAGCCGGTCGATGCGTGCGAGCAGTTCGCCGATGCCGACAGCGCGAATCTCGCTGAGCCGCAAGGAAAATGTGCCACGTCCGGTGTAGAAGGACGGCTTGCCGCAGACGACCACCTGGGTGCCTTCGGCCAGTTTCACCGGTGCCCTGAGCACCAGGTCGCGCGGGCAGGTGACGGTCAGCGACATGTCGGCGGCCGGGTCGCGGAGCACCATGAACACCGTCTTGGAGTCGGGCCGCATGGTGATCTGCGCGAGCTGCCCCTCCACCCATACGGTGCCCAGCCTGTCGATCCAGCCCGCAACCCGAATGGCCACCGCGCGAACCGGAAAAGGGTTCTCGGCGGAATTGGGTTCGGAATTCGCCGCTCGGGTCACTTCGCGTTCGCGCGGGTGATCCTGTTGGCCAGCAGGGTCTGGAACGGCGCCCGGGCCTTGGTGGCCTGCTCGTAGGCCAGCAGGGATTCCAGTTCGTCGACGGTCAGCGACTGCAGCCTGGCCCGCAGCTGCGCCAGCGTCAGCGCCGCATAGTCGAGCTCGACCGCCACCTCCGGTTCCGGGACATCGGGCGCGGACTTCTTCGCGGACGCCTTCGAGGGCTTGGCCCGGGCCGCCAGGGGAGCCGCATCCTCGGCCGCCTCGGCCACCGAGTACAGGGCGAACCGACCTCCGGTCAGGCGATCGCTGTCGTCGGCCGGCGCGGCCGGGATGGCCGCCGCCTCCGCGTCGGGCAGGTCCTCGTCGAACGTCGCCCACTCCGGGTTCTCGTCCTTGGGCGGAAAGATCGACTCCAGGGTGCTGTCGCCCTTGATCACCAGCTCGGCGAGGTTCTGCTGAAACACCATCACTATGTGCGCCGCCTGACTGGCCAACGTCATCGGATACATCAGGATGGTCTTGGGCAGTTTCAGCGTCTCCTCGACGGCGACCGTCGCCGCGCCGACCAGCAGCCGAACTCCATACGGTGCAGTAGCCATGGGACCAAGACTGCCTCAACCGGCGGCTAACTCCAAGCTGAGCGGCGCGAGCTGGCGGCCCCGTGTCGGCGGTCAGTACCCTGGTGGGCATGCCGCCGACTATCGACATGGGGATTCCCGGTGCGTCCGGATCGGTAGCCAGCGACCCAACCGGCAAGAGGGTGCTCCTGGCCGAGCCGCGCGGCTACTGCGCGGGCGTGGACCGGGCCGTCGAGACGGTCGAACGCGCCTTGGAGAAGCACGGCGCGCCCGTTTACGTGCGCCACGAGATCGTCCACAACCGGCACGTCGTCGACACGCTGGAGAAGGCGGGCGCGGTGTTCGTCGAGGAGACCGACCAGGTGCCCGAGGGAGCGATCGTGGTGTTCTCCGCGCACGGCGTCGCGCCGACGGTGTACGCCGCGGCCGCCGAACGCAACCTGCAGACCATCGATGCCACCTGCCCACTGGTGACCAAGGTGCACAACGAGGCCCGGCGGTTCGCGCGCGCCGGTTACGACATCCTCCTGATCGGCCACGAGGGGCACGAAGAGGTCATCGGGACCGCCGGTGAAGCGCCCGACCACGTCCAGCTGGTCGACGGCGTCGACGCCGTCGACCAGGTGACCATCCGCGATGAGGACAAGGTGGTCTGGCTGTCACAGACCACGCTGTCGGTCGACGAGACCATGGAGATCGTCCAGCGGCTGCGGCAGCGCTTCCCGAAGTTGCAGGACCCGCCCAGCGACGACATCTGCTACGCGACGCAGAACCGGCAGGTCGCGGTCAAGGCGATGGCCCCCGAGTGCGAGCTGGTGATCGTCGTCGGCTCCCGCAACTCGTCGAACTCCGTACGGCTGGTCGAAGTGGCCCTAGGGGCGGGCGCCCGGGCCGCCCACCTGGTCGACTGGGCCGACGACATCGACCCGGCGTGGTTGGAGGGCGTCACCACGGTCGGTGTCACGTCCGGTGCGTCGGTGCCCGAGGTGCTGGTGCGCGGTGTGCTGGAACGGCTGGCCGAGTGTGGCTACGGCGTGGTGCAATCGGTGACGACGGCGCAGGAGACGCTGGTGTTCGCGCTGCCCCGCGAGATTCGCGCTGCGCGCTGACTTAGCGGTCGTACTCCCAGGATTCCGAGGGCGGGCGGCCCGGGGAACGGCCCGATGCCCGCGAGCGATTCGGCCGCTCGGTCCGGCGCTCGTCCAACGGTGCTTCCCCGCGGTAGCGGGCCCGCGAGATGGGGTGGTGCGTCGGGTCGGCCCCGTTTGCGCCCCGCGCGGCCGGCCGACGTCCCCGGGTCTCGTATCCCTCGTGTGCGTCGTAGGGTGCGTACCGATCCCCGCGCGGTTGATAGGGGTCGAAGCCGTCGAAGCGGCTGCTCCGGGGAGCCGAGCGCTCGGAGGGACTACGCCGGGTGCGCGGTTCCCGACGGGGTTGCCCACGCTCGGGTTCGGCCTGCGCCCTGGGGCGACGGGGCCGGCGGGGCGGGTCGGCAGGGTCGAAGTCGCGGGGAGCCGCGGGGGTCCCACGGCTCGGGCGGCGGGGACGACCGGGTTCGTGCGCATCCTCCGACGACCGGCGGGTGCGCGTCCTGGTGGCCCGATCGCTGCGCGTGGTTCGGCGGGCGTCGGCCGGGCGGCGAGCCGAGCGCCGCGCTGTCGACGCGCCGGCCGTGTCGCGTTCCTCGGGATCCCCGAGCACGGCGGACCGCAGCTTCGCGACGGCGCCGCCGACGAACGACATCACCTCGGCGGCCTTCGCGCTGTCGCCGGTGCCCTCGGCGGTGGTCGCGGTCTTTCCGTGGGACATCCCGACGTACCACCTGACCAGCCCGATCAGCAGCACACCGCCCGCGGTGAACAGCATCAGCGGGAACCGCTCGATCAGGGGGTAGCCGCAGTTGATCAGCAGGTCCTTGAGGTGGCCCACTTTGCGTCCGTGGAACAGCCAATAGCCCCCCGGCACAGCGCAGAAGAGGATCAACGGAGGCTGGATGACCGCGGTGAACACGCCCTCCTGCCGCACGGCGAGCACCGCCGCCACGCAGCCGGCTATATAGAAGCCCGCGAAGACGTGCGTCAGTTCCTTGTGTCCGGACCCGGCGTCGATCGCGAATCCGACGGCCGTGGCGCCGAGGGCGATGAGCAGGGCGGCCCACCACGGCACGCCGGGGATGTTGGGGTGGATCGAGCGGTGGGATGCCTCTACCCCCGACCTTGCCCGCACAGCTGACACATGTAGACCGTACCGGGAATCGGCCCAAAGGCCCGTATTCACGGGCAGGTGAACCCGGCGTGCCACACCCGTCACATTGGCAACGCCTGGGGACCACCACCCGATCTTCAAATGCGATATCACCGGCGATGTCGCATTTCGAAGTCACCCAGTGGTCCCGACGCGGCGGCGCGAACGGGCGATCGGCCCATGCCGCCGCCGACCCCTAGACTTGGCTCCCTGTGAGCCTGAGCCTCGGAATCGTGGGTCTGCCCAACGTCGGCAAGTCGACCCTCTTCAACGCGCTGACCCGCAACAACGTGGTCGCGGCCAACTACCCCTTCGCGACGATCGAACCGAACGAGGGCGTCGTCTCGCTGCCGGACCCGCGGCTGGACAAGCTGGCCGAGCTCTTCGGCTCCGAGCGCACCGTCCCGGCGCCGGTCACCTTCGTCGACATCGCCGGCCTGGTCCAGGGCGCCTCGGAGGGGGCCGGTCTGGGCAACAAGTTCCTGGCCCACATCCGCGAGTGCGACGCCATCTGCCAGGTGGTGCGGGTGTTCTCCGACGACGACGTCACCCACGTGGCCGGGCGGGTGGACCCCAAATCCGACATCGAGGTCGTCGAGACCGAACTGATCCTGGCCGACCTGCAAACCCTCGAACGTGCCCTGCCGAGGCTCGAGAAAGAGGCGCGCACGACGAAGGAGCGCCGGCCGGCCTACGACGCGGCGTCGAGCGCCCAGCAGGTGCTCGATGGCGGCACGACGCTGTTCGCCGCGGGGGTCGACGTGTCGTTGCTGCGGGAGCTCAACCTGCTGACGACCAAGCCGTTCCTCTATGTGTTCAACGCCGACGAGGCGGTGTTGACCGATGCCAAGCGGGTGGCCGAGCTGCGGCAGCTGGTGGCGCCCGCCGATGCCGTCTTCCTCGACGCGGCCATCGAAGCCGAATTGAACGAGCTCGACGACGAGTCGGCGGCCGAGCTGCTGGAGTCAATCGGCCAGACCGAGCGCGGACTGGATGCGTTGGCGCGGGCCGGTTTTCACACGCTCAAGTTGCAGACCTTCCTGACCGCGGGCCCAAAAGAGGCGCGGGCGTGGGTCATTCACCAGGGCGACACCGCGCCGAAGGCCGCCGGCGTGATCCACACCGACTTCGAGAAGGGCTTCATCAAAGCCGAGATCGTCTCGTACGACGACCTGATCGCCGCCGGATCGATGGCCGCGGCCAAGGCGGCCGGCAAGGTGCGGATGGAGGGCAAGGACTACGTCATGGCCGACGGCGACGTGGTCGAGTTCCGGTTCGGATCAACGTCTACATCGAAGAACTAGAGCGCGTCGTGCCCGCCCACTGCCGACCGTAGGCGTCCGGATGCAGACCTCCTTGAGCGCATGGTGCGTGGACTGGAGGATGAAGTCATTGTCGCTGCCGGCGCCATCGAGCGAGAGATCCGGGCCCTAAAGGCGGCGCAAGCATTCGCTGATGCCTACGCCGCAGTGGTGCGGGATCCTGTGCCGCGGCGGGAGACTGGGTCGGTGGGCGTCCCTCCGCCCGGTGCCGCTCTCGATGCCGCGTACGCCACGATGAATGCTCTGAATTGGATACGAACCGTGCAAGAGCGTGTCCAACGAGACGACCCGGTCGACACTGGTCCGAGGTTCCTGTGATCGGGTTCGGTGGCTTCGCCGTTCGAAACTAGGCAAGCGGTTCGGCCCCAGCCGGCCGAGGGGGCGGTGACCACGATGACGATGACCCTGACTCAAGCCAGGCGATCCCGGTCAGCGTTATGCCGGCGGCGGCCGCGCCACGAGTGTGGCATCATAGTGAGCATCAATGATGCGTATAGAGGTGCAGCATGAGGACCACCGTGACGATCGACGACGACTTGCTGGCGAAGGCAGCCGAGTTGACCGGTGTGCATGAGAACGTTGCTCTGCTGCGCCAAGGGCTACAGACCCTTATCCGGGTAGAAAGCGCTCGCCGCCTTGCCGCGCTCGGTGGAACCGATCCCCGGGCGACGGCCGTGCCCGGCGGTGTGGCTCAGCTGAATGATCCTGGTCGACACCGCGGTCTGGATCGATCATCTTCACGCCGCAGAGTCGAGACTGGTCGAATTGCTGGAGTTCGATCGCGTCGGCTGTCACCCGTTGGTCATCGAGGAAATGGCCTCGGGTCGATCGTGCAACGGGGGGTGGTGCTCGACTTGCTCGCGAACTTGCAACATTCCCAACGATCCACCACGACGAAGTCCTCCACCTCATTGATCGACGCAAGCTCTGGGGACGTGGTCTCGTGCAGTCGACGTCCACCTCATGGCGGCGGTCGCATGGTCGACGGTGCTCAGCTCTGGACCAGGGACAAGCGGTTGAAGGCTGCGTCGGCCGATGTGGATGTCGCGTTGTTCGACGCCTGAAATTGTTCGGCGACGTGGTGAACCTCCGGTACACGTCGAAGCATTCAAGGCCGCTTAGCAGCGGGGATCGCGGCCCGCGAGGTGAAGCAGGCGAGCCTGGGATGACGCTGCCGCGGGGAGTTGACCCTTGGGCGGGGGAAAGTATGCCGGCAGAAGGGTTTCGGTCCGTAGCCAATCCATGAAGTCGAGCGCGAAGTCGACCAGTCCGTCGTCGAGTCGCTCGTCGAATCCGATCGCGCGAGACACATCCCAGGTGTGGATGGTTGTATCGAACGCGCTGTGGCCCAGAACTTCTCGGGCTGACATCGGAATCCGGTAGGCGACCGGGATATCGAACTTTCCATGGCGTCGATCGCAAATGCAGTGCCCGCACGCCGGCATGCCAGGCCGCCAAGTGGTCACCGCCGATCCAGTGTCCTCCGCGTTGCTATGTACTCTTCGCGGCTGCCGCCGCGAACGAGCCGCGCGACGCGGTGCTGCAGACCCACGACGTGATTCACCAACTGGCGGAGATCCGCCTCACCGCAAGGAGTTTGGTTCTCCCAGTCGCCCGCGGCGATCGCCTCCAGCCTTGTCAGCAACTGAGATCTTGCATAACCCAGGGCTTGAATGGCCAGTTCGTCCATCGCTTTCCTCTGTCGTGAGCTATCGCCGACGCCAGCACTAAACCAGTCGGTCGGCAGCGTCAACAAACGAGTAGTCTGACTACGTTCCTGCATCCAGTTGAAGTGAGCGCGGCGAGGAACGACGACGATGTCAGGGACGCCCTGCAGTGCACTGGGAAGCCTCCGACGCCAACGACTTCGCGGCCGAGCACCAAATCTACCCGGACGATGCGATGCTCGAATATCCGCAATCGGGCGAGCGCTTCTGTGGCAGGGGGAAACTAGGGGGGGAGGAAAGGCGCTGGCGGCGGTGGTCGCTGGATCAGCGAGCTTGTGCTCACCTACGACGGGCAACCGTTCTACGTGGTGAGCATCATGGAATTCGAGGATGGGGAGGTCGTACGCGAGACGCTTTACTTCGGTGAAGCTTTCGGCCCCGGCCCGTCCCGCGCCCAGTACGTCGAGCGCTAGTCAGCTTGGCGAAGGGTCGTAGCTGTCCGACGATGACGTGGTCGCGGTCCGGTTCGGGGTCACCGTGTAGGCAACGGACTCAGCCGCAATTGCTTGCTGGCGGCCGACTGAGGGCTACCATTTCCCCGGGGGCCACCGCGCAGGAGGCAGCACATGACAACGACGTCACCCATTTCCAAGCTCGGCGCAGAGCTGTTTGGCACATTCTGGTTGGTGTTCGGTGGGTGTGGCAGCGCAATTTTTGCGGCCAAGCAAATCGCCCAAGCCGAGGATGGCAGCGGCACTTTCCAATTGGGCATCGGCTTCCTCGGAGTGTCATTGGCTTTCGGGCTCACTGTCGTGACCATGGCTTACGCCGTCGGTCACATCTCGGGCGGGCACTTCAACCCCGCGATCAGTCTGGGCGCCGCCGTGGGCGGCCGGCTGCCGTGGAAGGACCTTCCCGGGTACTGGATCTCGCAGGTCGTCGGTGGTCTGCTCGCGGGCTTGACGCTGCTGATCATCGCGAGGGGAAAGCCCGGATTCTCGCCCACCGGGCATATGGCTGCGAATGGATACGGCGATCATTCGCCCGGCCACTACTCGCTGGGTGCGGTGATCATCGCCGAGGTCTTGCTGACGGCGTTCTTCCTCCTGGTGATTTTGGGTGCGACCGACGACCGGGCCCCGAAGGGATTTGGGCCGTTGGCCATCGGCATGGCGCTGACGCTCATCAACCTCGTTTCGATCCCGATCAGTAACTGTTCGGTCAATCCGGCCCGGTCCACGGGTGTCGCATTCTTCAATGGGGACGGCGCACCCGGCCAACTGTGGGTGTTTTGGCTGGCACCACTGATCGGGGGTCTTATCGGCGGTCTGATTTACCCGCTGCTGTTCACGAGCCGAAAATCGGCGAACGTCAAGACGACGCCGCAGGCCAACTGATGGCCGACGGCGACGTGGTCGAGTTCCGCTTCAACGTTGGAAAGAACTTTCTCCTCCTGCTATATACGTCTCATTAGTCGATATCCCGAGCGTCCACCTCCCGCTCTTCCCGCGCTTCGCCCCTCCCGTCCCCGTTGTCAGCCGAAAAGCAGGCGTCGGGCGGGCCCCACCAGAAGGGACGATGCTTGCTTGGACTCCGGTCGACGCGAATGCTCGGGGAATGGTGACTGCAAAGCAAGTGAGAATGTGGGTGCTGCGGCCGAGGAGCCTGCTGGTGGCCGCCGGGTTGGCGTTTTCCGCACTGGGACTCGCCGGCGGCTCCGGCCCCTGGGCCCAGGCGGCCCCGGCCCCCGCGGCCGGAAATCACTGGTGCCCCGGCGACCAATGGGACCCGGGCTGGGGAGACGTCTACGACTGGGACTGGAATCGCTGCCATGACTGGCAGGGTCCGGCGGGCCAGAGCGGTCCGGCGGGGTGGGGCCCCTGGGGCCCCCCACCGGCGTGGGCGCCGCCGCAACCGCCGCGGCCGCCGTGGGCGCCCGGCGCTCAGTTGATGTGGAACCCGACCACCGGTGTCTGGGGGTTCTGGAACAACGGAATCTGGACTGCGGTCTAGCCGCCGAACGCCGGCGCTCCTCGGGGTCGCAGAAAGTCGACGGGACTGGGAGCCAAGACTGGTCGAGTGTATTGCAGGTCGACCGGGTCGGGTGCCAACCGTTGGCATCGGAGAGATAGCGCCCGGCTGAACTTTGCAACGAGTCTGCTGCTTCGACCTGCTCGAGAATTTGCAGCTTTCGACCGCCCAGCCCCAATTGCCCTTTAGACTCGCGGTACGTTGCCCCCCGGCTGAAAATGAGCGCCGCAATGCATGACGACGATGTGCGGGCCGCTTTGCGGCGACACTGGGCGGCCTCCGACGCCAACGACTTTGCAACTGAGCACCAGATCTACCGAGACGATGCCGTGCTGGAATATCCACAATCGGGCGAGCGCATCCGCGGCCGTAGCAACATCCAGGCGTCGCGCACCGCACAGCCCAATGAAAAGCGATTCAGTGTCCGTCGCATGCTGGGTGGCGGCGATCTGTGGATCAGCGAACTGGTTCTCACGTACGACGGGCAACCGTTTTACGTCGTGAGCATCATGGAATTCGAGGAGGGGCAAGTGATCCGCGAGACGCAGTACTTCGGCGAAGCCTTCGAGCCGGGGCCGTCCCGCGCTGCGTATGTCGAGCACTAGCCACCCCGGCGCCGGGCACACCCGCGGGAAAAATGGGTAGCGCGGTCGCCGCAATGGACGGCGAACGCCTTGTCCTACAACAGATTCCCCGGGCGAAGCGACAGATCGCCGTGCACGCCGAAACCGGCGACAGGGCGCGGGCCCGTCGCGGCCGGGCCGCCGGGCGTTGGGCCTCAGCGGCAGCAGCTCGGGTCGAGCACCGCGCACAGCGCCACCAGGGCGTCCCGGCGAGCACGGTGATAGACGTTCATCCCGCGACGGTCGGACTCGACAATGCCCGCCCGGCGCAACTGCGTCAGGTGATGGCTGACGGTGGACTCGCTGAGTCCGACCGCCGCGGCCAGGTCACAGCTGCACACCTCACCGGCCTCGGCACTGAACAACAGCGAAACGAGCTTGACGCGCACCGGGTCTGCCAGAGCTTTCAGTCTGAGCGCGATGTCCAATGCCGCCCGGTCGTCGAGGGGACCGGCCGCCACCGGCGAACACGACACCGGCGACGACATGTCCACGACGGGCAGTGCCTTCGGCATACCGATCATCCTGCCACAGCTTGTTGACATATATCGAAAAGGGGTGCAACATCGGGAGCACGCCATCGTTCGACATAAGTCACAGAGGTGGGAGTACGCTCATGTCCCGCGCGCAACTCGCGCTCAACGTCGACGACCTCGACGAGGCCATCACCTTCTACTCCAAACTGTTCAACGTCGGACCATCCAAGATCAAACCGGGCTACGCGAACTTCGCCGTGACGGAACCGCCGCTGAAGCTTGTCCTGATCGAAAACCCAGGCCACGGCGGAACTCTCAATCATCTCGGCGTGGAAGTCGAATCCAGCGACGCCGTCCACGCCGAGATCGCCCGCCTGGCCGGGGAGGGCATGTTCACCCAGGAGGAAATGGGAACGACGTGTTGCTTCGCCACGCAGGACAAGGTCTGGGTGACCGGGCCGGCGGGGGAGAAGTGGGAGGTGTACACGGTGCTGGCCGACGCGGATACGTTCGGCTCCGCTCCACCGCACGACCGGAGCGCTGACGACGGCGGCAGCGCCTGCTGCGGCACCGCCGCCGAGGGCGGCACGGCGAACGGGTGCGCGTGACCCAGGCGGTGCGGCCACGGCAAAATCTCGCGATCGTCGAACGGCTGTCGCTGCTGGACCGCTTCCTTCCGCTGTGGATCGGCGTCGCGATGGCTGCCGGACTGCTTCTGGGGCACTTCGTACCGGCATTGAACGCGGCGCTCAATCATGTTCGTGTCGACGGGATTTCGGTGCCGATAGCGCTGGGCCTGCTCGTGATGATGTACCCGGTCCTTGCCAAGGTCCGTTATGACCGACTCGACACCGTGACGCGGGATCGCAGGCTGCTGGTCACCTCGCTGGTGCTGAACTGGGTGCTCGGTCCGGCCTTGATGTTCGCACTGGCCTGGCTGCTGCTGCCCGACCTGCCCGAGTACCGCACCGGGTTGATCATCGTCGGGCTGGCGCGCTGCATCGCAATGGTGATCATCTGGAACGACCTCGCATGCGGTGACCGGGAGGCCGCCGCGGTACTGGTCGCCCTGAACTCGGTCTTTCAGGTCGTCATGTTCGCGGTGCTGGGCTGGTTCTACCTGTCGGTATTGCCCGGCTGGCTTGGCTTGCCCCAGAACACCATCCACACGTCGCCATGGCAGATCGCGAAGTCCGTGCTGGTCTTCCTGGGTATCCCGCTGGTTGCCGGTTACCTGTCGCGACGATTCGGCGAGAAAGCCAAGGGCCGACACTGGTACGAATCCAGCTTCCTGCCCCGGGTCGGGCCGTGGGCACTGTACGGGCTGCTGTTCACCATCGTCCTGTTGTTCGCCCTGCAAGGGCACCAGATCGTCAGCCGCCCGTTGGACGTCGCCCGCATAGCACTGCCGCTGCTGGCCTATTTCGCGATCATGTGGGGTGGGGGCTACCTCCTGGGGGCAGCGCTTGCCCTGGGCTACCAGCGCACCACCACGCTGGCATTCACCGCGGCGGGCAACAACTTTGAGCTAGCCATCGCGGTGGCCATCGCAACGTATGGCGCTACCTCGGGTCAGGCCCTCGCCGGCGTCGTCGGCCCCTTGATCGAAGTACCCGTGCTGGTTGCATTGGTCTATGTTTCGCTCGCCCTGCGCCGCCGGTTCGAGTCCGGCAAGCTGCGGCCGGCCCACTCGACAGATCGGAGCGCCCGGTGATCGAGCGCCCGGACAAGCCGACCGTGCTCTTCCTGTGCACCCACAACGCCGGTCGGTCCCAAATGGCAATGGGGTTCTTTCGGCACCTGGCGTCCGGCCAGGCATCCGCCTTCTCTGCCGGATCGGAGCCGGCCGACGAGATCAACCCCGCCGCGGTCGCCGCGATGGCCGAAGTGGGTATCGACATTGCCCGCCAGCGACCCAGGAAATGGGCCGATGCCGACGTTCAGGCCGCCGACGTGATCGTGAGCATGGGGTGCGGCGACGGTTGCCCCTACGTTCCGGGTAAGCGGTACGAAGACTGGGAACTGGCCGACCCCGCCGGTCTCGGCCTGGACGGGGTGCGTCCGATCCGCGATGCCATCGAGTCCCGCGTCCGGCGCCTGCTCGACCAACTCGGCCTGCAGCCACTCCAACCGCGCTGAAGCAGGGCCGGCGGCAAGCCTGCCCATGAACCGCCCGAAGAAGTGGACAGCAAACGGATCTCGATAAGACTGCCGCCGCATAACAATTTGCTGGAATGCGGCAAATGCCATTATGCGATTGACGAATGAACTACGCCACATAATTTGGTCGGCTATAGCAATTTATTGCTAGCGTGCCTGCCCATGTTTGTATTGGCAACATTGATGTCGCTTATCACCCAGGTTTCCGGGACGCCCTATGTCCCGGGCGGAGATTCTCCCGCCGGGACCGATTGCTCCGGCTTGGCGTCCTGGGTGGCGAACGCGGCGACCGAACGACCCGTCTTCGGCAACCGGTTCAACACCGGCAACGAGGAGGCCGCACTGCTGGCGCGGGGCTTCCAGTACGGGACCGCTCCCAATGCCTTGGTGATCGGCTGGAACGGCGGACACACCGCGGTGACGTTGCCGGACGGGACTGCCGTCTCCAGCGGCGAACGCGGGGGTGTGCACGTCGGCGGCGCCGGCGCGTACCAGGCAGGGTTCACGCACCACATGTTCCTGCCGATGCCGCCTGACGGCGAAGGCGCGCCGCCGCCGCCCGACGCGCCGCCGCCGCCGTCCGACGCGCCGCCGCCGCCGTCCGACGCGCCGCCGCCGCCGCCCGACGCGCCGCCGCCCCGCCCGACGCGCCGCCGCCGGCGCCGGTTCTGGTCGATGCCCTGGCTCCCGCGCCACCTCCGCCGCCGGCCCCGGGTGCGCCGCCGCTCGGCCTTCCGGAAGTCGCGACTCCATAACAATTAAATTGCTCACGGGCGGCCGCTAACAAATCGCACGCAATTCATCGCGAATGAGAACTGATTCACAGCGATGCAGGGTTTGTGGCGTAGATCACTTAAGTTTGCTGGATCGTAATGCGGCAGGCCCGGGTCCGCTTTCCCCGCCTCGCTCGCGGGCCGCGGCCCGCTGGCGCGTATGCTGACGCTGCTCGTCCGGAGGAGCAAACGGCACGGCAGCGGCAAGCGCAGGCGGGGAGCGGCCATGATCTTCATCGTCGTCAAGTTCGACACCAAACCCGAGTGGACCGACCGCTGGCCCGAACTGGTCGCCCCGTTCACCGCCGCCACTCGCGCCGAAGCCGGCAACCTGTGGTTCGAGTGGTCGCGCAGCCTGGACAACCCGGGCGAGTACGTGTTGGTGGAGGCCTTCCGCGACGGTGATGCGGGCAGCGCCCACGTCAACAGCGACCACTTCAAGAAGGCGATGCGCGAACTCCCGCAAGCGCTGAGGTCGACGCCGAAGATCATCAGCCAGACCATCGACGCGACGGGATGGTCCGCGATGGGGGAGATGGCGGTCGACTAACCGACTGAGATTTCGATCTCGCCGCCGAGCTGATAGCCGGGCGCGAGCGGGAGCTTGTCACCGCTCCAGAAGGACCCGGGGTCGAACCAGTTCGAGTACTTCTCGGTGGTGAGCAGGCCCATCTCCTCGTAGGTGATGGCCACCGTCTCCGCGCAATACGCCGCTTCCAGGCCGACGCGCTGACGGGCCTTGCGGCGACGAGTTGATTCGCGAATCTTTCCGTCCAGAAGAGGAATTCCGCGTGTCCAGTCGTAGGCAGTGGGTAGCCGGCCACGCAGCCACCGACCGGTGAGACGCGCGGTGGCCGGAAACGGGGTGCCGTCCATCCGGGCGATCACCCGAAGCAGTGCGTTCTCCTGGTCGCGGTTCGCGTAGGGCGTCAGCTGCCGCAACCAGCAGCGCTGGTGGTAGCGCGCCGTCCACTGCTGGACCGCCGCGCGCAAGTCGTTGAGCTGCACCCCGCGGTGGTTGGAGCCGGTCCATACGTCGATGAGCTTGTCGCCAAGTTCCGCATGCCAGATCAGCGGCGGCAGATCGTCGATGGCCACGGTCATCCCGACGTGGTTGACGGGGCTGTTCGTCAAGGTCTGGATGGCGCGGTCGGGTCGGGAACCGCCGCGGAACAGCCACAGGTCGCCGGTTCGGGTTTCGTCCAGCGCTTGGTCCAGGGTCAGCATCGTCGTGTAAGCCCGCTCCTCGCTTGGTTTTTCGGAGATCATCAGCGCGTAAATGCCGCGCGCGCGACATCCCGCGCGGTGGCGGCGGCGGGGTAGCCGGCGTAGCCCGCCAGGTGGTAGATCACCTCGTCGATCTCCTCGCGGGTCACCCCGTTGCGCAACGCGATCGGGAAGTGATATCGCAATTCTTCGGTGGCGCGCAGGGCGATGAGCGCGCCCAGCGTCACCAGGCTGCGGGAGCGACGATCCAGCCCGGGCCGCGTCCACAGTGCGCCGAAGACGTGCTGGAGGGTCATGTCACCGAGTTCGCCGGCGACGCCGTCGTCGTGCAGGGTGGTGACGCCGTCGGGGATCAAGCCGGGCATCATCTCCTTGAAGACGTTCATACCCTCGGTGCGGGAGTCGGCCATCCTGCCTGCCCTTCAACGCGGTTCGCGAGCGATCTGATAGTCGATGTAGGCGTCCCAGTCGGCGACGCGGCGGCGCAGTTCGTCGACAACGCAGGCGGAAAACGGAATGTCCTCGGGCAGCCCGTTGGTCAGCAACGCGACGTTGTTGACCACGATGTCGACTCGGCCGAAGCGTTGCAGCGCCGCGCCCCGGACGCCGTCGAACGCGTCGGGCTGTGAAACGTCGGCGCGGCACGCCAGTACCTCCGCTCCTTGGTGTTCGAGCTCACCGGCGAGGATGTGCAGGCCGTCGTCGTCGATGTCGACGGGCACGAGGTGGGCGCCCCGACCGGCCGGCGCGCGGGCGACGGCCCGGCCTATGCCGCTGGCCGCTCCAGTGATGACGGTGACCTTGTCGCGAAGGGTGTCCATGGGGCCTGGCGTGGTGTTCGAAGGGGACACAAGTTAACCACACCGCGCACGTCGCGCCGGCGCGGCGAATACCCTGCCTTCATGCGCAGCTTCTGGAAGTGGCTCGGGCTGGCCGGTGTCGCCGGTGTCGTCGCCGGCGGCGCTTTGGTGGCCCGTGACCAGCGCAAGCGTCGCGCCTACTCGGCCGACGAGGTCCGCGCCCGGCTGCATCTGCGGTTGGCCGAATCGGAGGGGTTTCAGGCGAAGTCCGGCTCGGCCTCGCTGTCGACGGAGAACAAACGGTAGCTGCCCGAAAAGCCTTTCAACTCGACGTCCCGCGCGTCGTCGCACCGGATGTCGGCGCAGTCGCGCAGGGCGTCGCGCACCGGTTCGCTCACCAGGATCTGCCCGCCGAGCGCTTGGGCCGCCACCCGGGCCGCCATCGCCACGTTGCGCCCGAACAGGTCGTCACCGCGACGCACCGAGCGCCCCATGTGAATGCCGATGCGAACCCGGATCTCGTTGTGGCGCCTGCGTTTCCCGTCCTGAGCCAGCGCGTGCTGCAGGTCGATGGCGCACCGCACCGCGTCCTCGGCGCGGGAGAAGGCGATCATGAACCCGTCGCCCTGGCTCTTCACGACGTGCCCTCCGTGGCGGCCGACGAGCTTGTGCACCAGTTTGTCGTGTGAGCCGATCAGCCTGACCCACGCGCGATCGCCGATTCGCTCGTTGAGCGCGGTCGACTCCTCGATGTCGGAGAACAGGATCACCACCCGCCCGTCCGGGGTGACCCGCGCCAGGTCGGGCCGCTCGACCTCCGCCCAGTCGGCGAGGTCTTCGATGGAGCTGCGTACGGCCGCCCCGAACCCCTCCTTGCGCACGATGTTGGCGGTGTTCCACACCGTCTTGACGGCTTCGCGGCCACCGGACAGCAGCCAGTTGCGGGTGTCGGTCCGGTGTTGCAGCTCGTCGATCTCGCGGCGGCTGAGCGCCAGCAGCCTGGCCAGCGTCGCGATCGCGCCGGCCTCGATCACTGCCGCCCCCGCCGCGCCGTAGAGCGCGATATGCAGCGCATCAACCACGCTTGCATCCTGCCAAGGCCGCGATCCGCCAACCTTGTCGGGTCGGACGCCGATGTCTAGTGTTGGAGTGAGCCGCCGCGGGTAGTGATCTCCTGAGCCGATCGGGCGACTTTCGGGAGGTGCGGTAGTGGCCGACGGTGACGGTGACGCCTCAAATCTGCTGGTGATCTTCGGAATCACCGGTGACCTCGCCCGCAAGATGACGTTTCGGGCCCTGTACCGGCTCGAGCGCCGCAAGCTGCTGGACTGCCCGATCATCGGTGTAGCGAGCGACGACATCTCGCTCGACGCGCTGCTGGACCGCGCGCGCGAGGCCATCAAGGCCTCCGGTGAGGACTTCGACGAAGCGGTGTTCGAGCGGCTCGCGCGCCGATGGTCCTACCTGCACGGCGACGTCACCGACGAACGGCTTTACCGCCAGCTCGCCAAGCTGATCGGTGCAGACTGCCGCCCGCTTTACTACCTGGAGATGCCGCCGGCGTTGTTCGCCCCGATCGTCGAGCGCCTGGCCAAGGCCGACCTGCTGGACCGTGCGCGGGTGGCGGTGGAAAAGCCGTTCGGCCACGACCTGGACTCGGCGCGGGACCTCAACGCCAGGCTGCGCGCGGTGCTCGACGAAGACCAGATCCTGCGGGTGGACCATTTCCTGGGCAAGCAGCCCGTCGAAGAGCTGCAATACCTCCGGTTTGCCAACCTGGGGCTCGCCCAACTGTGGGACCGGGACAGCATCTCCGAGATCCACCTCACCATGGCCGAGGACTTCGGGGTCGAGGACCGCGGCAAGTTCTACGACGCGGTCGGCGCCCTGCGCGACGTCGTGCAGAACCACCTGCTCCAGGTGCTGGCGCTGGTCGCGATGGAGCCCCCGGTCGGCCCCGGCGCCGATGACCTGAACGACAAGAAGGCCGAGGTGTTTCGGGCCATGCCGGCGCTGAACCCGGAGCGCTGCGTGCGCGGTCAGTACCGCGGCTACACGGACGTCGCAGGGGTAGCGAAGGATTCAACGACCGAGACCTATGTCGCACTCAGGGCGGAGATCGACAACTGGCGCTGGGCCGGGGTGCCGATCTTCATTCGCGCCGGCAAGGCGCTGCCGGAAAGGGTCACCGAGGTGCGGATGTTTTTGCACCACGTTCCCGGTTTCTCCTTCCTGCCCAACCGCCGGCCGCCGGAGCCCAATCAGATCGTGCTGCGCATCGACCCGGACCCGGGCATGCGTTTGCAGTTGTCCGCCCAGGTCGGCGACTCGTGGCACGACGTTCACCTCGACTCGTCGTTCGCCGTGGACCTCGGCGAAGCGGTACGGCCTTACGAGCGGCTGCTGTATGCCGGCCTGATCGGCGATCGTCAGCTGTTCGCTCGGGAAGACGCCATCGAAGAGACGTGGCGCATCGTGCAGCCGGTGCTGGACAAGCCGGGACGGATCCATCATTACGAGGCAGGCTCGTGGGGCCCGGAGGCAGCGCAGTCTCTGTTACACGGTCACCGCAGTTGGCAACAGCCGTGGCTGCCTCAGCAAAAACGACACTAAGGAGGACAGCACGACATGCAGCTAGGGATGATCGGCCTGGGCCGGATGGGCGCCAACATCGTCCGCCGCGTGACCAAGGACGGGCACGAGTGCGTGGTGTACGACCACAACCCCGACGCGGTCAAGGCGATGGCGGGTGACGACGGGATCACCGGGGTGTCGTCGCTGCGCGACCTCGCCGAGAAGCTGACGGCGCCGCGCGTCGTGTGGGTGATGGTGCCCGCGGGAACCATCACGACCGGTGTCATCGAGGAGCTGGCCACGACGCTCGACGCGGGCGACATCGTCATCGACGGCGGTAACACCTACTACCGCGACGACATCCGGCACGCAAAGACCCTGTCCGAGAAGGGTGTTCATTTGCTGGACTGCGGCACCAGCGGAGGCGTGTGGGGTCGCGAGCGCGGCTACTGCCTGATGATCGGCGGCGACGCCGACGCGGTCGCGCACGCCGAGCCGATATTCGCCTCCGTCGCGCCGGGAGTGGACGCGGCGCCGCGCACCCCGGGACGTGACGGCGAGGTGGCGCAGTCGGAGCAGGGTTATCTGCACTGCGGGCCGTCCGGCGCCGGGCACTTCGTGAAGATGGTGCACAACGGCATCGAGTACGGGATGATGGCCTCCCTCGCCGAGGGATTGAACGTGCTGCGCAATGCCGACGTCGGCAAGCACCAGCAGGAGGGCGACGCCGAGACCGCGCCGCTGTCGAACCCCGAGTTCTATCAGTACACCCTCGACATCCCCGAGGTCGCCGAGGTGTGGCGGCGGGGCAGTGTCATCGGCTCCTGGTTGCTGGACCTCACCGCCATCGCGCTGCAGGAGTCGCCCGACCTCAAGGAGTTCTCCGGGCGGGTCTCCGACTCCGGTGAGGGCCGGTGGACGTCGATCGCGGCGATCGACGAGGGGGTGCCCACCCCGGTGCTGACGACCGCGCTGCAATCGCGCTTCGCCTCTCGCCAGCTCGACGACTTCGCCAACAAGGCGCTCTCGGCGATGCGCAAGCAGTTCGGCGGGCACGCGGAGAAACCGGCGGGCTAGTCAGTCAGCCGTCGCCGAGCGAAGTATTGACGGCGCGTTCCAACGGCGTAGTCGCGTCGCGGAATTCACAGTCGGCGTAGCTGCGCTTGACGAACGCCACCACGATGTCGCTGAAGGCGTCGTTGTCGTCTCCCGCCGCGGTGTGCCCGGCGTTGGACAGTTCCACGAACTCCGCGTTGGGGACCGTCTCCAGGAAATGCTGAACACCCTCCGGGCTGACGACATCGGACAGCTTCCCGCGAATCAACAGCACGGGAATCGTCAGGCTGCGGGCCGCCTGTTCGAAATGCTCCGTCCGTAGCTCCGGGTCGTCGCCCGGCTTGGTCATGAACGCCGGATCCCAGTGCCAGTACCAGCGGCCGTCGCGCAGGCGAAGGTTCTTTTTCAGCCCCTCCGGGCTGCGCGGCCGGGTGCGGTACGGCAGGTAGGCGGCCACGGCGTCGGCCGCCTGCTCGAGCGAGTCGAATCCGTCGATCCCGCTGAACATGAAGTCGCGGATACGGGCGCTGCCGTTCTTCTCGAAACGGGGGACCACGTCGACCAGGACCAGTTGGGTCACTCGCTCGGGCCCGGCCCGGTGCGCGACGAGGATGCCGGTCAACCCGCCCATGCTGGCCCCGATGAGGACGACGGGCCGGCCGATCGCATCGAGGACGCGCATGACGTCCGAGGTCAACGTCTCGACGTCGTAGTCGGCGTCGGGCGCGCGGTCGCTGTCGCCATGACCCCGGGAGTCCAGTGCGATGACGTGAAACCCGTCGTCGGCCAGGATCTGGCCGGTGTTCTTCCAGGAGAATCTGTTCTGACCGCCGCCGTGCAGCATCAGTATGGTCGGGTGCTCAGCGTTGCCGCGGTTCCACTCGTCGGCGACCAGGGTGAGCCCTGCGTGCCCGGCAAATCGAACCGTCTGGGGGATGCTGCTCACGGCGCTCACGGGAGTCCTCTCGTCGATCGCTCTCCGACGTTACCTAGGTTCTCTATCCACCTCCTCGTTGGGCCCGGTCGGCGCTCCGGTGAGTTTTTCCCCTCGCCACGGTCAATCACTGGGACCCCACGTTTGCAGATCCGGTTGACAGGAGACGCCATGCCATCGATCACGCCCACTCTGTGGTTCGACCACAACCTGGAGGACGCGGCCACCTTCTACACGTCGGTGTTCCCCAACTCACGCATAGAGGGCTTCAACCGGACCACCGACGCCGGGCCCGGCGAGCCGGGCGCGGTGCTGTCGGGCAGCTTCGTGCTGGACGGCAGCCGTTTCGTCGGAATCAACGGCGGCCCGCACTTCCAGTTCAGCGAGGCGGTGTCCTTCACCGTTCATTGCAAGGACCAGGACGAGGTGGATTACTACTGGGAGCGGCTGACCGACGGCGGCGAGGAATCGCAATGCGGCTGGCTGAAAGACCGCTTCGGGCTGAGCTGGCAAATAGTGCCGGACCGGCTCTACGAATTGATCGGCGATCCCGATCGGTCCCGCGCCGCCGCCGCCACCGAAGCGATGTACGGCATGCGCAAGATCGTCATCGCCGACCTCGAGACAGCGGTGGCGAACCAGCCCGCTCCCTGACGCGGCACCACCAAACCGCCTGTGGCCGCGATCGTTAGCGAATTGCCGATCGCCGTCGATGCCGCTCCGTCCCGTCGGGGTAGGTTAGTGCCGATGCTCCGAGCATGGAGGGAAGATGGCGGACGAAGCACAGCGGCCCACCCTGGTCGAGCGGCCAAGATCCGGCCGGGTGGTTCGCCGTGGGTGAGCCGGGGTGGGTCGACGTGCCCGGCCCCGTCGGCGACCTGAAGGCCCTCACCTGGGGCCCGAGTGACGCGCCGATCGCGCTGTGCCTGCACGGGTTCCCCGACACGCCGTACGGCTTCCGCAAGATCGCGCCCCGGCTGGTCGAATCCGGGTGGCGAGTCGTGGCGCCGTTCATGCGCGGCTATGCGCCGTCGTCGATCCCAGCCGACGGCAGCTACCACATCGGGGCGTTGATGGACGACGCGCTGCGGGTGCGGTCGGCCGCCGGCGGGACCGAGCGCGACGTCGTGATCGGGCACGACTGGGGCGCGATCGCCGCTACCGGGCTCGCCGCGATGCCCGACAGCCCGTTCGCCAAGGCGGTGATCATGTCGGTGCCGCCATCCGCCGCGCTCCGCCGGCGCGGTGGCGTAGGCGGGAAGGCAGAGCGGGCGCGGCTGGCCAGTTACCTGCCGCGTCAGCTGCTGCGGAGCTGGTACATCATGTACTTCCAATTGCCGCGGCTGCCCGAGGGTTCGGCATCCTGGGTGGTGCCGCTGCTGTGGCGGCGGTGGTCGCCCGGCTACCGCGCCGACGAGGACCTGCGCCACGTCGACGCGGCGATCGGTACTCCGCAGAGCTGGCGGGCGGCGCTGGGACCCTACCGGGCCACGATCCGCAACACCCGGCCGCCCGCGCGATACGCCGAACTGCACCGCCTGTGGACCGAGCCGCCCGTCTTGCCGTGCCTCTACCTGCACGGCCGCGACGACGGTTGCATGACACCGGCTTTCACCCGGTGGGTGGAGAAGGTGCTGCCGCTGGGCAGCCAGGTCGCCGTCGTGGACCACGCCGGGCATTTCCTGCAGCTCGAGCAGCCGGACAAGGTCGCCGATCTGATCCTGGGCTTCATCGGCCCGGCCCGCTGAACACTGTGACGGCACACCGGATGGCTGCCGTCGACGCGCAGTTCTACTGGATGTCGGCCAAGCTGCCCAACGACCAGTTCTTGCTCTACGCATTCGACGGCGAAACCGCGCATCCGGGGCGCGCCGTCGACGACGTCTGCCGGCGGGCGCGCGCGTGCCCGGACCTGGCGATGCGGCTCAACGATGGCTGCGGTCTGAGCTACCCGGTGTGGGTGCCGGCGGTCGTGGGCCCGCAGTGGGTGGTCCACCATGACCTGGACGACGCGACCTGGGCCGGGTGCCTGAGAGCCGTGGTGAGTCTGGCCGACGACCAGTTGGACGTCCGCCGCGCGCCCTGGCGGTTGCACCTGTTCGCCCCGCTGCTGGGCATCCCCGGCGTCGACGGGCCCGGCACGGTCGCGGTCCTGCAGGTCCCGCACGCGCTCGCCGACGGCACTCGCGCGTCGGCCATGGCGGCCTGGCTCTTCGGCCGCGCCACCCCGGTGCCCCGGGTACCGCCGGCGCGGCCCGGCTTCCTGCCATGGCGCGCGGTGGAGGCGGCTCGCGCCCATCGCCGGCTGCGCCGCGACGCGCGCGCTGGACTGTTGCCCCCGGGCGTCGGGCCCTGGCCCCTGCAGCGCACGAACGGCCGCCCCGTCGGCGCCCGCGCGGTGCGCACACTGGTCCGCCACGGCTCCCGGCTGCCCGGCCCCACCGTCACCGTCGGCGTGCTGGCGGCGGTGTCGACGGCGCTGGCCGGTCTGCTCGGCGAGGCCGCCGATTCGCTTGGCGCCGAAGTCCCGGTCGCCAAGCCCGCTGCGCGACAGGCGCATAACCACTTCGCCAACGTCGGTGTCGGGCTGTACCCGAAGCTCGACCCGAAGCTGCGGGCAGAGCGGATCGCGGCCGACCTGGCCAACGGGCGACACCGCCTCGCGCATCCGGCGACCGTCGCCGCCGACCGGGCGTTCGCCGCCGTGCCCGCGCCCTTATTGCGTTGGGGGGTATCGCAATTCGATCCCGACGTCCGGCCATGGCACGTCGCCGGCAACACCGTGGTGTCCAGCGTCCGCCGCGGCCCGGCCGACCTGAGCTTCGGCGGGGCGCCCGTGGTGCTGACCGCCGGATACCCGGCGCTGTCCCCGGCGATGGGCCTGACCCACGGCGTGCATGGCATCGGTGACACCATCGCGATCAGCGTGCACGCGGCGGAGTCGGCCGTTCCCGACATCGACGCGTACGTCCGGCTACTCGACGAGGCGCTGTAGACGCCGTGCGGTGTCTCCCGCGAACCGCGAGCAGCTCGGTGGGCACCCGCCGCGACACATTCCCGCCGGCCCGACAGTGCTTCATCGCGCTGATGACGGCCGCGCGGGCCTCGACCGCGGCCCCCATAAAGCTAGTTCAACTAGATCAGTTGGATCCTGTATCGTATGGATTCGGCGTCGGCCGAGCCACCGGAAGGGGGTGCGTGTGGCGGGGAAAGAATCGTTCGTCCTGGCCGGTAACCACACGCGCGTTCGCCCGATGAAGATGTCGGATCAGGTTGCGGCACAGATCCGGCGGATGATTGCGCGCGGTGAACTCGTCGACGGCGACTGGCTGCCGACGGAAGCGGAACTCATCGAACGGTTCGGGGTGTCCCGCCCAACATTGCGGGAGGCGTTTCGGCTGCTGGAAGGCGATTCGCTGGTCACCATCCGCCGCGGCCCACCCGGTGGCGCACGGGTCACGCTGCCGGGCCCGGACGCCGTCGCGGACCTGTTCGGGATGATTCTGATGCTTTCCGGAACCACCATCGGCGACGTCTGGGATGCCCGGTTGACCATCGAGCCGCCCGCAGTCGGGCGGCTGGCCGAATCGGCCACCAAGGAGGCCCTGAGGGAACTCGACGCCGAACTCGAGCGGGTCAGAGCCACGATCGACGACTCGCGAGAGTTCAGCAAGGCCGGTGTGCGATACCACGTCAAGCTCGTCGAGCTGTCCGGCAACCACACGCTCACCGCGGTCATCGGCATGCTCTCCGAGATCGTCGAGCGCGAACTCGCCAAGTCGCTGAGCGAGATCGGGCCCGACAGCGACGATGTGCGCCGCGCGAATCGCCGTGCCCTTCGCGGTTACGAGAAGATCGCCGAGCTGATCCACGCCGGCGACGGTGAAGCCGCCGAACGCGCCTGGCGCGAACACATGAAGAGCGCGCGCCGCTACGTCGCCAAGACGCAACAGCAGGATCGCGTCATCGACTTGTTGTACTAGATCCCTGCCGCGAAATTCGTCCAGCCGAGCGGTCCGGTGCGGGCGGTATGGCTGCTGTCCGGCCGGCCGCTCCCGAGTCGCGGGAGGATGGGTAGCGCTTGCTGACCGGCAGCCGAAGAATCTAGATAATCTTACTTCAGATCGTTGACACGGCGCGGTGGCGGAGCCTAGATTCGCGAGGGAAGATGCCGGCAGGAGACGGGCGAATCGTTGATGTGCGTGACAAATCCCCTCGCATTCGGCGAACTGCGCTCCCGCTGTCGTCCCGTGGACGCGCAACGGCGCCCGCCCAGCGGCCATCGAAAAGCGACGGCACGGGCCGGCCACCGCGGAGTGCCGAGTGATCTCCACTTGGCAAGAAGCCATTAGCCGGTGAAGGGAGTTGCATTATGCCACTTCAGGATTGGATGAAGTTGGTATCGGTCGACGACCACGCGATCGAGCCGGCGGACGTGTGGACGTCGCGGATGCCGGCCAAGTATGACCGGACCGAGATCCCGCATGTGGAGGAAGTCGAGATCGACAACGCGCAGTTGCAGCTGGGGGCGACCGCGCACGGCCGGGTGCAGTCGTGGGTGTATGCGGGCAAGCACTATCCGTCGATCGGGTTGAACGCCGTGGCGGGCAAGGACCCGCGAACCTGGGACGTGGAGCCGGCCCGCTACGACGACATGCGGCCCGGCTGTTATGACCCGGTGGCGCGGCTGAAGGACATGGACGAGGACGGGGTCTGGGCGCATCTGTGTTTCCCGAGCTTCGCCCGATTCGCCGGCACCCGCTTCCTGGAGGGCTCGGATCGCGAGATGGCCCTGGATTGCGTGCGGGCCTGGAACGACTGGATGCTGCAGGAGTGGTGTGGCGTAGCGCCGGACCGCTACGTGCCGATCTGCATTCTGCCGCTGTGGGATGTGGACCTGTGCGTCACCGAGTTGCATCGGAGCATCGGGATGGGGGCGCGGGCGATCTGTTTCCCGGAAAACCCCTCGCCGCTGGGCTTGCCGTCGTTTCACACCGAGCAGTGGGATCCCCTGTTCGCCATCGCGCAGGAACGGGCGATGCCGCTGATGCTGCATTTCGGGACCTCGACGCGCACACCATACGTCAGCCCGGATGCGCCGACGCCGGTGGTCGTGGCGCAGATGGGCCTCAATTCGATGGGCACGCTGGCGGATCTGTTGTTCTCGCGGACCTTTCATGCCTTCCCCGAGTTGAAGGTGGCGCTGGCCGAGGGCGGTACGGGCTGGCTGCCCTACATGCTCGAGCGCATCGACCAGGTGTGGGAGCGGCACCGCTGGTATTCGCACGTGGACACCCAGACGCGGCCGTCGACGCTGTTCCAGAAGAACGTGTGGGGTTGTTTCATCGTCGATCAGGCCGGCATCGACTTCCGGCACCGCATCGGCGTCGACCGGCTGACGTGGGAATGCGACTATCCGCATTCGGATTCCCATTGGCCGCACTCCCGCAAAGGCATGGCCGAGATGCTGGCCAATGTTCCCGACGACGAAGCCCACCGCATCGCCGAACTGAACGCCTGCGAACTTCTGGGATGGCGGCCCTGGGCGTCATAACCGGAGACCCTCCCGCATCGATCCGGGTTGTCCAGTGGGGTACCGGCAACACCGGTACCGTTGCGCTGCAGGCGATCCTGGAGGCGCCCGGCCTCGAGCTCGTCGGGGTGTGGGCGCACAACCCGGATTCGGCCGCCGACGCCGCACGCCTGGCCGGCGTCCCCGTCACGAACGACAGCGACGCCGTGCTCGCCGTGGCCCCCGACTGCGTCAGCTACATGGCCACCGACCGCGGCCGCCACGACGATGTCATCGATGATTTCTGCGCGATCCTCGCGGCGGGAATCGACGTCGTCACCACCACTCACCCCCTGCTGGTGCATCCCGCCGGGGATGGGCCGGAGGTGCGCCGCCGCATCGAGGCCGCCTGCCTGGCCGGCGGCTCGTCATTCTTGTGCACCGGTGTCGAGCCGGGCTTCATGGCCGATGCCCTGGTGCTGCACCTGACCAGCCTGTCGCGGGACATCACGCGCGTCCACGTGCAAGAGGCGATGAACGTCGGCAGCTACCGCGGCGGGCGCTGGCGTTCCGGACTCGGCAACGACGTGTCGAGCGACGCCCGCCACTACGTGCCCGGCGCGATCGCGCACAACTGGATGGGACCCATGACGATGCTCGCCGACGGCCTCGGCGTCACCCTCGGCCGGGTCTACGAAAGACGGGAAATCGCGGCCGCCGGGCGCGAATTCACCGTTCCGGCGGGCACTTACGGCCCCAACCAGGCCGCGGCGCTGCACTTCGAGGTGATCGGGGAGGTCGACGGCCGGCCGATGTTCGTCATCGAACACGTGTACCGCCTGCTCGACGATGTCGCGCCGGAGTGGCCGCAGCCGGTCGACCCGCACCGGCGAACCACGCGCATCCGCATCGCCGGCCGGCCCGACATCGACGTGGACGTTGCCCTGGGCGGCCGAGGCCTCGACGCCACCCAGCAGGGCGTGCTGGCCACGGTCATGCGGGCGATCAATGCGATTCCCGTCGTCCGCGCCGCGCGGCCCGGCATGTACAGCCCGCTCGACCTTCCGCTGATCACGGGGCGGGAAACCATTCGGCATGCGAAAACGGAGTTCTGATGCGCGATCTCAGGGTTGCCCTGTGTGGAGTGGGCGACGTCGGTCACTACGCGATCCGCGGCATCCTCAGCCGCCCCGACATGACGCTTTGCGCGGTGCAGACGTTCTCCGCGGAGAAGGCGGGAGCGGACGCCGCGGAGTTGATCGGCTGGGAGCCGTGCGGGACCACGCTGACCACGTCCCTCGACGAGGTACTGGCCCAGCGGCCCGACGCCCTGGTCTACTGCGGCAAGAGCCGCAGCTACGAACCGGTGTTGCCCTACCTGCGGGCCGGCGTCGACGTCGCATACCTGGGCATCCCGGAACTGCTGCACCCCCCGTCCTGCCCGCCCGAGATCCGTGACCCCATCGAGCAGGCGGCGCTGGCCGGCGGCGCGTCGATCATGTACGGCGGCATCGACCCCGGCTTCTCCACCCAGTTGCTGCCGTTCGCGCTCTCGGCGGTGAGCGAACGGATCGACCACCTGACCGTCTACGAAGTGCGCGACTACGACCCGCTCCCGCTGTGGCGCCTCGACGACTTGGGCCTCGGCGTCATGGACACCTCCGCCAGCCGCTTCCACCGCGCCGGCGTGCTCGACCGGACCTGGGGGTCGTCGCTGCGCGGCCTGGCCGACATCTTCGGGTTCCCGCAGGTACACGTCGAGGAATTTCGCGAAACATTCAGGTGCACCGAAGCTTTCGACGTTCCTGCCAGACACGTCGAGGCCGGGGCCATCGCAGCGATCCGGTTCGGGGTCACCGGCACCGTCGACGGGGTGGAGCGCTTCCGGGTGGAACATGTCAACCGGCTGCGCCGCGACATCGCCGAGCACTGGCGTATGCAACAGGGCTACGGCGTCGAAATCCGCGGCATCCCGGACTACGACCTGCACTTGAGCCTGCGCGACCCCGCCGGCAAGCAGGACCGGCCCGCGCTGTTCGGCACGGCGATGTACAACGTCAACATCTTGCCGGCCCTGATCGACGCCGAACCCGGAATCCGCACTCCCTTCGAGCTGGCGGTCACCGGCTGCCGCAACATCGGGGGCCGCCACCAGGACGACAACTGGACGATCTCCCCGCACCTGCACGCCCGCCAGGCGGGAGGCTGAATGACCATCTCCCTCGCCAGGCAACGCCGCGGCGACTTCAACCACCAGGCGGTCCTCTCCGCGGTCGAGATCGACTTCGCGGACATGCTGCCGACGTTCCGCTACCACCACCTGGTCCAGGACGGCACCTACTTGTACGGGGGCTTCGCGGATCAGGCGGGACGACGGTACACGCTGCTGCGCAAGATCAGCGGCGAGCTGAGCGCCGGCCTGGTTCTCAACGCCTCCGACGGCGAGAACCTGGCGTCGCACCCACGGGCGACCGATTCCATGCGCGGCGGCACCCTGCGGTATCAGGCCGACGACAACGCGTTTCGGATCCGCCCGTCTTCGGTCAAAGGCAGCCTGGGTGAGCCGTTCAGCCTGGAGATGACGCGCGACGTCACCGTCTGGGACGAGGGCGACCTGCTGCGACTGGAAGGCCGGATCGTCGGCGACTGCGGCTTGCAGTGGTACGACCCGTGCCGCGAAGGCGGGGACCTCTACGTGTCGCACATCCTGCGCGCCCGCGGGACCTTGCTGGGACAGCATGTGGAGGGCTTCTTCGCCGTCGACCAGCAGCACCTGCTCCCCGGCACGGTGTGGCGGCAGACCCCGTACTTTCAGCGGCTGGAAGTGGCATGGTTCACGATGGGCGTCGAATACGACGACGGGACAATCGAAGTCGGCCAGCTGTGCCACGGCGGCGACGACTGGGGATTTGCCATCATGGCCAATCAGGATGGACCGTTCAAGCTGACGCGCGACGTGACGGGAGAGCCCAGCTTCGGCGCCGACGAGTTCCCGACCCGGGTCGACTACGTGATCGACGGCGAAAACTGGGTCTGGCGGGCGCACCCCGACGGGGTGATGCCGGGCTACGCGGCCGATCCGCACTACCGCCCCGCCGACGGCTGGTGCGCCCGGAGGGGCGAGAAGCGTTCCGTCGTCGCCTCGTTCGGGTGGATCGACGCCTTCAACGACGGCCGCGGCTGACGGCGATACGAGGAGATTCGCGATGGCCGATGCCAAGGCGCCGTTGCCGGCGCTGGACCCGGGCAACACCGCCTTCTGGACCGGCGGCGCAAACGGGCAGCTCCTCATCTGCCGGTGCGGTTCGTGCCGCCGCTGGTTGCATCCGCCGGTCCCGGTCTGCAGGTTCTGCCTCAGAACCGACATCACGACGGAACCGTCGTGCGGCCGCGGGAAAGTCCTGACCTACACGGTCAATCGCCAGCCCTGGCTGCCGACGCTGCCCCCGCCGTACGTCATCGCGGTCATCGAGCTCGACGACGATCCCGATCTGCGCCTGACCTCGCGCCTGGTGGACGTCGAGCCCCGAGGAGGTCTCGCATCGGGATGCGGGTCGGTGTCAGGTTCGAGCAGGCCGACGACGTCTGGCTGCCCCTGTTCGGCCCCGAGCAGGAGCGTCGATGACCGGCGGCACCGGCACGGTGATCAGTGGGATAGGGCAATCCGACGTCGGCCGGCGGCTGGGTCGTTCCGGGTTGTCGCTGACCGTGGCGGCGGTGCTCGAAGCGCTCGCCGACTCGGGCCTCGACCGCGGCGACATCGACGGGCTCTCCACTTGGCCGGGTGGATCCGGACCCGCGCCGGGTTTCACCGGGGCGGGGGTGTGGGAGGTCAAGGACGCGTTCGGCCTCAACCTCGAATGGTTCTCGGGCGGCAGCGAAACCGCGGGCCAGCTCGGCGCGATCATCAACGCCGTCGCCGCGATTCGGGCGGGTCTGGCCACCCACGTGCTGTGCTTCCGGACGGTCTGGGAAAGCACCGCCCAGACGGCGAGCCGACGCGCATCGGTGATCGGATCCGGCGGGGGCCGCATCGAAGGTTCGCACCAGTGGATGGTGCCGTTCGGCGCCGTCTCGGCCGCCAATTGGGCGGGGCTGCTGGCCACCCGGCACTTCCACGAGTTCGGCACGACGCGTGAGCAGGTGGCCGGCCTGGCCACCACCCTGAGAGCGAACGCCGCACTGAATCCCAAAGCGGTGCTGAGGGATCCGATGAGCGTCGACGACTACCTGAACGCGCGCATGATCTCCGATCCGCTGTGCCTGTTCGACTGCGACATCCCGGTCGACGGCTCAACCGCCGTGATCGTCTCCGCGGCCGAGGCCGTGGCCGATCTGCGTGCGCAGCCCGTGTGCATCGAGGCGGTGGGTGCCGCCCTGCACGGCCGCCCCTATTGGGACCAGTACTCGGACCTCACGTCGATGGCCGCCCACGACGCCGGCGAATCGCTGTGGCGCAACACGGCCCTGACGGCAGCCGATGTCGACATCGCCCAGTTGTACGACGGCTTTTCGGTCCTGACGCTCATCTGGCTGGAGGCACTCGGATTGTGCGGCAGGGGTGAGGCGGGGCCATTCGTCTTCGGCGGCAACAGAATTGCCCGCACCGGCGAACTGCCGCTCAACACCGGTGGCGGGCAGCTGTCGGCGGGGCGGCTGCACGGGTTCGGCCACCTTCACGAGGCCTGCGTCCAGTTGCGCGGTGCGGCAGGGGAGCGTCAGGTCCCCGGAAGCCCCGAGGTGGCGGTGGTGGCGGCGGGCGGCGGATATCTGGGCGGCGCACTGCTGCTCACGCGGCACCGGTAGGCGGGACACGATGCGAAAGGAAGGTGTGCGGTGAAAGTCAGCGTCGACTCCTCGCGCTGCGAGGGACACGGAATGTGTGAAGCGGCGGCCCCCGAGTTCTTCAGCCTCGACGACGGCGGATACAGCTCCATCGGCGACGACAAGCCCGTGCCCCCCGGGCAGGAGGAGCGGGTCCGGATGGGCGTCGAGTCCTGCCCCGTCGCCGCGCTGTCGATCAGGGACGACTAACGAATGCGCGCATCGTCACGCGAGAACCTGCCCGGGGCGGCAGGGAGTTTCATCCCGCTCCGGCCTTGTCATGAACAAATAGCTAAGCTAAGCTATCGACTATATCGGACGGCATGCGTCGGTAATGGATTATCCAGCGAATTGAGCCTCAGGTGAAGACTCCGATCTGCGACATGCTCGGCATCGAATTCCCGCTCCTGGCGTTCAGCCACTGCCGCGACGTCGTCGTCGCGGTGACCAACGCCGGCGGGTTCGGCGTGCTCGGCGCGTCGTCGCACAGCCCGGCAGAACTCGAGCAGGAACTGTCCTGGATCGACGATCGTGTCGGCGGCAAGCCCTACGGGGTCGACATCGTCTGCCCGGAGAAGTTCGAGGGCAAGGGGCTGGACCTGACGCCCGAACAAGTAACCGCCATGGTCCCCGCCGAACACCGCGACTACGTCACCCGACTGCTGGCCGAGCATGGCGTGAGCCTGGAGGAGATTGGACCCGAGGCCTTCACGATGTTTCAGGAAGTGTCGGAGGCGCTCGGTGAGCAACTGCTGGAGGTGTCGTTCCGCCATCCCATCAAGCTGATCGCCAACGCACTCGGCGTTCCGCCACAGTTCATGATCGACCGGGCGAAGGCCGAGGATGTGCCAGTCGCCGCGCTGGTCGGCGCGCGGGAGCACGCCATCAAGCAGGTGCACGCCGGCGTGGACGTCCTGGTGGTGCAGGGCACCGAAGCCGGCGGGCATTGCGGCGAGGTGACCACCATGGTGCTCGTCCCCGAGGTGATCGAGGCCATCAGGCCGATTCGGGAGGTGCCCGTGCTGGCGGCCGGAGGCATCGTGACGGGCCGCCAAGTCGCCGCCTCCGTCGCATTGGGCGCGGCGGGGGCCTGGACCGGTTCGGTGTGGCTGACCACCGAGGAGGCCGAAACCGCGCCCTACACCGTGCAGAAGATGCTCGCTGCGTCCTCTCGCGACACCGTCCGGTCCAAGGGTCGCACCGGAAAGCCGTCGCGGCAACTGAAGTCGGCATGGACGGACGCGTGGGCGGCCGAGGCGAACGGGCCCGGCGCACTGCCCCTTCCGTTGCAGTCGATCGTCTCCGAGCACGTGCTGCGCAGGCTCGACGTTCTCGCCGAGAAGGGCAACAAGGGAGCGCAGGAACTGGCGACCTACTGGGTCGGTCAGGGCGTGGGCTTGATGAACAAGGTCAGGCCGGCCCGCGAGGTGGTGCGGGAAATGATCGAGGACTACCTGGACGCGGCGGATCGCGTCGCAAACTCACTGGGAGACTGAGATGGCGGACAATTCAAGGACAAGCGATACCGCGGCGATCGATCCGCGCACGCCGGTCATCGTCGGCGTGGGGCAGGCCGCGGAGCGTGTCGACGAGGCCGGATACCGGGGCCTGTCGCCGATCGACCTGGCGGTTGCCGCCGCACAAGCGGCGGTCGCGGACACCGGCGCGAAGTCCCATGCGATCATCGCGGCCATCGACACGATCGCGTGCACCCGTCAATTCGAGAATTCCACGCCCGGCGCTCCGGCGCCCCTGGGCAAGTCGACGAAATATCCGGTTTCCGTGAGCAACCGGTTGGGGGCGGCACCCAGGCGGGCGATCCTCGAGGTCGCGGGTGGGCAGTCACCACAGCACCTGGTCACCGAGTTCAGTCGCGAGATCCTCCGCGGCAACGCCGACGTGGTGCTGCTGGCCGGGGCGGAGGCGATGTCCACCGTCCGGCATCATGCGAAGTCGGACGACAAGCCCGACTTCTCCGACGATCCCGCCGATCCCGCCGGCAGTTTCGAGGATCGCGGCTTCGGCTTGGCCGGCATGTTCAGCATGGAGCAAGCGGCTCACGGCCTGACCACCGCGCCTTCCCAATACGCGTTGCTGGAGAACGCCCGTCGGGCGGCGCGGGGCGAGAGCCGGGACAAGTACTCGGCCGCCATGGGTGCGCTGTTCGCCCCCTTCGCAAAAGTTGCCGCGGCCAATCCATTGTCGGCGGCCCCCGAGGAGCGCAGCGCGGAGGAACTCGTCACGGTCACCGAGCGCAACCGGATGATCGCCGACCCGTACCCGCGCTTCCTCGTCGCCCGCGACCAGGTGAACCAGGGTGCCGCGGTGCTGCTGATGTCGGTGGAAGCGGCCCGCCGACTCGGGATCGACGAGAGCAAGTGGGTGTTCCTGCACGGGCAGGCCGACCTGCGCGATCGAAACCTCCTCGAGCGACAAAATCTGGGCGAGGGACCGGCCGCCGTGGCCGCGGTGCGGCACGCCCTCGAGGTTGCCGGGGTGAGCCTCGACGATGTGGACTTCTTCGACTTCTATTCCTGCTTCCCCGTCGCGGTCTCGAACATCACTGAGAATTTGGGGCTTTCGCCCGATGACCCTCGAGGCCTGACGCTCACCGGTGGGCTGCCGTTCTTCGGCGGTGCCGGCAACAACTACTCGATGCACGCGATCGCCGAAGCGGTGGACCGCGTCCGCGCCAAGCCGGGTAGTTATGCGTTGGTGTCGGCCAACGGCGGGGTCGTCTCGAAAACGTCGGTCGGGATCTACAGCACGACGCCGACCGACCTGAAGTCCGACGACAGCGCCACGCTGCAGAGCGAGATCGACGCGCGTGAAAGCCCGCCCCACGTCGAGCATCCCGCCGGATGGGCGGTCATCGACACCTACACCGTGGTGCACGGCAGCGGTGGACGCAAGACCGGCATCGTGATCGGCCGGCTCGACGCCGGTGGCGGGCGGTTCCTGGCGCAGGTCGCCGAGGGAGACCACGAGTTGATGGAACTGCTCGAAACCGCCGAGCAGCCCGTCGGCGAACGCGTGTACGTCACCGCCTTCGGGCACGGCAACCGCGTCACCCTCAACGATCGAATCGCCGCGACGCTGTTTCCCGCCCGCACAGCACATCTGCGCGACCACTACGAGTTCATCAAGGTCCACCGAGATGGGCACCTGCTCGAGGTCACCATCGACCGGCCCGATGTGCGCAACTGCTTGCATCCGCCGGCCCACGAGGAACTCGAGGAGGTGTTCGACGCGTTCTTCGCCGACCGCGACCTGTGGGTGGCGATCATCACCGGGGAGGGCACCAAGGCGTTCTGCGCCGGCAACGACCTGATTTACAGCGCCAGCGGCAAACCGATGTACGTGCCGTTCAGCGGTTTTGGCGGCCTGACGGGTCGACGGCACATGCACAAGCCGGTCATCGCCGCGGTGAATGGGTTCGCGATGGGCGGTGGCTTCGAGATCGCGCTGGCCTGCCACCTCGTGGTCGCCGACGAGTCGGCGAAATTCGCGTTGAGCGAGGTCAAAGTCGGCCTGGTCGCCGGTGCCGGCGGGGTGATCCGGTTGCCGCGATCGATCCCGCCGAAGGTCGCGAACGAACTGATCCTGACCGGCCGCCGCATCGGGGCGGACGAAGCCCGCCAGCTAGGCGTCGTCAACCGGGTGGCCCCGGAGGGCCAGGCGCTCAACGCTGCCCGCGAATTGGCGGCCGAAATCCTGGCGGCCTCACCGACATCGGTGCGGCTGTCGCTGAAGCTGATGGAGCAGACGCAAGGCATCGCCGCCACCGTCGATGCGGTGTCCGCCCCCCTCCTCATCCTCGACGAGTTGATGGCCAGCGCCGACGCCGTCGAGGGCATGACGGCCTTCGCGCTCAAACGCCAACCGGAATGGAAAAACATGTGAGCGGCGCTGCAACCGCCGACTTGGCGGCCTTCGAGGATTCGGTTGCGGGCGCCATCGCCAAGTTCTGGGGTGACGCAACCGCGGCCGAGAACGGCGATGTGCGCGAATTGTGGGAAGCCGCCGCCGAACAGGGCTGGTTCGAACTGGGCGACGCCGGGGCGCTCGGCCTCGCGATCGCCGCGACGCGACGCCTGGGCCGGGCGGCCTGTCCGCTCCCGGTGATGGACGGGTACGCCGCAGCCGAGTTGTTCGACGAGCCCGGCATCGCCAGCGGTGAGATGCGCCTGGTGCTCACGTGCGATCCGACCGCTCCCGTCGACGGCGGGGGTGCGGCCACGCACGTGCTGGCGGTACCACCGGGGGGCGGTATCGCGCGGCTGCACGACATCACCGGACAGACGGCGCTGCCGGGCCTCGCCGTTCCTGCGTGGAGCCGGGTCACCCTCGGCGCGCCGTCGGCGGAGCGCCACATCGACCGCGGCCAGGCCGACCGGGCGTTGGTGTTGACCCGGCTGGGCAAGGCGGCGCGCGCGTTGGCTGCCGCACAGTACGCACACGAGATGGCCATAGAGCACGCCAAGACGCGCAAGCAGTTCGGCAAGGTGATCGGGAGCTTCGGTGCCGTGCAACAGCGCACCGCGCAGTGCCAGATCGAGATTCGGTCGGCTAACCTCCTCCTGGCGGACGCCGTGTCGGCACTCGAGCACGGCAGGGGCGGCGCGCTGTTGTCCGCCGAGATCGCCGTTGCCTACATCGCGGCGATCGCCCCGAAGGTGCAACTGGGTGCCCACCACACGCTGGCTGCCATCGGCTACTTCAACGAACACCCCGCGCCGTGGCTGTTCCGGCGCGTGCACAGCGACGTCACCCTGCTCTCCACCATCGAGCCGGCCCGCGGATCGGTCGGCGATGTGCTCGTGGAGAGCGAATCGCGTTTACCGGCAGCCGATCTGGGGGAAGCCGGCGAGACGTTCCGCGCGGAGTATCTCGAGTTCCTCGCCGGGCACGGGGCGCGGGACAGGGCGCCGACACCGGTGCACGTGGATTCCCCGACGATCGGCGCGATGGCGGACAAGGGGTGGTTCGGATTCGGCTGGCCGCCCGAGTACGGCGGCCGCAACGCCTCACTCGCAGAGCAGGTCGTGCTCAACGAGGAGACGACTTACCACCGGGTCGGCGCCACCAAGGCGCTGGGATCCGTGATGCTCCTCGGGTCGTCGATCCTGCGGCATGGAAGCGAAGAACAGAAGCGGAAGTTCCTGCCGATCATCCGCGCCGGCGAGATGAACTTCTGCCTCGGCTACTCCGAGCCGGAAGCCGGGTCGGACCTGGCGTCGCTGCGCACCCGCGCGGTGCGCTCCGGCGATGAGTGGGTGATCAACGGGCAGAAGCTGTGGACCACGACGGCGCATACCTCCGACTGGGTGTGGTTGGCCGCGCGGACCGACCCGGACGCCCAGCCGCGACACGCGGGCATCACCGTCTTCCTGTTCTCCATGCACACACCGGGGATCACGATCCAGCAGCACACCGCCCTGTCGGGCGAGGTGTCGTGCACTGTGTTCTACGACGACGTCCGGATCCCCGACTCCGCGCGCGTGGGCGAGGTCAACGGCGGGTGGGCGGTGATCGTCGACGCCCTGGCGGGCGAACGCATCACGATGGGCAATATCGCCGCCGCGTTGCATCGCCAGCTCGACGACCTGCTCGACTTCGTCCACCGCGACCCGGCGGGCCTCGTCGGCCCGCGCGGCTCGGCCAAACGTTCGGTCATCACCGACCTCGCGGTGCGGGTGCAAGCCACCCGGGCGCTCGTCACGGCGGCCGTGCGGGCCAGCTCGACCGATATCGGTGCGATGTTCGACGCGGCGATGGCCGGGGTGATGGGCGGTGACCTCGCGGAGGACTTCGGCGAGGCGACACTCGAGATCTTCGGGCCGGCGGCCGCGTTGAGCGGCGCCGGGAGTGAGAACGAGATCCCCGGTGGTGGCGCCTTCGAATACGGGCTGCGCCAATCGATCATGTACGTGGTCGGCGGCGGGACAAACGATGTGCAACGCGGGCTGATCGCCCGTGGACTGGGACTGCCGCGTTAGACCGGCTACCGGAGAGGATGGCGAGGATGCCCGACAACACACTTCCGCTCACCGGCGTACGTGTCGTCGACTTCACCGATGGCGCAGCGGGTTTCGCGGGCCGATTCCTGGCCGACCTGGGCGCCGACGTAGTGCTGGTGGAACCGCCGGAAGGCGCCGCGTCCCGCCGGGCCCAGCCCCGCTACGACGGCCACGGATTGCAGTTCGCGACCGCACACGCCAACAAGCGCGGTGTCGTCGTCGACATCAACAGCGCCGAGGGACGTGAGCGGCTGCTCGGGTTGACCGACGGTGCGGACATCTTCCTGGAGTCCTGCCCGCCCGGGTGCCTCGCCGGACTGGGCATCGGTCGGCGAACCATGCGCGAGCGCAATCCGCGGCTGGTGGTGGTGTCGGTCACCAACTTCGGGCAGACGGGCCCGTATCGCGACTACAAGTCCAGCGAGGCCGTGTTCACGGCGCTGTCGTCGATGCTGACCCGCTCCGGGGCGCCGGGGCGCGAGCCCCTCCTGCCGCCAGGCGAACTGGCGACCCAGACCGCCGCGATCGACATCGCCTACGCCGCGCTGCTCGCCTATCTCAAAGCCGCTCGCGGCGGTAGTGGCGACTATCTGGACTGTTCGTTGTTCGATCTCGTTGCCCAGGACCTCGACCCCGGGTTCGGGATGGCCGGAACGGCGACCATGGGCCAGCCGCTGTACACCGCGGCGCCGGGACGGCCCGATGTGCGCATGATGTATCCGATCGTGCCGTGCGCCGACGGACACGTCCGGATGTTCATCGCGTCTGCCAAGCAGTGGCGGGCCTTGTTCAACTGGCTCGGCGAACCCGAGGAGCTGGCCGACCCAGCGTTGGAGCACCTCTTCGGCCGCTTCATGAACTGGGCCAAGATCCGGCCGGCAATCGTCGACCTCTTCGCCGACAAGTCGCGCGACGAGATCGTCTCGCACGGCTCCCATCTGGGCATCGCGGTCGCGCCGCTGAACACCGCGCATGAAATCCTGACCAGCGATCACGTCCGCGAGCGCAAAGCGTTCGTCGAGGACGAGATCGCGCCCGGCGTGCGCGCCGCCATCCCGAATGGCTACCTCGAATTCGACGGCGACCGGGCCGGCTTCCGGCATCGCGCGCCCGAACTCGGTGAGCACACTCAGGAAGTGCTGGCCGAATCGCCCCGGTCGGCTTCGGTCGCGGTCGCCGACGTGGATGCCCGTCCGCTGGCGGGCGTACGGGTGCTTGACCTCGGGGTCATCGTCGTCGGGGCGGAAACCGGTCGCCAACTCGCCGATCAGGGCGCGGAGGTCATCAAGGTGGAGAACCGCGCCTTCATGGACGGTGCCCGCCAGACGGATTCGCCCGACAAGGTGGGCTATTCCTTCGCGCTGGGAAACCGCAACAAACGCAGCCTGGGGCTCAACCTGCGCAGCGACGCCGGCAAGAAACTGTTCGGCCGATTGGTGGCCTGCTCGGATGTCGTGCTGACGAACTTCAAGCCCGGAACCCTCGACTCGCTCGGCATGGGCTACGACGAGCTCAAGGCCATCAACCCGCGCATCATCGTCGTCGAAAGCAGCGCCCTGGGCGGCACCGGATCGTGGTCCAGGCGCATGGGTTACGGCCCGCTGGTGCGGGCGACCGTCGGGCTGACCACGCTGTGGCGCCACCCGGACTCTCCCGACGCGTTCGGCGACGACCAGACCGTGTTCCCCGACCACGCCGCGGCCCGAGTGGGCGCCGCCGGGGTGGTCGCCGCGCTGATCGAGCGCGAACGAACCGGGTTGGGGCGATGGATCGGTGTGGCGCAGATGGAGACCGTGTTCTGTCAGCTCGCCACCGAGTACGTGCGCGAATCCCTCGACCCCGGAACCATGGTCGCGAAAGGGAACAACAGCGAATTCGACGCCCCGTCGGGCGTTTACAGGTGCACGGGCGAGGACGCCTACTGCGCGGTGACGGTTCAGGGTGACGCCGACTGGGCCAACCTGGCGACCGCTATCGGCCGGCCGGACCTCGCCGACCAGCCCGACTACGCGACGGCCGCCGGTCGTGTCGCGCGCCGCGACGAACTCGAGGCCCTGCTGCGGGAATGGATCGCGCCCCTGACTCCGCGCGAGGCGCAGGAGCGTCTGCAGGCCGCGGGAGTGGCCGCCGGCGCCGCGGTTCACGTCAAGGACCTGCTGGCGGAGCCGCACCTGGTGGCGCGCCATCGACTGGGCGAGCTTGCCCAGCCGGGCTACGAGCAGCCGCTCGAAGTCTTCACGGGCCCGGTGGTTTTCGAGAACATTCCCGAGCCCGAGCTGCGACCTGCACCCGCGATGGCGGCGGACACCCGAGACATCTGCCGCAGTCTGCTCGCAATGTCCGACGCCGAGGTCGACGAGCTCGCCGCCTCCGGCGTCCTGGAACTCCCGCATGCCCCGCATACCACGGGCGCCTGACCGGGCGGTTGGATTGGGCTGACACGCATGGTTCGCCGGGCCGGCGGCCGAGATCGGTCAGGGTGAATCGCCGGTCACGCCCAGGAGCCGGGCAAGCTCGGCGATCGTCGTTTCGGCCGCGGTGTGCAGAAGGGCCGTCATGCCCAGCTCCCGGGCGGTCGCCAGATTGACTTCGAGGTCGTCCACGAACACGCACTGGTCCGGGTCGGCATCGACCCGCTCGGCGGCCAAGAGGTAGATGTCGCGGTCGGGCTTGCGCAGCCCGACATCCGACGACACCACGACCGCGGTGAATGCGGGAAGTAGGTCCCATGGATAGGTTTCGGACTTGCCCCACGAATTGCTCACCAGCACCGTCGGCACCCCGGCCGCGATGAAACCGTTGACGGCCGCGGTCATCGCCGCGTCGAGGTCCCAGGTCACGGTCTGTATCGCAGAGAGGAACTGGTGGCCGTTCACCGGTCCCGTCGCGTGGCGGCGCAGCACCGGTGTGAGTCGCTCCCCGAACTCTTCTCCGCCGATGTGACCGAGTTCCAGCAGGGCGAAGGGACTGTCCTCCGCGTGCGACGGCGTAAACGCTTCGTTGAGGAAGCCCTGACTGTCAACGCCGATCGACGCGCATGCCGCGGAGAAGGCCTCGACCACCGACGCCGTCAGCACACCGCCGTAGTCAATCAGAAGTGCCGTGGGCTCCCGCGTGCCGCGTTTCTCAGACATGGTCATCGGCGCTCCATCTCGATACCGTGGCGTGTTGCCCGCCGGCCTCAACGGGTCCGTGGCGCCCGTTTGTTGGTGCGCGAATTCCTTTCTGCGCCCGGGTTGCCGATGTGGGTGTAAGACAGCCCGTGTCGCTGGGCGACGCTCGGCGGCAGGTCGCGGGCCTCCCATAGCGCGCGCACGGTGCCCTGGATGGCCTGCGGCCGGCGCGCCGCGATCTCCGCTGCCAACTGGGCTGCGCGGGATCGCAATTCGTGGTCCGGCACCACCTCGGTGACAAGGCCGAGGCGCAACGCGGTGGGTGCGCTGATCCGTTCCTCGCTGCCGAGCAACGCCCAGCGCATCACGTCCCCGAAAGGCACGCCTCGCGCGAGCATGCCCATCGGCTCGAGGGCGGACACGACTCCGCCGTTGGCGTGCGGGTCGAAGAACACGGTCGACTCCGAACAGATCGCGAAATCGGACTCGTTGACGAAATACATTGCGCCGCCGGCCACCATGCCGTGCAGCGCCGCGATCACGGGCTTCCACACCAGGTGCGCCTTGGGCCCCAGCAGCAGGCCGGGGTCCTCCTGGTTGAAGATTGGTTCGTGATACCACCACGGACCGGTCTCGACGTCGATTCCGGTGCAGAACGCCCGCTCGCCGTTCGCCTGAACGATGGCCACCCGGATGTCGTCGTCGTCCCGGGTCCGGCGCCAGGCGGCGGCCACTTCCTCGGCCATGCGTTGGTTGAACGAGTTCAGCTTCTCGGGCCGGTTGAGCGTCAGGGTGGCGACATGGTCGCTGACGTGGAACTCGATGGTCTCGAAGCCGGGCGTGTCTGTCACGTGGTTCCTCGTGTCCTCGGGGCCCCGGTGCGCGCCGGCGGGCGGCGACCCCGAGGCGTGGGGCCTCCGCATGGGTGCGCCTTCACGATAGCGTCCGGAGCCACATAGCGAACCTAGTTTAACAGGTGCCTGCCTCTCCTTCGGCTAGTGCGCGTGGCCGGCCTGCGCCTCGCTTTCGCGGGTGAGGCCTGCCGCGAGGATCAGTTCCTCGTGCAGTTCGAACCACACGGTGTGATACGAGTCGATTATCGGCCGCGTCAGCCAGGTCGTCTCTCCGGATTGCACCTTGGCCAAGGCCGCCGTCAATTTGTCCGAATAGCCTGCAAGGCGGGGGACTTCGGCTGCGACGGCCGTGGTGACCGGCAGCACTCGCTCGTGCACATCGACGAGCCGCGCCAAAACCGCAGAGTCGTATTCCGCGTCGTCGTGTGCGTTCGGCTCGCCGTTCTTGAGCTGCCAGTCGGCCACCAACGCCTTGAAATCGGCGTTGACGCTGCGGAAATTGTCATAGGCGGCTTCGACCGCGGCATGATTTGCCTTCTCCCGTTCCGCCGCGAGGAGCTCGCCGAGTCGGGTGCGTCCCTCTGGCGAGAGCCGGAGCGTCTTATCCCCGATGAGGAGACCCGCCTCGGTTGCGGCACTGACCGCGTCGGCCACCACGGCCGGGTCCTCGTTGGTGGTGGCGGCGATCTCGGACGGGCCGACACGACCCTTGAGTCGAACTGCCTGCAGCACTTTCAGCTCGATCATCACCGAATCCTTTCGACGATCCGTCGACCACCACCGCGCGCAGGGCACTTTCCAGCCGTGGCGTTGATCCTCCGGCCCGAATGTATATCCTTCAGATGTTTACAAGCCCCGATCATAGTCACGCCATGTCCCGGACCGGTTTGGTGACCGGAGGAGGAGTTGATAGATGGCTCCCAGAGTCGCGGTGGTCACGGGCGCTGCCAGCGGCATGGGCAGGGTGATGACAGCGCGGCTGACCGAACGCGGCTGGGCGGTGGCCGCCGTCGACCTCGCCGGGCCGCAATTGGACGCTGTCGCGGCCGAGACCGGTGCCGCACCGCACCCGTGCGACGTGTCCGACGACGGCCACGTGGCCGCCACGTCGCGCGCGGTGCTGGAACGGTTCGGAGCGATCGACCGACTGGTCAACGCCGCCGGTATCGCGGTGCCCGGGCGCATCGAAGACCTACGGGGCGACGTCTTCGAGCGATCGATGAATGTCAACTATCTCGGAACCGTGCGCTGGGTCAAAGCCGTGCTGCCGGGCATGCGGTCCCGCGGCACCGGCGAGCTGGTGCTGTTCGCGTCGCTGGCGGGATGGATGCCCACCCCCGCCATGGCGGCCTACACGGCGACAAAGTTTGCGGTCGTGGGCTTCGCGGAGACGTTGGCGATGGAGGTGGAGGGCAGCGGCCTGGCGGTGCGGTGTGTCTGTCCCGGCGGAGTGCAGACGCCGATGCTCGACGACATCATGGCTCAGGGCATGCCCGAGAGGCTCAAGAACCTGACGTCGATTGCGGCCCCCGAGCAGGTGATCGACGCCATCGAGGCATCGCTGACGCGCCGGCACTCAGTCATATTCGGAGGCATACGCACAGGCATACACGTGTTTCCCGGCGTGCCGGCGAAAGTGCTGTGGCGCGTGCGCCGGTTGTCGCCGCGGTTGCTTGGCGGCGCGGTTCGCCGGCTCTCCGCCACGAATTAAACTGCGCGCGAGGGGTGCCCGAGGAGTAGGTATGGCAGTAGAAGGTGATGGTCCCGTGGAGGCGGCCGGGCGCGCCGGCGGCGGACGCCACCGGCTTCCCGGCCGGCGCCGAAGCGCCCGACTGCGGCGCCGCGAGCGTCGCCCTGCCGGCCGTCGCCGGCCGCGCGGCACGCGCCGTCGCCTTCGGTGTGCTCCCGGGGTTGCTGGTCCTCCTCGGCGCTGTCGCCGGCGTGATGACCTGGACGACGATCTCCGCGGGCTTCCTGCGGCAGGCTCGCGCCGACGCGGTTCGTGCGGCCACCGACGGCGCCGCTGCGCTGCTGACCTATCACGCCGACAGCGTGGACAGTGATCTCCGGGCGGCGCGAGAGCGACTGACCGGCAAGTTCAAGGCCTCCTACACGGCGTACACCCACCAGGTGGTCATTCCCGATTCGCACCGAAAGCACGTCTCGGCAGTGGCAGTAGTTCCGGCCGCCGCCTCCGTGTCGGCCACCACCAGCCGGGCCGTGGTCATTGTCTTTGTCAATCAGACCTTCAACAGCGACCTCGACCCGCCGACCGCAACCGCGTCAAGCGTCCGGGTGAGCCTCGCCAAAATCGGTGGGAGATGGCTCATCTCGGACTTCACCCCGGTCTGAAGGTGTCACGCATTCGCGACGGCCGCCAGCAGCATGTCTACCAGCGCTTCGGTGTAATCGTTGCCCCCCTTGGCAAGTCGCCGGATTCGCGACGGCGGTGTCACCATGAAATGCATCAGCAGGCCACCGAACAAGGCATCCAGCATCACCGTCACCGGCGAGCTTTCCGGCAGGTCGCCGCGGGCGATGCCCCGTTGCGTGATCGCCCGCATGGCTGCCGTTTGAGCCCCTACGAAGTCCGCCCAGCGCGGCGCCAACTCGGGCACCGCCCGGGCTTCGGCGCTCAACCGGACCACGACGTCACCGACGTCGCTGGCGAGCAGGTCAAAGATGCTTCGGCTCAACACGATCAGATCACTGCGCAGGCTGCCGGTGTCGGTATCCAACGGCAGGGCGATGCGGGCCTGGAGGGTATCGAGGAGCAACGCCGTCTGGTCGGGCCAGCGCAGGTATATCGACGACTTACCCACTCGCGCCTCACGGGCCACCGCGTCGATGCTGAAGCCGGCCCAGCCGACCCGTCCGTAGAGGTCACATGCGGCCTGGCGTACCCGTTGCTCCATCGTCGGGTCACGGGGGCGGCCGCTGCCCGCAGTCGCCGATGGTGTCATGGCCGCCCTTGCCCAGTTCGATTCGGTCTCAGGTGCAAACTACCGGAGCGCTGTTATGGTCCGGAACTGGCGCACGCAGCGTCGAAGGCGAAGGAGCGCTGATGGCCCGCGTGCGGCTTTCAAAACGACGGCGACCGGAGCCGCGCCCGGGAATAGTATAACCTGGTTGTAGAGTTCAGCCGAGGAGTGTCGGAGTCACTGATGTTCGATGAGCGTTGGCCGCACGAGGCGGAGGAACTCTCGGACGCCCTCACCGCGCTGTTGGCCAAATATTGTGCGCCGGAAGCCCTTCGGGCCATGGACACTGCGGAGGGCGTCGGATCCGTTGAGCGGCTCGATCGGGTGCTGCGCGATTTCGGATTGTGGGCCCTTCCCCCCGACCCTTACCTGCTGACCGCGGCGTCGGTAGCGCTCGGTGCGCACCTCGCCCCGATGCCGTTCGTCTCGGCCATGCCGGCGAGCGTCCTGCTCGGCGAGTCAGGGGTGGCCAATGGCGTCGACCGGCCGGTGGTGCCGGCGGGACTTTCGCGGGTGGCGGTTTCTATGGGCTCCGGCCTCGGCATGGCGGCGCTGCCCGCAAGGGTGCGGCGCAGCGCCGCGGGGGAGCGGGTGGTCCTGGTCGACGGTGTAGCGCCGGGCGCGTGCGACGGCGACGTCGACGCGATGCGCGCCTGGGGGTTTCTCCTGGAATCGGCGCGGCTCGTCGGCGCGGGCCACGCGCTGATCCGTTACGGCGTCGCCTATGTCACCGAGCGCCGGCAGTTCGGCGTGCCGGTCGGAAGTTTCCAGGGGGTCTCCCACCCCTTGGCGGACGCGGCAACCGCCATGCAGGCCGCCGACCTTCTGGTGCGCCACGCGGCGTACCTGGGCGCAACCGACGGCGCCGTGCCGCTTTTTGCCGCGGTGATGGCGGCGGCCAAAGCCCGGAAGGCATCTCGGCAGGCGGCCGCCACGGTGCATCAGGCACTGGGCGGCTACGGGTTCACCGTGGAGGCCGATTGTCAGCTGTACTCGCGGCGCATCCGCGCGTGGAGCGCCGCGATGCCCGACCCGGGCCCCTGGCTGGCCCGACTGGCGCGCACTTTGACCGATCCCGCGACCCGCGACCAGGTCACCGACTTGTGGCAGTTCGCGCGCGGCTTCACCGTGCCGCGGTGGGCCCGCGAGATCGGTTGATCGGCGCAGCGAATCGGCGGCCGATCAGAAGGGGAACGGATAGGCGGGCACCCCGAACGGATTCGCCAACCCCACCTGGGTCGCCCATCCGGCGTACCGGACTATCAGCGCGGGAACCATCACCAGCGCAAAGCCGATCTGGCACGACGCCATCGAGGCAATGAGGTTGGCGGCCACGCGGTCGTCATGCCCGCCGAACGCGCGCAGGTTGCCGAGTCGCGACCAGAGGCTCGCCGGCTGCCGGGAGGCGCTGCCGGCCGGGGTGGGCGCGGGTGCGGACAGGCCGGCGCCCACGCCGGCAAGTTCCCTGGCCGGTGCCGCCGGTACGGTCGACGCCCTCAGCCCGCGCACCATCATGATCGTGAAGAAGGCCATCACGGGTGCCATGTAGACGGCGACCAGGAGTGGATACTGCTGCTGCGTGCCGGTGAACAGCGCGAGGCCCGGCACCGACCGCGTGTAGGAGTAGTTGCCGATGAACAGGAACGGAAGCTCCAGGACCAACTCCGAGAAGGCGCCGACGACGACCGCCAGGCCGACGATGTTGCGGCTGCTGACATTGCGCTCGACCAGTTTCTTGGCGAAGAAGTATGTGCACAGGACGAACCAGGGCCCGTAAATGCACGGCATGACATACGGCCAGCCGCCCGCCATGCCCAGTACGGGAATCGATGAGGGTAGGAGCCAGTCCTGCTTCGGGTTGAAGCGGTAGTAAAGGGTCCAGTCCCAGACCGCTTCCATCCAGGACATCGAGGTGGCGCCGATGAACATCCACGTCACGGTTCGCATGTGCCCGGCCGCCCGGTCGCCCCGATACAGCCATAGCACCGAGGCCGCAAAGACGGCCATGAACACAAAATTGATCAGCCGTTGCGGGTCCACGACTCCTCCTTCGTGCGGCAAGCATTAACAGTATGTAAATGCTCTGCCTCCATGTCAATGGCGTCGCCAGGGGACCGTCCCCGCGGAGCACGCAGTGCCGCGGGACGGGGCAGAATGCGGTGGGTGGGTCGATCGAAGAAGTTTGGTGGCCAGCGCGGCGGCGTGCAGACGTCCGTGCTCACCGAGACCGATATCCTCGACGCCGCCATCGGGGTCACACGTAGCGCCGGACTCGACGCCCTGACGGTGACGAAAGTCGCTGAAGCCCTGGGGGTTACCGGGCCCGCGGTCTATTACCATGTCCGGGGCGGCCGCAAAGGCCTGGCCTCGATGGTCGCTGCCCGCATCATGAAACGCGAATTCGCCGATCAACTGGTCCGCCGGCCCGACGAGGACTGGGACGATGCCATCGAGCGCGTGCTCCTCGTCACGGCCGACCTGACCGAGGAGTTCCCGGGCGTGGTCAACTATGTGCTCAATGCGCAGCACGGCCGGGTCGAGGATGTCGGGGTGGCCAGTTTCGTCGTGGCGCAACTGCGTGCCGGGGGCTTCGGTCCGGCGGCCAGCGCCGAGGCCTACACCGCCATCTGCGCGCTGATCGCGGGATGGGCTCAACTGACGCCGTTCTCGCTGCCGCAAGACGAACCCCCGTCGCCGGAACTGGCGGAAGCCATTGCGGCCAGCAGTACGGTCTCGCCCCGCGATCACCTCCGCGCGGCCGTACAGGCACTCCTCACCGGGCTGCGCATCAGACTCGTCGACAGCGGCGACTGACGACATTGCTGTCTTGGTGGTACCGCAGATGGGAATCGCCACATGGCTGATACCCGAGGAGCATGAGGGCCGGCGCGCACCGCAGCATCTCGAAGCCGAGAGTTCCGCTTAGAAGTATTCCGATCCACCGTCGACGTTGAGCAGCACGCCGTTGATGTACCCGGCGCGCTCGGAAAGCAGAAACGCGATGGCATCGGCGACGTCCTCCGGCACGCCGAACCGGTTGCCCCAGGTGGCCCCGCCCCAGGCCGCGTTGCGTTCGCGGAAGTCCTCGTCTTCGGTGTGGCCGCTCTGCGCCATCCGCTGGTTGCGCTCCTCGACGAGTTGCTCGTTCAAGATCATCCCGGGCAGCACTGCGTTGGCCCGGATGCCCTGTGCCCCATACTCTTTGGCGAGGTTCTTGGTGAAGTGCGCCAATGCCGCCTTCTGCGCCGAATAATGGGCGATCCGCGGGATGAAGTGCCGCACCGACATCGCCGAGGTGGTCACAATCGCACCGCCGCGGCCCTCCAGCATGGCGGGGATGGCGGCGCGCGCGATCCGCACCGACGTCATGAGAACCGACTGAAATGCCCGCTCCCACAAGTCGTCCGTCTCCACCGGTGAGCTCCGCACCTCGCAGAGGCCGACGGTGTTGACCACCTTGTCCAGCCGTCCGTGACGTTCGAGCGTCTCCTCGACCACCTTCTCCGCATCCCCGGACCGGGTCAGGTCGGCCACCACGGTCGACGTCGAGGCCGCGCCCGCGTCCGAGACCTGCCGGGCGACCGCGTGCAGGCTCGGCTTCGTCACATAGCGGTACTCGGAATCGCCCTCCTCGCGCCCACGGGAACACAGGACCACGTGCGCGCCTTCTGCGCCGAGTCGCAGCGCGGTGGCCCGGCCCATCCCCTGGGTGGCCCCGAGCACCAGGGCGACCTTGCCCGCGAGACCCAGATCCATGTCGAACTCCGCTCAGCCCCGAGGGAGGCCCAGCCAGCGCTGGGCGATGATGTTGCGCTGAATCTCGCTGGTGCCGCCGATGATCGAGAGCACCGTGGACGCCCGCAGGAAGTGCTCGGCATCCTCGGCCAGAGCGTCCCCGCTGTCGCACGTGTAGGCGTCGGGGCCCAGCGCGTCGACCAGCCACTGGGCCACCCGCTGCGCGATCGCCGGCCCGTGCAGCTTGCTCATCGACGCTGCGCCGCTGGCGGACTGGCCCCGCTCGCCCAGGGCGACGACCTGCTGACCGAGCAGCCTCTCGGCCTGTAATTCCATGATGAATTCGCCGATCTCGCGGTAAGCGGCGTCGTCCAGCAGCGTGCCGTGGTTGGCGATCCGGTCCAGGTAGCGGGCCAACAGGAGCCGCGCCTCCCGGCCTCCGAAGCTCATCGACCGCTCCATGTCGAGCGCCTGCGACAGCATGGTCCACGCCTGGCCCGCCTGTCCGATCAGCGCCCGCGCCGGAACGTGGACATCGTCGAAAAAGCAGGCGTTGACCCGCCATCCGCCCATCACCCGGACGGGTTGGATCGTCACGCCGGGGGCATGCGCGTCGACCATCAAGAGCGACAGCCCGTGGTGGCGGGTGCTGCCGGGCTCGCTGCGCACCAGCGTGTAGATCCAGTCGGCCAGGTGCGCACCGGAGGTCCACATCTTCTGGCCGGTGACGACGAAGTCGCCGTCGGGCGTCCTGGTGGCCTTGGTGCGCAGGGCCAGCATGTCGCTACCGGCCTCGGGTTCGCTGTATCCGCCTGCATAGCTCCACGAGGCGTCCAGAATGCGCGGGATATGTTCTGCCGCAAGGTCGGCGGGCCCGAACGTGGCCAGCATCCAGCCGACCGCTTCGGCCTGTTCCAACCCGTAGGTGGGCAGTCCGGCGGAGTCGAGTTCCTCGTGGGCGACGAACCGGTCGGTCTGCGACGCCGGGCGGCCGAGCGGTTCGGGCCAGCCCAATCCGATGACGTTCTGGCGGACCAGCCACGGATGGAAGATCGTCGGTGCCTGACGGTCGCTTTCAAGTTCGGCCATCTCGGCCCGCATCGCCGCCATGTCGTCGGCGCCGAACTCGTCGATGTGCGAACGCAGGTCGTCGCGCAACCTGGCCTCGCTGTCGTCAAGGCGAAATTTCACGGTCGCGCACCCCTTTCACGCCAGCAGGCTGTAGCCGCCGTCGACGGGAATCGTCAGGCCGGTGACGAACTGGAAGTCGCTGGACAGCAGCGCGACGATGACCGAGGCCAGTTCGTCGGGATGACCCAACCGGCGTAGCGGGGTCTTTTGGGCCACCGCGGCCTGCATGTCTTTGACACCGGCGATGATGTCCTCCCCGCCGTGACCGGGGTTGTCCACCAGGGAGGGGGAGATGCCGTTGACGCGGACGCCGCGCGGCCCGAGTTCGGCGCCGAAATAGCGGACGAGGTTTTCCATCGCCGCCTTCGCGGGGCCGATGGCCCCGTAGTAGCGCGCATAGTGATTCGCGCCCAGGCTGCTGACCGCCACCACTGACCCGCCGACCTTCTCGAGTTCGGGCACGGAGGTGCGCACCGCCTCCCAGAGGCCCCACACCTGCACGTCGAACACCCGGTCGTACTCCTCGCGGGTCACCGTCATGGTGCGCCCGGCGAGGATCGGCACCGCGGTGGTCACCAGTCCACCGAGCCCACCCAGAGCTTCGATCGCTGAGGTCACCAGACCGGCCGCGTCAGTGCCGAGGTCGCCGCGCACCAGCACGGGCTCGGGACCGCCGGTTGCCGCGGCCAGCTCCTGCGTTTCCTTTGCGGCGGAATCATTCTCGAGATAGCCGATCGCGCAGCGGCTTCCCGCGGCGGTCAGTTCCACCACGGTGGAGCGGCCGATGCCGCGGCTGCCGCCGACGACGAAAACATTGTCGGGGATGGTGCGGGTGTAGGTCTGCGCCGTCATCGCGCCGTCCCTTCCCCGTAGTGCTCGTCGCGCTTGCGGAACGCTTCGCTGGTGCCGCTCTTCGAGCGCTCCTTGACGAAGTTGAACTCGTCTTGCTCGAACCGCAGGTTCGTTCCGTAGCTGTGGAACAGGTAGGAGGTGGTCTCCTCGAGACCCAGCGCGGAGCCCGCCTCCACGAGGCGGTACGCCTCCTTCGCGATGGCGATGCCGTCCGCCGGCATCTTCGCGACTTGCCCCGCCAGCGCCTCGGTTTCGGCCGCGACGTCTTGCTCGTCGACGAAGCGGGTGAACAGCTTGGCTGATTCAAATTCCGCGCCGGTCGCCATCCGGCCCGTCAGCATGAGGTCGCGCGCCACCACCGGGCCGAGCCGGTGCATGAACAACGCGACGTTGCCCAACACCGGTCCGAGGAAGCGGGCGGCCGGCATGCCGAGCCTGGCCTGGCGTGACACCACGGCGAGGTCGGCGGCCAGCGCCAGTTCCAGGCCCAAGCCGAGCGCATAGGACTCCACCTGGACGATGGTGGCTTTCGGGAAGCCGATGAACTCATGAAACATCCGCTGGCCCTTGCGATCCACCGTGAGCCGCCGCCGTTGGCTGGGCCGCCGGTCGTCACCAGCAGTGGCGTACCAGCCGTAGGCGCGGTCGAGGTCGACGCCGGTGGTGAAGACGCCGCCTTCGCCGCGCACGATCACCACCTTGATCGTGTCGTCCTCGGCGACGTCGTCGAGCAGTCGGCCCATCAGCTCGCAGTCCTCGGGCGCCATCGCGTTCTTCTTGGCGGGATTGCAGATGGTGATCCGCGCGATGTGGGTGTCGTGGTCCTTGATCAGGGTCACCCGCTCGGCCTGCTCGGGCGGGGAGGTGGTGGCGTCCGCAGCGGTCATGTCAGCGCGCTCCTTTGGGCCGGTGAAACTCGATCGTTGAAGAAGGTCTTGTCGATGACGTCGCGGGAGAGCACCCGCAACATCACCTCGTCGGCGCCGCCGCCGATCGACAGCAGCCGGGAATCGCGAAAGAACCGGGAGGTCCACGTCTCGGCCATGTAGCCCATGCCGCCGTGATATTGCAGGCAGGTATCGGCCACTCGGCGAATCAGCTTGCCCGCCAGAAGTTTTGCGCTGCTCGCGCGGCGGGTGACATCGGCGCCGGCGACGAGCAGCTCGGCGCACGAGTGTGCGTAGCGTTTCAGCGCGTCCACCTCACAGGCCAGTTGGGCGAGGTTGTACTGCAAGTACTGGTTGTCGATCAGCCTGCCACCGAACGCGGGACGCTCCGACAGGTAGTCCACCGTACGCTCGATGGCCGTCTCCATCTGCCCGACCGCCTGGTAGACCGCGCAGATGCGCTCGGTCTGGAATTGCTCCATCTGCTGCTGGAAGCCGCGTCCGATCTCGCCGATGGTGTTGCCGACGGGAACGCGGACCCGGTCGAAGGTGAGCTCGGCGGTGTCCGAGCACCAGTTGCCGAGCTTTTTCAGCGAGCGGCCCACGGTCAGTCCGGGAGTATCGGCGGGCACGATGACCTGGCTCATGCCGCGGTATCCCCCCTCGTCGGACGTGCGCACCAGCAGGCACAGCCAGTCGGCCTGAACTCCGTTGGTGATGTAGGTCTTGGCTCCGCTGATCAGCCAGTCGCCACCGTCGCGCGCGGCCCTGGTGCGGATGCCGGCCACGTCGGAGCCGGCGTCGGGCTCGGTCACCGCGATCGAGCAGATCTGCTCGCCGGCGATCGCCGGCGCGAGGAATTCGCGCTTGAGGTGGTCGCTGCCGTGCGCGTGCAGGGATGGTGTGGCCATGTTGGCCTGGACGTTGTAGGCCATGGGAATCCCGTTGCCGGGAAGCCGCCCGAACTCCTCGCAGGCGATCACGGTGAACCAGTGGTCGGCGCCCTCGCCGCCGTAGGCGGGATCGTATTCCAGGCCAAGGAGTCCCAGCTTGGCGAACTCCGGAAACAGGTCGTGGCCCGGGAAGCGACCCCGATCCTCCCAGTCGTCGAGGTACGGTTCCACGGCCTTGGCCAGCATGCCTCTGACACTGGACCGGAACACTTCGTGTTCGTCGGTGAACTGCATGTCAGGCCTCCGTCGAGACGAACCGGCACCGCGCCTTCAAAAAATAATAACCTGGTTATACAAAAGGTCGGGCGGCTTTGGCAACGCCGCGTGGTCCCTCATGACTCGAGCGCGAAGGCGTCGACCGCGTTGCCGTGCATGAACAACCGCTCGACCTCGGCGGACAGGTCGAGCGCGGCCAATCCGTTCATCGCCGCCTCGAACGTCAGGATCGGCCAGTCGCTCGCCCAGATGCATTTGCGGCGGCCATAGGTGCGGAGAAAGTGCACGAACTGAGGCGGGTAGTACCTGGGCACGTGGGCGCTGGTGTCGATCCACACGTTGGGGTGTTTGGCGGCGACGGCGATCATCTCGTCGGTCCACGGCCAGCCGATGTGACCGGCGACCAGCCGCAGCTCCGGAAAGTCGATGGCCACCCGGTCGAGGTGGCCGGGGCGGCCCGTCTCCGAGGTGTAAGTGGACGGCCCGGTGCCGCCCACCTGAACCTGCACGGTGATGTCCAGGTCGGCACAGGCTGTGTAGAGCGGGTACCACTGGGCTTCGGTCGGCACCTTGTCGAGGATGAACGGCTCCAGTTTCAGCCCCTTGAAGCCGTAGTCGCCGACGAGACTGCGCAATTCGTGTACCGCGGGCATCACCCCGTCGGGCGACCACGGGTTGACGCTGGCCACCCCGATCAGCCGATCCGGATACCGCCGCACGGCCTCGACGACGGCCCGATTGGGAATGAGCGGTCCCGCCGAACACATGGCCTTACTGATTCCGGCCTCGTCCATCTCGTCTATCAGCGTCTCCAGCGGGATGCCGGCGCGCATCCGGGGACCGTGCGCCATGCGGTCGGCCAGCGTGAAGTTGCGCTGCGGCATTTTGGCGACGGCGTCGGCCGGCCAGGGTTGCACCCAGGCATCGATGATCGGGACGCGGTGCGCCGCTGTGCTCATGGCCGTCAGCCCTTCGGCAGACCGAGCACGCGCTCGGCGATCATCGTCTTGACGATTTCATCGGTGCCCCCGGCGATGTGGAATGCCGGCGCCGAGAGGAGCACCAGCCGCCAGTCGTCCAGCCCCGCGTCCCGCTGCGAGAGCCGGTTCGCCAGTCGCTCGGCGACGGCGTCGGCCAAGGTGCTCACCACGGCGCCGGTGGCGAGCTTGGCCAGGGCCGCTTCGGGGCCGGGTGATTCTCCGGCGACGATGCGCCGATGCATTCCGGCTTCGAAGGCCGCCAGGGCGCGTTGCTCGACGACGGCGTCGATGAAGCGCTCGCGGGCGCCGCCATCGGGCCACCCCAGGCCGCCGGCCTGGCGCACCAGCCGGCCCAGGGATCGCCCGAAGGTCGAAAACCGCTCGAAACCGAGCGTGGTCATCGCCACCGACCAGCCGCCGCCGACGTCTCCGAGGACCGCGTCGGCGGGCAGGTCGACATCGTCGAAGAAGACCTCGGAAAAGGATGCGCCGCCGGTCATCTGGCGCAGCGGCCGGACGTCGATGCCCGGGCTGGACATGTCCACCACGAACGCGGTGAGGCCGCGATGGCGCGCCCGCGCGGGATCGGCGGGATCGGTTCTTGCCAGCAGGTAGCCGTACTGCGCGTGCCGGGCCTCCGACGTCCACACCTTCTGGCCGCTCACGCGCCAACCGGAGTCGCTGCGGACCGCCCGGGTGGACACCCCGGCCAGATCGCTGCCGGCGCCGGGCTCGCTGAACAGCTGACACCACACTTCCTCACCGCGCAGGATGGCTTCGCAGTGCCGCCTCTGTTCGGGCGAGCCGACCGCGAGCAGCGTCGGCCCGACCATCTCCAGCGTGACGCCGAACAGGCCGCGTGGCACGTCGTAGTCCGACTCCAGGTCGGCCCACGCCAGGGCGTAGGCGGACGGCAGGCCGCGGCCACCGACCTCACGGGGCCAGGTCAGACCCGCGAAGCCATGGTCATAGAGCAACCGCTGCCAGGCCACACAGCCGGCGCGCCAGGCCTCGGGATCCGCAATGTCGCGGAACTGGGCGAACATGGCGTCCGGAAAGCCGTCAGGCCGGTGCTCGGCGTGGGTATCGAGGAATTCCCGGGCCTCGTTCAGGAAGCTGTCGACCGGCTGGGTGACCATCTCGCTCTCCACTGTCGGTGCTCATTGCACTTGGTAGCGTAAATACTAACCTGGTTATATGTTAGGGCCATCACCGTCGAGGAGCGTTCAGTGACATCTCCGTCGTCCGCCGTCCGGACCGGGGCGGCCGCGCCCGGTCTGCTCGCGGACGGCCAACTCGTCGTGCGCCTCGACGGCAGCTGTGTCTACCCCCGAACGATGGTCGGTGGCAAGGCTCACGGCCTGTCCAAGATCCGCGCCGCGGGTCTGCCGACCCCGCCGGCATTCGTCGCGACGGTCGATGCCTGCCGGCAATACTTCGAAGCGCCCGACGATCTCATGGCGCGGCTGTGGCCGCAGATCCGCGAGGGCCTGTCGTGGCTGGAGGCCGAATCGGGCCACACCTTCGGGTGCGGCCCGGTGCCGCTGCTGGTGTCGGTGCGCAGCGGCGCGCCGGCCAGCATGCCGGGAATGATGGACACCGTCCTGAACCTCGGCATCAACGACGAGGTCGAGCGGATCCTCGCCGAGCGATGCGGTGCGCCGTTCGCGCGCGACACCCACCGACGGTTCCGGGAGCTGTTCGGCCAAGTGGTCCGCCCGGCGGGCGGCCGTGTGCCCCCCGATCCGCATGCCCAGCTGCGCGCCGCGGTGACCGCGGTTTTCGACTCGTGGAATTCGCAGCGGGCGGTGTCCTATCGGCGTCACCACAACCTCGAGGGCAAGATGGCCGGCACGGCGGTGACGGTACAGGCGATGGTGTTCGGCAACCTGGATGACCGGTCGGGCACCGGGGTGCTTTTCAGCCGCAATCCGCTTACCGGAGAGCCGAATCCGTTCGGCGAGTGGCTGCCGCGCGGCCAGGGCGAGGACGTGGTCAGTGGCAAGTTCGATCCCCTGCCGCTGAGCGCACTGGCCGAACAACACCCGGACATTCACCGTCAGCTCCTGGAGGCGGCGTCCTGGCTGGAACGCGACGGCGACCGACGCCCAGGACATCGAGTTCACCGTCGAGGCGGGCAGGCTCTACTTGCTGCAGACCCGGCCGGCGAAACGGTCGGCCAGGGCCGCGGTGGCCCTCGCGGTGGCGTTGCACCGCGAGGGGCTCATCGGCATCGACGAGGCGCTGTCCCGCGTCACGCCCGCGCAACTCGATGTGCTGCTCACCCCGGTGATCGAGCCCGCGGCGCTGGCGCGGGCCAGCGTTGTCGCCTCCGGGTTGCCCGCCTGTCCGGGCGTGGGGGCGGGACGCGTGGTCGCTGACAGCGATGCCGCGCAAGACGCCCAGGACGAGGGGGAGGGCGTGGTGCTGGCCCGTGAGACCACCAGCCCCGATGATGTCGGTGGCATGATCGCCGCCCGGGCGGTGATCACCGAACTGGGCGGATCCACCTCTCATGCCGCGGTGGTCAGCCGCGAACTGCACACGCCGTGCGTGGTGGGGTGCGGGCCGGGCAGCCTCCGCGACCTGGTGGGAACCGACGTCACCGTCGACGGGGCAAGCGGCACGGTCTATTCGGGCCTGCTGCCGCTGACGCGTCCGTCCGAAAGCGGTGACCCGGACATGGCCGCACTGCTGGCCTGGGCGCAGCAGCGCTGTCCGGTCCGGGTGCTGGCGGTGGCGGCCGACGACGAAGCTCCCGACGTCCCGCGCGTCGACCATCGCGAGCCCGCGACCGTGTATCGGGCGCTGGACGCCGGTGCCGCCGCGGTGGCGGCGGAGCACCCGCTGCCGGTCTTGCTGATGATCGTCGAACGGCAGCGAAACACCGGCGGCTTAGGCTAACCAGGATTGCTATTTAGATGCGAGGATTGGCTGGTGCATCCCGACAGTGAGGCCATAACGCACCCCACCGCGGGCCAGCTCGTGGCGGACAACATCCGCCGCAAGATCATCCTCGGCGAATTCCGCGACGGCGATTTCCTGCCGAACGAGGGGCAGTTGCTGGCCCAGTACGGCGTTTCGCGACCGGTTCTGCGCGAGGCGATTCGCATCCTGCAGTCCGAGTCGCTGTTGACCATTCGGCGCGGCAGCAAGGGCGGCGCCCGGATCAACGCACCGCGGCCGGAGCCGGTGGCGCGCCAGGCGGGGGGACTGCTTCAGTACGGCCACACCACCGTCTTCGACGTGTTCCGCGCCCGCGCGATCATCGAACCGCCCGCGGTGCGCCTGCTGACCGAAAACGCGACACCATCGACCCTCCAGCGGTTGCGCGAAGCGCTGGATTCCGAAGCCGGCGCCATCAACGACCCACGACGATGGGGCAGGACGCACGCCGAATTCCACACCCTGGTGGTCGAATTGTCCGGCAGCAACACCCTTGCGCTCTTCGCCCATATCATGGCCGAGATCACGACCGCCCACACCGAGGCCGTCTGGAGGCACGCGACCGACGACACGCAGAAGCGGGCCGCCGCCGAGTTGGCGCACCGCGTGCACCGCAAGCTGGTTCGCCTGGTCGAGGACGGCAAGGCGGCCGACGCCGAATTGCTGTGGCGCCGCCACCTGGAGGAGACCACCGAGCAGATGCTCGAGAGCCAGGGGCAGCGCGAGCTGCTGGACCTCATCGGCTGAGTCCGGCACCCGGCCGCTTCGGGTTAACCTGGTTATACTTCTCTTCGCTCTAGCTGGAGGAGGAGGGTTGACGTGAGTGTCGAGCTGCTCGAGGACTTGAGGGCGACCACGCGCCGGGCGCTGAGCGCGAGCGCCGGTGACGTCGTCGACGAGTTGGACCTGGCCGCGCTGCTGGTCGGCGCCGACCTCGGCGGGCTCGGCCTGGGAGACCGCGAAATGGCCCTCGTCGGCACGGAACTCGGGCGCGCGCTGGCGCCGTCGAGCTTCCTGCCGACCGCGGTGCTGGCGGCGACGCTGTTGACGCACGCCGACACCGACGCGGCGGCCACGCTGTCGGCCGGCCTGACCAAGGGGGACGTCCGATGCGCCGTCGCGGTCGCCGACGCCGACGGGGCATGGGTGACGTCGACGTCCCCCGTCGTCGCGACCGTGACCGACGGCGAGTGGCTGCTCGGCGGGACCGTCTGGGGGATCTCGACGCCGTCGCCGCCGGACACGGTCTTGACCGCGGCCTCCACCGACTCGGGCCTGGCCCTGTTTGCGTTGGCCGCCAACGAAGTTCATACCGTGCCGGCCGACCAGCTCGACGACACCCGCGGGCTGATCACCGTCGCGTTGACCGACGCGCCGGCCCGGCTGCTGGCCGGCCAGGCCGTGGCCGTCCGGGCGCTCGCGGCGGCCTACCGGCGCGGGCTGCTCGCGGTCGCCGCCGAGCAGCTGGGCGTGGCACGCACCTGCCTGGAAACGGCGGTCGAGTACGCGAAGACGCGCAACCAGTTCGGCTCGCCCATCGGCTCCTTCCAGGCGATCAAACACCGCTGCGCCGAGGTGTTGCTGGATGTCGAGCTTGCGGACGCCGTGCTTGACCACGCCGTCGGGAGCGCAGCGTCCATCGACGCCGAGCTGGCATTCGTCGTGGCCTGCCGGGCCGCGCTCAATGCCGCCGAGTCGTGCATCCACATCCACGGTGGCATCGGTTTCACGTGGGAGCACCCGGCACACCGGTACGCGCGGCGCGCACGCGTCAACGCGACCCTGATGGGCCCGTCAGCGGTGCATCGCGACGCGATCGCCGCCTCGGCCGGGCTGAATGTCCCGAACTGATCGGCGAATTGACCATCAGGCTCCCGCCGCCGCGCCCCGCTGCTCGACGTGGCGCAGCAGCCGCGTCAGGGTGGCGTTCATGTGGCGATGCAGCCGGCCCGGGCGCCGCGCGAGCCGGTCGGCGATCAGCACCGCCGTCGGGCTGTCTACGGATTCGAAGCTCTCGGTGACGGTCGTGCCGGCCTGATGGGAGCGCAGCTCGTAGGTCCATCGCGTCGTCGCTCCCGACGAGTGTCGTGCGGAGTAGGCGAAGCGGCGGTCGACGTCGAAGACGTCGATGGTGCACGTCGTCGACCAGCGCAGCGGGCCCCATCGATTGAATCCGCGAAACTGTGCGCCGACGCCGATGTGGTCGTCGCCAATCCACCTGCATCCGGTGCATTCCGGGCTCCATTCGCCCATCCGGGTGACGTCGGTCAGAGCGTCCCAAATGTCTTGGGCCGCAGCGGTTGAGTGCGCCGTGACGCTGCCCGAGAGCGGGGCTCCCCATTGGGAGGTCCAATTCTTCAAGGACGCCTCCATATCGGTGTGGGCTGTGTCAAGATTAGCCTGTTTCGGACGCTCATCGTCGTAAAAACGACGGGGCGCCCGCCGTGCCGTCTGAGGGAAAGGTCCAGCATGCCGACAACCACGATCGGGGCGGTCTCGACAGGGCCGGACGAGCCTTTCGCGCTTCGAGAAGTCATCGTCGACGATCCTCGCGACGATGAGATCCTGGTCAAGATCACCGCGACCGGCATTTGCCACACGGACCTGTTCTTCAAGGGTGTGCTCCCGGCCGAAATGGGCCCGTGCCTGCTGGGCCACGAGGGCGCCGGTGTCGTGGCCGCGGTCGGGTCGGGGATCGCCGATGTGCGGCCCGGTGACCGTGTCGTGCTGAGCTACCGAAGTTGTGGCGGGTGTACCTGCTGCCAAGGCGGCCATCCCGCCTACTGCGAACAGACCGTGGCCCTCAATGCCCTCGGTCATCGACCTGACGGCACGCCTAGGTTGCACAGCGAAGGAAACCCGTTATTGGGCAACTATTTCGGCCAGTCGAGCTTCGCCGGTTACGCCCTCGCGGGCCGGGACAATGTGGTGATCGTGGGCGATGACGTCGACTTGGCTGTCGTTGCGGCGCTGGGGTGCGGTTTCCAGACCGGGGCGGGCGCCGTGCTGAACGTCCTTCGCCCGCAGCCGGACTCGCGCCTGATCGTTTACGGGGTCGGCAGCGTCGGGTTCGCCGCTTTGCTGGCGGCACGAACGCTGGGGGTGCGGACCATCGTCGCGGTCGACCCGCTTCCGTCCCGCAGGGCGCAGGCGGAGGCCTTCGGGGCGATCGCCGTCGACCCGTCCGTCGACGGGGCGGACGCGCAGATCGCATCGGCGACTTCGGGTGGTGCCACGCACGCGGTCGACACCACGGGCATCCCGGCGGTGATCAGCAAGGCTCTCGCCGCGTTGGCCACCCGGGGTGAGCTCGTGGTTCTCGGCCTCGGCGCGCCGGAAGTCACCATCAACGTTCAGGACATGCTGATCACGGGCAAGACGCTGCGCGGCTGCATCGAAGGTGACAGCCGGGTCGAGGCGTTCATACCCGAACTCGTTGACCTCTATAAGGGTGGCCGCTTCCCGATCGACCAGCTCGTCACGAGATACGGCAGCGAGGACATCAATGTCGCCATCGCCGACCAGACGGCCGGCACGGTGATCAAGCCGGTACTGCTGTGGTGACCATGGCCGCCCAAGTGGATGAGCGGCGGCCCGGCCCGCGGGGTCACCAGCTCTGCTTGCCATCCGCGACAGCGTCATGACAAGCGGCGGAACTTGTTTGGTTGGTGTCAGGAGACGATCCGGACGGGGGCAGCCCTTGCGCCGCGGCCAGAGCCTGGGCCCACACCGACTTGACGCTGCGCCCGGTCAATTCGGCGACCCGGACGCAGTCCCGGTGTTCCGGTTTGACGTTGACGGTTTCGCCGTCGAGGGAACCGATTTTGACGGCGATGTCGTGGCCGCCGACGGTGACGGTGGCGAATCTGCGTTCGAGGGCCCATCGGTGTTCCACCCTCCGCGCCCTGATGCCAAGCGTGGTGGAATGCCGCAGAATCGCCCTGGCGACTTCTCGTTCGCTGGCGGTCGACACCAGTGCCGACAGCGTCAGTCCAGGGCCGGCCCAGTTTCATCGTTGCGGGCGTGGTCCACGCGTCATGGGCGCCGGCACTCAAGCACGCTGCCAACACGTCGGGCACCCATTCCGGCAGCATGTCATCCAGATTGGTCTCGAGAACCAGGGCAGCCTGGCCGGGCTCCGCAACATGACGACTCGGCTGACCCAACAGTGCGCGGACGACATTGGGCACACCGGGCCAATCCGCGTTGCCCGCACCGGTGCCGATGACCGACAACGTCATGGCCGGCATCGCGCCGAAACGGTCGCTCAATGACGCGACCAGCGCGGCGCCGGTGGGTGTGACCGTTTCGCCCCTGACGTCGACCCCGTAGGTGTCGGCACCCCGGAGGATCTCCAGCGTGGCCGGTGCGGGAAGGGGAAGCACCCCATGCGCGCTGCGAATCGTCCCGTGCCCCAGCGGAAGCGGGGAGCACACTACGTCGTCGACGCCGAGCTCGTCCAGCGCCAGGGCCACACCACAGATGTCGACGATGGCATCGATGGCGCCGACTTCGTGGAAGGTCACCTCCTCGGGAGCGATCCTGTGCACACGGCCCTCGGCCTGCGCCAAGAGCGCGAACACCTGGTGTGCCCGGGCTTTTGCGCGGTCGGGCATCGCGCTCGAGTCGATGATTCGCCGGATGTCCGCCAGGCGGCGATGAGCATGCTCGGGTGGCGCCGCCACGCTCAATGCCGTGGCGGCGATGCCATGACGCTGCACGGCACGCACGTCCAGAACGACATCGCCGACCGGCAGCCCGGAGCGAATCGCATCGGGGGACGCCCCCGCATCGATGAGTGCCGAGAGCAGCATGTCGCCGGCGACACCGCCGACGCAGTCCAGGTACAGCGTCGAAGTCATCTGGCGGCCAGCACGATCCGCGCCGCACCGCACGCGGCGCCGAATCCGTTGTCGATGTTGGTCACCACCACGCCTTGAGCGCAGCTCGCCAGCATGGCGTTCAGCGCCGTCTGACCGTCGTGGGCGGCCCCGTAACCGGTCGACGTGGGCACGGCGATGACCGGGCAGGCGACCAGCCCGCCGACCACGGAGGCCAGCGCGGCGTCCATGCCGGCGACCACGATCAGCGCCTGTTCCCGCCGGAGCTCGTCGACCCGGTCGAGCAGCCGCCACAGCCCGGCCACACCGACGTCGACGTGCAGCCGCGCGGTGATGCCCAGGAACTGCAGGGTGCGCTGGGCCTCCAGCGCCACCGACCGGTCGGATGTTCCGGCCGCCACGACGCCCACGCGGGCGTCCCGCTCCGCGAGGGTGCCGTTGAGAAACGCTGTCTGGGAGAGGCGTTCGTAGTCCAGCAGCGCGCCGGTCCGGCCGCTGACCGCCTCGTACTGCTGCCGGGACATTCGGGTGAACAGCACCGGTCCGACAGCGGGGACGTCGAGGCGTTCGACGGTGGCCGACCACGTCATCGATGTGCTTGTTGAGGCAGAACACCGCCTCGGGCATGCCGATCCGAGCCGTGCGGTCGTGGTCGTAGACCAGCATGCCGTCGGCCCCGGCGCCGGCATCCTTGACATATCCATCCGCGTGCTCCATTGTTGGCTACATTACGGACTAAGGTGGTACGTATCAAGAGGGGTGCGGGTTGAACACGATCCACCTCGGCATCGAGGTCATCGACGAAAACTGCACCGGCTGTTACCGGTGCGAACGAGTGTGCCCGACCGGGGCGATCGTTATGGTCGGCCCGAAGACCGCGGCGTTGGCCGTGGTCGACAACGACAAATGCATCGCGTGCGTGCGGTGTATCGACTCGTGCGATGACGACGCTTTGAACACCATCAACCGCGACGAACCAATCGTCCAGGAATTCGATCCAACAGACGTCGACTCGGAGGCGGTGAAGGAACTCTGCCGCGCTGCCGACATGGCGCCCGGCCACTTGGTCTGCCCTTGCGCGAACACCACCGCGCAGGAAATTGCCGTGACCATCCTCAAGGGCGCAAGTAGCTATGAGGAGTTGTCACTTCGGATCGGCGTGCAATCCGGGTGCCTGATGTACTGCAGCATTCCGCTGCGCCGACTGGTGATGGCCGGCACGGGGAATGCCCAGGACAGCTCGAAAGTGCGCCGGTATGCGAATGACCAGTCGTTGATGGATATCGACCCCGAACTGGACGCTCGCTATCCCTTGTTCCAGATACGTGCCGAGCAGGAATGGCGCCGCCAAGAAATAGTCGAAGCCGATGTGGATTTCTGATACCGAGAAGGAACTTCGATGACGATTACCGCCGGCAGTACAACCCTCAACCCTCCGGTCGAACCGCCCGCAATCATGCCATCGATCTACGGCCCGGCGGTCCGGTCGTTGCGCGCCAAGGACTTACCGGGAATGGCATCGCTTCCGGTCACCCAACTCTTTCCTGACATTCCATCGGCCATCTTCCGCCACAGTCAGGATGGCGGGCCGGTGCGCCGCGCGACCTTGGCCGCGCTGGCCGCGGTTAACATGACCGTGATCAAGCCCAATCAGCGGGTCAATGTCATCTGCTCCGAACATGGTTTTGGCATCGATGGCGGCTTCGGCTATGCCGAGATGTTGGGCGCCATCCGCGACGAAATCGTCTCGCGCACCGGCTGTCAGAACGTCAAGCTCGTGGTGATCGCCTGGCATGGCCGCAAGGAACCCCAGGAATTCATCGATTACTACGGCTTGGGCAAGCGGTATCACGGCAAGGTCGTCGGCGCGAACCCGCTCGACGCAGGCATCGAGATCGAGACGGTGCTCGGGCCCCTGCACGGCATCCGGGCTGTCTACAGCGCCGACTGGATCATCCACACCCACTACGACGATCCGCGCGAGGTCTACGCGCACCGGGCCATCGACCGCATCACCAAGCCATTCGGGATGTCATACGCCCGCATGGAGACTCGGTCGATCTTCCACATGCAGATGGGCCCGCGCACCGGCAACCTGATCGGTCGCGCCATCGCCGATTCGGACTTCGTTCGCGGCAAGCTCGCTTTCTCGGTGGTGATGAAGAGTTCTCCCGACGGGATCACCGGAGTCGACGCGGACAACGACCTGGACAAACTGGGTGCGCGCACCACTGCCGACATGTTGCGCTCGTACGGCAAGATGCTGGCGCTGCTGCGAACCGTCGAGGATTGCATCCCGATCATCGACGGTGCCAGGTGGCCGTACTACATCCACGCCGGCGGAATGATTTTCGGTCAGCTATTTTTCAACGGACGCGATTGGTGGGACCTCGACCTGCCCGACGAAACCGCCGATGTCGAACACCTTGTCGGCGGCAATGTTTCGCTCGGAATCAAGGCGCTGGTGCTCAACCATGCGCTGATCGGCCTCACGGTGCTGGCGCTGCCGATGGTTTACCCGACGGTCATTGCGGATCGCGAGATGGCCGATGTCATGGCGCGCGACTTCGCCAACTCGGACTTCTTGGAGTATGCCGAGGTGGCCGAAGACCTGTTCCACGCGGTCGAGATGGCGCGCGAGAGGGCCGGCGGATCAAACAATCTGCTGTGCTTCGACGGCAGCTACGGTGCCATGAACCTGACCCCGTCCATGGGAGAACAGCTGCTGGCGAATGCACCCGGATGCAGCCGGCTCGTCGACAAAGAGCTATTGCCCAAGTACCTCAAGCAGCGAGGGCTGGATCCGATCGCTCTCGGAGTCGGTCTCGTTCGGGGGGACGGTGCGAGACGACCGCGACCTGATCGCCGGACGCATCCGCACCGCCGTGGAGGCTGGCTACGGCGTGGTGATCACGACTGGGGGGGTGGGGGCAGAAAGCAAGGATCACACCATCGAGGCCTTGCTCAAGGTGGATCCGCGGGCGGCAACACCATATCTGACCTATTTCCCTCCGGGCCATCCGCGCCACGTCAAGGCGGGCATCCGAATTGGGGTGGGCGAGTTGCACGGCAGCGTGATCGTGGCCCTGCCCGGGCCCAATGAAGAAGTTCGACTCGCGGCGCCGGTCCTGCTGGAGCATTTGCGGGCCGGCAGGCGGGGCGCCGACCTCGCCGAGCCGATCGCGGCCCGGCTGCGCGCGCACCTGCGGGACCGCGATGAACAAGGCTGACTGGACAACGCTATTTCAAGCCGGGAGGCACGATGAGCCAGACCTATCCGTTCCTCAGCACTGAGTGGCTTCGTGGCGGTCAACGACCTGCTGGGCCAAGGGCGAGCCCGAACTGCCCGAGCCGTTACGCGGCTTGGTGGTCAACGTCGATGTCACCGACGCTGGGGTGCAGGCCACGTATCGGGGATGTTGGTTCGAACCGGGTTATTCCGAGGACGCCGAGGCGACATTGACGACGACGAGCGAATTGGCGCACGACGTGCTGATCGAAAAGAACCTTGCTCTCGGCGTGCGGGCAATCGCCACGGGCAAGGCCAAACTGAAGGGCAACCGTACCAAGCTGATGAAACTGCGGGCGGTGCGTCCGACCGCCTCGCAGGAGGCGTTCGAGCAAGGCGTGCGGGAGGTCACCGCATTGTGACGCTGCTGCCCGCCAAACCCCGTCGCATCACCGCGGAACTCGTCGCCGGCTTGACGAATCGCCATCGCGCCGTGGTGAGTCCCACCGAGCCGGGATTGGTCGCCGGGACGGCACTGGTCGTCCCGCCGTCGGCCGACCCGGCCGGGCGATGGGACATCGTCGCCGTCGAGGGAGAACGGGCCGAGGCGGGGCAGCCGCTGGTCAACATCGAAGGCAGCGCCTGGGAGATCTCGGTCGCCGAAGACCACGCGATGGGCGTGCTGGGATTCGCCGGCGGCATCGCGCGCCGGGGCGCCGAGATCAAGGCCGCGGCACCCGAAGGACTGCGGATTGTGTGCGGCGGCTGGAAGAAGCTACCCGCTGCGCTCAAACCCGCGCTGCGGGCCGGCCTCGACGTCGCCGGACTGTCCCACCGGCTGCTCGACGGCGACTTCGTCTACGTCGGCAAGAACCAGGTCGCCATGTTCGGCGGCGTCGCGGCTGCCGTGACGGCCGCGCGCGAGCTGCGCAACGGACCGGTGTCCGTGCAAGTCGTCGACGTCGGCCAGGCGTTGCGAGCGGTCGACGCCGGCGCGGCGGTGGTCATGGTCGACACCGGGCGCCTGGCCGATCTGGAGGCGGTCTGCGCGGCCCTGCCTGGACGCGCGGCCGCGCTGTCCGCGTCGCGTACGCCGGCGGTGTGGACGCCGGCCAGCTGCAACGGATTGCGGATATCGGCGCCGACATCGTCGACATCGGCCGGGCGGTACTCGACGCGCCGCTGTGGGACTTGCACATGGAGGTCGTCGATTGACCCCGCATGCGCTGTTCGACACGCTGGCCGCGGCGCTGGAGCGCTCACCCCGGCGGGTGATCGCCTGCAGCGGCGGCGTGGACAGCCTGTTGCTGGCCGACGTTGCACACGAACTGGGTCCGCGCACAACGCAAATCGTTCACTCCGTTACTCCGGCGGTCCCGCCTGCGGCCACCCGACGGGTCCGGCAGGTGGCCGGCGAACTCGGATGGCGGCTGGAGCTCGTGGAGTCACCGGAATTCGATGACCCGCGCTACCTGGCCAATCCGCGCAACCGCTGCTACTTCTGCAAGGCGAACCTGTACGCCGAGCTGGACCGGATCGCGGTGGCGGCACGGCGGCGCGGTGCCGGCTGGACGGTGCTGAGCGGCGCGAACGCCGACGATCTGGGCGAGTACCGGCCCGGCCTGGTGGCGGCCGCCGAACACGGTGTGCGGCATCCGTTCGTCGAGGCGCACCTGACCAAGGACCACATCCGCGCGTTGGCACGAAGCCGCGGCAGATCCTGGCATGACCTGCCCGCAGCGCCGTGCCTGGCCAGTCGGCTCTACACCGGAACCGCTGTCACCGCCGAACTTTTGCGCGCGGTCGACCGGGGGGAGGAGCTGCTGCGTGACCGCACCGGACTCGGCGTGGCCCGGTGCCGAATCAACGGCGACGACGTCCTGGTAGAGGTCGCCGCCGACGCGCGCTCTCGAGTGTCGCGCGCTGTGCTGGACGAGATATTCGAGGTGATGCGCGGGGAGGCTCCCGGACTGCGCTCGATCATGCTCGACGAGGCGCCGTATGCGCCGGGACGTGCGTTCGTCGCCCTCTCGCGCCCTGGGATCGGATAAGTTGACGGCAGCATCATTCCATGTCACCCAGGAGCCGAATATGCCACAGCTGCGGCCGGGGAGCGGTCGGCCCCGAGACCCCGACGTGGAACTTCGCGCATTGGCGGCGGCGCGGTCGATCTACGGCGAATCCGGCAAAACGCAAGTGACTTTCGCCAACGTCGCCGCGCGGGCCGGCGTGGGGAAGCCGGCGCTGTATCGGCGGTGGCAGAACCCCGAGCAGTTGCTGATGGACGCGCTGCGTCAAATTCCCCTCCCACCGCGCATCGAGGACCTCGGCGATGCCCAAGCAGAGCTGGCCGGATACGCGCGCGACCTGATGCGGTTGTACGTGTCTCCCGACGGGGCGGCGCTGCTGCGGCTCACCACCGAATTCCACGACGAGACAAAGCCGTTCAGGCAGCTGATGGCCGAGGTTTCGGAAGGGATGATCGGCCTCGCCGCGGCGGTGATCGAGCGGGCGGCCGGCCGCGGTGAGTCCGTGCCCGACATGCCGGCGGAGACCCTGATGGAAATCCTCACCGGCACCATGCTGAGCCACACCATGATTCGCCTGCACGCCGGCCAGTTGCCGCCCGAGGAAGAAGTGGCTCGATACTGTTGGCGCCTGGCGGGATGGGTACTGGGCCGCGCCAAGGCGACAATGCCGCAGTCGCAACCACCGGCGGACCGTCCTGCGTCGCGTGGGCTTCCACCGGAGGAACGACCGCCCCCGCGACCGGGCAGCAGGCGTGACGAGTTGATTCGGATCGCCCAGCACGTGGTGGCGCAGCAGGGATTCGCCGACGTCACCCTGGCTCAAGTCGCCGAATCCGCCGGCCTGACGGCTCCGGCGATCTACACCCATTTCTCCAGCCGCACCGATTTGCTCGAGCAGGTGTTGGAGACCACCGCCCGCGAGTATGCCGAGGACATCCGCAGCACCGACGACCCCGCGGCATCGGTGGCACAGCGGCTGCGGATTCGGTTGTCCCGCTGGGCAACCACACCGAGCGCGCGGCTTCGAATCATCCACGACGCGGTACTGCACATTCCCGAATCGCCGAGGGTGAAGCTGGCCATCGAGCGGGCCCGCGGTGCCTGGGTGAGCTTCGTCGTCGACGTGCTCGAGCGCGGCATTACCCGCGGCGAGGTCCGGGCGGATGTCGACGTGGACGCGGCCACGGAGCTGTTGACCAGCAGCCTGCTGGGCGTCGAGGTCGCCACCGATACGGGTTTGGCCGGTGAGTCGCTGCTCGCCCTCACCGACCAGCTGGTCGACATGTTTTTGGCCTATGTGCGCTCGCCGGGCCCTTCCCCGGCATCCCCCCGGGCGTACATTGACGGACGGGCCGCGTCCGAATTACCCTCGTCTTAATCCGCATTAAGGTCACGGGTTTGGGAGGCGTTCATGGCCAAACGGGTCGCCATGGTGGCCGACATCGTCGAAGACCGCTGCACCGGGTGCAACAAGTGCGTGCTGACCTGCCCCACGGTCGCCATTTCGATGCGCCCGAGGCGCCCCGACGAGCCGGGCCCCGGCCGCAACGTCGCGGTCGTCCGGGAGGACGTCTGCTACAACGCACAGAACTGCCTGGAGTTGTGCCCCGACGACGCCATCGTGATGCGGCCGCTGGATCAACCCTTCGAGGTGGGCACGTCTCCCGCCGCGGCCTCACCCGAGGCGATCGGCGAGCTCTGCATGCAGGTCGGGCTGCTGCCGGACATGCTGGTATGCGTGTGCACCGACACCGTGGCCGGTGAATTGGCCGGCGCGGTGCTCGACGGCGCCCATACGCCCGAAGACGTGGCGCGGCGAACCGGCGCGCGCACCGGGTGCACGGAAATCTGCCTCGACCCGATCCTGCGCCTGCTGGCCGCGGCGGGACACGGTGATGCCGCGCGCAATCCGCGCAACGGCTATCAGTGGTACGGGGTGCCGGGCAGGCTGATGAACTTCGTCGGCGCGGACGGCCGGGTCGACCCGGAGCTGGTGGCGGCCTACCCGCATCTGCGGTTGCAAAAGGACGTCAATGCAATGCTTTTCAACATGGATGAGGCCTGACCATGGCGATCGGCCCGATGCCCGCTCCGCAGCTGCTGCCGACCTGGAACGGTCGCCGCCCCGCGGAGGTGGTCGCCAATCGCGCCGCCGACCTCGACGACATCGTGACCCTGCCGATCCGCGAATTGACGCCCTGGCTGCCGGATCCGATCTGGACGCCGGATAGCCGGTTGGGGCCCACCGGGACCGACGACGTGCGGGCGCGTACCCGCGCGCGGCTCGAGACTGTCGACTGGTCGAGCATCAAACCCGGTGAGCGGGTCAACCTGTTGGCCAACCCGCACGGCTTCGCCCTGTCCGGCATGGCCTACGTGGCGATGCTGGAAGAGATCCAGCGGCACGTGGCGGCGGTGACCGGCGCGACGGTGCGGCTGCGCATCGCGGAGTCCATGGGCCACATCGAGAATCCGGACTGGATGCGGATTTTCGACCTCGAGCGGCGCTTCGGTGACGCGAGGGAATGCCCGCAGATCGGCCAAGGTGTCGAAATCGACACCCGCGTCGGGCCGATGTATCTGACCCGGCAGCTGTTCAGCGCCGATCACTTCATCCACACCCACGTCACCGAGATGCGCGAAGGCTACCTGCACCGCATGGTGGATCGGTTGTTCAAACCGTTCGGCATGGGCTACACCCGGCTGGAAACCCGGTCCGCCTACCATTTCGGCTACGGGCCGCGCACCGGGCAACTCGTCGCCCGCGCGGTCTTCGACAGCGATTTCATCCAGCAGCGGTATGTGTCCACCGTGGTGCTCAACACCAGCCCCGAAGGGGTGATCGACGTCGACGCCGACAACGACCTCGAGCGGCTCGATCGCCGCGTGGCCACCGACATTTTCCGCAACTACGCCGTACTGATTCGGCTGATGAGTGAGATCAAAGACGTGTCCGTCGTCTTCGACGGTCACGGCAGCACCGTCTACAGCTACGCCGGCGGGATACCGTTCGACGTCCTGTACTACTCCAACGCCGACTGGCTCGATCTGGACAATCCGGCGCTGTACGCGGTGCTGCTGCCCGAGTCGATCCGCGGGCTGGTGGGGCAGTACATGATGGGGGAGAACGCCAACATCAAGGCCTACGTCATCAACTACATGGCCGGCGGGGTGCCGTACCTGTATCTGCTGAAGGGGGTGCCCACCTTCGTCACCAGCCGCCAGGTGATGGACTGGCTGGCTCAGGATCCGTCCGCATGCTGGATCGGTGATGCCGCCGAGGTGACCGACGGGCTCGCCGACGCGATGCGGCGAGCCAAGGCGATCGCCAACTCCGACAACGTCATTGTGTACGACGGGCTCCCGGGTGCCATGCATGTCTCGGCGTCGCTTGCGGAGGAACTTCGCCGAGCGGCGCCACGGGTCATCCAGGATGTGGAGCAGGTGCGGATGCCCAAATGGCTCGCCCAGCGTGACCTGTCCAGCGTTACGTTGCGCCACCATGCCTGAAGTCGAACTGCTTGACAAGACCGAGGTCTGGGTCCGCGGAGTCACGTTGAACGGCGCTGACCTGCGCGTGCTGGCAGCGTCGGCGGCGCGGGCGCTGGACCTGAAGCCCGAGTCGGTGTTCGTGACCGACGCACGCGACGACCACCTGGTGTTCGACGTGCTGAAACCTCGAATGGAGCTCGCCGGCATCGTCGGACGAGAACCCGAGTTGCTGGCCGCGGTCGGCACGGTGGCAGGTGTCACGGTGTCGGCGGCGGCGTCGGTTCACTCCCGGGGCGTCCTGGGCATGATCGGAACCCCGGCCGACGAGGTCGAACCGACCCTGACCCGGGCAGCCGAGATCGACGACCGGCTCCGCGCTCATGTGTCGCGCCGCGTTGCGGTCCTATCGACGGGACCGGAGGTGGTGGCAGGCAATATCAAAGACACGAATATGTCAGTGGCTCAGGAGATTTTAGGACGCGCCGGCTTCGAGGTGACGGCCGCGGGTGCCGTCGTCGATGACGAGGACGCCATCGTCGGTCGGGTGCTGCGACTGGTCTCGGAGGGTTTCGGCGTAGTCATCAGCACCGGTGGAGTCGGAGCCGAAGACAAGGACCGCACCATCGAGGCGCTGCAACGCTGCGATCCGAATTTGGCAACGGAAGTCCTCACCACCTACGCGGTGGGACACGGACGCCATGTCAAGCCGCACGTGCGCATCGGCGTCGGCGAGGTGGCGTGGACGCGTCTCATCGCATTGCCCGGGCCGACCCGCGAAGTCGAAGCCGCCCTGCCGGTTGTCGCGCAGGGGTTGGAGCGGGGCTGGGCCGACGTCCGACTTGCCCAGGAGGTGGGCAAGGTGCTGCGGGCCTGTCTGCGATGACGGTGCCGGGTAGTCGCGAGCGCCAGTCGTGCGGGCTCGGTCAGCGAGCGCCACGACTCCTGCGCCGGCGCGCGCGGAAGCGTTCGAAACGGATGTAACCGGATACCGCCGGCGAGAGCGCCGCCGGATAGGGCGGTGTGATGAGACCCGCGAAGCTCATCGGCAAGCGACTCGTGGTGACGGTGCGCCGATGGGTGAAGGTGTCGAACCCGGCTTTGCCGTGATAGGCGCCGGACCCGCTGCGCCCCACCCCACCGAACGGAGCCGCCATGATCGCGCAGTGCACGGCGAAGTCGTTGATGGCCATCCCGCCGCTCTGCGTCTTGGCGCGGAATTCGTCGAGGCCGGGACCGCCTGGGCCGTACCAGTACACCGCCAGCGGCGACGGACGGGCCGTGACGTAGTCACACACCTGTGCGATCGTGTCGTAGGGCAGGACGGACAGCACCGGCCCGAAGACCTCCTCGCCGGTGATGCGCATCTCGTCCGTGACGCCCACCAACACGGTGGGGGGAACGCGTCGCCGCGCTGCGTCCAACGGAGTCCCACTGTCGTGGACCGTCGCGCCGCGTGCCCGGGCGTCCTCGATCAGCGCCGTCACGCGCTCGAAGTTCTTGTCGTCGACGATGCTCACCAGGCCCGCACCGTCGTCGGCCAGGGCGGCGGCCCTCCCGTGTTCGCAGGCCGCGGCGACGAACTCGGCCATCCGGTCGCGCGGAACGAAAACGTAATCGGGGCAAAGGCATATCTGGCCGCCGTTGCCCAACCGGGCCGCCATCACCCGCCGCGCCATCTCCGGCACGTCGGCGTCGGGGGCGATGACGGCGGGGTTCTTGCCGCCGAGTTCGAGGGTGACCGGGACCAGATTTCTGGCCGCCGTGGAGGCGACCAGCGCACCGACTTGCGGCGAGCCGGTGAAGAACAGGTGGTCGAAGCGCAGCGCGCTGAACGCCGCACCGACCTCGGGGCCGCCGGTGACGACGGTGAGCTCGGTGGGGTCGAAATACGTTGCGGCCTTGGCGGCGAACAGCTCGGCGGTGCGCGGAGTGACCTCGGAGAACTTGATCATGACCCGGTTTCCCGCGGCGAATGCGGCGGCGGCGGGCTGGACGACGAGGCTGACGGGGAAGTTCCACGGGCCGATGACGCCGACCACACCCAACGGCTTGTTCTCCACGACCGTCGGCATCCCGAGCAGCGCGGCCGAGGCGATGCGCTGCGGTCGCATCCACGACTTCAGGTGTCGGCGGGTCGCGAGCAGGTCCGGGAGAATGCCGGCGACTTCCGACACCAGATTGATGGCGTGCGGGCGGTTTCCGAAGTCGGCGTGCAGCGTTGCCGAGAATTCGTCGGCGCCTTCGGTGAGCAGCAGGATCAGCCGATCGATCCGGTCGCGCCGCAGCTCCACCGAGGGCGATCCGGCCCGCAGGAAGTCGGACCGCTGGGCATCCAGCATCGCGCTCAAGTCGGCCGACAGGACGTCGGTCACCGGGGGCGCAGGCCGGTCGAGATCAGTGGACATCGCGCTCCGTTCGAAGGTATTGCGGTTCCAGGCGTTTGGCGAGGGGCAGGGTGACGGCGGCGCAGGCGACCAGCATGAGCACCCCGCCCAGGCGCTGGTCCACGGCGGGCGACAACCCCAGCACGCCGCCGTGCTGGGTGTGCGCGGACGGCCGGAGCACGGCCGCCAGGCCGAGGATCGCCGCGACCTCCTGACCGATGATCAGCGCGCCACGCCGCCAGGCGGGGCCGACGCGCCCGGCGGTGAGCAATATGGCTCCCCAGTAGCCAAGCCCGGTCGCCACCACCAAGAGGGTGAGCCAGAGCGGGACGATGTCCAGGTGCGCGCCGTGATCATGGACGGCCGGCAGGTGCAGTCCGATCAGGAGCGCCGAATTGAGGGCGACGGCGACCAGAACCCCCGCCGTCCAGATCCTGGAATGCCGAGAAGCGGCCCGTTCCCGGCGCACCGTCGCGACGAGCAGTAGCGGCACGCCGACGAGGAGCGCCTCGAGCGCCGCCATCCCGACGAGGTGGGAGTGCAGGGCCATGACTCGCACGGTCGCGGACGTGCCGATACCGGTCAGCCCGGCGGCGGCCAGGATGGCGGGAATCCGGGCCCGGGTGGCCAGCCACCAGAACATCGCCGCCGCGGTCAGCCCGGCGGCGACGAACAGGACTGGATCCCAACCCGATTCGGGCGCCGACGGCGAACGCATGTCCGCCATGTCCGGCGCGCCATGCCCGGTTGTGGCCGCGGTATCGCCGGTCCGCAGCATCAGCGTCGCGATCGCGAGGGCGACCGCGATCTCGGCGGCCGCCGCGATCCACACGCCGGGAGACAGCGGCCTGCTGTGGCCGACCTTCGCGGCATCACCCGCCTGTACCGACATCACGGGTTCCTGATCAGCCTCGGCAGGTTTTTCTGCGACACCGCGCGCGAGAGCACGGCGGCGAACGTCGACCCCTTGCCGACCAGCGCCTGCCTCTTTCCGGCGGCCAGCGCGTCGTATCCGGCCCGGGCCACCTGGGCCGGAGAACCCGCCTTGCCCTTCTCGAACATATTGTGCAGCAACGACTTACCGGAGAAGTCGTCGATGCCGCCGGCCTGCGCGAACTTGGTTTGGGTGGCGCCGGGGGTCAGGCACGTGACCTTGACGCCGTATGGCCTCAGCTCGGCGGCCAGCGCATACGTGAAGGTGTTCACGTACGACTTGCTGGCGCAGTAGGACGCCATGCGCACCGAGGGAACCATCCCGGCCGTCGAACCGACATTGAGAATCGCGCCGTGCCCTCGCTCCTTCATCCGGCGGCCGAACAGCATCGAGGTCATGGTCAGCGTGGTCACGTTGAGCTCCAACATGTTCGCCACCCGCTCCGGTGACAAGTCGGTGGCATCCCCGAAGCAGGCGAAGCCCGCGTTGTTGATCAGCGTGTCGGGAAACCAGTCGTTCTCCTCACACCACCGCAGCAAGGCCGACGCCGCGTCGGGCTTGGCCAGGTCCATCTGGAGGGTGTCCAGCCGTGACTCCGCGAATCGGAAGTCGTCACTGAGCCGGTCGAGTTCGGTCTGCAGGAGGCTGACCGCCAGGACCCGGGAGCCGTCCTGCAAATACAGCTTGGTGAACTCCTTGCCGATGCCCGATCCGGCGCCGGTGACCAGAACCTTCTTCATACGTCAATCCTTTTGTCGTGGCCGCATTGGAGGTGAGCTCGCGCCGAGGTGGTGACTAGGGGATCGGCGCAAGCGCGACCTCGGTGCGTCCCGGCCAGATCGACGGCGACCGTCAGCCGGCCGCGATCGTCGGCCGCCACTTCGTCGTCGACCGCGCCACGCAGGCGGTAACGCGCGTGGGGGACGAGCCGTTCGACACCGAGCTCTGCCCGCGCCGGGCCCTCGCCGGGCCGCAGCACCAGGCGAAGGTCGGTGCCGTCGGTGCGCGTCGATGCCACCAATACGTTTGGATAGCTGACCCCCGTCAGGACGGGACCGCCCAACACCGTCGCACCGGGACCATCGGCGATCAGCGCGCGGTGACCACCGGGCGGGTTGAACCGGGCGAGTGCCAGCATGGCGTTCATGTTGGTCGACAGTCCGTCGTACCACCGGGTGCCGCCGGTCTCGGTGGGCGGCAGCTGGCGGTCCAGCGAGTCCGCCAAGAGTCGGTAGAGCTCGGTGTCGCCCATTTCGGCGGCTGCCCACATCACCGGGACGAAGGCGGCCAAGGTCGACTTGCGGTAGTTACCGGTGTCGATGGCATCCCATCCCCGCAGCGCGATGGTGGGCTCCGCGCCGGCTGTGTCGATGAACTCGCGCCGCACGATCGACCAGCAGCGTTGTGCCAGATCGGGATCGAAGGCGTGCAGCATGCTGGCCAGGCCGCAATCCGCGATCGTGGAAGTGAGCATCGGGATGGTGACGCCCAACCGGGCGGACCGGATGGCGGTCACGCGCCCGTCGGGGGTGATGAACTCCTCGCGGAGGCGGCGACGAAAGGTGTCGCCGATGGATTCGACGAAACGCGTGCCGTGCAGCCTGTCCGACATCGACAGGGTGTTGATGCCGGTCATGTTGCAGGCGCTGTAAATCCAGTTCGGCTCGCAGGGAAACAACGTCATGCCCGACCGCTGCATGTTGTCATGGACGGCCGCGGCGACCATGTCATGGGTGTACGGCCACGTGCGCCTCCCGAGCCGGAAGGACAGCGCACCGCTGCGGCGGTAGCGGTCATCCCCGGTGTTGGATTCGTAGGCGCCCAGCATCGTTCCGAGGTAGCCCGACAACATGATGTTGTCGCGCTTCATCGGATCCCAGTCCAGGCTGAGGTTGCCCCACGTCTGCTCGAAGGCCCAGTAGCGCCAGATCGGCGGCAGCGTCAGCTTGTCGATCAGGTTGCGCTGCGCGGCGGACAGGTAGCCGTGAAACGACGGCGTGTAGTGCAACTGGGCCATCGCGAGTGCCCACTGCATGAAGTTGAGTTGATAGCGGATCGCCGAGGTCTGGAACTGGTCTATCTTGGTGAAGCCGTCGAACATGTCGAGTGGCTGTAATGCCCGATCGAACAGGGACCGCAGGGTCGCGAGATCCTCGGGGGAAAGCTCTTCGCGGACAGTGTCTTTGGGCCGGGGATCGATGCGTGGCACGGTCGCCAGGTACTGGGCTCGCACGCGGCCCCGATCCTGTGCGGCGCGGAACGCGCGACGGCGGGCGACGGTGCCCGCCGCGGCCGCGCCGATCAGCGCCGCCGGTACCGCCACCCGGGCGCCGTTCCAGCCCCTGCGACCGCGGATGGCCTGCTTGCGCGCATTGAAGGCCGCGGCCGCCCACAACAGCGGCGGCAGCACGATGTTCCCGCTGGCGAACCACGCCGCCAACGATGCGGCGAAAGCTCCCAGGGTCGCCAGGAACCGCAGTGGGCTGCGCGTGTAGACGTAGCCGGCGCCGGGTGCCAGCGCGCCGAGGGCAAGCGCACGCGTACCGGGTCGTTTGCTCAGCGCCGACGCCGCGATGGCCGCGCCCGCCACGGTCACCCCGCCGATTCCGGTGCGCCGCAACAGCGCTCGAACGGCCGGCCCGTTGGGCTCGTCGGGAACGGTCAGCGGGTAGCCGACCTTGGCGTCTTGGGATCGTTCGACCGTCGATGTGCTCATTTTTGCTCCTTGCCGCGTTGAGTGGCGACCCATCACCGCGAATCCGCCCCTGCGGCCTTCGGCGGCGACCACCGTGCCGTCGCGACGGGCGACTCGCGCGCGCCCCGTCGTGAGACCTTGCGAAACGCGGCGCCGAACAGGGCGGCCACCAGCACGCAACAGGCCATCAGTCGCTCCGGCCCGTCGGCAAAGCCCGGCCCGCGCCGCTTGCGGCGGGGCGTCGAATCCGGGCGGCGAGAATGTGGTCCCCTCGAGAGATGGACAAGTGTGGTCGTGCTGCAGTGTAATACCGACGCGAGCCGTCGGCAATACACTGAATCCGACGAAGGCGACGCCTAGACTGCACTGGAGGAAAGGACACGGATGGGTGCCGACCGGGTCGATGCCGTACCGGCGAGCAGGCAATGGAAGACGCTCCGCCGCAACGGACGTCGACGGCGGGCCGGCGGCGCGACCCCACGATCGACACCAGGCTGCGGCAGGCGGCGCGCCTGCTGTACGGCCGGGAGGGCTGGGCCGGATTGCACTTCGAGGGCGTGGCGAGGGCGGCCGGCGTCAGCAAGGACGCGGTGTACCGGCGCTATTCCGACGCCCAGTCGCTCCTGCTGGATGCGCTGGCCGACCAAGCCCTGCCCGCCCTCTCCGGCGATCTGCCGGTCGAGGAGGCGTTGGTCGCGTACGCGTGCGAGGTGTTTTCCTACTTCGCCAGCGGCAACGGGTACGCCAATCTGCGGGTTCACATCGACGGTGCGCAGTATCCGGATGTGCTGCAGCAGTACCGCCTCCGGGTGGTGGAGCCGCAGATCGGGCACGCCGTGCGGTGTGCTGGAACGTGCGCGCGAGGACGGACGAATTCACCCGGAGACCTCATGCCCGGCCGTGATCGAAGCGCTGGGCGGGGCCGTCATGGTCCATGCGCTGGCAACCGTCCCGAACCATGGCGAGGGCGTCGGTGCACCCAATCCCGCCACGGTGCTCCAACTCACCGCATTCGTCCAGCAGATCCTTCATGGACGGCTGACCGGCCGGGAGAACCGCGTCAAATCTTCAGCAGGGCGCCGCCGTCCACGGCCAACTGCAAGCCGGTGACGTAGCGCGACTCGTCGGACGCCAGAAAGACGACCGCGTGGGCGATGTCGTCGGGTTCCACGTACGGGATCGGCATCGCCTGCATGCGCGGGAACGCCCGTTCGACGTCGGCGCGGGTCGGTTCGTTCAGGTCTTTGCGGAACGCCTTGTACATCGGCGGGCTGTGCAGCATGTCGGTGTTGCAGTTGGTCGGATGGACGGCGTTGACGCGGATGCCCCGCTCGGCCACCTGGCGGGCGAGGACGACCACATACTGACTGATGAACTGCTTGGCCAGGCCGTAGCCGGCCCCGCCCGGGCCGTTGCCCGGGTTGTTCACCGCATTGGGCAGCATGGCCGCCACCGAACCGGTGGCGATGATCGACCCGCCGGCCGACAGCAGCGGCAGGGCCTCGTGGATGGTGTTCAGGACACCGACCAGATCGACGTCGACCGCATCGGTGAACGCGGACACCGGGTAGTCCGGCCCGATCGGGCAGATGCCGGCGTTGGCCACCACGATGTCGAGCCGTCCGAGGGCGTCGACCGCCGACGCGACCGTCTTGTGCAGCGAGGGTCGATCGCGTACGTCGACGGCGGCAGCGACGGCGCGCCGGTCGAATTTCTCGACGAGCCGGACGGTCTCGTCAAGGTCCTCAGGCGTCGCCATCGGGTAGCCGACGCCGGGAATGTCGGCGCAGATGTCGAGGAGGATGACGTCGGCGCCCTCCTCGGCCAGATGCACCGCATGGCAACGGCCTTGTCCGCGAGCTGCGCCGGTGATCAGCGCTGCCTTGCCCTCGACCCGCCCCACTGCAGCCCCTTTCGTCGCCGAACTGCCCGATCGCGGTCGATCGCGGGAACCGCGACCACAAATGGTATTACGTGGTTAGCCTATTGTCACCGCTCGGTTCACGAAGGGAACGGTCACATGCCTGGGGTTCTGGACGGCGTCCGCGTGATCGAATTGGCGACCTGGGGCTTCGTCCCCGCGGCGGGCGTCGCACTGGCGGATTGGGGCGCCGAGGTGATCAAAGTGGAGCATCCCCTGCACGGTGATCCCATGCGCGGGCTCGTCAGCGCCGCGTTGACCGCGCCCGGACAACGGCCGGTCAGCTACATGTTCCAGACGTTCAGCCGCAACAAGGCAAGCGTCGCAATCGATTTGACGACCGACCCGGGGCGCGAGGCGCTCTATCGGCTGGTCGCCGGCGCCGACGTGTTCTTGACCAACTACCTGGCGCCCGTGCGACGCAAGCTCCGGGTGGACGTCGACGACCTTGCGCAAGTGAACCCGAAGCTCGTCTACGCCCGGGGCAGCGGCCTGGGTCCCGGGGGCGAAGAGGCGGACACCGGCGGCTTCGATCTGGCGTCCTACTGGTCGCGTGGCGGAGTGGCCTACGCCGCCACTCCGCCGGGCGCCGAGTACCCGCCGCCCATGCCAGGAGCGGCCTTCGGCGACCTGCAGTCCGGGCTCTACGCCGCCGGCGGTGTGGCGGGGGCGCTGTTCGCACGCGAGCGCACGGGTGCGTCGCAAGTCGTCGACATCAGTCTGCTGGGGGCCGCGGTATGGGGCGTCGCCCCGCACATCGCGGCGTCGTCGCTGTTCGACATCGACGCCATGCCGGGCAGCGACCACCACACGGCCCGCAACCCGATCGCCAACACCTACCGGACCCGCGACGGAAGGTTCGTGGCCCTCGTCATGCTGGAATCGGACCGGTTCTGGTCGCCGCTGGCCGAACTCGTCGGCCGGCCGGATCTGGCGACGGATCCGCGCTTCGCCGATGCCGCCGCACGAAGCGCCAACAGCGCGGCATGCATCGCCGAACTGGACGCCGTCTTTGCGGCCCGCACGGCCGACGAGTGGCGGGAGGTGCTGAGCCGGCAGCGGGGGGTGTGGGCGATCGTCCAGACGCCGCGGGAAACTCGGTGCGACCCGCAGGTTGTCGCCAACGGCTACGTCGGATCCATGGGCGTCGACAGCGACGCGTCGCTGACCGTCGCGATGGCGCCAGTGCAGTTCAACGGCGACCAACCAGGACCCCGCCCGGCGCCGGAGCTGGGCGCCGACACCGACCGGGTCCTGCTCGACCTGGGCTACGACTGGGACCAGCTGGTGGAGATGAAGGTCGCGGGCGTCATCACCTGACCGGTTGCGGAACCCACCTACGGTGCTGTTAATATAACCTGGTTATATAATTGCTCGGTTGGCGCGGCGCGAGGCGATGGATGGATCTCCCGGACCAGATGCGGGCGCGGATCTCCGCCCGCGGCGGGAATCCGTTGCTGTGCTTCGCGGGCCACTGGCACACCCAAGACGACTTCCGCGCCGTGGCCAGGCGGATCGAATCGGCATTGTCGGGCGCGGGCATCGGAGCCGGTTGTCCCGTGGGCGTGTACATGCGCAACCGGCCCGGGCCTGTTGCGGCCCTGGCCGTCCTGCTCGCCACTCGCCGACCACTGGTCGTCCTCAACCCCGCGGTGCCCGACGCGACGGTCGGACAGGACATCAGTTCGCTGCGACCGGCCGCGGTCGTGGCCGACCCGGAAGACTGGCGCCGCGCGGCGGTCACGGAGGCGATCGGCGACGCCGGCGCGCTCGGGATTCGGGTCGACTTCGCCGCCGGGAGTGACCATGCGGTGCAGGTGATCATCGGCCGCGCAGCGGGCGCCGAGCACGTCGCCGTCGGCGACGACGTCGCGATCGTGGTGCCCACCAGCGGAACCACCGGCCCACCCAAGCGAATTCCGCTGCGCCACCGAGAGATCGAGCACGCGCTTCGCGGCGCCCAGGAGCACTACATGACCGGCAGCGCGCGTGCGGGCAGCGTTCGCGGGGCGGGCGTGCAGATCTGCGCCCTTCCGCCGACCAACATCAGCGGGCTCTGGGCGCTGCTCACCGCACTCAGTGGCGGCGGCCGGATCCTGTTGCAGGACAGGTTCGAACCCGAGTCATGGTCGCAGGCCGTGGCGCAATACCGGCCGCGATCGGTGTCACTGCCACCGGCGGCGCTGCGAATGATCCTCGACGCCGGTGTGGACCCCGAGAGGCTGTCCAGCCTGAAGGCGGTCTGGGCCGGCGCCGCGCCTCTGGGTCCCGACCTTGCGGACGCGTTCGAGCGGGCCTACGGCTGCCCGGTCCTCCTCAGCTACGGCGCAACGGAGTTCACCGGCGGAATCACCGGATGGTCGCTGCGGGACTGGCGGCAATGGAAGGACACCAAGCGCGGCAGCGTGGGGCGCCCCCATCCCGGCGTCGAGATCGCCGCCGTCGATCCCGAGACCGGAGAGGATCTCCCGCCGGGACGGTCCGGCATGCTGCAGGTCCGCTCGGCGCAGGCGTCCGGCGGCGACGGCCGGTGGGTCCGCACCAACGATCTGGGCAGCATCGACGAGGACGGCTTCGTCTGGATCCACGGACGAGCCGACGACGTGATCAACCGCGGCGGCTTCAAGGTCTTTCCCGCCGAAATCGAGGACTGCCTGCAAGCGCACCCGCGGGTTCGTGAGGCGGTTGCCTTCGGCGTCCCCGACGAGCGGCTCGGCCAGGTGCCGGTCGCGGTGGTGGTGGTCGAACGTGACGTGAGCCCCGGCGAGCTCGTCGCCTGGGCCAAGGCCAGGCTGCCCGCATACAAGGCGCCGGTGCAGGTGTCCGTCACCGAGTCCATCCCGCGCAACTCGGCGATGAAGGTGCTGCGCGGGGAAGTTCGTCGGCAGTTCGAAGACCCTGCAGCGCAACCCAACTAGCGCGGAATCGGAAGGTGATCGGGTGGTGGACGCGCCGGGGCTCACGACACGCCGGGCAGATGCCGCACCCGGCCGGCCCGGCAAGCGGGCTGATGACAGTAGTCCCTGACGACGCCTACACTCGCGAGTAGGCTTCATAATTAACCAAGTTAACTATCAGGAGGCCGACGTGCCGCTGCAGGACTACATGCAGTTGATCTCAGTCGACGACCATCTCATCGAGCACCCGCGCATCTGGGCCGACCGGCTGCCGGCCAAGTACCGGGCGTTGGGGCCGCACATCGTGGAAGTGCCGCGCGCGAAGGGTGGTCCGCCCAGCCAGGTCTGGGAGTACCAGGGCCAGACGTACCCGCAGATCGGTCTCAACGCCGTCGCGGGAAAGCGGCCCGAAGAGTACGGCATCGACCCCTCGCGGTTCGACGAGATGCTGCCCGGCTGCTACGACCCGGTTCAGCGGCTGGCCGACATGGACCTCGACGGCGTCGAGGCGGCGCTGTGCTTCCCGTCGTTTCCCCGGTTCGCGGGCACGGTGTTCTTGGACGGCGAGGACCGCGACGTCGCGCTGGCCAGCGTCAAGGCATACAACGACTTCATCATCGATGAGTGGTGCGCCGCCGCGCCACATCGATACATCCCGCTGGTGATCTTGCCGCTGTGGGACGTCGACCTCGCGGTGGCCGAGGTGCATCGGACCTTCGCCAAGGGGGCCAAGACCATCGCGTTCCCGGAGAACCCGTCGCCCCTGGGGCTGCCGTCGATCCACACCGATCACTGGGATCCGCTGTTCAGCGTCGCCGAGGAGTACGACCTGCCCTTGTCGATGCATTTCGGCACCTCGGGCATCTCGCCCAAGCCCTCACCCGAATGTCCGATGGCGGTCAGCATCACGCTGTTCGGCTGCAACTCGATGTCGGCCCTGATCGACCTGCTGTTCTCGCCGGTGTTTCATCGGCATCCCACGCTGAAAGTAGCGCTCTCCGAAGGCGGTATCGGCTGGGTGCCTTACATGCTCGAGCGCGCCGACTATGTCTGGGAGCGGCATCGCTTCTATCAGAACGTCAACCAGGAACACCGACCGTCGGAGCTCTACTACAGGCACGTGTATTCCTGCTTCATCGACGACCGCCACGGACTAGGCGCCCGCGACGAGGTCGGGCTTGGACAACATGCTCTGGGAATGCGACTACCCGCACTCGGATTCGAACTGGCCCAACAGCCGCAAGGTGGCCGAAGAAGTGTTCATGAAAATACCGGACCGCGACGTTCACCAGATCGTCGAACTCAATGCCAGGCGAGTGTTCAACTTCCCCCGCGCCGACAAATGAGCGAAGGGCCGGTCGATCCCGTCCCGCCCGAGGCCATGCTGGGCGCGTCGGACTGGGACGACGAGGACCTGCTGACCATCGCGGAGGCGTCGGAACGACTCGCCCAGGAGATCAGCGCCGCGCGACGGCGGATCCGCCGACGCCGAAGAGGTCTGCGGTGACCAGGATCCGCCGGCCGCCATGCTGTCCGCCGAACGCAGACGCTTGGCGGAGCTCATGGGCGCGGCCGAGCGTATCCGGGCGGCTCGGGCCGACGCGCCGGGGTGATGGTGTCCACCGAACCGCAGAAAGTAAGCGGCGCCGTGGAGGCGGTGGTCTTCGACATGGGCGGCGTGCTCACCGTCGACCCGTTTGAGGCCTGCAGGGTCTATGCCGCCGAATTGGGCCTCCCTTCCGATACTTTCGTCGCCGCGCTCCGCGGCCGGGAATTCGCGGAAGTGGAAACCGGCCTGCGCTCCATGCGCGAGTTCCTCAAGTTCGCGTGTCGCGACGTCGAGCAACGGTCAGGGGTATCCGTCGACATCCGTCGCCTCGCCGCCTGCCTGGCCGCCGGGCAGCAGGTGCGCCCGGAGATGGTTGCGCTGATCGACGACCTGCTCGACAGCGGTGTGAAGGTCGGCGTGCTGACCAACAACGCCAAAGAAGCCAGGTCGTGGTGGACCAGCGGTGTGCTACCGATCGACCGCTTGGCGGCGGTCGTCGATTCCTCGGAAGTTGGCCGGCGCAAACCCGATCCGGTGATTTTCGCGCTGACGGCCGAGCGCATCGGCTGCCGTCCCGACCGATTGCTCTTCTTCGATGACGTCGACGAGAACGTCGTCGCGGCGGCCGCCTCGGGTCTGGTCGCCCGGTTGTTCACCGAACCCGACGCCTGCCGGGGGGAGTGCGCAAAACACGGACTGCTCTGACGACGATGTTTGTGCCCCACGCCGCAGTCAAATACTATAACCAGGTTAGCGTTACCCGGTCGGCGACGAGATCTGTGAAGGTGAGATGTCGGGACGAGTTCTGGTTACCGGAGGCACCGGTGCGGCCGGCGCCGCGACGGTCAAATGGCTGCGGCGCATGGGCGCCGACGTCGTCATTCTGGCCAGGCGTACCCCGGAGTTGCCCGTCCCGGGCGCGACGTATGTGGCCGCCGACGTTCGCGACGCGGAACGCGTATCGCGCGCGGTGGCGGGCTGCGATGCGATCGTCCACTTCGCCTGGACCGTCTCGGCGATGCAGAGCGCGGCCGTCGCGGAGGGCATCGACATCGGCGGCACCACCAACATCTTGCGCGCGATGGCCGACCATGACTGCCGCCGAATGGTATTCGCCTCCTCCATCACGGTGTACGGCGGACATGCCGACCACCCGCAGCCCTACACCGAGGACGAGACGCCTGCGCCGGCGGCGTCTTTCCACTACGAGCGCAACAAGGTGCGTGCGGAGAAGATGATCGCCGACTCCGGCGTGGACGCGGTCCACGTGCGCCCCACCGTGATCGTCGGCCGGTCCGCCTGGAGCGCGCCGGCCAACATCTTCCGCCAACCGGTGGTCGTCACGCCCGGAACCGACGCGCGGATGCAGCTGGTGCACGTCGACGACGTCGGCCGGTTTTGCGCGCAGGCCGCGCTGGGCGGCCCGACCGGGATCGTCAACCTCAACGCGGACGACGCCCTCACCCTGACCGAGATGGCTCACATCGTCGGCCGGCCGGTGGTGAACTCCGGCCGGCGATTCTCGCGACTGCTCGGCGGCGTGGTCGGCAAGGCGCCCAACTACGAGTCCGTGCCGGACCTCATCGAGTTGTTCATGCACTACCCGCTGGGTGATACTCGCAAGCTCCGCGAGGAGTTCGGCTTCGCCTGTGCCTACACGTCGGGCGAGGCCGTCGCCGACATGACCGACTGGTCGTCGGGTAAATGGACGGTGGGCACGCGCTCGGTCCGCAAGCCCATGCGCCTGGCCGAACCGGTCGTCTTCCCACGCGTCACGTGTGGAGCGGACGGCAGTGCGGTGCGGATCGTGCCGCCGGAATACACGGGAGAATTCGACAGCGTCACCGGCGATCCCGCGCTGCCCGAGTGGAGCGCGGCGAATCTCTCCGAGGCATTCCCGGGTCCGATGACACCGTTCTCGCTGTGCCTGGCGAACCGCATCATGTTCAGCTCGGCGAATTTGTTGGACCATCTCTTCCCGCTCGACCGGGAGCTGATGTGGATGGTCAGCGCCAAGCAGGTCGGCACCATCGGACACCGGTTCTACAACAACATGACGGTGATGAAGAAGCTGGCGAACGCCATTCCGGGTCAGACCCCGGAGAGTTTCGAGCACCAGATGAACGGCACCCCGTTGCCCGACGGGTATCGCGCGCCGCGGATGTCGGGCGCCGACGCCGTGGCCGCGGCACGGGCCGCGGCCAAGGGCGGCCCGCAGATCGCCGGGCTCGGGCACGAGGTGTCCAACATGGAGCGGCGAGCCGACCGACTGGTCGCCGACCGACCCGACCTGCGGGCGCTCGGCGACCACAAACTGCTGGCCCGCATCGAGCTGATCGGCGACATGGTGGTACGGGCCTGGGACATCAACTGCATGAACACTTTTGTGGTGAGTCTGCCCATGAACCTCATCGCGCAGCGTTACGGCGAAGACGTCGCGATGAATGTGCGCACCGGGACCCAGAATCTGCGCAGCGCCGCCCTTCTCGCGGGCGTGCGCGAGCTGGCCGACATCGTCGCGGCCGACGACGGTCTGCGCCGGTTGATCGAGGAGAGTCCACGCGAGGTGGTGCTGGACAAACTGCGCAGCGACGCAACGGCGTTCGCCGAGAAGTTCGATCGGCTGGTCGCCGACTGCGGACATCGAGGACCCGGCGAGACGGAATTGAGCAACCCCGTCTATGCCGACGCCCCGGAGCTGTTGCTGCGGTCGGTGATGGGCAGCATCCGGGCCGAGGCCGCCACTCCCGCGGCCCCGCTGCCGACGCCGCTGGGGCGAGCACTGGTTCGCGTCGCCGTCGCCGCCATCTCGCGGCGCGAACGCGGTCGCGACGTGTGCATGCGCATCACCCACGAACTCCGGCTCGCCTTGCGCGAGTGGGGACGGCGGCTGGCCGAGCGCGGAACCTTGGCCTCGGCCGACGACGTCCACTATTTGTCGATGGACGAGATCTATTACCCACCGGCCGAATCCAAGGCGCTGGTAGCGCGCCGACGCGCGGAGCGCTCCCGGTTGGCCGCCCTGGAATACCCGGTTCACTTCCGCCAGCCCTGGACGCCGGATCAGCGTAGCGATGTTACCGACGGTGCGGTGGTCACGGGCCTCGCCGCGTCGCGGGGCATCGCCCGCGGCCGGGTGCGGATCATGATCCACGCCGACGACGACCTCGAACCGGGGGAGGTGCTGGTGGCCAACGTCACCGACACCGGGTGGACTCCCTTCTTCGGCTGCGCCGCGGCCGTCGTCACCAACGTCGGCGGACCGATGTCGCACGCCGCCATCGTGGCCCGCGAATTCGGGGTGCCCGCCGTCGTCAACACGCAGACCGCGACCCAGCGCCTCAGAACCGGCCAACTGGTCGAGGTCGACGGTGCGGCGGGCACCGTGCGCATCATCGACGACCAACAGCCTGCGGTGTAGGAAGGACGAATACCGTGGCGCATAAGGGTGATTACGGCCATCGCACCCTCGTCGGGGTGTTCGAGCCCACCGGGGCCGACTCCGATCCGACCAGGACCTACTTCGGCCTCTCGTTGTCGATCACCTGGTTCTACCTCAACTTCCGTGACGCCGACGGCAAGCTGCACTTCGCCTATCGCGGCGTTCTGGGCCTGGAGGGCTCCCTACACGGCACCTGCTTCGAGTCCCGCGACGGCGCGTTGCGCAAGATGACCATGCCGGCCGGACGCGAGTTCTTCCGCGGGCCGGTCGTGACCACAGCCTCCGACGACGGATACCGCATTGCGAGCAAACCACCCGAACCGGGCTACGCCACCGGCCAACCATTCGAGATGGAGCGAACCGCAGCCGGCTTGCGGTACCGCGAAGGGGAGGAATTGCGGTTCGGCGGCCGGCGGATCGGACCGGGGATGCAGGTGTACGTGCCCAGCGGGCCCACACCGCTGCTTTACACGTCACTGCTGCACAGGGTTTCGGGTACGGCATTCGGAAAGTCGGCACAGGGTTTCTTGTGGCTGGACCACTGCTATTTGCCGCCCGGGGTGACCTGGCGCAACAGCGACTTCTTCACGGGGGTCGAACTCGCGTGGACGCCGTTCGGCACCGAGTTTGCCGACGGATCAATCGAAATGGGCCACATCTGCTACGGCGCCGATGGCTTCAACTTCGCCATGATCGTCAACGGCGAGGGCGACGTTTTGCACGCCACCTCGAACGTCGGGGCGCGCGACATCAAGTACAAGCCGAACACCTTCCCGGAACACATGTACTACGAAGTCGACGGCGTGGACTGGGAGTGGTCAGCCGTCGACGACGGCGAACTGCCCGAGCAGGCCTCGGGGCACGACTTCTACCGGTCCTCGGAGGGCTACCTGCGCCGCGCCGGGGAGACCCGCACGCCGGTGGTATACCACTCGTACAACGAGTTTTTCCCGCCGGCGATCAGCGCGTGGCAGAAGACGGGACGGATCATCGGCCGGTGAGTAGCGACGTGCAGGCGGAAGGGATCGGGTCGCTGCTGCGGCCCGTGCCCACCCGCGACGAGGAGGGTTTTTGGCGTTCTGGCGCCGACGGTCGGCTGCGGATGCAACGCTGCCGCGGCTGCCTGCGCTGGCAACACCCGCCGAATCCGGTCTGCTTCCACTGCCTTTCCCGCGACGTTGCCTTCGAGCCGGTCATCGGCGACGGCACCGTGTACTCCTTCACGATCAACCACCAGCCGTGGCTGCCGCACCTGCGGGAGCCGTACGCCGTGATCGTCGTCGAACTCGACGAGCAGCCCGGGCTGCGCTTCGTCAGCCGCCTGGTGGACACGGACATGGCGGGCGTTCGGATCGGCCTGCGGGTGCGCGTGGTGTTCGAGCCGTTGGGTGACGGCCTGTTCGCGCCGCTGTTCACCGCGGCGGGGGAGGACGGGCGATGATGCGCCCCGAGCGGCAGGCGGTGATCCGAGGTTTCGGCTCGTCGCAGGTGGGGCGCAGGCTGCCGGTCAGTGAGATGGCGTTGACCGTCGACGCGTGCCTGGCCGCACTGGCCGACGCCGGCGTCGAGCGCGGCGAGATCGACGGCCTGGCGACCTTCCCCGGTGGCGGGTTCGACACCCCGGGCCTGGCCGGCCCTGGAGCCGACGAGGTGCACGCCGCACTGGGGTTGGAAACCAACTGGAAGTTCGGCGGCCCGGAAGGGGGCCAGCTGGGCGCCTTCTTTTCGGCCTGCCTCGCGGTCGCCACGGGACTGGCGCGGCACGTACTGGTGTACCGGACCGTCGGTGAAGCCTCCGCGCAGGGCGCAGCCGGGCGGGCGGGGGCGCTCGCCGGCGCGGCCGATGCCGCGGTTTCGGGGTTCCGGCGCTGGCTCGCGCCATTCGACGCGCACTCGCCGGCCAACTGGATCGCGCTTTACGCCCAGCGCCACATGCACGAATTCGGCACCACCCGCGAACATTTCGGCGCGATCGCGGTCAACAATAGGCGTAACGCCGGAGGCAACCCGAACGCCGTGTACCGCACGCCGATGACGATCGACGACTATTTCACCGCGCGGATGATCACCACGCCGTTCGGCCTGCTCGACTGCGACGTGCCCTGTGACGGGTCGGTGGCGTTCGTGGTTTCCCATGTCGACACCGCCGACGACGGGCCGCATCCCGCCATCGGCGTCGAATCGATCGGGTGGGCAATGCGGCACCGGCCGCTGTGGGATCAGTGGGCCGACATGACGGAGATGGCCGCCTGGGACGCCGCGGCCCACCTGTGGGAACGAAGCGAGCTGCGTGTCGCGGATGTGGACCAGGTCCAGCTCTACGACGGATTCTCCTTCCTCCCACTGGTCTGGCTGGAGGCATTGCGCTTCTGCGGCAAGGGTGAGTCCGGTCCGTTCCTGGCATCCGGCGGGCGCATCGCGCTGGACGGCGAGCTGCCGCTGAACACCGGCGGCGGGCAGCTCTCGGCGGGTCGGCTGCACGGCTGCGGACTGCTCCACGAGGCGTGCGTGCAGCTGCGCGACCGGGGCGGCGACCGGCAGGCGGGCCGGCCCGCCACGGTGGCAATCGGCGTGGGCGGGGGACCCACGGCCGGGGCGGCACTGTTGGTGCGGCGATGAGCACCGTCGCCGGCGGCGCGGGTAGAGGAGCGCGATGAGTTTTCGTGATGACGGCAAGGTGTACCTCGAGGTCGGCGTCAACGAGGTGGTGGGCAAGGACACCAACCCCCATGTGCCCTACGGCGCCGAGGAGACGGCGCGCAACCTCGTGGAGTGCATCCAGCACGGCGCCACGGTGGTGCACTTTCATGCCCGCCGCGACGACGGCCTGCAGGCCTGGACCGACGATGAGGTGTCGCGCGAGATCTTGGCGACGGCTGCGCTCGAGGTTGATCCCCTGGCTTACCCCAGTTACCACGGCAGCCTGGAGCACATCTGGGCGCTGGCGAAGCGGCCGCCGGCCGGCGCACGGCTGTTGCTCACCCCGTTCGATCCGGTCCAACACGTCAAGCGGGTCCTGTGGGTGGAAGAGGAAAACCGGTTCGGCGTGGTGAGTTTCGGGCCCGACGACCCCAACAACTCGAATCCCCCCTATCCGCCGGAGCTGGATCGGTTCGCCGAGCTGGGGCTGGTGCCGAACATCGCCGTCTTCAACACCGCCGACATGCGCTGGGTGGCCTTGGCCGCCCGCATCGGCGTCCTGCGACAGCCGCTGAACATCAAGCTGTTCTTCTCCGATCGCTGGGTGTCCAACAACGACCCCGACCCCGACGTGATCGACTTCCTGATCTCGCGCATCCCCGCGGGAATCGATCACGAGACGGTCGTCGTCCCCTACGCCATGAGCTCGGCGCAACGGTGCCACCAGCTGTGGGAGCGCGCGCTGGATCGCGGACTGGGCATCCGGGTGGGCATCGGTGACTGTCCATGGGCATTCCCGACAGCGACCAACGCCGAAATGGTTGACCTGGCAGTCGATCTGATCACGAAGCGCGGCTGGACGCCCGCCACGCAGGCCGACCTTCGCGCCCGCGTCGGCGACACCGCAAGAGCGCAGCGCCCCATGACGTCCCACGACAGCGGAAGGCCGTCCCATGCTTGAGTCGAACGTCGACCCGGTAACCTCGTTCGACCCGTTCACCCCGACGGTCGACCCCTACACCGCGCTGAGAGAAGCGGCGTCGCCGCGGCCCGTCTTTCCCGTGCCCAACGGCGCCTATGTCGTCACCGGGGCCACCAATGTTGCGGCCGTCTTCAAGGATTCGGGCTCGTTTCGCAGCGAGCTTCGCCCGCGCACGCCCGGAACGCAACCCAGCATGGTGCATCTCGACGGCGAAGAACACACCCGGATGCGCAAACTTGTCGTGAAAGCCTTCACGCCCCGGGCGGTCAAGAACCTCGAGGATCCCGTCTATGCCATCGCCCACGAGCTCATCGACCGCTTCATCGGCCGCGGACTCGCGGACCTGTGCGCGGAATTCGCATTCCTGTTGCCGGCCATGGTGATCGCGGAGCTGGTCGGTATCCCGGCGGGCGACCGCTCGAAATTCGCCCAGTGGGCCGACGACGCCATTACCGCCGCGGGGCCCGACTCCGGTGGCTACGCCGAATCCGACCCCGCGCTGCGCCAGTACGTCCTGGGTATCATCGACCAGCGCCGCAAGACGCCGGGCGAAGACCTGCTCAGCCAGCTGATCGGAGTGCACGACGGCGAAGATCGGCTCGCCACAGAGGAACTCGTCGCGCTGGTACGGATGTTGATCCTCGCCGGCACAGACACCACCGCAAACCTGATCGGCTCGATGCTGCACTTCCTGCTCTCCGACCGGACCCGTTGGGAGCGGCTGTTGGCCGACCGCTCCCTGATTCCCAACGTCGTCGAGGAGACGCTGCGCTGCGACCCGCCCCTGTATTGGGTGCCCCGCAGGACGGCCGGCGAGGTGGAACTCGCCGGCACCACCATCCCGTCGGGAACCCTGGTGTGTAACGCCGTCGCCAGCGCCAACCGGGACCCCGCTCTGGTCGAGCGGCCCGACGAGTGGGACATGGACCGCCCCGCCACCCGAAATCGCACCCATCTGACATTCGGGTTCGGCGAGCATTTCTGCCTCGGCTCGGCGCTGGCGCGGCTGGAGGCCGGCGTCGTCCTGGAAGTGTTGCTGGACCGCCTGCCCAGCGTCGCACTCGCCGACGACTACGTTTACGAGCCACACGGCCCGCTGATGATGCGCGGCGTCAAGGCCATGCCGGTGACCTTCGACGCGGCCCCGCCGCGATGACGTCCCTGCGCCCCATCGGTACCCGGTTGCTCATCGACGGCCAGCTGGTGGGCGACCCCGGCTCGACCGTCGGTGTCATCAACCCGTCCACCGGGGAGCTGGCCCGCACGGTGCCGCAGGGCGGTCCGGCCGAGGCGGATGCCGCGATCGGTGCGGCGCGCAGCGCATTCGACGACGAAGGCTGGTCTGCCCTGTCGGCCCCGCGTCGCGGCGAGATCCTCTCGCGCTTAGGCGATCTCGTCGAGGCGCACACCGCCGACTTCACGCACTTCGTGGAGACCGAAGTCGGGACGTGTCGGCCGGTCGCCGGACCGGGGCAGGTGGTGCGGCCCATGGCTCACTACCGCGACATGGTCGCCAAGGGATGCGCCGAGCTCGGCTACGGGCTACCCGAGTTACCCGGCCCACCTGCCACGGGCCAACGAGTCGTGCGCGAGCCGTGGGGCGTGGTTGCCGCGATCACCCCGTGGAATGCGCCTCACCTGCTCAACCTCTGGAAGGTCGCACCGGCACTGATCACGGGAAACACGATGGTGCTCAAACCCGCCCCCGAGGCGCCCAGCTGCGCGCTGCTGCTCGGTGAACTCGCCGCCGAGGCGGGGGTTCCGAGGGGCGTGCTCAACGTGGTCACCGGCGGCGCCGACGTCGGGCGGGCGTTGGTGGCCGACCCTCGCGTCGACATGGTCGCATTCACCGGCTCGTCGGCCGTCGGCCGTGCGATCGCGGAGACCGCCGGTGCCACCTTCAAGCACACGTTGCTCGAATTAGGCGGCAAGTCGGCACTTTTGGCGTTGTCCGATGCCGATGTGCCGTCGCTGGTGGCCGCGGTGCTGCGCTTTGTGACGCTGGCCGGACAGGGCTGCGGGCTGCTGACCCGCGTGCTGGTGCCCGACGCGCTGCATGACACCGTCGTCGCCGCGCTCGTCGGGGCGCTGCGCCGCGTGCGCGTCGGGCCGGCCGACGACCCGGCATCGGCGATGGGGCCGGTCATCTCAGCGGCCGCCCGGGACCGGATCGAGGCGACGGTGGCGGGCGCCGTCGCGGCCGGGGCGCGGGTGGCGTTCGGCGGCGGCAGGCCATCGGGTGTCCCTCCAGGCGGCTTCTACTTGGAGCCAACGGTTTTGACGGAGGTGACCAATGACATGGCGGTTGCCCGGGAGGAGATCTTCGGGCCCGTCATCGTCGTCATCCGCTACGGCGGCGATCCCGACGAGGGGGTTCGGCTGGCCAACGACTCACCCTATGGTCTCGTCGGTGCGGTGTGGACCGCCGACACCGCCCTCGGCCTGCGACTGGCGGCGAGGATCCGCGCGGGACAGGTCCGGGTGAACGCGACGGCGTCGGGCAACGAGGCGCCGTTCGGCGGCTACAAGCAATCCGGCGTCGGCCGCGAAGTCGGCCGGGAGGGACTGCTCGAGTACACCACGGTCAAGTACCTCAGTTGGCAGCTGCCCGCTGTCGATTAGAACAACGAAAGGACGCAGTATGCCCCACGTCTCCAAGGTCGGCGATCTGGATTTCGCCACCGCAGTCAGCTGCTATGAGCCGAGTCTCGATATGCACCTGCCCACCGCGCGTCCGTTCGGCCTGACCGAGGAGTCGACCTATCTCTACGGCGGTTGGCGCGACGAGTCCGGGGCGTTGCACATCGTCGAGCGCAAGTTCTGCGGGCCGATGACCGCGGGGCTGTGGATGATGACCACGCGTTCGGGCAAAGTCAGCCTGGCCCCCGAGTCGCTGCAGACGGTGCGCGGCGAGGTCAAGCGCGAATACTCGGCCACCGAACATCATTTGCACGGCTCATTGCTCGGCAAGGCCGGGGGAGCGCCCGAAGAGGGACTCGACTACCGGCTGACCCCGGGCGCGATGCACTGGCGGGAGGGCACCATCCTGCAGCTGGACGGTGCCCTGGTGGGCCCGGGTATCCAGATCGGGTCGCTCGATCACGACGAACCGTTCTTCTACACCAGTGAGCTTTACCAGGTGCGCGGCAGCGTTTTGGGCGAGTCGGTGCAGGGCTTTGTGTTCCTGGACCACGGCTACTGGCCGCACGGGCGGGACTGGAAGGAGTGGCGAATTTTCAACGGCACCCAGCTGTCGTGGTCGGCGTTCGCCACCGAGTTCGCCGACGGCCACGTGGAATGGGGACACGTCGCCATCGGTCGCCAGAAGTTCAATTTCGTTGCGGTGGCCGACGAAAGCGGCCCGCTGGTGATGGACGTCGACACCGCCGGCGGTATCGAGCCCGACTCCGACGACTGGGCCCAGCGGATCGCTCACCAGGCCCACGACGGGCGCACCTGGGTCTTCGAGTTGGAGCCGGGCGGGCAGATGTCACAGTTCTCGGCCGCGCGCTGGGGCGGCTATCGCGCGCAGGCCGGCCACATTCACCGCCACGGCGACACCCGCGACGTCAAGGTCGCGTTCTCCTGGGGTGAGACCTTCATGGAGCGCTGCCGCGAAGACGGCGTCGGATCGGTCGACGACTTGCTCGCCGGGGCAGACAACCGCGGGGCGGTGCCGGCCTGACCGTGCCGAAGCCAGACGCGCTCTCCGCGCCCACCGGTCAGGTTCGCTCGGGCAGCCGGATCGATGTCGCGGGGTAATGCGCGGCGCGCAGGTCGGCTTTCATCACCTTCGCGGTCGCGTTGCGGGGCAGGCCCGCGGCGAAGTCGTACCAGCGCGGACGCTTGAACGCCGCCAGGCGGTCCAGACACCATCGGTCGAGCTCTTCGGCGGTCACCTCCCTGCGAGCGACGACCACGGCCTTGACGGCTTCGCCCCAGCGATCGTCTGGGACTCCGATGACTGCGCACTCCACGACCGCGGGATGAGCGGCCAGCACGGCCTCGACCTCGATCGAGTAGACGTTCTCGCCCCCCGGCTTCACCATGTCCTTCTTTCGGTCGACGAAGAAGATCAGGCCGTCGGGATCGGCGCGACCGAGGTCGCCGGTATGAAGCCAGCCGTTGCGCGTCACCTCGGCGGAAGCCTCCGGCAGCTTCCAATAGCCGGTCGTCGTCGCACCACCCCGGAAGCACAACTCCCCGATCTCGCCGGGTGGAGCCGGCTCGTCGTCGTCGTCAAGCACGCCGGCGACCATGCCGAGCAGCGGCCTTCCGAGGACGGGTCCCGGCCGAAGGCACTCGTCGCCGAACGCGACGAGGGCCATGCCGCCCAGTTCGGTCGCGCCGTAGGACGTCGCGATGGTGACACCTGGGAGAGCTTGCGCCAGAGCATCATTGGTTTGTTGGGAGAACGCGAGCCGGACGCCGCCCGACGACCGGCCCGCATCGGGGTGCGCGACGATGTCGAACGGGTCGGGGAACAGGGTGGCTACCGTGACCGCTCGCGTCCGGATCACCTCCCAGAAGCGCCCCGCCTCCCCGGGTCCGTCGACCACGTAGGTGCCCCCCGTGGCAAGGGTGGTGAACAAGAAGTGCAAGCCGGCGACGTGGAACAGCGGCAACTGCGGCCACACGACGTCGCGGCTCGACAAACCCGTCGCATGGGCCCAGCCGGCGATGCTCGACAACCACCCGCGGTGTGTCAGCAGACAACCCTTCGGCCGTCCCGTCGTACCCGAGGTATAGAGCTGGACCAAGACATCGTCGACCGCCGGGCGGGCGCCCCGGTACGGCTTCCCGGAGGCGACGAGCTTCTCCAGATCTTCTTCGAAGTACCAACGAAGGACGGTTCAGCAAGCCGGCGGCTCGGGCGAGCGGTTCGAGTCCGGCTTGGACGAATGCGAAGCTGATGTCGGCGTCGTCCGCCTGGTAGGCGAGGTCGTCCCCGGTGGCGCGCGGATTCAGCGGCACCACGACCGCGCCGATCATGCCGGCGGCCAGGCAGACTTCCACGACCCCGGGGTCATTGGCGGCAAGAATCGCCATGCGGTCACGCGGGCGCACCCCCGCCGCGGCCAGCGCGCCGGCGAGGCCGTCAATGCGCTCGGCGAGCTCGCCATACGTGTGCGACGTCTGCCCGCCGATGACCGCGACCTTGTCCCGATACTGAGACCGGCCGCACGCAAGGATGTCGCTGACCACCATGTCCGCGTTGTACACGGAACCTCCTAGATCGCAATGGGTTACAGGTACGCCTTCAAATGGGACAGGGCCGATTCCGCCAGCCGCCCGTCGGCCCGCAGGCTGGTGGCGCCGTCGAGTCGCAGACGGCGCACCCCGACGCGGGCGAACTCGGCCGCTGTGCCCTCGATCCGGTTGGGTGCGCCTGGCCTGCCGAGGCGCCACAGCTCACCCGTCGGCGACGACAGTTCCACCACCAGATCGTCGAGCGGTGCCGGCATGGCCAGGCCGGCTTGCATCAGGGCATTCGGTATCGCACGGTAAGCGATGTGGCACACATGTCGGAGGCGCTCGGTGTCGACCGGCTCCACGCCGAGTGCCATGAAGCAGTCGAGGCCGTGCGCCCAGGTCTCCATCAGCCGCGCCGTGCACAAGCTGGCCGCGGCCATTCGGTTGGGTCCCCACGGGACGCGGGCGCCCGGATCGACTTGTCGGAACGCCTGGATTTCCGCGGTGCGTGCCCGTCGCCACCGCGCGAGTACGTCGCGACCGGACCCGCCCGCGCCGGGACTGCGAATAAAATCGGCATCGCCGGAGCGCATTGCTGCTTCGAGCTCGGCGAACCGGGCTTCGCCTCCGCCGCGCAACGATGCCACGGCGACGTCGTCGAAGAAGGCCAGGTGCCCTATTTCGTCGCGAACACTCCAGCCGGCGGCTATCGACGGCGTACCCCATTGCCCCTCGTCCAGGTTCTGCACGAGCTCGTCCAGCGCCGCCTGCTCAGCGGCAAGGTCATCGACTATCGAAGAGTCCATACCGTGTCCTTCGACCGCACTGCCTGAACTGGCGGAGTGCGCGGTCGCCCGCCGGTCGCCGACAGCGAAGCTTGGACCGGGCGGTCGCCGGTCACTGGGTGCCGAACTTGGCTGCGCGGCAATAACGTCCGCCAGCTGCATGGGCGGAGAGGCCACCTGTCGGGCAGTGCGTCGCGGCGATAAGGAGAGGGACTTACCCGCCCGCGCCCGTCATCACCGGCGGATAGGCCGGCGGCGGATAGTGACCCCTGAGGATCCAGGCAAACCAGTTGACGCCGTACTCGAGCTCGTCACTGACGTCGTAGTCAAGAGTCGGATCCATGTCATACCCTTCGGGGCCGTCGCACGATGTTGGCGTTGGCTATCGATTATTGCACTAACATAACTACGTTAATAGGGTCGACCACGACGGCAGGCGCCGGGAAGGTTGAACGATGAAGTTCAGTCTCATGCTGCTGCGGGGAGCGCTGGTGGCGGTGCTTGCGCTGGCATTGTTGATGCCGGCCTCGGGCGCGGCCAAGGCCGCGGGCGTGGAAAGCCTGATGGTCCCGTCGGCTGCCATGGGCCGCGACATCCCGGTCACGTTCATGGCCGGCGGGCCGCACGCGGTCTACCTGCTCGACGCCTTCGACGCGGGGGATCCCGTCAGTAATTGGGTGACCGCGGGGAACGCGATGAATGCGCTTGCGGGCAAGGGCATCTCGGTGGTGGCACCGGCGAGCGGCGCCTACTCTTTGTACACCGACTGGGAGCAGGACGGCAGTCGCCAGTGGGAGACGTTCTTGTCGAACGAACTACCGAACTGGCTGGCGGCGAACAAAGGGCTCGCGCCCGGGGGGCACGCCGTCGTCGGGGCTGCGCAGGGCGGCACCGGCGCGATGATGCTGGCCGAGTTCCACCCGGATCGGTTCCGCTACGCGGGTTCGATGTCGGGGTTTCTGTACCCGTCGAACACCGCCGTCAACGGGGCCATCACGGAAGGCATGATGCGCTTCGGTGGCGTCAACACCCAGGCGATGTGGGGTGCCGCGCAATTGGGACGATGGAAGTGGCACGACCCCTATGTGCATGCCGGGGACTTGGTCAGCAACAACACCCGGGTCTGGGTGTTCTGCCCGCAGACGCTGACGGCGAGTGACCCGGCCGCGATGATCGGCTACCCCGACCAGGCGCAGGGCACAAATGCCTCGTTCTACGCGTACTACAAGCAGGTCGGCGGCCACAACGCACATTTCGACCTGCCCACCGGCGGCGACCACGGTTGGTCGTCGTGGGGTCCCGAACTCGGGGCGATGGCACCGGATTTGGCCGCCAGCATCAGGTGAGATAGCCGGCCCTAGCAGGCCACGTTGACGGTGAAGTCAGTCATCGTTCTGGCATACGGTCGCTCGGAGTTGAATCCGGCGGCCGTACCGGTGAGCGTGTACGTCTGGTCGACCATGGCGAGTCGGGCGCTGCCCTGCAGGTCTTGCCAGTAGCTGCCGGTGAATCCCTCGACTTCGTTGAAGGTCACCGCCTTTGGGGCATCGGGACCCACCAACACGTCAATTCGATTGCCGGCGCTTGCGATGTTGATCGCCGTCACCCCCTTCCCCAGGTCCTGGCATTGCACGCCCCGGAGCCGGCCGGTCCCGTTTCCGTTGACGGTGGCTTGTGCGGTGCCCCCGGGCAATGCGCCGGCGGGCAATCTGAGGGCCGCCGGCGCCGATGAGCAGCCCGCGACGGTTACCAGCAAAACCACCATGGCGGCGGCGGATCGTCGCTGCATGACTCACCTCGAATGTGCGCGGGCCGGAGGTGGTCATGGTAGCCAGCGGGCGCGCCGCAAGCCAGTCGCCGCTTCGTCGACCGCGGCGAAAGTCGTTCTCACCGCTGCGCGGCGCCGGGCACCGGCGAGCGATCCGGATCGGCGCGCACGCCCGGCGTGGCGTTAGTTGCTGACAGCGTGGCCGCTTCCCGGCAGTTGGTTCAACACGCCTTTGCCAGCGAACTCCGCGCCGATCTGTCGACGGCATCTTAACGGCTGTTTCGTGCCGGTCGGGCCGTCTGGCCGCGAGCCGCCTCCGGAACGCCATTTGCACCCCCGCGAGTTGTATCAGCTTGACCAGGTGATTCGACCTAAGCGTTAATTAAACCGGCCGAACCGCGCGCTGGGCCGGCCGAGCCTCGAGGTGTCGGATCGGCGGGACCGGCGGGACCGCCCGAGGCTGTCGGCAAAGGCGCTTGCGAGGCAGTACACAGCAAATAGCACTTGGGTTACTAGGTAGCCTTGGTAGCTACGCTCAACGGTGGCTCGATTTTGTTGCCAGAGTTACGGAAATTGAGGTAGCGTCTTGCGGCATCCTCCCGTGTCGGGGGTCACAATCATCCGGAGGTCGGGAGCTGTGTCACAGGAGCGGATCGCCGCCGGGCCGGTCGCGAGTAGGCGCGCAGGTATCCGCTAGTGGTCGCGACGAGTCCAATGGCCAAGCCGCTCCGGGAAATCGGCGCTTTCGTCGCAATGTCGTTGGACACCATGGTGCAGTTCGTGCGCCCGCCGTGGGCCTGGCGCGAGTTCGTCCACCAGAGTTGGTTCACCGCCCGGGTATCGCTCGTGCCCGCCGTCCTGTTGGCCATCGTGTTCAACGCGTTCGTCATATTCCTGCTCGACGTCCTGTTCTTCGAGATCGGCGCCGGCGACAATTCCGGGACGGGCGCGGCCCTGGCGGTGGTCGCCCAGATCGGGCCGGCAATCACCGTGCTGGTGATCGGGGGCGCCGCCGCGACCGCGATGTGCGCCGACCTCGGTGCGCGCACGATCCGCGAAGAGGTCGACGCGATGCGGGTGATGGGCATCGACCCGATTCAGCGGCTGGTGGTGCCGAGGGTGGCGGCGCTGACCCTCAACAGTTTTCTGTTGAGCGGGCTGGGGACAATGGTCGGCCTGGCTTCCGACTATTGCTTCGCGGTCTTCGTCAGCCACGTCAACCCCGGCGCGTACGCGGCCAGTCTGACCCTGCTGATCGGGCTGCCGGACGTGATCATCGCCGTCATCAAGGCGACCCTGTTCGGCCTGGCCGCCGGCTTGATCGCCTGCTACAAGGGGTTCACCGTGGGCGGTGGTCCGCAGGGCGTCGGTAATGCGGTCAACGAAACCGTCGTCTATACCTTCATGGCCCTGTACGTGATCAACACCCTGCTCAGCGCCGTCCTGGCGCAGGTACAGCACTGATGAGCGCTCCCAGCGTTCGGGCACCGAGGCTGGCCCGAACCCTGCGGTCGGGGGTCGCCGGATGGAACCGCATCGGGGAGCAGACCGCGTTCTATATCCGCGCGATCGCCAGCATCAAAGACGCGCTCGTTTACTACCGGATCGAGACGTTGCGCGTCATCGCCCAGATGAGCCTGGGCGTGGGCGCGCTGGCACTGATCGGCGGCACCGTGGCGATCGTGGCCTTCCTGCTCCTCAACGTCGGTCTTCTGGTCGCCATCGTCGGTTACAGCCAGACGGCGAACCTTGGGGTGGAGGCCCTGATCGGGTTCTTCTCCGCGTACGTCAACCCACGGCTGGCCGCGCCGTTGATCACCGCCATCGGCCTGGCCGCCACGATCGGCGCCGGAGCCACGGCTCAGCTCGGTGCGATGCGGATCAGTGAGGAGATCGACGCCCTCGACGTGATCGGCGTTCGCACCATGGCGTACCTGGTGTCGACCCGGCTGTTGGCCGGTGTGGCACTGGCGATTCCGTTGTGTTGCATATCTTTGCTCGTCGGATTCGCATCGACGCAGTTCCTCGTCCAATTCGGCTATGGGCAGTCGAGCGGCGTGTACGACCACTACTTCCGCACCTTCCTGCAACCCACCGATGTGCTGTGGGCGATGGTGCAGGTAGTGGTGCAGGGAATCGTCGTCATGCTGATCCACACTTACTACGGATTCAACGCCTCGGGCGGTCCGGCCGGCGTCGGAGAGGCGACCGGCCGCGCCGTGCGCGCCTCGCTCGTCGTCTTGACATTGGTGACGGCCGCGGTGGGCCTGGCGCTGTACGGACGGTCCGGCAACTTCCACCTGTCGGGATAGCGATGGCAAAAACGAAGCGACGTGAAGCGGGCCTGCATCCGGCCCTATGGACGTTGATTCTCGTCGTCGCGATCGTCGCGGGCGGGGTGTTCACCGCGCTTGCTTTCAACCGGGACCTGCAACCGTACGCCCACGTCACCCTGGTGTCGGACCGGGCCGGCCTGGTCATGGATCCTGGGGCCAAGGTCAAGTTGCGCGGCGTGGAAGTCGGTCGGGTCTCCTCGGTCGAGCCCGACGGCCGGGTGAAGCTGCAGCTGGAGTTGTATCCCGACCAGCTCAGGTACATTCCGGCCAACGTCGAGGCGCAGATCACGGCGCCCACGGCATTCGGCGCGAAGTATGTCGAGCTCGTCACGCCCGAGCGCCCGAGCCCCGGAAGGCTCGCGGCGGGCGCGGTGCTTCGGTCGCGCAACGTGAGCACCGAGGTGAACACCACCTTCCAGAACCTCGTCGGTGTGCTGAACCAGATCGATCCCGCGAAACTCAATGCGGTGCTCTCGGCGTTGGGTGAGGGCTTCCGCGGCAAGGGAGAAGCGCTGGGGCAGGCCACCACCGACCTCAACCAGGTCCTGCTGGCGATCAACCCGCGCAGCGACACCATCCGGGCCGATTACCGGGCGCTGAAGGGATTCAGCGACACCTACGCCGCGGCGGCCCCCGACATTCTGTCGGTGCTGAATTCCGCCAGCACGACGAGTACCACGATCACCGACAACGCACAGGCGCTGGACTCGCTGCTGGTCAACGTTGTCGGACTGTCCGACAGCGGGATCAACGTCATCGGACCGGCCAAGGACAACCTGATCCACGGCATCAACACCCTGGAGCCGACCACGCGACTGCTCATGAAATACAACCCCGAGCTCACCTGCCTGTTGGTCGGCGCGTACAGCGGGCTCAACGATCTGATCGCGACGGTTGCCGGCCAAAACGGGAAGTCGCTGATCGGCGATGCCGGAATTTTGTTTGGTGACGACATGTACCGCTATCCCGACAACCTGCCGATCAACGGCGCCAAGGGCGGACCGGGCGGCGCGCCCGGCTGTGGTTCGCTGCCGGACGTCGGCAAGAACTTCCCGGTGCGCTATGTGGTGACGAACACCGGCTGGGGAACGGGGATGGACGTGCGCCCGAACCCCGGCATCGGCTTTCCGGGGTTCGCCAATTACGGCCCGACCACCCGGGGAACGCCGAAACCTCCGAGTATCTACACGCTTAACGGCGGGCCGGCACCCGGTCCGGTTCCGTATCCGGGGGCACCGCCCTATGGCGCGCCGTGGTACCTGCCGGATGGAACCCCGCTGTATCCCGGCTTGCCCCCCGCCATACCGGGCAGGCCGCGAGAACCCGGCCCACCGCCTCCGGGGTCGGAACGCACGGTGGTGGCGCATCCGGCGCAGGTGCAACCCACCCCGGTGCCGACTGCCCCGCCGCCACCACCGGCGCCGCCGGACGAGCCCGACCACTGACCGCCCGCACCGATAGAGAAGGGTAGAGATGCGAGAGAACTTGCGCGGCTCGCTGTGGCGCTTCGCCATCTACGCGGCGGTGTGCCTGTGCGCCGAAATGCTGGTGTTACTGATCTTCGGCCAGTTTCGCTTCCAGGACGAGAAGGTCTACACCGCGCGGTTCGCGAACGTATCCGGGCTGCGCAACGGGAACTTCGTGCGGATCGCCGGTGTCGAGGTAGGCAAGGTCAAAAAGATTGTGCTGCGGCCTGATTCAACGCTGAACGTGCAGTTCTCCGTCACCCCCTCGGCGGTGCTCACCGAGGGCACCCGCGCGGTGATCCGCTTCGACGATCTGATCGGCGGCAGGTTCCTCGCGCTGGAAGAGGGGGCGGGCGGCGTCAAGCGGCTTCGCCCCGGGGATACGATCCCGCTGAGCCAGACCGAGCCGGCGCTGGATCTGGACGCGTTGATCGGAGGCTTCCGTCCCCTGTTTCGTGCGTTGAACCCCGACCAGATCAACGCGTTGAGCGGCCAGCTGATCGCGGCGTTCCAGGGCCAGGGCGCGACGATCAGCTCGTTTTTGAACCAGGCCGCCGCGTTGACCAACACCCTGGCGGACCGGGATCAGCTGATCGGTCAGGTCATCACCAACCTCAATACGGTGCTGGGATCGCTTGGGGGCCAAAGCAAGCAGTTCGCCAAGGCCGTCGACTCGCTCTCAGAGCTGGTGAAGGGCCTGGAAGCGCGCAAGCAAGACATCAGCAACGCAGTGGCCTACGGCAATGCGGCCGCCGGGTCACTCGCCGACCTGCTGGTCCAAGGCCGCCCGGCGATCAACAAAGTGGTGCACGAGGTGGACCGAACCGCCGGGCTGATAGACGCCGACAAGGATTTCGTCGACAATCTGCTCAATACCCTGCCCGATGCCTACCAAATGGTGGGCAGGCTGGGCCTCTACGGCGACTTTTTCAGCTTCTACCTGTGTGACGCCCTGCTCAAGGTGAACGGAAAGGGCGGTCAACCGGTGTATGTCAAGCTGGCCGGCCAGGACACCGGGCGGTGCACGCCAAAATGAAAACCTTCTCCGAACGCAACCCGCTCAAAGTCAGTGTCATCGGTATCGGGGTGACCATTGCCGCGATGTGGCTGTCGCTGAATTACCAGAAGCTGCCGTTCATCGACCAGACCCGGGAGTATTCGGCCTATTTCGCCGAGGCGGGCGGACTGGCGGCCGGCAATCCGGTTCAGGTTTCGGGCTACCGCGTCGGTGATGTGTCATCGGTCGACCTCGACGGTTCGCGGGTGCGGGTCACGTTCCGGGTCGACAGCGACGTTCGGCTGGGTGATCGCAGCGAGGCGGCAATCAAACTGAAGACGCTGCTGGGCGCCAAGCTCCTGGAGATCACCTCGCGGGGAGATGCACTGCTGGACAAGCCGATACCGCTGGAGCGGACGACCTCGCCCTATCAGCTGCCCGACGCGCTCGGCGACCTCTCGACCACGATCAGCGGGCTCAACACCGACCAGCTGTCACGGTCGCTGGCGGTGCTGTCGGATACGTTCTCCAACACTCCACCGGACCTGCGGGCCGCCGTGCGGGGTGTCGCGCGATTCTCCGAGACGCTGGATCAGCGCGATGCGCAGCTGCGGACCCTGTTGAGCAACGCGAGTAAGGCCACCACCGTGCTCGGCGAGCGCAGCAACGAAGTGGTGAGCCTGGTGGGCAACACCAACGCCCTGCTGGCCCAGTTGAGGACTCAGAGCAGCGCGCTGGACCAGATCTCGGTCAATCTCTCGGCGGTGGCCCAACAGGTCAAGGGCTTCATCGCCGACAACCGCCAAACTCTCAGGCCAGCAATGGAAAAGCTCAATTCGGCGTTGGCCATCGTCGACAATCGCAAGGAGCGGGTGCAAAAGGCGATCAAAGGGCTCAACGCCTACGCCCTGTCGCTGGGCGAATCGGTGTCGTCCGGGCCGTACTTCAAGGCCTACCTGGCCAACCTGCTGCCCGGCCAGTTTGTGCAGCCGTTCATCGACGCGGCGTTCTCCGACCTCGGGCTGGATCCCAACGTCTTGCCGCCGTCGCAACTCACCGACCCGCAGACCGGCCAGCCGGCGACCCCGCCGCTGCCGGTGCCCTACCCGCGGACCGGCCAGGGCGGCGGCCCGAGATTGACGCTGCCCGATGCCATTACCGGAAATCCCAGCGACCATCAGTGCGGTCCTGCCGGAGTGCCACTGCCCGGCCCGGGCTGCTATCCCTATCGGGAGCCACCGCCCGCGCCGGCCCCCGGCGGCCCGCCGCCGGGTCCGCCGGCATTGACCCCGCCGGGCCCGCAAGCGTCCATCCCCACCCCGCCCGGGCCGGTCGGGCAGCCGGCACCCGGGCAGGTGTCGCCGACGGGACCGGCCGCAGGGGGTGGGCAGTGAAGCATTCACGAAGGGCCAGGATGGGTGTGGCCGTGCTGCTGGCGGTGGTGCTGGTCGGCGGCATCGTCACGCTGGTGTGGACCGCGACCGGGGCCGGGCGCACGCACGTCACCGCGTACTTCGACAACAGCAACGGGATTTACCCGGGCGACAACGTTGTGGTGCTCGGGGTCCCGGTGGGCAAGATCGACAAGATCGAACCCGAGCCAGACCGTGTCAAGGTGTCCTTCTGGTACCGCGACAAATACCGGGTACCGGCCGACGTCAAGGCGGTGATCCTGTCACCGTCCCTGGTGACCGTTCGGGCGCTTCAGCTGACCCCCGCCTACAGCGGTGGCCCCTCGATGCGGGACCACGCGGTGATCCCGCGCGAGCGCACCGCCGTCCCGGTGGAGTGGGACGACTTCCGTCAGCAACTCGAGAGGCTGACCCAGACGCTGCAGCCCACCACGCCCGGCGGTGTCAGCACGTTGGGCGCGTTCATCAACACCGCGGCCGACAACCTGCGCGGCCAGGGCCCAGACATCCGCAGCACGATCATCAAGCTGTCGCAGGCGATCTCGGCGCTGGGCGACCACAGCGGAGATCTGTTCACGACCTTCAAGAACCTCTCGATCCTGGTATCGGCGCTGCACGACAGCGGTGAGTTGCTGCGGCATCTGAACCAGAACCTGGCCGCGGTGACCGGGTTGCTCGCCAACGATCCCAACGAGGTCGCCAACGCGGTGCGGGACCTCAACGACGTCGTCGGTGACGTCACGAATTTCGTGGCCGAAAACCGCGAGGCGTTGGGCACCACCTCGGACAAACTCGCGTCGGTGTCCAACGCGGTGGTCGAGAGCCTCGACGACATCAAGCAGACGCTGCATATCGGGACACCGGCGTTCCAGAACTTCGCCAACATCTACCAGCCCGCCAACGTCGCGCTGACCGGGGCCATCGCGGTCACCAACTTCGCCAACCCCGTCCAGTTCCTGTGCTCGGCGGTCCAGGCCGCATCGCGGTTGGGCGCCGAGCAGTCGGCGAAGCTGTGCGTGCAATACCTGGCGCCGATCCTCAAGAACCGCCAGTACAGTTTCCCGCCACTGGGTTTCAACCCCTTCTCGGGTGTCATGGCGCGGCCGAATGAGGTTACCTACAGCGAAGACTGGCTGCGGCCGGATTACGTCCCGCCGCCCGGGCCGCCACCGACCGAGCAGTGGCGTACGGTGCCGCCGCCGCCCAACGGGCCGCTGCCGCCGGCGAACAGGATCTACAACTACTTCGGCAACGGGATGGCCGACCCGAATCACGCGAACCCACCATTCGTGCCCGCCAGACCGCCGGACCCCATACCGACCAATCCGGCCGACGGTTTGAAGGGCTTGATGGTGCAGCCCGGAGGTGGACAGTGAGCCGGTTCGGACAGGCGCGGCGCGTCGGCGCCGCTGCCGCGGTGGCACTGCTCGCGGTCGCGTTGGCCGGGTGCGGCTTTCTGCGGGACTTTCACGGGGCGAACTCGCTGCCGCTGCCGGGCACCAAGGGTGGGGGTCCGGGAAGCTTCACGATCCAGGCGCAACTGCCCGACGTCCAAAACCTCAAAGAAAACTCCCGGGTCCGGCTCAACGACGTGACGGTCGGCAACGTGACGAACGTCGAACTGCAGGGCTGGCACGCTCTGGTCACCATGACCCTCGACGGCAACGTCGACCTGCCGGCGAACGCGACTGCCACGATCGGTCAAACCAGCCTGCTCGGTTCGGTGCACGTCGAGTTGGCCCCGCCCAAAGACACGCCCCCGGCGGGCAAACTCAAGAACGGATCACTGATTCCGCTGTCGTCGGGGGGCGCGTTTCCGTCCACAGAACAAACCCTGGCTGCGGTGTCGATGGTGCTCAACGGGGGTGGCCTGGCCAATATCCAGGACATCACCAAAGCATTGAGCACCGCCTTTTCCGGTCGTGAGCAGGATCTGCGCAGCCTGCTGGGGCAGCTGGACAAGTTCGTCGGCTATCTCAACGACCAGAAGGACGACATCATCTCGGCCACCGACAGCCTGAACACCGTGGTCGGCCAGTTCGCCGACCAGAAGCCGGTTGTCGACAAGGCGCTCAAAACCATCCCCGACGCGCTGGCCGTGTTGAAGAACGAGCGGGAAAACCTTGCCGACGCCCTCGCGGAGTTGGGCAAATTCAGCGCGCTGGCCGCCGACTCGGTCAATCAGACCAAAGAGAATCTGGTCAAGGAGCTCAAAGACCTCGGCCCCGTTCTGCAGTCGCTGGCCGACTCCGGGCCGGCCCTGACCCGCTCCCTGGATTACTTTGCGACATACCCGTTCCCGAAACCCACGATCAGCAAGTGGATTCGCGGTGACTACGGAAACCTCACGGCCATCATCGACATGACCCTGAGCCGAATCGACAATTCCTTTTTCACCGGCACCCGGTGGGAGGGCAACCTGACGGAGCTGGAGCTGCAGTGGGGACGCACGATCGGCCAGCTGCCCAGCCCGTACACCGCACGCAACCCGCTGGTCGCTCCCTACCATTTCGACCAGGGGGCCTGACGTGCTGACACGGCGGATCAAGATCCAACTCGCGGTCTTCGTCGCGATCGCCCTCGGCGCAATATCGGCCGTCTTCTTCGGCTACCTGCAGGTCCAGAACAGTTTTTTCGACATCGATCGCTACACGGTGACGGTCCAACTGCCCCGCGCCGGGGGCCTTTACGCGGGCGGGAACGTCACCTACCGGGGCGTCACCGTGGGCCGAGTGCAGGAGGTGCGGCTGACCAACACCGGCGCCGAGGCCGTACTCCAGATGAATTCGGACTTCCACATTCCAGCCACCGACCTTGCCGCCGAAGTGCACAGCGTGTCGGCGGTCGGCGAGCAATACCTCGCGTTGACACCGCACGGCCGGACCGGGCCGACGCTGAAGAACGGCGACGTCATCCCGGTGAGCCGCTCGAGCGTGCCCCCCGATATCAATTCTTTGGTCGCGGCGGCAAACCGTGGCCTGCAGGCGATCCCACACGACAACCTGAAAACGGTGGTCGACGAGAGTTACACCGCGTTCGGCGGGCTCGGCCCGGAACTGTCCCGGCTGCTCAACGGGACCACCAGCCTGGCGATCGACGCGCGGAAGAACCTCGATTCGCTGACCACCCTGATCGACGAATCAAAGCCCTTGCTGGACAGTCAAACCGAGTCCTCCGATGCGGTGCAGGCCTGGGCGTCCAACCTCGCCAACGTCACCAGGCAGCTGCAAACCAACGATGCCGGCGTGCGGGGCGTGCTCACCAAAGGTGCGCCGGCGGCAGAGGAGACCCGTCAGCTGTTCGACCGACTGCAGCCCACCCTGCCCATCGTGCTGGCCAACCTCGTCAGCGTGGGCGAGGTAGGCGTCGCCTACCGAGCGGACCTGGAGCAACTGCTGGTGGTGCTGCCCGCGGCGACCTCCGGGGGCCTGGCGACCATACTTCCCGATCGAAACATCAAGTCGAGCTATCCCGGCCTGAACCTGAGCTTCAACCTCAATCTCAACCTGCCGCCGGCGTGCACGACGGGCTACCTGCCCGCCCAGCAGATGCGGTCGCCCACCTTCGAGGATCACCCCGACCGCCCCGCGGGCGACCTGTACTGCCGGATACCGCAAGACGCCCAGCTGAACGTGCGCGGGGCGCGTAACTATCCCTGCGAGACCCGCCCGGGCAAACGCGCCCCGACGGTGAAGATGTGCGAAAGCGACCAAGAGTACGTGCCGCTCAACGAGGGATACAACTGGAAAGGCGACCCCAACTCGACGCTGTCCGGCCAGGACATCCCGCAGCTCGCCGCGGGTGCGCCCGCGCCGGGCCCGGCCGCGGGCCCACCGGCTTCGACGACGAAACCGTCCACCGCGGCGGCGACTTCGCCGCCGGCGTCGGCGTCGCCCCCGCTTCCGATCGCGGTCGCCGAGTATGATCCCGCCACCGGCACTTATGTCGGACCAGACGGGCAACCCTACCGGCAAACCGATCTGGTCCGTCCTTCCGATCAGGAGCAGACATGGCAGCAGATGCTGACGCCCCCGAAGGCGAAATGAGCGGCGCCGAAACCGAGGAACAGCTTTCAACGGAGGCCGAAGAACCGGCGTCACCATCCGATGACGCCGCCCCGATCGACAGCGCCGACGACGACGAAAAGACCGAGGCGCCTTCGGACGACGTCGAGGACGCCGGTGAGGCATCGGATGCGGAACCGGCCAAACGGCAGTTCATGTCCCCCGTCAAGCTGGCCATGGTCGTCGGTTTGGCCGCCGTCCTCGGCTTGGGCGGGGTGGTTGGCTGGCTGGGCTTCAAGACCTATCAGTTGCGCCAGGAGCAGGAGCAGCGTGAACTCTTCCTCCGGGTGGGCCGGCAGGGCGCGGTGAATTTGACGACCATTGACTGGCAGAACGTCAATAACGACATTCAGCGCATACTGGACTCGGCGACGGGCTCGTTCTACGACGACTTCTCGAAGCGCTCACAACCCTTCATCGACGTCGTCAAGAAGGTGCAGTCGAAATCCGTCGGGACCGTCACCGAGGCGGGTCTGGAATCGGTGTCGGGCAACGAAGCTCAGGTTCTGGTCGCGGTCTCCGTCAAGACCTCGAACCTCGGTGCGGAAGACCAGCCGCCGCGCGCCTGGCGCATGAGGATCGACGTGCAAAAGGTCGGCGACGGGGCCAAGGTTTCGAACGTTCTGTTCGTGCCGTCATGAGCCCGCGATCCGGCACGCCCCGAGAGAAAAGGACTGGCCAGGACGAAGAGATCGAGCCGGGAAAGGAACCGGACCCCGTGTCGGTCGACAGCGAATCCGCAACCGGTTCGGATGCCGCCGCGGTCGCCGAAGAAGTCACGGACAAGTCCGCGAAAGGCTCTGCCGCAAGCGAAGACGCCGGAGACGTCGGCGACGGTGAAGCAACGGAGGCGGCCCCCGGCGAGCCCGACAAGGACGAGGACCGCGAAGACGGCGGCCCGGCGAAAGCCAAACGCAGCTTCAGCTTTTCGCGACTGTCGGCGTTCGGGCTGCTGCCGTGTCTGGTACTGCTGCTCGCGGCGGCGGGTGGCTACCTCAAGTGGCAGTCTTCGTCGATCCGCGCTGCGCACACCAGCAGCGTCGAGTCCGTGGCGACCGCCCGGGACGCCACCGTTGCCATGCTGTCCTACCAGCCCGACACCGTGGAGAGGGATTTGGTTGGCGCCCGGAGCCGGTTGACCGGAACCTTCAAGGACTCCTACACGCAGCTGACCCATGACGTGGTGATTCCCGGCGCCAAACAAAGGCACATTTCGGCGGTGGCCACCGTCCCCGCCGCGGCGTCGGTGTCCGCCACCGCAAACCACGCGGTGGCACTCGTGTTCGTCAATCAGACCGTGGTGGTCGGGACGGATCCTCCCAGCGCCACGGCATCCAGCGTCCGGGTGACGCTGGACAAGGTCGGCGACCGATGGCTGGTCAGCGGCTTCGACCCGGTCTGAGCTGACGCGCGCGCCGGTACACCGTTTCCCCGCTGGCCTACAAGGTGACGGCAGTCGGCCCAAAGGGCTGGCACATCTTCGTCACCGGCCCGGTGGTGCTGTGGGTGACCGGATCCTCGAACACGTCCGCACAACCCTGGCCCGTCACAACGTAGGTCGCCCCGGGGCGGTACGGAAGATAGATGAGTGCCGTGGCTGTGCCGGCTTTGTGGCCGCACTGCGACTGGGAGTCCTCTCCCTGGATCGCCAGACACACGACGGAGTCGTTCGGAACCGCGTCCATGGTGCACGGCCCCGGTTTCACCGTCGCCAGCACCATGCTCACGCCGGAGACCTGAACCACTCGCGGAGGCGCCAGCACCCAAGAGCACGACCCGGTGTCGGCTCCCGTCGACGGCGATGCCTCGGCGGCTCCCACGGGCCCGACAGCGCTGAGCGACATCGCCAGCATTACCGGGACCACCACGAGGCGCCGAAGCGACTTCCTGTCGTGGGGGTGTGCGCGGACATTCGCTCCGGCGAACTTCGGCCTGGAGTTTGACCGCGATGGCAGATGAGACATGCGCTCACTTCCGTACTCGTCAAGTAGATACGTGCGCTCGCTAGGCGCCGGGCGGCGGCTGATAATGGGACGCCGAGTTGCGCAGCTGCCAAATTTGCGCGGGACACAAGAGACTGACCGCGTAGGACACCAGATAATTGGCGGCGAACTCGTCGTTCGGGGTGACGTCCCGTTTCGCATCACCCATCACCTGTGCGTAGCCCTCGCCGCCGGTTACCTTGTCGCAGATCCCGTAGCCGTAGCCCAGGGCGTCGTTGTTCGGAAAGTTGTATTGCCGCCGCACCGCCACGTCGTACAGGTACTCCACCCGAGGGTCCGGGGCCGCCTGCGCCCGCGGGATCAAGGGGTGCGCGACGCTCGCGAGGGTGGCGGCCGAGGCGATCAAAAATGCGGTGAAAGGCACGCCGGTGGACCTGAGGCGTCCGCCCCCGACAACAGGCCGCCGGCGCTTAGCGGTGCCGCCCGTCACGGGCGAATGATCTGTGCGACAACCTGGTTCGTCGCCACGGCGGGAGGCGCGGGAGGCAACGTATCGACTCACGCGATCACCCCTGGCGTCAAGCGACTGAATCTGACGAGTCTAGCTGAAGAACTTCGACTAAGTTATACTTCTGTGGCCTAGTTGTCACCGATCGGGATTGACGAATGAGACCGCACTTCGAGGGACCGATGCGACCGGCGGTCGGTGTCGTCCGCCGCGCCCGTTCGTCCGCATTGGCGGCCCTTCTGGTAGGTGCGATGCCGTGGCCGGCGGCGCATGGCGACAACGGCAACACCGTCGTACCGAACAACGCCCGGCTCAACAACAGCGTCTACGTGAACATCAACACGGCGCAGCGTCAAAACGGCTGCACCACCGATTCCCAAATGGACGGCCGGCTCACCAACGCCGCCCGCCGGCACACCCTGGACGTCCTCAACAACCCCAGTATCGACGGCGACGTCGGGTCGGACGGGTCCACGCCCCAGGACCGCGCCCGCGATGCGGGATTCAGTGGCAAGGCCGCCGAGACCGTGGCGATCGTGCCGGCCATGGCGATCAACGGCATACAGATACTCGGCCAGTGGTGGTGGGATCCGCCGTCACGTGCCCTCATGCAGGACTGCGCCAACACCGCAATCGGGGTGTGGTCGGAAAACAGCCTGAGCCGCTCGGTATTGGTCGCCATGTACGGGCAGCCGACGGCGTAACGGAGCCGCAAGCTGTCGCGTTGTCGGCGTTGATATCTCGATGAGATCGCGCGCGTGTCCCACCTCAGTCCATCACGTCGCGGACCTTGATTGTCGGCAGTGTCCGAAGCAGGATCGTGCGCGAGTTGTCCATGTGGCGACGCCAATGGGCCTCGGCCCCATCGCCGTCGTGCGCGCGCAGCAGCTCGATGAGGTGGCGGTACGAGCGCACCAGCTTCGCGTAGTCGCCCTTGGCGACGCGGCCCTTGCGCGCGACCGCCACCGCGGTGTGCCGCTCGGTGATCTCGTGCAGCATTCCCGCGATCATGCTGAGCGTCGCGTTGCCCGACAACTCCACCAGCCGGCGATGGAAGTGGGCCGTGGCGGCGGCGAAATGCGGAACCTCCATCGACGCGGGGAGGTCTTCGACCAGGATCTGCTCGAGCTCGTCGAACGCCTTGTCTTTGCCGTCATCCGCCAGTAAGCGTGCGGCCAACGGCTCGATCGCCGACCGCGCGACCAGGACGTCGGCGATGGTTGCGCCCGACAGCTCCAGGAGCAGACCGGCTGGGCGGGCCACGATCTCGGGCCCGGGCACCCGCACCCGGGCGCCGGTGCGCGAGCCGCGACGAACCTCGACAAGCCGTTCCGATTCCAGCACCCGGACCGCTTCGCGCAACGTCGGGCGGCTGACACCGAAGTGGCTCATCAACTCCGGCTCGTTGGGGAGGAAGTCGCCGTCCTTCAGCTTGCCGTCCACGATCATCCGGCGCAGCGTCCCTGCGACCAGCTCCGCGGTCTTCGGCGCCCGCACGCCCTGCCTACCAGGCCCGGTGGGGGTCGCGGTCGTCATTTGGGCGAGCGGCGGAAGCGATGGCACGAGACCTCCCGTTGGTAATCTACCCAGCGTCCGCTGGTGGCGTTGTCCCACAGCGTCTCGCCATCGGATATCCAGTCACCCATTTTACCGACCAGAATCCGCACACTGAAAGCCGCTAAGCGAGTAAGCCAAGTTAACTGAGTTACCTGCGCTATGACAACGCGAGCGGGCTCGGGTGAAGCGGTGCTTCGTCGGAGATGATGCGGTTTTGGCGTGCGCAGCCAGCCTGCTCAGGTGACCGCCCCGTCGATCTTGAGGCCGATGAGTTCCTCATCGGTGAAACCACACTCGCGAATCACCTCGTCGGTGTGCTCCGCGAACGCCGGCGCGCGGGTGAGCCGTATCGGGTCTTCGTCGAATTGAACCGGACTGCACACCAGCTCGCGCCGCACGCCGTCGGCGTCGGTGACGGCGGCGATCATCCCGTTGGCGCGCAGGGCCGGGTCCTGGCTTACTTCCCATGCGTCTTGCACCACGGACCATTGACCGTCACCGCGTGATAGCACGTGCACCCACTCGGACAGGGGCCGGTCGGCAATCAGCTCCGCGACGATCTCTGCGGCCGCAGCGGCATTGGCCATGATCTTCTCGACGGAGTCGAACCGTTCGTCACGGGCCAGGTCCGGGCGCTCGGCCAGGCGGCAGAATTCCGGCCAATAGACGCCGGGCTGGAGCATGGCCAACTCGAGAAACCGCCCGTCGGCGGTGCGGTACGCGCCGATGAGCGGATTGGTGGCCGCGCCATGCCTCGGTGGCTCCTCTCGGGGCAGCGGGCCACCCGCCATCAGGGCGAGGTTGACCGAGAATTGCGTTGCCCACGCGCCCACTCCGATCAGGGACACGTCGACGACGGACGGATTGCCCGTCACCGATCTCGAGTACAGGGCCGCGGCGATGCCACCGGCGATCGTCATTCCGCCCAGTGAATCCCCGTACGCGCCGGCGGGCATGCGCGGGCTTCGTGCGGACGAAGCGGGCGTCAGACCGGCCGCGCTGCCGCCACGCGCCCAGAACGCGGTGCTGTCGTACCCGCCCTTGTCGGCGTCCGGGCCGCGCTGGCCGAAGCCGCTGCCGCGCACGTAGATGATGTCGGGATTGATCGCGCGGATGTCGGCGACATCGATGCCGAGACGCCTGCGTGCACCGGGGAGATAGTTGGTGAGAAACACGTCGCTGGAAGCCACCAGTCGTTCCAGCAACGGTCGGCAGGCGGGATTGTCCAGCGCCAGTCCGATGCTGCGTTTGCCGCGGTTGGGTCCCTCCATGATGGGAAAGAACGACGACCCCTTGCTGGCCGTCTCGAGGCCCAGCACCCGGACGAGCCCGCGCTGCGCGTCGCCGCGCTCCGCATGCTCGACCTTGATGACGTCGGCGCCCCAGTCTGCGAGTACGGCGCCCGCGGCCGGCACAAACGTGTACTGGGCGACCTCAAGGACGCGCACGCCCCGCATCGGCCGCGCGGCCCCGTTCCCGGTTGGGCTCATACCGCCCACCGCAAGGGCAGCGCGTCGATACCGAAAACCCCCCCGGCGTGCTCGGTCACCGCTGATTCGTCGGCGAGTTCGTACTCCGGTATGAGCCGATGCCACTCCTCGAGGACCACGGCCATTTCCTGGCGCGCGAGGTGCGAACCCAGACACCGGTGCGGACCTGCGCCGAAGCCGATGTGGCGCGGGCGCGGCGCGTCGAAATCGACCGTGCCGCCGCGTTCGTGTTCGTGCGGGTCGCGGTTGGCCATGGCCAGCGGCAGCTCGACGACGTCACCCTTTCTGACGGGGCAGCCATGGAAGACGACATCTCGGGTGACTTTCCGCCCCGTCTGAACGATCGAATACGCCCGCACCAGTTCTTCCACCGCGTGCGGGATGACCGACGGGTCCGAGGCGATCCGCTTGCGGTCCGCTTCGTGCGTCGCCAGGTGCAGGAAGGAATACGACAGCTGCGAGGCGACGGTGTCGAGTCCGGCCATGAACAGCAACAGCATGCAGGACAACAGATCCGCGTCCGTCGGCGGCTCGCCGTCTATCCGCCACTCGAGTGCATGGCTGACGATGTCATCGCCGCGCTTGCCGGGGTCCGCGCGCTTGTCCGCGATGAGCTCGGCGAAGTAGCCCGCCACCTCCATCATGGTGGCCGTAGCGACCGATCTGTCCGGATCGCTGTCCGCCGTCGAATGCAGAATCTTGTCTTCCCACCTCATGAAGTCCGCCAGTTTCGCGATCGGCAGACCCATGATCTGAAGGAAGATGGTGGTCGGAAAGACGGCGGCGAAATCGGCATAGAAGTCACACGAACCCGCGCCGCGGAAACCCTTGATGAGATCTCTTGCGAAGCAACGCTGTTCGTCTTCCAGACCGCGGACGCGTCCAGGGGAGAAGTACAGTCCGAGCAGATGCCGCCACTTGCCGTGTTCGGGCGGGTCTACCATCATCGGGATCCACTTGTAGGGCGGATCGGGCTCCAAGGGCACGACGGCGGCGTTCGAGAAGAGCGCGGGATCTTGGAGCGCTTCGAGTATCACCTCATGATCGGTGAAGACCCAGTACTGTCGCTCGTCATTCGCGCGGAAGAACGGCCGGGCCCGGCGTTGGCACTCGTCGAGCCTCAGGAAGTTCGACCCGCCGGCGTCGGGACCGCGCATGAATTTGTAGTCCAGTAGCGGGTATTCGCCTGCCTCGGTCATCCGCTTCCTCCGCCGCCGGGTGATCGATCGAAGAGATTGGTACGGAATCGCGCGGCGGGATCAAAGCCACCACCAATTCCGGCTTCCTGTCTGTAATTTCCGGCGAGTTGTCTCAGACCATAGACGGGAGCATCGCGTCTGTCCAGAGCAACGATGCCACCCCCTTACCGGCCGCGTCGAAGCGTCGACCAACAGTTCAAGGCACGACCGCCTTGATCAAAAGCCCTGCGAGGCAGCGACTTTCGTACCGAATGTGCTGGTCTCGTGCCCCCGTCGGGGAATTGCGGCGGGTCGGGGGCGCCGCCGGCGCGCGTGGCTCATCCTTACCATCGACCGAGCAGTGGTAGTAAGTTGACCTAGTAAACCACGTGGGCTAGGTTGGGGGGGCTTTATCCCGCCCTCTGGAGAGTTGGCATGACGAGCATCCCTGATGCGCTGGGCCGGCTGTGGCAAGCCGGAGACGACGCCAAGATGATGCAGAGCGGTGGTCGCTGGATCTCCTGGGGGCGGATCCGGGCACTGGCCGAGCTGCTCGACGAGCAGCTCGGCGCCGCCGGATGCGGGGCGGGTGGCCGTGTCGCCGTGGTGTTGGGCAACCGGATGGAATCGGTGGCCGCGCTCGTCGCGATCCTCCGCGGTGGTCGCACACTGGTGACGATCAGCCCTCTGCAGCCGGCGGAGCGACTCAGCGCCGACCTGCTCGACGCACGGACCGCCTTCGTGCTGGCGCCTGGCACCCTGTGGGCGGAGGATGCATTCACCTCGGCCGTCGCCGGGCTGGGGGCGGCCGCGTGGAGCCTCGACGAAGGAGCGCTCGTCAGGCGCTCCGAACTGGCGCACCGGCCTGCGGCCGGGGACCCGGCCGTCGCGGTTGAGATGTTGACGTCCGGAACTACCGGCGCCCCCAAACGCGTACCACTGCGGTACGCCCAGTTGGAGGCGTCGCTGTCCGCCGCGCTGCGGCACAACAACCGGCCCGACGGCAGCGAACGCGCTCCCCTGACCGGAACCGTCGGCTTGGTCGTGTTGCCCATCGTCCACATCGGTGGGCTGTGGGGCCTGCTGCAGGCGCTGGTCACCGCGCGTCCATTCGTCATGCTCGAGCGCTTCGACCTGCCTGCCTGGCGTGCCGTCGTCGCCGAGCACCGTCCCGCCCTGGTAGGCCTCCCCCCGCCCGCGGTGCGGGCGGTCCTGGACTCCGACATCACCCGCGAGGAGCTCAGCAGTATCCGCGCCGTCAACGCCGGCACCAGCCCGGTGGAGCCGGCCCTGGTCGACGCGTTCTACAACAGGTTCGGCATCCCGATCCTCGTGGTCTACGGCGCCACCGAATTCTCGGGAGCCGTTGCGGGATGGACCAAGAAAGACTTCTTCGCGCACTGGGCGGACAAGAAAGGCAGCGTCGGGAGGGCCTTCCCGGGGGTGCGCCTGCGGGTCGTCGACGACGACGGCAACGCCCTTCCCGCAGGAAAGACCGGCCGACTGCAGGTGGCGTCCCCGCAAGTCGGGGAATCGGCGGACCGGTGGGTCACCACCAGTGACCTCGCGCACCTGGACGGCGACGGCTACCTCTACATCGACGGCCGGGCCGACGATGTCATCGTGCGCGGCGGGTTCAAGGTCGCGCCCGACGCGGTGGTACGTGCCCTGCGGTCCCACCCGGCGGTACACGACGCTGCTGTGGCGGGGCTCCCGGACGCGCGGCTGGGTCAAATCCCGGTCGCCGCGGTCGAACTCAGGCCGGGCGCCACGGCGACGGCGGAGGATCTGCGGACGCACTGCCGGTCTTCGCTGACCCCTTACGAGGTGCCGGGGGAGGTGCACATCGTCGACGAATTGCCCCGCGGCGCGGCGCTCAAGGTGGATCGGCGGCGGGTGATCACGATGCTGGAGGGATTGCGCGCAAGCGCTTCGACGGCGAACGATTGATCCGGGCCGGCGCCACCAATGCATACCGCACGCTCAGTCCGGCGCGTCGGGTCAGGAAAGGGGATGCCGAACGTGCCCAGCGCCCAGGCCGCAGGCGTTTCGTGTCGGCACGACGGCGCCGTGCTGCGGGTCGTGCTCGACAGGCCCGCGAAGCTCAACGCCGTCAACACGCCCATGCTCGTCGCGCTCCGGGATGCGGTTTCGGCAGCGGCCGAGGATGACTCGGTCCGCGTGGTCACTCTGACCGGTGCCGGCCGCGCGTTCTGCGCGGGGGGAGACCTCAGCGGCGAGGAGACCGACGGCGCCGCCGTGGCCGCCGCCGAAGTGATCGAGGCCATCACCGGGGCGCCGAAGCCGGTCCTGGCCGGCGTCCGGGGTGCGGCCGTCGGGGTGGGATGCTCACTCGCGCTGGCCTGCGACCTGGCCGTCGCGGCGCGATCGGCGTTCTTCCAGCTGGCGTTCACCAAGGTCGGCTTGATGACCGACGGCGGCGCCGCGGCGCTGGTACCTGCGGCAATCGGCCGGGCGCGCGCTGCGCGGATGGCCCTTCTCGCCGAAAAGATCTCCGCGACAACGGCATTCGAGTGGGGAATGATATCGCACGTGGTTCCCGACGACGCTTACGACGCGGAGTTCGAGGCCGTGACGCAGGCCCTGGCCGGCGGTCCGACGCTGTCCTACCGGGGCATCAAGCGGGCCCTGCGCACGGCGACCCTATCCGAGCTGGGGGAGACCCAAGCCGCGGAGTTTCGGGGACAAGAGGCGGTGCACCGCAGCGAGGACCTACGCGAGGGCGTGCGGGCATTCCGGGAACGCAGGAAGCCGCAATTCCGCGGCCGTTGATCCCGCGGCCGCGCATTGGTCACTTCCCGCCGATGGTGGACACCGAGCGCGCGCGACATTAATATAGCGATCGATATATTAAAGGAGGATCATGCTGTCTTCTGCCTACGGGGACTTCGATTTCCAAACGGTTGTCGATGCCTACGACCCCAAACTGTCCGACCTCCAGCCGCACCATCATCGGCACGGGCTGACGCTGCAGGTGCAGTACTTCTACGGTGCTCTGCGCGACGCCGACGGCGTGATGTGGGCGTTGGAACGAAAGTTCATCGGCCCGATGACCGGCGGGCTGTGGTTCATGAATGATTCGACGGGCGACCTGAATCTGCACCAGGGGACATTCACGTCGGCGCGGGGCGAGTCGATCCGGACGATCGAGCCGTCCCGGCGCATCTGGCGAAACCACCTGATGCACACCATGTCGGAGAAATTCGGCGTCGCCACCGAGCCGCTCGAGCTGACCATCGACGACGCGGGCATTCGGTGGTCGGAGGGACAACTCCTCGACGTGGCGGGGCCCCTGCAGGGGCCGGGCTTCCAGTTTTATGCGCCGGCGCGCGACGAACCGCTCTTCTATACGACCCAGGTCTACTGGGTCACCGGGACGATCGGCGGCAAGCCCGCGGAAGGATTCGTCGGCCTCGACCATGGGTACTGGACCCACGGCCTCGAGTGGAAGGAGTACCGGTACTTCGGCGATCTCGAGATCTCCTGGGAGGTCTTCGGTAACAGGTTCACCGACGGCAGCGTGGAGTATGGCGTGATCGTCAAGGGGCGGCGTGGGTGGTCGGGCGCGGCGACGTTCGATTCGGGCCAGCTCGTGGCCAAGACCGACCAAGTCAAGGCTAGATACGACCTGGACGAAGAGGGCTTCATCAAGGCCGCCAGCTTCGACATCGCCGGACACGGCTACACGTTCACCGGTAGCGAGACCGGGAAGATGCGGCATTTCGGTGAGGCGCGCTGGGCGAATTACACGTCCCAGGGCGGTATCACCCGGCGAGACGGCGACAACCGCGACCTGGCCGTCGGGTACACGTGGATCGAGTTCTTCCCCGGCCGCATCGTCGAGGACAAGCTCACCGCTGGGTGACCGGGAAATCGAAAGCCCAGCGGCGTAGCTCCGGCCGGCCGCCGGGCGGGGCCGGGCCGGTGCGCGACGCTCTACTGCGCTCGGCGGCAACACATTTCAGCAGGTACGGCTATTCGGGTGCCAGTACCCGCGCCATCCTGGCCGACGCTGGTGCGACCGCACCGGCCTTGTATCACCACTTCGGGAACAAGACGGGACTGTATATCGCGACGGCCGCCGCGGCTCAGGACCATGTGTTGAGCGCCTTCGCGGCGGCAATCGCCGACCGCCGGACGTTGGCGGATCGGGTGTCGGCACTGCTCGCGGAAGCGGTCGCGCTTCGCCGGCAGCACCCGAACGTCGCCAAGTACCTCAGCGTCATCCAGCAGGACACCTCGCGACATCCCGAGCTGAGCGAACTCGGCTCTTATGACGTGCGATTCGACGAGTTCTGGCGGTCGGTGGCCTCGGGGACGCGATCGGCGCCCGGCGTGGCGGTGGCGCTGCGGGCGCTCGTCGAGGGTCTGCTCGCGGTGGGCGCCGGCCGCCTCGGGGCCGAGGAGCTCGCCGCCGCGGGCGGGGTGCTGGAGCTGATCACCCGGAGCGGACTCGAAACTCTGTCCGAACGTTAGCGTTGGCCGCGCTAGCGTCGCTCGCCCGTGTAGCGCCGGTCCAGGCCGTTGCGCGGGAACGTCTCGATCCACGCGAGCGACGTTTCCGGCACCCGGTCGTCCCCGACCCGCCGCACCGAACCGGCTTGGCCGTGATAGGCGTCCCCGCGTGCCGCGGCCAGCGAGCGCATCTGCCCACGCTTGGCCGCCGTGAAACGCCATTCGGTCCCGCCCGCCGCGTAGACGGCGGTGTCCACATACTTCTCGGGATCCAGCCGCACGTCCGCGTCGAGTTCGGTGGTTTCGACGATCGGGCCGTCGTGGTCGGCCACGACGGCGAAACCCCAGTGCTCCTTGCCCAGACACAGCGCGCCGAACTCATGGGAGCCGTCCCCGTAGATGTTCGCGAACGTCACCCACGCCAGTTCGACCACGTTGAAGATCGGCCCGTTGTTGTACACCTGGCCCGTCGGGCCGTAGAAATTGTCCATCGAGACAAAGCCGCGGACCCGGCGGCCCCGCACGTGGCCCGTCACGCGAAACGGCTGCGATGCGTACAGGTTTCCGCCGCGCTCGTCGATGTTGGGTGTGTACCACTGGTAGCCCAGCCCCAGCCGGGGACCGCGCAGGTCGAGCAGTTCCCCCTCCGTCCACACCAGTTCGTCGTCGGAAATCGCGATGGTGAACGGCTGGGTGGACGGGGTCGGTTGCGCGGCCACCTGAAACGACGTCGCGTCTTCGCTCAGTGTCCAGCGGACGCCCGCTCCGCGCTGCGCGGCGCCGAAGGCCTCCGGGGCGATCTCGAGGTTGTCTTCGGCGACGTTGGAGGACAATTGGAGGCCACCGGACAGTTCGGTGTTGACCTTGCGCATCGGCGCCAGGTAGTTGCCGTCGTCATCGTTCAGGCAGCTCCACCAGTAGGTCGCCATCGGGCGGAGTCCGAAGAACTCGCGCTCGCACCAGGCGTCGCGAGCGGCGAATTCGCACGTGCTGACCAGGCTCCGGAAATCGAAGTTCCCCCGCCGCCGCGACGGCCACTTCCATTCGGGCCGCGCACCCACGCTCACCGCGCGACGCTCTCGCGAAGGGCTCCGGTGTCGATCAGTCGTCCGTTGTAGGTCTCCATCAGCGCCTCGGTGGTCTTCGGGCGGCGCCGCTCGTCGCGGTGGTGTGCCCAGCCCTGGCGCCACCGGTGCCCGGCGGGCAGGTCCTTTCGCACGGGGCAGCGCCCGCCGGGGATGGCCTCCCAGACCCAGGTCTCGCCGCCGCCCGTGTAGCTCACCCGGGTGGGATACGCGTCATCCGACATCGGTTCGCCGTCGAGCTCGGCCTCCACGGCGATGTCGCGCGCGATCAGCGACGGCCCGTCGGTGCGGTGGACGATCATCAGGTTGAAGCCGTCGGTGCCGTGGACCAGGTGCCCGGAGTGAATCTCGCCGTCTTCGAATTCCGTGGCGAACGCGACCCACGCGGTCTCCAGCTTGCTGATGACCGGCCCGGTGATGAAGTCCCGCCCCGGTTTGGAGTGCATGCTGTCATGGAACACCAGGCCGGTGACGGGGGTGCCCTTGATCGTTCCTTCGGCCCTGAAGAGCCGCGAGGTGTACAGCAGCGGGTCGTCTTCGTCCGGGTTGAAGAATTGCAGGCCAGGCCCGACAAGTTCGCCGGTCATCGACACTTCGCTGCCGTCGTTCCACTCCATCCGGCAGTCGTCGACCGCCATCAAAGCCGTGCCGTCGGGCGTGACCACCTCGTAGCGGCCGTCGCGGTGGCGGTGTTCGACCGGGCCGCCGTACGAGCTGTTTTCGTCGGTCGCGTAGCTGAAGTCGCCGCCGATCTTGGACTCGCAGAGGTGCAGGAATCGTGCCCGTTCGGTGTAGAAGCCGCGGATAGGCCACCAGTAGTCGCCGGCTTGCGAGCGCACGGAACCGTAGAAGTACTGCATGTTCATCTCGAGCCCGGCGACGTCGTTCCAGTGGGCGCTTGCCGTGGGTTCGATGAACGTCGCGACCGCCTGGAATCCGAAGTGTCCACTGGTGCTCAGCCGCTCGTGTGCCATGAATTCTCTCATTTCTCTCGGGTCCGTGCGTCAGAGGCGGCGTCGACAGCCGCCTCCAAAACCGTTATCTCCCCCGTCGTTCCGGAGACCTCCACCAGCGCGCCGGCGGGCAGCCGACGGGTGGCGTTGCGTGCGTCGACCACGCACGGAACGCCGAACTCCCGCGCCACGATGGCCGCGTGCGACATCGGCCCACCGAGGTCGGTGACGACGGCGCCCGCATAGGCGAATGCCGGCGTGTATCCCACGTCGGTGACTTCGGCCACGAGCACCTCGCCCGGTTGCAGGTCGTCGATCGTGTGCTGATCGACGACACGGACGCGGCCCTTGACGCGTCCGCCGCTCACGCCCAGGCCTTTCAACGCCTGCCCGGGCAGCAACCGGGACACGTCGGCCACGGGACTCCACGATCCGCTGAACGCCTGCGGGGGGCGCACATCGGCGAGTCGCGCCATCTCGGCGCGCCTGCGCGCCACGATCGCCCGGGCGTCGGGCGGCAGCGCCGCCAGCTCGTCGACTTGGAAGAAAAAGACATCGTCGACCTCGTCAAGCAGATCGCGCGCGACCAGGCGCCTCGCGTGTTCGCGCAGCAGCGTCCGCAGGATGGAGGTGGCACGTACGACCTTGTCGCGCCGGATCTCCCGATCGCGCAATTGGCGCGCCGCCAGCCGCGCCGCCAGCCGACCGCGCATCGACGACGGGGACTCGGCCACCCCGCAGGCATCCGTTCCTTGCTGAGCTACAAGCGATTTCGCGATCATCCGGGCGAACAGTTCGGGGTTGTCGCCATAGGTGGCGGAGCGTAGCTCGCATTCGGCCGGCCCGCGGTGACCGACCCGTGCGAGTTCGGTCATCATCGCCGCGTGCAGCTCCGGCGCCCGCTCCCGGACTGCGCCCAACGCGTCCTTCTCGACCGAAAGCGCTTCCACCGCAGCCGGATCCGAGCGGGCCAACGCGCTCAGCCGCCGAATGGCCGCCAGCGCCTGACCGCTGGCCACATCGCGACCGGGCGCGGGTAGCGCGCCCCCGCCGAGTCGCGTCGCGGCGGTCGCCGTCGCCGTGCACAGCATCGCGGCCCACCCCGCCAGGAGCCAGCCGTGCACCACCAGATCACGGGCCAGGGTGATGAGGCTTTCCAGTCGGTTGTCGTCGAGGCCGGCGAGGTCTTCAGGTAGCAGCCCTTCGAGCCGATCGATGTCGCGCACGAAACACTTCGACTCGGAGTTCGACCCGGCCAGCAGCCCGGCGCCGGTCAGTCCGACGCCGATCACGTCCTTCATCAGACGGCCGAGGGCTCGCTTCCCTTCGGAGGGGCGTTCGGGCCCGAACACCGGCGTATCGCCCAGCTGTCGCCCGAAGAATTGATCGATCATGCTCTGGGGATCGGTGCCCGGCATCGACCTGCCCATGTAATAGACCGAAGTCACCCCACCGTAGAGACGGTGCGCGAAAATGCCGACGGATCGCGTGGCGATTTCTCTTCCGATCACCCCGGGCAGCCGCAGTCGTTCGGCGATCGACACGCCGCCGGCGCGCAGGCCCCGCACGGTGGACGACGCGGACGCCGGAGAGAACGGTCCCGGCAGCGCCTCGGAAAGGTTGGTGGCGACGAAGGTGGGGAACCGCGGGTCGATCGGGCTGTCGAACTCGCCGCCCAGGCCGTCGGGCCCGGCCGGATGCAGCCGCACGCCGTCGGCCGGTGGCTCGTCGACCGCGGGCATGTCGTGCACCAGCGGCAGCCGCCAGGGCAGGGTGAAGACCTTCTTGCCGAGAACCATTCGGCCGCGGACGGCGAGTTCGAAATCGTCCAGGCACTCGTCGGAATTCCAGGCGGGCGTGTAGCCCCACTCGTCCACCAGCCGGGTGGTGTCCATGATGGGAAAGTTCAACAGCAGCTCGAACTCGGCCGGCGAGGCTTCGACGAGTTCGCGTCGATAGAGCGCCCCGAGCCCGGCGTCGATCGCTCGCTTGCTGGCCGGAAACAGCCGGCGGCCCAATTTCGCGGTGATGTCACGCACGGTGGGCTCGCCGGCGGCCGCCAGGTTGACCGCCCCGGTTTCCTGTCCCAGCACCGCCCGTACGAACAGCCTGTGCACGTCGTCGGTGTGCACGACCTGCATCGGCCGGTCCGCCGAGCCCTCGACGTTCGGAAACGCCGGCGAACCCAGCAGGCGCATGACGGTGTTGTCGACGTCGCGACCGACCACGATCCCGGGACGGATGGCGACCCACTCCTTGCCGCACTTGGCGAGCATGCCTTCGACGCAGGCCTTGTGGAAGGCGTAGAAGTGATCGGGTGAGGGATTGAGCGGGTCGTTCTCCTTCAGGCGCCCGCCCGCCGTGGTGCGAGCGCCGTAGGCCAGCACGGAGGACGCGAAAACGATTCTGCGGCTTCCCGATTGGTCCATCGCGTCAAGGACGTTCTGCGTGCCGCCGAGGTTGATGTCGCGGGTGAGTCGCTCGTCGGGATTGGAATTGACCACCCAGGCGCAGTGCGCGACGACGTCCGCGCCGTCGACCGCGCGCCGAACCTTGTCGGCGTCGCGAACGTCGCCTTCGACAAAGGCGCTGTCGGAGAACCAATTAGCGGGCCGGTGCCTGGCCAGCCCCACCACCTCGTGCCCCTCCGAGCGCAGCCTGGCGGCGATGCCGCGGCCAAAGACACCACTGGCCCCGGTGACGGCGATCCTCATGACGGCTGATGCCACGGGACTACCGGGGCGACGCCTTCGAGCGTCGTCGACCCGCCCTGCGCCCGGCGCAATACCAAGAAGTCGGCTCCCTTGTAGGCGCGGTGGTCGGACGGCCCGAGCGTGATGATGGTGCCGGGCCCGCCGGTGCAGGAAGGAACGCGGCGCAGGGTGTCCATCGCGTCGCGCAGCGCGGTCGGGGTGGCGTACCGCATCCTGCCGAGAGCAAGCGCGAAGGCGTGGCCGATGTCGTAGCCCGTGGACAGCCCCGAGGTGGCGTAGTCGTAGCCGAAACGCGCATGGAACCTTCGCCGCACGGCCGCGAACACCTCGTTGCGTTCGTCGTACTGGTCCACCCCGACCCAGCCCTCCAACCGCTGGGCGCGTTCCTGGCTGTAGGTCGCGCTGACAAAGGCGGTGGTCTGGATGCGCGGCGGATCCCACCCGATCTGCTCGAGGGCCGGGCGAACCCACTGGTTGACTCCGCCGAGGCCGAGGTACACCAGGGCATCGGGCTTGGAGTCGCGGCACACGTTGAGGGCCTCGACCAGCTCCTCGACGCTGGTCGCCGGGTACACCTGCGGTTCGGCGGTCACGACCAGGTTGTGGGCCTGCAGTTCGTAGCGGAAGAATTCCGCATACTCCTCGCCGATCTGTGTGCGCTCGCGCAGCACGGCGATCCTGCGGTGGCCGTTTGCGTCCAGCCACGCCGCCATCACCGCGGGCTCGTCCGCCAGGCCCCCGTTGGCGAACGCGTACGCGTAGTCGCCGACGAAGCGGGTGGAGCCACAAATCGTTGCCGTCGGGACCCGCAGGCGCTCGATCTCGGGCAGCAGCGCCAGGCAGTTGTCCGATGTGAAGGGGCCGACGACCCCGAGCACATCGGCCTCCTCGACGAGCTCGCGGTATGCCCTGACGAGTCCGTGGGCGGACGCCCACGGCTGCGCGTACACCTCGCGCACCACCACCTCGACGTCGCGTTCGAGCAACCCGCGCGCCTTGGCCTCCTCGCACGCCAGACGCACTGCGTCGGGCCAACAGTCGCTGAGCCCCGGGTGTTCGGGGAGGTCGATCAGGACGCCGAGCCGGTAGGGCTCGATCGGTCGTCCGTGGTAAACGGTGGCCACGCGTCAGCACTTCCCGCCGTGGGCCGGGTCGGCGGACCAACGCATTGCGGTCTCCTCGTTCGACATGAGCGCCGCGATCCTGCGCCGCGGGCAGAGCAGACGATGGTGATGCAGGGACGACTCTAGGGCCGATCACACGGGTAAGTCAATGCTGCGGGTCGCTATTATCTATATTCTTGGGAGCGCACTGGCGGCGTTCGACCGTGTATCGATCGGACGCTTCCGAAAATGCCGCACCGGCCGGTCCGGTCAGCCAATCTCAGTGTTTGCCAACGGCTTTACGCCACGCAAGATCAGGTGATCGACCAGAACTCGAGCAGTGTGCGCAGGGTGGCGACGAGCGGCAGCGGCTGGTCCAGCATGGGGTGGTGGCCGGCCCGCGCGAGTTCGACGAACGGGCCCCTGAGCTGCAGGATGGAGCGGATCTTGTCGGCCATGGCCGTCGGCACCAAACCGGCTTCGCAGCGCACATATCCAATCCGGCAAGGCATCTGGGCCATCATGTCTTCCAGGATCTCTTGCTCGGCGGGTGTCTGCTGATCCAGCAGATCGCCGTGGAAAACCGTTGGATCGAACTTCCACACCCACCCGCCCACGGTCTTCCGCACCGACTCGGCCGCGATGTGGGTCTTGACGTAGGGAAGAATCACCTCCTGCGCCGGCACCGCGGTGAACCGGGCGACAATCTCGTCCCGCGTGCGATAAACGCGGTGTGCGCGGTTGCGCAGCCGCTGCGCTTCCGGCGCCCGATCCCGCAGCGGCGAATCGATCACGACGATGCTGTCGATCTGAGTGCCGTAATGGTTTGCGGCGGTCGCGGTCACCCAGCCGCCCATGCTGTGGCCGACGATGGTCGGTTGCCCCGACACCCCCGTGGCCGCCGTCACGGCGACCACTTCCCGCGCCCAGGTGTCCAGGTGGTAGGCCGTCCTGGGCTCGCTGTCGCCGTGTCCGGAAAGATCCGGCGCGATGACCCGGTGCGTGCGGGACAGGAATGGCGCGATGTGGTCCCACCATCCCGAATGCGCTCCGCCGCCGTGCACCAGCACCAACGGCGGCAGCGCGGTGTCGCCCCAGGCGCGCACGTGGATTCGGCAGCCGTCGACGTCGACGTCGACATGCTCGGGCCCGCTCTCGAGGGCGGCCGTGAACCAGGACGGGGTGGCGTCGGCCTCGGTGCGCCGCAATCGGGGGAACACGCGGGTACCTCCCGGCTTTCAAGCAGGCAGCGTGCGTGGCTCTCCTACCTTATCGGCAGCGGGACGGGCGGTCGCGCATTCCGGGCTCAGCCGCCGCGCTGGATGGTGGCACCGCCGTCGATCCTGAGTTGCATGCCCGTGACATACCGCGACTCGTCGGACGCGAGATACAGCACGGCATAGGAGACGTCCGACGGCTCCACCCACGCAATCGGCATGGCCTGCATCGACCGGAAGCCGACTTCGGCCTCTTCGACCGTGGGAGCCGCCAGGTCGGGACGAAACGTCTTGTACATGGGTTCGCTCTGCAGCATGTCGGTGTTGCAGTTCGTCGGGTGAATCGCGTTGACGCGAATCGCCTTGGGCGCCAATTTGACCGCGAGCGTGGTGCTGTACTCGACGATCACCCGCTTAGCCAGGTTGTAGCCCGCGCCGCCCAGGCCCTGCGGTCCCGACCCGGAGGATGCGCTCGAGAGCAGGCCGGCCACGGAACCGGTCATGATGATCGACGCGCCGGCGTGCAGATGCGGCAGGGCGACGTGCACGGTGTTGATGACCCCGATGAGGTCGACGTCGACGGCATCGACGAACGCCTCGACCGGAAGGCCTTCGCCCAGCGGACAGATCCCGGCGTTGGCCACCACGACGTCGAGCTTGCCGAGTTCGGATACACCCCTGCTCAGGGCGTCGGCGAGCGCCGTGCGGTCGCGCACGTCCGCTTGGATGGGAACGATGCGCCGGCCCGTCTTCTCGACCAGCCGCGCCGTCTCGTCGAGGTCTTCCGGGCGCGCGAGCGGATATTCGTTGCTGGCGATATCCGCGCAAATGTCCACCGCGATGACGTCGGCGCCCTCTTCGGCGAGATGCACCGCGTGACTGCGGCCCTGCCCGCGCGCGGCCCCGGTGATGAGGACCACCTTGTCTTCGACGCGACCCATGCTTCTCCTCCTCGGCCGGTGGCTAACCCGTCGTTGCGTGAACTTGCTGGCGCGCCGCGATCAACATCGTGACCAGCGGGTGCGGCGAGACGACGTCGGTGAGCCCGGCGTCCACCGCGGCGCGCACACCGGCATCGGTGTTGTCGTCGAGCACCGGGTGATCACCGGCGGCGTGCGCGCCCAGCGGGCTGTGCCGGCGGGCGATCCTGCCGAGCTCGGCCAGGTCGGGGGTATCGTCCTCGGACCACGCCGTCAACGTCAGGATGCCCGCGCGGACTTCGCCCTCGGTGCCGTCGACCGTGATCTGCTTTCCGGCCAGGGCCCCGGCGATTCCGTTGCCGCACCCGACGACCGACGGCCGATGCAGTTCGCGCGACACCACAGCCGCGTGACTGGTCGCGCCGCCGATCTCGGTGACGATGCCGCGCGCGGCCACCATGCCGTGGATGTCATCGGGACTGGTGCAGGAGCGCACCAGGATCACGTCCTGGCCGTCCTCGGCCGCATCGATTGCCTCGTCGACGTCCTCGTACGCCGTGCCGGACGCCACGCCGGGGCACGCCGGCAGACCCTTCGCCAGAAGTGGCGCCGCAAGCCGGGTTTCGGGCTGCAGCGAGGGCCGCAACAACGTCTCGATCTGCGCCGGGTCGATGCGGCGAAGCGCTTCCGCGTCGTCGATCACGCCTTCGTCGCGCAGCGCCAGGGCCAGGCGAACCGCGGCCTGCGCCGACCGCTTGGCCACCCGGGTCTGCAACAGCCAGAGCTTGCCCTGCTCGACGGTGAACTCGATGTCCTGAACGTCCTTGGCGATGCGCTCCAGCGTGCCGGCAGTCCCGAGCAACTCGTCGTAGACCGCCGGCTGCTCGTCGCGCAGCGCGGACACGGGCTCGACGTCGAAGGTGCCGGAGACGACGTCCTCGCCCTGGCCGCCGGGCAGCCACTCCCCGAATGGTTCGCTGGCGCCCGTCATCGGGTTGCGCGAGAACAACACGCCCGTACCGGATCTCGGCCCCATGTTGCCGAACACCATGGCCTGCACCACCACGGCCGTGCCGCCGGTCTCGCCGAGCCCGTGGTGCTTCCGGTAGGCCGCGGCGCGGGGCGAATGCCACGACCTGAACACCGCACCGATCGCCCCGCCCAGCTGTGCGAAGGGATCGTCCGGCACTACACCCTTCTCGACGCCTTTCTCGTCACCTTCTCGTCGCCCTTCTCGTGGCCCAGCACGATGCGCCGATACATGTGGCAGAAGCGCTGACGGGTGTCGGCGGCGAACTCGCTGCCGTGTAGCTGGGCAAGAGCCGATTCGACGGCGTCGTCGATGCCCAGGTCCAGCACGGTGTCCAGCATGCCGGGCATGGACAGTGCCGCCCCGCTGCGGACGCTGACCAGCAGCGGGCGCGGTCCGGCTCCGAAGGTCCGTGAGGTCTCGGCTTCCAGGGCGCGCAGTGTGGCGCGTACGTCATCGCGAATGGCCTCGGCGGTGGCATCGGGTTCGTCGAAATAGCGCGCGCACACCTCGGTGGTGATGCAGAACGCCGGGGGCACCGGTAGTCCCTCGCGGCGCATCGCGTTGATGCCGTAGCCCTTGTTGCCGAGGATCTCTCGCGGCAGGGCCGCCGTGCCGTCGAGGAGGACCACGGGTGGATGCTCAAACGGCGCACGCCGGCCGCCGCTCATCGCCGCACGACCTCAATGTCGGAGCCGGTGATGTCCCACGTGCCCGGGGTGACCCCTTCGTCGCGCAGCTGGTGCTTCAGCACCTTGCCCGTGGCGTTACGGGGCAGCTCGGGACGGAACTCGATGTAGCGGGGGACGGCGAAATAGGGCAGTTTGTCCAGGCACCAACGGCATAACTGCTCTTCGGTCAGCCGGGTGCGGTCGCGCCGCACCGCCGTCACCTTGACGTCGTCCTCGGTGAGGTCCGACGGCACGGCATGCACTGCCACGTCGGCGATGTCGGGATGGGCGCGGAGGGTGCGTTCGAGCTCGTAGCTGGAGATGTTCTCGCCGCGCCGCCGCAGGTAGTCCTTCTTTCGGTCGACGAACCAGAACCACCCGTCGGGGTCGAAGCGTCCGACGTCACCGGTGTGAAACCACAGGTTTCGCAGGACCGCCATCGTCGCTTCGGGCCGGCGCCAGTACCCCTCGAACATGACGTGCGGTTTGCGCGGGCGGACGATGATCTCGCCGGGCCGGCCGTCCGGGACCTCGACGTCGGCGTCGTCGACGATGCGGACGTCGAAGTCGTCGTTACGGCGTCCGGAGGCACCCAGCGGTGCGTCGCGACCGTGCGGGTTGCTCGTGATGAACGAGGCCTCGGTGAGGCCGAATACCGAGTTCCCGGCGCTTTGTACGCCGAACCGTCGTTTCCAGGTGGCGATCAACTCGGGCGTCCATGGCGCCCCCCCGGCGTGCTCGATCTGCCCGAAACACTCGGCCATCTCCGGGGTGTCGGGCATGGTCGCGATCAACGTGATCATCATGCCGAGAATCGAAACCTGCTGAGCGCCGGATCGTTTGATCTCAGGCCAGAAGCCCGACAGCGAAAATCGCTCGGCGATCGAGACGGTGGTCTGGTTGACCGCGGTGGCCAGCACCGACGTCCCGGCGGCGTTGAGATGGAACAGCGGCAACGGCGTCCACAACGTGAGGGCCGGGTTGCGCATGGCGGCGGTGTTGCGGGCGACGTTGCAGATGTAATTGTGGCTGATCATGCAGCCCTTGGAGGGGCCGGTCGTGCCCGAGGTGTAGATCAGCATCGCCAGATCCGCCGCGGCGGCCGCGACGGGCGCGGACAATCCCCGCTCGGGGGTGACGGCATCCAGGGAGGTGACGGAAACCGGCAACGGCTCCGACGACGCTGACGGTTCCGGTATCCGTCCGCGGACCACCAGTTGCCTGAGGTCGGGAAGTTCGTCTGCGATATCGAAAACCCGCTGGGCATAGCCCGATTCGGCCAGGACCACCGCCGCCGCGGCATCACCGATCTGGTGACGCAGGTATTCACCCTTGAGCGCCGTGTTGACCGGAACCCAGATCGCTCCGAGGAAGTTGGCCGCAAACCAGCAGGCGATCGCGTCGACGTTGTTGTCCAGGATGCAGACCACGGTGTCGCCGGGCCCGACGCCGAGCAGGTCGAAACCGGCGGCTCGGCGCAGCGACAGGTCCCATATCTGTGCGTACGTGTAGCTCTCTCCGGCGAAGTCGACGAACACCTTGTCGGGGGATCGTTCGACGGCGCGGGAGAGCACGGCGATCACCGTGTCGGGCTGCCCGGGCGCCCATACCGGCGGCGCACCTGGCTGCGTGCGCACGGCGGGCGGGTCGGCGGAAGTCGCGGCGACTGTCACCGTTTCGCTGGTCCTTTCGTGTGAAGGCACACCGCTTATGGGAATTGTTCGTCGATGGGCGTGAATTCGGGCATGGTGAGGCCACGGCGCAGCCAGTTCGCACCGTCGAGGACGAGGGTGTGACCGGTGAGGTACGCGGCATACGGTGAGCACAGGTAGGTTGCGGCCCAGCCCAATTCGTGTGGCTGGCCGACTCGGCCGGCGGGGATGCGTTTGCCGTCGGCCTCGGGGTCCTGGCGAGCCAGCAGCACCGGCGGCAGGTCGCCGTGGGGAAACAGGCCGGGGGCAAGGCAGTTGACGCGGATGCCATTCGGCGCCCACTCGACGGCCAGCGACTGCGTCAGGTTCGTGACCCCGGCCTTGGCGGCCGCCGAATGCGCGGTGCCCGGTCCGCCGGTCCACGAGTAGGTGGCGCCGATGTTCAGCACCACACCGGGTGCGGACCGCGCGATGGCCCGGCGGGCGAATTCCGTGCTGCACAGGAAGGTGCCGTTGAGCACGATGTCGACCACGCTGCGCCAGGCGTTGGCGGACATTTTCACGGCCTGCGAGGGGAAATTTCCTGCGGCGTTGTTGATGAGGACGTCGGCGGGCCCCAGCTCACGTTCTATCTGGTCGAACGTCGCCGCGACGGCGCCCTCGTCCCGCACATCGAGCTCAACGCCGAGCGCGGTGGCGCCCAGCTCTTGCAGCGCCCTGACTCCGGTCTCGCGGTGTTCGGCTTTGCGGCTGGCGACTGCGACCGCCGCACCCAGCCGGGCGAACTCGGATGCCATCGCCTTGCCCAGCCCGGTCCCCCCGCCGGTGACGACGACGACCTGGCCGGCGAAGGTATCCGGCGGCAGCATGGCCCGGCCGACCGGAGGAGGTGCCGGCAGCGGCATCTTCAGGCCCCGTCGCTTCCGGGCGCGTTGAGGCGCCGCAGGGCACTTTCCTTGATGCTCAAATATTCGTCGGAACGGAACAATGCGGTCTGGGCGAGCAATTCCTGCCCGAGGCCGTTGCGGATGTCGCCGGCCGTGGCCTGGTTGACCAAGATCTTGCCCATCGACATCGCCAGTCGCGGCTGGCCCGCCAGGTGACGGCAGAGCGCCAATGCGCGGTCGTAGAGCTCGGCGACGGGGACGACCTCTTCGGCCAGGCCCCACGCGTACGCGGTGCGGGCGTCGATGCGGGCTCCGCTGAGCACCAGGTACTTCGCGCGCGCCGGGCCGACCAGCGCCGGCAGCAGTTGCGTGCCGCCGGTGTCAGGCACGAGCCCCAGCCCGACCTCGGGAAGTCCGAAGGTGGCGTCCTCGGCGACGATCCGCATATCGGCTGACAGGGCAATCTCGAAGCCGCCCCCCAACGCGGCGCCCTGCACGGCCGCGACGACCGGCTTGGGCGATTCGAGCACCTCCAACCGAATGCGTTGGTGCTCCCTGACGAACGTGAAGTCGTCTTCGCCGTCGGCGCGCTTGCCCAACTCGGCTGTGTCCCGCCCGGAACAGAAGGAGGGTCCCTCGCCACGGATCAACACGCACCGGACAGCCGGGTCGCCGAGGTAGCCCCGCAGCGCGGCGCACATCTCGTCGAAAAGGGCGTCGGTGACGGCGTTGTGGCGGTGCGGACGGTTCAGCGACACCACCCCGACCCCGTCGACGAGATCGGTCTTCAATTCGGCCGTGCTCATGCCTCGTCTCCCGCTCGCTCGGGTCCTCGCTCGATCCTCACTCGCATCCCTTCGGGGTCATGCGTCCTCACTTGTCTGGACGCTCGGCAGTCCGCACAGCGACTCGGCCGCACGGTCGAAAGATTCGGTGGCACAAAGAGTGTGCGTTCGCTTCACGAAGCGGTGGGCGCTGTCCTCGACGGTGAACCCCATTGCACCATGGATCTGGACGTTCGCCCTGGCGTTCGCGAAGGCAGCGCGGCGGCAGCACGCCGCGGCCGCCAGAGCGTGGTAATCGGAAGGCGCCCCGGCCATCTCGTTGAGCGCGGCGAAGCAGGTCACGCTCTCGGCGGCCAGCGCTTGGGTGGCCATGTCCGCGCACTTGTGCTTGATGGCTTGGAACGCGCCGATGGGTTTGCCGAACTGGACCCGGCTCTTCGCGTGGTCGGTCGCCAGGTCGCGGGTGGCCCCGCAGATCCCGGCCAGCTGCGCAGAAGTCAAGATGGACAGCATCCGCCGCACCCGGTCTACCGTCTGACCGTCGTCGGAGGCGATCGCGGCGAGCGCAAGTTCCCGGCGGCTGACGTGGCTCACCGACGTGCCGTCCTCGAGGCCGGGGGTCGAGCCCAGGCGCTGCGGCGTGGGGTAGACGGCCGCCCGGTCACCGTCGACGACGATGAACAGCGCTGAATCGTCCGCGTCGAGCAGCAGCAGGTGCTCGCCGCCGGGCACGGAGATGGCGCGCGCCACGCGAGCCTGGCCGCCGATCAAGTCCCTCGCCAGCGCGGCGTTCCCGGTCCACGCCGCCAATCGCGCGGCGGCCAGCGTCGACAGAATGGGACCCGGGACCAGCCCGCGGCCGATCTCGCGGAATACGAAGACCTCGTCGAGAAGGGTTGCCCCGGCGCCGCCCGCGTCCTCGTCGGCGGCCAGTCCCAGCCAGCCCAGTTCGGTGATCTCCTTCCACCGGACGTCGTCGAGCCTGGCGGCCGCCTCGGTCAGCGGCACCCGCGACTGGATGTACTGACGGGTCGCCTCGACCAGGGCGTCCTGGTCGGCGTCGGGAAGGAAGTCCACGCGGATTCCTAGCGATTCCGCGGCAGGCCGAGGACACGCTCACCCACGATGTCGCGTTGGATCTCGGAGGTGCCGCCGCCGATCGTGTGCGCGTAGGAGTACAGGTATTCGCCGATGTCGTGGCGGTAGCTGCCCCCGCGGTCGAGACCGTAGACGCCGATGATGTCCATGCGGGTCCGGTGCATCCGCTGCGCCAGGTCGGCGTAGAAGATCTTGATCATCGAGCCCTCCGGGCCGGGAACGTCGGTCCGGGCGGCCGCGGACACCGCCGCATAGGTCATGGCCCGCATCGCCAGCACGTCGGCGCGCAGCTCGCCGAGCTGTGCGCGGAAGCTGGAATCATCGAGTTTCCCAAGGCTTTCCGCGTCCGCGATGAGACGTTCCAGTGCCACGGACAGCTCGGTTTGCAACTTCATGAAGCCGGTGCCGCGTTCGAAGCCGAGGGTGGACATCGCCACCGACCAACCGTCGCCGATCTCGCCGACCACGTTGTCGAGAGGAATGCGCACGTCGTCGTAGAAGACCTCGCAGAACTCGGCCAGGCCGTCCATCGAAACGATGGGCCGGACCGTGATTCCCGGGCTGCGCATGCCGCAGATCACCCACGTCAGGCCGCCGTGCCGCGACGATTCGGGATCGGTGCGCACCAACAACTCCTGGAAGTCGGCCATGTGCGCGTAGCTGGTCCAGATCTTCTGGCCGTTGACCACCAGTTCGTCGCCTTCGACGGACCCTTTCGTGGTGATGCCCGCAAGGTCGGACCCGGCGCCGGGTTCCGAGAAGCCCTGACACCAGACCTCCTCGCCGGCAAGAATTTTGGGGAGGTGTCGCCGCTTCTGCGCCGCACTGCCGCGAGCGATGAGGGTAGGCCCGCCGTGGTTGATGCCGACGAAGCCGCAGCCGATGTCGGGCCCACCCGCGTTGGCGTACTCCTCGAACCAGATCAGCTGGCGCACCAGGGGCAGCCCCTGGCCGCCGTATTCCCGCGGCCAGGCGATGCCGCCGTAGCCGCCGTCGAACTGCCTGCGCTGCCAGGCCATGTCCCACTCCCTGGCGCCCGCGAAATCGTGCGGGCGCTCGCCGGTCGGGATGTTTTCCCGCAGCCACGAGCGCACCTCCCGTCGGAAGGCGCGGTCCTCGTCGGTGAAGGACAGGTCCACTTGGTCTCCTGGCTGTCGTGACACGCAGCGCACAGTTTATCTAGATAAACAAGATCAAATCAAGGTGTTGTTCGTGCACCGGGCCGCCGCCGCCGGGGATGGTCACGGATCCGCGGAGCGGGAAGGGAAATCGCCCCTCGGACGATCGCGGTGGACACCGGGCAAGAATCTAGAGAATCTCTATTCGGGGCATTGACACCGTGACCTGGCGCAACCTAGATTTCGGGGAACGGTCTTCACAACGACGGGCGACGATTTATGCATGTGATGGTGACGGGCGCCTCCGGGGACTTCGGTTCGTGCATCATTCCCGAGATCCTGGCCCGAGGTCACGACGTCGTCGGGCTGTCCAGGCGCCCGCACTCCTTGCCGTCGCCGCGGTACCGGCACGTCAGCGCCGACATCAGGGACGCCGACGCGGTGGCGCAGGCCATGTCCGGCGTCGACGCGGTCGTACACCTTGCGTGGACGACGCATCCCATGCACGACGCGGAGGCCACGCGGGCGATCGACGTCGGGGGGACACGAGCGATCGTCACGGCGATGGAGCGTGTGGGCGCGTCGCGACTGGTCAGCGCGTCGTCGGTGATGGCTTACGGGGCTAACGCCGACAACCCGCCGCGGCTGACCGAGCGCGACCCGCTTCGGCCCTCCGCCAAGCAGCTCTACTCCGTGCACAAGGCCGAGGCCGAGGCGCTGATCACCGAGCGGTCGCTGAACGCCCTGCTGGTGCGGGCCACCAACATCATGGGGCGGGGGACCACCGGAGTCACCCAGGAAGGCTTCGCCACGCCGGCCATCCTCGGGATGAAGGGCGGCCGAAACCTGTTCCAGTTCGTCCACCCCGACGACCTCGCCCGGTTCTTCGCCGATGCGCTGGATCGCCCGGAGTGGTCCGGGCCGGTCAATCTCGCCGCACCGGACACGATCACCATGCGGGAGGTCGCCGAGATCCTCGGCAAGCGCTATGTCGAGGTCGGGGCCGACCGGGCCGAGAAGTTGCTCGGCTTCCTGTGGGACCGCGGTTGGTTCTCCCTCGATCCGGGCGCGGTCGAGGCGTTCCTGAACTTCCCGTTGGTCGACACCGCCCGGCTCAAGGACGAGTTCGGGTTCCGGTGTGCGTGGTCGTCGCGGCAGTGCGTCGAGGACTTTTCGCGCACCAACCGGACCCATGTCTTCCTCGCGACCCGGCGGGTACCGATCCCGTGGCGCTGGCCCTGGGGGTCCGTGCCCGAGCCGCCATCCGGCGCCGAGCGTCGCCCCGCGGCGGCGGACGGTGTCGCCGGCGAGTTCGACACCACAGTCCATCCGAACTGGCAGGTGTTCACGGCCGCGAACACCTCGGAGGCCTTTCCGGGGCCGATGACCCCGCTGTCGCTGGAGTTGGCCATCGATGCGCTGCGGGCGGCCGGCGCCCAGGCCGCCGACGTGCTGCGCATCGACGGTGAGCTCGGACGGGCCCTGCGCGAAGAGCCCGTCGGCGCCTTCGGCCACGGCGTGTACGCCAATCTGTCGATCGTCTACGCCATGGGCACGGTGATGCCCGGCGGCGGCGCGTCGTCATGGCAGGACATGCTTTTCGGTGAGGGCGGCGGCGCCGACGTGCCCACCTTCGACAAGCCCGGGGCATTCGACATGGCCAAGCGGTTGCCGCTGGCGGCGATCCAGCTCAGCGGTTTCGGCCGCGAGGTGCGCGACATCGACGCGCATGCGCGTCGGTCGGCGCGTGACAGCTCCTACTACGCCACCATGTCGGACGCCCAGCTGTACGCGTGGTTGCTGCGCATCCGTGACGAAGTTGCCAACGCCTGGTCCGGGGCCGCCCAGGCCTCCTCCTTTCTGGTGCCTCTGATGGGCTTGATCCAGTCGCAGGGCGGCAAGGGTTTCGCGACCCGGATTCGGGGTGGCACAGACGATCTCGCCAGCGCCGGTGTCACCCGCGGCGTCTACACGCTGAAGGAACTGGCCAAGGCGGATCCCGCTATCGAGCAGACACTGCGCGACAATTCGGCGGCGGTCGCGCTGGGCATCCTGCGGCGCGAGCGCCCCAGGTTCACCGCCAAGCTCGACGAGGTGGTCGCAGAATACGGGCATCGGGGCCCGCGGGAAACGGAGCTCGCCAACCCCGTGTTCGCCGACGCACCCGAGAGATTGATCGATGTGGTGGCGAAACTGCTTGTGGCCCAGGAGCGCGTCGCCGAACAGCCACCGAGGTTCGGTCTACGGCTCAGGATGCTGGCGTCGCTGGGCGCGCGGTTTCAGCGGCTGCGCGAAACCGGTCGCGACGCCACCATCCGCCAGACCCACCAATACCGGCTGGCCGCCCGTGAGATCGGCGCCCGATTGGCCGATCGCGGGGTGATCGACAGCGCGGAGGATGTGTTCTATCTGGTTCGCGACGAGTTGAAGAATCCGCCGGCGGATGCCAAGGCGCTGGTCGCACGGCGGCGCGCCGAGCGCAAGCGGCTGGAGACCCAGCGGCCGCCCCTGAACTTCGTCGGCGCGTGGACGCCCGACGCGAACGCCGACGCGGAGCTGATGCCCGGCGAGACACTGCGCGGCACGGCCGTTTCGGCCGGCCTCGCCAAGGGCGCGGTGCGCGTCCTCACGGTCGATTCCATGGACGAACTAGAGCCGGGAGAGGTGCTGGTCACCGCCTTCACCGACACCGGATGGACACCGTTCTTCGCGTATGCCGCGGCGGTCGTCGTCGATACCGGCGGAGAGATGTCGCACGCCGCCGTCGTGGCGCGTGAGTTCGGAATCCCCTGTGTCGTGGGGACCCTCACCGGAAGCAAGGTGCTGAGAACGGGCCACGTGGTCGAGGTGGACGGCGCGTCGGGCGTCGTGACCAGGGTCGAATGAGCACGCCGGATCTCACCGCCCCGGCCAGGTCTGCCTACCCTGGCCTGTTCGTCGACGGCGGGTGGCGGGAAACGGAAGCGGTTGCGCCGGTGCTGAACCCGGCGACCGAACAGACGGTGGTCTGCGCCCCGTGGGGCGACTGCGCGGACGCGGACGCCGCGGTGTCCGCGGCGCGCCGCGCGTTCGACGAGGGGCCCTGGCCGAGAATGGCTCCGGCGCAGCGTGCGAGCGCGCTTGCCCGGCTGCGCGATGTGCTCGCCGGCTGGGCCGACGACATCGTCGGATTGGTGGTGGCCGAGGCCGGCATCCCGATCTCGGTCGCGCGTCCCAGTCAGTTCGACGCGCCCATGCGCCTTTTCGACTTCTTCATCGAGCGCTGCGCCGCGTTCGAAGCACTGCGCCCGTTGCCGGTCACCGCCTTCCGGAACCGCCGCGGCGCGTCGGTGCTGGGGGCCGGCGTCGTGCAACGCTCCCCGCGCGGCGTGGTCGTCGGCATCACGCCGTTCAACGCCCCCTTCTTCGTCAACCTCCTCAAGGTCGGCCCCGCGCTGGCCGCGGGGTGCACGATGGTGCTCAAGCCCTCGGATTTCACGCCATTGGAGGCGCTGCTGTTGGGTGCCGCGGCGCAGGAGGCGGAGCTGCCACCGGGGGTGCTCAACGTGGTCACGGGCGGCGTCGACGTGGGTGAGCACCTCACCACCGACCCTCGGGTCGACATGGTCACGTTCACCGGATCCGACGCCGTCGGCGCCAAGGTCATGGCGCAGGCGTCCGCCAGCCTCAAGCACGTCACGCTCGAACTCGGCGGAAAGTCCGCGATGATCGTCCGCGCCGACGCCGACCTCGACGCAGCGGCGGCCAGGGGTGCCCAGGAATTGACCTTCTTCTCGGGCCAGGGCTGTGCGCTCTGGACGCGGCATCTGGTGCACCGCTCGCTCTACGACGACTACGTCGAGCGTACGAGCGCAATGCTGCGCGAGCTGCCGGTCGGTGATCCCACCGACCCGCACACCGTTGTCGGGCCGTTGATTCGGGACAGCGCGTGCGTGCGGGCGGAGAAGTACGTCGCCGGCGCGCTGGAGCAGGGCGCGCGGCTGGTGGCCGGCGGCCGGCGGCCACCGCACCTCGCTCGCGGCTACTACTACGAACCCACCTTGCTGGCCGGCGTCCGCAGCGACATGACGGTGGCGCAGAAAGAGATTTTCGGCCCGGTCGGGGTGGCGATCCCGTTTGACGACGACGAGGAGGCGTTGCGGATCGCCAACGACTCCGAGTACGGCTTGTCCGGTTCGATCTGGACCGCCGACCCCGCCGCGGCGTTCGCGATGGCGCAGCGGATCCAGACCGGCAACGTCAGCATCAACGGGGGTACCGGTGGGATGAGCCCATGGGCACCGTTCGGCGGGTACAAGCGGTCCGGCGTGGGTCGCGAACTCGGGGCCGACGTGCTCGACGACTTCACCGAGACGAAAGCGATCCAGTTCCATGCCGGTTGAGGCGCGCCGCGCAGCGGATTCGACGGCAACCGTAATCCCCTGGGAGCAGCCATGACCACGAGCACCGGCTCGGACTTGCGTGCCTACATTCGCGGCGCCGACGACAGTGCGTACGTGTCGTCGGCGGCGGCGGAGACCCCGCGATCTCGGATCGTCGACCTGTACGGCCCGCTCGGCGAGGCGCGCCGGCGCGCGCCGGTCCATCCCCGCAAGCAGGCCGAGCTGCTCGGCGAGGAGGACTACCGCAAGGACGAGGCCTTCAAGGCGTCGTTCTCGTGCGCGCTGAGCTACGAGCACTGCCAGCAGGCGCTGACGGATGAACGGCTGTCCTCGAAGTTCTGGCTGGACACCATCGGCCGCGTGTGGGGCCGCAACATCATCGGGATGGACGGGGACGAACACCGGCGGCACCGCGCGCTCATCTCGCAGGCCTTCACCCGCCGCTCCCTGGACCGCTGGCAGGAAACGGCGATCCAACCGGCGGTCCATGGCCTGATCGATCGGTTCGCGCACAAGGGATCGGCAGACCTGTACCGCGAGTTCACCCTGTTGTTCCCCGTGTACATCATCACCGAGATGATGGGCCTACCCTACGAGGACATCGAGCGTTTCAACACCTGGGCCGGCGAGACGGTCGCGGCGTTCTACGACATGGAGCGCGCGCTCCTGGCGTCCCGCAAGCTCGAGGAATATCTGTCACCGCTGATCGAGGAGCGCCGCGGTGGGGACGGGGAAGACCTGATCACCCTGCTGGCCAACGCCGAACTCGACGGCAGCCGGTTGGAGACCATCGAAATCGTCTCGTTCCTGCGGTTGCTGTTGCCCGCCGGTGGCGAGACCACCGCGCGCTCGACGGCCAGCACGCTGCTCGGCCTGCTGCAGAATCCGGACCAGCTCGATGCCCTCATCGCCGACCGGGGCCTGCTGCCGCAGGCGATCGAGGAGGGCCTGCGCTGGGAGCCCCCACTCATGTCGATCAGTCGAATCGCGCTGGCAGACCTGCAGATCGGTGGGCTCGACATTCCCCAAGGCGGTGTGTTGGAGGTATCGATCGGCGCGGCGAACCGTGACCACACCCGCTGGGACGACGCCGACTCGTTCAACATCTTCCGGGAGAAGAAGCCGCACATCGCCTTCGCGTGGGGGCCCCACGCCTGCCTTGGCGCACATCTCGCGCGGGCCGAAATGACCGCGGCCCTGACCGCTTCGCTGGACCGGCTGCCCGGGCTGCGGCTCGACCCCGGCACCGGGCACGAGGCGCGGATCCAGGGCATCGGGCTGCGGGCGCCCAACAAGGTTCCGGTCGTGTTCGGCGTCCAATAGCGGACATCCCACACCATCGCTGCTGCGCAACAGGGGAGACCAAACATCGCTCGAAGAAAGCACTTTCCCCACCAGGGTGCCCCACACCGGCAGGGGCCGGGCGCGGCTAGCGGAGGCCAACCGCGGCGGCCGCCGGCCGAGTACTTCGGCTTTCGAGCATGACGGTGCGCGTCGCCGTCGTCGGCGCCGGTCCGGCCGGATTCGCGGTGGCGTCGGCGTTGCTGGCGGACGGCGCGCTGGACGCGACGGTCGCGCTCGTCGATCGGGACGGGCGTCCCGATGCCTTGTTGCGGCACGGCCCGGCCGCCGGCGCGCAGCGACTGCGCGCCGTCGCGCGGGCCGTCGACGCCGTTCTGGGCGACGGCCGCGTGACCTTTTACGGCAACGTCGACATCGGGGCAGGGCTGCCGCTCGACGCGCTGCGCACCACCGCCGATGCGGTGGTGCTGGCCACGGGGGCGCCCCTTGACCTGCGCTTGGGCATCGCCGGGTGCGATGCGGTGGGTGTGGGAACCGTCAGCCACCTCCACGCCTGGCTGATCGGCAACGCCGACGTGGACGCGGCCGAACTCGACCTGGCGATGGACAGTGCGGTGTTCGTCGGCGTCTCGCCGGAGTCCGTGCGCGTCGCCGAAGCACTATGCGGCCGAACACCTCCGGAGGCTTGTGCAGAGGCGGCCGAACGCCTGAGGAGCAGCGGGCTGCGCCATGTGCAGCTGGTGGACCCGAGAGCGAGGTCGGAACTCGCCCTGCCCGAGCGGCTTCCCGCGAACCTGATCGTGCGCACGGGGCTGACACCGGTGGCCGTCGTCGGGCGTAACCGCGCCCGTGCGCTGCGCTGCCTGCACGCGCCCGACCCGTACGGCAGGGTCATCAGCGAGGACCTGCGGGCCCAGCTGTTGCTGCGGCCCCGGGCGACGTCCTTCTGTTGGAGCGGGCTCGCGCAGGAGCGCGGCCACCTCGCCCATCGCAACAGCCGGGTGCTGTCCGGGTCGGCGCCGATTCCGGGCCTCTACGTGGCCGGCTGGGCCGGGCGGGCGCCGTCCGACAACGGTTCGCACGCCGGCGACGCGGCCGCGGTCGTCGCCGCGATGCGTGCCGACCTGCCCACGCTGCCGTCGCCCCGCGACGCCTTGGCTGACACGCTCTCCCGGCGTGGCATCGAGGCAGCAAACGGCCGGTGCTGGTCGGCCGCCGCCGCCACGGACCGGCTGCTCGACCGGTTCGCGGGGGAGGGGACGGCGCCCTTGGCCGACTATGCGGCGTTGATGGGGCAGGTCGATGAGGATTGAGCTCGGTTGGGTGGCAAGCGATTCGAGTGAGGGACATCATGCAGATCCGCGAACACGTTGATTCCGCCAGCCCCGCGCTCATCCTGCACCCGTCCGGTAAGCAGGTGAGCTTCGCCGACATGGAGGCAGCCGCCAACCGTTTGGCGCACCACTTCCGCGCTGCCGGCCTGCGCGAGGGCGACTCCATCGCCGTCGTCATGGAGAACAACGAGCACCTGCACGCCGTGATGTGGGCGGCGCGTCGCATCGGGTTGTACTACGCGACGATCAACACCCACCTGCCCCCGGCCGAAGCCGCCTACATCGTCGCCAACAGCGGCGCCCGCGCGGTGATCGGCTCGCGCTCAACACGACTCGTGTGCGAAGGGCTCGGCGACCACCTGAGGGAGGGCCTGCCGGCTCTGCGGCTGATCGCCGACGACGAATTGGACGGCTGGCAGCGCTACCCCGAGTGTGTGGCTGACCGCCCCGCCGCGGCGGTCGCCGGGGAACTCGAGGGCGAACTGCTGCAGTATTCGTCGGGCACGACGGGTCGCCCCAAGGGCATCCTCCGGGAGCTGACGCACGCACCACCGGCCGAGGCGCCGCTGTTGCTCACACCACTGTTCGACAAAGTCGGCATCACCGGCGACTCGGTGTATCTGAGCCCGGCGCCGCTGTATCACACCGCGCCCGGCTATTGGTCGATGACGGCTCAGTCCCTGGGTGCAACCACCGTGGTGCTGGAGCAATTCAACCCGCGGGGTGCGCTGGAGGCCATCGAGCGCTACGACGTCACCCACGGACAGTTCGTTCCGGCGATGTTCGTCCGGATGCTCAAATTGCCGCGGCCCGTTCGTGATTCCTATGACTTGTCGAGCCTGCGGCGGGTGGTGCACGCCGCGGCGCCCTGTCCGATCGCGATCAAGAAGGCCATGATCGACTGGTGGGGGCCGATCATCGACGAGTTCTACTCCTCCTCCGAAGGCGCCGGGACGACCTTCATCACGGCGGAGGAATGGCTCGCTCACCCGGGATCGGTCGGCCGGGCGCTGACCGGCGTCTTGCACATTCTGGACGAGAACTTCGACGAGCTGCCGCCTGGGCAGGCCGGCGACATCTACTGCGAGGGCGGGCTGCCGTTCACCTATCTCGGTGACGACGCCAAAACCGGCGCCTCACGAGATCCCCGCGGCTGGGCCACGGTCGGCGATGTCGGATACCTCGACGACGACGGATACCTGTACCTCACCGATCGCCGCCACCACATGATCATCTCCGGCGGCGTCAACATCTACCCGCAAGAGGCCGAGGACCTGTTGATCACCCATCCCAGGGTGCTCGACGCCGCCGTCTTCGGCATCCCCGACGCCGAAATGGGGCAGTCGGTGAAAGCCGTTGTCCAGCTCAGCGATCCGTCCGACGCGACCGACGAGTTCGCCGGCGAGCTGACGAGGTGGTTGCGAGAAAGGCTGGCGCACTACAAATGCCCGCGGTCGATCTCCTTCGAGGAGTCGCTTCCGCGCACCGACGCCGGCAAGCTGTACAAGCGGACGTTGGTCGACAAATATTCGTAGCGTCGTGAAAGGTTGATTCGTTGCCACCGTTGCGCCCCGACCATCCCCGACCGGGAAGCTTCCGCCGCGCCGAACGTGTACGGGGTGCGAAAAAGGCATCGCGGCTTCACAGTGAGCGCACGCTCGGTGACACTGCCCGAGTCGCGCGGGAACTGGCCGCGAATCAACAGCGCGACGCGGGAACCCCGTCGGGGCGGTCAACTCTGCGATGCCCGCACCAGCCGGGCGACGCCGGGCCGGTCGACCTTGCCGGTGCCCAGGCGCGGTATCGCCGTCGCGAAGATCACCCGCCTGGGTATCTCGTACGGGGCCAGCCGCGACCGCAGCCCCGCGCGCATGGCGTCCGGATCACCGGTGGCACCCGGGGTGAGCACGACCGCGGCGACGGGCACCTCGCCGAGGCGTTCGTCGGGCAGCCCGGCCACCGCGGAGTCGGCGACCTCCGGCAGCTCGTTGAGCGCGGCTTCGACCTGGGCCGGGTACACGTTGAACCCGCCGCATATCACCATGTCGCGGACCCTGCCCACGACGTAGACGAAACCGTCCGCGTCCACCTTGCCCAGGTCGCCGGTGCGCAGCCAGGCGCCCGGGTCGGCGGGGTTGCCGTCGACGTCCAGATAACCCGACATCGACGAGGCGGCGCGCGCCGCGATCTCCCCGATGTCGCCGACCGGCAGGCGCTCGCCGTCCGGGTCGAGAATCGCCACCTCGACCCCCGGCGCCACCCGGCCCACCGTGCCTTCCGGCCGGCGGCCCGCCTGCACGTCGTGCGGCCGTTCGAATGCGATGGCACCGGCGAATTCGGTCTGGCCGTAGTTGCGCAGCAGCGAGATGCCGTACTTCGCCTCGAACGCGAGGCGGGTGGCCTCCGGCAGCGCCGCCGTCCCCACGATGGCGTGGTCGACGCCGGGAAGCTCGGCACCCTCGCCGAGTTGCGTGAGCTCCCACACCATCGCCGGGGTCAACGGAAGCGTGCCGAGGCGATAGCGGTGGGTCAGGTCGACCACCAGCTGGGCGGAGAACTTGGTGACCAGTAGCACCGGCTTGCCCAGCCACCACGCCGTCAAAGTGCCGAGCAACCCGCCCATGTGGGCGATCGGGACCATCACCAGCCGCGGTCCCCGGGGCGGAACCCTCGGGGGGCGCCCCGCCTCGTCGAGGCCGGTTCCCGCGGCGATGCCGACCAGGCTGCCGCGCAGGGCCGCGAATGTCAGCGACGCCCCTTTGGGCGTTCCGGTGGTGCCCGAGGTGAACATGACCACCGCTTCGCCGGCCGGGGCCGGCCGGCGCGAACCGGTGTGTTCGACCCGCGCGCCCAGACCGTCGTCGCCGCCCGGCTCGATGATGCTGGCCGCGGCCGTCTCGGATACCCGCCGTGCCACCTCGGGCGCGGGCACCATCGTGCTCGCCGCGACCACCGAACAGCCTGCCCGCCAGGCCGCGTGGACCGCCACCACCGATGCGGCGCTGTTGGCCAGCCGGATCAGCACGCGCGACCCCGGAACCAACTGCGCGGCAATGACGTCGGCCGCGGCGGCGAGTTGCGCGAAGGTGTGTTCGACCCCGTCGCCGATGAGGGCCGTGCTGGTCGGGGCGGCCGCCGCCGAGCGGGCCAGGATGTCCGCGACACCGGGTGACGCCGTCATGAGCCCTCCTTCACCGAAACGCGTGGCAACCGGCTTGCACCGTGCGGTCGGGCGTGCCGCCGCGGGATCGCCCCTGACGCTACGATCCGGATCCGCCGGCGCGCGACACCCCGGCCTCGCCGACGCGAAAGCAGCATTTTCGAACGGACCGCCCGGCGTTGCCGAGGCCCCCCACCACTGCGGCGCTTTGGCCGAGGTGAGAACGCGATTTGCCGCCCGGACCGGGTATCCGCCTTGCTTTTGCGGCGTCGCAGAGCGTTGTCTTATCTGGTCGAACCACGCCCCCCGCCCTCCCCTGCAGGGCGTCGAGCGAGAAAGCCGCGAACTCGCGCCCGACTCGGATCGCCGAGAAAGCCGTCCACCCGCAAGGAGTAGCCAATGACGCAGACCAGCCCCACCGACGCCACCGCCGACAAGTTCGCCGAGGCCACCGCGTTCGAGATCGACGACGCCGACATCGCGAGGGACCGCGCCGCGCTGGGTGTCTGGTCCGCGACCCGCCACCAGGAGCTGCTGTCCACGGCCACCCCCGAGGCGATCCGCAATTTCGCCCACGGCTACGGCGACGACAACCCGCTCTACACCGACCCCGGCTACGGAGTGAACACGCGCTGGGGCAGTCAGGTCGCACCGCAGATCATGGCCGCGGTGCTCAACGCACCCCTGCGCGGCGACAAGGTGCCCAAGGAACTGCGGGGCGGCAGCTACCGCGGCATCCACGCGTTCGTGTCTGGCGGCACGTGGGAGTGGTACCGCCCGGTCTACCCCGGTGACACCATCTACAGCTTCTCCGGCCTGGAGTCGGTGGAGGAGAAGCAGTCCGAATTCGCGGGGCGGTCGGTCATCCGGATCCTGCGCGACGTCAAGATGAATCAGCACGCCGAGGTGGTGGGCCTGTACCGCACGCTGGTCATCTACACCGAGCGCAAGAAGGCCCGGGAGAAGGGCAAGTACAGCCAGATCCCCGACCCCTGCTACACCAAGGACGACATCGCCGCGCTCGACGCCGTGTACGCCGCGGAGAAGGTGCGCGGCGGCGAACCGCGGTACTGGGAGGACGTGAGCGCCGGCGAGGAGATGGGCACCATGGCCAAGGGGCCGCTCACCACCACGGACATGGTGGTCTTCCACGCGGGCGGCTACGGCTTCGTGCCCTACGGGCTCAAGACGTCCCGGCTGGCCTGGAAGAATCGCCGGCGGATTCCGGCCTTCTACATCGACAACGAGTACGGCGTGCCCGACGTCGCGCAGCGGGTGCACTGGGATTCGGAGTGGGCCAAGGCAATCGGCAATCCGCGTGCCTACGACTACGGCGTCCTGCGTGAGTGCTGGATCCACCACTTCCTCACCGACTGGATGGGGGACGGCGCGTTCGTCCTGCGCCAGCACGACGAGATCCGCAAGTTCAACTATCAGGGCGATATCCAGTACCTGACGGGCCGCGTCGACGGCAAGCGGCAGGAAGACGGCATGGCGCTGGTCGACGTGTCGGTGGAGGTTCGCAACCAGCGCGGCGACGCGACCGCACACGCCGATGCCACCATCTCGCTACCGAGCCGGGAGCTCGGTGCGGCGATGCTGCCCGAGACTCCGCGCGAGCTTCAGCGTGACGCGGTGCGGATGTTCGAGCGGCACGGCGAGCTCGCCGGTGCGGATGGCCGTGGCTGACCCCGCCGGCGTCCGGATGCGCGTCGACGGCGCCGTCTTGACGATCAGCCTCGACCGTCCGGACAAGGGGAATGCCTTGCGGCAGCCGGATTGCGTCGCCATCCGCGAGGCGGTGCAGCAGGTGGACGGCGCCGGCGAGGTGCGGGCGATCCTGATCCGCTCCGACGGACGCCACTTCTGCGCCGGCGCGGACCTGGTGGCGGCCAACAAGGTGGACGCCAAGCCGACGGTCGGTCAGCTGAGCCGGGGCCTGGCCGCGGGCGCACACGGGATGATCGCCGCCTTGTGGGATTGCCCGGTGCCCACCGTCGCGGCGGTGCAGGGCAAGGCGATCGGGCTGGGACTGCATCTGGCGGTGGTGTGCGACTTCACCGTGGCCGCCGACGATGCCAGCTTCGCCGAATTGTTCTGCAAGCGCGGGTTTTCCGTGGACAGCGGTGGGTCGTTTCTGCTGCCGCGCCTGATCGGGCCGCGCCGCGCCAAACAGATGCTGCTGCGGGGCACGACGGTCGACGCCGCGACCGCGGCGCAGTGGGGCCTGATCGACGAGGTGGTGGCGGCCGGCCGGCTCGACGAGGCCACATCCCTGCTCGCAGCGGAACTCGCGGCCGGGCCGACGTTTTCGCTGGGCCACACCAAGAAGCTACTCAACCACCGCGCGGCCGCCCGACTCGACGAGGCGCTGTCGCTGGAGGCGGCGGCGGTCGAAGCGACGGTTCGCAGCGCCGATTTCAAGGAAGGCCTGCGCGCCTTCTCCGAGCGGCGCGAGCCGGTCTTCGGCGGGCACTGAGGAACGCCTGATGGCACTCGATGAGCGCTTCCGCGGCCGGCTGACGCTTCCGGCGATCTGCGCGCCGATGTTCCTGGTGTCCGGGCCCGAGTTGGTGGCGGCGGCCTGCAAGGCAGGTCTGGTCGGCGCCCTCCCGCGCCAGAATGCCCGCAGCATCGAAACTTTCGGTGACTGGCTGAGTCGGATCCGCGCCGAGCTCGACGAGCACGCGGAGCAGCATCCCGGGGCGCGCATCGGCCCCATCGCCGTGAACCTGGCCACCCGGTTCGACGAGGACGACCTGGCGGCGAACCTGGAGCTGTGCTCCCGATACGGGGTCGAGATCGTCATCTCGGCGCAGGGCGACCCGGCCGAACTGGCGCGGCGGGTCCACGACTGGGGCGGCATCATCCTGCACGACGTGACCTCGCTGCGGTTCGCCGAGAAGGCGATTCAGGCGGGCGTCGACGGGATGACGTGCATCGGGGCCGGCGGCGGCGGCCACTCCGGCACGATCAGCCACCTGGTGCTCATCCCGAAGATCCGAAGCATGTTCGACGGCATCATCGTCATGGCGGGTGCGGTCACCACCGGCGCGGCCATCCGGGCGGGGGAGATCCTCGGCGCCGACCTCGCCTATCTGGGCACCCGCTTCATCGCGACCCGGGAATCGCTCGCCGCCGACGCGTACAAGGCCATGCTGGTCGCCGGCAGCTCCTCGGACCTGCTCTACACCCCCGACATCGCCGGTGTGGCCGCGAACTGGATGACCGAATCGATGCGGGCGGTGGGCCTCGACCCGTTGAACCTGCCCAAGGCGCCCATCGGAAAGATCGGCTACTCGCATCTGCCGCAGGGCATCAAGCCCTGGAAGAACCTGTGGTCCGCGGGCCAGGGCATCGACCTCATCGACGACATTCCGTCCGTGGCCGACCTCGTGACGCAACTGCGTCGCGAGTACGTCGCCGCCTGCGAGACACCCGACATGGCCGCCGCCGCCAGGCTCGCCGACGAGGCGGTGCGGCCCTGACAGCGGGCCGCGCAGCGCCCGAGATTCCCATTTGCGTCCGACCGGGGTCACAGGCAACCCCCCGGCGGCGACAATGGCGGTGCAACCACCCGCAATCATGTCGAGGAGTCCTGTGGACGTGCAGCTACCGCTGGATGGCGTCGACGTCGTGGACCTGTCCTCCGGTGTCGCCGGCGCGTATTGCACCAGGGTGCTTGCCGACGGCGGCGCCGACGTCATCAAGCTGGAAAGCCCCGGCGGTGACTGGCTGCGGCGCTGGTCGGCGTCGGGCGCCGAGCTCGGTGATGACGACGGTGCGCTGTTCAAGTATCTCGCCGGCGGAAAGCGCAGCGTGGTGGTCGGGCGGCCGGACGGCGCCGACTCCGAGCGGATCGCGGAGTTGCTGCGCAGGGCCGAGGTCGTCGTCTGGTCTCCGGACTCGGATCTGGCGCGGGCCCTCCCGCCCGCCCGGCTGCGCGCTCTCGCGCCCGGGGCCGTCGTCGTCGCCATCACCCCGTTCGGGCTCGACGGGCCGTGGGCGCAGCTGCCGTCGACCGAGTTCACCCTGCAAGCCTGGTGCGGGGGCATCGCGGGCCGCGGCGACCCGGCGCGGCCGCCGGTGTCGGTGGGCGGCCGGACCGGCGATTGGCTGACCGGCATGATCGCCGCCGTGGCCGCCCTGTCGGCTCGCTGGCGGGCGCTGCGGACGCGCACCGGCGAACTGGTCGACCTGTCGACCCTGGAATCGATGATCCTGACGCACACCATGTATCCGGTCACCTACCAAAGCGTCACGGGCACCCCCACCTTCGCCGGCCGGCTGAAGAACTTTCCCGGCATCGAACGGGCCAAGGACGGATTGGTGGCGTTCATGGTGGTCACCGGGCAGCAGTGGCTCGACTTCTGCGCGCTGGTCGACAAGCAGGATTGGGCTGACGACGAGTCGCTGATGTACTTCAGCCACCGCATCACACAGCGTGAATCGATGGCCAAGGACATCGACGCCTGGATGAGCGAGCGGACGGTCGACGAAATCGTCGAGCTGGCAACGCTTCTCCGCGTTCCTGTCGCACCGGTGGGCAACGGGCATACGGCGCCGGCGTTCGATCACTTCGTCGAAGGCGGGTATTTCACCACGCATCCCGGAGACAGCTTCCTGCAGCCCACACCGCCCTACCGCTTCCACCACACGTCGGCCGGCACCGCACCGGCACGACCGGCTCCGCGGCTGGGCGAACATGACGATCTGCTGCAAGACCGGTCCGTCCCCGCCCGCCGCGCGCCCCTGCCGGCGGACCCGGGGCTCGACCCCACACTGCCCTTCGCCGGTCTGCGGGTCGCGGACTTCACCGCGTTCTGGGCCGGTCCGATCGTCGGCCACGTGCTCGGCCTGCTGGGGGCCGACGTCATTCACATCGAATCCGTGCAACGCCCGGACGGGATGCGGTTCCGCGCGAACAAGCCATTCGACACGCCGCACTGGTGGGAAACCGGGCCGAGCTACCAGGGTGGCAACACCAACAAGCGCGGCCTCACCCTGGACATGTCCACTCCCGACGGCAGGGACGCCGCCTACGAACTCATCAAGAGCTGCGACGTCGTCATCGAGAACTACACCCCCCGGGTCACCGAGTCGTGGGGCCTGACCTACCAGAAGGTCAGGGAGCTCAAGCCGGACGCCATCTTCGTGCGGATGCCGGCGTTCGGGCTCTCCGGCCCGTGGCGGGACCGGTCGGGATACGCGCAGACCATCGAGGCCGCCTCCGGGCTGGCCTGGCTGACGGGTCACCCCGACGAGGAGCCGCAATTCCCGAACGGTCCCGGCGATCCGGTCGCGGGTTCGCACGCCACCATCGGTCTGCTGATGGCGCTGGAACACCGGCGGCGCACCGGAGAGGGCGCCCTGGTGGAGTCGCCGATGGTGGGCGCGGCCCTTGCCATCGCCGCCGAACAGGTCGTCGAGTACAGCGCCTATGGCAATCTGCTTGAGCGCGAGGGCAATCGGGGCCCGGCCGCGGCCCCGCAGAACCTGTACCTGGCGGCAGACGAGGACGACGAGGGCCGGCGCGACAGCTGGGTGGCGATCGCCGCGGCCACCGACGACCAGTGGGTCCGGCTGGCCCGCGCCGTGGGCCACCCCGAGTGGCTCGAGGATCCCCGCCTGCGCACCCGGCGAGGCCGTAAGGGCGCTCAGGACATGCTCGACGCCGCGATCACCGCGTGGACATCGGTGCGCAGCGCCGACGGCATCGTCGAAACGCTCTGGAACGCCGGGGTTCCCGTCGGCAAGGTCATCAAAGCCGAAGATCAGGAGAAGATCCCGCAACTGCGGCACCGCGGGTTCTTCGAGGAGGTCGAGCACCCCCTGCTCGGCCCGATCGTGCACTGCGGCTACCCGGCGCGGTTCTCCGCCGGACCGCAGCGGCTCAACCGCTCGGCGTCGCCCTTACTTGGCCAGCACAACCGCGAGATCCTGCGTGACCTGTGCGGCTACTCCGACGCGCGCATCGCCTGGTTGCAGGCCGAACGGGTCATCGGGACGGAGGTCGCGCTGTGAGCCGCCTGCTCGACGGCGTCCGGGTCGTCGAGGCCGCGGTGCTGTTCAACGGCGACAGCCTCGGGATGCTGCTGGCCGACCTCGGGGCCGACGTCATCAAGGTGGAGGCACCGGGCCGCGGTGACTACCTGCGTGATTTCCTGGGCCAGATCGTCCCCCATCACAGCCCCGCGCACATGCAGGTCAACAAGAACAAGCGCAGCGTGGTGCTGGATCTGCGTGACGAGGCCGGCCGCGCGACCTTCTTCGAATTGCTCGCCACCGCGGATGTTTTCGTGGACGGTTTCGCCGGCGACGCGTGCGACAAGCTGGGCATCGGATACGCCGATCAGCAACGCGTCAAACCCGACATCATCTATTGCCAGCACAGCGGATTCGGTTCGACGGGACCCTATGCCGGCATCCCCACCCACGGCCGGATGATGAACGCGTTGGCCGGCGGAACGCCCCAGCAGGCCGGTTCCGACGGGTTCGCCGAGCCCGACGAAACCCCCCGTCTGATGGGTGGCATCGAAAGCGGTGGGGAGGGCACGGCCGCGGGCGCCGTCCACGCCGCGTTCCATGTGGCGGCTGCGCTGTTCGCCCGCGAGCGCACCGGGCGCGGGTGTTTTCTGGACGCGTCCGCCGCCGACGCCGTCCTCTCCTCGGCGTGGATCGCCGCGACCTACGCGCTCAACGAGCACCGGATCGCCGACCGGCGCAGCCTGCCCGCCGCGGACGCAGAAGGGCAGTCCAGCGCGAAATACGAGTTCTACCGCACCGCCGACGACAGGTTCGTCCTGTTCTGTTGCATCGAGCCCAAGTTCTGGAACCGGTTCTGCCGCATCGTCGGGCGCGAAGACCTCGTCGACGCCGGCGGTTCCCAAACCGGCCCGGTCGATTTCGCCACCGGCCAAGACGAGCTACGCCGTCAGGTCCGCGACATCCTCGCCACCCGGACCCAGGCCGAATGGGTGCGTCTCGCCGCCGCGGAGGACCTGCCCATCGGCCCCGCTCACCGGGCCGCCGACCTGTCGGCCGACCCGCACCTGTCGGCCCGCCAAATCCTGGTGCCCGGCCACCATCCGGTTGCCGGTGACTTCACCTACATCGGTGAGCCGGTCATCGTGTCCGGTCAGCCGTACGAGCCCCCGCGGGGCGCGCCACTGCTCGGCGAACACACTCAGGAGATCCTCGACGAGCTCGACGAGTTGCGGCGCGCCACCTGAAATTCCCCGTCGATGGCCGCGGCGTTCAGCTGGCGCAGCCGCCCATCTCCCAGGCGTGCCTGGCCAGGGTGAACTGCAGTCCCGCAGGGCCGGTTTCCGGTCGGGTGGGCTGCGCGGGCAGCGGCCGCGGCGACGCTTGCCGCACGGGGTCCACTCGCAGTGCCCGCGCCACGAACGGCAGGATGCAATGTTCGGCCAGCGCACGGGCGTCCTGACCGGGGACATTCGGGCGATCGAACGCGGTGCTCGAGATGAGGAAGAAGATCGCCTTGGCTTCGGCCGCCGGGTCGGGACACATCAGTTTTCCCGCGCGGTGCCCTTCGTCGAGCGCGCCGGCCAGCGGCTCCGTCAGCGCGATCGTGCACCGTTGGACCACCCCGGGGTATTCGGGCAACAGCTTCCGCCAGTGCAAGGCGAACAGCGACGCCGGCTTGATGATTCGTTGATCGAAGGCCAGGTCGATCAGCGCATCGATGTAGAGCCAGACCCGCTCGACGGGTGAGGACGCGTTGTCGCCCAGCGACTTCAGGTAATCCGCGATCGCGAGCAGCTCGCCCTCCAGCAGGGCCGAAAGCAGGTCGTCCTTGCCGGCGAAGTGCCGGTAGAAGCTCCTCGTCGAAAGCCGGGCCTGCCGCAGCACACTCTCCAGTTTGAAGCCCCACCACCCGCCGCGCTCCAGCACCTGCTCGGCCGCCGCCATCAGTTGGAGTCGTTCCGTGTCACGGGCTTTCGGGGCCGTTGCGGCCTCGCCGACCAGCGTACGGGTCTGCTGCATGTTGTCACCTCTCAGTGCCGACCATGCCGGTCTGTCACGGCCCCGTCGGGAAACCGGGACGACATAGTTTACTATGTATACCACCATGGGCCATTTCGCCGGTATCCTCGGCGCCGGCGCAAAGCGCGTTTGCGCGGCCGAGAGCCCATCCGCGTCGCCAACGACGGTAACGTCTCGACGCAGCGGCAGGAAGGCTGTTGACGTGGAACTCTGGCTGGACGACGCGCGGTGGGCCGCTGCGGCCCGGGTGCCGGGTGTCCGGTCCGTTGATCTCGAATGACGGGGACTGATCGAAACTCGGGGGAAGTGGAACAGCCGAAGACTGTCCGGATCCGGAGGCTTGCGTGGGCATCACACTGACCGACGAACAGGAGGAACTCCGCGATCTGGTGCGCAAGTTCCTGGCCGAGAAGGCGCCCAGCGAGGCAGTGCGGCGTTGGATGGAGACCGACGCGGGGTATGACCCGGAGCTGTGGCGCCAGATGGCCACGCAACTCGGACTGCACGGCCTCGCGCTGCCCGAGCGGTACGGCGGGGCCGGGTACGGGCTGAGCGAACTCGCCGTGGTCTTCGAAGAGATGGGCCGCAGCCTGCTCCCCGCCCCGTTCTTCTCCACGATCGGCCTCGCCGCGCAGGCGCTGCTCGCGAGCGGCGACGACGACGCGTGCGGCCGGTACCTCCCGGGCATCGCTCAGGGCGAGCTGACCGCGACCGTGGCGGTCTGCGACGAGAACGGCTCCTGGAACCTGGCCGACATCACCACCTCGGCGGGGCGCGACGACGGCGACTGGCGCCTGTCGGGAACGAAGATGTTCGTCATCGACGGCCAGACCGCCGACGTCGTCCTGGTCGTCGCGCGCGCGGACGACGGGCTCGGCCTGTTCGCCGTCGCCGCCGGCACCCCGGGACTCGCCACCACACGTCTGGAGGCGCTCGACCCGACCCGGCGGCTGGCCCGCGTGGACCTGAAGAACTGCCGGGGCCGGCGGATCGGGCCTCCCGGAGACGCCACCGCGTTCCTGCGCCGCGCGATCGACGTGGCGAACGTCGTGCTGGCCGCCGAACAGGTTGGCGGTGCGCAGGCCTGCCTTGACGACGCGGTCGCCTACGCGAAGTTCCGCGTGCAGTTCAATCGGCCGATCGGTTCGTTCCAGGCGATCAAGCACAAGTGCGCCGACGTCCTGCTCGAGATCGAATCCGCCAAGGCCGCCGTGCTCTACGCCGCATCGCTGACCGCCCACGGCGCTTCCTCGGAGGCGGAATTCGCGATCTGCTCGGCGCTGGTTTCGGCGTACTGCGCGGCCGCCTACACCCACGCGGCCAAGGAGAACATCCAGATACACGGGGGCATCGGCTTCACCTGGGAGCACGACGCACATCTCTATCTCAAGCGCGCCAAGACTTCCGAGTTGTTGTTCGGGGCGCCCGCGGCGCACCGGGCCCGGATCGCAGATCTCGTGGGCATCTGAGAAGGGGAGTCTGACGTGACCGAAGTGATCACAGGTGCGGACGCTCCCGGCGTGCGAGCCGCGGCGTCCGACACCGATGAGGAATTCCGGTCGGCCCTGCGCTCGTGGCTGACCGATCACCAGCCCGGGCGACGACCGAAGGACCCCGCCGAACGCTTCGCGTGGCAGAAGGCCTGGCTGGCCAAGCTCTACGACGCCGGTTTCGCCGGACCGAGTTGGCCCCGCGAATACGGCGGGATGGCCCTGCCGTTCGCCCGCCAGGTCATCTACCAGGAGGAGTACGCACGCGCGCGCGTCCCCGGCCCACTGGGCACCGGTCTCGGCATCATCGGACCCACCCTGATCGCGCATGGCTCGGAGGAACAGAAGCGCCGCTTCCTGCCGGCCCTGCTGCGCGGGGACACGGTCTGGGCGCAGGGCTTCTCCGAACCGGAGGCGGGGTCGGATCTGCCGTCGCTGCGCACCACGGCGCGCCGCGAGGGCGACGAATACGTCGTCAACGGGCAGAAGGTGTGGAACACCGCCGCCGACGTCGCCGACATCCTTTTCACTTTGGTGCGCACAGGATCGCGCGAGTCGCGGGCCAAGGGCATCAGTTATCTGCTGATCGACGCCCACGCGCCCGGGGTGACCATCCGCCCGCTGCGGGACATCACCGGAGGCGCGGACTTCTCCGAGATCTTCTTCGCCGACGTTCGGGTGCCGGTGAGCAACCGCATCGGCGAGGAGAACGACGGCTGGCGCCTGGTGCGGAACAGCCTCGGCCACGAACGGGCGGCGGGCACCATGAACCAGGCCGCCATGTACCGCCGCGTTTTGACCGAACTGATCGAACTGGCCCGGTCGCGGGGCGCCACCGCCGACCCGATCGTGCGAGATCGGCTGGCCGACTTCGAGATCCGGGTGCGCATCATGGGTTACCAGGGCATGCGGACCATCGAGTCGATCATGACCAAGGGCGAACCCGGCCCCGGCGCGTCGACGTCGCGACTGTTCATCACCGCCTTCGAACAGGATTTGCACGAGTTCGCGGTTGACCTGCTGGGAAGTTACGGGACGCTGGGCCGCGCCGACCCGCACAGCGTCGAGCGGGGGCGCTGGGTCTGGGGATTCCTGCGGACCCGGGCCTCCACCATCGGCACCGGCACCTCGGAGATCCAGCGCAACACCGTCGCAGAGCAGGTCCTCGGGCTGCCCCATGACCCCGCCATGCCGCCGCGGTGAGCGACCGGGTGGCGGTGCCCGCCGCGACGGTGGTCCTGGGCCGCGACACGGGTGATGGCATGGAGGTGTTGATGCTCAGGCGCACCCGCGACGCCTCCTTCGCCGCGGGCGCGTGGGTGTTCCCGGGCGGGCGGGTCGATCCCGCCGACGCCGTCGGCCATCCGGTCGACAGTCTCGAGGCGGCCAGGCGGGCGGCCGTCAGGGAGACCGCCGAAGAGGCCGGGATCGACGTGGGCGCAACGGAGTTGTATCCCATGGCCCGGTGGGCTCCGGGCATGGAAGCGCCGAAACGGTTCGTGACGTGGATGCTGTTCGGGCGCGCACCCGAGCACGCGCAGGTGACCGTCGACGGCGCCGAGATCATCGACTACCGCTGGCTAGGCCCCGGAGACGCCCTGAGCGCGCACGCCCGTCGCGAATTCCTGTTGCTGCCACCCACCTGGATGACGCTGCACTTCTTGAGTGGCTATTCCCGCTGCGCGGACGCCATCGCGGGCATCGGGCGGACCCCGGTCGAAAGCTACGAGAGCCGACTGGGCGCGACCGAGGAGTGCACCGTCGTGCTGTGGCACGGTGATGCGGGATACGACACCGCCGACGCCGCCGCCCCTGGTGGGCGCCACCGGCTGGTGCTGGCGCGCGCCGGCTGGCGCCTGGAGAAGTCCACTTAGCGAGCATGGGAGCGTCGCATGGAATTCATCGAAACGGTCATCGAGGGACCGATCGCGACTGTGACGTTCTCGAGGCCGCCGGTCAACGCGCTCAACCGCCAGTCCCTCGAGGAGATCGCCGTCGCCTTCGAATCGCTGGAAAGCCAGCGGGTTTCGGTTGCGGTGTTCCGGACCGGCGGTGAGAAGGCCTTCATCGCCGGGGCCGACCTCAAGGAGTTCGACGCCGAGCGCGAGATCGGTCCGGCCGAGGCGGTGGACCGCGGCGCCGTGGCGCGCCGGGCGCTGGAGGCCGTGGCCCACTGCGCGGTGCCCGTTGTCGCCGCGGTCGACGGGCCGGCGATCGGCGGCGGCCTGTCCTTCGCGGCGTTGAGCGACATCGTGGTCGCCAGCGAGCAGGCGCGGTTCGGGACCACGGAGATCAACGTCGGGCTGCTGGGTGCGAGCGCGCACCTGCGCCGAATGGTCGGTGCCATGCGCGCCCGCGAACTGTACCTCTCCGGTCGCATCGTCGACGCCCGGGAGATGGCGAGTTACGGGGGAATCGCCTACCTCGTACCCCACGCCGAGTTGGACGCCACGGTGCGGCGGGTCGCGAGCGAACTGGCCGCGAAGAGCCCGCTGGCCTTGCGGCTGGCCAAGCAGGCCATGGACCGCACGGAGGACCTGCCGGTGCACGAGGGCTACCGAATCGAGCAGGACTACACCAATCGGCTACTCGCCCTGCAGGACTCCGCCGAGGCGCGCCGGGCATTCCTCGAGCGCCGACCCCCGCGTTGGCAGTGGCGTTAGCCGCCCGCGACTAGCCGACGGCCCAGGTGGCTTCGGCGGGTAGCACCGCGTCGGCGATCCGACGGCGGTGCCAGGACGGCGACCCGAAGAGGGCCCGGTCGAGCAGGGATCGCTTGAGCCACAGGTGCGCATCGTGTTCCCACGTGAACCCGATTCCGCCGTGTGACTGCACGGCGTCGGTGCAGATCCGGACGGCGGCGTCGCACGCGTACGCCTTGGCGGACGAAATCGCCAGCGCCGCCGTCGCGGTCGTCCTGCTCGCCCGGCTGCCGGCACAGGGCGTCGAGCGCAAGCATGAGGCCGGCGCGGCCGCACTCGACGCCCACCGCCATGTCGGCGCACTTGTGCTTGATCGCCTGGAAGGAGCCGATCGGGCGGCCGAACTGCCGGCGCACCTGCGCATACGCCGCGGTCTGCGCCATGGCTCGCTCGGCCACGCCCACGGCGTCGCACGCCATCGCGAAAGCAGCCACCGACTGCACCCGGGCGACCAGGGCGCCGGCGGCTGCGCCCGTCGCGAGCACCCGGGCCTCGGGCACCGCGACGCCGTCGAATGTCACCGTGCCGAGCCTGCGGGTCTGGTCGGTGCCGGGCGTGTGGGTGACCGTGGCCTCCCGGGCGTCGATGGCGGCGAGCAGCGGCCCGATGACCGATCGTCGCCGCGCGCGGCGACGATCAGGTCATCGGCACCCGGCGCGTCGAGCACGAAACCGGCCACGCCGTCGATGACGAGCCGTCCGTGTCGCCGGGCCCAAGTGATGGCCCAGTTGGCTTGTGGCAGAAAGCCTTCAGGGCCGCCGGCGACCACAGCGGCGCGGCGCTCCCCGGTGACCAGGGTCGGCAGCATCTCGGCGGCCAGAGCGCGGTTCTCACCCCCGAGCAGTGCGGTCGGGGCCAGCACCGCGCTCGAAACGAATGGCAAAGGCACGGTACGGCGCCCCAATTCGTGCAGCACCACGGCGATCTCGGCAAGGCCCGCTCCCACACCGTCGAACTCGTCGGGCACCATCAGCCCGAGCAGATCCAGCTCCGCGGCGGTGCGCCACAGTTCGGCGTCGTATCCCTCTGGGGTTGTCCAGCGCGGTGCGCACCCGTTCCGACGAGGCCCGATCGTCGAGCAGGTTGCGCACCATGGTGCGCAGGTCGTCGAGTTCGTCCATCGGTGGTCTCCTTAGCTGTCGCCCGGTGCGCGCGGCTCGCGCGGCAGTCCGAGGTGTTGCTCGCCGATGATGTTGCGCTGGATTTCGTTGGAGCCGCCGGCGATCGTCCAGGAGAACGAGTTCAGGAAATCGCCCAGCCAGTTGCCGGTTTCCCAACCGCCGGAAAGCAGCAGCTGATATTCGAGCTGTCCGGGCAGTCCCTGCAGTTGCGTCGCGTAGTCCATCAACCGCTGCAGCAGCTCGCTGTAGTACAGCTTGATGATGGAGGCTTCGGTGCCCACACCTCCGCGCGACACCATCGAGGCGATGAGGCGCCGGCACATCGCCCGCAGGATCTGCACCTCGGCGTAGAAGCCGCCGAGCCGCTCCCGCACCGCCGGGTCGGCCAGCACCGGCGAGCCGTCCTCCATGGCTCCAGCCCGCGGCGCTGTCGGCCAGGTGCTGAAACCCATTGCGGTGCAGGCGCTCAGCGAGCTCGAGGATGGCGACGCCGCGCTCCGAGGCGAGGGTCGTCGCGGCAACCTGCCAGCCCTTCGTTCTCCGGACCGAGCAGATTGGCCACCGGCACTTCCACGTCGTTGAGGAACAGCTCGCAGAACTCGGCGGCGCCGGTGGCCTGTTTGATGGGCCGCACCGTGATGCCCGGGCTGCGCATGTCCATCAGGAGGTAGCTGATGCCGCGCCGCTTCGGGGCGTCGCGATCGGTGCGCACCAGGATGAAGCACCAGTCGGCGTGCTTGGCCCAGCTGGTCCAGATTTTCTGGCCGTTGAGCACGTAGACGTCGCCGCGGCGGTCCGCCCGGGTGGACAACGACGCCAGGTCCGAGCCGGCGCCCGGCTCCGAGAACCCCTGACACCACACCTCGCCGTTGCGGATCCCGGGGAGGAACCGGCGCTTTTGCTCGTCGGTGCCGAAGTTCAGGATGGCCGGCGCGGCGTTGCTGATCGCCACCTGGTACAGGCTCAGCCGTGGCGCGTCGGCCCGCGCGAGTTCTTCGGCCAGGATGGCCTGCTGAGCCAGCGGCATGTCGCAGCCGCCCATACTCACCGGCCACTGCGGCGCGAGGAATCCGCCCGACTCCAGCGTCGCGCGCCAGTCGCGCTGGAAGGCGACCACCGCCTCGTCGTCGGCGCCCGCCTGACTTTCGCGCCAGGCCTTGGGCACGTTCCGCGCACACCAGTCGCGCACCCGGGTCCGGAACTGCTCGGGAGACTCCTGCCGCACCGCGCCGGACCTCAGGGCTTGTTCGTGCTGCCCGCGTCCACGGGCAGCTGAACTCCGGTGATGTACCGGGAGTCATCGGAAAGTAGGAACAGCACCGTCTTCGATACCTCGGCGGGCTGGATCTTGCCGATCGGCACGTACTCCTCGCCGGCCGGGCGTGTCGAGGTCAGGTAAGACGTTGGTGGCGCCGGGTACGAACATCGGCTGCGCGGCGGCGACTTCGAGGACGCTCGGATCGGAGCCCATCGCGCTGTCCACTCCGGTGGGATGAATCGTGTTGACCCGGATCCGATGCGGTCCAAGCTCGTTCGCGAACGCCTTCATCAGGCCTACGACGCCGTGCTTGCTGGCCACGTAGTGGGCGTAGGGCACCTGACCCTTGATGCCGGCCACCGAGCTGGTCAGCACCATCGATCCGCCGCCGGCGGCGATGAGGTGAGGCGCGGTGGCCCGGATCGTGTTGAAGACACCCTTGAGATTGGTGTCGATGACGAGATCGAAGATCTCGGGCGTGATGCCCAGCGAGCCCTCGGGATGGAAGGTGATGACACCGGCATTCGCGATCACCCCGTCGAGCCGGCCGAACTGCTCCACCGCTTGCGCGGCGGCGGCCTCCATGGCGGCCGCATCGCGGACGTCGGCCCGGCTGGTCAGGCAGCGCCCGCCCGCCTTCTCGACCAGCTTGCGGGTGTGTTCCAGATCGTCGGCCGTCGCCGCCGGATACCGAACCCGGTCGTGGTAGGGCCGGCACACGTCGATGGCGACGATGTCGGCGCCCTCCTCCGCGAGCAGCTGGGCATGGGAGCGGCCCTGTCCCACACCGGCCCCGGTAATCAGCACGACCTTCCCGGCAACCCGGCCCTGTCGACTCACTGTCGGTTCCCCTTTCTCTCCTGACTCCCGTCGGCAACCAGCATGGCGGGATATCTCGCCGGAATAGGCGCCGTTGGGTGAGAACGGAAATTTCAGGGGCGCAGCTGCGATGGGCGGTTTGGGTACCGATTACCGCATGCCGATGGCGCGGTCGATGAACGGCAGCACCATGTGCTCGAGTTCCGCACGCGGCGTGGCACCGCCCAGGGTGGCCTGGTCGGCGGTGATGCCCGCGACCAGATAGAAGATCGCGCGGGCGTCCGCGAGCGGATCGGACGAGGTGAATTCGCCCCGGGCAACTCCGGATTCGATCGCGCAGGCCAGCGGGGCGATCAGGTTCTCGGTGCAGCGATGGATCGCCTCGGGATACTCCGGCAGCAGTTCTCGCCAGTGGGACGCGAACAGCGACGACGGCTTGACCAGATCTTCGCGGTAGGCCATGTCGATGGTCGCGGCGATGTAGGCGCGAACCTTGTCCGCGGGGTTGTCGGCGGCGGCGGTGCGTTTTCGCAGCGCCACCCCGGCGCGGCCGAGTTCCATCTCGAGGAGCGCCAGCAACAGGTCGTTCTTCTTCTCGAAGTGCCGGTAGAAGCTGCGCGTCGACAGATTGGCCTGCCGGAGGACGCTTTCGACCTTGAACCCCCACCAGCCGCTGCGTTCGAGCACCTGCATCGCCGCGGTGAGCAGCCGCTCGCGCTCGGTGTTGTCGGAGTCCTCGGCGGCGGGGCCTTCGTCCGTGGAACGCGCCGGGGACCGCCGTTCGTGACCGGCCATGGTCATCGCCCAGATCTCCCTATTGCTCGGGTACAGGTCACACTGTAGTGCCCGCCTCGTCGGGCCCGGCGAGTCCCGAGAACCTGCTTTGCGTACGGGTGCTGGCGTTATGCGGCCGCGGCACGTGTGATGGTCCCATGAGTCCCTCGTCGGCGCCCGACCTACTGGAGCTGATCGAGTCCCCGAACCGATTCGGCACGGCGGTGCGGGATGCCGAGCGCAGCGTGTCCTATGCCGAGTTGCCGACGCTGGTTCGGCGCCGGGCCGCGGCGCTTGCCGGCCACGGCGTGGCCGCGGGCGACCGGGTCGTGGTCATCGTCCCCAACTCGGCGGCGGCGGTCGAGCTTTACCTGGCGTGCCTCCTGCTGGGCGCGGTCTGGGTCGGCGTCAACCCCGCAGCGCCCGAGGCCGAGCGGAAGCGGCTCTGCGCCCTGGTGCGGCCCGCCCTCGTCGTCGTCGAAAGCCCACCCGGCCAACAGGGCGACGGGCGCGTCGTCGACGCGCCGACGATCCTCGGCGACGCCTCGCCGCCGCTGCGGAACCGGCCGCCCGCGGCCGACCTCCCCTGCGCCATCGCGTTCACCAGCGGCACCACCGGCAGGGCCAAACCGGTGGTGCAGACGCGTGCCGGCGCGTCGCTGACCGCGGCCGCGGCGGGCACCCGGTTCCGTCAGGATGACCGGGTCGGCGCGATTCTGCCGCTCAGCATCCACAACGTGATGGTGGTCGGGCCGATGGCCGCGCTGCTGGCCGGGGCGACCCTGGTGGTACCGACCCGGCTCAACGCCCGCGGCGTGGCCCAGGCGTGCGCGCGCGACGAGCTCACCATGCTGAGCGCGCTGGTGCCCACCACGATCTACGACCTGGTCCACGACGACGGCATCTCGCCCGCCTCGCTGCGCTCGCTGCGATGGGCCGGCAGCGGGGGAGCGGACCTCTCCGAGATCCTGCGCGCCGGCTTCGAGGCCAAGTTCGGCGTCGGGGTGCTGGGCTCCTACGGGCTGACCGAAGCCGGCGGCGCGGTGTGTCTGGAGGAGCCCGGCGCCGCCCATCGGCCGGGCTCCAGTGGCGTTGCGTTGCCCCACGTCAGGATCGAGGTCCGGGACGACGGCGGGCAGGAACTGGGCCCGGGCCACCGTGGCCGAGTGTTCGTCTGCCCGGCCTCCGGCGGGCCGTGGCCCGGGCTGTTCGGCCCACCCAGCTGGGACTGGACACCGGACGGGATGCGGGCGCGGGCAACCGCCGAACCATGCTTGGCCACCGGGGATTTCGGCTCGCTGGACGCCGATGGCGAGCTGTATGTGCACGCCCGGGACGCGGGGATGATCGTCCGCGGCGGCGTCAACGTCGCCGCGCGGGAACTCGAAATCGTGTTGAGCGGCCTGGACGGCGTACGTGAAGTGGTGGTCGTCGGCGAGGCCGACGACCGGCTCGGTGAGCGGATCGTCGCGTTCGTCGAACTGCGCCCGGGGGCCGCGGCCGATGCCGATCGGTTGCACGTGCAGGCCCGAGCGCTGTTGTCGCACGGCAAGATCCCCGACGAGTTCGTCGTCGTGCAGGCGTTGCCGCGCAACGCGCTCGGCAAGGTGGTACGGACGGAACTGGGCCGCAACCGCCCCGGAAATGGCTAGGTCAGGCTGACGTAGACGTTCTTGACGCGCTGAAACTCCCGAAGTCCCCACTGCCCGCCCTCGCGACCGAAGCCACTCTGTTTGACCCCGCCGAAGGGGACACCGGCGGGCACGACCGGCATCCCGTTGACCGCCACACCACCGGCGTCCATCGCCGCGGCCAGCGTGTGCGCGCGGCGCAGGTCCTTGGTGTGCAGGTACGAGGCCAGGCCGTAGGCGGTGTTGTTGGCGATCTCGACGGCCTGTTCGTCGCTGCCGAACCGCAGGATCGACAGCACCGGGCCGAAGACCTCGTGCTGGGCCAGGTCGCTGCCGGGCTCGACGTCACCGAAAACCGTTGGGGCGTAGAAGTACCCACCTCCCAGCGCGGTCAGCCGCTCGCCACCGTGGAGCAGGGTGCCGCTGCGGTCGCGTTTGGCGGCATCGACCATCGCCGACACGCGGCCCAGCTGTGGGTCGCTGGCCAGCGGCCCCATCAGGGTGGCGGCGTCCCACGGGTCGCCGACCGTGATCTGCGCGGCGGCGCCGGCCACCGCGGCGACCACGTCGTCATAGATGTCGTCGTGCACCAGCAGCCGGGTGGGCAGCATGCAGCCCTGGCCGGACAGGGTGACCAGCCCGCCGAACACCGCGATCTGGATCGCGGTGGCCAGGTCGGCGTCGGGAAACACGATGTTGGCCGACTTGCCGCCCAGTTCCAGCACCACCGGCTTGAGTGATTGCCCGGCCGCGGCGAGCACCTTGCGGGCGGTCTCCCCGCCGCCGGTGAACGTGATCTTGTCGACACCGGGGTGCGAACAGAGCGCCGCGCCCGCCTCGCCCGTGCCGGCGATGACATTGAGGACCCCGGGCGGCAGGCCGGCCTCCGCGGCGACTTCGGCGAACCGCAGCGCGGTGAACGGCGCGTTCTCCGGGGGCTTGAGCACCACGCAGTTGCCCGCGGCCAGGGCGGGCGCCACCTTCATTCCGATCGACACGAGCGGGCCGTTCCACGGGATGATGGTGCCGATCACCCCCAGCGGCTCGTCGAGCGTGTAGTCCAGCGCACTGCCGTCGGGGATCGGGATCACCGCACCGGCCGTCTTGCCGATCCAGCCGGCATAGTAGGTGAACCACTCCGCGGCTATCTGCGCGCTGCCGCCCGCCATCTGATTGGCGATGCCGATCTCGTAGGTGGCGATATCGGCGAAGCGTTTGCCCTCGACGAGCAGGCGCCGCGCGATGTCGAGCAGGATGTCCCGCCGGCGGTCGAGATGCAGGGCGCGCCAGTCCGCGAAGGCTGCCCTGGCGGCGGCCACCGCGGCGTCGACCTCGGCGGGGCCGGCCAACGGCACCACGGCCTGCGCCTCACCCGAACCGGGGTAGCGGTGCTCGTAGATGCCGCCGCCGCCCGACTCGACCTCGTCGGCCCCGATGATCAACCGGGGGCGCGGCAAAGCCTCTGGCAGCGTCAGATTCACCGCGGTCACCTCTCAGTTCGCGCCGAAAGTCAGGCCGAGACCTGGTACTGGGCGATCAACTCCTGCGAGAGCGGGAAGTGGAACAGTTCCTCGGCGTTCTTGTGCGTCATCAGATCGATCTCGTTCTGCGGGATGCCGTCGAAAACGGCCTTCGCCGACGCCTGCGTCTTCGGGAAGGGAGTGTCGGCGTGCGGGTAGTCGGATTCCCACAGGATGCGGTCCACCCGGAAGTCGTGGCGGTACTTGATCCCGATCGGCTCCTCGATCATGCAGAAATACATGCTGCGCTCCGCGACCTCGGATGGCTTGATGTGGGCGTCCGGGACGTGCGACCAGTACTGGTGACGTTCCCACTGCCGGTCGGCCCGCTCCAGCGCGGCGGGGATCCAGCCGATCCCGCCCTCCGACCAGACCACCTTGGCGCCGGGGAACTTCCGCAGCAACGGGCTCACCATGAGATTGACCGACGAGCGCATCGCATAGGCGAACGCCGAGGCGATCTCGGTCATCGGGTTGACGCCCTCCAACGACACCGCGGCGCCGCCGGATCCGATGTGCATGCAGATCGGCGTCTCGTCCGCCTGCGCGGCGGCGAACAACGGCTCCCAGTAGCCGTTGTGGAAATTCGGCAGATCGACCAGATAGGGATCCTCGATGAAGCAGATCGCTCTGCTGCCCAACCCAACACAGCGTTCGTGCTCCCGGACGGCCAGATCGACATCCCAGACCGGCAGGATGTGCATCGGCACGAACACGTCCGGGCCGGCACCGCACCACTCTTCGAGCATGTAGTCGTTCCAGGCCCGCACGCACGCCAGAGCCAGATCCTTGTCGTTGAAGTTGGCGAACTTGCGCCCACCGAAGCCCGGCAACGTCGGGAACGACACGGAGGCGAAGATCCCGTTGGACAGCAAGTCCTTGCGACGTTCCTCGGGTTGGTAGCAGCCCGGGATCATGTCTTCGAACCGGGCGGGCTCCATGCCCCACTCTTCGCGCGGCTTGCCCGCCACGGCATTGAGCCCCATGGTCAGTTCCTGGCCGCCGTCCCACTGCCACACCTGACGACCGTCGACCTCCACCACATGCGGCGCGCGGTCGCGGTACTTCGCGGGAACGCGGTCCACCCACACGTGAGCCGGCTCCACGATGTGGTCGTCGACGCTGAACAATGTGAACATCGGTGTTCCTTTGGTCGCTTGCGGCGTTGTCTCGATCGTCGCACTATTGCGGCCGGATGTGACCGGGCCGGATGAGAACAGGATTTGCGCCGGCGACCGCGGCAGGCACTTCCACGCCGTGCCGGGAACTTTCTATCCTCAATCCGGTTCGACCAAGGAGAATGCGTGCGAACGGATACGACGCCGCCCGGGAACCGCGACCACGGCGCGATTTGGGCGCAAACCCGAAGTCGCATCCTCCGGCTGCTTAATATCGTCAGCGAGGGCGCCGCCGACACCCCCGTCCCCACGGCACCTGGCGCCACCATCCGCGACGTGGTGGCCCACCTCGCCGGCACGGCGGCGTCATCGCCGGATCGTGCCCTCGTTCCTCCGGCCGCCGGGGAGACGGACTGCTCGCAGACGCTGGCGGAGCTGGTCGAATGCTGGAAATCGGCCTCCGCCGAGCTGGAGGATCTGGTTCGCGCGAACCCCGTGGCCGCCGGTTTCCACATCACCGACGCCGCGATGTGCGAACACGACCTGCGCACCGCGCTGGACCGGCCCGGGGCGCGTGACGACGAGTCGGTCAAGGTCGCGCTCGACGAGTTGTCGGGACGGTTCTCCGATCGCGTGGCCGCCGAGGGCGTGCCACCGCTTCGCGTGACGGTCGAGCAATGGGGCACCATCATCGGCGACGGCCGGGCCGTGCGCTGCGTCGTTGCCGACCGCTTCGAATTCGTGCGCGCGATGTCCGGCCGCCGGTCGGCTACCGAAATCGGCCGCTGGAACTGGGGGACCGATCCGGCGCCGTACCTTCCGGTCATCTCGGCAGCCCCGCTGCCCCAGCGGGAGATCCACGAACGGGACCCCCGCGTGCCGGCGCACATGCGCGACCGCGAGTTCGTCCTGTAGGGCGCCCGGCTAAGGCAGCCGCTCCTCGCCGAGGCGCTTGCCTGGTGTGAAGGTCGCCGGTGCGGTTATCCAGCCGTTGACGATGCCGATAGTCGGATACCGCCGGGCCCGGGAATGATCGACGGTGTAGTCGGGGAGCCGTTGCAAGACCCGCTCGACCATCGCGACGAGTTCCGTCCTGGCGATGTGCGAGCCGAGGCAACGGTGGATCCCGATGCCGAACGTGGTGTGCCGGTTGGGGAATCGGTCGAGGACAACCTCGTCGGGGTTGTCGAAGACTGTTTCGTCGTGGTTGGCCGACGCCCAGCTCATGAGGACCCGCTCGCCCGGCTGCAGTTCGACGTCGCCCAGCTTGACCGGTTTGGTGACCGTGCGCGCCAGCGCCTGCTGGGGGGTGAAGACACGGAGGAACTCCTCGCACGCCTGCGGGATGCGGGACGGGTCGTCCATCAGCCACTGCCGTTGGTCGGGGTGGTCGGCCAGATAGATCAGCGAATTGGCCGCCACCCCGGTCGTCGTGTCGAAGCCGCCGACGATGACGAGATTGATGATGGAGGCCACCATCTCGTCGGGCATCGGCTCACCGTCCACCTTCGCCTGCACCAGGGCGGTGATCAGGTCGTCGCGCGGATTGACCCGGCGATCGGCGATCATGCCGAAAATTCGGCCGAACAAGGTGAAGTACCGCTCCATCAAGGGCTGCTGTTCGGCCGGCGGCGTGTAGATCATCGCGTGCATCACCTCGGCGTACTCCCGCCAGTCCTCCAGGGGCAGCCCCAGGAACTCAGAGGTGAACAGCGCCGGGACCGGGTTTGCCAGATCATCGATCAGGTCGATCGAGCCGGTCTCGATGACCTCGTCGAGGCAGAGGTCGACCCAGTGGCTGATGCGCGGCTGCCAACTCTCGCTCACCGCGGGGGAGAACAGCGGGTTGAGCAGCTTGCGGTAGGGCGTGCACTCCGGCGGATCCATCTCGATCGGGTAGTGCGGGACCGGTGCCGACGGGATCGTCACCCCCAGCGGGCTGACCCCGTCGACGGTGTAACCCGAGGCGAACGTCTCGTCGTCCTTGGCGACGCGGACGACGTCCTCGTAGCGGGTGACCACCCAGAACCCGCCGTGAGCGTCGCTGTGCGCGACCGGGCAGTGCGCGCGCAGGTCGGCGTTGATCGCCGTCGAGTTCTCGGCGTATTCCGGCGAATGGTGATCGAACTCGGTTCGCTTGTCCCCGTATACCGCCGTCACCGCTGCCTCCTCGAGTCTCGCCTTACCCGGTCAATTAGAGCCGATCTCGCAGCGTGCGCAGAGTGGCGAACCCGCAAATGGCAATCTCGCTTCGAGTGGATGCGGCAGGGGGCGAGTGAGCTAACGTCCAGACGACATAGTCAACGTGGTTCTACAGGCGGAGGTCATGAGGATGCCATCGCGATCGTCGGACGCGGGTACGGAACGCGATGGGTCTCCCGACCGCTCACTGCTGCGGCGGGCGGCGTTGTGGGCGCTGATCACCGGTTTGGCCCGGTCCCGACGCCCCACCCGGTTGCTGGCGCGCCCGCTGCCCGGCCTCACCTCCTCCGTCGCCGTCGTCCCGCTCAGCGTGGTGAGCCTTGTCGTCAGCGAGTTCCCGATGCACGTCCTGGTTGCCCAGGCGACCTCTGCGGCGAGGCTTGTCGGTCGCGGCGCGCTGCGCACTCGCCGCGGGGTTTTGGGCCTCGTGGTCGCCCTCGGCGCCTGGCTTGGGCTGTGGGCGGCGCGGCGGGACGCGCTGCGCGCCGCCGAAGTTCTCGACGCGAGCCTGCGCAGCGCGCTGGGGGAGGGATACCGACAGGCAGCGCCGCCGGAGCGGCCCGACGAATCCCGACTTTTCCTGCGCGACATTTGGTTTCCGCGCTTCACCGAACGTGGCCGATACCTGCATCGGGAGGACTTGTCCTACGGCGAGTTCGGGAAGCGCAATCATCTGGACATCTGGCGGCGCAACGATCTGCCGCTCGACTCACGGTCGCCCGTGCTCATCCAGATCCACGGCAGCGCTTGGACGAAAGGCAGCAAGCGGGGCCAGGGCTATCCCCTGATGGCGCACATGGCGGAGCGGGGTTGGGTTTGTGTGGCGATCAACTATTCGCTGGCGCCCGCGGCGCGCTGGCCAGCGCACATCATCGACGTCAAGCGGGCGATCGCCTGGGTCAAGCGCGAAATCTCCGACCACGGTGGCGACCCCGATTTCGTCGTGCTGACGGGCGGCTCGGCCGGTGGTCACCTGTCCGCGTTGGCGGCGCTGACCGTCAACGACCCCGTGTTTCAGCCGGGATTCGAAGACGCCGACACCTCGGTGCGCGCGGCCATTCCGCTGTATGGCGTGTACGACCTCCTCGATCGCGCGGGTGACTCACCCGCGCAGCAGGAGAAGTTCTTGAGCCGGATCGTGATCGGGGCGCCGCAACACGAGGCGTACGAGGTGTGGGACCAGGGCTCACCGCTGTCGCAGCTGCGGACCGACGCGCCGCCGATTTTCGTGATACACGGCGGCATCGACACTTTCACCAATCACGAGCAGGCGCGCGCTTTCGCCGACGCGCTCCGTGCTGTCTCGCGCAATCCGGTCGCCTACGCCGAACTCCCCGGCGCCCAGCACTCCTTCGACGTCATGCCGACCGCGCGCACGGCGGCGACCGTCGAGGCCATCGACCGATTCCTGACGTTCGTCCGCAACACCGCCTCCTTCGAGGCCACCGGCGCGCGCGCCGACGCGATGTGAGGGCTACGCGTACCGAGTCGACACGTTGGTCGCACGCGGCCCGGCGGGTGGTGGGCCACCGGGTGGCAGGCCAGCGAGGTAGGTGGCCAGCCGCACCTTCATGCCGGACCAGGCGTGTCCCTACGCGTTCACGGCGGGGTCGGCGACCCGGCCAAGCGAAACGCAGGATCCAGGCGGCGCACCGCGACCGCGAACGTCACCGCGATGAGGGGCCCGACGGCCGCGTAAATCACCGCGGGGCTGGCCATTTCGGCGCTGTTCAGCAACTGCGGACTCAGTGCCACACCCATCGCCACCACGGCGTTGTGCATGCCGATCTCCAAGCTCGCGGCGATGGCCTGTCGCGGACCCAGGCGCATCAGGCGTGGCGCCAGATAGCCGACCGTCAGGCTGACGACGCAGAACAACACGACGGCCTCGATCAGCACGCCGAAGTTATGCCAGAGCGTCGTCCCGCCTTTGTCGATCGCCGCTATCGCGACGAGCACCAGCAGCGCTGCCGCGGCCACTTTGATTGGCCTCTGAAGCCGCCGGGCCAACTCGGGGAAGCGGTGGCGAATCCCGACGCCGATCGCGGTGGGGATGAGCACGAGCCCGAACACCCCCAAGAACTTGTCCACCTGCAGGGGGATGAACCGCCCCTCCCCGAAGAACCAGGTCATCGAGAACGCCAATATCGCGGGTAGGGCGACGATCGACAACGCGGCGTTGATGGCGGTCAGCGTGAGATTGAGCGCCAAGTCCCCACCGACCAGGTGACTGAGCACGTTCGACATCAGCCCGCCCGGAGTCGCGGACACCAGCATCAGGCCGACCGCCAACTTCGGCTCGAGGTGCAGGGATTGGGCAATCAGCAGGCACAAAGCCGGTAGGAGCAGGGACTGGCACATCATTGCGACCGCCAGGGGGCGCCGCAGCGTGACGGCCCGCCGGAAGTCGGCGACGGTGAGCGTCAGCCCGAGGGCGAGCATGAACACTGCAACGACCAGAGGTAGGTACCTGTTGTCCATCACGCTCCACGGTGTTTGGTGGCCCGATGCCGGTGCCGATCGGGGGCAGGCGGCGGCGCCGGGCGGGGTAGCCGGCAGCGCCGAACCGACGGCGTCGAATCGCCGTCCGGGCAGTATCGCAGTGTATGGCCGCCGGATGTCAACAAGGTCAAGAAAGTCGGGCCGGTGGGCGCACATCAGGTGAACCGCATCTATATGATCTATAGATTATTCGTCAGATGGAGCCAGGGGCCGCGCGGCCATTCGTGCGGCGGCATCGCCGCGACCGTTTACGGTGGAGTGGAAGTCCGACCGGGGACGTCGACCAGGAGCAGCATCCATGAGGGCCGAGTCCGTGAACTTCGACTACGCCGCCCTGCGGGACCGGTGGTACTCGGAGGGCTGGTACTCGTCGAAAACCTGCGCCGACGCCTTCGAGCGCGCCGCGGTCGAACATGCCCGGGTGCCGGTGGTATTCGTGGCAGAGGGGGTCGAGACCACGGCAACGGTCGGCGAGATCCACGCGGCGGCCAGGCTCGTTGCCGCCGGCATGCGGCGGCTGGGTATCCGCGCCGGCGACGCGGTCGCCGTTCAGCTGACCAACCGGCTCGAGTGCGCGATCGCCTACCAGGCGGTGCTGCTGTGCGGTGCGGTGCTGGTTCCCATCGTCCACATCTACGGTCCCAACGAGGTGGAGTTCATCCTCGCGGAGTCGGGGGCCCGGCTGCTCATCATGCCCGCCGGGTTCCGGTCCACCTCGTACGTCGAACGGGTGCCGAGCTATCGCCGGCTATCCGCGCTTGACCACGTCGTCGTGATAGGCGCTGCCATGCCGGCGGCGGGTTACCTGCGCTGGCATGACCTCGCCGCCGACGCGGACCACGACGTCGCTCCGGAGGTGGCATCGGACGATGTGTGCGTGCTGCTGTACACTTCCGGAACGGCATCGGCCCCCAAAGGGGTTCGGCATAGCCATAATTCACTGCTCGCCGAGCAGGCGACGCTCCCCGGGCTGCTCGCCGGTGGTCCCGATGACGTGCACTTGGTGACCTTCCCGCCCGGGCACATCGCAGGACTGAACTCGATACTGAGACCGCTGATGTCGGGAACCCGCTCGGTGTTCCTCGATCATTGGGACGCCGCGCTGGCCGCCGACTTGATCGCCAGGTTCTCGGTGACGTCCACGTCGGGCGCCCCATTCCACCTTTCCGGGCTCCTCCAGGTGGAGGGCGTGACGGCGAAACTGGCGACGTTGCGCGAATTCCTCACCGGCGCCGCACCGGTCACCGACGAACTCGCTCGGCAGGCGTCGGCGTCCGGCGTCACCGCTTACCGGTGTTACGGCATGACTGAGCATCCGACGGTCACCTCTGCGCATGCCAGCGATCCACCGCTGGTACGGATGGCGACCGACGGCGCGCCGATGGCGGGCTGCGCGGTGCGAATAGTGGATCCCCAAGGAATCGAGCTGCCCGTTGGGCGCGACGGCGAGGTATTGGTGCAGGGCCCGGACCAATTCGTCGGCTATTGCGATCAGGACCTCAACGCCGACGCGTTCACGAGCGACGGCTGGTTCCGGACCGGCGACCTCGGACATCTGGATGCCCACGGCCGCCTGACCATCACCGACCGGCTCAAGGACGTCATCATCCGCGGCGGTGAGACCATTTCCTCGGCTCAGGTCGAGGATGTTCTGCACGCTCACCCCGCGGTCGTCGAGGCCGCGGCGGTGGCCGCGCCCGATCCGCGCTATGGCGAGGTGGTCGCCGCCGTCGTCGTTCTCAAAGCCGATGCCGTGCTTGACCTCGCCGGATTGCGGCGCCACTTCGAATCGTCCGGCCTGGCCCGGCAGAAGACACCGGAGCGTCTCGTCATCGTCGACTCCCTGCCTCGCACCGCGCTGGGCAAGGTCCGCAAGGCAGACCTGCGCACGACGCACTTTCGGTGAGCGCCCCGAAACGGGTCTTGCCGATATACGCCCCCGTGGGCCGACCCGCATCCGGCGGCGATGACACCGAGCAAAAAGGCGGCAACCAAACGCCCTGCCGTGATGGCGCTTTCACCCGGGCGTCGCGCGGGGCGGTTGGCGGTCACAGGCAGATGCACCCGCGGCAGTGTAGGTCATCGGCATAGGGCGACGCGCGCACTCCGACACCAACCGCCGCCGTTGCTGTCGCCCGGGCGACAGCATGATCTAGGTTTGCACCTATGACTCCCTACGACGTCGGATTGCTGGTCCTGCGGTTGGTGCTGGGCCTGACGCTGGCCGCCCACGGTTTGAACAAGTTCTTCGGCGGCGGCCGCATCCCCGGCACCGCCCGGTGGTTCGAGAGCATCGGGATGAAGCCCGGGAAGTTCCACGCCACCGTCGCCGCCACCACCGAGACGGCCGCGGGCCTGGGGCTGGCGGCGGGCCTGCTCACGCCCATCCCGGCGGCGGGTTTCGTCTCGTTGATGCTGGTCGCCGCCTGGACCGTGCATCGCCACAACGGCTTCTTCATCGTCAAGGAAGGCTGGGAGTACAACCTGGTGCTGGCGATCAGTGCCGTCGTCGTCGCCACGCTGGGGGCGGGCAAGCTCAGCCTGGACTGGCTGATCTTCGGCAAGAACTGGTGCGACGGCTGGCAGGGCCTGGTGATCTCGGTCGGGCTCGGCCTGGCCGGAGCCATCGGCCAGCTGTTGATCTTCTACCGCCCACCCGTCAAGCAAACCGGGTAGCCGACGGCCCCGTGGGCTCGTGCCGATGCGTCCGGGCGGCAGCGGTGACCGGCCAGCGGTAGCCGGCGCATGGCCGAGGAGCCACCGAAACTGATGGGGCGCAGAAGTTTTGCTTACCCGACGGCCGCGGCCTCGGCTTCCCGGACTTCGTCCGCGGCGCGCTCGCCAGACCGGATGGCGCCGTCTATCCACCCGCACATGACGGTCGAGCTCTCGGTTCCCGCCCAGTGGATGCGACCGCACGGCTCGCGCAGGGTGTACCCGAACTCGGTCAGCACGCCGGTCGGTGCGTGGCTGATCATCCCGCCCCCCGAGTAGCGGTCGGTGGTCCAGATCTGCTCGTGGTATTCGAGCGGTGTGCGCGCCTTCTCGCCGAACCGGTCGACCAATTCGCCGATGACGGCCGCCTTCCGTTCGGCCTCGTCGAGCCTGCCCAACCGCCGCGCGGCGGCGCCCTCGGTGATGGCGCACATGATTCCCGGGTCCGCGGTGTTCGTGCAGGCATCGATGGTCAGCGTGGCCAGGGAGCCCGGTGCTGCCGACTGGCCGGACAACCCGTCGGCCCGCCAGAAGGGCTCGTCGTAGATCACCGAGGTCTTGACCACGGCGCCGCCGGGCATGCGCTGGTGCAGGAAGTGCCGGTCCACGGGCAGCAGCGGCTCGTAGTCGATCGAACTGGCGATCGCCAGCGGAACCGCCACGATTGCCCGCCGCGCCCGCACCGTCATGCCGTCAGCGCGGACGGTCACACCATCCGCGTCCTGGTTGATGTGCCGGGCCGGTTGGGAGAGGTGCAGCGAATCGCCGAGCGCGGCGGCCATGGGGCGGTAGACGGCGCCCATCCCGCCGACCGGGCGGGCGTCCTGCGAGCCGCCCCGACCCGAGATGACGAAGGTGGGCCCGCCGGCCGAGCCCATCTGGGTCAGCACCCACAGCATCGACACCTCGGAGGCCGCCGACGTGTAGGCGCCGGCCAGCGCCATGTCCAGCATCTCCCGGGCGGGCTTGGACAGCGTGTTCTGATCGAGCCACTCGGCCAGGCTGATGCGGTCCCACTCGGCGGCATCCTTTGCCGCCCAAGGCGCCTCGCGCGGAACCGCCTTGCATAGCTTCTCCACCGCGAGCAATCCGAGGCCGAGGTTGGCGACCGCCCACGGGCTCATGGTCCACGGGATGGTGCCGCCGTAGCGGTGCTTCTTGCCGTCGACGATCATCATGGCGTCGCCGTCGTTGTACTGCTTGTACTCCGCAACCCCGAACTCATCCATCAGCGCGTGGATGCGGTCCTGGCCCGGCCCGATCCACGCACCCCCGCGGTCGACCCACGTTCCGTCCGGGCGGGTTTCGGTGAAGGTGCGGCCGCCGACCCGGTCGCGCGCCTCCAGCAACGCCACCGAGTGACCCGCCTGGTGGAGGCGCAAGGCGGCCGTCAACCCGGCGAATCCCGCACCGACCACGCAAAAATCGACGTCCGCCACGACTGGCTCCCCACTGAGTGTCGCCTGGGTAGCAAACTACACCGGTCGTCACCCGGGCAGTAGTGGCTGCACCGCGATTTCTGCACGCGTTCTACTGTGCGAATTGTGCTGATGCATTCGGTCCGGACACGGCGCAGCTCCGAGGACTTCCCGCGCCCCGAACACCTGGCCGCCAAGATCGCCGAAGTGGCCGCCGATCCCGTCGCCGTCGAGCCCGAAACCGCGGAGATGATCGCCAACCGGATCATCGACAATGCCGCCGTCAGCGCCGCGGCCGTAACGCATCGTCCGGTCGCGGTGGCCCGCGAACAGGCACTGGCGCATCCCGCACGCCACGGCGCGAAGGTCTTTGGCGTCAGGGGCGACTACGCGACGGAGTGGGCGGCCTGGGCAAACGGCGTCGCGGTGCGCGAACTCGACTTCCACGACACGTTCCTGGCCGCCGAATACGCCCATCCCGGCGACAACATCCCGCCGCTCGTCGCGGTGGCGCAGCAGCTCGGTGTCCCGGGTGTCGACCTGATCCGCGGCCTGGCAACCGCGTACGAGATTCACATCGACCTGGCCCGGGGAATATGCCTGCACGAGAACAAGATCGACCATGTCGCGCATCTCGGCCCGTCGGTGGCCGCAGGCATCGGGACGATGCTGAAGCTGGATACCGACACCATCTACCAGGCGGTGGGACAGGCGCTGCACCTGACCACCAGCACCCGCCAGTCGCGCAAGGGGCTGATCTCCAGCTGGAAGGCGTTCGCGCCCGCCCACGCCGGAAAGGTCGCCATCGAGGCGGTCGACCGGGCGATGCGCGGCGAGGGGGCGCCGGCACCGATCTGGGAGGGTGAGGACGGCGTGATCGCCTGGCTGCTGGGCGGGCCGGAGCGCGAGTACCTCGTGCCGCTGCCCGCGCCCGGCGAGCCCAAACGCGCCATACTGCACAGCTTCACCAAGGAGCACGCGGCCGAATACCAGAGTCAGGCGCCGATCGACCTGGCGCGGCGGATGCGCGAGCGCATCGGCCATCTCGATCGGGTCGAAACGATCGTGCTGTACACCAGCCACCACACGCATACCGTCATCGGGACGGGCTCCGGCGACCCGCAGAAGTTCGACCCGGACGCCTCACGGGAAACGCTCGACCATTCGCTGCCCTACATCTTCGCCGTCGCGCTGCAGGACGGAAGCTGGCACCACGAACGCTCCTACACCCGCGAGCGGTCGCACCGGCCCGACACCGTCGAGTTGTGGCGCAAGATCTCCACCGTCGAGGATCCCGAGTGGACCCGCCGCTACCACGCGACCGATCCGGCCGAGACAGCGTTCGGCGCGCGTGCCGAGGTCACGCTGACGACCGGCGAAGTGATCTGCGACGAACTGGCGGTGGCCGACGCCCATCCCTTGGGGGCCCGCCCGTTCCGGCGCCGCGAGTACGTGCAGAAGTTCATCGAGCTCACCGACGGGATCGTCGAACCGGTTGCGCAGCAGCGCTTTCTGTCCGCGGTCGCAGGCTTGGGCGAGCTGGAGGCCGGCGCCCTTGATGCACTCAACATCGTGGTCGATCCGCGAGCGCTGCGCGGCGCGCCGACGATTCCGCCGGGGATCTTCCGGTGACGTGTGCGAGCGCGCGATCCGGGCGCCGAAGAGTGCGTTCGGGGCGGGGACTGACCGAATCGCGGCCGTCAGGGCGCCACGCGGCGGCGAGCGTCGAAGGAAAGTTTGCCCGAACGTGATCGCGCGCGCCTAGAACGCGTTCTAATCTGTCAAACCATGGGATTCCTGAAGCCCGACCTGCCGCAGATCGAGATGGACGAGTGGAACAAGGGCACCCGGAGCGAGAAGATCCGCCCGATGGCCCGGCACTGGGCCGAGGTGGGCTTCGGCACGCCGGTCGCCCTGCACCTGTTCTACGTCGTCAAGATCCTCCTGTACATCCTCGGTGGGTGGCTGTTCGCCTCGGCCACGAGCGGACTCGGTGGGCTGACCCACGTTGCGGCGTGGTGGTCGGAGCCCATCGTGTTCGAGAAGGTCGTGCTGTACACGATGCTGTTCGAGGTGATCGGGTTGGGCTGCGGCTTCGGACCACTGAACAACCGGTTCTTCCCGCCGATGGGTTCGATCCTGTACTGGATGCGCTTCGGCACCATCCGGCTGCCACCCTGGCCGGACCGCGTCCCGGGCACCCGGGGAACCAAGCGCACACCGTTCGATGTCGCGCTGTATGCGCTGCTGCTCATCCTGACGCTGGCGGCGCTGTTTGCGGATGGCACCGGGCCGGTGCCCGAGCTGAACTCGACGGTCGGGTTGCTGCCGACATGGAAGATCGTGCTGATCCTGCTGACCCTCGGGGTGCTCGGGCTGCGCGACAAGGTGATCTTCCTGGCCGCCCGCGGCGAGGTCTACGCGACCATGGCCGTGACGTTCCTCTTCGGGGGAGTCGATATGGTCGTCGGCGCCAAGATCGTCTTCATGGTCATCTGGATCGGCGCGGCGACGTCCAAACTCAACAAGCACTTTCCGTTCGTCATCTCCACGATGATGTCCAACAACCCGTTGATGCGGCCCAAGTGGCTGAAGCGGCGGTTCTTCGAGAAGTTCCCCGACGACCTGCGACCCGGGTGGGCGTCGCGCTGGCTGGCCCACGTGAGCACCGCCATCGAGATGCTCGTGCCGTTGCCCCTGTTCTTCTGCCATGGTGGCTGGCCGACGACCGTGGCCGCGGTCGTGATGGTGTGCTTCCACCTCGGCATCCTCGGGTCGATCCCGATGGGGGTGCCGCTGGAGTGGAACGTCTTCATGATCTTCGGCGTGCTGTCGCTGTTCGTGGCGCACGCCCGCCTGGGGTTGGCCGACGTCAGGCATCCGGTGCCGGTGGCGGTCCTGTTCGCCGTGATCGCGGGAATCGTGTTCGCGGGCAACATGTTCCCTCGCAAGATCTCCTTCCTGCCCGGCATGCGGTACTACGCGGGCAATTGGGACACCACGCTGTGGTGCATCAAGGCGTCGGCGAACGACAAGATCACCCGGGGCATCGTCGCGATCGCCAGCATGCCGCAGGCGCAGCTGGAGCGGTTCTACGGCAGCCCCGAGGCGGCGCAGATCCCGATCTACATGGGATATGCGTTCCGCGGGTTCAACACCCACGGCCGGGCGCTGTTCACGCTGGCGCACCGCGCGATGGCGGGCCAGAACGAGGACGACTACGTCATCACCGATGGGGAGCGGATCTGCAGCACGGCCATCGGCTGGAATTTCGGCGACGGCCACATGCACAACGAACAACTGATCGCCGCGCTGCAGGAGCGCTGCCACTTCGAGCCGGGTGAGGTGCGGGTGGTGTTGCTCGACGCGCAGCCAATCCACAAGCAGACCCAGGCCTATCGGCTGGTCGATGCGGCGACAGGCGAGTTTGAGCACGGTATCGTGCGCGTCGCCGACATGGTCACCCGGCAGCCCTGGGCCGACGACGTGCCGGTCGAGGTGCTCTGCGGGCTAGTCGCTGAGGGTCAACGCCGGCGTGACGGTCGGCCTTGAGCGCCACGCTGGCGTGCCACTCGGTCAGGCGCCGGCCCGGACTTCTTTCGCCGCGGCGACCATGTTCTGCAGCGACGCGGTCACCTCGTCGAGGTTACGAGTTTTGAGCCCGCAGTCGGGGTTGACCCAGAGTCTTTGCGCCGGTACGGCTCTCAAGGCGGCGCGCAGCGACTCGGCCATTTCCTCGGTGCTGGGAACCCGCGGTGAGTGGATGTCGTAGACGCCCGGGCCCACGCTGTTGGCGAAGCCGACGGAGTTCAGGTCGTCCAGCACCTCCATGTGTGAGCGCGCCGCCTCCAGGGATGTGACGTCGGCGTCCAAGTCGGCGATGGCTCCGATGACTTCACCGAACTCCGAGTAGCACAGGTGGGTGTGGATCTGCGTCGAGTCGTCGACTCCCGAGGTCGCCAACCGGAAAGCGGCAACGGCCCAACGCAAGTAGTCCTCCTGCTCGGCGCGCCGCAGGGGGAGCAGCTCGCGTAGCGCCGGCTCGTCGACCTGGATCACCGCGATGCCGGCGGCCTGCAGGTCCACGGTCTCGTCACGGATGGCCAGCGCCACCTGATTGGCGGTGTCGGCCAGCGGCTGGTCGTCGCGGACGAAAGACCAGGCCAGGATCGTGACGGGCCCGGTCAGCATGCCCTTGACCGGTTTGTCGGTCAGCGACTGCGCGTAGCTGATCCACTCGACCGTCATGGGCTGGGGCCGCGAGACGTCCCCGTACAGGATCGGCGGGCGCACGCAGCGGCTGCCGTACGACTGCACCCAGCCGTTCTGCGTGGCGAAGAAGCCCTCCAGCTGTTCGGCGAAGTACTGCACCATGTCGTTGCGCTCCGGCTCACCGTGCACCAGTACGTCGAGTCCGAGCTCCTCCTGCAGGGCGATGACGTCGGCGATCTCGCGCTTCATCTTCGCGACGTACTCTGCTTCGTCGATCTCGCCGGCCCGAAAAGCGGCTCGCGTCTTGCGGATCGCCGATGTCTGTGGGTAGGAGCCGATCGTGGTCGTCGGCAGCGGTGGCAGTTGCAGGCGCTCCTCCTGCTGGACGCGGCGCGCGCCGGCATCACCGCGCTGCGCGCCCGACGCCATGATCGTGCGGTCGCGCACCCGGTCGTTGTGCAACCGCGCATCGTTGCGACGGGAGGCCACGGCGGCGTCGGACGCCGCGATCTCGTCGGCGACCGCGTCGCGTCCGTCGCGCAGTGCCCTCGCGAGAACGACGACTTCCCGCACTTTTTCGGCCCCGAACGCCAACCAGCTGCGCAGGTTGTCGTCGAGCCCGGTTTCGGGCTCTAGGGAATACGGCACGTGCAGCGTCGAGCACGACGTCGAAACGGCGACGGACGCGGCCGAACCCAGCAAGCCGGCCAGCGTGCCCAAAGCCGATTCGAGGTTGGTGCGCCACACGTTGCGCCCGTCCACGACTCCGGCCACCAGCGTCTTGCCGGCCAGCTCCGGCACCGCGGCGATCTGGGTTCGGGGGCCGGCGACCAGGTCCACGCCGATCGCTTCGACGGGCGTACGGGCCAGCCCGCCCAGGGACGCGCCGGGGTCGCCGAAAAAGGTGGCGACGACAATGCCCGGCCGGTTGCTCGGTGAGCCCAGCGCGTTGTAGACCGCCTCCGCCAACGCGGGAGCGTCGGGGGACATGTCGGTCACCAACGCGGGCTCGTCGAGCTGCACCCACGGCGCCCCGTTCTCGGCGAGCAGCGACAGCAGCTCGGAATAGACGGGCACCAGCTCGTCGAGCCGGTCGATCGGCGCTCGCGCGCCGTCGATGCCCTTGCTGAGCAACAGGAACGTGATGGGGCCGATGATGACCGGGCGCGCGGGAATGCCCAGGGCGAGCGCCTCTTTCAGCTCCGAGAGCACCTTGGCCGGGTTCAGCGTGAACTGCGTCGCGGGCTCGAGCTCAGGGACCAGGTAGTGGTAGTTGGTGTCGAACCATTTGGTCATCTCCAACGGCGCGATGTCCGCGATGCCGGTGTTACCGCGCGCCAGGGCGAAGTACCGGTCCAGCTCGTCGGCGAGGCCGGCGGCCCGGGCCGGCAGCGCGCCCAGCATGACCGCCGTGTCGAGCATCTGGTCGTAGTACGAGAAGGTGTTGACGGGAACCGAATCCAACCCGGCGGAGGCCAAGTCGGACCACGTGTCGCGGCGCAATGTCGAGGCCACGGACTCCAGCTCCGATCGGCTGGTGCGCCCGGCCCAGTAGCCTTCGGTCGCGCGCTTGAGTTCGCGGTTCGGGCCGATGCGGGGGGAGCCGAGAGTGGTGGCGGTGAGGGGTTGGGAGGTCACGAATCGTCCTATCGATCGACGTGGGTGGTTCAACCGCCGACGGACGCGCAGCCGATCCGCTTCGTGCCGAGCGCCTTTCGGCGCGCCGTCACCAGGCGAACAGCCAGGACGCCCAGTCCACGAGGCGATGAGCCGCCGGACGCGGCGCGTCCGGCACAGCTGGCAGGTCTTCGGACTCGCAGGCGTGCACCGCGGGGTGCTCCTACTGGCCACAAAAAATGCAGCTTCCCAGCCCCTGCGGACCAGTGCTTGATGACGGCGGTCGTTCCTGCATACCGCTGCGGGACAGTCCCGGACTCTCACCGGGTTCCCTCTCACAAGGCCGACTAACCTGCCCCGTTCGATGCCGTCGCCGCGGGGCGGCGGCAGACCAGCTGCATCGGGAAGCCTACTCGGTTGATCGAGAGGGCTGAACCGTCGCCGAGCGTGACCCTGGCGTCACAGTCGAAGCCGAACGTGAGCCTGGCGTCACGCTCGGGGCGAATACTCGTCCCGGCCTGCGCCGCGCTCGCGATCGCCGCGGTCCCGATGGCGGCGACCCGCGTCGCCCGGCTACGCCGCGCTCGCGATCGCCGCGGTCCCGATGGCGGCGACCCGCGTCGCCCGGCTACGCCGCGCTCGCGATCGCCGCTGGTCCCGATGGCGGCGACCCGCGTCGCCCGGCCTACGCCGCGCTCGCGATCGCCGCTAGAGCTTCACCCGGCCCATGATGATGTCGATGATGGGCTTGCCGGGCGGGTACGCATTGGTCAGCGACGCCATCGTGTGCCCGTAGTCGACCAGCAGCGTGATCCCGTTGATACCGAAGGCGGCGGCGCTGTTGAGGAACGCCATCACGTCGCCCATCTGCTCCGGGGTGTGCACCTTGGAGCCCGTCTCGTCGCGGTAGTCCTGGGCGAACGTGAGCCACAGGTCGGCGTTGGACTGGGCCAGCGGGGTGTCGGTGGGACCCGGGCAGATCGCGTTGATGCGGATGCCCTTCTTCAGCAGGGGGTAGCCCTGGGTCGCGACGTAGGCGTTCACCACCTTCTTGGAGAAGCCGTAGTGGATGATGCCTTCCGACTCGTGCGCCTTGACCCACTCCTGCGCCGCCGCGAAGCCCGGTATGGCGAGGAACTCCGTCAGCAGGTCCAAATCGTTCTCCCAGCCCATGCCGGCGACCGAGGAGATGAAGCAGATCGCCGAGCCCGAGGGGAGCTGGTTCTTCTCGATGAGGCGCTCGATGAGGTGCCGGTGGCCGAGGAAGTTGATCGCCATCAGGTCGGTGGTCCCGTCGGCGATGCCGGCCGCGGAGAACACGGCGTGCACCGGTCCGTCCAGCTGTTCGAGCGCGGCGTCGATCGACGCGGGGTCGCGCAGGTCGACCTGGATGGACTTGGCGACGTCGTACTTCACCGGCGCGTAGTCCATCACGATGACTTCGGCGCCCAGCTCGCCCGCGGACTTGGCCGCCGCGGCGCCCATGCCGGTCGCACCGCCGACAACGAGCGCCCGCTTGCCGTCATAACGCAACCGATCGACAATGGTCATGTGGAAATCCTCTTCTCGGTAACTGCCAACCCGGTTCTCACCGCCCAACTGTATGGGTAACAGTTATTAGGTTCAATACCTACTTGCCCCGGACCGCGACGCCCCGCAGAACGGTGTCCCGCGCGTGCACCAGCGCCGTGCGTTTGCCGACCTCGCGGAGGATGTTCTCCGGTATCCACTGCAATCCGATGACGCACCGCGCAAGCATGGCGGTGGACCCGACGTCTGCGGTGATCTCACCTGACCGAATACCTTCGGAAAGGAGTGTTTTCATCTGCCGAAGCCGGGTGGTATAGAGCCAGCCCGGGTTGGGTGTGTCCGGGGGCGACTGGCGCATCCACGCGAGCTGGATCCGGAACTCGTCGGAGAACCGATCGAGGGCATTGACGTTGACCCAGCTCAAGGCGTCCAGCTTCTCGAGGGGTGTGGCGTCCGATCGCAGGACGCTCACCCACCCCGCCTCAACCTTTCTGCCGAAAGATTCCATGATCGACGCGAGAAGCTCGTCCTTTGATCCGATCACCCGATAGACGGTTCCCGTGCCGAGGCCGGCCGCGGCTGCGATATCCCTGATCGTGGTGGCCTCGTAACCCTTGCGGCCGAATTCCGTCCTCGCCACCGCGCGGACATGCGCCGCTTTGTCGCTGGGGTCGGCGTCGCTGTCGTCCGACCAGGTCTCGATGACGTCCCGGGCGGCCGCGAAGGCGTTGGACCGGTCGAGCGCCGAGTCGGTGGGCGGCCGGGTTGCCAACCCCTGCAACATGATCCGGCACAGTAGGGCGGCCACCTGGTCGGCGGGAGACTTATGACGCATGACGTCAAGGCCAACCTGCAGCATGGTCTGGCAGATGCGGTCGGCCAACGTGGGCAGATCGATGTCGGGTTTGATGTAGCCGCTCCACCGGCCCGCGCGCAGCATTTGCAGCATCGCCTCCTGAACCGCCACGGGCCGCTGCTGCGTCAGCTTCATCAATTCCGGATCCGTGCTCGGCCCCTCGTAGAACGACATCTGCAGCGCCGCGCGATGCTGCACGGCGCAGTTGGCGATCGCCGAGCCCAGCTCGATAATCTGCTCGGGAACCGGGCGCGGGTCGGGTTTGTCCAACTTCGCTTGCGCGGCCCGCCCGATCCGCTCCAAATCGTCCTGATAGCGGTGGATCAACTCGATGAGGATCGCCTCTTTGGACTCGAAATGGTGATAGAGGCTGCCGGGAAGGATGCCTGCCGCGTCGGCGATCTCCTGCAACGACGTGCGCAGTCCCGACTGGGCGATCAACGACGCGGCGGTGGTGAGGATCTCGGTTCGCCGCGTACCCAAATCAGCTGGGGCGACGGTTCGCAATGACTCCGCTCTCGGCATGATCAGCGGTGCGCACATCCGGACGACTGCGGACTGGCAAGCATACGCATTCGTCCCTCTCGCCGAACCAAATCTTTGTTAGAGGCTATCAGACCGGACGCGACGAATGCGCTGCGTAGCAGCGGTGACGGAACCCATTCTAGAGCGCGGGCCCGTCCCAACCGTCGCGCGCGACGACCTCGCCGACGGGCCGCCGACGGGCGGGCCGGAACGTGTGCCCGGCACGCAGCCGTCCCACCGGGAGTAGGCAACCCTGGGTGTAGCTCTCGGGAATCCCGAGCAGCCGCCGCACCTCCTCCTCGCGGTGCAGGTGCAGCGTCGTGATGCAGGTGCCGTAACCGCGGGTGTGCAGGGCGAGCTGAAAGTTCCACACCGCCGGGAAGATCGAGCCGTACAGCGTCGCCTGGTGAAACGACTCGTCGCCTTCGATACGCGGCAGGTAGGGCTCGTAGCAAGGGATTACCAGCAGCGGCACCCTCGCCATGTTGGCGACCAACCACTCCGTCGACGACATGATGCGACTTTCCGGCGTGCCGGCCGGCAGCAGGCCGGCGATCATCTGGCCACCGACCCGCAGCAGGTAGGCCTCGCGGTACAGCTCGGCGATCTCGTTGCGCAATGCCGGGTCGGTGACCACCACCCACCGCCACGACTGCTGATTGGAGCCGTTGGCCGCCTGCAAACCGATGCGCAGGCACTCGCGAATGTCTTCCATGTCGACCGGCGCATCCAGGTCGAGCGTCTTGCGCGCCGAGCGGGTGGCGGTGAGAAGGTGCTCGACATCCATCACGGTTGACCCCGCTTCGCAAGGCGCGCACCGAGTTCGACGAGGCGCCGGTCGGGACCACCGAGCAACGCACTCCAGCTCAGCAGGCGCTTGAGGTACAGGTGTGCGTCGTGCTCCCAGGTGTAGCCGATCCCGCCGAACACCTGGATGGCTGTGTCGCCGACGGTGGCCAGGCGCCCGGCGAACGCCTTCGCCCGCAGCGCGGCCAGGTGCCGTTCGTCGTCGCTGGCATTATCGGCGGCCCACAGCGCGTGAATAACACCGCTGCGGGCCAGCTCGACGGTCTCGAACATGTCCACGCAGAGGTGCTGCACCGCCTGGAACGAGCCGATCGGCCGACCGAACTGCGTTCTGGTCTTGGCGTATTCGACGGCGATAGCCATCACCGCGCGCGCGGCGCCGAGAGCGTCGGCGGCGGTGGCGATCAGCACGTCGTCGATCACCGCCGCGACGTTTTCCGGCGACGCCGCGGCGAGTCGCTCGCGCGGGCGCCCCTTCGAAGGTGATGCGAAACTGCTTGCGGGTCTGGTCGATACCACGCTGGGGCGCGACCGAAAGCCCCGACGAGTCGGTCCGCACCGCGAAAAGCCCTGGGCCGCGCTCGTCCTCGGCGAACACCAACAGGACGTCCGCCGCGCCGGCGTCGGGCACCTCGGCGATCCCGCCCCGCAACTCGCCGCCCTGGCTCGCGGCAATCGAAGCGTTCTCGGTGTCCAGGGACCCGACGGCGGCGACCGTGGTGCCATCGGCGATCCCGCGCAACAGGTCCGCCGCGGTATCGGTGGCGCCGAGCCGGGTCAACGCCCGCGGGGCGGCGACCGCGGTCGACAACCACGGGCCCGGATGCAGCGCGGCGCCCAGCTCTTCGGCCACGATGCCGGCCTCGACCATCGTCATGCCGGCGCCGCCGCACTCCTCCGGTACCAGTAGGCCGGTCGTTCCGAGATCGGCAAGGCCGCGCCACACCGCGTCATCGGTGCCGGTCGGGTCGTCGAGCAGCGGGCGCACGTGATCCGAGATGGGCGCCTTTTCGGTGAGAAAGCGCCGGGTGGTGTCGCGCAGCGCCACCTGCTCGTCGGTGAGTTCGAGGTTCATTTGCGCGGCAACCCGAGTACCCGCTGCGCGGTGATGTTCTTGTTGATCTGGCTGGTGCCGCCCGCGATGGTCAGCGAGCGCGACGTCAGGCGGTAGTTCGCCCACGGCGCGCCGGCGCCGCGGGTGCCCAGCACGTCGAAGGCCAAAGCGGCCATATCCTGCCCGATCTCACCCCACACGGTCTTGGCGAGGCTGGCCGAACCCATCGCTACGATTTCTGGTCCGCCATGCAGTGTCGCCGAGATCGACCGCTGGCACAGGACTTCGAGATATTTGATGCGGAGGGCGATTTCGCCGAGGCGGCGCAGCGTGACGGGGTCTTCGAGTGCGTCGGTGTGTGCGGCGATGTCGTCGACCAGTTCTTCCAGGCGCATCTGCATTTCGGCGTAGAGCCGTGCGGCGCCGGCGCGCTCGTGGCTGAGCGTGGTGGTGGCCACCTGCCAGCCCGCATTCAAGGGTCCGAGCAACGCGTCCGCCGGCACCCGCACGTCATGGAAGAACACCTCGGCGAAATCGGCGTCGCCGTTGAGCGTCACCAGCGAGCGGGCTTCGATGCCGGGCAGCTTCATGTCGACAATCAGGCAGGAGATGCCCTGGTGCTTCGGTGCGTCCGGATCGGTGCGCACGTAGAGCTGGCACCAGTCCGCCCGGTGCCCGAGCGAGGTCCAGATTTTTTGCCCGTTGACGACGAAGTCATCACCGTCACGCACCGCGCGGGTGCGCAGTGCCGCGAGATCGGATCCCGCTTCGGGTTCCGACATCCCCTGGCACCAGATGTCGTCGGCGCGCATCATGCGGGGGAGCAGCGTGAGCTTCTGGTCTTCGGTGCCGTACTGCATGATGGCCGGCGCGATGTTGTTCAGCCCAATGACGTTGAGCGGCATCGGGGCTCGAGCGCGCGTGGTTTCCTCGGTATAGACGAGTTGCTCGAGAATGGTCGCTCCGCGGCCGCCGTACTCGCGGGGCCACGACACAGCGGCCCACCCCGCGTCGGCCATCGTCGCGCTCCACGCGCGCAGCATCTCGATTGCCCCGTCATCACGCCCGGCGGGACGACGTGCGGCCACCAGCTCGTCGGTGAGGTTCTCCGACAGCCAGTCGCGCAGCTCGATGCGGAACTGTTCCACTTCCGCGGGGTAGGAGAAGTCCACGTTCCTCTGTCGTTAGCGTCTTAGCCCTTAAACCTGCGACCAAGCCGGACTTTACGGGTTGAGCAGAAATTTGGTCAACCAGGTTCCGCGGCCACGTTCAGCTCCCGTGGTGTTCAGGGAAGGCGACCTCGACGTTGCCCGGCATCGCGCTGACGCCGCGTCGCTCACACACTTCCAGCACCTCGTCCACGATGGAGGTGGGCACGATGAACCGCTCGGTCGACGAGATCTTCTCGATTTGCGCCTGGATGTCTTCGGCCGTCGGTTGGCCGTCGGCGTCCGCCAGCCACCCCTCGCTCAGGCCGACGAACACCCGCGCGTAGCGGCCGGCGGCGGCGGAGTAGTTGCGGTGGGTGAACGTACAGGCGCTGCTGGCGAGGAAAGTCACCAGCGGCACGACGAGCTCGGGTCTGATGGCCCGCATGAAGCCGGATTCGGCGAGAAACTTCTCGTCGCCGACGGTCTCGGTGACCATGCGCGAGAAGCCGGTGGGCATAACGGAATTGGCGAAGATGCCGTGCGCCTCGCCTTCGATCGCGATCACGTTGGTCAGCCCGACCAGGCCGGCCTTCGCCGCGGCGTAGTGTGCCTCCATCGGCTGGCCGAAGATCCCGGCGGACGACGAGATGAACACGAACCGCCCGCCCCCGTTTTTCTTCATCACGCGATACGCGGGCTGGGATAGGTAAAAGCCGCCGTCGAGATGCACGCGCAGCATTCGGGTCCAGTCGTCGAGCGAGAGGTCCTCGAAGGGCACACTGCCGAAGATTCCGGCGTTGCTGACCACGGCGTCCAGCCGACCGAATGCGCCCACGGCCGCGTCGATAATCGCTTGGCCGCCTGCGGGGCTGTCGACCGAGTCGTAGGAGGCGATGGCGGCTCCACCGTCGCTCTTGATTTCGGCGACGACGTCATCGGCGACGCCGGAGTCCGTACCCTCGCCCCGCATCGAGCCGCCGACGTCGTTGACGACCACCGCGGCGCCCCGGCGTGCCAGGTCCATTGCGTACAGCCGGCCGAGTCCGCGGCCGGCGCCGGTGACCACGGCGACCTGTCCGGCGAAGTCAATCACGATGTGCTCCTTGCCTAAGTGCGGCGGCGTCGGGACAGCCCGGGCCTGATTGACTGCGGTGGCACCGGACTCTACGGTGGAACAGATATTTGGTCAACGGAGTCCCTACGGTTCGGAGAGTGAGTTGCCCACCGACGTTCGTGGTGACCGGTTGCCGGGCCTCGGCATGCTCGCCTCCGCGCTCGCGGGCCGACCGGTCGCGGTGGCCGAGCTGCGACCGGGGGAACCGTCGTGGACCGACGGCCAGACGATTCACCTCGATGCCGGCGCGAGCGCCCGCGGGCAGCTCGAAGCTGTTGCCGTGCAGGCCTCGATGATCGCGGCCGGCAGCCTCGATCCGGACGTGATGCGGCGCCTGCTCCGGCACCCCCGGCTGGCCAGGCGCTACCTGATGGTGGAAGGGCACCGCGCGCTCATCGCCAATGCCGGCCTGCTGCCGGGCGTTCTGGCCTCCCTGGGCCACCGTGACACCGCGAGGCGCAGCGACTCACCCGCAGCTTCGCTGCGGATCGCCGACGAACGGGCGGTGATCGACGACCCCCCGCCGGAGTTCGGCGTCATGCGTGCGGCGAAGGTACTGGCCGCGTGCCCCCGGACGGCCGAACGGCGGGACGGGGAAGGCGCGGGGCATGTCCCGGGGAGCCCGCGAGATCAGGAGGGCGTGAGGGAACTCGAGGAACTCGCCGACGGTGAGATCGACGATTCCGACGATCCCGATATGTTCACCAGCCCGGTGGGCGGCGGCGGTTTCATCGGCAGGTGGCTGAAGAGGATGCTGTCTTCGGCGCGCAAGACCGGCAGCGGCGGGGGACCGCCCGGCGCGGACACCCCGACGCACCGGACCAACTCGGCCAAGCGCGGGTCGCACGCGGTGACATCGCTGGCCGCCACGTCGAGCGAGGACGGCGAAGACCAGCGGGCCCGCACGCCTGGGGATGGCAGCACGTATCCGGAATGGGACGCCACGCACGGGAAGTACCGGCCTGCGTGGTGCACCGTGCGCGAGGTCGAGCCGGAGATCAAAGCGTCGGCGACGCATGCCATCGAGAACGCCGTCAGCGTGCGCCGCCCGCTATCCCGGCTCGGGATGGGCCTGCACCGCCGCCACCGGCAGCCGCAGGGCGACGACATCGACATCGATGCGGCCGTCGAGGCCCGCGTCGAGGTGCTGGCCGGGTCGGTGCCCGACGACGCGGTGTACCTCGACAGCCTGCGGCGCCGGCGGGATCTCTCGGTGCTGCTCCTGCTCGACGTGTCGGGGTCGGCGGGGGAGCCCGGCACCGCCGGGCGGACGGTGCACGAGCAACAGCGTGCGGCCGTCGCCAACCTCGCGGTCGCGCTCCACGACCTGGGTGACCGCGTCGCGCTCTACGCCTACTATTCGCTGGGCCGGCGCGCGGTGAGCGTGGTGCCGGTCAAGCGATTCGACGATCATCTCGATACGAGAGTCATGAAGCGGCTCAACAGCCTCGAACCCGGAGCGTATTCCCGCCTCGGTGCGGCCATCCGGCACGGCGCGGCGGTGGTGGAGGCGCGCGGGGGCACGTCGCGGCGGCTGTTGGTGGTGCTTTCCGACGGACTCGCGTACGACCACGGGTACGAGCGGGCCTATGGCGCCGCCGACGCGCGCCGCGCCCTGGCGGAGGCCCGCCGTCGCGGCACCGGCTGCGTATGCCTGACGATCGGCGCGGGGACCGACGTGCCGTCCCTGCGCCGGGTCTTCGGTAGCGCCGCGCACGCCACGGTCGCGCGCCCAGACCAACTCGCCGGAGTGATCGGGCCGCTGTTCCGGTCCGCGCTGCGCTCGGCCGAGGTCCGCCGCAGGGTGTCGTGACGTGCCCGGAATTCAGATGTGAAGCCTAAAGCCGCTCGTCAGAGGACTTGAAACAAACATCTGTTCCGCGATACGCTCCAGGCACCGTGGGTAACAGAAGGTGTGGGTGACAGAAGGGAAGCTATGGCCAACGAGCCCGGGCTTGCGTACCGGAACGGTGCGATCCCCGAGGCCGCGGGGACGCGACCCTACTACCGGGCGATCGGCGGCGAGGAATCGGTTTTCAGGGCGGCGTACCGCCAGGGCCTGGCACTCGTCCTGAAGGGGCCGACGGGTTGCGGCAAGACCCGTTTCGTCGAGGCGATGGCCCACGATCTCGGCCGCCCACTGATCACCGTCGCCTGCCACGACGACCTCACCACCGCCGACCTCGTCGGCCGGTATCTGCTGCAGGGCGACGAGACCGTGTGGGTGGACGGCCCGCTGACGCGGGCGGTGCGCGAGGGGGCGATCTGCTATCTCGACGAGGTGGTGGAAGCGCGGCAGGACACCACCGTGGTGCTGCATCCGCTCGCGGATCATCGGCGACAGCTGCCGATCGAGCGTCTGGGTGTGACCCTCGACGCGGCGCCCGGGTTCGGCCTGGTGGTGTCCTACAACCCCGGTTATCAAAGCGTGCTGAAGGACCTCAAGGATTCGACCCGGCAACGGATGGTCGCCATCGAATTCGATTTTCCCGCAGCCGATGTCGAAGAGGGGATCGTCACACACGAGGCCGGTGTGGACGGTGCCACCGCCGCGGAGCTGGTGCGTTTCGGCCAAGCCATCCGCCGGCTGGAAACAGGCGGGTTGCGCGAGGTCGCGTCGACCCGGCTGCTGATCGCGGCGGGCAGGCTGGTCGCCGAGGGGCTGACCATGCGGGAGGCGGCTCGCGCCGCGATCGCGGGACCGCTCACCGACGACGTGGCGGTGGGCAGGGCCCTGGGCGAGATGATCGAGATTTACCTGGGCGGGGCGGACGAATGATTGACGCTGCATAGGCCCGCCGCTAGGGTCTGAACAAATATTAGGTTTCCCACGGACCGGCGTGTGCGAGAGTTCGTCACCCTGGAGGTCAGATGTCCTACGAAAGCAGCGCTGAGCCGATCAAGGTCGGCTACCTGATGGATTTCACGCTGCCACCGGGATTCCCCGAGGAGATGAAGGCCGACTTCACGCGGTGCTTCGACCTGATATTCGACGAGGCCGTCGCGTCCGGGTCGATGGACCGGCCCGTCCAGATGGTGTACCGAGAAGTGGAGGGCCTACCCAAGGGCTCGGTCAAGGCCGTGATCGACGCGTTCGGCGAGCTCGTGGACGAAGGCTGCCTGGTGGTGTTCGGCCCGCACATCACCGACAACTGCGTGCCGACCCGCGAGGCGATCGAAGAACGGTTCAAGGTGCCGGCGATCAGCGTCACCGGCACAGACGACTGGCTGGGCGAATGGACATTCGCCTTCCCGCAGGGCTCGATGACCGACGAGCCGATCTTCATCGCGGACCTCGTCGCCAAACGCGGATTCTCCGAAGTCGGAGTCCTCGTGGAGCAGAACCTGATCGGCGAGAGCTACCTGAAGAACCTGCGAACCGCGTGCCGCCGCAAGGGCATTCGCATCGTCGCCGAAGCGGCGATCGCCCAGACCGCGCAAGACATCAACGACGCCGTCCGCACGCTGCACGAAGCCAAGGCCGAGGCGATCGTGCATCTGGGCTTCGGCTTCGGCATCGTCTTCATCAACCCCGCGCTGGAAGCCGTCGCCTGGGATCCACCCCGATTCACCACCACCGCATTCCAAAACGCCTGGGTCAACCCGATCATGTGGAACGCGTTCATGGGCTGGGTCGGAGTCGACCAGTACGACGAGGCAAACCGGCTCGGCCAGGAGTTCCTCGACCGGTATGCGGCAAAGTATGGCGGCAGGCGCCCCGAATATTGCGTGCCGGTGGTCAACCACGATGTCGCCGCGACGCTGGTCCGCGCCTTCACCGATGCGCACCCGCTGAGCCCGCGCGGGGTCAAAGAGGCCTTGGAGCGGGTGAAGATGATGCCCGCCGCCGCGGGTGCCCCCGGCACGCGCGTCTCCTTCGGAAAATGGACGCGCCGCGCCTGGATGGGCGCGGGCTATCTGGTGGCCCGGACTCTGGATGCCGACGGCACCAACTCGCATCTGGTCGACCGCTTCGGAGAGTGAGGCTGACACCGACATGAGCACCGACCAATCCACACCGCCTGCCGCGCAGCAGAAACCGTCGCGGCCGCATGACGGCGAGAAGCGCGGCTGGGGCGGCTGGATCGCCGGCGCCGCCCTCGCCGCGTTCGTGCTCTTCTTCATCGCGAACTGCCGCGTCGCCCTCGACCCGCGCGTCGCCAACCCGAATGTCCAAGGCCGCCCCCGCCCGGTGAAGTTCATCTTCGGCCTGGACTACATCACGTTCCTACACATCTCCACCGTCGTCATGCTGCTCGTCCTGCTGGTGGTGTTCATCAGGGGCTGGCGCCGCAATCCGGGCAGCCCGGTGATGCTGATGTTCCTGTGCACCACCCTGATCGTGTGGCAGGACCCGATCATGAACTGGGCCCCGTTCGCGGTGTACAACCCCGACCTCATCCACTGGCCGGAGTCCTGGCCGCTGGTGTCGCTCTCGCCGACCGTCGAGCCTTTCGTTGTATTCGGTTACGTCACTTTCTATTTCGGGCCCTACTTCCCGGCGATCTGGATCCTGCGCAAACTGCAGGCCAAGTACGGGCCGACGGCGTTCGTGTCGCGCCACCCGCTGGTCAGCCTGGGCCTGCTGGCCTGTGCGATCGGGTTCGTCTTCGATGCCTGGCTGGAAATTCAGCTCGTCCACATGGGCATGTACATCTATTCCCAGGTGATTCCGTGGGGCTCGGTGTTCACCGGCACGACGTTCCAGTTCCCGCTGATCTGGGAGTCGTTCTCGGTGACCTTCGTGATGGTGCCGGCGGCGATCCTCTGCTACCGCGACGACACGGGTAAATCGGTGGCGGAGAAGCTGGCCGCGAAGGCCAGGATCTTCCCGACGCGTCCGGTGCTCGGCACGTTCCTGGTGATGTTCGCCATCATCAACGTGTCCTACTTCGCCTACGGGGCGTGGTTCTGGGTCATCAAGGTCAGCCATGCGGCGACCTCCGTCGCGTGCCCGTGGCCTTACCCGGAGGCGAAAGTTTATGACCCGCAGGGCTATTACGAGAAGGCTGGCGCGCAAGGTCCTTACTCGGTCGGCATCTGGTCGACCTGGGCAAGCGGGGAGCCCAATGGGCGGCCCCATGTCGATCCCCCGCCGCCGGGTGTAGGCGCCTGCGCAACCCCGAGCGCGCATGGCTGAGCCGCGCAGCGTCGTCGTCACCGGCGCGTCCCGAGGTCTGGGGTTCGCGTCGGCGGTGCGCCTATACCGCGAAGGCTGGTGCGTGGTCGCGGCCATGCGGACGCCCGACGGCGGGCTCCCGCTGCTTCGCGAGGCTATTCAGGACTCGACGGGGGCCGGTCAAGACGACGATCGGCTGGTCGGCGTGCAGCTCGACCTGCTGGACCCCGCGTCGATCGCCGGGGCGGCCAAAGCGATCGAGGACGCCGTCGGCGCTCCCTATGCGCTGGTGCACAACGCCGGCATATCCGCCGCCGGAATGGTGGAGGAGACCGATATGGCGTTGTGGCAGAGGATGTTCGAGACCACCGTCATGGGCCCCGTTGCGCTCACCCAGGCATTGCTGCCATCGATGCGCGCAGCGGGCGAAGGCCGCATCGTGCTGGTGTCCAGCGCCGCCGGGGTGCGCGGCCAGCCGGCAACCGCGCCCTACTCGGCGGCCAAGGGAGCCTTGGAGCGCTGGGGCGAGTCGATGGCGTGCGAGATCGCGCCGTTTGGTCTGGGTGTCACCGTTTTGGTCGCCGGGACGTACGACACCGAGATCATCACCGACGCGGGAACCACCGATAACCGCGACTTCACCGGCCCGTACGCCCGGCTGCACAACACCATGAACACCCGAGGGAGGGCCGCGATGAAGCTCGCCCGCCCACCCGAGCGGTTCACCGACGGCCTGCTCGAGGCGCTGGATGATCGGGGGGCTTTCCGCCGCCGCGCGGTGGGCCCGGATGCCGCGATGCTGTTGGCGTTCAGCAGGATCCTCCCCGCCCCCGCCATGCACCACGTCTCCCGGATCGTGCTGGGCCTACCAAGGCAGGGTTCGATGCGGGGCGGGGCATGGCCACTGACGGCGGCCCAACGGGCGATGGTGCTGGCCGCGCGCGTTCTTCCAGAGCCGGTGTTGCAGCGCCTGGCGGTGGTGGCGGCGCGGCGCGGTAAGGGAAGTGAGGAGTAGGTATGGAGCAGCTTTTCGACGACCTCGACGACTTCGGCGCTTTCGACGACGCGGTTTCCGGGGACGTGCGCGACCCCTACACGGAGCTGGCTCGGCTGCGCCGCGAGGAGCCGATCCAACGGTTGGACGTCTCGGGGATGCCGCACGAGGAGTCCAAGCCGGTCTTCATCGTGTACCGCTTCGAGGAGGCCCAGCAGATGCTGCGCGACAACGAGACGTTCTCGTCGTCGGGCGTCATCGCGGCTTTCGGACCGGTACTGGGCGAACGCGTGATGCTCGGCATGGACGAACCGGTGCACGGCCGGTTGCGGTCGCTGGTGTCAAAAGCGTTCTCGCAGAAGGCCCTGGCACGCCGGGAAGACGAGTTGGTCGGGCGCGTGGCCAACAGCCTGATCAACAAATTCGCGGCAAACGGCAAGGCCGACCTGGTCAAGGAGTTCACCTTCGACTATCCCAGCCAGATCATCGCGGGCCTGCTGGGCCTGCCGGAGCAGGACTACCCACAGTTCCAACGCTGGTCCATTTCCTTGCTGAGCTGGATCATGAATCCCGAACGCGGACTCGCGGCCTCGGCCGCGCTCTGCGACTACTTCGCGCCGATCCTCACATCCCGCCGCGCCGAACCGAAGGAAGATCTGATCAGCGCGCTGGCCCAGGCCGAAATCGACGGCGAGAAGCTGGAAGACGAGGAGATCTACTCCTTCCTGCGCCTGCTGCTCCCCGCCGGAGTGGAGACGACGTACCGCGCGCTGGGCAGCCTGCTCTTCGCGCTGCTGTCGGATCCGGAACAGCTGGCGGCCATCCGGCGGGACCGATCGCTGCTCCCGCAGGCCATCGAGGAGGGGGTGCGCTGGGAGCCGCCCCTGCTGACCATCACCCGGGTGGCAACCCGCGACACCGAACTCGGCGGGGTGCCGATACCGGCCGGTTCGACGGTGATGCCGATGCTGGGGGCCGCCAACCGCCAGGAAGACCGCTATCCCGACCCGGACGCGTTCGACATCTTCCGGCCCGCCCGGTCGCACCTCGGCTGGGGCCACGGCGTGCACGTCTGTCTCGGCATGCACCTGGCGCGGCTCGAGATGCGCACCGCCGTCAACCTCCTGCTCGACCGGCTGCCGAACCTTCGCCTGGACCCCGACGGCGACGACCCGCACATCCGCGGGCAGGTATTCCGTTCGCCGACCTCGCTGCCGGTCCTGTTCGATCGCCGATAGCCAAACCTCGCGGGGGTTGGCGCTTGCCAATCGGCTAGTCTCCAGTAAGGCTCTCTGTAGCCCTTCAACGACTCAGAAGAGAGTGACAAACATGACCGAGGCTGTAAAGGTCCGCTTCGAGCCCAAGATGATGATCGACGGCAGGCTCGTCGACGGCCAGGCCGGCACCTTCACCAACATCAATCCGGCCACCGAAGAGCCGCTCGGTGAGGTGGCCGACGCCTCGAAAGAGGACATGCACCGGGCCATCGACGCCGCCCGGCGCGCCTTCGATGAGACGGACTGGGCGACCAACCGCGAGTTGCGCAAGCGCTGCCTGTTGCAGTTGCACGAGGCGATCGAAGCGGAGAAGGAAGAACTGCGCGAGGAGCTGATCCTCGAGGTCGGTGCACCCCGGGCGATCACGTTCGGCCCGCAGCTGGACGCCCCTCTTGCCGAGGGGCTGCGCTACCCCGCG
>CAWGPS010000030.1:0-136666 GCA_963824505.1 uncultured Actinomycetota bacterium
GGCTGTTGCAGGAAGTCGACGATGATCGCCGCCATGTCGTCGATCGCGCGGTGGGGAATCACCTCGTAGCCGTGGGTGCTCAGCGTCGGCACGCACAACAGCCCGGCGCGCGGTGCCAGGCCGTTCGCCTTGGAGTGCGACGCGTCGGACATGAACGCGCCGAGTGCGGCCGGCTGCGGGTCCAATCCGCGGTCGCCGGCGATGCGCATCAGCCGGTCGGCAACGTCCTTGTCGTACACGCACAGAGCATCGCTGTAGCCGACGATCGGGCCGCCGGCGACGGTGGTCGCGTACTCCCGCTCGGTCGGCCCCACCTCCAACGCGAGGGTGAGCGTCCCGGGCAGGGTGCCGCTGGCGTACGTGCCGCCCACGCCGCCGATCTCTTCGTTGGTGGTGAACACCAAATACGCGTCCTCGGCCGGGCGTTGGCCGCTTTCGTGCAGGAGGCGGGCCGCGCGCAGCAAGGCGGTCACGGCGGCGCGGTCGTCGAGGAAGTAGGAGCCGATGAAGTCCCCGACCTCCACCAGCGTTCTCTTCAGCCGGTGGACGCACACCCGGGTGCCGGCGTGCACCCCCGCGGCGGCCAATTCATCAGGCGTCCGGCCGGTGAACACGTACACGTGATGCCAATCCAGCGAATGGTCGCCCCGATCCGGCTTGGTGTCCCAGATCCGCGGGCTCTCCTTGGTGGTGTGCTCGGAGCCGAGGGTCAGCACGGCGGTCAACGTCTCGTGCTCGCCGAGGACCGCGACCGGGCCGAGCCCGAAGTTGCCGGGATACATGGTCCCCAATTGCGTAACGTGCAGCGCGCCATCGGGTTCCACCCGTTTGACGATCATCGAGAGCTCGTCCATGTGGGCCATGACTCGCACCCCGTCGCCCAGGCCGGGCGTCGTGGTCGACCGCTGGCGGTCCTGCCCGGCCGCGGCGTCGCCCGAGGATGCGTTGGCGGCGACGTAGCCGACGAGGTTGCCGGCCGCGTCGGTCCACATGTCGTCGACCAGTGGTTGCAGTTCGCGGGCGCACACCGCGCGCACCGCGTCCTCCTGTCCGCACGGTCCATAGCTCCACAGGAGCTCCTGCAGCAGGGCGTCGGTCGAATCCTGATCTTGCTGCGCCATCTGGGTCCTTCGGTCGCGCCGCCGTAAACGACGGGCTCTTCTGCGGCTGACAAGAGAAGCCAGTACCCGCATTCGGTGTCGGCAACCCTCGCAGCGCGCGCGTCATACCCCGGAGCTCGTGACAACCCGCCCCGCGCTAACGTCGTGAGCACACGTGATGGAGGTTCTCATGGCCGGGCAGATCCCATTGGTCGACTACCTGGTGCTCGACGACGGCGAACCGCACCTCGTCGCGCACGAATGCACCAACTGCGGCGCCCGGTTCTTCGACCGGCGCAACGCCTGCGCCAACTGCTTTGCCACCGAGTTCAAGACCGTCGCGGTCGCCACGGAGGGCACGGTGCGGGCGTTCACGATCGTCACCTTCGCCGCTCCGGGGATCCCCACCCCGTTCGTCGCGGGCGTGGTCGACTGCGACGGCACCCAGGTGCGCGCCAACCTCATCAATGTCGAACCGGATCCCGACCATGTTCACGACGGCATGAAGGTGCGGCTGGCCACCTACCCGCTCGGAACCGACTCCGCGGGCACCGAGGCGATCGGCTTCGGCTTCGAACCCGCCAACTGAACCAACCGACGAAGGAGCAGCGACGTGAGCGCCAGCGACGAGATCTGGATCCTCGGAATCCGGATGACCAAGTTCGGCAAGCACCCCGACCTCGACACCGTCGACCTGGCCGCCGAGGCCGCGATGGGCGCGCTCGCCGACGCGGGCGTGACGATGGCCGACATCGGGGTGCTGGCGGCGGGCAACCTGATGAACGCGAACGCCGGGATCGGCCAGCAACTGCAGAAGCAGATCGGCCAGACCGGCATCCCGGTGTACAACGTGGCCAACGCCTGCGCCACCGGGGCGACCGCGCTGCGCACCGCCATCATGGCCGTCAAGGCCGGGGAGGTCGACTACGGCATGGCGGTCGGCGTCGAAAAGCTCTCCGGCGCCGGACTGCTCGCCGGGGGCAGTCTGAAGAAGGAATCCGACGACGTCTGGGCGCCGAAGGGCCGCTACGGTGCCGTCGCGCCCGTCGACGGCCGGATCGGCACCGAGACCATGCCCGGGGTGTTCGCCCAGATCGGCACCGAGTACGGCCACAAGTACGGCGGCACCAGCTTCGAACTTTTCGCCAAGATCAGCGAGAAGAACCACGCCCACTCGACGCTGAATCCGCTGGCCGCCTACCAGAAGAGGTTCACCCTCGAACAGATCATGAACGACGTCATGATCGCCTACCCCAACACCCGCCCCATGTGCTCGGCCAACTGCGACGGGGCCGCGGCCGCGGTCGTGTGCAACGGCGAGACGTTGAAGTCGCTCTCGGCCGAACAGCGGCGGCGCGCGGTGAAGGTGTCGGCGTCGGTGCTCACCACCGACCCCTACGAGGAGGGGTGCCAGGTCCTGCCCAACGTCAACACGCTGACCCGCAGAGCCGCCGCGAGCGCCTACGAGCAGGCCGGCGTCGGCCCGAGCGACCTCAACCTGGTCGAACTGCACGACTGCTTCGCCACCGCCGAACTCGTGCACTACGACAACCTGATGCTCTGCGACGAGGGCGGCGCCGCGGACTTCTTCAACTCCGGAGCCACCTGGCGCGACGGCTCCACACCGGTCAACGTGTCGGGCGGCTTGCAGTCCAAGGGCCACCCCATCGCGGCCACAGGCATCGCCAACATCTGGGAGATCTGCCACCACCTGCGCGGCGAGGCCGGCGACCGCCAGATCGCCAACGCCAAAGTCGGGCTGGCCCACGTGATCGGCCTGGGCTCGGCCTGCGGCGTCCACATCCTGGAGAAATCAGCGGCCTGAGTTCGAGCCGCCGCCGTCTGGCGCGCCCGTCGCGGACAGGCCCGGTTTCCCGCCGGAGAGGAAGCCGCAATCAGAGCCATCCAGTGCGCGCGGCGGCGACCGGTTCCGCCGGGGCGGGGGCCAATTCGCCGTCCCGCACGCGTTCGAGCATCCGCTTCACCGCCGCGACGATCTCCGGCGCGGACGCGGCGAGTCCGGCCTTGTCGGCCTCGGTGAATTCATCGGGGTTGACGCCCGCCCGGGCCAGCACCACGGCCGGGTCGGCGAGCTGCTCGGCGAGCCAGGTCACCGGGTCGGCCGACAGCTCGGGGACAAAGTGCCGGCGCCCGGGCTCCCACCCGTCGAAGCGGGGGTGGTGATGGGCCCGGTCCAGCGTTCCGGGCGGGCTCTCGGTCGACCCGAACAGGTCCACCCGCCACACCGGGCGGGTGAACGCGATGGGAACGCCAGCATAGATGGACCCCTGCGGCTCGCCCCGGTCGACGACGCGGAGCTCCAGCCTGACTCCCCGTTCCGGGGTCTCCTGGCCGGCGAGGGGCGCCGGGTCGGCGAAGTACATGTCCCCGACGACGACACCCAGGGCTTCGAATCCGAACGCTGCGAACATGGCGTACCTTCCGTTGTGCCTCCTCGAGCCTAGACCCGGACGACGGCGTGAGTCGGCTCTACGAAGGCCTGCCGCATTCCCGCCGCGTCGTGGAGGTGTTCCGGCCGCTAAAGTGCCGCTTACGGGCCGTTATCAGCACTGCTTTGCCGGGTATTGCCAAGAAGGGCAGGTACACACGCGCATCGTCGTCAGCCGCAGTCGACGTCGGCGCGGCGGACCCGATGAGGAGGCGCAATGACCGCACTCGAGAACACGTTGCGACGAGGGAGAGCCGCCTTCACCGCCAGCCTGGGCACCGCCCTGATTTTCGGAGGGCTCATCGCCACCGCGCCGCCGGCCAACGCCGGCTGCCAATACGGAGGACCGGGAATCCTCAGCAAGTGCGATGGGCCGCTGCAGCCTGACGGCACGTGGCAACGTTGCGTGGCATTCACCCACTGGGTGGCCAGCGGCATGAGCTCCTACCTGGTGCCCGACAAGCGCTGCGAGTCGATGGGTCCCGGCCAGCAGCCTACGGATCTAACCTTCGCTGACCCGCCGACGCACTTGGACGACTGAGCCGGGTGAAGCACGAAAGTTCCGAAGGCGAACGACGCTCGGCGTGCCCGTCACTCAGGCCGGACCCGAAGTGCGACGGAGAATTGTCGATAGTGCGGCAGTGCTCGCCGGCTCATCGCCGTCCCAGTCCGCTCGGCTTCAAAGCGGCGCAAAGCCCCGTTGGCCAGATTGAATAGGCGCCGCGGTCCGTTTTCGAAATTCCGTCTAAAGCTCAGCGACTCCCCGCATTGTGAGCCAGAAACGCGATAGCGTTGCACGCGAACGGTGTCTCCTCCGCTGCTGCGAACCCACTCGTGCTCAGCGTGTATTGGAGGTCGGAGGGTAGCTGGCTCACGGTCGTCCTGTTCTGATCGCGCGCTCACTTGACTGGTTGAGCATTTTGGTACGACATGGTTTTCCGCACGGAGGTCATGTCGACTACGTCGGCGTGCTGCACAGACGCCTTCGCGATCTCGCGCGCAATGGTGTTCTCGCGCAACCCCAACCTGAATTGGGATACATGCTGGACGGCGATGGCACATCATGTTCACGCGCAGTCATAGCGTGCACCGGTGTGAGATCCCGGACTCCAAACGGGCAAATCGTTTGCAGATTAGCCCATGTCGGTCTCTATGCAGTTGCGCACCAATGGTATTCGGTACATCCGGTCCGCGTCGATGATGAATTCGCGGCCCGAAGGCTTCCGCTTTCGTATCAGGACAATTGAATTTTTGGTGCGAAATTATTCGGAGCAGATGAGTGGTGCATCCCAGTTTCTAACTGTTCATCCGATTTGAGTGCACACCTGCTGGGCATGTAATTTTCGGTCCTGCAACGTCATTGACCGAAAATTGCGGATAGGCAGCGTTTCCAAAACGCTCGACACTGCCGGCAGTACGGTTTGTCACAGCGGCATGGCTTGCCCTTCGTCGTAATCGGCATGGTTACAGGGATTTCCCAACATCGTTGGGAGCATGGATATTCCGTGTATAGCGTGGCCATCCCCGGGGGGTCTCAGCCCTACCGAGAAGCTGAACGGTTGTGCAACTTGTGCGCGATGGGGGCGTTCGGGAGCCTCGAGTCGTCCTATCCCGCTTGCCTGGGGCTGCGCCGGTACGTCGCGACGTGCCCGAGCGCCATGTTCACAGCGAGTTCGACAGGTCGGGCGCTGCGCATCGTCTGCGCCATAAGCAATCCGCCTTGCAATGCGCTCATCATGGTCAATGCGAGCTCCTCTGAGTCGGCGTCGGGAGAGATTTCGCCGTTGTCGCGCATGGTCGCCAAGCCCCTGGACAGGTATGACTGCCACTCGGCGAAGCTCTGCGCAAGCTCCCGCCGCGCCGAATCGGACCGTTCGGCAAGTTCACCTACGAGCGAGCCCAGCGGACAACCGCCGACACCTTGCGTCGCACGGGTCATGGCCACGACGTGATCACACCACCGCTGCAGCCCCTCCCACGACGAGACCTCGCCTAGATCGGGCTGCTGGGCCGCGATGACGTGGCCGAGTTGGGTCTTCACGACCTCGCGAACGAGTGCGTCCTTGTTGGCGAAGTAGTGATACAGCTGCGACTTGCTCGTGCCGGTCGCCGCCATCACGTCGTCCAGGCTCGTCCCGGCCACCCCCTGCGTGTGGACGAGGGACGCCGCCGCAGCGACGATGCGGGCTCTGGTCGCCGCGCCGCGAGTCGTCAGCCGCGCAGCACTGGGGCGCTCCTTCGATGGCATACGCGAAGCGTATTTGGATTGGACTTGATAGTCCACTTTTGCTTGAGCACAATTTTTCACGTAGTCCGGCTAACCCTCGGAGAGGATGACATGTCGCGCCTGAGCTATGGCCAGCAGTTCCCAGCGCTCGAAGTTCCCGCCGTTGGTGGCGGCACGATCTCGCTGCCCGGCGATCTCTCCGGCTCCTACGGCGTCGTCTTGATATACCGCGGGTCTTGGTGCCCGTACTGCAACGCGCAGCTGTCCGCGTTCTCTCGCGCGCTCGACACGCTGACCGAGCTCGGCGTCAAGGTCGTCGCCTTGTCTGTCGATGATGAAGAGACCTCTGCCGCGCTGGTCGCCAAGCGCAAGCTGCGCTTCCCCGCCGGCCACAGCGCGGACGCCGACAAGATCGCTGCAGCGACGGGAGCCTACGTGAACGACGATCCGCACTATCTGCAATCGACCGGCTTCATCTTGGCACCGGACGGGACGGTGCGGCTCGCCGTCTACTCGAGCGGCGCCATCGGCCGGCTGGTCGCCGACGATGTGATCGGCTTCATCCGGTACATAGCCGAACACCCGGACGCGCGGTGAGCGACACCGATCGTGCCGCCAGTGGCGTTGGCCGCGGTGCTGTCGAACCGGCCCCGACGGGACGGATGCGGCCGAGCCAGCTGTTGACAGCCTCGTTTACCCGGCCGAGCAGATCCCGGGTGACCACGTCGATGCAGTATTCAAAGACGGCAGCTCGGCACTTCCTATCGTCATCGGCAAGGTACCGCCTCGCAAGCGTCGCAGGACGTATCCTTCAGCACCGTCTTCGTCTGAGTTGTGCTGCGCCCTTGAGGTTTTGGAATGAGGATCGAGGCGTGACATGATGACGCTCAGACAAAATTTGTGCGGCAGTTGCTCACGGACCTTCATCGCCATTGGCCTGCCCGTTCGATCAGGCCGCCCCCATAACGATCCTCGTTTGCACGACAGTCGAAGTAATAGGCGTGGCTGCCATCCCTAGCTGCCGTTCGGCCCATGGCACAGCTGACATAATAGGAGGAGCTTATGAAACCAACAGCGGAAAATAAGATCTTAAAATACAATTTGCTGTTTCTAGGTACAACAGTATTCTTATTTGGCTTTTTGAAATTCTTTGAGCCATTTCGCACTCAGTTCAACGTGCAAATCACCAAAAGTGGCTTGCCCCGATTCAGCCTTCCAACGGGCATTGCCGGAGAAATATCCATCGGCCTCGGCCTGCTTTCGGCTTCATGCCTCAGACAGAAACCCACGAATCTTTTCAACCTGATCGTGTCCGTCGCCTCAGCAGGACTGATTGCCACCATGGGAGGTGCGACCTATGTGCATTTGCACCCGGAGGTGCCAGCAAATGCGCTCCCTCTAAGAATAAAGCCTCCATTCATCCCTTTGTCCTATATGTTTTTGGCCACAGTGAATCTTTTTCAACTTTATCGAGGCAATAAGCGGCAATCCTAATGGCAGACCGAAACAGCGAGGGACAGATCAAAGCGATGTTTGCCGGTACGGGCGCGCGCCGGTCGCAAGCGTCGGCCGGTATACCGCCCCGCCCCACCGGGAGGCGACTGGGAGACGCGCTACCGTCGATGCGCGACGCGGGATGGGGTGCCCCGACGGGCAAGGCGAGGTCCATCCCTCTTCCGACGCTCCTGCCATGCCAAGGGAGAATTACGTGTACGGGTCATCGCGGATCCTCTGTCTCCGCCTGGCGACACCCGTCGGTCGGCAATCGCAACGATCGTCTCGTCAACGTTGAACCTGTCGCCTTGTGCGGCAGAGTCATTGGCATAAGGCGTTCGTTAACGACCCATAAGCTCGTCGAATGGCGGCAGCGGTCAAAACCACAAGGGAGATATCGGTCCCCATTGGGCCGGCGCACCCCCGCCCACGGATCTGTTCGGACCCATCGCCAACCTCAAAGACTGGGAGGTATTCGGAGCAGACAACGAAGGATTGCGCGGTGCGAGATGACATCGTTCCGGGAGCAGTCTTCCCGGACTACGAGCTGACCGATTACACGAAGACCCGGCGGCGGCTCAGCGAGCTGCAGGGCATCGACCCTTTGGTCTTGTTGCTCTCGCGCGGCCACTTCTGCCCCAAGGACCACCAGCAGCATCTCGAGTTGTCCGCCAACTACTCCAAGTTCGCGGTCGCGTACACCACGATTGTCACGGTCTCGACCGACAACATCGCGGTTACCGGCGAATTTCGTGCATCCGTTGGGGCGCAATGGACTTTCCTCTCCGATGCCGGGCGCAAGGTTCAGAAAGACTTACAGATCCAGGAGTACACCGACCCGTACCATGACCCGATGATTCCCCATACGCTTGTGCTCAAGCCCGGCTTGGTGATCCACAGCATCTACAACGGCTACTGGTTCTGGGGCAGACCTTCGCTGGAGGACCTCCGACGCGACCTTCGCGAGGTGACCCGTGACATTCGACCCGACTGGGATCCTTCGGCGCCCAGCCTGCGCGATGCATGGAACGCAGGAGACCACTCGCACCACTACCCGTATCCGCTGCACAGCGGTCGTGACTGATTCTGGAAACACGTTGCCCGTAACCACTACTGCGACCTCAGGTTCAGGATGATGCGGTCGACAGCGCTGGGGCCGTGACGAGACGGAACCGATCGCACCTTGAACGTGAGTAGCGAACATCGGCGCTTGCCGACGCCGTTTACGCGCTGGCATTGAAGCCGAATGGGAACCCGACGCGGAAAGTTCGAGTAAGAACACCAAGGTGTCCGAAAAGTGGAGCTAAGGGGATTCGAACCCCTGACCTTCTCGATGCGAACGAGACGCGCTACCAACTGCGCCATAGCCCCTGATCGCTAGCAGGCTACCAGCCGCGGCCCCGAGCGCCGAACTGCGAGCGTTACTGACCGACCGCGCGGGGCAAGTCCCGCGACCAACCGTAGTGCCGCATCGGCATCGCGTCGTCCAGGTGCTCGAAGATGGGGTCCTCGTCGTCGATTTCCAGCACCACCGCGCCGGGCCGCCGGAGCCGCGACGGCACCAGGTCGTATTCGCGGTCGTACGCGTTCTCCACGCCGAGCCGCGCCCGCGCCATCCGCTGCATCCTGCGGCGCCGCACTTTCTCCTCGATGCGGGTCTGCCGCCGTAGGTATGCCAGGTAGAGCACGGTCACGCCGGTCGCGCTGCCGCAGAGCCACCATGCCGTCGGGGTTACTTCGAACGCCGCCGTGGCCGATCCGACCAGGATGACGGCCATCACCATCAGCACGCGCTTGCGGAACGCGTACTTGCGTGCGGTGACCGCGGCCGCGGTCTTCGTGTCGAACCGACGCCGCCGCGAGCGCGGCGCCACGTTCGCCCACGCGCCCTCGTCCTCGTCCTCGGCTTCCTCCTCGGGCTCCAAACCGGATGAATCTTCGATGTACTCGTATTCGTCGTCGTGCTGGCCGAGGTCGTCGGATCCGGTTTCCGGGGCGTCGCCTTCGTCGACGGCGGCCACCTGCGGCCCGGACGCTGAGGCGACAACTCCCGCCGGCAGGGCCGCCGAGTCTTCGATAACGTCCACATCCAAGTAGTCGGGCTCGGTGTGCTCGTCGACCGCCATCTTCATGACCACCGGCCGCGTACGCTCCGCATCGCCGGCAGCGTCGTCGTGGATGTCATCGTCGTGGATGTCGGCTTCCGCGTGTTCGTTCCGTTCGGCGTCGGCGAGCTCGTCGTCGGCCGGCTCCTCCTCCGGCTGCCAGTCCGGGTCGCTGCGATGGCCCGCCGCGGGCCCGCTGCGCTTGATCAGCCGGGCGCCGTCCCCGCCGTTGAGGACTCGGGTCGCCAACGCGACGTCGCTGGTCCGCCGCACCGCGTCGCGTTTGCTGATCAGCATCGGGACCAAGACGAAGAGCCAGAGCACCACGAGCGAAATCCACAACAGAGATTGCGGGATGCTTGGCATGTGACCTGCTCCTTACTGGACCCGATCCCCGCAAAGCCGTGGGTGGCCAGCGCAGCCGGATCGTGATGACCAGCACAATTACACACCTGTAATTTGCCTCTCACAAGCACCACTCGTCACTCGTGTCGCGATAGCCACAGATTGGCTGCCCTCGAGCGGTCAGGGATGTCGTGGCCGGTGCGTCGGTCCGGGCAGCGCCCGCGCCCGGCCGATGCGGCCGCCGCTCACGCCCAGCTGGCGTGACCGGCGCGGACCAGCGCCGATGCCACCGAGCCCTGCACTTCTTCGACCGTCATCGCCACGAGCAGGTGGTCGCGCCACGCCTTGTCCACCTCGAGGTACCGGAGCAACAGCCCCTCCTCCCGGAACCCGACCTTCGCCAGCACCGCCCGGCTCGCGGCGTTTTCGGGGCGCACCGTCGCCTCGACGCGATGCAACCTGACCGGCCCGAAGCAGTGGTCGAGACCCAGCGCCAAGGCGGCGGTCGCCACCCCCGCGCCAGTCGCCCGCTTGGCGACCCAGTAGCCGATCCACGCCGACCGCAGCGCGCCGTGAATCACGTTGCCGATGGTCAGCTGGCCGCAGAACTGGCCGTTGAGCTCGATGACGTAGGGCAGCATGCGGCCCTTCCGGGCCTCCGAACGCAGCCCGGAGCACAACGCGGGCCACGCCGCGACGGAGTGCCGGACCGTCCAGTCCTCCTCCGCGGTGGGTTCCCAGGGCTCGAGATGCGCACGATCGGCCAACCGGGTCCGGCTCCATTGCGCGGCATCACGCATCCGCACCTCGCGGAGCCGAACGACTCCCGCCGGAACCCGCAGCGGCCCGACGTCCAGGGGCCAGCCGGGGTGGCGGGAATTGGACCGAAGCAGGTTCACCAGCGTGGGCATGGGTCCCACTCAGCCGCGCTGCGCCAGGAAGGCCACGTCGACGATCTCGCCGGTGCGTATCTGCTCGGCGCCGGTGGGCACCACGACCAGGCAGTTCGCTTCGGCGAGGGTGGCCAACAGATGCGACGACGCGCCGGGAGCGCCGCCCAGCGCCTGCACCAGGTACTCGCCGGTCTCCTGGTCGCGCATCAGCTGACCGCGCAGGTAGCCCTTGCGCCCGGCGACCGACGTGATCGGCGACAGCGTGCGGGCCTGCACGATGCGGCGCATCGGCTGACGCTTGCCGAGCGACAGCCGGATCAGGGGCCGGACCATCACCTCGAAGACGACCAGAGCGCTGACCGGATTGGCCGGCAGCAAAAATGTGGGTACACCATCTCGGCCCAGCTGCCCGAAGCCCTGGACGGACCCCGGGTGCATCGCGACCCGGACCACCTCCATCTCGCCGAGCTCGGACAGGACCGACCGCACCGCCTCGGCGGCCGCACCCCCGACGCCGCCGGCGATCACCACCACCTCCGCGCGGTTGATCTGGCCCTCGACCACCTCGCGCAGCTCGTTGGGGTCATTGCTGACGATGCCGATCCGGTTGACTTCGGCGCCGGCATCCCGGCCCGCGGCGGCCAGCGCATAGGAGTTGACGTCGTAGACCTGCCCGTTGCCCGGGGTGCGGGAGATGTCGACCAGTTCCCCGCCGACGGCCATGACCGACAACCGCGGGCGCGGGTGCACCAGCACCCGTTCGCGGCCGACCGCCGCCAGCAGGCCGACCTGGGCGGCCCCGACGACGGTGCCGGACCGCACGGCCACGTCGCCGGGCTGCACGTCGTCTCCGGCGCGGCGCACGTAAGCGCCCGACGGCGCCCCGCGGTAAATCCGGACGCGCTGCGTCCCGCCGTCCGTCCACCGCAAGGGCAGCACCGCGTCGGCCAGCGTGGGCAGGGGGGCACCGGTCTGCACCCGGACGGCCTGCTTGGGCTGCAGCCGGCTCGGGGTGCGGGTGCCGGCCTCGATGGTGCCCATCACCGGCAGCACCAGCCCGTCGCGCGTGTCCTCCAAGCGGTCGGTGTCATCGGACGGTTCGCCGATTTCCTCGCTGCTGATCTCCCCCACGCCGAGCACGTCGACGCTGCGCACCGCGTAGCCGTCGATCGCGGCCTGGTCGAAACCGGGCATCGGCCGCTCGGTCACCACTTCCTCGGCGCACAACAATCCCTGGGCCTCGGCGATCGCCACCCGGATCGGCCGCGGGGCCACCGCGGCGGCGGTGATCCGGGCCTGCTGCTCCTCCACAGAACGCACGGCGTGCCTTTCTGCCCTCTGATGCCGTGACGGGTCCGGCTAGCGCTCGGTCAGGCCCAGCCGTTCGACCAACCACCGCCGCAGTTCCGGGCCGTAGTCGTCACGATCCAAAGCAAAGTCAACCGCAGCCTTGAGGTAGCCGCCGGGATTTCCCAGGTCGTGTCGAGAACCCCGATGCACGACGACATGCACGGGATGTCCCTCGGAGATCAGCAGTGCGATCGCATCGGTGAGCTGGACTTCGCCGCCGGCCCCGCGGTCGATGCGACGCAAGGCGTCGAAGACGGCGCGATCGAGCACGTAGCGGCCCGCCGCGGCGAACATCGACGGGGCGTCCTCGGCCTTGGGCTTCTCGACCATGCTCGTTAACCTTCAGCACGTCCGGATTGTCGTCGTCGAGGGCAACGGCTCGACATCGAAAACCCCGTAGGCGCTGATCTCTTCGGGGGTCACCTCGATGGCGCACAACACCGTGCCGCCGTAGTGGGCCCGCACCTTCGACATCGTCTCCAGCACGCCGGTGGGCAGCACCAGGTCGTCGGGCAGCAGCACGGCCACGGCGTCCTCGTCGTCGGACAGCCTGGGCTCCACGCAGCCGATCGCGTGGCCCAGCCCCAGCGGTTCGTACTGCACGACCGACTCGACCTTGATCAGCTGCGGCGCCCGCCGCACCTTGGCGAGCATCGCCTTCTTGCCCCGCTCCTCCAGCGTGCTCTCGAGAACCAGGTCCTCGACGAAGTGCGCGACGACGCCGTCCTTGCCCTCGGAGGTGATGATGATCAGCCGTTCGGCGCCGGCCTCGGCCGCCTCGGCCGCGACCAGTTCGATCCCGGGAGTGTCGACGACCGGCAGCAGTTCTTTGGGCACCGTTTTCGTCGCGGGCAGGAAGCGGGTACCGAGTCCGGCCGCGGGCACGACCGCCGTGCGCGGAACCCCCGCATTTGGGCATGACATTGTTCACACCATAACCGGCATTTGGTTCGTCGAGTCGATGTGGCGGTGGGAAAGCTTGGGCTGTCATCGTTGACGAATGCCGATCATGACCAAGGCCGCGTTGCGCGAGAAGCTGCTGGCGGCCCGCCGCGGCGTGACCGACGACGTTCGCGCCGCCGAGGCGCGACTGCTCGATCAGCAGCTAGAGCCGGTGGTGTCGAGCGGCAGCACGGTGTGCGCCTACGTCCCCGTCGGCACGGAGCCGGGATCGATAGACATGCTCGACACGTTGCTGCTTCGATCGGTGCGCGTGCTGCTGCCGGCCGCGCGCACCGGCGTGGGCGACTCCCCGTTGCCGCTGCGTTGGGGCGAGTACCGGCCCGGCCAGCTCACCCGCGGCCGGTGGGGGCTGCTCGAGCCGCCGGAACCGCTGCTGCCCCCCTCGGCGCTGGCCGAGGCGGCCCTGGTGTTGGTGCCGACGCTGGCCGTCGACCGCCGCGGGGTCCGGTTGGGCCGGGGCAGCGGCTTCTACGACCGCTCCCTCGGCGGGCGGGACCCGGCCGCCCGCCTCGTCGCCGTGGTCCGCGACGACGAGGTGCTCGACGAGCTACCGGCCGAACCGCACGACGTGCGGATGACCGACGCCCTCACGCCGCACGGTGGGCTGATCCCCCTGTTTGGCGGTGGGCACGCCGGGGAATGCGACAAGTCACGTGGCGGTTCTAGCACTTGAGACGTTAGAGTGCTAACCAGGGTTTGCGATCATCCGGAGGTTTTTGTGCCGACCTACACGTACGAGTGCACCGAGTGCGGGGACCGCTTCGACATCGTGCAGGCCTTCACCGACGACGCGCTGACGACCTGCGACCGTTGCTCGGGGCGGCTGCGGAAACGGTTCAACTCGGTCGGCATCGTGTTCAAGGGCAGCGGCTTCTACCGCACCGACAGCCGGGAATCGGCCAAGAGTTCCACCAACGGGTCCTCGAAGAGCGACTCCGCGTCCGGTTCCGGGTCGAGCGAGAAGCCGGCATCGAGCGAGAAGTCCGGCTCCTCGGAGAAGTCCGGATCGGGCGAGAAGCCTTCCAGCAGCTCCACCCCCCTCCACCGCCGCCGCCACGACGTAACCGGGTTATCCACAACGGCGTCGTCGGCCGGAGACGTTCGGGCGGCGCCCCGCCTACCGTTGCGGCGTGGGCGAACCGTCGCTGAATGCCACGCTGGTGCGCCGGCTGTCGGCCGCGTTGCGCCCCGACTGGACCCGCACAGTGCTGGCCCGGCGACTCGCCGCCGGCGGCCTCGTCGCCCTGGCCTGCGCCGCGACGCTGAAGTCCAACCCGGCCGACGAGGGCGCCGACGTGGTGGTCGCCGCGCGCGACCTCGGTCCCGGGACCGCGTTGACCGCCCAGGACATCCGGATCGAAAAACGCTCGGCCACAAGCGTTCCCGATGGATCACAGGCCGACGTGGGCACTGTGGTCGGCGCGACGCTGGCCGGCCCGGCCAGGCGCGGCGAAATCATCACCGACGTGAGGTTGCTGGGCAACCGGCTGGCCGACTCGACGGCCGGGCCCGGCGCCCGCCTCGTGCCGCTGCACCTGGCCGACAGCGCCCTGCTCGACCTCGTTCGTGTCGGCGACGTCGTCGACGTGCTCGCGGCGCCGACCGCCGCTTCCCCGGAAGCCACCCCACCGGCTTCCCGGGTGGTGGCCACCGACGCCGTCGTGGTCCTCGTGTCGGCCAGGCAGAAGAACCAGGCAGCGGACGACGACCGCGTAGTCTTAGTTGCGCTGCCGGCACGGGTGGCGAACACGGTGGCAGGTTCGGCGCTGGGTCAAGCGGTAACCCTGACCCTGCACTGAGTGCCTGACCGCCGGCCACCACCGGGCCTGCAGCAAACTTTGTCAAGTCCAGAAAGGGACGCTGCCGTGTTCAAAGGGTTCAAGGAGTTTCTCTCCCGGGGCAACATCGTCGATCTGGCCGTCGCGGTGGTCATCGGTACGGCTTTCACCGCGTTGGTCACCAAGTTCACCGACAGCATCATCACGCCGCTGATCAACCGGATCGGCGTGAATCAGCAATCCGACGTCGGCATCCTGAAGATCGGCATCGGCGGCGGCCAGACCATCGACCTGAACATCCTGCTGTCGGCGGCGATCAACTTCATTCTGATCGCGTTCGTCGTGTATTTCTTCGTCGTGCTGCCCTACAACACGCTGCGCAGGCGGGGTGAGGTCGAGCAGGCCGATGACGCGCAGATCGTCCTGCTCACCGAGATCCGCGACCTGCTCGCGCAGAGCAACGGAGACTCCCCGGGACGGCACGGCAGCGGAGGCGACAAGACACCGCCGCCGAGCTTCGGTCCTCGCGCGGACGCCGAGTCCCTGTAGGCGACCCGCCCGGTCCGGTTCAGATCTCCAGGCTCGACAACTGCCCGATGATCTGGGCGGCCAGCGGATTGAGTGTGGCCATCCCGTCGCGCACCGCGTAACGGGACCCGGCGAGGTTGACCACCAGCGTGCTACCCGACACACCGGCCAGGCCGCGGGACAATCCGGCGTCGATGATTCCGGCCGCCAGGGCCGAAGCCCGGATGGCTTCCGCGATACCCAGGATCTCCCGGTCCAGGATCTCCCGGGTGGCCTCCGGAGTGACGTCGCGCGGCGTGACACCCGTTCCCCCCACGGAGACAACGAGATCGACCCCGCCGATCACCGCGGTGTTCAACGCGTTTCGAATTTCGACCTCGTCGGCGGCGACGGCCACCACACCGTCGACGACGAATCCCGCCTCCGTCAGCAGTTCGGTCACCAGCGGCCCGCTGTGGTCCTCTTCGTCCCCGTGCGCGGTGCGGTCGTCGACGACCACGACGAGCGCACGGCCGACCACCAACTCCGCACCCGTTTCCATGGGTGCCACCGTATAACCGAGCTCCGACAGTCCCGTCGCCGAGGGCTCACCGAGTCGCATTACTGATCCGCCTTCCCCAGGGTGACCGGTACGGTGCGGCTGCCGCCGCCAGCGTCCTGGAAGGTGAGCGTCACCTTGTCGCCGGGCGCTTTGGAGCGCACGGCGGCCACCAACGCGTCGGCGCTGTTGATGGGCCGGTCGTCGACCTTGGTGACGACGACCCCCTTGGGCACTCCGGCGGCCGCGGCCGCGCCACCCTGCACGACGTCCATGACCTTGGCGCCAGGGGTGCCCTTGTCGGTTGTCACCTGCACGCCGAGGGACGCGTGCGTGGCCTTACCGGTGCTGATCAGCTCGTCGGCGATGCGCTTGGCCTGGTCGACCGGGATCGCGAAGCCAAGGCCGATGGAGCCGCTCTGGGCGTCCGGCGAATCGGCGCCGAGGGTGGCGATCGCCGAGTTGACGCCCACCAGCTGGCCGTTCATGTTGACCAGCGCACCGCCCGAGTTACCGGGGTTGATCGCGGCGTCCGTCTGGATCGCGTCCAGGACGGTGTTCTGGTTGCCCGATTCGCCGGTGGTGGACACCGGTCGGTTCAGCGCACTGACGATTCCGGTGGTCACCGTGCCCGCCAGCCCCAGCGGCGATCCGATCGCCACCACCGGCTGACCGACCCGCAGGTCCGAAGAGGATCCCAGCGAAATCGGGGTGAGGCCGGAAATGCCCTGCACCCGAATCACGGCGATGTCGCTGGTGGGGTCGGCGCCGACGACCGTGAACGGCGCGGTGCGGCCGTCGGCGAGCGTGACGGTCGTCTTCGGCGCCGGACCACCCGGTCCACCCGGCCCGCCCGGACCACCCGGCGCGCCGGGGCCGCCCGGGGCGCCGGCGGGCTTGCCCGGGCCGGCGGCGGCGGCGACCACGTGGTTGTTGGTGAGGATGAGCCCGTCGGCCGACAAGACGATGCCCGAGCCCTCTTCGGACTGGCGCCCGATGTCGGTCTCCAGCATCACGACGCTCGGCACCACTTTCGAGGCGACCTGCTCGACGCTGCCGGGCGGCATGTTGGCCGCCGGAACGCTCGGAGCGCCGGCGATGATCCCGCCGCTCCTGCCGGCGACCGGGTGCGTACCCAGCTCGACGGCCGACGCCGCAACGCCGCCGATACCCGCCGAGACCACCGCGATCGCCAACGCCCCCACGGTCAGAAGACCGGCGCGCGAACGCTTTTGAGGCACCCCCGACTGGGGAGGCATCGGCGGGTACATCCCGGGGATCGGGCCGGAGCCGGTGCCGCCCGGGATGGGCCCGGGTCCGGTGCCGCCGGGGATCCGGATCGGCCCCGTGCCGGCAAACGGCTCGTACGGCGGACGACGGTACGGTGCCGCCTGCGTCGGTTGCGACGGCTGCGGCCGCTGGTACCGCCAATCGGGCTGCTGGCCGTACGGCTGAGCGTGCCCCTGGGCATACGGCGACTGGCCGGAGGGCTGATTGGGCGCGGCTCGGTATTCCGGCCGCTGCGGCGGTGGCGAATACCTCGGGTCATTCGTCATGGCGCTACGTCGCTCTTCCTCTATTTCGGTACTTCGGCTCACGATCGGGGTCGACGTGGCTCGATTCCAACAGTAACTGCAGAGCTAGCCTGCCTGCGTGGACTGAGACTCCACTGAGACAACGTTCGCGGATTCCCGTGAGTTCTCCGCGCCGAAGATTGGCGCGTCGGCGGCGGCCCGAGTGGCAGCACCACGGCTCGGCGTGTCGCCGCCGGGCGTCGGGGGCACCGGTCGTCCGGGCAGCAACACGTAGATCGACGTGCCTGGCGGCTGGCCGCCCGGCACCGTGTCCTCGATCCGAAGCCGTCCCCCGTGGTTCACCACGACTTTCTTGACGATCGCCAACCCAAGGCCCGAGCCGGGCATGGCCCGCGCCGTGGTCGACCGGTAGAACCGTTCGAACACCAGGCCTCGCTCGTGCGGCGGAATGCCCGGCCCCTGGTCGGAGACCACCAATTCGGCGTGTGACGGATCGAGTCGCCTCAACGTGACGCCGACGCGGCCGCCCGGCGGGCTCCACTTGGCGGCGTTGTCCATCAGATTGAGCACCGCGCGCGAGAGCCCGGCGGCATCGCCGTACACCTGCCACGGGACTGCGTCGACATCGAATTGAATGTCGTTGCGCCGCCGCCTGACTCGCTCCAAGCTGCGATCGACCACCTCCGACATGTCGACTGGCTCGTGCACGACCTGGCCGGCGTCATCCCGCGTCAGGTCCACTAAATCGCCTACCAGAGTGGACAATTCCTCGATCTGGGCCAGCACGTCGGCGCGCAGCTCGACCATCTCCTGCTCCGGCAGGCGCGGCGCTCCCGGTTCCATCGAGGCCATCAGCAATTCCACATTGGTGCGCAGCGACGTCAGCGGGGTGCGCAATTCGTGTCCCGCGTCGGTGACCAGCCGCGCCTGCCGTTCCCTCGATTCGGCCAACGCACGCAGCATCAAGTTGAAAGCTTCAGTGAGCCTTGCCAATTCGTCGCTGCCGAAGACCGGGATGGGGCGCAGGTCGTCCGTGCGCGCCACCCGTTCGGCCGCTTCGGTGAGTCGGGCTACCGGGCGCAGACCCGCCCGGGTGACCATGCCACCGGCCACGGCGGCGACCGCGACGCCGACACCGCCGACGATCAGGAGCACCCAGCGGAGTCTGGTCATGACAACCTGGGTCGGCTTGAGGCTCTTGGAGATCACCAGCGAGGAGCCATTCTGCAGGTGCAGGGCGAGGACGCGCTGATCGAACACGGTGCGCCGCGACATGAGCAGGTCGCCGCGGATGACGGCCTGCTCCGGGGCGCCCACCGGCAGCGTCTGGCCGGGCTGCTGGGCGGTGTAGACGGAGTGGCCGGGGTTCACCAGCATCGCGTTGACGTCCGAATAGGCGGTGCCCTCGATGGCTTTGCCCGGGTCGGCGGCCAGTGAACCGCTGGCGATCAGCAGTTGCGCCCGGCTCTGCAACTGGTTGTCGATATCGCTGTACAGCGCGGCGGCGATCACGGCATACACGGCGAATGCCATCAAGACGACGACCATCGCCACCATCGACATCGCGAGCAGCATCACCCGCCACCGCAGGGACAACGAGGTGGTGGCCCGGCGCGGCGGGCGCCGGTGCCGGTCCAGCCCGATCATCGCCGGCCCGGCGGGATCACGGCGGTGTCTCCCGGAGCACATAGCCCACCCCGCGGACGGTATGGATCAACCGCGGCTCGCCCTCGGCTTCGGTCTTTCGGCGCAGATACCCCACGTACACCTCCAGCGCGTTGCCCGAGGTGGGAAAGTCGAACCCCCACACCTCCTCCAGGATGCGGCTGCGGGTGAGCACGCGCCGAGGGTTGGCGATCAACATCTCCAGCAAGGAGAACTCGGTGCGGGTAAGGCTGATCTGGCGCTCCCCGCGGGTGACTTCGCGGGTGACCGGGTCGAGGGTCAGGTCGGAGAACTTCATGGCCACCGACTCGGCGGTGTCGTCGGGCTTGGTGCGGCGCAACAGCGCCCGCATGCGGGCCAGCAACTCCTCGAGCGCGAACGGCTTGGGCAGGTAGTCGTCGGCGCCGGCGTCCAGGCCGGCAACCCGCTCGGAAACCGAATCGCGGGCGGTGAGCACGAGAATCGGCAGGTCATCGCCGGTGCTGCGGAGCTGCCGGCACACCTCCAGGCCGTCCAGGCGGGGCATCATGACATCCAGGACGAGGGCGTCGGGCCGGTCACCGGCAATCATCTCCAGCGCCTCGACGCCGTCGTGGGCCAATTCGACCGAATAGCCGTTGAACGAAAGCGACCTGCGCAACGATTCGCGCACAGCGCGATCGTCGTCGACGACAAGTATGCGCACGGCCACTAGTTTCGCCTTAGCGCCTGAGAGCGGCCTGAGAGGCTGCGCCGGGTGAGCGAGTTAACGCCGGTCGAGATCGATGAGGCCAAGCCGGGCCGCCTTGAGCAGTCGCCGCGGCACCTTGTGCTTCTGGCCCGCCACCGTGACGCCGACGAGTTCGGTCGGGGTGGCCTTCCACTGCGCGCGCCGGCTTCGGGTGTTCGCGCGCGACATTCTGCGCTTGGGTACGGCCATGGTCGGGCCTAACTCCTGAGGGACTCGGTTCGTGCGTCGCGCGGCATCAAAGGCCTGTCGGCCGAACACGCGACGATTGCCCACCAAGGATAGTCGGTGACCTGCTGCTCGCCAAAACCAACGCCCCGCGGGGCGCACCTACCGCCGAGATTGCCGTGGAGCCGTGCTCTGGCCTGGCAGAAACGACCATCGCGGCAATCCCGGGCGCAAGAGCCAAGCACCTTGACGCGGTACCCGCGCCACCCGCTAACCTACCGGTTGGTTGGCTGGTAGCGCTCGACGGTGATTCGCTGAAGGAGGAAGGCCAATGGCTGCTGCTTCTGGCCCGGTGCGGATCGCCAACTGCTCGGGGTTCTACGGCGACCGGCTCGCGGCCATGCGCGAGATGCTGACCGGCGGTGACGTCGACTACCTCACCGGCGATTACCTGGCCGAACTGACCATGCTCATCCTCGGCCGGGACCGGATGAAGAACCCGGACCGCGGCTACGCCAAGACCTTCCTGACACAACTCGAGGACTGCCTGGGCGAGGCCTGCGACCGCGGCGTGCGCATCGTCGCCAACGCCGGCGGCCTCAACCCGGCCGGGCTGGCCGACGCGATACGGGCCCTGATCGAGCGCTTGGGCATCGACGCCCGGGTCGCGCACGTCGAAGGCGACGACCTGCTGGCGCGCGCCGGCGAACTGGGGCTGGGCAGCCCGCTGACCGCGAACGCCTACCTGGGCGCGTGGGGGATCGTCGACTGCCTGGGCGCCGGGGCCGACGTCGTCGTCACGGGCCGGGTCACCGACGCGTCGGTGATCGTCGGCGCGGCGGCGGCGCACTTCGGCTGGGGCCGCACCGACTACGACCCGCTGGCCGGCGCCGTGGTCGCCGGGCACGTCATCGAATGCGGTGTCCAGGCCACCGGCGGCAACTACTCCTACTTCACGGAGGTTCCCGACCTCACCCATCCCGGGTTCCCGCTGGCCGAGGTGAATGCCGACGGCTCGTCGGTGATCACCAAGCACCCCGGCACCGGCGGGTTGGTCAGCGTCGACACCGTCACCGCACAGTTGCTCTACGAGGTCACCGGGGCCCGCTACGCCAACCCCGACGTCACCGCGCGGATGGACACCATCGCGCTCTCCGCGGACGGCCCGGACCGGGTGCGCATCAGCGGCGTGCTCGGCGAACCGCCGCCGGCCACGCTCAAGGTGTCGCTGAACAGCATCGGCGGCTTCCGCAATGCCATGACGTTCGTGTTGACCGGCCTGGACATCGAGGCCAAGGCGCAGTTGGTGCGCCGCCAGCTGGAGGCCTCGCTCACCGTCAAGCCCGCGGAGCTGCAGTGGACGCTGGCCCGCACCGACCACCCCGACGCCGACACCGAAGAGGCCGCCAGCGCGCTGCTGCACTGCGTGGTCCGCGACCCCGACCCCGCCAGCGTCGGGCGCCAATTCTCCTCGGCGGCAGTCGAATTGGCGTTGGCGAGCTATCCGGGCTTCCACGCGACCGCGCCGCCGGGCGACGGTCAGGTTTACGGCGTGTTCACCGCCGGCTACGTCGACGCCGCGCAGGTGCCGCACGTCGCGGTCCACCCCGACGGCACCCGCCGCGACATCCCCTGCGCCACCGAAACTTTGGAATTGGCGCCCACCGATCCCCCGCCCCTGCCGGAGCCGTTGCCGGCCGGGCCGGTTCGCCGGGCCCCGCTGGGCCGCGTCGCCGCAGCCCGCAGCGGCGACAAAGGCGGGTCGGCCAACATCGGGGTGTGGGTGCGCACCGACGACCAGTGGCGGTGGCTGGCCAACACGCTGACCGTCGACCTGTTGAAGGAACTGCTGCCCGAGGCGGCGGAACTCGAGGTCACCCGGCACGTGCTGCCGAACCTGAAGGCCGTGAACTTCGTCATCGAGGGCATTCTCGGCCAGGGCGTGGCCTACCAGGCGCGATTCGACCCACAGGCCAAGGGGCTGGGCGAATGGCTGCGCAGCCGCTACGTCGACATCCCGGAGGCCCTGCTGTGAGCATTTGGCACACGCCGGAACGCGAGCAACTGCGAAAGACCGTGCGCTCCTTCACCGAACGCGAGATCCTGCCCCACGCCGATGAGTGGGAGCGCACCGGAGAACTGCCACGCGATCTGCACCGCCGCGCCGGGGCGGCCGGCCTGCTGGGCGCGGGCTTGCCCGAGGCGGTCGGGGGCGGCGGCGGCGACGGCGCCGACGCGGTGATCATCTGCGAGGAGGTGCACCAGGCCGGCGCGCCCGGCGGGGTGTTCGCGTCGCTGTTCACCTGCGGCATCGCGGTGCCCCACATGATCGCCTCCGGCGATGCCCGGCTCATCGAGGAGTTCGTGCGGCCGACGCTGTCCGGCGACAAGATCGGCGCGCTGGCCATCACCGAACCCGGCGGCGGGTCGGACGTCGGGCACCTGCGGACGGCGGCTGAGTTTGTCCGCGAGGACGGCGACGGCTACTACGTCGTCAACGGCGCCAAGACCTACATCACCTCCGGGGTTCGTGCGGATTACGTCGTCACCGCGGTGCGCACCGGAGGCTCAGGCGCGGGCGGGGTTTCGCTGCTGGTGATCGAGAAGGGCACGCCCGGCTTTGAGGTCAGCCGCAAGCTCGAGAAGATGGGGTGGCGCTCCTCGGACACCGCGGAGCTGTCCTTCACCGACGTCCGGGTGCCGGCGGCCAACCTGATCGGCGCGGAGAACAGCGGCTTCGCGCAGATCGCGCAGGCCTTCGTGGCCGAGCGCGTGGGCCTTGCCGCGCAGGCCTATTCGAGTGCGCAGCGCTGCCTGGACCTGACCCTGCGGTGGTGCCGCGACCGGGAGACCTTCGGCCGCCCGCTGATCTCGCGTCAGTCGGTGCAGAACACGCTGGCCGAGATGGCCCGCCGCATCGACGTCGCCCGCGTCTACACGCATCACGTTGTCGAGAGTCAACTCGCCGGCGAGGCCAACCTGATCGCACAGGTGTGCTTCGCCAAGAACACGGCCGTCGAGGCCGGCGAATGGGTGGCCCACCAAGCCGTCCAGCTTTTCGGAGGGATGGGATACATGGCCGAGTCGGAAGTCGAACGCCAATACCGGGACATGCGGATCCTCGGCATCGGCGGCGGCACCACCGAAATCCTCACTTCCCTGGCGGCCAAAACCCTGGGATACCAGTCTTGACCGTGCTGGGGTCCGTGCTGGACCCGAAGACTCCCGGCTACGCCGAGGCGGCGTCGGCGGCGACGGCGACCAAACTCGACGAGATCGGCGCCGAACTTGCCAAAGCGCTTGCCGGCGGGGGTCCCAAATACGTCGAGCGCCATCACGCCCGGGGGAAGCTGACCCCCAGGGAACGCATCGAACTGCTCGTCGACCCGGACTCGCCCTTCCTCGAACTGTGCCCGCTGGCGGCGTGGGGCAGCGCGTTTCACGTCGGCGCCAGCGTCGTCACCGGCATCGGGGTGGTCTCGGGTGTGGAATGCATGATCGTCGCCAATGACCCCACGGTCAAAGGTGGCACCAGCAATCCCTGGACACTGCGAAAAATTCTGCGGGCCAACAAGATCGCGTTCGATAACCGGCTTCCGGTGATCTCGCTGGTCGAGTCCGGCGGGGCGGACCTGCCCACGCAGAAGGAGGTCTTCGTCCCGGGCGGACAGATGTTCCGCGACCTGACCCGGCTGTCGGCCGCCGGAATCCCCACCATCGCGCTGGTGTTCGGCAACTCCACTGCGGGCGGCGCCTACGTTCCCGGGATGTCCGACCATGTGGTGATGATCAAGGAGCGTTCGAAGGTTTTCCTGGCCGGGCCGCCGCTGGTCAAGATGGCCACGGGCGAGGAGTCCGACGACGAGTCGTTGGGCGGCGCCGAAATGCACGCCCGCATCTCGGGTCTGGCCGATTACTTCGCCGTCGACGAACTCGATGCCATCAGGATCGGGCGCCGCGTCGTGGCGCGGCTGAACTGGGTCAAGCGGGGACCGGCGCCCGCGGCGGTGACCGAACCGCTGTTCGGCGCCGAGGAGCTGATCGGCATCGTGCCGCCGGACCTGCGCATCCCGTTCGACCCGCGGGAAGTGATCGCCCGCATCGTCGACGGCTCCGAATTCGACGAATTCAAGCAGATGTACGGTTCGTCGCTGGTGACCGGCTGGGCCCGCCTGCACGGCTATCCGCTGGGCATCCTGGCCAACGCCCGCGGGGTGCTCTTCAGCGAGGAATCGCAGAAGGCCACCCAGTTCATCCAGCTGGCCAACCGCTCCGACACGCCTCTGCTGTTCCTGCACAACACGACCGGATACATGGTGGGCAAGGACTACGAAGAGGGCGGCATGATCAAGCACGGTTCGATGATGATCAACGCGGTGTCCAACTCGACCGTCCCGCACATCTCGCTGCTGATCGGCGCTTCCTACGGCGCCGGCCACTACGGCATGTGTGGCCGCGCCTACGATCCGAGGTTTCTCTTCGCTTGGCCGACCGCCAAATCCGCCGTGATGGGCGGCGCGCAACTGGCCGGCGTGTTGTCGATCGTGGCCCGGGCGGCCGCCGAGGCGCGCGGGCAACAGGTCGACGAGGCGGCGGACGAAGCCATGCGGGCCGCCGTCGAGGGCCAGATCGAAGCCGAGTCGCTGCCGCTGGTCCTGTCCGGGATGCTCTACGACGACGGGGTGATCGACCCGCGAGACACCCGCACCGTGCTGGGAATGTGCCTGTCCGCCATCGCCAATGGCCCGATCAAGGGGACGTCGAACTTCGGCGTCTTTCGGATGTGAGCCCGATGATCACTCGAGTGCTGGTCGCCAATCGCGGCGAGATCGCCCGACGGGTTTTCGCCACCTGCCGGCGCCTGGGGTTGGGTACGGTCGCCGTCTACACGGACCCGGATGCCGACGCACCGCACGTCGCCGAGGCCGACGCCCGGGTTCCGCTGGCGAAGACGACCGATTACCTCAACGCGGATGCGATCATTGCCGCCGCGCGCGCGGCGGGAGCCGACGCTATCCACCCCGGATACGGATTCCTCTCCGAGAACGCCGATTTCGCCGGCGCAGTGTCCGAAGCCGGCCTGACGTGGGTGGGGCCGCCCGTGCAAGCGGTGCGGGCGATGGGCTCCAAGATCGAGTCCAAGAAGCTGATGTCCGCCGCGGGCGTTCCGGTCCTCGACGAACTCGACCCGGACTCGGTCACCGAGGCGCAGCTGCCGGTGCTGGTCAAGGCCTCCGCGGGCGGCGGTGGCCGCGGGATGCGCGTGGTCCGCGAATTGTCGGCATTGGCAGGCGAAGTCGCCGCCGCCCGGCGCGAGGCGCAGTCGGCGTTCGGCGACCCGACGGTGTTCTGTGAACGCTACCTGCCCACCGGACACCACGTCGAGGTCCAGGTGATGGCCGACAACCACGGCACGGTGTGGGCGGTCGGCGAACGCGAATGCTCGATTCAGCGCCGCCACCAGAAGATCATCGAGGAGGCGCCCTCGCCGTTGGTCGAACGCACGCCCGGCATGCGGGCCAAGCTGTTCGAGGCCGCGCGGCTGGCGGCCTCCGCCATCGGCTATGCCGGCGCCGGGACGGTCGAGTTCCTCGCCGATGCCGGCGGCGAGTTCTACTTCCTGGAGATGAACACCCGCCTGCAGGTGGAGCACCCGGTGACCGAGGAAACCACGGGGCTCGACCTCGTCGAGCTCCAGCTCGCCGTCGCGGACGGTGACCGCCTCGGCCCGGAACCTCCTGCGCTACAGGGACATTCGATCGAGGCACGGCTCTATGCCGAGGATCCCGCGCAAGGCTGGCAACCGCAGGCCGGCCCGGTGTTCAAGCTCGACATACCGGGGGTTCGGACGGAGTTCGGCCTGCTGGGAAACCGGACCGGAATCCGGCTGGACAGCGGTGTCGTCGACGGCTTCACGGTGTCCATTCACTACGACCCGATGCTCGCCAAGGTCATCTCGTATGCGCCCACGCGCCGCCGGGCGGCGCTGGTGCTCGCCGACGCGCTCGCCCGTGCCCGGCTGCACGGCGTGCGCACCAACCGAGAACTGCTGGTGAATGTGTTGCGGCATGGGGCCTTTCTCGCCGGCGCAACGGATACGGCGTTCTTTGACACCCACGGGCTGGCGGCGCTGTCGGCCCCGCTGGCGGACGCACGGGTGGTGCGGATGTCGGCGATCGCGGCCGCGCTGGCCGACGCCGCGCACAACCGAGCGGTCGCGAAGGCCTGTGGGGTCCTCGGCTCTCTGCCCAGTGGCTGGCGGAACCTTCCGTCCGGCTATCAGGTCAAGGCCTACCGCGACGAGGATGCGCATGAGCACCGGGTCGAATACCGCTTTGCCAGGTCGGGACTGGAGCTGCCCGGTGCGGAGCCGGTGCGACTCGTCTCGTCCGCGCCGGACGAGGCGGTGCTGGCCGGCGTCGACGGCGTGACCTACCGCTTCTCGGTCGCGCGCTACGGCCAGGACGTCTACGTCGATTCCCCGCTCGGTCCCGTCCACCTGGTCGCGCTGCCCCGGTTCCCCGAACCCGGATCGGCCGTCGAACAGGGCTCCCTGATCGCGCCCATGCCCGGCAACGTGATCCGGCTCGGGGCCGGGGTCGGCGATAGCGTCGGCGCAGGGCAGCCACTGATCTGGCTGGAGGCCATGAAAATGGAACACACCATCAGCGCGCCGGCCGACGGCGTGCTCGTCGAGCTCCACGTGGAAGCCGGCCAGCAGGTGGAAGTCGGCGCCGTCCTGGCACGGGTCGAAGCGCCGGAACCGGCGCAAACGTAAGGAGATGAAAGTGACCGATACCAGCTTTGTGGAGAACGAGGAACGCCGGGCCCTGCGCAAGGCGGTGTCCGAGTGGGCCTCCAATTACGGCAGCGAGTACTACCTGAAGAAGGCCCGCGCGCACGAACACACCACCGAACTATGGTCCGAGGCAGGCAAACTGGGCTTCCTCGGCGTGAACCTGCCCGAGGAGTACGGCGGCGGTGGCGCGGGCATGTACGAGCTGTCGCTGGTGATGGAGGAGATGGCGGCCGCCGGTAGCGCGCTGCTGCTGATGGTGGTGTCGCCCGCCATCAACGGAACGATCATCAGCAAGTTCGGCACCGACGAACAGAAGCGGCGCTGGATTCCGGGCATCGCCGACGGCTCGCTGACGATGGCGTTCGCCATCACCGAACCGGACGCGGGCTCCAACTCGCACAGGATCACCACCACCGCCCGCCGCGACGGCGGCGACTGGATCCTCAAGGGACAGAAGGTGTACATCTCCGGTGTCGACCAGGCGCAGGCAGTGCTGGTGGTGGGCCGCACGGAGGAGGCCAAGACGGGCAAGCTGCGCCCGGCGCTGTTCGTCGTGCCCACCGACGCGCCGGGCTTCACCTTCACCCCCATCGACATGGAGCTGATCAGCCCCGAACGCCAGTTCCAGGTCTTTCTTGACGACGTCCGGCTGCCCGCCGACGCGCTCGTGGGGGCGCAGGACGCCGCCATCGCGCAGCTTTTCGCCGGCCTGAACCCCGAGCGCATCATGGGCGCCGCCAGTTCGGTCGGCATGGGCCGGTTCGCGTTGAACAAGGCCGCCGACTACGTCAAGACCCGCCAGGTCTGGGGCACCCCCATCGGCGCGCACCAGGGTCTGTCACATCCGTTGGCGCAATGCCACATCGAGGTGGAGCTGGCCAGGCTGATGATGCAGAAGGCCGCGACGCTCTACGACACCGGCGACGACGCCGGTGCGGCCGAGGCCGCCAACATGGCCAAATACGCGGCGGCCGAAGCGGCGACGCGATCGGTGGACCAGGCGGTGCAGTCGATGGGCGGCAACGGGCTGACCAAGGAGTACGGCGTCGCCGCGATGCTGGCCTCGGCCCGGCTGGGAAGGATCGCCCCGGTCAGCCGCGAGATGGTGCTGAACTTTGTGGCGCAGACGTCGCTGGGCCTGCCCCGGAGCTACTGAAGCCCCGCCGATGGATCCCTTGGTCGAATACACCGGTCCGGCAGAGACCGGAGGCCCGTTCGCGAGGCTGACTCTCAACTCTCCGCACAACCGCAACGCGCTGTCCGCCACCCTCGTGGGCCAGTTGCACCAGGGGCTGCACGACGCCGCGGCGGACCCCGACGTCCGGACGGTGGTGTTGGAGCACACCGGCGGCACCTTCTGCGCCGGCGCCGACCTGAGTGAGGCCAGCGGCGGTGACCCGCATGGCGATCGCGAGCGCGGCGCAGCCGGGCGAAGCGGGTCGCCACCGTCGGCATACGACATGGCCGTCGCCCGTGCCCGGGAACTCACGGCACTGCTGCGCGCCATCGTCTCCTCGCCGCTGCCGGTGATCGCAGCCGTCGACGGTCACGTGCGGGCGGGCGGTTTCGGCCTGGTCGGCGCGTGCGACATCGTGGTCGCGGGGCCCCGCAGCAGCTTCGCGCTGACCGAGGCCCGCATCGGCGTCGCGCCGGCGATCATCTCGCTCACGCTGCTGCCGAAGATGTCGGCGCGCGCGGCGGCGCAGTACTACCTGACCGGCGAGACGTTCGATGCGGCCCGCGCCGCGGAGATCGGGCTGGTCACGATGGCCGTCGACGACGTGGCCGCCGCGGTGGCCAAGCTCGTCGCCGACGTCAGCCGCGGGTCGCCGCAGGGACTTGCGGCCTCCAAGGCGCTGACCACCGCCGGGGTTCTCGAGGGCTTCGACCGCGACGCCGAGCGGCTCACCGAGGACTCGGCCCGCCTGTTCGTGTCCGACGAGGCGCGCGAGGGCATGCTCGCATTCCTGCAAAAACGGCCACCCAGCTGGGCGCCCCCCGGCTGAGGAACGTTGCAGTTTAGCCAACCCTATTGCAGCTAAACGCCAACGTCGTACGCTCGTGGGTGATGAGCAACTCAGCGCAGCGGGATGCGAAGGACACGCGTGACGAGTCGTCGCGGGCGGCCGACACGGATCGCATTCAGATCGCGCAGTTGCTGGCCTACGCGGCCGAGCAAGGACGCCTGCAACTCAAGGACTACGAAGACCGCCTGACCAAGGCCTACGCGGCGACCACGTACGAGGAGCTGGACCGGCTGCGCGCCGACCTGCCCGGCGCTCCGATCAACCCGCGCCGCGGGGGCAAGCCCAACCCGGCTCCGTCCACGCTGCTGCTGGCACTCATGAGCGGCTTCGAGCGGCGCGGCCGGTGGAACGTGCCCAAGAAGCTCACCGCGTTCACCCTCTGGGGCAACGGGGTGCTGGACCTGCGCTACGCGGACTTCACGTCCACCGAGGTGGAGATCCACGCGATCTCGATCATGGGCGCGCAGAACATCCTGCTCCCACCCGAGGTCAACGTGGAGGTCCACGGCCGCGGTGTGATGGGCGGCTTCGATCACGACGACCTGGGCAACGGGACCCCCGGGGCGCCGACGGTCAAGATCCGTGGCTTCTCGCTCTGGGGTGGGGTGGGCATCAAGCGCCGGCCCCGGCGGCCGCGCCCCGGCGACCGGCCCGCTCAGTCGGGCACGTAGTCGAAACTGTCCGGGTTCGGGCCCGTCCGGCCCGATTCGCCCTTGTCCAGCGCCGAGATCGCGTCCATGTCCGCGCCCTCCAGGTCGAAGTCGAACAGCTTGAAGTTGGACTCGATCCGTTCCGGCGTCACCGATTTGGGGAAGACGATGTCGCCGCGCTGGATGTGCCAGCGCAGCACGACCTGCGCCGGGGAGCGGCCGTGGGCGTGGGCGATCCGGGTGATCACCGGATCGTCGAGCACCTTGCCCTGGGCGATCGGCGACCACGCCTCGGTGGCGATGTTGTGCTCGCGACCGTAGGTGCGAACCCGCTCGTTGCCGAAGTACGGATGGACCTCGATCTGGTTGACCGCCGGGACCGTGTCGGTTTCGGCGGCGAGCCGCTCCAGATGGGCGGGCTGGAAGTTGGAGACACCGATGCTGCGGGCGCGGCCGTCCGCGGCAAACTCTTCGAGCACCTTCCAGGTGGAGACGAAATCTCCGTCGTACAGCGTGGGCAGTGGCCAGTGGATGAGGAACAGGTCGACGTAGTCGGATCCGAGGGCTTCCAGTGTCTGGTCGAACGCGCGGCGCGCGTCGTCGGGTCGGTGGAAGCCGTTGTTGAGCTTGCTGGTGACGAATACCTCCGCCCGGTCCAGGCCGCCGTCGCGGATGCCTTGTCCGACTCCCTTTTCGTTGCCGTACATCTCGGCGGTGTCGATGTGGCGGTACCCGATGTCGAGCGCGCGCCTGACGGCCGCGGCCGTGTCATCGGGCGGGATTTGAAAAACGCCGAAGCCCAGCTGCGGAATTCGCGCACCGTCGTTGAGTTCGATCGTCGGGACGTTGGTCATGAAGTCCTCCCTTCGAGGTCCCGGGTACCCCGTCGGGAACACTCATATCACGATCCGCAGCGCGACAACGGCCACAGTCGACGGTGGGGAGAGGCTGGACCTCCTCCCCCGGTCGCGCCGACCATCCTCAGGATTCGACGACCATCAGGGTGTGCCCGGTGGGGTCGCGGAACCAGAACATCGGCGGAACCGGCTCCCCCATCCGCGACACCTGCGAGTCGACGTCGACGCCGAGGTCGCGCATCGCCGCGTGGGTGGCGTCGATGTCCCCGGTGGTGAGCGTGATACCGGTGACGGTCGGCTCTACCGGCTCCCCCGATGGCGGCGGAGCAAGCGCGATGCCGGTCCCGCCGTCGGGTGGGTACACCTCGATCCATCGGTAACCGTCGCCGAACGGTTGGTCGGTTCGCTTCTCGAACCCGAGTGATTCGTAGAATGCGACCGCCTTGTCCTGGTCGATGGTGGGCACACACACCAGGCTGATCGTGGTCAGGCCGGTCGTCGTCGTGGTCATCTCATACCTCCTGCAATGTGATCGGTGCAATGCGTGTCCGCGGAATCGGCGAATGCCGGTCCATAGGCCCGGGCGATGTCCTGCGAGCCGGCCCAGCGGCTGTAGGTGGCGTACTGAGGCCAGCCCTCGGGGGAGTCCTGCCACTCCTCTTGGCGCCCGAAGGGCAGGATGTCGATCAAGCCGAACATGTGACCCAGCTGTTCGGTTCCGCGCCCGCCGGTGTGCCAGGTTCGATACACCTGGTCGCCCTGGCGCAAAAAGACGTTGACCGCGAACCCACCACCGGGCGGGGCGCCCACATCGGCACCGAACGGGCTGTTGGCGGTGGAGTACCAGGCCATTCGGTTACCGACCCGTCGCTGGTAGGCGATCGCTTCGTCGATGGGCCCCTGGGTGACGATGACGAAGCGCGCGTCGTAGTTGGCCAGGAACTCCAGCCGGGTGAACTGTGCGGTGAACCCGGTACAGCCGGGGCACTGCCATTCCTGCCCGGGTGTCCACATGTGGTGGTAGACGATGAGTTGCGGTATGCCCTTCGAACACATCCACCAGACGCGTCGGTCCGCTCTCCGCTTCGAGCACGTAGTCGGGCATGGCGACCATCGGCAGCCGACGACGCTGGGCGGCGACCGCGTCGAGCTCGCGGGTGACCGCCTTCTCCCTGACTCGCTGGGCGTCCAATTCGCGCTGCCACGTCTGCTGATCCACCACGCGGGGCATTCCAGGAATCGCCACGGCACGCCCCCTCCCCTATGTTCACGCCGTCAACATGGATAATGTGGACACCGTACACTTGGAGCCGAGGGAGTTGTCAAGGGTTGGCCGACTCGAAGTCCAATTACCACCACGGGGACCTGCGTTCGGCGCTCATCGATGCCGGCCTCGAACTCACGCGCGCGGGTGGACCGGACGCCTTGTCGATCCGGGAGGCCACTCGTCGGGCGGGGGTTTCGCCCAATGCCGCCTACCGGCACTTCGCCGACCGCGACGCGCTGCTCACGGCGGTCGCGACGGCGATCCAAGACCGGATTGCGGCGCGCATGCGCAGCGCAGGCGGCAACCGCGGCTCGTCCGCCGCGAGGGCGCGGCAACGGTTGCGTGCGGTTGGGCTCGGCTACATCGAGTTCGCGCTGGACGAGCCGGGCTGGTTCGGGGTGGTGTTCTTCGGCGCCAACCTCGCCGCGGCTGCCGACGAAGCCGCCGCGAGCCTCGCGCCGCCGTACCGGGCGTTGGTCGAGGCGCTGGACGCCATGGTGACCGCGGGAGTGCTGGCACCCCGGCGACGCGATGGCGCCGAGTGGTCGTGTTGGTCGGCGGTGCACGGATTCGCCGAGCTGGCCCTGCACGGTCCGCTCCGAGCGGCGAGCCGCCGCGACCTCGAGTCGCTGGCGCGACGTACGGTCGACGACATCATCGCCGGAATTTCCGCCGACATTACTGCGCCAGAAAGCCATTGACGCGCCCAGAGGACTCCGGACGGCCACAATGCATGGCCGAAGCCCCGCGCTACCGACGGCGCCGCGACCTCAGGTAGTCACCCACCACGGCCGCTCCCAACCCGTCTTCGTCGGGCACCACGACTCGCCCCTCGACGCGGCGGGCGACCTGGTCGATGAAGCGCGCCAGGCCCGGATCGCTGCCCAGCCGGAAGATGGTGATCTGCGCACCGAGGCGGGCCATATCGTCGAATCCGCGCACGGTGTGCGCGATCGTCCGCGGGTGCGGCGGGTAGTCGAAAAACACGGTGCTGCCGTCGCCGTCGAAGTCCTCCAGGTGGGCGGTCGGCTCGCCGTCGGTCACCACCAGCACGACGGGCTGCGCGTTGGGGTGCCGTCGCAGGTGGCGACCCGCCAGCGCGAGCGCGTGGTGCAGGTTGGTGCCCTGCTCGTAGACGCCCTCCAGACCGGTGAGTTCGGCGGCGGTCACCGTCCGCGCGTAGCGGCCGAACGCGATGATTTGCAAGGCATCCGAACGGAACCGCGTGCATACCAGGTGGTTGAGCGCCAGCGCCGTCTGCTTCATGGGCAGCCAGCGATTCTCCATCACCATCGAGAACGACGTGTCGACGAGCAGTGCCACCGCCGCCTGGGTGCGGGTTTCGGTCTCGGACACCTCGACGTCGTCGACGGTGATCCGCAGCGGGGTGACCCGGCCGTCCAGCGTCGCGGTCCCGGACTGCCGCAGCACCGCGTTGGTCAGGGTGCGCGGGATGTTCCACGGCTCGGTGTCGCCGAACTGCCAGGGCCGCGTCGCGCCGGTGAGTTCGCCGGCCGCTCCGGCGCGCCGGTGATCGCGCTCGCCGCGTCTTCCGGAAAGTTGTTGCGCCACATCGCGTAACGCGGTCTCGCCGAGCCTGCGCATGGCCTTCGGGGACAGGCGCCACTGTCCGTCCGAACCGCGGTCCAGGAAGCCCTGATTGACCAGCGCGCGCTCCAGTTCGGCCAGCGTGCGCGCGTCGATCGCGGCCTGGTCACCCAGCTGGCGGGCCAGCGCGTCGAGATCGACGTCGTCCATGGTGGCGCCCGGATAGCTCTGGGAGAGCTGCTCGGCCAGCTGCTCCAGCTCGGCGATGTCCGAGAGCGCCTGGGTGCCCTCCCCCATGCCGAACGGGTTGTCACCGGAGAACTCTTCCGACCCCGTCCAGTCTTCGCCGGGCCGGGCCGCCTGCAGGTGCGCGTCGAGCCGGTCCAGCGCCTGCATCAGCGATGGTGAGCCGAATGCCTGCTGCGCCAACGCGTCCAGCTCGGCTCGCTGCTCGGGGCTCAGGCTGTTGCGGAAGCGTTGCGCGGCGGCGGCGCGCTTCGCCAGCGAGTCCAGCAGCTCGTCGACGTTGCGCGGGTTCTCCGGGAAGAACTCGCCGTGCTTATCCATGAAGTCTTCGAAATCCTGTTGGCTGTCCTCACCGCGGGCGTGCTTGTCCAGCAGGCCGTTGAGGTCGTCCAGCATGTCCTTGACGCGCTGGCGGTCCTCGTCGGTGGCACCCTCCAGCGCCTGCTTCATGCCCGCGAAGCGCTGGTCGAGCATCTCGCGACCGAGCAAATCCTTGATCTGCTCGTACTTTTCGCGCGCCTCCGCGCTGCGCCAGTTGTAGTCGGACAGCTCCTGGACGGCCTTCGCCGGCGACGAGGGCAGCGCGTCCAGCTGCAGTTCGCCGAAGCGCGCGTCGTCGTCGAGCGCGCGGGCCAGCTCCTTGCGTTCGGCCAGCACGGCCTCGTCCAGCAGCTTCTTGATGTCCTGCAGGGTGCCGTCCAAGTTGTTGCGGCGCAACAACTCCCGGCGGCGCTTGTTGGCCTCGGCCGCCAGCCGGTCGGCGCCGCGCATGTTCTCGGTGCCGCGGCGCAGCAGCTCGGACAGCGCGCGGCGGGGCGAGGCGCCGGTCATGACGTCCTGGCCGATCTGTTCGAGGGCCTCGCGCAGATCCACCGGCGGGGCCAGCGGGTCGGGCCCGCCCGAATACGCCGAGTACCGCGTCGAGTGGCCTTTACCCATAGACGGTTTGACCTTCCCCGGACACCTTGTCGATCCGCTTGGCCAGATACAACGCCTCCAGCGCCAGTTCCAGCGCGGCGGCGCGCTCTCCCTCCGACTGGGCGTTCAGCTTCTCCGCGATCCGGTCGACCACCGGCAGGTGCGGCACCGCGGCCAGCACGTCCTTGGCCGACACCCGCTCGCCGGTGGTGACCGCCGAGCCGCCCTCGACCGCCGAAACCAGGGTGCCGACGTCGATTCCGCCCAGGACTCGCGAGGCGGTGTCGGCGGTCGAGCGGCGCAACAGGTGTTCGAGCACGGCCTGCTCGCGGCCCTCCTCACCGGACTCGAATTCCAGCTTGCCGCGCAGGACGTCGATGACCGTGCCGAGGTCGACGACGCGGGCCACCGGGTCGGTCTCCCCCAGCACCGCGCCCCGGTGCCGGGCGGCGGCGGCCACCGTCTCGGCCGCCGCGATCGCGAACCTCGCCGACACCCCGGACCGCTGGTCCACGGAATTGGACTCGCGCAGATAGCGGGCGAACCGCGCGATCACCTGCAGGAGGTAATCCGGCACCTGCGCACTCAGGTGTGCCTCCTGCACGATCACGCCCACTTCGGCGTCCAGCTCCAACGGGTAGTGCGTCCGGATCTCTGCGCCGAACCGGTCCTTGAGCGGCGTGATGATGCGGCCGCGGTTGGTGTAATCCTCCGGGTTCGCGCTCGCGACCACCAGCACGTCGAGCGGCAGGCGCAGCGTGTAGCCGCGGACCTGGATGTCGCGCTCCTCCATCACGTTGAGCATCGACACCTGGATGCGCTCGGCCAGGTCGGGCAGTTCGTTCACGGCGACGATGCCGCGGTGGGCGCGGGGGATCAGCCCGTAGGCGATGGTCTCCGGGTCACCGAGGCTGCGGCCCTCGGCCACCTTGATGGGGTCGATGTCACCGACCAGGTCGGCCACGCTGGTGTCCGGGGTGGCCAGCTTCTCGGTGTACCGCTCGCTGCGGTGCCTCCACTCGATGGGCAGGTCGTCGCCGTGGGTCGCGGCGCGGCGGATCGACTCCGGCGTGATCGGCGAGTAGGGGTGCTCGCCGAGTTCGGCGCCCGCGATGACCGGGGTCCACTCGTCGAGCAGCCCGACGAGCGCGCGCAGCAGCCGGGTCTTGCCCTGCCCGCGCTCGCCGAGCAGGACGAAGTCATGACCGGCGATGAGCGCCCGTTCCACCTGCGGCAAGACGGTGTCTTCGAAACCCAGGATGCCCGGCCAAACCTCGTCCCCCGCGGCGAGCGCGGTCAGGAGGTTCTCGCGGATTTCCTGCTTGACTCCCCGTTCACGGTGACCGGCGGCGCGCAGTTCGCCGACGGTTCGGGGCAGGTTGCTCGGTGACGTCACCACTCCACGCTACGACGCGGCCGCCGATACGGCACGCGGCCGCCCTGTGAGGTGCTGCGCGGCGGCGCCGGTACGGTCAGCAGTCGAGCCCGGCGATGCACGACACCAGGGTGGCCTCCGCATCACCGGGTTTCCACGTGACAGCACCGTGTTCGAAGGTCGACTTCTTCGTGCCGTCGGGGGCGGTGGTCTCGTCGCTGGTCGGGTAGCCCAGCTGGCCCTGCGATCCGCCGACCTGGTTCCACTTGTCGCGGATCTTGCCCCATACGACGTAGGCCTGGGTCTTGTAGACGATCACGCCGCCGGCGAACTGCTGGTAGACGCCGCCGTCGGGGTTCTTTTGCTGGTCGCCGGTCGGCGCGCCCAAGTCGTTCTTCGCCGACGCGGGCAGGGCCTCGTATTTGGCAAGAATGGGCCCCTCGATCCTGTACACGGCCCCGTTGGCACCGGTCATCGTGGTCGTGCTCGGCGCCGCGCTGCTGGCGGTCGCCGACGTCCCGGCCGACGTCCCAGCCGATGACGTCGCAGACGTGGTGGTCGATGTTGTCGATTCGCTGGATTTGGTGGCGTGGCCACAGCCGACCCCGATCAGCGCGAACCCCGCGACCGCCGCCGAGAACGCCGCCGTCCGCCGTACTAACGTGCGCATGTCGCCCCTTCGACTTAATTAGACACATGGACAATTAGCCATGCTAGGGCGCGTCGCCGCTTCGGACCACTCGAAGGGCGAGCGCGAGCGTTCAGTGCGCGAAGTGCCGTGCCCCGGTCAGATACAGGGTGACGCCGGCGGCCGCCGCCGCGGCGGAAACCTCCTCGTCGCGCACCGAGCCGCCCGGGTGCACCACGGCTTTCACGCCGGCGGCAGTCAGGGTCTCCAGCCCGTCGGGGAACGGGAAGAACGCGTCGGAGGCCGCGACCGCGCCCCGGACCCGGTCGCCCCCTCGTTCAACGGCCAGCCGGGCCGCGTCGACGCGATTGACCTGACCCATTCCGACGCCGATCGTGGCGCCGCCCGAGGCGATCACGATCGCGTTCGACTTGACCGCGCGGCAGGCCCGCCAGGCGAACACCAGGTCGGTCATGATCGCCGGATCGGCCGGGGAGCCGGTCGCCAGCGTCCAGTTGGCCGGGTTGTCCCCGTGCGCGTCCAGTTCGTCGCGCTGCTGGACCAGCAGTCCACCGCTCACCGGGCGCAGCTCGGTGCCGCCGCTCATCGGCTCGGAGGCCAGCAGCACCCGGATGTTCTTCTTGCGCATGAGGACATCGAGGGCATCCGGCGCGTAGGCGGGCGCGACGATCACCTCGGTGAAGATCGTGCTCACATACTCCGCCATCTCGACGCTGACTTCGGTGTTGGCCGCGATGACTCCGCCGAAGGCGCTCAGCGGGTCGCACTCGTGGGCCTTGCGGTGGGCGTCGGCCACCGACACCGACGAGATCGCGATCCCGCAGGGGTTGGCGTGCTTGATGATCGCCACGCAAGTCTGCTCGTGGTCGAATGCGGCCCGCCAGGCCGCGTCCGCGTCGGTGAAGTTGTTGTACGACATCTCTTTTCCGTGTAGCTGTTCGGCCTGCGCCAGGCCGGGCCACGCGGCGGGGTCGTTGTACAGCGCCGCCTGCTGGTGCGGGTTTTCGCCGTAGCGCAGCATCGCCGAGCGTCGCCAACTGCGGCCCAACCAGCGAGGGAAGGCCGTCGGCGGATGCTCGGGCGCCAGCGTCGACTCCATCCAGCTCGCCACGGCGATGTCGTACTCGGCGGTGTGCTGGAAGGCCAGCGACGCCAACCTGCGGCGCTCAGCCAGCGTGAATCCCCCGTGGCGCACCGCGGCGAGCACCCCGTCGTACCCGCGCGGGTCGGTGATGACCGCCACGCTGGGGTGGTTTTTCGCGGCCGCGCGGACCATCGACGGTCCGCCGATGTCGATCTGCTCGACGCATTCGTCGATGTCCGCCCCGGAGTCGACGGTCTCGCTGAACGGATACAGGTTGACCACGACCAGCTCGAACGCCGCGACCCCGAGGCGCTCGAGGGCCGCGGCGTGCTCGGGTTTGCGGAGGTCGGCCAGCAGGCCGGCATGCACCCGCGGATGCAGCGTCTTGACCCGGCCGTCGAGGACCTCCGGGAAACCGGTCAGTTCCTCCACCCGCGTCACCGAGATCCCCTTCTCGGCAATGGTCTTCGCCGTGGAGCCGGTCGAGACGATCTCGACGCCCGCAGCGGTCAGCCCGCGGGCGAGCTCGACCAGGCCCGTCTTGTCGTACACGCTGATCAGCGCGCGGTGGATCGGCCGCCTTGCCGTCTCGGACCAGTCGTCGGTGCTCATCGGTTGATCGCCCTTCCTCCGATCGTCGCTTGTCGTCCGATCGTCGCTTTTCGTCCGAGCAGGGTCATGCCGCCGGTCGCGATCGCGGCCACCACGTCCACCAACAGCTTCCGTTCGGTGACCTTGATGCGCTCGTGCAGTGTTTCTTCGGTGTCGCCGTCGAGCACCGGAACGGATTGCTGCGCCAAGATCGGGCCGGTGTCCGTCCCGGCATCTACCAGGTGCACCGTACAGCCTGTGACCTTCACGCCGTACGCCAACGCGTCGGACACTCCGTGCGCGCCCGGGAAGGCGGGCAGCAGCGCGGGATGGGTATTGACGACGCGGCCGTAGAACCGCGAAAGAAATTGCGGTCCAAGGATTTTCATAAACCCGGCGGATACCACCAGATCGGGCGAGTGCGCGGCCGTCGCGGCGGTGACGGCCGCGTCCCAGGCGTCGCGGTCCGGGTGATCGCCGAGCCGAACGGTGAACGTGGGCAGCGACGCCGCCGCGGCTATCTCGGTGGCCCGGCAGTCGCGGTCGGCGCCGACGGCGGCGACCCGTGCCGGATAGTCCCCGACGGCGGCGTCCAGCAGCGCGCTGAGCAGCGAGCCGGTGCCCGATGCCAAGACCACGACCCGCGCCGGTGCGCTGGGGGGCACGCGGAGCGGTTCAGCCACATCGAGAGCCTAATGCTGGAACCCATCGTCGACCGGGCGACCGTCCTCCACGGGTTCGCCGGGCGGCTCGTCGCCCCCGCTGACGGGTGGCCTGTCCGCGGCGGGTTCGCCACCCGGCCCTTCGCCCGGCCCGTCGCCGCCGAGGCGTGGCTCATCGTCGCGGCCGACGGCCGCCTCGCGGTCCCCGGAGTCGGCGGCGGCTTCCCCACCGTCTGCGTCGTCCTCGAAAAGGCCCGCGAAGTCCGTGGGTTCTCCCTCGCGAGCGGGTGGAATCCCCCCGACGCCCGGCGGTTCGGGCGTCGGCTTGGGTCGCCTGGGGCGGCGCTGGATCCCGCCCGTCATCAGCACAGTCACCCAACCGACGACGGCGAACCAGAAAAACACACCGATAGCCAATGCGGCCTGGTCGACGCCGACATTCCCGAAGTTGCCCAGGCGGCCGCTGCCGGCGTACGCGAGCAAGGACATCGCGGCGGCCCCCGTCACCGCGGCGACCAGGAGCTTGGCGAGTGCCTGGACGAGCGGGAGGGCGTGCCGCGCGCATTGCTGTCCGACCGCCACACCAGCCGACGCGCCGATGATGAGCAGCGCAACCCACACCGGCCCCAGCGGCGGCCGGGGGACCGCGGCGAGGATCGGCAGCGCCGGGATGTCGCCGCCGAAAACGGTGAACGAACTGAACGTCGCGTAGCCGAGGTGCGCACTGGAACCCACGGCGATCGCCGAGGTTCCGACGATGACGTTGGGCGCGTACAGCACCGACAGCACCGTCAGGCTCAGCTGCCCGAATATCGAATCGGTGATGCCGTACAGGTCCTGCATGGTCGCCCAGTGCACCATCAGCGACCCCGCCGTCACCATCCCGGACAGCCCCACCAACGCCAACACACCTGCCGTCGCCGCGCGCAGGGATTCGGCCAGCCAGTTGGGCAGCGGCGATGCGGCCAGGGCCCGGCGTCCGACCCGGGACCACACGCCGATGGCGGCTCCGGTCGCGTGCACCACCAGCACGCTGACGAACGCGCGCAGCGCGCTGGGGGTTTGGAGTTCCGTGATCACCGATGACGCGTCATGGATCACCGCGAGGGCGATCGCCGCCATCAGCAGGGGGCCGCCCAGCGCCGAAGCGACGACCCACCGCACCACCAGCCACGACGAGTGGGCGGCGACGGCGCGCGCGGTGGCGCGCGCGGTGGCCCAGACCATCAGCAGCGGGGGCAGCAGCGGCAGCGCGCCCAATTCGTGGCCGCCGATCGAGATCGGCACCTGGTGGACGCCGAGCCACATACTGGCGATCGCACCCAGCGCGCCGGTCATGTCGCTGTTGGCGATCAGCAACTGGAGGAGCGTGACGGCGGCGATGATGACCAGGGCCAGCACCGCCGGCCCGAACGCGACCCTGACAAGGTCGCGCGCCTGCCGAGCACCCGCAGCTCGGTTGTCCTCCACCCGCGTCACTGTTGGCCCACATCCTGAGACTAGGCGCGGAAACGCATGATTAGACCGGCGCGGGACCAGCGGGGCCGGAAGAAGACGACGGCGACGACTGCTGGCCCTGTCCATAGGACTGCTGGGCTTCGGCCGGGTTCGCGTAATCGGCGGGAGCCGGACCCGCCTCGGACCCCGCGCCGCCGGCGCCCGCTGACGGTGGCGGGCTGAAGCTCGGGAAACCGGTCGGCGGCGTGGACGTCCCCTGCTGCTGGACGGCCGGTTGCGGTCCCGACTGCGGCTGGGCGCTGAAACCGCCGGTCGGCACGGCGCTTTGGGTGGGGGCTTGGCTCGTCGGGTAGCCGCCGTACTGCGAACCGTAGCCGGAGGGTTGCTGCGGGTGGTGCGCCTGCTGTCCCGGGTGGTGCTGCTGGCCCTGCTGGCCCTGCTGGCCGTAGTAAGGCTGCTGTCCGTACTGCCCGAATTGCCCGTACTGGCCGTAATGGGCATACGGGTCGTACTTGGGCCGCGGCGCCGGCGCGGTGATCACGCCGGACTCCAGCAGTATTGCCGCAACGGCGGCGATCGCCTGCAGCACGCTGCAGGCCACCAGGGGCCACATCGCCCAGCCCAGCGCGAAACCGGCCGGCATGTTGATCGTTTCGGTAATGGCGAGCAACGCGCCCAGCACGGCGATCACCGCGACGATCCCCGCGTAGTTCTTGGCCTTGGGCAGCAGGCTCAGTCCGGCGAGCAGCGCGGCGAGCACCGCGACGACGACCGCGGTGCCGGCGTCACCGGCGCGTCCGCCGACGCCGGGGCCGAGGTCGGCACTGATGGTGAAGGTCGGCCCGAAGTTCAGCAGATAAACTGCCAGGCCGAGCGCCACAACCGCGACGTTGAGGTACAGCGGAAGATTGCTCTTGCCGTCGTCGTCCTTGGCGAACGACGGTGTGCCGCCTGCGTAGGAGCCGCCTGGTTGTGTCGGTGGATATCCGGGACTACCGGGCGAGTACGTCATGACTCCTCCTGTTGCTTCCAGTGCTCTCAAGTCCATTGCGGGCGCCGCATGTGGCGACGCTGTCCTCCCCCCGCGCGCCGCTCGGGAAACACCCGGCACCGTCAGGCGCTTGCCGTGCGACGCGGTCGAACAACCACGCTAGCGCACGGACGGATGCCCGCGGCGGAGCGACCGGCCGCCCACCTGGGCGTCATGACGGGGGCCGCTTGCCCAGCACAGGTAGAACACGTTCTAATTCTGTGCATGGACTATGGCCTCGTGCTTTTCACCAGTGATCGGGGCATCGCCCCCGCGTCAGCCGCCAAGCTCGCCGACGATCACGGCTTCCGGACGTTCTACGTGCCGGAACACACCCACATCCCGGTCAAGCGGGAGGCGGCCCACCCCACCACCGGCGACGCGTCGCTGCCCGACGACCGCTACATGCGAACGCTGGACCCCTGGGTGAGCCTGGGCGCGGCCTGCGCGGTGACGTCTCGGGTGCGGCTGTCGACCGCGGTGGCGCTGCCCGTGGAGCACGACCCGATCACGCTGGCGAAAAGTATCGCGACCCTCGACCACCTGTCCGGCGGGCGGGTCAGCCTCGGCGTGGGATTCGGGTGGAACACCGACGAGCTCGCCGATCACGGGGTGCCGCCCGGGCGGCGCCGCACGATGCTGCGCGAGTACATCGAAGCAATGCGCGCGCTGTGGACCCAGGAGGAAGCCGCCTACGACGGGGAGTTCGTCAAGTTCGGGCCCAGCTGGGCGTGGCCCAAGCCGGTGCAATCCCACATTCCCGTGCTGGTCGGTGCGGCCGGGAACGAGAAGAACTTCAAATGGATCGCCCGCAGCGCCGACGGCTGGATCACCACTCCCCGCGACTTCGACATCGACGAGCCGGTGAAGCTGCTGCAGGACACGTGGGCCGCCGCCGGCCGGGAGGGTGCGCCGCAGATCGTGGCGCTGGACTTCAAGCCCGTGCCCGAGAAGCTGGCGCGCTGGGCCGAACTCGGCGTGACCGAGGTGCTGTTCGGTCTGCCGGACCGGCCCGACGACGAGATCGCCGCGTACGTGGAGCGGCTGGCCGGCAAGCTGGCGGCTCTGGTCTGAGCGCGACTTCGTCTCGTCGTAGCTGCGAGACATGTCGTAGCCGCGAGACATAAAGCACAGCGACCGTCCGCGGCGTGTCGTGTGCGTAGTTGATGTGTCGCGGAAGGACCGGCGGTCGGCCTACAGCGTGCAGCGGTTGCCGTAGTCGAAGGACCGCACCCGCACCGAACGTCCGAGGGGGTCGCCGTCGATCAGCAGCGCGATCAACTCGTCGTCCTCGGTGCTCGACAGGAACCGGCTGCCGTCGTCGAGGCGGCCGATGACGATGCCGGTCGCGCGATCGCCGTCGCGGCGCACTGTGTAGGTCTCGACCGTGCCCGTGCCGTCGGCGTTCTCGGTCACAGGGTGCGTGGGCCAGGCGGCGACCTGCGCCTGCAATTCCGCGCTGCGGTCCGGCTTCCACTCGGCGGGCGTGGTCGAGTAAACACCGACCGAATACTTGCTCATCATGCCGCCGTTGGCGCCGACCAGGCCGAAACGTCCTGGCGCAACGCGCATTTGGGCCACCGTCTCGGCGATGGCATGCATCGAATAGTTGTTGCCGGCGCCGCCGAAGAACGGCAGCCCCCCGGTCAGGGTCAGTCCGCGTGGATCGTCGGGCGCAATTCCCATGCCGTCGCAGATGTTGGACACCGGCACGGGAAAGCAGCTGTACAGATCGAAGGTGGCGACGTCGTCGATGCCGATGCCGGCCATCCCGAGCGCCTCGCGCACCGCCAGCACGGCCGACGGGGCGTGCCCGAGGTCCGGACGCTGCAGCATGGCCTGCTCCTCGAGGTCGGCGCGCCCGTGCAGGTACACCCAATTTTCCTCGGGGACCCCAAGGCGGCGCGCCGCCTCGACCGACATCAGCAGCGCCGCCGCGCCCTGGTTCACCTGGTCGCGGGCCACCATCAGCCGCGGATACGGCTCGGCGATCATCCGGTTGCTCTCGGTCACCGTGATCAGCTCTTCCACGCTGCGCTCGACCGGCGCGGCGGCGAACGGGTTGTTGGCGGCGATCTTGGTGAACGGCGCGAACAGCTCCCCCATCGCCCGCCGGTATTCGGCCGGCCCCAGGCCGGTGCCGGCTCGGCGGGCGTTTTCCAGCAGCCCGTACTGGATCGGCGCCGTCGTCAACCCGTGGATGACCGTGTAGCGCGAGATCAGCTTCTCGATTCCCGTTCCGCGGTCCTCCAGGTCGCCGTCGACGGTCTCGGTGAAGTCGGGCTTGTCCTCGGCTTTCGCGAAGTGACGCAACGTCGACGTCGCGTCCGAGCCGAAGATCAGGGCGACCTGGGAACTACCCGCGGCGATCTGGGCGGCGAGTTCGCTAACCAGGTGCTGAGGCCCCTGGCCGCCGACGATCTCCAGGATCGCGCGGGCGGGCCGCGCACCGAGGCGCTTGGCCACGGACCGCGGATAGTTGTTGGACCGCCCCAGCACGGCCGCGGCGACGGGCCCGGAGATCTCGAATTGCCGGACCCCGGCCACGGTGTCGACGGCCGTTGCCACCGCGTCGACGTCGGCGCCGCAGTCGACCAGGGCGGCCCGGGCGGCGCCCGCGGCCAGCTCCACGGGTGACATCGCCCGGTAATCGGGATCGCCGATGCGTTCCGCGGCCTGCCCGACTCCCACGACGACCGGTGTGCACGGGTCCAGGCTCATCGGCGCCGCTCCTCCTCGTCGCGTCGCGCCGCATCGTCGCCGGCGCGGGTCAAGTGCGAGATCCCGTTACAGGGCGCCCAGGATCTCGCGGGCCAGCGCCGCCGTCTCCGACGGCGTTTTGCCGACCTTGACGCCAGCCGCCTCCAGGGCCTCCTTCTTGGCGGCCGCGGTGCCCGACGAGCCCGAGACGATCGCGCCCGCGTGGCCCATCGTCTTGCCCTCCGGCGCGGTGAATCCCGCGACATAGCCGACGACCGGCTTGGTGACGTGCGCCTTGATGTAGTCGGCCGCACGCTCCTCAGCGTCACCGCCGATCTCACCGATCATCACGATCAGCTTGGTGTCGGGGTCCTTCTCGAACGCCTCGATCGCGTCGATGTGGGTGGTGCCGATCACCGGGTCGCCGCCGATGCCGATGGCCGTGGAAAACCCGAAATCCCGAAGCTCGAACATCATCTGGTAGGTCAGCGTGCCCGACTTGGACACCAGCCCGACCGGTCCGGAGCCGGTGATGGTCGCGGGCGTGATGCCCGCCAGCGCCTCACCGGGCGTGATGATGCCCGGGCAGTTCGGGCCGATGATCCGCGTCTTGTGACCCCTATCGATGTTGTAGGCCCACGCGTATGCGGTGTCCTGGACCGGAATTCCCTCGGTGATGACGACCAGGAGCGGGATCTCGGCGTCGATGGCCTCGATGATCGCGTCCTTGGCGAACTTGGGCGGCACGAAGACCACGGAGACGTCGGCGCCGGTCTCCTTCATCGCCTCCTCCACGGTGCCGAACACCGGCAGCTCGATGTCGTTGCCGCCGGCGTCCTTGTGCGCGACCGTGGTGCCGGCCTTGCGGGCGTTGACGCCGCCCACCAGCTGGGTGCCGGCCTTGAGCATGAGCGCGGTGTGCTTGGTCCCCTCGCCACCGGTGATGCCCTGGACGATGACCTTGGAATTCTTGTTCAGGAAGATCGACATTGATTGGCTCCCTTACTTGTTGGCCAGCTCGGCGGCTTTGTCGGCACCGGCGTCCATGGTTTCGGCTTGGATCACCAGCGGATGGTTGGCCTCGGCCAGGATGCGACGGCCCTCGTCGACGTTGTTGCCGTCGAGGCGCACCACCAGCGGCTTGTTGGCCTCGTCGCCCAGCATCTCCAGCGCCTTGACGATCCCGGTGGCCACGGCGTCACACGAGGTGATGCCGCCGAAGACGTTGACGAACACGCTCTTGACCTGAGCGTCGTTCAGGATCACATCCAGCCCGGCAGCCATCACCTCCGCCGATGCGCCGCCCCCGATGTCCAGGAAGTTGGCCGGCTTGACGCCGCCGTGCTTCTCGCCCGCGTAGGCGGTCACATCCAGCGTGGACATCACCAGGCCCGCGCCGTTGCCGATGATGCCGACCTGGCCGTCGAGCTTGACGTAGTTGAGGTCGTGTTCCTTGGCTTTCAGCTCGAGCGGGTCGGTGGACGCGCGGTCCTCGAACTGCGCGTGCTCGGGGTGACGGAAGTCGGCGTTGGCGTCCAGCGTGACCTTCCCGTCGAGCGCCAGGATCCGGTCGTCGGGGGTGCGCACCAACGGGTTGACCTCAACCAGCGTGGCGTCCTCGCCGACGAACACCTCCCACAGCTTGGAGATGGTGACGGCGGCGGCGTCGAGCACCTCGGCCGGCAGGTGGCCCTGCTCGGCGATGAAGCGGGCGGTCGCGACGTCGACGCCCTTGACGGCGTCCACCGGAACCTTCGCGAGCCGATCGGGCTTGGTGGCGGCCACCTCTTCGATCTCCATGCCGCCCTCGACCGAGCACATCGCGAGGTAGGTGCGGTTGGCGCGATCGAGCAGGAAGGAGATGTAGTACTCCTCGGCGATGTCGCTGGCCTCGGCAACCAGGAGCTTTTTGACGATGTGGCCCTTGATGTCCAGGCCGAGGATGTTCGTGGCGTGCTCGTAGGCGTCGGCGGGCGTCGCCGCGTACTTGACGCCACCCGCCTTGCCCCGTCCACCAATCTTGACCTGCGCCTTGACCATTACCGGCCGGCCGATTTCGTTGGCGATGTCCCGAGCACCCTCGGCGGTGTCCGTCACCCGGCCGGGCGTACTCGGTACGTTGTGCTTGGCGAACAATTCTTTTGCTTGATACTCGAAAAGGTCCATGAGCTCACTGTCTTCACTCGGCTTGACTGCTAGGCCTGAAAAACTCCGGCGGTGCCGCCCCGGGCAACTCGCACGGACGAACTGTATCGACCCTGCAACAGGCCGCTACCGCCGCGTCCCTCGATGTGGCGCAGGTCACGGCCCGATCGCCGGTGCCCCCGGTGATCCAAGTCACACTTTCGGCCGGATCCCCGGCGGAGGTTGCCAGCGTCGTTGCCGAGCGGCTACCGTCTCAGGGTCCAGATAACGTTATGGTCACGATACGAGGACAATTCAGCTTGCCCCTGCACCGTTTCGCTCGTACTTCCGCCGTGGCTACAGGCGTCGTGAGGGTAGGTCGCGCAGCAGGCGGCCGGGCCGTAGAGCCGCATCGCAACGAAGTCACCGAAATCCTGCCCCTCGACGGCTTCGACTTCGACGACCTGGACTTCAACGACGCCACGGATCTGGCCGAGCTGGATTTCAGCGACGATTCCACGTTCGACAACGCCGCGCAGGTGTTGCTGGCTCCCGAGCTCGACGACCTCAACGATGCGGACAACCTGGCGCCGCTTCGGCTGGCTGCGCCCGCCGTGGTTCGGCTGCCCGCCGACTCCCGGTTCGATCGCTCGCACCGCACCGGTCGGGACGCCGCGCGCGACACCGGTGCAGACCGTCTTCAAGACACCGACGTCATCCCGCTGGTGCGGCGGGCCGGGCAGCACCGGAAGCAGCCCACCAGCGCCGCCAAAGGCCGCCTGCTGATCTCGGCGATGGCCGCCGGCGCGGCCGCCGCAGCCGCACACAGCGCGACCGGGCACGCCGCCCCCGCACAGGCCGAGCCCATGCTCGCGGCCAACACTTCGTCACTGGGCGGCGGGTCCGCCGGCGACGCCACCCGGGGCGCCCAGGTGATCGCGGTTCGTCCGGCGGCAAGCGCGGCCCTGCACAACCAAGAGCTGGCCAGGGGTGTCGCCTTCGCGAACGACCGCGCCCAGCGCGAGGCGAGGCTGCAGCAGCCGCTCTACGTCATGCCGACCAAGGGCATCTTCACCTCCAACTTCGGCTATCGCTGGGGCGTGCTGCACGCGGGAATCGACCTCGCCAACTCGATCGGGACGCCGATCTACGCGGTCTCCGACGGCGTCGTGATCGACGCCGGGCCGACCGCCGGCTACGGAATGTGGGTCAAGCTGCGCCACGCCGACGGCACGGTGACGCTCTACGGCCACGTCAACACCACGTTGGTCCGCGTCGGCGAGCGGGTGATGGCCGGCGATCAGATCGCCACCATGGGTAACCGCGGTAACTCCACCGGCCCGCACCTGCACTTCGAGGTGCTCCAGGGCGGCACCGAACGCATCGACCCCGTGCCGTGGCTCGCAAAGCGTGGACTTATGGTCGGCAACTACTCTGGTTGAGGTGACCGCGCCAGACCAGCCCGCAGCACCCGCTCCACAATCTCCGGAGCTTGAGTCACCGTCCGAATCGCACACCCGGATCATCCGCCGCGCACCAACCGGACCGGTTCCCACCGTGGCGGACTCCCCGACCACCCACCTTCCCCGGCAGTCGCCGGGTGATGCGGCCGCCCCGCGCGCGGGTCGCGGATCGTTCGCCGGCGCGGCGACCGACGCGCACAGCGGCCGCACCGCCGTCGCCGCCTGCGCCGTCAGCATCATCAGCGGATGGGCGACGTCGGTGGTGGCCACCGACCTGATCGCCGGCTGGTGGCGAACCGACCGCCTGTTCTGCATCGCGGTCGCGTTCCTCGCCATCGTGTTCGCCGCGACCACCGTTTCCGGCGTCATCATGTTGCTGCAGCACCGGCCGCTGGGCCGCTACCTCATCGTGGCCGGCGCCGTCGTCGCGGTGCTGACCTACGGCGGCGTTTTCATCGCGGGTGCGCGGGTGGCGTGGATCGTGTACTTCCTGTGGGTGCTGCCCCTTGCCAGTGCGATTTTGGCGCTGCACCCGAAAACCACGCGCTGGGTGCAGGGCTGACTCCCGCCGAACGTGTTCTCAGGGTGGAATATTCGGCGAGATCTCACCGTGGCTTCACGCTCGGCGGCAAAGGGCGGTTGCTGACGCGAGCCCGCTAGAGCTTGCTGAGCGGGGCGTGGTTGTGCATCAGCTTCACCCGGCCCGCGCTGCCGAAGTCGATCAGCGACATCGCCGATTCGCCGACGCCGGACACTTCCTCGACCCGGCCCAGACCGTACTTGTCGTGCGTCACGCGGTCGCCAGGTTCCAGGACCAGCAACGGGCGCTTGCTCGCGCCTCCAGAGCGAGTCATGGGCGCTGCGCGGGGGGCACCGAACCGGCCGGCGCCGCTGACCGGCGCGCTGAACGACGGCGCCGGCGCGAGGCGCCGCCAGTCAATGAGTTCCTGCGGAATCTCGCGCAGGAACCGCGATTCCGGGTTGAGCATCGGCTGCCCCCAGGAGGACCGGACGATGGCCCTGCTCAGATACAGCCGCTGACGGGCCCGGGTGATGCCGACGTACGCCAGGCGCCGCTCCTCGGACAGTTCGCCTGCGTCGTCGAGCGACCGCATGTGGGGAAACATCCCGTCTTCCCAGCCGGTGACGAACACCACCGGAAACTCCAACCCCTTCGCGGTGTGCAGCGTCATCAGCGTCACCACACCCGCGCCATGCTCCGGGATGTCATCGGTGTCGGCGACCAGGGAGACCCGCTCCAGGAAGTCCGCCAGCACACCGGTCTCCGGCACGTCCTCGTCCTCGGGTGACGACTCGCCGAGGGCGGCCGCGTTCGCCCTGTCGATGCTGAATTCGTGTGCCACGCTGACCAGTTCGTTGAGGTTGTCCAGACGGGCGAGCTCTTGCGGGTCGGTGGACGATTCCAGTTCCCGGCGGTATCCCGTCCGCTCGAGCACCGACTCGACCAGGTCTCCGAGATCGTCGTCCAGGCGGCCCCTCAGGTCGTCGAGCAACTCGACAAAGCCCGCGATCGCCTTTTCCGCGCGGGTGTTGAGCATCGGAACCTTGCCGTCGGCCGCGGCCGCAAGCGCGTCGGCGAAACTCGAGCCCGTGTTCTCCGCGTAGACCGCCACACAAGCCTCGGCGCGGTCGCCGATGCCCCGCCGGGGGGTGTTGAGGATGCGCCGCATGCTGACGGCGTCGCCCGGGTTGTCCAGCACCCGCAGGTAGGCGACGATGTCGCGGATTTCCTTGCGCTCGTAGAAGCGCACTCCACCAACGACTTTGTAGGGGATTCCGGCGCGGATGAACACCTCTTCCAGCGACCGCGACGAATTGTTGGTGCGGTAGAACACGGCCACGTCGTTGTAGGTGATCTCGCCCCGCTCGGCGAGCGCATCGATCTCCTGGGCCACGAACCGCGCCTCGTCGTGTTCGTTGTCGGCGACGTAGCCGACGATGAGCTCACCGGTGCCGGCGTCGGTCCACAGCCGCTTCTCACGACGCCCGGCGTTGCGCGCGATCACGGCGTTGGCCGCCGACAGGATGTTTTGGGTCGAGCGGTAGTTCTGTTCCAGCAAAATGGTTGTGGCGTCGGGATAGTCGCGTTCGAAGTCCTCGATGTTGCGGATGGTGGCACCGCGGAACGCGTAGATCGACTGGTCGGCGTCGCCGACCACGCACAACTCCGCCGGCGGCACGTCGTCTGACGCTTCGTCGTCGGGGGTTCCGTGGCCGACGAGTTCGCGCACCAACACGTACTGCGCGTGGTTGGTGTCCTGGTATTCGTCGACCAGGACGTGCCGGAACCGCCGCCGGTAGTACTGGGCGATGTTCGGGAACGTCTGCAGCACCGCGACCGTCTCACCGATGAGGTCGTCGAAGTCCAGCGCGTTGGCCGCCCGCAGCCGCCGCTGGTATTCGCCGTAGACCGACGCGACGGTGCGCGCCAGGTCGTCCGAGTCATCGGTCAGGGCACCCACCGCCCGGGCGGGGTCGACCAGTTCGTTCTTCAGGTTGGAGATGGCGTTGGCCAGCAGGCGCGGCGAGTAGCGCTTGATGTCCAGGCCCATGTCGCGCCCGATCATCTGCAGCAGGCGCCGCGAGTCGTCGGCGTCGTAGATCGAGAAGTTGGAATTGAGGCCGTCGATCAGCGACGCGTGATTGCGCAGGATGCGCACGCAGGTCGAGTGGAAGGTGGACACCCACATCGCGCGCGCCCGGTTGCCGACCAGCCGCACCACGCGCTCGCGCATTTCCGCGGCGGCCTTGTTGGTGAAGGTGATGGCCAGGATTTGCCCCACCCCAACGCCCCGCGCCGCGATCAGGTACGCGATGCGGCGGGTCAACACCGCCGTCTTGCCCGATCCCGCGCCGGCCACGATCAGCAGCGGCGGACCCTGGTGCACCACCGCCTGGCGCTGCTGCGGGTTGAGGCCGTCGAGCAGCTCATCCACCGCGGAGTCCGTCTTGGGTTCGGTTGCCTGCACGCTCATGACGGTCCCAACTTACCGCCGCCGGGCGACACGCGTGGGTAGGCACGTGGACGACCGTTCCGCGCAGCGTATCGGCCGGTTAGGCGCGGGATTTTTGCGCGCGCGCTGTCCCTAGTGGCACACTCGGTGGGTGCTCGACGCGCAGCAGCGGCCCCGCGAGTCGGTCGGCCGATTTTTCTATCGGTACCGGCCAGCGGTGCCCGTGGTCTAGCTGCTTCGCTAAAGCCCCGTGGTCCGCTTCCGGATTCGGGGCTCGTCTCTTTTGTGAGGTCCGTGCCGGATGAGACCAGAACCCCCACATCAGGAGAACGCGGAGTCAGCAGAGATGGAAATCGAAATGGTCGACACCGAGCAGGCGGCAGACATCGGCGAGTTGCGCCGAGAGATCGACCGGCTCGACGCCGAGATCCTTGCCGCGGTCAAGCGGCGGGCCGAAGTGTCCCGGGCGATCGGCAAGGTCCGAATGGCGTCCGGCGGCACCCGGTTGGTGCACAGCCGCGAAATGCAGGTCATCGAGCGATACAGCGAGCTTGGTCCCGAGGGCAAGGACCTGGCGATGCTGCTGTTGCGGTTGGGCAGGGGCCGGCTCGGTCACTGAGTTCATCCGGTGGACCTGGCTCGGTCACGTGGGGCCGCACTAGTGTCGAAGCATGACCCGCGACATCACCGCCGCCCCGGCATGGGACGCCCTGCGCAGGCATCACGAACAAATCGGCGAGATCCACCTTCGCCAGTTCTTCGACGACGACCCGGACCGCGGCCGCGATCTGACCGTCTCCGTCGGCGACCTCTACATCGACTACAGCAAACACCGCATCACCCGAGAGACGCTGCGGCTGCTGGTCGATTTGGCCCGCGCGGCTAACCTCGAGGAGCGCCGCGACCAGATGTTCTCCGGTGCGCACATCAACACCTCGGAGGATCGCGCGGTGCTGCACACCGCGCTGCGGCTGCCCCGCGACACGGAGCTGATCGTCGACGGCCACAACGTCGTCGAGGACGTTCACGCGGTGCTGGACCGGATGGGCGATTTCACCGACCGGCTGCGCAGCGGCGAATGGAGGGGCGCCACCGGCGAACGGATCAGCACCGTCGTCAACATCGGTATCGGCGGGTCGGACCTCGGCCCGGTGATGGTCTACCAGGCGCTGCGCCACTACGCTGACGCAGGAATCTCGGCGCGCTTCGTCTCCAACGTCGACCCGGCCGACCTGATCGCCACCCTGGCCGACTTGGACCCGGCCACAACGCTTTTCATCGTTGCGTCCAAGACGTTTTCCACCCTGGAGACGCTCACCAACGCGACCGCCGCCCGGCGCTGGCTGACCGACTCCCTCGGCGACTCCGCGGTGTCCAAGCACTTCGTGGCCGTTTCGACGAACAAGCGCCTGGTCGACGACTTCGGGATCAACACCGACAACATGTTCGGGTTCTGGGACTGGGTGGGCGGTCGGTATTCGGTCGACTCGGCGATCGGCCTTTCGGTGATGGCGGCCATCGGCCGCAACGCCTTCGGGGATTTCCTCTCCGGATTCCACATCGTCGACCGGCATTTCCAAACCGCTCCACTGGAGTCGAACGCGCCCGTGCTGCTCGGGCTGATCGGGGCGTGGTACTCCAACTTCATGGGCGCGCAATCGCGCGCCGTGCTGCCCTATTCCAACGACCTGTCCCGGTTCGCCGCCTACCTGCAACAGCTGACCATGGAATCCAACGGCAAGTCGACGCGCGCCGACGGCGCACCCGTTACCACCGATACCGGTGAAATCTTCTGGGGCGAGCCGGGAACCAACGGGCAGCACGCCTTCTACCAGTTGCTGCACCAGGGCACCCGGCTGATACCGGCCGATTTCATCGCGTTCAGTCAACCGCTCGACGACCTGCCGACCGCCGAGGGCACCGGCAGCATGCACGACCTGCTCATGAGCAACTTCTTCGCCCAGACCCAGGTGCTGGCGTTCGGCAAGACGGCCGAGGAGATCGCCGCGGAGGGCACTCCCGCGGAGATCGTGCCGCACAAGGTGATGCCGGGCAATCGGCCGTCCACGTCGATCCTGGCGAACCGCCTCACCCCGTCGACGCTGGGCCAGTTGATCGCGCTCTACGAGCACCAGGTGTTCACCGAGGGGGTGATCTGGGGTATCGACTCGTTTGACCAGTGGGGCGTGGAACTGGGCAAAACTCAGGCCAAGGCGCTGCTCCCGGTGATCACCTCCGACGGGTCGCCGGCGCCGCAATCGGACAGCTCGACCGATGCGCTGGTGCGTCGCTATCGGACCGAAAGAGGCCGCGCCGGATGATGTTTCGCGGCAACCGCGCTCTCAGCGGGTCGAAACCACGAGCTCGGATCCGAACCGCCGGACAAAGGTGCGCAGGCGTTCCACAGTCGCGTTCTGCGGGTCGCTGAGGTGCAGCTGCAGCAATTCGCGGCCGGCGGCATGCAGGATCCGAGCGGTGTATTCGGGGTCGTGCAGCCGCGGATTGACGCGCAGCAGCTCGCGGACGAAGAAGTCGAGCACGACGGCCTGAGATTGCGCCAGGCGGGTATACAACTCCGGCGGGGCACCCTGCGGCGGGAACAGAAACAGGCGCCACGTCGCCGGGTGGGCGTCGACGGCGGCCAGCACGCCGTCGAACGCGAGCACCAACGACTGATCCCCGGCGGCGGCGTCCAGTCCCGAGATCGCCTCGGCGAATTGTGCGCCGGCGCGCGCGGCCTCACGGTCGATCAGCTCGACGAACAGCCCGGCCAAGTCGCCGAACTTCTGATAGATCAACGACCGGTTGATGCCGGCCGCCTCCGCGATGCGGTTCGGCGTCGCCGCGTGGAAGCCTTCGGCGTCGACGATCGCGTGCGTGACGTCGAGGATCTGCTCGCGCCGGCCCTCGGCGGTCATGCGCCGCCTCGGGACGGCCTCGGACGCCTGAGTCACGCTTGACAGCGTAACTAACAACTTGTGAGTATTACTCACTCAGTGTCACTAGGCGGAGGGTCCGATGGTCACGTACTACCCCGAACTCGCGCGGCGGGTGCGTAGTCAGCGCGATCTGCAGCCCGCTCTCTACGGGGACTTCGACTTCGACCAGCAGCCGGACCGGCTGGCCACGGAACCCGACGTCGACTCCGCGCTGCCCGCCTGGGTCGCAGACCGCGCGCCGATCCTGGAAGACGACCGCGTCACGGAGTTGATCAGCACGGCCACCATGCTCGGCGACGTCGTCGCCGATCCCTATGCAGCCCTGATGGACACGCACAGCGCCACGCACCTGATCGACATGCTCAAGACCGCCTGCCGGGAGGGGATCGAGGCGGTGCCCGACGCGCCCCCCGAGCTGGCGTCGTTCATCGCCGCCATGGAGGACACCCCGGAGTGGATCGACTTCGACCTGGTCCGCGAAGGCGCCCGCCAGGAGCGCATCCCCGCGGCGTTGCTGGCCCCCTTCATCATCCGCGGCGCCTTCGTCGCGACCTTCACCAACACCTACGCCGCCCTGCCGATGGCCCTGACGGGGGCGCTCTCGGGCAAGCGGGCCGCCCGGCGGGTCAACGAGACGGCCAGCTTCTTCGCCGTCACCACCCTGCCCGGCGCCCTGGACCGCTACGGCCCCGGATTCGAAGCGGCCGCCATGGTCCGGTTGATGCACTCGATGGTCCGCTACAACGCGCTGAAGAAGTCCGCCAAGTGGGACACCGCCGTCTACGGCATGCCGGTGCCGCAGGTCGACCAGATGCCCGCCGGAATGATCGGCCAGTACCTGCTGGCCCGCAAAGCGCGCCAGCAGGGCCGGACGGAGTTCACCGCCGGGGAGCGCGCCGCCGTCGAATTCGCCAGGTACCGCTGCTTTCTGCTCGGCCTGCCGGAGGAACTGTTGCCCTCCGAACCCGCCGACATCATGCACATCATGCACGCGCGCTCGGCGCTGCTGCGCAACGGATTCGACGCCATCTGCCAGGAACTAGTCCGCGGCACGATGGCGGCCTACCTGCGTCCCGGCACGACGGTGTTCGACCGTTGCGCCGACGCGGTCGAGAAGAGTTTCAGCAAGCTGACGTTCGTCCGCACCTTCTGCAATGGTGATCGCGATATCGCGGAGGCCATGGGCGTCTCGCTCGGGCCAACCGATCTGGTGCGCATCGCCCTCACGGCGCCGTTCATCATCGGGCGTTTCACGGCCGTGAGTCACGCCAGCCGCATCCCCGTGCTGCGGGACATCACCGACGCGTACGTCATCGGGCTCATCAAGCTCCGGTTGGCGACGTACGGCAAGCCCGAATTCATCACCGAAGCAAGACATTACACACCGGCCGCGCATTAACGAACGGCCGGCGAGCCGTCACGTTGCTAGGCGAACCACTTGCCCAGCCGCGCCGGCAGCACCCGCATCACCTGGACCAGCGGCACCCAGGGCCACCACGGCACCGCCGCCCGGCCCGGCTCCCGCTCGATAGCATCGACCAACGACTTGACACCAGATTCGTTGTCCACCATGAACATCGTGCTGTTTGATTTGGCGGTCATCTCCGACTCGATGTAGCCCGGCTCGATCGTCGAGACCCTGATGGGACCGCTGTGGTATTCGGCCCGCAGCGACTCACCCAACGAGCTGACGCCGGCTTTGCTTGCGGCGTAGGAGGCTTTGACACCCGGGACCCCTTTGTTGCCAAGCACCGACGAGATCAGCACCAAATGCCCCGAGCCGCTCTTGTGGAACATCTCCAGCGCGGTCTCGATCTGCACCAGCGCGGCGACGAGGTTGGTCTCGATGGTCGCCTTGTTCGCCCACAACTTGCCGGAGCCCAGCTTCGCGCCCTTGCCGATGCCGGCGTTGACGATGACTCGGTCGATGCCGCCGAGCTCGTCGCTGAGTTCGGCGAACACTTTTGGCACCTGTTCGTGGTCGTTGACGTCCAGCGCCGCGACCGCGATCGTGATATTCGGATACCGCTGCGAAAGCTCAGCTTTCAGCTCGTCGAGCCGGTCGGTGCGACGGGCGCACAGCGCCAGGTCACGTCCCTTCGCGGCGAACGCGCGTGCCATGCCGGCGCCCAGGCCCGAACTGGCACCGGTGATCAGGATCTTCTGACGAGTCACCCGGGCAGCATATCGGCCTCGCCCACCGCCTATTTGAGCAGCCGCGACATCCGGCGGTCCGCCAACACCTTGCCGCCGGTCTGGCACGTCGGACAGTACTGAAAAGACTTGTCCGCGAACGACACCTCGCGCACGGTGTCGCCGCAGACCGGGCACGGCAGCCCGGTGCGGGCGTGCACCCGCAGCCCGGACCGTTTCTCCCCTTTGAGCATCGCGGCACCCTGGCCGACCGAACGGTTCACCGCGTCCGTCAGGACGATGACCATGGCGTCGTGCAGGGTGATGAGTTGCTCGTCGGTCAGCTTCCCGGCGGTCGCGAACGGTGAGATCTTGGCGACGTGCAGGATCTCGTCGCTGTAGGCGTTGCCGATGCCGGCGATCACTTTTTGGTCGGTGAGGACGGTCTTGATGCGGCCCGTGTTGCCGGCCAGCACGCGCGCCAGATCGTCGGCGCGCAGGTCCAACGCGTCGGGGCCCAGCACGGCGATCCCCGGTACCTGCCGCGGGTCGTCGACGAGCCACACCGCCAGCCGCTTCTGGGTCCCCGCCTCGGTGAGATCGAATCCGGGCGCCTCGCCGGGCGTGCCGAGGTGCACCCGCAGCGCGATCGGCCCCTTGCCCGGCCGCAGCGGCGCCGCGGCCAGCTTGTCGGACCAGCGCAACCAACCCGCGCGGGAGAGGTGGGCGATCAACCACCGCTCCCCGGCCTCCAGGCCGAGGTACTTGCCCCAGCGCCGGGATCCGGTCACGGCGTGTCCCTGCAGGGCGGTGACCGGGGGGTCGAAGGTTTTCAGCACCGACAGGGCGGCCACGTCGACGCGGCCGACCGGCAACCCGACGGCACGGCGCCGCAGGTGGTCGACCAGCGCTTCGATCTCGGGAAGTTCGGGCACCTACTCAGTCTGCCGCTCGCAGCAAATAGGTGTCCATGATCCAGCCGTGCTGTGCGCGAGCTTCGGCGCGCAGCGCCGCGATGCGCCGGCCCACCTCGCCGACGGTGCCCGCGACCAGGAGCTCGTCATCGGTGCCGAGGTAGGCGCCCCACCAGATTCGGGTGTCCGCGGGGCACACCTGAAACGAGCAGTCGGCGTCGAGCATCACCACCGCAGAACCGGCCAGCCCGTGCGCGCGCAGCTTTCTACCGGTGGTGATCAGAACCGGTTCCCCGATCTCGTTGAGCGGGATGCGGTGTCGGGCCGTCAGCGCCTGCACCGCAGTGATGCCCGGGATGACGTCGAAGGTGAAGTCCAGCTCGGCGGCGACCGCGTCGAGGATGCGCAATGTGCTGTCGTAGAGCGACGGGTCACCCCAGGCCAGGAGCGCGCCGACCCCGTCTGGACCCAGCTCGTCGGCGAAGGCCCCGGCCCACAGCCGCGCCCGTGCGGCGTGCCACTCCGACACCGCATCGCGATAGTCCGAGCCTGCCGACCGTTCGGGGTCGGGCAACTCGACGAATCGGTACCCGGGCTCGCGGATGAACCGGGCGCAGATCTCGCGCCGCAACGCCACCAGGTCGCTCTTGGCCTCGCCCTTGTCCATCGCGAAGAAGACCTGGGTGTCGTTGAGCGCCTCGATCGCCTGGACCGTCAGGTACGCGGGGTCGCCCACGCCGATGCCGATGACGTGAATATGCCGGGTCAACCCATCTCCTCCACGCGCGCGGGTGGTGACGCCAGATTGCCGAATCGAAATCTGAAAGCCCTAGTCGGGTCCTCAAGTACCCGGTACCATGGGTACCGTCTGGAGCACCCGATGAAGGGAAGCCGAAGCATGACCACTGCGGTGAAGCCGGGCGGGCCGAGTCGTGAGGAGTTTTCCGACCGATTGCTGAAGGGCTCGGTCAAGAAGTCCTACGAGCCGATCGTGGACATCGACTGGGACGCGCCGCTGGACCCGGACAAGTTCTATCTGCCGCCGCGGCTGGTGTCGCTGTACGGCACGCCGATGTGGGACGAAATGACCCGCGCACAGCAGATCGAGCTGTCCCGCCAGGAGCTGGTCAACACGCTGTCGGCCGGCATCTGGTTCGAGAACATGCTCAACCAGTCGTTGCTGCGCACGATCCTGCACGAGGACCCGACCAGTAATTCGACGCATTACAAGCTGACGGAGCTGGGCGACGAGACCCGCCACATGGTCATGTTCGGCAAGGCCATCGAGCGGATCGGCGCCAAGCCGGTGCGCCCGCGGCGGTTCCAACGCATGATCATCAACTCGCTCCCGCTGGCATTCCAGCGCGGCTCGATGCTGTGGGTGGCCGCGCTGATCGGCGAGGAGATCTTCGACTCGCTGCAGCGGCAGATGATGGAGGACCCGGAACTACAGCCGATCATTCAGCGGCTCATGCGGATTCACGTCACCGAGGAGGCGCGCCACATCCAGTTCGCCCGTGACGGCGCCCGCAAGCGCGTCGCCGAGATGCCGCGTCTCAACAGATGGTTCATGGCCAACATCAACGGGCTCGGCGGGTACTTCTTCAACTATCTGTTCAGCAACCCGATCCCCTACGCGCGCACGGGCTTGGACGCCAGGCGCGCCCGCAAGATCGCGCGCAGCAGCCCCCACCGCCGTGAGATCCAGGTCGCCGGCTTCGCTCCGCTGGCGGCGTTTCTGACCGAAGTGGGTCTGTTGGGCCCGATCGCGCGCCGCGGGTGGAAGCGCAGCAGGTTTCTGTGACGCCGGCGGCGCAGGGCCCGCGCGTCGTCGTCATCGGCCGCGGTGCCGCCGGTGCGGCTGTCGCGGCACAACTGGCGGCGGCCGGCATCACCGATGCGCTGGTCCTGGACGACCGACCGGCCGCCGAGGTCTTCGACGACGCCACCGACACCTGGGTCGTGCACGCCGCGGACGGGAAGACCTGGAACAGCCGGATCGTGGTGCGCGCGGGCGAGCAGCCCTACGTCCCATGGATTCCCGACTTTCCCGGCCACGACGACTTTGGCGGCCCGTCCTTTCACGCGGCGCAGTGGGATCCCGGCTTCGACCCGGCCGGTAAAAGCGTCGCGGTCGTCGGCGCCGACGCCAGCGCCGGCCACCACCTCGCGCGGCTGACCGAATCGGCCGCCTCGGTGACCGTGTTCACGCACGCGCCGCGCCGGATCGTCGACGAACTGCCGACAGCGGCGACCCGCGCCAAACGCTGGCTGGGCCGCCGCGTCCGGCCGGCCGCGCATCGCGGCCCACCGCGGCCCGCGCTGGTCGGAGCGGCCATCACCGGCATCACCCCGACGGGCATCCGCACCGCTGACGGTGTCGACCACTGCGTCGACGCCATCGTCTACGGCACCGGATTCGCGCCCGCCGGGGAGACGCCCGTCGGGGCCGGCGGCGTGACCATCCCGCAGGCGTGGGCCGACGGCATGGAGCCCTACTTCGGGGTCGCCGTGCGCGGCTTCCCCAACTACTTCTTCCTGGCGGGGCCGGACGTGGATGCGCAATCGCGTTACATCGTCGAGTGCCTGCGGCTCATGGCGGACGCCGCGGCCACCCGCATAGAGGTGCGGCGCAGTACTGCGCAGGTGTTCAACGAGCGAGCCTGCTTGCGCGCCGCGCGCCCGCAACCGGTGGGGTCCGCATTCGACATGTCGCTCAACGGTGGCGAGGCCCGCGCGGCGTACGACGGCACCGCGACTCTGACGATCGGCGAGGTCGCCCATCCGGTGTGCGTGCGATTGGCTGGCCGCCTTGATCCGAACGACGGTCAATACCATTGGCAGGGAACGGTTTTCGCGTCACCTGCTCGGCCACTGCCCGATGAGGCGCTCCAGCAGTCCAGAACGGCGACCCTGAGCGTGGGCACCTGCAGCGCGCCTGTGCGCATCGTCGAAAAGACCCCCTGGGGCACGCACTCGGTTGCCGGTGTCGGCGCCCCGCCTTACGCCACGGCTTCGCCGGATTCCCCGCCCGCGCACCGGTAGACCGAGGTGGCGGATCCCGGAGTTTGGCGGCGAGGGTAAAGCGGGTAACCCCCGCGCGTGCGCGGTTTGCGCAGTGAACCTCACAGTGTCCGACCCGGCAAGGGGCGGCGTTCCGCACGGACGGGGCGCCGCGCTTCCCCGCGCCGGAGGCGGACCGCGGAATCCATTGCGAGCCGCCGGGTGAATTAAGCGCTTCTGCCGCGGGGGGATCCTCAGCCAGTCGGCCGGACGGAATCAGAGGAGCAGGGCATGGACGAGACGGGGCCGAAAAGCCGGATTGCGTCCCATTCGTTCTCGGCGGCACGCTCGATGCGCGCAGGACACACGCAACGTTACGTGACCCGGGTCTGCGCGGGGTTTAGCGTGGATGGACGCTCGAACGGAGAGGGGTCATGGAGGTGAGCGCCGTAGCCCGATCGCGCGGTTCGCTCGCTGTTGCCACCCGGCTGGATGAGTCGGTGGCGGTCCTGACCGTCGAGGGTGTGCTGGATAGCGACAACTCCGTCGCCCTGCGCGACGCGATCGTGAAGGCCGTGGCCGACGAGCCGTCGGCCGTCGTCGTCAACGTCTCCGGGCTTCGGGCCCCTGCTCCGTCGGCGTGGTCCACTTTGATCGGTGCTCGCTGGCAGGTCGCCCGCCCCGACGTGCCGGTCGTGTTGGTCAGCAATCATCGGCCGACCCGGGAAGCGCTCGGTCAGAGTGACGTCGCCTCGTTCATGCCGGTCGTCTCCACCGAGAAATCGGCCATGAAGTCGCTCGCCCGGCTCACGCGGCGCACCGTTCGCTGTGCCGAATCCGAGCTGCCGGCCGACCTGAGCAGCCTGCGCGAGTCACGCCGGCTGGTTCGGGAGTGGCTCACCGCGTGGTCGCAGTCCAAGCTCATCCCCGTCGCCTTGGTGGTGGTCAACGTGTTCGTCGAGAACGTGTTGGAGCACACCGGAAGCGTCCCGCTGATGCGGGCAGAGGCGGACGGGTCGACGGCCACGATCGCGGTGTCCGACGGCAACAACTCGCCGGCCGTGCGACGGCGGCCCCCCACCAGCGGTATCGACGTGTCCGGCCTGGCCATCGTCGACGCGTTGGCGCGGGCGTGGGGCAGCACGCCGACCTCGTCAGGGAAGACCGTCTGGGCGGTCATCGGCCCGGAAAATCAGCTCTAGCCCGGCGCCCGCGAATTCGGTGTGCCCGGCCCCGAGCGCGGCCCGAACTAGAACACGTTCTAATGTCGTGTGACGGCCCTGGCAGGAAGGCGGATGACATGCGATTCACCTATGCGGAGGCGATGACCGACTTCAGGTACTACGTCCCCTTGGCCCAGGCGGCCGAGGCGGCGGGCTACCACGCCATGACGATCGCCGACAGCATCGCCTACCCCTTCGAATCCGACTCGAAATATCCCTACACGCCCGACGGCAACCGCGAGTTCCTCGACGGCAAGGAGTTCATCGAGACGTTCGTGCTGACGTCGGCACTGGGCGCCGTTACGTCGACCCTGCGGTTCAACTTCTTCGTCCTCAAGCTGCCGATTCGCCCGCCCGCTCTGGTGGCCAAGCAAATCAGCTCGCTGGCAGCGATGACCGACAACCGGGTGGGGTTCGGGGTGGGCACCAGCCCGTGGCCGGAGGACTACGAGCTGATGGGCGTTCCGTTCGCGCGGCGGGGCAAGCGCATGGACGAGTGCATCGAGATCATCCAAGGCCTCACCTCGGGCGACTACTTCGAGTTCCACGGCGAGTTCTACGACATCCCCAAGACCAAGATGACCCCGGCCCCGACGCAGCCGATCCCGATCCTGATCGGGGGGCACGCCGATGCGGCGCTCCGGCGTGCGGCACGTCTGGACGGATGGATGCACGGCGGCGGCGACCCCGAGGAACTCGACGGGCTCATCGCCAAGCTCAGGCGCTATCGCGAGGAAGCGGGTAGGACCGGACCGTTCGAGATCCACGTCATCTCGGCCGACGCCTACACCGCGGACGGCATCAAGCGCCTCGAGGACAAGGGCGTCACGGACGTCATCGTGGGCTTCCGAATCCCCTACATCATGGGCCAGGACACCGAGCCGCTGGAAACCAAGATTCGCAACCTGGAGATGTTCGCCGAACACGTGATCGCGAAGGTTTAGCGGCGGTCGCAAGCGCGGCGGGCACGTGCAAGTCTAGAGCGTCACAGCGGATCCCACTTCGGAGCCCGCTTCTCTCGGTGCGCGATGGCCGCCTCGGTGGGGTTGTTGGTGAAGCCGCTGAGGATCTGGGTGCGATTCTCCAGTTCGATGGCGTGCCGCAGGCTCGGCGCGTCCAGCGCCGCGTTGAGGCCGATCTTGGTCTGCCACACGCCGTAGGCGTTGTTCGCGGCGATGGATCGGGCGAGCTCCAGCGCGGCGGGCATCAGGTTGTCCGGCGCCACCACCTCGTGCACGAGCTTGATTCGATAGGCCTCGTCGGCGTCGATGATGCGGCCGGTCAGCATGAGTTCGCGCGCCACTCCCGCGCCGACGATCTTGGGCAACAGGTAGCTGGTGCCCATGTCCATCGACGAGAAGCCGGCCTTGATGAACACCGAACCGAACCGCGCCCGGTCGGAGGCCACCCGGATGTCGCAGACCAGCGCGAAGGCGAGCCCCCCGCCGACCGCGACGCCATTGACGGCGGCTATCACCGGGACGGGCAACTCGTAGAGCCGCGTGAAGAGATCGGCCAGCCGAACCTGGGAGTCGTAGCTGACCTTGAACGCGGGGGTGTCCGGTTTGGGGTTCGTCCAGGCCTGGCCGGTGCCGCTCAGGTCGGCGCCGGCGCAGAACCCGCGCCCGGCACCGGTCAGGATGGCCACCCGGAAGTCACCCGAGCCCAGCGCGTCCAGCGCGCCGTCGACTCCGTCGATCAGCGATCCGTCGATGGCGTTCAGCCGTTCCGGACGGTTGAGTGTGACGCAGGCGATGTCGTCGTCGAGGGCTTCGAATTCCACAGCGGGCATGCCCAAACCGTAGATGACGTGGTCATTCACCGCGCGCACCTACGGTGGATAGTCGGACACAGCGAAGGAGCGACCATGGCACGAACCGAGGGCGACACCTGGGACTTGGCCAACAGCGTGGGCGCCACCGCCACCATGGTCGCGGCGGCCCGGGCGGCCGCGTCCAGGCGTCCTCAGCCGGTTGTCACGGATGAATTCGCCGAGCCCCTGGTGCGCGCCGTCGGGCTCGACGTGTTCACGAAATTGGCCACCGGCGAACTCGATCCCGACGACATCGAGAACGGGCGTCGGATTTTCGCGCATGGTCGATACCTTCGCCGCCCGGGCCCGGTATTTCGACGACTACTTCGCTGCGGCCGGCCTGTCGGGCCTGCGCCAGGTCGTGATCGTGGCCTCCGGGCTGGACGCACGCGCGTACCGGCTGCGGTGGCCGGCCGAGACGACGGTGTACGAGATCGACCAGCCCGAGGTGATCGCGTTCAAGACCGCGACGATGGCCGACATCGGTGCGACCCCCACCGCCGAACTGCGCACGGTGGGCGTCGACCTCCGGGAGGACTGGCCCGCGGCGCTGCAGGAAGCCGGTTTCAATCCGGCCCAGCCGACGGCCTGGCTCGCCGAGGGCGTGCTCATCGGGTGGCTCCCGCCGGAGGCCGAGGTCCGGTTGCTGGACTCGATCATCCCGCTGTCCGCCGAGGGAAGCCGATTCGCCGCCGACTTCGGTACGGTCACCGGCGCTTCGGATGAGGCACAGGAACAAGCCCGGCTGATGACCGAAGGCTGGCGGCGGCACGGGCTCGATCTCGACCTCACCAACTTGACTTACCCGGGCGAGCACACCGACGTCGCCGCCCATCTGCGCTCGAACGGGTGGGAAACCACGACATCCCGGCTCAGCGATCTCTTCGTCGCGGCCGGGCTGCCGGACCTGGGCGCGGCCGACCAACAGGTTCCGGCCACCACGATCAGTTTTGTTCGCGCCACCCGGAGTTAGGGCCGACACCATCCGTCACTGCAATAACCGGAGCGGGCGCTGACTCTTATCGTCCACCCAATGGGAAGATTCCCGGGGAACCTCGCTGCGGACAAGAAGGCACGCCCGGGCACCCCCCGCGACGGCGGTGGCTCACTTACGAGGACCGCTTGGCCAGCCACTCGGCCTGCATCACCAGCAGGGCCATCACCTCGAGTTGCGGGGTGTCGGGGTCGAGCTCGCGGTAGCGCTGATAGACGTTGACGACGACCCGCTCGGCGTCCAGCCAGGTCGCGTACTCGCCGAGGTCGATGGCGTCGGCGGCCTCCGACCACGACAGCCCCTTACGGTAGGCGGCCTCGGCCTGTTCTGACACGTGCGCCAGATACCCACGCACGCCGCGGATCCCATCGGGGTCGGTCACCGGTCCATGACCGGGCACCACGATCGGGGCGTCCAGGGCGATCATCGCGTCGCACGCCGAGATCCAGTTGGCGATCGGGCCGGCCCACACGATCGGGGTGCAGCCGATGAACAGCAGATCGCCCCCGAACAGCACACCCGCGTCGGGGACGTGCACCACGGAATCCGCGGCGGTGTGGGCGGGACCGAGATTGATCAGGCGCACTTCTCTGCCGCCTACCTCGATGGTCAGCTCGCGGTCGAACGTCTGGTCGGCATTGCGGACGGTGATGCCGCTGAAGTCGAAGTGGCCGAAGCGGTCTCGGGTGTACGGGGTTGCCACGGGACCCAGGTTGGCGGTCTGGGCCATGGCGAGCATCTCGGGCGCCATCCCGTGCTCGATCTCCTCGGCGGTGCCCGCAGCGGCGAGGATCCGCACCGACGGGTCGAGCAGTTGGTTGCCGTGCGTGTGGTCACCGTTGGAATGGGTGATCACCGCGTCGGTGATCGGCGCCGACGAGGTGATGGGCGCCATGGCGGCGAGCATTTCGCGGGTGAGCGCCAAGTCGAAGAGGGTGTCGACCAGCAGGGACGCTCTGTCGCCGGATATCAGGCCCGCGTTGCTCCACCCGTAGCCGCCGTCCGGCAGCGTCCACGCCCAGACCCGGTCGGCGACCTCATGCAGGCCGCGGGTGTAGGGCACGCGGGCGGGCGCCCGGTTGACGCGCGGCGCGGCGGGGGCGGCGTCGGGGTTGGGGCGGGCGGGCAACGGGTGGGGTGCGGCGCTGATGCGCACGGTCTGCCGCGTCTCCCCCAGTCCCTGCACGCGGAGGGTGACGACGTCGCCGTCGTGCAGCCAGCCGGGAAAGGATTCCAGCGCCGCGGGGTTGAGGTGCTCGACGAGCGTGCAGGTGGGCACCGTGCCGGAGCCGATGACATCGCCGGGATGCAGTGTGACGCCCCGGGATACGTAGGAGATCACTTCGGCGAAGGTCCAGTCCATCTGGGCGGTGGACCCCGATCCGATCACCGTGTCGTTGACCGAAGCGGTGACGTGCAGGTCAAGTCTGCCGGGATAGGAGGGGCTGCGGTAGGGCTCCAGCTCGTCGGGCGTCACCAGATACGGGCCCAGCGTCACACCGCTGTCCTTGCCCTTGCCCTGCCCGATCGCCAGTTGGCCCTCCAACTGCTGCAGGTCCCGGGCCGACCAGTCGTTGAAGATGGTGTACCCGATGATGGCGTGCTCGGCCTCCTCCACCGTCAGGTCGCGACCGCGTACGCCGATGATCACGGCGATCTCCAACTCGAAGTCCTGCCATGCGCTTCCGGGCGCCGTCGGGGCGTCGTCGTAGGGGCCCAGCACCGTTGCCGGACAAGCGAAGTAGAACGCGGGGATGCGATACCAGGCGTCGGCCAGCACCCGCCCCCCGCCCATCGCGGCCTGGCAGTTGCGCATGTGATCCAGGAAGCACAGCGAGTCCCGGATCGACGGTGGGCGAGGGATCGGCGCGAGCAGCCGCACTTCGTCGAGACGCACGACGGCCGCCGGGGAGCGCAACGCCTCCTCGCCGGCATGGCGCAGACCGTCGGCGCCGCGCCCAACCAACTCGAGCAGCGTCACGCCCGGCGGCATCGCATGGATGTCATCGCCGGACACGACGCCGGCTTGTTCGCCGTTAGCGCCTTGATAGCTAACCCATTTCATTCGCGCACCACCTCGCCTGGTTCCTTGTCCGGCCGCAGACCGCGCCAACTCGATTGGCGTAGGCGATTATCCGGGGTCCACTCGCTGTAGCGCACCTCGCCCACCAGAACCGGTTCGACGAACGTCACCCCGCGGGCTTCGCTGCGCGGGAGCGGGACGTCGAAGGGCGATTGGTCGGTGCGCAGCGGCGCGAGCGTCTTCTTCAGGTTCGCCAAATCGCGTTCGGTGAATCCGGTGCCGACCCGTCCGGCAAAGTGCAGACCATTGTCAGTGGGAATGCCCATCAGCAGCGACCCGATGCCGCTGGTGCGGCCCCCCTCCCCCGCCTTCCAGCCCCCGATGACGACTTCCTGGGTGTTCCAGTGCTTGTCCTTCACCCACGACGCCGATCGCCGGCCCGGCTGATAGGTGGAGTCGCGCCGCTTGGCCACCACCCCCTCCCAACGGTGCTTGCGCGAGTACGCCAATGCCTCCTCGCCGTCCCCGGGCAGCAGCTCGGGCACGATGAGACCACTGTCGGAGGCCAGAGTTTCCAACAGCTTTCGCCGGTCGGAGTAGCGCGCCCGCAGCAGTGAGCGGCCGTCCAGATACAACAGGTCGTAGGCCCAGAACTCGACACGGCTGCCGCGGCCCCGGTTCTGCATCGCATGAAAGCTGGGCACCCCCGAAGGGCCCAGGACGACGGCCTCTCCGTCGAGCACGACGTGGTGATCGCCCAGCTCGGCTGCCAGGGACTCGAATTGGCGGTACTCCTTGGTGACGTCGCGGCCCGCACGTGAGCGCACCCGCATCACCCCGTGGTCGACGTCGATCAGGAGCCGGTAGCCGTCCCACTTGCCCTCGAAGGCCCACACACCGGCCGTCAGCGCGGACACCGAACCGTGCGTGGCGAGCATGGGTTTGATCTCGTCGAAGTCGAAGACGTTCTGGTCCTTCATCCTGTGCGCCAGCCATTGGTCGCCGTTGGTCTGGATCAGCGCGTAGCGCCCGGAGATCCGGCTGCCGTGCAGGTTGACGATCACCTCCCCTTTGTCCCCTTCGTCGGACCCCTTATCGGACCCGTCATTGAACTTCTCGGCCTCGTAGGTGCCCGAATCCCAGATGATCACCTTCCCCGCGCCGTACTCGCCCCGGGGGATGACGCCCTCGAACGCGCCGTACTCCAGTGGATGGTCCTCGGTATGCACGGCGAGGTGGTTCACCGACGTGGTTTCGGGCAGGTTTTTCGGCACCGCCCACGACACCAGCACGCCGTCGCGCTCCAGCCGGAAGTCGTAGTGCAACCGGCGGGCGTGGTGCTCCTGGATGACGAACGTATTACCGTGACCCGTAACGGGATTCGACCTGGGCACCGGCTCGGGGGTTTTCGACGCGTCCCGCATGCTGCGATATTTGGTCAGCCGGTCACGGACAGGTGCCCGGGCATCCGGGGCGTCCACCCCCGCCAGCAGGTCCCCGTCGCGCGCCACCCTCGCGAGCACCTCGTCGTAGCGCAGGTGGCGCAACCCGGGGTCTTCCAGTTCTTCCCACGTGCGCGGCGCCGCGACCGTCGGCTGCTCGCGGCCGCGTAGCGAATACGGCGCGATGGTGGTTTTCGCGCCGTTGTTCTGGCTCCAGTCCAGGAAGACCTTGCCCGCCCGGAGGCTCTTGGTCATCGTCGACGTCACCAGCGTGGGCATCGCCTTTTCCAGCTGCAGCGCAACGCGTTTGGCCAGGACGGTCGCGCCCTTGCTGCTGACCGGCTCCTCGAGCGGCGTGTACAGGTGCAGCCCCTTGCTGCCGCTGGTGAGGGGGAAGGTGGTCAGACCGATGTCGGCGATCAGATCCCGGACGGCATGCGCCACCTCGCAGAGCTGGGCCATGGTCACGCCCTCGCCGGGGTCCAGGTCGAACACCAACCGCGTCGCCGGGCCGGGCTTGAGTTCCTCCGCTTTGCTTCGGGTCCACTGCGCGACGAAACGCCACTGCGGCACGTGCACCTCCAGCGCGGCCTGCTGGGCGATCCAGGCGAGGCCGTCCGGGCTGTCGATGATCGGGTAGGTCGTCGTTCCCGAGCGATGCGTGACGCTGGCGCGCGGCAGCCAGTCCGGCGCCGAGGGGGCGAGTTGCTTCTCGAAGAACGACTCCTGCTCGACGCCGTTGGGCCAGCGCTTGCGGGTTGCCGGGCGCCCGGCGATGTGCGGGATCATCACCTCGGCGACGCGGGTGTAGTAGTCGAAGATGTCGGCCTTGGTGGTCCCCGTGGCGGGGTAGAGCACCTTGTCGGCGTTGGTCAGCTTGACCCGCGCCCCGGCCGCCGAACCCATAGTCTCAACCTACGTCGTCCGCGCCGGCGGCGACGCAGGCCAAGGGGGTGAATCCGTGACCCGCGGGCTGGTGATCGGTGAGGCCCTGATCGACATCGTCGAGCGGCCCGGTTCCGTGGCCGGCGCCACGGGGCACGTCGGTGGAAGTCCGCTCAACGTCGCCGTCGGGCTCGGGCGGCTGGGTCGCAGCGTCGATTTCTTGACCTCCATCGCCGACGACGACGCGGGCCGGCACATCGCCGACCACGTGGCGGCGTCCGGCGCGCGACTGGTCCCGGGCGGCTGGTCGGCGGGGCGGACGCCGACCGCGGTCGCGACGATCGCGGACGACGGCTCGGCGTCCTACGCCTTCGACCTGGACTGGCGTCTCGAGGGCACACCGGACGTCGCGCCTCCGCTGCTGGTGCACACCGGGTCCATCGCGGCCGTGCGGGAGCCGGGATGCGCTGCGGTCGCGGAGCTGGTCGAGGGGTACTGCGCATCGGCCACGGTCACCCTCGACCCCAACGTGCGACCGTCGTTGATCGGCGACCCGGATTTGGCCCGCGCCCGCATCGAACGCCTTGTCGAGCGCAGCGACGTCGTCAAGTTCAGCGACGAGGACCTGAGCTGGCTCCGCCCCGACGCGGACCCGGACCGGACGGCGCGGAGCTGGCTGGCGTCGGGGCCCGCGATTGTGGTCGTGACGAAGGGTGCGCGAGGGTCGATCGCGTTCTGCGCGGCCGGCGAAGCCCGAGCGGTCGCGGAGCGGGTCGGGGTGGTGGTCGACACGGTCGGCGCGGGCGACGCGTTCATGGTCGGCCTCCTCGATGCGTTCTGGGAAGGGGGTTTGCTGGGCGCGGCCCGCCGGGACGCGCTGCACCGAATCGGCCTCGACTGCCTCGCGGCGGCACTCCACCGCGGCCGCTCTGTGCGCGGCGCTCACCGTCGCCCGACCCGGCGCGGACCTCCCCGATCGGGCCGCACTGGACGCCGCCGGGTCCCCATGGGCCTGACGGTTTGCGCAGGTGATCGCCGCGACGTGCTGTTACGGGGCCCGACAGTGCGGGCATACTGGCTGCATGCGCTCCATCTGGAAGGGTTCGATCGCGTTCGGGTTGGTGAACGTGCCGGTCAAGGTGTACAGCGCCACCCAGGACCACGACATCAAGTTCCATCAGGTGCACGCCAAGGACAACGGGCGGATCCGCTACCAACGCGTGTGTGAAGTCGACGGCGAGGTCGTCGAGTACCGCGACATCGCCCGCGCCTTCGAGTCCGACGACGGCCAGATGGTCGTGATCACCGACGACGACATCGCCACCCTGCCCGAGGAGCGCAGCCGCGAGATCGAGGTGCTGGAGTTCGTGCCGGCCAGCGAGGTCGACCCGATGCTGTTCGACCGCAGTTACTTCTTGGAACCGGATTCGAAATCGTCGAAATCCTATGTGCTGCTTGCCAAGACGCTCGCCGAGACAGACCGGATGGCCATCGTCCACTTCACCCTGCGCAACAAGACGCGACTTGCCGCCCTGCGTGTCAAGGACTTCGGGAAGCGCGACGTGATGGTGGTGCACACCTTGCTCTGGCCCGACGAGATCCGCGATCCCGACTTTCCGGTGCTGGACAAGGACGTCGACATCAAGCCCGCCGAGCTGAAGATGGCCGGCCAGGTGGTGGAGTCGATGGCCGAAGACTTCAACCCGGACCGCTACCACGACACCTACCAGGAGCAGCTCCTGGAGCTGATCGAGGCCAAACTCGAAGGCGGCGAAGCGTTTACCGCCAAAGAGCAGCCCGCGGAACTCGACGAGACCGAGGACGTGTCGGACCTGCTGGCCAAGCTGGAGGCCAGCGTGAAGGCGCGCTCGGGCGGCGGCAAGGAACCGGCGGCGAGGTCCACCGCGAAGAAGACGCCCGCGAAGAAGACGCCGGCCAAGAAGGCGACCGCCAGGAAGTCGCCGGCCAAGAAGTCGCCCTCGAAGGCGGCCTCGAAGTCGTGACCGATGCGTTCAGCGCCGCCGATTGGATATCAGACGAAATGCCGCGGCGCTGAGGTTGATCGCCGCGACGAGAATGATCAACGTCAGGGCCGCACCCCAGATCCGCAGGTAACCGGCGTGTTCCGGATTGGTCAGCTCGGTGTAGATCAACAGCGGCAACGAGGCCATGTTGCCGTGGAAGAGGTCGAGGTTGATCGAGCGGCTGTACCCGACGAGCACCAGCACGGGCGCGGTCTCGCCGATGACGCGCGCGACCGACAGCAGGACCCCGGACACGATGCCGGGCATCGCGATCGGGATGACGATCCGCACGATCGTCTTCCATTTCGATACGCCCAGTGCGTAGCTGGCTTCGCGCAGGTCGTCGGGAACCAACCTGAGCATTTCCTCGGTGGAGCGCACCACCACCGGCAACATCAGCAAGACGAGCGCCAGCGACACGGCGAACGAACTCTGCTGAAAGCCGAGCTCGGCGATCCAAAGGCTGAAGATGAACAGCGCCGCCACGATCGAAGGAACCCCCGCGAGCACGTCCACCATGAACGTCGTCACGCGCACCAAGCGACCGGATCCGTACTCCACCAGGAAGACCGCCACCATCAGCCCCAGCGGCACCGAGAGCACAGCGGCCACCCCGGCCTGCAGCAGCGTCCCGTAAAGCGCGTGATACACGCCGCCGGCGAACTGCTCCGGCAGCACTCCCCTCAGCGAGTGTGTCCACCATCCTGAGCGGGTGACGGCGTACCACCCACGCGCCACCACGACCCACAGCAGCCACACCAGCGGTACCAGGGCTATCAGGAAAGACCCGAGGAAAAATATCGTCGCGGCGTGGTTTTTGATCCGCCTCTGGATGCTGACGGGGTGGAACGCGCTCGCTTTGACCGGCCGGTCGAGAGTGTCAGCCGTCACGTGCACCGCCCCCTGGGCGTGGGCGGAAGCTCTCCGCCCGCGGGCGCGGGCACTCCCGCGGGGAGGCGCACCTCCACTGCGTCGCGGCGGCGCGTCATCCGTTGACCTTCCCTCCCGCGATCGCGCGGGCCAGTGCGTTGACGACGAATGTCAGCACGAACAGCGCAAACCCCGCGGAGATGTAGGCCCCGGTGGGCAACGGCTCGCTGAACTCGGATGCGGCGGAGGCGATCTTGGAGGCGAAAGTGTAGCCCCCGTCGAACAGCGACCAACTGCCCGCGCGAGCCGCCGAGCGCAGGATGATCAGCACCGCCACCGTCTCGCCGAGCGCGCGGCCCAGTCCCAGCATCGACGCCGCGATGACCCCACTGCGCCCGAATGGCAGCACGGTCATCCACACCACCTCCCACTTGGTGGCGCCCAGCGCCTGCGCCGCTTCCATCTGTATGTCGGGGGTCTGCCGGAACACTTCTCGCGAAACGGAGGTGATGATCGGGAGGATCATCACCGACAGCACGATCGCGGCCGTGAAGATGGTGCCGCCGCCGGCCAGGGAGACGTTGCCCCTCTTGAACAGGAAGAGCCAGCCGAGATTCTGGTTGAGGAATTTCGCGACCGGCTCGAGTTTGGGCGCCAGCACGAAAATTCCCCACAGACCGAAGATGATCGAGGGGACGGCGGCCAGCAGGTCGACCATCGCCGCGAACGGGCGGGCGAGTCGTTTGGGCGCGTATTGGGTCAGGAATATGGCGATGCCGACCGCCACCGGCACAGCCACAAGCAACGCGGTGAGGGAACTCAGCACCGTGACCATGAACAGGTCCCGAATGCCGAACGCCAGCTTCGTCGGGTCTGTGGTGCTGAACGAGGCGCTGGTGAAGAAGTTCGCGTGGTTGGCGCGCAAGGACGGGACGGCCCGGACCAACAAAAATACTGCGATCAGCAGGATTGCCACGATGATGGTCGAACCGGCGGCAGCGGCGACAAACCGGAACAGGCGGTCACCCCGCCCCGATGCGCGCGCAACAACCGCCTTCACCGCGGACCGCTGCGCGGCCGACAGGCTGACCGCCGTTCCTTGGGTCACGAGCACCTCAGATCACGTGATGGCGTTGACCGAAGTCGACAGCCTCGACTTGAACGAGTCCGGAATGGGGATGTATCCGTTGTCGACCAAGCCATTCTGTCCGGCGCCGATCGTGCTCTCCAGGAATGCCTTGACCGCGGTACCCACCTGGGAGTCGGGATACTTCGAGCAGACGATCTCATACGTCGCCAACACGATCGGATAGGAACCGGGTTGGGTCGGCTTGTAGAACGAATTGGTGTCGAGCACAAGATCGTTGCCCTGCCCGCTGACGGTGGCCCCGGAGATCGTCTTGCCAACCGAGTCGGCACTGATCGCGACCGCATCGGGGCCGGCGGCGGTGACGATCTTCGCCATGTTGAGGTTCTGGGCCTTGGCAAACGACCATTCGTTGTACGTGATCGAGCCCTCGGTGGCCTTGATGGCCGCCGACGTGCCGTCATTGCCCTTGGCGCCCTCGCCGACACCACCGTTGAACGTTTTGCCGGCGCCCTTGCCCCACGCGCCGTTGGAGGCGGCATCGAGGTAGTGCTGGAAATTGTCCGTGGTCCCGGACTGGTCGTTGCGGAACACGACGTGAATGGGCTCGGCCGGCAGGTTCGTTCCTGCGTTCAGAGCCTGGATCGCGGGATCGTTCCACTTGGTGATCGCGCCGTTGAACATTTTTGCCGCCGTGGGCCCATCCAGGCTCAGCGACGACAGGCCTTTGACGTTGTAGGTGATGGCGATCGGGCCGAACACCACCGGCAGGTTCCACGCCGGCGAACCGCAACGCTGCTGGGCCGCGGCATACTCTTTTTCGGCCAGCGGTGAGTCCGAACCACCGAAATCTGTTTGATTTCCGGTGAATTCGCTGATTCCGGCGCCGGAGCCGTTGGCTGTGTAGTTCAGCGTCTGACCGGGGCAGGCTTGTTCGAACGCGTTGACGAAGCGGGTCATCGCGTTGGCCTGAGCCGTCGACCCGCTGGCCTTCAGCGTCTTCTTGCCGCCACAGCTGACGTTGCCCGCGGGCGTACCCGACGCCGTGCTCTTCCCAGCCGCGTTATTGTCACTTCCGCACCCCGACAACACCAACGCGCCGGTGGCCAGCACACCGATCGCGGCGCCAATTCGGTTGAATTTCAATTCAGTTCCTCACAGTTAGGGATTAACTGACGCCGCAGCTCCAGTGGCTGCGGCCTGCCAACCAGCCGTCTCTCGCAGCCACGTAGCTAACAGCAACAAGGTTAACGTTGGGCGAATAAAAGCTGCCGAGACGGCGGCGCCTTCGTCTGCCGCACGTTCAAACAGATTTTCGACCAGCCGCCGGGGGCGTCGGGCGCCGACGCAAACTAGAACCTGTTTCAGAAGCGCTGTGTTACCGGGCCGCGGGTCTTGCTACCGTGACGGCTGACAACTCAGGTGAAAAGAGGCCGCAATGATCCTTGACAGGTTCCGTCTCGACGACAAAGTCGCCGTCATCACCGGTGGAGGCCGCGGACTGGGCGCGGCCATCGCGCAGGCGTTCGCCGAAGCCGGCGCCGACGTCCTCATCGCGTCACGGACGGAGTCACAACTAGAAGCAGTCGCCGAACAGGTCCGCGCCACCGGCCGGCGGGCGCACGTCGTCGCGGCCGACCTGGCGCATCCGGAGTCGACCGCGCAACTCGCCGCCCAGGCCGTCGAAGCCTTCGGGAAGCTGGACATCGTGGTCAACAACGTCGGCGGGACCATGCCCAACACGCTGCTGACGACGTCGACCAAGGACCTCAAGGACGCGTTCACCTTCAACGTGGCCACTGCCCATGCCCTGACCATCGCGGCCGTTCCGCTGATGCTCGAGCACTCCGGGGGCGGCAGCATCATCAACATCACGTCGACCATGGGGCGGCTCGCCGGGCGGGGATTCGCCGCCTACGGCACCGCCAAGGCCGCGCTGTCCCACTACACGCGGCTCACGGCGCTGGACCTGTGCCCCCGCGTCCGGGTCAATGCGATCGCACCCGGGTCGATCCTGACCTCCGCGCTCGACGTGGTCGCCTCCAACGACGAGCTGCGCGCACCGATGGAGAAGGCCACGCCGATGCGCCGGCTCGGCGATCCCGTCGACATCGCCGCCGCGGCAGTGTATTTGGCGTCACCGGCGGGCAGCTTCCTGACCGGTAAGACGCTGGAGGTCGACGGCGGCCTCACCTACCCCAATCTCGACATACCCGTCCCCGACCTGTGAGGAGGCCGTGATGGCCATACCCGTCGTCCAACTGGGCACCGGCAACGTCGGCGTCCACGCACTCAGGGCGCTGATCACCAACCCCGATTTCGACCTCACCGGCGTCTGGGTGTCGTCGGAGGCCAAGGCCGGCAAGGACGCGGCCGAGCTTGCCGGGCTGACCGAATCGACCGGCGTGCTTGCCAGCACCGACCTGGACGCGGTGTTGGCCACCGGTCCGCAGTGTGCCGTCTACAACGCGATGGCCGACAACCGCCTCCCCGAGGCGCTGGAAGACTATCGGCGCGTCCTCGCGGCCGGCATCAACATCGTCGGTAGCGGACCGGTCTTCCTGCAGTATCCGTGGCAGGTCATTCCCGAGGAGCTCATCACCCCGCTGGAAGACGCTGCGCGGGAGGGCAATTCGAGCCTTTTCGTCAATGGCATCGACCCGGGGTTCGCCAACGACCTGCTGCCGCTGGCGCTGGCGGGGACCTGCCAGAACATCCAGCAGGTCCGCTGCATGGAGATCGTCGACTACGCCACCTACGACAGCGCCACCGTCATGTTCGACGTGATGGGGTTCGGTAAGCCCCTCGACGAGATCCCGATGCTGCTGCAGACCGGCGTGCTGAGCATGGCGTGGGGCTCGGTGGTGCGCCAATTGGCTGCGGGCCTGGGCATTTCGCTGGACGAGGTGGCCGAGGTGTACGTGCGCGAGCCCGCGCCCGAGGACTTCGACATCGCGTCGGGCCACATCGCCAAGGGCACCGCCGCGGCGCTGCGCTTCGAGGTGTTCGGCATGGTCGACGGCGACCCCGTCGTCGTTCTCGAGCACGTCACGCGGCTGCGCGAGGACCTGTGCCCCGACTGGCCGCAGCCCGCCCAGCCCGGCGGCTCGTACCGCGTCGAGATCACCGGCGAACCGTCTTACGCGATGGACGTGTGCCTGAGCAGCCGCAAGGGCGACCACAATCACGCCGGGCTGGTCGCGACCGCGATGCGGGTCGTCAACGCGATCCCGGCGGTGGTGGCCGCCCCGCCGGGAATCGTCACGACCCTCGATCTGCCGCTGGTGACGGGTAAGGGGCTCTACGTCCCCGGCGAGCCGGGATCTACGTGATGGCGTTGACCGCCGCCCTCAACCACAACTTCCACGCGTCGGGGACCGGAATGTAGCCGTTGTCGGCCAGGCCGTTCTGGCCGCCGCCGATGGTGCTTTGCAGGAAAGCCCGCACGGCTTTACCAACCTCGGGGTCCGGATACTTCGAGCAGACGATCTCGTAGGTCGCCAGCACGATCGGGTAGGCGCCGGCCATCCTCGGCTTGTAGAACGAGGTGAGATTGAGCATGAGGTCGTTGCCCTTGCCCGAGACCGTGGCCCCGGCGATCGTCATCCCGACCGTATCTGTGCCGATGGACACCGGATCCGGGCCGGCCGAGGTGATGATCTTGGCCATGCCCAGGTGCTTCGTCTCGGCGAACGACCATTCGTTGTACGTGATCGACCCTTCGGTGGCCTGGACCGCCGAAGACGTGCCGTCGTTCCCCCTGGCGCCCTCACCCACCCCGCCGTTGAACGTCTTTCCGGTGCCCTTGCCCCAGGCCCCGTCGGACGCCACGTCGAGATAGCGCTGGAAGTTGTCGGTGGTGCCGGAAAGGTCGCTGCGGAAGATCACGCGAATTTTCTCGGCGGGCAGGGGGGCGCCCTTGTTCAGCGCTTGGATGGCCGGATCGTTCCAACTGGTCACCGCGCCGTTGAAGATTTTGGCCGCGGTCGGTCCGTCCAGGACGAGCGAGCCCAAGCCCTTCACGTTGTAGGTGATCGCGATCGGTCCGAACACCACCGGCAGGTCCCACGGCCGCGAGCCGCAGCGCTTCTGGGCGGCGTCGTGTTCGGCCGGATCCAGCGGTACGTCGGATCCGCCGAAATCGGTCTGGTTGCCGACGAATTCGGCAATCCCGGCACCCGAACCGTCGGGCGTGTAATTCAGCGTCTGGCCGCGGCAAGTCTCTTCGAACGCCTTGACGAAGCGGGTCATCGCGTTGGCCTGGGCCGTCGACCCGCTGGCCTTCAGCGTCGCCTTCCCCCCACACGTCACCGGCACCGGCAACGGGGTGGTCGAAGTCTGACCTGAGGCGTTTTTGTTGTCATGCCCGCACCCGGACAAGATCAGCGCACCGCTGGCCAGAATGCTGAGCGCGGCGCCAAATCTGTTGAGCTTCATCGCATCCTGTCTACCTTGACGCACGGGTGCCGCCGTCCTGGTGGCATCGCGCCCCACCAGCCATCGGGCTCCTGAAAATTAGCAGCGGCAGGTTAACGCGCAGCGAAGCTCACCTGTGTCCTTGCTGGAAGGCGCCGACCGACGCGGCCAAGTGTTCGGCTAACCTCAATTTCGTATTCGGTGACGGGAATCGAGGGTCGAGACGTTGGCGCAGGGCACCCAAGCCTCGCTCAGGGGGAACTGGTATCTGCTGGGCCCGGCGTTTGTGGCCGCGATCGCCTATGTCGACCCCGGGAACGTCGCGGCGAACGTCAGCGCGGGCGCGCAGTACGGCTACCTGCTGCTGTGGGTCATCGTGGTCGCCAACGTGCTGGCGGGCCTGGTGCAGTACCTCTCGGCGAAACTCGGCCTGGTAACCGGGCGCTCCCTGCCCGCGGCCATCGGCAGGCAGATGAACCGCCCGTCCCGGCTGCTGTACTGGGCTCAGGCCGAGCTCGTGGCGATCGCCACCGACATGGCCGAGGTCGTCGGCGGGGCCATCGCCCTTCGCATCCTGTTCGGTTTGCCGCTGCTGGTCGGCGGGCTGATCACCGGAGCGGTGTCCTTGCTGTTGCTGGGCATCCAGGACCGGCGGGGTCAGATCATCTTCGAGCGCGTCATCACCGCGCTGCTGCTCGTCATCGCCGTCGGCTTCGCCGCGAGCTTCTTCGTCAAAACGCCGCCGCCGAATGACGTCCTGAGCGGCCTGGTGCCGCGGTTTCGCGGCACCGAAACCGTGCTGTTGGCCGCCGCCATCCTGGGCGCGACCGTGATGCCGCACGCGGTGTATCTGCACTCCGGTCTGGTCCTCGACCGGCACGGACACCCCGACGAGGGCCACCATCGGCGCCGACTGCTCCGGGTGACCCGCTGGGACGTCGTGCTGGCCATGGCGGTTGCCGGAACGGTGAACGCCGCGATGCTCCTGGTCGCCGCGATCAATCTGCAACACCGCAACCTCACCGCGTCGATCGACGGTGCCTACGCCGCGATCCACGAGACGCTGGGACCGGTGATAGCGCTGCTGTTCGCGGTCGGCCTGCTCGCGTCGGGGCTCGCGTCGTCGTCGGTCGGCTCCTACGCCGGCGCCATGATCATGCAGGGCTTGCTGCACCGGTCGATCCCCATGGTGGTGCGCCGCCTGATCACCCTGTGCCCCGCTCTGGTGATCCTGGCGACCGGCTTCGACCCGACCCGCACGTTGGTGCTGTCGCAGGTCGTGCTGTCCTTCGGGATACCGTTCGCGGTACTTCCCCTGGTCCGGATGACCGGCAGCCGCGCGCTCATGGGCAGCCACGCCAACCATCCCGTCACGACGGTTGCTGGCTGGACGGTCGCCATAATGATTAGTCTGCTTAACATGATGCTGATCTGGCTGACGGTGACCGGCTGAATGCCGGCGGGGCGGCACCTCTACTTCGCATACGGGTCGAACCTGTGCGTGAAACAGATGGCGCTGCGCTGCCCCGACGCCGTCGATCCGCGCCCGGCGGTGTTGTCAGGCCATGACTGGCTGATCAACCAGCGCGGTGTGGCCACCGTTGAGCCGTTGGCGGGCACGCAGGTGCACGGCGTGCTTTGGCGGGTGTCCGAGGCCGACTTGGCGACGCTGGACGGGGCCGAGGGTGTGCCGGTGCGCTACCGGCGCGACCGACTGGTCGTGCTCACCGACGACGGGCCTTCGCCGGCCTGGGTCTACATCGACCACCGCGTGACCCCGGGTCCGCCCCGGCCCGGCTACCTGCCCAGGATCATCGACGCCGCCATACATCACCGGTTGCCGCCACGCTGGATCGACTTCCTGCGCCGCTGGGATCCCGCGCGCTGGCCGCGGCTTCGGGCGCCCCTGTCATCGGCCGGTCCTGCGCCACAGTCACTTTCGGTGCTGCTGGGCCAGCCCGGCGTGACCGAGGTCAGCCGGCTGCGGTCGCGTTTCGGGTTTCTCGCCATCCACGGCGGCGGCCTGGAAGAGATGACCGACGTGATCGCCGAACGCGCCGCCGAAGCCGCCGGCGCATCGGTGTACGTGGTGCGCCATCCCGACCGTTACCCGCATCACCTGCCGTCGGCGCTGTTCGACCCGGCCGAGTCCCCCCGGCTGGCCGACATTCCTCGACCACGTCGACGTCGCGGTATCCCTGCACGGTTATGGCCGCATCGGCCGCGCCACGCAGTTGCTGGTCGGCGGCGGCAACCGTGCACTGGCCGCTCACCTCGCGCGCCACATCCACGTGCCCGGCTACCAGGTCGTCACCGACCTCGACGACATCCCAGCCGAACTGCGCGGGCTGCACCCGCGGAATCCGGTCAACCGGGTCCGCGACGGCGGGGCGCAGCTGGAGCTGCCGGTTCGGGTCAGGGGCCTGAGCCCAAGGAGTCCGCTGCCGGGGGACGACGGCCTGTCATCGGTCACCAGCGCCCTGGTCCGGGACTTGGCGGACGCGGCGCGCTGTTGGTAACCGCCCGTCGATTGGGAACTGTCCTCATTAGCTGAACGGAGTTGTTGGTGGCCAAGGATTTTCGATTCGGGTTGAGCATGCGCTTCATCAAGTCTCGCGAGGCGCTGCAGGAGAAGGTGAGGCGCGCCGAGGACCTCGGATTCGACGTGCTCTGCGTGCCCGATCATCTGGGCGCGGCGGCCCCGTTTCCGACGCTCACCGCGGTCGCGATGGTCACCACCCGGATGAAGCTGAGCATGTTCGTGCTCAATGCGGCCTTCTACAAGCCGGCCCTGCTGAGCCGGGACCTGGAAGCACTGGACGTGCTCAGCGACGGCCGCCTCGAGATCGGCCTGGGCACCGGCTACGTCCGGGAAGAATTCGAAGCCGCCGAGTTGCCGTACCCCAGTGCTGGGGCGCGGGTCGACTACCTCAGGCACATGACCGACCTACCTGAAGGAGCACCACCCGAAGGCGCCAATCCTGATCGCAGGCAACGGCGATCGGGTGATGAGGTTGGCTGCCCGGCACGCCGACATCATCGGGCTGACCGGCGCCAAAGTCCGCGAAGCCGACGACCCCCTGACCGAACGCATCGAGTTCGTCCGCGACGCCGCCGGTGATCGGTTCGACGCGTTGGAGTTGAACCTGGCGATCACGGCGGTGCCGGGCGTGGGCGAGACCATGCCGAACCTGGCGATGGCGCGTCACTACGCACCGGGGATGTCCGACGAGGAGATCCTGGCCATGCACTCGGTGCTGACCGGATCCCCGCGCGAGATGGCCGACACCCTGCGTGGGTACCGCGACAAATACGGCGTGACGTTCTTCACCGTCCAGGACAACCACATGGGGAACTTCGCGAACGTGATCGCCGAGCTGCGCTGAATCGGTTCTGGCACCGGGGGCCGGTAAGCTCAGCCCCGTCCGCCCTCGTAGCTCAGGGGATAGAGCACGGCTCTCCTAAAGCCGGTGTCGCAGGTTCGAATCCTGCCGGGGGCACCATTGTTTTTGTATGACCTCGGCTGATGCTTGACATTTCGGTTCCGGGTGATGCCTGACAGTGTTTCGGCTGATCCTTTACAGCGGTTTCGGTTGATCCTTGACACTCCCTAGATGAGGGAGTTGAGCGTGGCCGAGCAGAGGTATCAGGCCGTGATGGCGGTCATTGGTGATGGCCTGTCGATTTCCCAGGTCGCTGAGAAGGTGGGGGTGTCGCGCCAGACGCTGCACGCCTGGTTGGCGCGGTATGAGGCCGAGGGCCTCGAAGGGCTGGTGGATCGGTCGCATCGGCCGGTGTCGTGTCCGCATCAGATGCCCGCGGCGGTGGAAGCAATGCTGTTGGAGTTGCGCCGGTCGCGGCCGTATTGGAGTCCGCGGCGGTTGGTGTTCGAGCTGGCTAAACGCAGGGTGGTACCGGTGCCTTCGGAGTCGGCGGCCTATCGCGACGGGCGCGAGCGACTCAATGCCCTGCTCTCCGAACAGCGTTCGGGCATCGACCATGACGCGCTGGCCGCAAGCTATGACGACTTTCGTGCCGTCAACCTCGACTTCAAGGCCCCGGTCGCCGACTGGCAGCTCAAAGACGGTCAACCAAACGCACACGACGATGCCGACTACGACGGCGCGGTGCTCGCGCGCCCCGACGAGGTACACGAGCGGGTGGTGCCGATCATCGCGGCGGCCGCTGAGCAGCTGCCGCGCCTAACGTCATCTGAGGCTGAGCGACCGGTACCGTCGGTGGCTGCTGGGCGATGTCAAAGCGTGGCTGGAATCGACTCGGTGTAAAGCAGTTCGCCTAAACGAGCGCGGTCAGAACGAGGTTACGACTGCGGATACCGATTGAGTTAGCTGCTCGCCCGCCGAAGGCTTGGGACACTGATCCGTAAGGCGTGCAACCCTATTCGGCCCTTAACTCCACGACCTGGCGATCCAAAAAGCTCACGTGGTGACGATGCTGCCAGCCGCCGCGCCCACGCCAGGCCAGTCGAACCCAAGCCTGAGGCGCGTCGCGAGCCCGCAACGCAACGACCACGGACCCGGTTCCTGCAGCACACATTGTGGCACGCCGATACGATATGTGGCATGCTTGGGCCATGGATGCCACATTGGTGCTGGGCCAGCAAGGTCGGCTAGTGATCCCGGCAGACATCCGGACCGCGCTGGCCCTGGCTCCCGGTGATCGCTTGCACCTGCATGTGACTGGTCGGCGGCTGGTGCTCGAACGGCAGCAGGACGCCGTGGCTGAGCTACGGGCCCTAGGAGCCGAACTTCCGAAGGACCGCTCGCTTGTCGAGGAGTTGCTTGCTGACCGGCGCCTGGCCGCTGAGGCCGAGTGACAGTCCTGGATGCGTCTGCGGTACTGGCTCTCGTTCACGACGAGCCCGGCGCCGACCTGGTCGCAACCGAACTAAATTCTGCGTCCCTGGGCGCAGCGAACCTCGCCGAAGTCATTGGCAAGCTGGTTGACGCCGATCTCGATGTCAGCCGGGTCCGTGAATTGCTCGCCGCCGCCGGTGTCACGATCGAGCCGTTGACCGAAGCCGATGCCGAACTGGCCGGGGCAATGCGGTCCCTGGCCGGCGGACGTGGGTTGTCTTTGGGCGATCGCTGCTGCCTCGCCTTGACAGTGCGCAGCACGCCCGCCGAGGTACTGACTGCCGACCGCGCGTGGTCCCAGCTCGACCTACCCATCCGGGTCCGCCTGCTCCGGTAAGGGAGCAAGGTGCGTCGCAATGGCTAGCAATCCTGCAAGGGTTCGACTATGAAACGGCACGGCGCGAACGAAAAGCTGCCAGCCATTCCAGGGCTTTCCTCGTTTCCGAGTCCGGAAACCAACGCCCACCCGTGGTCGGTGCTTGGTCGGTGAATCCGCGACACGCCGTGATTTCGCTTGGTGTCCAATGGCGCTATATGGCCAGCTCAGATGCCCTTTCGGCGTCTCAACCAGATGGGCTCGCAGGCTCTCCTAAAGCCGGTGTATCAGGCCTTGCCATTTCTAGGCGCGGCCGCGCGAAAGCGGCGGGGGAAACGGGACGGTGGCGGCTCGCCGCATCTCCACGGCCACGGGCCGGCAGTAGAAGCAGAGATCGGGGCCAACGGTGGGGTATCCGCAGGCGGGGCAGATAGCGACGGTCACCGGTCCGCACCTCCTAGTCGACGTCTGTTTAATGCTTTCCCGATTCCCCATCGTCGGCCGGGCCAAACGCGTTACCGGACCACGGCGCCCTGCAGCCCGTCCGACGGCGGCCACCCGCCGGATGAACCTAGCCGGCGGGGCAGGAGCTGTAGTAGTTGCAGACGTAAGACCGCCGGTCATCCCAGGCCTTGAACCACGTCCCTTGTGGGGTTATGAGGAACTTGAACTCTCCATGCCCGCAATAGGTGTTGCCGTCCGGAGTGATCGCACAGGTCGTCGAGTTGTACGTCAGGTAACTGCGGGGCGGCAGCGTGTGCTCCGCCTGCCCGGCGGGGAACTGCATGGCCGCCGTCCAGCCGTGGTGCACCGCGCGGTTCCCGTTGAACCAGGCGATGTGGTTGTCGCCCGGGGGCGCGCCCGGGATGTCGCCGGTGCAGCCGAAGCTCCCCCACGTCCAGATGCCGCAGGTGAGTCCCGAGGGCGTCAAGAACCAGAGGCCGGTGGGGCCGAGAAACTCGTCCGGGTCGTGTTCGACGTACCACGAGGTGATGTGCGCCATCTCGGGAAACGGGCTGGCGGCGGCATCGCCGGGCGGATCCGCGTGTCCGGGGAACGCGGTTGCGACGGACAGTCCGATCACGGACACCGTCACCGCCACCCACCGCCCGCAGCTCTGGAGTCGGGCTGGACAGCGGCTACGCATATCGGGCTATTCTACGTTGTTGCTTTGAGGTCGCGTAGTAATTTTTACCGAGGGGTACGCAGAGTACAGCTGCCCTGGCTTGCGGATGGCGAGAGGGACCGATGCGCATACACACCCCGATACGCCAACGGCGCGCTCCGTGGATCGCCGCACCACTGGTGGCCATGGCGGTTCTCAACGCGGCCCTGACCGGTTTTGCCCACGCGGATCCGGAAACCGACTTGAGGGACGCGGTGGCGTCAGCCCGCAGTGCCACGTCGTGCGGATCCTTGCGGTACAACCCGGTCGTCGAACAGGTGGCCCAGGTCATCAATCGGTCGACAGACGACTATCTCAACCAAGCCGCAACGCGAGTACCGATCCTTGACCCGCTGGAAGGGCTGAAAGATCTCGGCTACGCCGGCACCAAGGCGCACCTGCTCTCAGGCGCCGGGAAGACCGATGCCATGGCCATACACGGCGCGTTACTGCAGGGCTTCAGCGCTATCCCCGATTGTTCGTACACCGACTTCGGCCTGAGCATGCGGCGCAACGAGACCACCGGATACAACCTGGCGTCGGTGGTGTTGGCCGGGCCGTAGACATGATTCGTAAGGGATGCATACCTTTTGCGCTGACATCAGCCGTCACGTTGACCGTGCCGGCTCCCCTCGCTCGCGCCGACGAGAGCGTGACCTACGAAGTCGTTTCCGATTCCGTCGGCGTCGCAGATGGGATCGAGTATTTCGACGGGTCGACGCGACAACTCCTCGAGCACGTGCCGCTGCCCTGGCGAACCGACGTGACGATGGCCAACCCGCGCAGCTGGGGAACGGATGGCGCCGAGGTTCGAGCGGACTGGCGGAGCAGCATTGCCGCACCGGTGTGGCGGCCGGGCAAGTTCGTCACGGTGCGCGTGTATCTCGGGAAAACCCTCAGATGTCAGAACACGCTCGACGTCGGCAACGCGGCGTGCTACGGCAGTACGTCGTTTCAGTCGTAATCTGCCGTGGTTTGCTCTAGTCGCAGACGTGCGACCGGTTAATCCGGGTACCCCAGCGCTTGGCCCTTTGGACCGACGGCCCGGTGAACCAGTCCGGCTGATGGGCTTTGATGCCGGCATTGATGTTCGAGAGATCTTGCCACAGTAGGTAGAAGCTCTTTCCTTCGTAGATCGGGAAGTAGGTGTCGCCGACGTAGTCTTGGCTCTGCGTGAGCGCCTGCGCACGCGGAGCCAGGAAATCCTCCGCCTGATCGATGTTGGCGGTGACGATGTCGACCTCCTGCTGGATCTTGCCGAAGCTGTAGTCCCAGTCGCTAGCTGCGCCCGATATGACACCGGGCCCATTCGGGGTGATCCGATCGAATTGCAGCCTGTCGATCTGGCGCCTCAGTGTGTCGTACTGGGCGTTGAACCACTGACACATTTCCCGCTCCGCGGTGATATCCGCGGCGCGTCACGCTTCCCCTGGTTTGGTCGTACGGGAAAGGGTATTTCGGCACCCAGTTTGACGGTTGCGGCGTCACCGGTGGCAACGGCCGAATGACGTCACTCGCCGGGGCAGGCTCGTACGGATCGGCATGCGAAACCCCGGCGTGCGCGCCAATCAAGCCGGCCGGCAAAACGAGTGCGCAGCATGCGGTCGCGCACAGACGGCGAACGCTACTGGACCGCATCCGCCTTGATGACAAGGACTTCGACCGGGCAGCGGTCAGAAGCTTCGCGTGTCGCCGCGCCATGGCTGTGGCACTTCCGGTCATTTCTGCTCGACCACTGCGCCAATCCCCCCGACGTCGCTGATCTCCCAGTTCTTGTTGCTGTCGATCGTGACGCTGTACGTCGCAGTGGACTGCAACGGCTGCGGGGATTGGACGGTCTTGGTGAGAACGCTGACAAAACAGTCGACGACATAGGCTCCGCCGGTATCCGAGCGAACCTTGGCCACCAGCGGGTGGGCCGTCGAACTCCACTGCAGCGGCACGAGGATCTGTTCCATCTGCTCGGCTGCCTTGCTCAGCTTATCTTTGAGGGCCGGGCTGGTGCCGGCGACGAGTTTGGCCTTCCAGGCATTGAGGTCGCTGAAATTGATCTCCGCCGCGTTCACCGCATAGTCGAGCGCAATCTTCTCGGCGCGTGCGGTATTCGCGGACTGGCGCGCCTGGGTATCGAGTTTGCGCTGCGCGTCCACGTACAGCCACGCGAACGCGGCGACGGCCGCGACGAGCGCAGCGATCACCGCGCCAGTCACCAAGCTGCGCAATGTGATCGTCAACCGCAATCGTCGCGGGGCCTTCTTGCCGCTGGGCTCGTCCCCGGCTTCCGGCTCGGCGGTCTCGGTCTCCGCCGCACCCTCGGTCTCCGATTCTGTCGAATCGGCTTCGGCCGCGTCGGATTCGTTCACCTCTGATTCCTTAACGGTCATAGCGTATCCACCCTCGTGACTTCGTGGCCCGAAATTGGAGATCAGGCCGCCTAATGCTGGAGATTTACGTGCAGAGTGATGGTGCCGTCCTTCGGCAGGCCGTCCAGGACGTTGGCCAGTATCTCGCCGGTGTCGAAGTTCAGCAGCGCGCCGGCGATTCCCTTGAGGTGCGGCTGGAACGCTTCGCCCAAGACCCGGAGGTCGCCCCCGTTGTCGTCCAGGAGCTTCTGGATTCGAGCCAGGAATGCGTCGAGCTTGTAATAGATCTCCGGGGCACCGAGGTCGACGGCAGCCGGGAAGGTGCTGAAAAGTGACCTGAGATGGGGATTGAAAGTGTCCACCATGGGCGTGAGGTCGGCGAGCACGGGGCCGAGCCACCCGGCGTTGCCGAGGAGCACCTGAACGTTGTCGAGCAGTTCGCGCCCGCGGCCGTGCAGGTCCGCCGCGGTATTGCGTAAGAGACTGCTGGTGCGGGACAGGTTGGGTAGCACGGTGTTCGGTGGCGGGAGCGCTGTGTCCGCCTCGGCGGTGATGCGTTGTAGCGATCCGCTGTCAAGCTGCTTGAGCACCCGCGCGAAGCTTGTCGCAAGCTCCGATATCGATGCCGGCTGGATCACCGATTCCGTGGCGATGCGGTCGCCATTGCGGAACATCGGCCCCTGCTGGGACCGCGGGATCAGTTCGATATAGGACTCGCCGAGCGCGGAGAGGTTCTCCAGGCGCACGTCGCTGTCGACGGGAACGTGGAATTGATCAGCGATGTAGAAGTCGACCGTTGCCCGATCGACGGAAGTCCGGACCTTGCTGACCTTACCGACCGGCACACCACGCAGCAGAACATTCGATCCGACAACCAGACCATTCACGTCGGCCACCTGCATGGAGACGTCGGTGCGGTGTGCGGGCAACCCCACCCGCACGCCGAGTGAGCCGATGTAGCCGACCGCAACGGCAATCATCACCCCGAACATTGTGAACGACAGCAGGTCTCGCATCCTCATGGTGCCGCCCCGATAATGCGTAACACATCTTGAACGTTGCCCGACAACTCCCTGCCGTCGGGTCCGATGATCGACGTGATGTTCATCGCCGGATACTTGTCTTCCGGAAGGAAGGACTCGTAGAACAGCCGGCGCCAAGCAGGAACTTCGGCCTCGAACGCCCGCTTGTCGCGCCGCATCGCCCCGAGGGCGTCGGCGAGCGAACTCAGAAGTGGCACCAGCCAGTAACCGTTGGAGTAGACACTGCCGACCGACGGCAGCAGGGTGCCGACGTAGGCGGCGGCCTGCGTCTGACGGTCGAAGCCCAGCATTCCCTTCGTCGAGAACCAATCCTGGAATGCCGGGATGCGGTTGTGCACGACGTCGCCCGTCCCGGACACGCCGTTGAGCCATTGATCGACCGTGTCGATGCCGTTCGACAGGTCCGACAGGTCGGCGGCGACCTGGGCCGCGATCGTGCGCGCCGTATCGCCCTGTGGTGTCACGCGATTGATGCCGATGATCGTGTTCTGTACGCGTTGAATGGATCCGCTCGAGACGAAGTTCGCCAGATGCGCGATGGTCTCTTCCAGGGGCGGCGGTGAAGAAGTATTGCTAAGCGGGATCCTCGCGCCCGGAGCTAGCGGGGCTGCTGGCTGGTTGGGTTCGGGACGCTCGAGGGCCACATAGATGTCACCCAGCACCGTGGCCTGCTGGAGCACCGCGTGGATATTCGACGGCACCGCCACCCGAGGATCGATGCGTGCGGTGACGTCGACCCGACGGGTGCTGACGTCCATCTTGGTGACGACTCCGACGGCCGTGCCGTCCATCACGACTTTGGCGCGCTCGGGCAGGTTGAGCACGTTGTCGAACTCGATGACGACGTTGTAGCCGTCCCGGTAATCATTGCCGGGTTGCGGAAGCGCGCGCACATTGATCGATCCACACGACGAGACCGTGACCACCATGACCACCATGGCCACCAGGACCGCGCACCGCAGCCGGCAGTTCATCGCTTCGCCGCCTGGGCGAACACGTACTCGAGCAGGGCGGCGTCAACCGCGTAAGGCTGGCCCTGCACGTTGGCGCAGCTTCCGGGCGTCGACGCGTTCATCATGTTGCACAGCGCGACACCGTCCGGCGTATGGATGCGATACAGCGGCGGGCGGTACCGGATGGGACTGAAGGACCGGTGGTTGTAATGGTTGGCGATCGTGTTGATCCACCACGGGACCGGATTCAACAGATTCGCGAGCCGAGGCGCGTGCGCGCTGAGCTTCCTGAGGGCGACTCCCGTTGAGTCGAGGGTGAATTGAATCTCCTGCCCGAGGTTGTTTTCCAGATCCATCACCAGGGGGGCCGCCCAGGTGGTCCCTTCGACCAGCCGGCGGCCGGCCACCACCGACGCGTCGACCTCCGGCGTCGTCTGGAGCGCGTCGTACAAGATCTCCTTCAACGGCCCTCTGATGTCCTTGAGCACCGAAGTCAGCTGGGCCAGGTTGGTGATGATGGACCCGATGTCGTTGATGACCTGGTCCGGGCTGTCGAGAACCTGCGACGAGGTGGTCAGCAGTCGGTTGATGCCGACCCCGTTGTTGCGGGTGGCCTGATCCAGACCCCGGATGACGTCGCCGATGTTGGCCGACCCGCTCGGGTTGACCGAATTGATGAAGGTGGTTGCCGAGCCGATCACTTCCGACAGGCTCTTGGGAGTCGACGACCGGTTGAGGGGGATGCATCCGCCGGCGGGCAGTTGCGGTCCCGCTTCGTAGTTGCCGACGAGTTCGAGTGAGCGGTCGGCAAGGATCGAGGTCGACCTGATGATCGCCTTGACATCGCGCGGCAACGGACGACGCTCGGTGACGGTGAAGTCAACTCGCACGTCGCGTTCGCTCGGCGTGATGGCCTTGACTTTTCCTATCTGATAACCCATCTGGGTGACCGGGTTGCCGGTGTACAGGCCGACGCTGTCGGGCATGATCGCGCAATATTCGGCGTGCGGTGTGCCGGCGCTCGGCATGCAGGACCCGCCCGTGGCGGCCACCGCCGCAGCTGTGAGGGCCGTCGCGGTGACCTTGAAAACGCGGGATGTGGGTGACGCGGCCATCAGCACGGACTTCCCGGTATCGGCATACACAGGTCGGTGGCCAGTAGCTCCGGCGGCGCGTTCTGGGCGTCGAGGACCCGTTCGACCTTCGCCCGCACCAGTCGCATTGCCCGGATGATCACCCCGCTGCGGTCCGCCCAGTATCGTGCTTTCTCTTGCGTGTAACGGACCTTGTCGAGAAATTCGTCGCGGTGATTCTGGTAGAAGTAGCCGACCGGCGCGAGCGCGTCGAGGATGTCCCCCATGCCCTTGATCGCGCTGCCGAACCCCTCGCCGTAAATGATGAGCGTCTGCTCGATGATCGAGATCTTGCGCAACAGCACTTTGAGTTCGTCACCGAAATTGCTCAGGGTGCGGATGTATTCGTCGGACATGTTGAGGATGGCCGACACCTGTCCACGTTGCCTTTCGATGGTGGACATGAGGGCGTTGCCGGCATCGACGATGGCGGTCAGCGACTGGACGTTTGTTCCGGTGAGTCCTCGCTGCACTTGGTCGAGTGACTTGTTCAGCGGCACCGGGTTGATGTGGTCGGTGATTTTCGTCGCGTCGGCGAGGGTCCGCATGAGGTTGTAGGGCATCGTCACTCGCTCCACCGGTATGGGTTTGGCCCCCAGCGGCGCGTCGCCCAGAGAAACGATGTTGACGTAGTAACCGCCGACCACGGTGAGCATGCGGACTTCGATCTGCGATTGGTCTCCGACGAAGGCGTCCTTGTCGACCTGAGCCCGCACGCGCACCTTATTATGCTCTAGTGCAAGGTCTTTCACTTTGCCGACGGTGATACCGGCGATCCGCACCTGGTCGCCCGGCCGGGCCGAAGCCGCGTCCTGGGTGTAGAACGTGAGGATCTTCTCGCCCGGCGGGCTGACGTAGAGCCAACCGGCCACCAGCGCCACCACGGCCGCGACCGAGAGTGCACCGACGCCCCACAAGGTGGGGCTACGCAACACTGTCATCGATTGCACAGCACCACCTTCTGCCCGTTGACGAAGATGTCCATCGGCGCCGGCAGCTCGAAACGACCCCGGGAGCACGGCAGCGGGGTCCCGTCCTCCGGCGGTTCGGGAATGCTTTCCCAGGCCACCGGAACGAGCTTGAACGCGTCGGTATAGTCGTCGAAGTTGGTGAACGCTTTGTCCAGAGCCGCGTCAATGTCGCTGGCAAGAGGCTTTTCGGGGCTGGCGGGAGGTGCCTGGAGGCGGAAAGGCCTGGCGGCGTCGGGAGCAGCCGGGAACCCCGCGCCGGCCAACAACCGGAGTACAGCATCCGTGAACTCCGGACCGAACAGCTGGGATTTGCGAAACTCGTCTATCGCTTTCAGGGCTCCGTCCAATGGGCGGTTCACCCACTCCAATATCCGCACCATGTCTTTCGAATGGCCGCCGATGGAGTCCGCGACTTCCGAGAGATTCTGCATCAAAGTCGCGACAACGTGCTGGCGGTCGGCCACGAACTCGGTGAGCTTGTGGATGCTATGCAGCATCGGCGCCAGGCCGCTGCCGTCGCCGGCCAAATACGACTCGGCATTGGCCGTGAACGTGTTGATCTCGTCAGGACTCAACGTGGCGATCACCGGCTGTAGCCCGTTGAACAGTGCCGTGACGTCATACGACGGTTGCGTCATCGAAACAGGCGCATGGGCGATGAGATCGGCGGCCGCATACCCCTCCGCCGGCTTGACCACGTCCAGGTACCGCAGGCCGGTGAGAGTCTGGTATTTGATGGCGAGCCGACTCGAAGACACGACGCCGTATCGCTTGTCGAGCGTAAAGCCGACCGCCGCAAGGCTTTGGCCATGCTTGCGCTCGAGCCGGACGGACTTGACCTTCCCGACACTCACTCCGCGGACACGCACGTCGGCGTCCAGATGCAGCCCGGAAGCGTCGGTGAACTCCGCGGTGTACGAACGCTGGTCGGAACTCACCGGCCGTTGAATCGCGCTGACGACCAACAGGAAAAGGATGACTGCGACGACACCGCTGACGATGAGTCGCCACAGCGCCCCGATCGGCTTCATCAGGGTCCCCCCATCGCTGCGACCGGAGCCGCCACACCGGGCAGGGCGTCGAGCACGATGCGAACCTGAAGAGCGCGCTGTTCGGGGGTGCCGGCGTACATTTTCTCGAACCGGGAACGCAATTCGGCCAGCGTCTGCGCGAAGCCTTCCGGCCTGATCAACGGTGGCACTACGTCCGTCAACGCCTTGACCGAGCCGATCACCTGGAGCAGGTCACCGACGTGTTTGGACTCCAGCTTTCCTATGTCGTTGAAGACTCCTTCGGACGCGACCTGCAGGGTGGCCAGGTATCGGTGCTGCCAATCATCGTCTGTGGGGTCCGCGCTGCCGTGGTGGTTGAAATTCTGGTCGTTGTGGAGCGCATTCACGCCCGTGTCGACCAAGGTGTTGACGGTCGACGGGAACACGACGCTCAGCCCCGTCGCGTTGGTCAGCAGTTGCATGGTGCTCACCGTCTGCGCCTGGGCAACGGCATTGGTCGCGATGAACGCCGTTTCGATCAGCGGGTCCAGGGCGTCGGTGTAGCGGGTGGCGCGATCGATCACGTCGATCAGCTGCGGCGTCAACGCGCCGGTGGACACTTGACCGAGCCGAGACAGCAACGCCTGCAGGGTGGAGTTGCCCCTCGGCGCGGTGCTGATGCGCATCCCGTCGCGCAGCGGCTGGCCACCCACGCCGGGGGTCAGGTTGATACCGCTGACGCCAAAGTAGTTGACGGGCCGGAAATCAATGCCCAGTGCGTCAGTCAAACCGCTGATGGGCGCCTTTTCCAAGTCAGCGGCGAGCCGAACACCGCCTCCGGACAAGTTGGAGACGGCAGTGACCCGCCCGACCGTGACCCCGTGCATGACGATCGGCGTACCCTTGCCGACCCCCTGCCCGACATATCCCGTGTCGATCGCCACCGACATCAGATCGGGCGCGCGGGAGGCGAATGGATTGAGGAACGCAAGCAGCCCGAGCAATCCCAGACACAGCATCACCGCGGTACCGACGATGGTCAGCGTTCTTTTCTCGGACTCCGGCGAACCGTGTATCAACACGTCTGCGCACCTAGCCTTTGAACACGAACACGGGTTGCAGGCCCCACAGCACGACGGTCAGGAAGAAGTCCAGCACCATGATCGTGACCAGACTCGCCCGCACCGCGCGTCCCGATGCCTGACCTACACCAACCGGCCCGCCACTGGCGAAATAGCCGTAATAGCAATGGATCACCGTCACCGCCGTGCAGTAGACAACGACTTTGAGAACCGAGTACGCAAGATCCGTCGGCGTCAGGAACTCGACGAAATAGTGGTTGTACGTACCGCCGGGCTGGCGATGGAATATCCGGATGACGATGTCCATCACGAAGAATGTCGTCACCAGCGTGATCAGATATCCAGGGACCACGCACACCAGCCCACCGACCAGTCGGGTGCCGACCACGAACGGTATCGGCCGAAGGCCCATCGCCTCGACCGCGTCGATCTCGTCCGAGATCCGCATGGCACCGATCTCGGCCGTCATCCGGCAGCCCGTCTGTGAGGCAAAAGCGATGCCACCCACCAGCGGACCGATCACCCGCACCGCTCCGACGCCGGACACGATTCCCGACAGCGCCCCGAAGCCGATGATGTTCAAGACGGAGAACGACTCAATCGCTGAGGAAGCGCCGACCGCGATGCCGAGGAGCAGCAATACGCTGACCACCCCGCCGTCGACGATCAGCGAACCCCGGCCCCACGCAAGGCTGTTCATCTGTTGCAACGCCTGGCGCCGGTATTTGCCGACCGTCAGCGGGAGCAACCCCAACGTCTGGACAATGAAAACCGTCCACTGCCCGACCGTGCGTAAGAAGTCGCGCAGCGGCTGCGCCGAGAGCAATCTGCTGCCGAACAGCGCGGACGGAACCGCACGGGTATTGGCGGCCACTAGGCCACCTCCATCGGGAAGAACATCGTCTGGAGTTGCGTGATCGCGAGATTCGCGAAGACAACGCCGATGACATTGAGCACCACCGATGAATTCACGGCGTCGGCGACGCCGCGCGGACCGCCCTTCGCCTCCATTCCCCGAAGCGATGAAACGATCGCGACGATGGTGGCGAAGACGATTGTCTTACCGATGGCAAACCGGACGTCCACCACCTTCGCGAACGTTCCAAACGACGCCCAGAAGCTTCCCGTCGGCACCCCGCTGGCCACCACCGCCATGATGAATGCGGCCGTCGTTCCCGCGGCGACGATGAGTATGCAGAGAATTGGAGATATCAGGAGCAGCGCCAGGAAGCGCGGCACCACCAGGCGACGGACCGGATCGACTCCCATCACCCGCATCGCGTCGAGCTCCTCGCGGATCGCGCGGGCCCCGAAATCCGAGGCGATCGCCGAGGCCGCCGCGCCGCCCATCAGCAGCCCCGCGGTGATAGGCGCCCCCTGCCGAACAACGCCCACCCCGCCCGCCGCGCCCAGCAGCGACGTGGCGCCTACCTGGTTGACCAGCCCCGAGGTGACGACCGTGACCATCGCGCCGAAGGGAATCGCCATCAGCAGCGCGGGCGTCGCCGTCACCTTGAGCAGCGTCCACGCCTGCAACAGCAACTCACCGACCGGCAGCTTCAGGGAGATGGAGTCGGTCACCGCATAGCGCAGCACAGCCACGAAGAGTTGCACCCCGCGGCCGGTCGTGGCCGCACTGCGGCGCGGGATCGAGCCGATGTGCGTCACGCCTCGGCGCGCCGTGCCAACGGCCGGAGCCAGCGCTGCCGGCTTCGGCTTCCCCGGGACCTCGCCGGTAGGCCTCATCGACGCTACCTGCATGGCAAAATCCCCAATTCAGGTGCGCACTTCGCGCTATGAAGGGATTCCCAGCGCCAAAGTGCAAGATTTCTTACGCTGATCGTTACGCATGTCACGCCGACCGTATGATTCGTACACGCCATCCGTCGCCATGTCAATCGCCCCCGTCTGACCGTGTTCACGTCGAGGCGGCGGCCCACCGGGCGAGAACAGGCGCCGGTGTGCGGTGACCAGGACTGCCGGGTTGAATCGGGTGCCGCTCCGCGAAGATGCGCCAGCGCGCCCGTTCCGCCAAACACGTTGAATACCATTGGTTCCGGCTTCGGCGCAGGTCCGCCGGAACGGCGATGCCCAGGCGGTTCGCATGCGGGCGCGGCGCGGCAGAAGCGTTTGCGGAGCAGGCAGACATCTTTGGTGCAGGGCGTGTCTGTCGAGCACTGGCGCACCAAATGCCGATCCCTTCCCGCCGCCGCTGACGTCTGGCGTCACTCTACGCAATGCTCGGAACAGTTGCTACCAAAATCTAAAGGATGCGTACTACCATCTTGATAATGGATTGCAATCTGCGAATGCACTGGTCGTCTGTGCCGAGCGGATGCCGGGGTTGCGCAGGTAAAGGAGGATCCAGTTAGCGACGCGCATGCAGCAATCTGCGGGAGCAGCACGCCGTTCCGGAGCGTATTCAGCGACTTCTCTGTACGCGGGGGGCAAAGACTCGTCACGCGGCGCGCGCGTTCCGCCGATGTATGGCCGGGTATTTCGACATCGACAGGACGGTAACCGTGGCACGTCAAGCCAAATCACCTCGCACCAAGAAGGTGTCGAAAGCTTCCGCCCGACCTCCCGTCCCCGGCAAGCTCCCGGCCCCACCAGAACTCACCGACCTCGACCGGGCCCTGATCGACAGGCTCCGTCTGGACGGCCGCGAAGGCAGCCGATCATTGGCCCACCGGCTGGGTGTCAACGAGGTGACGGTCGCGGCGCGACTGCGGCGGCTGGAAGACGCCGGCATCATGCGCGTCGTCGCGGTCACCGACATCCGCCTGTTCGGCCACCGCGAGTTCGCCTTCGCGATGTTCCGGGTCAGCGGACGATCGATCCACGATGTCGCAGCGGACGTGGCCAAGTTGCCCGAGACCGTGGGAACGACGATCACCGCGGGCGCATTCGACATCATCGTGCCGGTGCTGTGCCGGGATCGCCACCATGTCTCCGAGATGTTCGGCACGGTGTTGCCGTCGATCGACGGGGTGGGTCGTGTGCACGGCAGCATGGCACTGGACGTGTTGAAGTACGACTCCAAGTGGGCCCTCTTCCGCGCCGACCCGGGCACCACACCGGAAGCGCAGCCAAGCGACACGGTCGACGAGACGGATCTCGACATCATCCGCATCCTCCAGCGCAACGCCCGGCGCAGCAATCGCAGCATTGCCGTCGAACTCGGCGTGTCCGAAGGGACCATCAGGAGCCGGATCAAGCGGATGGTGGCCGATCGGGTGTTCCGCATCCAGGCGGTGTGCGACGTCGTCGCGTTCGGGTATGGCGCCCACGCGTTCCTCACGATCACGACGGATCCGGGCATGGCCGACGACGTCGCCGCGAAGCTCGCCGAGCGCGACGACGTCTCCCAACTCACCCGCGTACTCGACGATTTCGACATGATCGCGCTCGTCATCGGGCGTGATCACGATTCGCTCATGTCGGCCGTCCTCGACGAGATCGCCCAGCTGCCCGGCATCTGCCGCACCGAAACCTTCTACGGCTGCCGCAGCCTCAAGCACACCTACGCCTGGACCTGGATCGTGTGACCGGACAGCCGCGCGTGGGGAACGCACATTCCGTCATCGTCGTCGGGGCCGGCACGTCGGGCGCGGTGCTGGCCGCACGGCTGAGTCAGGACCCCGACCTCCGGGTGACCCTGCTCGAGGCGGGTGGCCCGGACGACTACGGCGACGAGATCCTCGAGCCCCGCCGCGCGCCGGAGGTCTGGTCGACGCTGGCGAATGCGACCATGACCTTGATGGCGGCCCCCACGGGTCCGATTCCCATGATCCAGGGACACATCCTCGGCGGCACCTCCGCCGTCAACTACCTGGCGACCGTGCGCGGCCAGCCCGAGGACTACGACGGATGGGAGGCGGCCGGCCTGCCCGGCTGGGGCTGGTCCGATGCCCTGCGCTACTTCATCGCCGCCGAAAGCGATCTCGACTTCGGTCCCTCGCCGATCCACGGCGAGAGCGGTCCACTCGCGGTGAGTCGCTGGAAACCCAGCGAGCACAGCGCATTTCAAGCCGCCTTCGGCGACGGCCTGCGACAAGTGGGGGTGCCGGGGGTCGCCGATGTCAACGACCCCACGCAAGTGCCCGGCGTCGGGGTCTTCCCGGCCACGCTCGATGCCTCCCGGCACCGGATGACCACGAGCACCGCCTATCTGACCGACAGCGTCCGGAACCGCCCGAACCTCGTCATCCGCACCGCCGCAGCGGTGTCCAGGGTCAACATCGAGCAGGGTAGGGCCGTGGGAGTGACGCTCGATGACGGCGAGGAGATCCGCGCCGACGAGGTCGTCGTCGCGGCCGGAGCCATCGGGTCACCGACGCTGCTGCTGCGTTCCGGCGTCGGACCACGCGAGCAGCTGCTGGCCCGCGGCATCGCCGTTCATGCCGACCTCCCCGTCGGATTGACCATGAGCGATCACCTGGGTACGGCGCTGACCTATCAGTGCGACCAGGAATCCGTCGGTGCGGGTGGACCCGCGCAAACCGTGCTAATCGGCTCATCGAACGGCAAAGACGTTGACTACCATGTCTTTCCGACGCCGTCACTGGATCTCACCGCGACGTCGACCTTCATGCTGCTCGCCTACGTTCTCCGGTCCACCGGGCGGGGCCGGGTGGAACTCGCCGACGACCCGGCCGGCGCCCCGGTGGTCACCGCGCCACCGCTACCGGACGATGTGGACGTTCCGTTGGGGCACGCGTTCCGCCAGATCGCCGTGTGGGAGGAGTCGCCCGCGGCGCGCGCGATCGGATGTCGGCCGGTCGAAGCCCATGATCTGACCGCGGGGACCGCGGTCTCGGATGCGTTGGCGCGCCTCACCATCAGCTACGGACACATGGTGGGGACCTGCCCCATGGGCAGCGTGCTCGACGCGGAATGCCGCGTCCGCGGGATCAGCGGCCTCCGCGTCGCCGACGCGGCGGCCATGCCCTCGATACCGGCGGGCAACACCTACCTCGGGTGCGTCATGATCGCCGAACGGATCGCGGGTCTGATGGCGCCGAGTGGCACCGTGACGACGGCCCGACGGAACTAGCGACCGTCAACGCGCCCCGGCCGCTACCAGTACACGGCCCGGTGTGGCGCCGGTCGACTTCATCCCGGTTTCGAAGGTCACCTGTCCGTTGACCATGATCAGCTCGATGCCGTATGCGGGAATCACCCGCCGGAATTCACCACCGGGCAGGTCTGTCAGCACTTCGTAGTGGTCGGGGTAGCCGAGTTCGTCGGGGTTGTACACCATCAGATCAGCCGCGAAACCGGGCAACAGCGCTCCGCGATTGGCGAGGCCCAGGATGCGGGCAGGCAGCATGCTGAACTTGTGGTGTAGCTCCTCGAGGGTGAACCGCTTCTCCTCGAGCGCGAGCCACTGCAGCAGGTCGGTGGAGAAGTTGCCGCCACTGAAGAACCGGATGTGCGCGCCGCCGTCGGAAGTCCCGGCGATGACGCGCGGGTGCTTGTACATCTTTTCGAAGAGCGCTGGGTTCATGCTCATCGACTGCACGGTGCGGAAGTCCATGTTGCAGCGGGAGTCCACCACGGCATTGAAGAAGGCGTCCACCACGTCGATGCCGCGTTCGGCGGCGATCTCCGCGAAGAACTTGCCGATCCGTGGGTCGTCCTCGTCCGGCATCGAGATCACTTTGAGGTTGTCCAGCATGCCCCCCGCCGAGGTCATCTTGTCCACCGTGTGGACTTTCTTCACCCTGGCCCGCCAGTCCGGGTCGGCCGCCTTCGCCACTCGGGCATCGATGTCCTCCTCGAGCTCGGAGAACTCCGCGAACTCGGGAAGCACATCCCACGTGTTCCAATCCAGCAGCCGGCTCTCCTGCCAGGTGCGGAATGCGAGCGCCTGCGAGTAGCAATCCAAACCCTCTTCCTCGCAGTGATCGAGCCAGTTCAGCACGCGGTCGACCTCACCGGGTATGTGGTCGAACGGCACCAGGATGTTCTGCACGACCGGCCGCCCGGAGATGCGGGCCAGCTTCTCGGCGATGTGGTTGTTGTCGATGGCCATCGGCAGATCGACCAGGGCCTGGATGATGCCGTAGTCCATCTCGCGCAGCACCTCGGCGAGGGCATACGCGGTCGACTCGTCGGCGGCGTCGGTCGGCATCGGCCTGCCGTGGTCCTTGTGCGAGTTGAACTCGTTGAGCTTGGAGAAGGCGAACCCGATGGCGCCGGCCTGCAGCGCCTCACGCAACAGCCTCTTCATCTCGGCGAGTTCGGCGTCGGTGGGCAACCGGTCGCGGGCGTCCTCGGGAGAGCCCATCACGAAGATCATCAGCGAGTTCAGCGGAACGTAGCTGGCGACGTTGACGCCCTTGTCCAGCCCCTTGACGACCTCGAGCCACTCCGGGAACGACTCCCAGTTGAACGGCAACGCCTCCCGCAGCGCAGCGCTCGGAATCTGCTCGGTCGTTTCCATCATGCCCATATAGCGTTCCTGCGTGGCGTGGTCCTGCTTGCACGGAGCGAAGCCGAATCCACAGTTAGACACGACCGCGGTGGTCATGCCGTGGTACCCCGACGGCGTGCAGTAGGGGTCCCAGAAGATCGCGCCGTCGTAGTGGGTGTGCACATCGATGACACCGGGCGCGACGATGCGGCCGGTGGCGTCGACGATCCGGGTCGCGGTCGCGTTGCGCAGACCGCCCACCTTGGCCACCTTGCCGTCGCGGATTCCGATGTCGGTGACCTTGCGCGGCGTGCCCGTTCCGTCGATGAGCGTGCCGCCCTTGATGATTACGTCGTAGTCGGTGCCGTTGCTTGTCACTGTCACTCCTTCTCGCTTGCGCTTGGTGGTCCAGGGTTGTCGTGCTCAGACGTCTGTGAGGGTGATGGCGATGGCGGGGCAGGACGCCGCCATCCGGTGGGCGATGTCGTCAGACAGTTCCACGCCGGTGGCGAAGGCGATGCCGTCGGCGTCGAATTCGACTGCCTCAGGAGCTATCCCGGCGCACTCCCGCGAACCCATGCAGAGGCCGTCGTCGATGACGATGCGCTTCATCGTGCGGCCCCGCGATGTCGGTGAATGATGCGGCCCGGCAGCCCGTCCTTGAGCCCGACGCTGAGGTGGAAAGCGTGCCGCGGCGTCCAGCCGGGGCGCGGTTGCAGGTGGAACCGCTGAGCGATCTTGATCAGCACGAACTGTGCCTCGAGGTAGGCCAGACCGACCCCGATGCAGTGCCGTGGCCCACCCCCGAACTGGACGAACTGGAACCGGTGCTGACTGTCCTTGCGTTCGTCCAGCCAGCGCATCGGGTCGTACCGCTCGGGTTCGTCCCACAACGCGGGATGCCGGTTGATCGTGTAGGCGCTGACGCCGACCTGGCTGCCCGCGGGGATGGAGTAGCCGCCGATCTCGTCTTCCTCCAGCGCCTGCCGGGTCAGCAGCAGCGCCCCTTGCATGCGCTGTGCCTCATCGAACGCCGCTTTGGCATAGGACAATTGAGTCAAGTCGGCGAAGGAATCGAAGTTTCCGGTGTAGGCGTCCGCCTCGGTACGCAAGGCCTCCATGGCGTCCGGATTCTGGGCGAGCATCGCCACCGTCCAGGCGAGCGCGGACGCGGTGGTGTCGAACCCGCCGAACCACAGCCCCATGAGCTGATCGACGAGGTTCTCGTGTTCCAGCGGTTGCCCGTCGTTCGCGCCGATGTTGAGTAGCGCATTGAGCACATCGCTGGACTCGGTGGGGTTGGCCCGCCGATCGGCGATCGCCTCCTCGATGCGGGCACGAATCGCCGTCACCGCCCGCCTGCCCGCACGCGCATGCGGCACGGGGACCCATGACGGCGCCCAGAAGGTGAGCATCAGCCCGCCCATGTAGCTGGTTTGCACCCGGAAGTGGTCGACCAATTCGGGCACGGCCTCGTCAGGCACCGACGAGGAGAACATCGACCGCTGGACGACCGTCATCGTCAGAATGGAGAGCTCGCGGTATATGTCGACCTCGTCGCCCGAGTCGGCGATCGCGTCCCAGCGCGTCAGCACGTCGTCGACCGCGACGCGCACAATCTGGGCGACCCCGTTGAGGTTTCGTCGCGAGAAGGCCGGATTGAGCGCCTTGCGGTTGCGCAGCCATTGCTCGCCGTCGGCGACGGGAATGCTTTCGCCGAGCGCCGGCACCAGTGCCCGCGACATCACGCCCTTGTGGTACCGGGAGTAGTCGAGAAGCCAACTGCCGACGAACTCCGGGTCGTTGACGACGGTGGTCCCGCCCGGTCCGAGCGGCAACGAGTAGATGTCGCCGTAGCGGGCGACGCAATCGGCGAGCAGCTGAAATGGGTCGTGCGACCGCACGGCCATTAACGCGAGCCGTCCAGCACCCGGGCCCGGGGCCCTGCGGCGAGTTGCCTGCGCCTCATTCGCGACATCAGCCGCAATCCGGCCGTCCGTCGGTTCGGTGATTGCCAAGGATCATTACCTGCCTCGCTGCGGGTTTCGGTCGCAGAGTGCGTCCGAACTGAGGGAAGTCTATTGCGCGAACTGACGTCATTCAAGACTAGCGACTAAATTTTTCGTAGTCTACTCGAGTAGTTGCTACGCTAACTTGCGGCAGACCGTCTAGCTGGCAGAAGCAGCCGGGAGAGCATCGCAGAATGCGAACAGATTGCCCATCGACTGGTACGACTAACAAACTCAACCGCGGTCCACTAGTTTGATATGCGTAGAGTACGTGCCGCAGCGTCGCGTGTCCTGCAGCTTTGGTGCGTCGCGTTCTCGCCGACCACGATCGTGGAAGGGGCCCATGGCGAGCTACGGTGCGCGTGCGCTGATCCGAAGCCACCGTTCGTCGGTAGCGGATCCGGGGGCGGACAGAGGCAGGCCGAGGGCGCGCAATGCCTGACGAGGTGATTGTCGACGCGGTGACGCTGCGGTCACCGGATGTACGGCGGGCCTCCGCTGAATTGCGCTTCTTGGACAGCGGAGCGCATGCCCCATCCCCCGTGACGATCGACGAAGTCGACCAGGTGCTGATCGATCACCTGCTGACCGACGGCAAGATCACGAATCGCCAACTCGCCCAGCGAATCGGCGTCAGTGAGTCGGCGGTGAGCATCCGGCTGCGCAAGCTGACCACCTCTGGTGTTCTGGTTTTCACCGCGATAATCGATTGGGAGTTAGCCGGTTTCGAGTGGATGGTGATCTGCCGCATCAAGACGCGCACCAGATCGCCCCGCGACGTCGCCGACGAGATCAGTATGCTCCCGCAATGCGACGCCGTCGCGGTGACGCTGGGTTCCTATGACGTGATCGGGTATTTCCTGGTCACCGACCGGGCTGAACTCAGGGATCTAACCGACGAACTCTCCACGGTCGCAGGCATCGCAAGCATGGACCTCGAGTTGGCCACCGACACCACCGTCCCCAAACTCGGCAGGCAGCTGTTCCTATCCCGCAATCCACCGCCGATCCGGCTGCCCGCACCCAGGCTGGAACTCGACGAATTGGATGTCGCGATCCTGCAGGCGCTGATCGAGGACGGGCGGCAGTCGAGCCGAAACATCGCGCGCAATTTTGATGTGTCGGAAGGCACCGTGCGAGCCCGCGTCGCGCGGCTGACCCAATCCGGATTGGTGCGGGTCGTCGCCATGGTCGAGCCCGTCGCGCTGGCCCTCATCGGCGTCATCGCGTCGGTGTCGATACGAGCCGACCGCAGCCGGTTGCAATCGATCTTCAAGCAGCTCGCCGATGTGCCCAACGTGGTGTTCGCGGCCGTCAGTGTGGGCAGCTGGGACCTGCACGCGACCGTGACCGCAAGGACCGCGGAGGACCTGATGGCTGTTGTCGGCACCATGCAGGCGATCGACGGCGTGCTGGCCGCCGATACCTCGCTGATGATCGACGTGGTCCGCCTGAGCTCGTACATGAAGCGCCTGGACACGGCCGGATAGCCGGCGTTCCTAGTCTCCGAGCACGTCGTGATCGTCGATCGCGGTGAGGATGCGCCGCAGCATCTCGGCGGACGTCGCGGCGGGTTGCATCGCGGGCAGGAACTTAGGTGGATACAACGTCGTCGTCCACATCGCGAGCGCGCCGGGCAGCTGCTGCCGGTACAGCTCGAACGCCCGCGCGCGCTTCGGGGCTTCGCCGCCGGCGTCCGCGAGGCGGGCGAGGTAGCAATCGATGAGCTCGTCCTCCCATTCCCGGCGTTGCTCGACGGTGAGCGCCGACGACAGGGCGTACGACAGGTCACGAGACCAGTGCCCCGCCGAAACACATTGCCAGTCGCAGAGTCCCATGCGCCCCGCGCCGGTGATATACCAGTTGCCCAGATGGGTGTCCCCGTGGATCAGCGTGCGCGGCAGCATCCGGTGGGCGTCTACGGAGGCCTCGAAGGCGTGCCACAGCTGCTCGCCACGGCCCGCCAGCCGGCGCGGCGCAAGGCCCAGCTCGTCGGCGCGCAGCTGCCCGCGCAGGTGATATCGGCGGATCATCGAGAACGAGCCCGTGGCCTGCCACCACTGCGGGTAGGTGCGTAGCCACCGTGGGCGCCGCTCGTCGGCGAGTTCCAATGTGGCGCCCCGACCATGAAGCAGCGCAAGCTGTTCGACGACCTGGCCGGCTTGCTCGCGCGAAATCTGCACGGTCGGTTCGCAGAAGCTCGCGCCACGGGTGGAGACGAGGTCTTCGAGTAGATGAACGGATCGATGCGAACCGGGCTGAGCTGCGCTGTAATACCCGAACGGCGCCTCGAGCCCGAGGAGCGGGCGCAGCTCGTTGTAGAACCCCGCCTCGGCCGGTGCGGTGCCCGAGAGTCCATTACCGATTCTGGTGACCAGGGTCGATGCGCTCTTGACGAAGATCGTCTCGGGCAGTTGCCCGGTGACGCCGCTTTGGCTGTAACGCAGCCGTATTCGGGCGCGAACCGACGTCCCGGCGGAGTGGTGTTCGACCGACGACGACGCGATCCGCGCGGCGCCCAGCGTCGGCCGCATCACACGGTTCAGCCAGTCGGCGGTGATGTGCTCGACCCGGCCGGGGACGGGCGCCTCGGCGCCCGGCGGCCGTCGCCGCGCCCGGTCGAGCATCGTGTGGGCGGAGATCCGCGCGACCTCGCCAGCGATGCGGATTCCATTGCCGACCGACGGGGTGGCGCCGATCGGTGGCGGCCGCATGTCGGAGCGCTGATCGGCGGTGACCGGCGACATCAGACGGACGCCGACTCGGGAATCTCGGCGGAAGCCGCTTCCCCTCGGCGCCAGTCGTTGTACTGACGGCCGATGGTGAACGCTGACAGCGGCAGGTATACGTTCATCACGGCCGCCAGCACGGCCAACGCGAGGAAGACCGGAGTCGGCCATCCGGCGTGCAGGGCAAGGTATGCCGGCCAGGTGCATAGGGCCGCGCCGCCCAGGTAGAGACCTGGGATGACTGGAATGAAGGCCAGGTATCGCCAGCCCCGAAGGTGTGGCGCCGCGACCAGAATGGACGCTGCCATCAGCGCGTAGATGAAGCAGTTCTGCACCATGCTGGTGAAGGGCAGACCGAGAACGCGTGAAGGGTTATGCCCGTAGTATTCGAACACTCCCCAGTGGATGGCCAGCCACTCCAGGAACCAGTCGATGATCCCGGCCACGATGCACACCGAGATGATCCGGCCGGTCGGTACCCCACGCTGCGCCACGCGGTAAATCGCCCAGGGGACGAGAAAGAACATCGCCCCGATCCCCAGGGCCCCGAGCGGAATCACCCTGCCCATCAACGTGAACAATATGACCGGCGAGTCGCGCGCGTACTGGAAGCCGAGGATGGCGTCGACGACCGGTTCGTTCGGCAGCCACAGCGCCGCGCTGACGAAGACCACGGCGGGCAGCGGTGAGCGGAGCCGGTAGGTTTCCCACACCGCGACGACGACGGACGCGACGACCATGACGATGGTGGCGATACTGAAGGCCCAGAACGCGGCCGTGCTAGTGGTGGACAGCGGGCCTGGCGGATCCAGCAACCCGCCCGCGGCCAATGCTCGGAACGGAACGTGCATGAGCGGCACTATACGTTCCAGAATCCACAATTTAAAACGGATAATCGACTACTGGAGCTGCATTACCTGAAAAGTGCGTAGTGCAGCCTCGCGCGGCAAGTGCCGCGGTGTCGCTCAGCAATGCAGAGCCCGCACCGACGCCGGGGCATCGGGTCGAATGGGCGCTGCCCACCATCGCCGTGACCTGCCCGAAATTGACCTGCCGCGGGTCCAACGTGGCGTGGACGTGCTGCGCAATCTGGTCGTACGTCCAACCCCACCCGCGGGTCGTCGCAGATAAGCCGCCCCATCCCGGTAAGGGCGGCGTCGTGGTCCGGCGGCCACGTGAGTCCGACGGCGCTCAGTTGAGCGAGGCAGGCGTCTTCGGCCGGATCCGCGATGGCGGTCGCAACGTTCAAGCCGAGCGAAACCTGGGTGGTGGAGTCGACCGGGCATGGAACCCATTGGGATTGTCCCGCCCCGGGAAATCCGACTGCATGACAATTCTTTGAACATGCCCAGAACCTTTGCAGCGAGATCGGGTATTCGCCCCGTCGAAAGTATGTTTAGGGTACGCCGCAGTTACACCACCCGGCCGTTGTTCTGTCGATACGCGGATGTACCGGCGCCCGAGTGATTTGGATTGCGACAATGAGGATTTGGTGACCCGAAACGAGACTGCGGGTCCTCAGGGGAGGTAAACAATAACCGCCGCATCGGTTTTCATGTTTGTTCAGAACTTCATACACGTGCCGGCCGACACCTTGCGGACTCGACGGCCAAACCAGTTTCACTAAATGCAGGAGGATGGCGTGGCAACTCACCGACAGATGATCGCAAAAACGTTATTCGCAGGGGCGCTCGCTTTCGGCCTGTTTGTTGGGCAATCGGCGCCGGCCGGTGCCGACGATGTGGACCCCGACCCCTTCACGGGGCTGAGGTGTAGCTGTCCTACGAGTTTCGCGGACAACCCGGCTGCGCTGGGCGAAATCCACCGAGGGCTGCACGAAGGGCACACGGCCTGGCTGCCGGGCTTGCCGTGATCGTCACGCCGGCGTGCGTGCGGCGCGGCGTTTCGTCACCGGGTACCCCTATGGCAGCACGGTGTGCATCAGCATCACGTCGTACGCCGACCACAACGACAGGTTGAAGTACAGGTCCCTGCCCGACGACCAGGGATGGATCATCGGTGCGTAGATGCCTCCGGGCATCGAGAACGACGACACCAGCGGTTGCTCCGGGCTCCATGGTCCCTGCGGGGATGGCGCGGTCCGCGCCACGACGTCGTTGCTGCCGCCGTTGGTGTAGAGCACCAGGTATTGCTTCAGATAGTTGTTGTACTGGGCCGACATCTCACCGACCGGACCGGGCCACAGTGGCGTGGCAGCACCCGGATTGGCCGCAACCCAGTGCCCGCCGTTGTCGCCGTTCCAGTATTGGTATTTGGTCAGATCGGGCAATTGATTCGGCGGAACTCGCGAAAGGAACGCCGCGCCACCGCGCCCCGACGGCGTCCCGAACTGATAGAGGTAGCCGTCGTTGCCCTTCATGAAGGCGCCCATCTGGAAGTTCTCGTTGCCCGGGGTGAACCGGGCACCGGGGACGGCATCCGCCGACGCGGTGCGGATGGTGCCCGGGAAGACGCCCCAGTTCTGGCCGTTGTCCAGTGACCTGGCGACCGCCGAATAGTTCGTGCTCCAGTCACCGTCGCGGCCCCACTCGCGAATGGACATGAAGCTCATGTATTGGGTCCTGCCGAGCGAGATGGCGGCGGTCGGGATGATTCCCGTCTCGTGCGCTGCCCGGTGGATGGTGTTGACCACCTGCTTGGAAAGGCCGGTTGTCCACACCGGCGAGCCGGAGTACCTGTCGTTGGGCACGCCGTCGGCGATGTGGATCCCGTGTGACAGGTCGCGGTCCGAACTGCGGAACAGGGTGTTGTACCGCCATTGTTGGCCATGCACTTTGCAGTAGCCGAAGGTGTCACCGAACGCCATCAGGATCTGGCGGTTGGTGGGATCACCGTTGTCCCAAGCGATCCCGAGGTCGGTGCCGGAGATGCCGAAACGTTCCAAAGTCTTGTTGGGGCCGTTCGTCCCGGTCACCCAGTCGACCAGCGATGTCGGTGCGCCCGCGATCGACACCGGGGGCGCCGGCGGCGGTGCCGGCTGCGGGGAGGAACCGCCGCGGCGTTCGGGCTCAGCTGCGTGGCGTTCGGTGACTGCGCGATGCCCGGGGTCGGGGGATTCGGCGCCGGTGGCGCCACCCCGGCTTGGGGCTGGACGGGTGCCGCGTATCGCTGGCTCGAGAGGGTCGGTTTGAGGAAGGACGAGATCAGCGGGCCCAGCTTCGGGAGCGGCGCACGGTCGTTGGTGTGCGACGGGCGGCGACCGGTCGGTGGTTGGACGACCGGTTGCGGGGCGGGCATGGCGGGTGGCGCCGCCGGTGGGTCCACGTTCGCCTCGGGTGCGCTGCACGGCGTGGCATTCGCCAACGGAGCGGGACCTATCGCGACGACGAGGCCAATCGTGGCCACCGACGCCACCGATAGCGTCATGCTTCGAATAATCGCCGACATGTAACACCTTTCGAGGACAACGACGTCGCTTGGGATCGCATTGACGCACGCAGTTCGCTCATGTGACGATAGTGACCAGCGTGGCCGCTGTGACCACTGAGCGGCCGATAGGTATCCATCCGTGACCGTGTCGCAATCCTTCGGTATTGCGGCCAACGCGCAGCGCCCGCCGGCGAGACCACTCGCCGAGACCCCCAAATGCCCTCCTCAGCTGCGGCTTTACCAACTATCGCCGCGTGCGTCCCCATCGGCACGACGACGGATTCCCGGGGCTCAACTCGACCGGACGGCCCCCCGTCACGCTCGTCGCGGAGGACAGCGACCACCCGCCGCATCGGCGCCCCCGAGGTGCTAAAGCGTTATCCACCCGGCATTTTCATCACCTGGGCCCGAGCTTCGGCGAGAGCACCAGGTACTACCGGGTGGCTACGCTCTCCGTCACGTCCCTCGAGCGTGCAGGTGCACGCAAACACGAAGGCCATCCTCTGGCGGCGTGCGGGGCGGTTCGGGGTGATCCTCCCGGCCGGGGCGGCTGAGTGACCGATTAGGCAGGCGGCCAACCTGTTTCGTCCGCGCGGTCAGCGCATCCAGCTGGGGCTTCTTCACCTTCCAATGACAGCGCCCGCCGCCCCCATCCTGTCGGCGATCGTCGTCGGCCGGGCGTTGCACAGTCTCTGATGTATGCGGTCCGGCGGGCCGCCATGGCGTCGCCACGATAACGGCCGGTTCGCCCGCCCCGACCATTTCCATTCGCCTGCTCGAGACATCCAACCGCGGTTCCCGTCGCCTGGACTGGCGGTCAGCGCCGCGGTGGTCGCCCGCGAGAAGAGGGCGATCGATCTTCCGGCCATCGACGTCGCCGATCCCCCTTTCGGCCGCTTCGGCGGATCCGGCGCCGACCGGCGGCGCCGAAGGCGCCGTCTGATCGGCCGCTGAGCTCTCCGGCCGGGGACTCCCGGCGCGCGAGGCGACCAAGCCCGTATGTTTGCCGACCCCTGCGGACGGTAATGATGCATGAGAGGTGCGCACGGGGGCCGGCCTTCGTGTTCGCCTAGGTCCCGTCGGTTCAGCCCGAGAGCCGACGGGGCCGCCTTCTCGGCGTCCAAGCGCTCACGGGCACGGCTGACCTGCGAAACATCCAGGAGTACCGTGCGGCGTATGGATCGCTTCCCCACCACAGGTGTATGGATTCTCGGCGGCTATCAGAGCGACTTCGCCCGCAACCTGACCAAAGAGGGCCGCGACTTCGCCGCGCTGACCGCCGAGGTCGTCGACGGCACGCTCGCCGCCGGGAAGGTCAACGCCGGCGACATCGAAGTCGTCCACGTCGGCAATGCGTTCGGGGAGATGTTCGCTGGGCAGGGCCACCTTGGTGCCATGCCGGCAACGGTTTGCGACGGCCTGTGGGATACCCCGGCCACCCGCCACGAAGCCGCGTGCGCGTCGGGCAGTGTGGCCGCGCTGTCGGCGATGGCCGATCTACGATCGGGCGCCTACGACGTGGCGCTCGTGGTCGGCGTCGAACTGGAGAAGACGGTCCCCGGCGACACCGCGGCCAAGCACCTGGGCGCCGCCGCGTGGAACGGTCATGAAGGGGCCGACGCACGCTACCTGTGGCCGTCTATGTTCGCCCAAGTCGCCGACGAGTACGACCGGCGCTATGGCATCGACGACGCCCACCTGCGAGCCATCGCGCAACTCAACTTCGCCAATGCGCGGCGTAACCCCAACGCCCAGACGCGTACGTGGACCATCCCCGACCCCATCACCGACGACGACGTCACCAACCCGGTGACCGAGGGCCGGCTGCGGCGGTTGGACTGCAGCCAGATGACCGACGGCGGCGCGGGAGTGATCCTCGTCAACGACGCCTATCTTCGGGCGCATCCCGGCGCGCGCCCGATCGGCCGCATCGACGGCTGGGGGCATCGCACCGTCGGGCTCGGGTTGCGGCAGAAATTGGACCGCGCGGCAGCCGACCCGTACGTACTGCCACATGTCCGGGCGGCGGTGCTCGACGCGTTGCGCCGCGCCCGGCGGACCCTTGACGACGTGGACGGGTTCGAAGTGCACGACTGCTTCACCCCCAGCGAGTACCTGGCGATCGACCATGTCGGGCTGACCGGTCCGGGCGAGTCGTGGAAGGCAATTGAAAACGGTGAGATCGAGATCGGTGGCCGGCTGCCGATCAACCCCAGCGGCGGGCTCATCGGCGGTGGACACCCGGTCGGGGCCTCCGGCGTGCGCATGCTTCTGGACGCGGCCAAGCAGGTCAGCGATGCGGCCGGCGACTATCAGGTGGAGGGCGCCAAGACGTTCGGCACCCTGAACTTCGGCGGCAGCACCGCCACCACGGTCAGTTTCGTTGTGAGCACAACCAGGGATCAGTGAGCCATGGACGTTGAGATAGTCGGCAAGTTCCTGTCCACGCTGCCCGAGGACGACGACCATCCGTACCGGACCGGGCCGTGGCGTCCGCAGACCACCGAATGGGACGCCGACGACCTGACCGCGGTCGAGGGTGAGATCCCCCGCGACCTGGACGGCATCTATCTGCGCAACACCGAGAACCCGTTGCACCCGGCGTTCAAGACGTATCACCCCTTCGACGGCGACGGCATGCTGCATATCGTCGGCTTCCGTGACGGAAAAGCGTTCTACCGCAACCGCTTTGTCCGTACCGACGGCTTTCTGGCCGAAAATGAAGCGGGCGGCCCGTTGTGGCCGGGTCTGGCCGAACCGGTGCAGCTGGCCAAGCGGGACGAAGGCTGGGGCGCCCGCACCCTGATGAAGGACGCGTCGAGCACCGACGTCATCGTCCACCGCGGCACCGCGCTCACCAGCTTCTACCAGTGCGGCGACCTCTACCGCATCGACCCGTACTCGGCGACCACCCTCGGCAAGGAGACGTGGAACGGGGGCTTCCCGGTCGACTGGGGCGTGTCCGCGCATCCCAAGGTCGACAACACAACCGGCGAGCTGCTGTTCTTCAACTACAGCAAGCAAGACCCGTACATGCGGTACGGCGTAGTCGACGAGAACAACGACCTCGCCCACTACGTCGACATCCCACTGCCTGGACCGCGGCTGCCGCACGACATGGCGTTCACCGAAAACTACGCCATCCTCAACGATTTCCCGCTGTTCTGGGATCCGGCTCTGCTCGAGCACAATCTGCACCTTCCGCGGTTCTACCCCGAGATCCCGTCGCGGTTCGCGGTCATCCCCCGTCGCGGCGGCACCGACGACATCCGCTGGTTCGAGGCGGGCCCGACCTTCGTGCTGCACTTCGTCAACGCCTACGAGGACGGTGACGAGATCGTGCTCGACGGCTTCTTCGAGGGCGACCCCCAGCCGCTGGACTCCGGGGGGAACAAGTGGGACAAGCTGTTTCGTTTCCTGGCGCTCGACCGCCTACAGACCCGGCTGCACCGTTGGCGCTTCAACCTGGTCACGGGTGCGGTCAAAGAAGAGCACCTCAGCGAGTCGATCACGGAGTTCGGGATGATCAATGCCGACTATGCGAGCCGAAATTACCGATACGCCTACGCGGCCACCGGCAAGCCCGGCTGGTTCCTGTTCGACGGACTGGTCAAGCATGACCTGCGCACCGGAAGCCAGGAGGGATTCTCGTTCGGCGACGGCGTCTACGGCAGCGAGACCGCCATGGCGCCGCGGCCGGGTGCCGGCGCCGAGGACGATGGCTACCTGATCACCCTGACCACCGACATGAACACCGACGCCTCGTACTGCCTGGTCTTCGACGCCGCCCGTGTCGCCGAGGGGCCGGTGTGCAAACTTCAACTGCCGGAACGTATTTCCAGTGGCACGCATTCGACGTGGGCACCAGGCGCCCAGTTGCGGCGCTGGGACACCGCCGAGTCGGCGGCAAGCGCCGTGGGTCTTTGATGGGCGCCGAAGGGCCCCACCGTCGCCGCCACACGCACTGGCCCCCGCAGTTGGCCGCCATCGGCGGGCTCCGTTTCGCGCGGCGCTCGTCGAACTTCGCCGACACCGTGCGGTTCTATCGCGATCTGGTCGCCCTGCCGCTGTACGAGACGTTCGAGGGCAGCTACGGCAGCAACGGTGCGATCTTCGGGCTGCCCAGTTGGAATCTGACCATGGAGATCGTGGAGTCGGCCGACCCCGTCGCGGTGGACCCACACGAACAGCTCTGCCTGTATTTTCCGGACGAGCAGGCACGGGACGCGGCGCTGGCACGCCTGCGGGCCGCGGACGTCGAGCCGGTAGAGCAGCACCCGTACTGGGCCGCGAGGGGCGCGGTCACGTATCGCGACCCGGACGGACGCGAAGTCGTGTTCGCGCCCTTCGTGTTCGGCGTCAACGAGCCGGATGGCAGCGCCGCGTCGGGCAGGCACGACTTTCCGCCGGCCTGACAGGCCCTCAGCGCTTGGCGGCCAGTGCGGCGATCACCGCCACGGCCGAGCACGCCGCCGCACAGACCGCGGCGGCCGCGCCGACGTAGAGCCCGTATTCGGCCGACACCGGCGGGTTGACGTTGAGCCGGTAGTACCAGACGGTGAGCCCGATGATCAGCAGCGAGATGATCAGCGCCGCAACCGATGCCATTCGGATCGACAGCCCGCGGCCCACCATGGCCCCGGCCACTATCAGCGTCGACGACAGCAACACGACCAGCTGGCCGGCGCCGAACCCCTTCGGTAGCTCCAGGTTGCCGTGGGTGCCGCCGACGGCGTTGGCCCAGCCCCCGCCGTTGACCGCCGTCGTCAGCCACGGGAACCACGCGCTGGCCGACACCACCAGGCCAAAGAACGCCACGAGCCAGCCTGGACGCAGCCGGCGAGTCATGGTTGCAACATTAACCGGAAGTGCAACCTCACGGATCGCTACCCTCCTGGCGTCTGTACGGCACAATTCGGCCCGCCGAGCGGCACCGGGGAATCACTCATCGGCCGGCCGCCGAAGTCTGCGCTAAGGATCGCACTCGTCAGGTCTTCGGTCGGATCACCGCGGCGACGGTCGGCGGTCAACCCGGCTGCATAAGAAGCCATTTCGGCGCCGCCCGCATCGTCGCCGTATCCCGGCCCGGCCAGTCCTGGGTCTTGACTCGAGGTGATGCGCTCGGCCAGCTTTTGCAGGTATTCCCAGTCCTGCCTGGGCAGTCCAAAGAACTCACCGATCACCTGCGTCGTAGGAAGAGGAGGCGGAGGTGGTTGCCGGCGCGGGATGCAGCATCTCATGTCGCGTTCCAGCGGCGGCTCACGATGAGAATCGCACCGTGCATCCAGGCGTGAGACGTTCGACGCGACCGCGGCATTCCACGTCGACTCCGCCGACGCCTCGGGGACCCACGCTGATGATTGCGCCTTTCCCGCTGACCCGTAGGTGCAGGTGCAGGCCGCGATAGTGGATGGGCAGTGCCAGCACGCCAAGCGATTCCGGCCAGAGGGGCGACAGGATGATGCGATCGGCGCGGGTCTCCATTCCGGTGAAGCACCGCTGCATGAGATCAACGCTGCCGGCCATGGCCGCAAGATGAATGCCCTCCGACGTCGTGCCGCCCTGGATATCGGCAACGTCGGATAGGAGAACCTGTTGGAAGAACTCCAGTGCGCGAGCCCGGTTTGCCCGGGCAAGAACCCAGGTGTGCACCACAGCGCTCAGTGTCGATCCGTGTGACGTGCGTGCCATGTAATAGTCGACCATTCTCGGGATTTGGTCGGGCGTGAACCGGTAACCCAGCCGGTCGAGCATTTCACGGAGTTCGTCCGACGACATCAGGTAGAGGAGCATCAGCGCATCGGCCTGTTTGGATGCCTTATAGCGGTTGATGTCGTCACCTTCCGCTTCCAGGATCCGGTCGAGGCGTTGAATGTCCCCATACTTCTGCCGGTAGTGGTCCCAATCGAGTTCCTCCAGGTCCCCGTATCCCTCGAACTGGCTGATCACGCCATCGTGGAAGGGGACGAACATCCGCCGGCTGACGGTGTCCCAATGCGCGAGTTCGTCGTCATGCACTCCGAGCGCTTCTCGGAGATCGAGGCGGTTGGGCAACGGCAGCAGTTCCAGTGCGTCGAACGCTCGCATGATCACCCACACCGCCATCATGTTCGTATAGGCGTTGTTGTCGATGCCGTCGTGGGGGGCACTCGGGTAGCCGGAATGGAACTCGTCGGGCCCGATGACGCCGCAGATGCTGTAGCGATCACGCTCGTCGTCGTAGGTGGCTCTGCTGACCCAGAACCGTGCGATCTCCACAAGCATTTCTGTCCCGTAGTCGATCAGGTACGCGAGGTCTCCGGTTACCTGATAGAACGTCCATGCGTTGTAGGCGACGGCGATACCGATATGGTGCGCACGCGCGCTTGCGTCGGGATTCCACCGGCCGCTGCGCGGATTGAGGTGCAGCCGTTGGCTTTCCTCACGCCCATCGCTGCCGGACTGCCACGGGAACATCGCTCCGGAATAGCCGGCCTGCTTGGCGGCGTGGCGGGCTTCCGGGAGTCGCCGATAGCGGTACCGCAGCAGCGACCGGGTGATCATCGGCAGCCGCACATTGAGTACCGGGAAGATGAACAGATCGTCCCAGAAGACGTGACCGCGATACGCCTCACCATGTAGCCCGCGGGCCGGCACCCCCACGTCGAGGTCGCCGCTATTGGCCGACACCGTCTGCAACAGATGTAGAAGATGCAGCCGCACGATGCGCAACTCGTCTCTGTGCTCGTCGAATTCGATGGACAGCCGCTCCCACAGGTGCGCCCAAGCGGTCAGGTGCCCGTCACGCAGCTTGTCGAACCTGCCGAGTCGGCTCAGCCAGCGCTCGGCATTGACGGCAGGCTCGCACGTCGCGACGTCACGTCCCGTGAAGACCGTTACGATCTTTTCGACCGTCACCGACTCGCCCGCAGGAAGTTGCAGCCTGATCTCGTGACCGATCTCCGCTTCCTTGTCCACCAGCTGGTAGCGAGCCCAAAGCTGAGCGTCGCCGCGCCACAATATTGTTCGGGCAGCCAATGCGATCGGAATGCGCGACTGATTGGTCTCGACCGCCAGAAGCACTGAATCGTCGGAGATCTCGCGCTTCTCCAGCAATACAAGATGGTCGTCGGCTAAGTCCCGGTAGCGATCGACCAGTGAATTACGGACACCGCCGTCAAGCGTCGAGCGGATCTCGATCGCCCCTGACCAGTCCTCAGCGACGATCGTCGTCGAAAGCGCCCCGACATGGGGCATGTGCATCGCGACGAATCGTCGCTGCCGAACCGACGTGGTGTGGCCGCCGTCGTCGCGGAAACGGAATTCCCTATTCAAGACCGCGCCACGAAGATCGAGTGTCTGGCGATAGGACAACACCGTGACCTTGTCGATGTCGAACCAGTCACCGCCGGCGATACGGAAGGTCAAAGGCAGCCAGTTCGGCAGATTCACCAGGCTCTCGTTGTCGATTTTGACGCCGGATATCTCGTCGACGAGACGATTGAAGACCCCGGCCGCGTAGGTACCGGGGTAGTGCACCTGCCCAGCTTTGGACTCCGGCGCGGCCCCTCGGGTGGCGAAGTAGCCGTTCCCCACTGTGCATAGCGCCTCGCGGAGCTTCTCGCTCTGCGGGTCGTATCCTTCGAAGGTGTAATCCCAAGCCTTGGTGGCCATCTCGCTCTTGTAAACAAGCCACTGTGACCCACGCTGAAGAAACTCCTCCACCTGATCGGGGCTCTCGAGGTTGAATCGGGCGGCCGATCTGCGGTCGCCATCCTCACCGTGGCGCACGACGATCCCGACGCCGCCGAATCGAACCGCGTCGAAAGCTTCTTCGTCGGTCAGGTCGTCGCCGATGTACATCGGCAGCAAAGAACCCGAGGGATCCACCCTCGCACGAATCCAGTCCATCGCGGCCCCACTGCTCCAGTCGACATCAGGCCGCAACTCGACCACCTTGCGACCATTCGTCACCCGCAGGCCTTCGCGCTGTGCAAGTCGATGTGTCGCCGCCACGACCTCACCAATGTGGCCCGGCGCGACCTCCCGGTAGTGAACCGCGACACCGAAACGCTTGTGCTCCACCCGTACTCCCGGGACCTGCGCCAGAGTGTCATGCAGTTCGTCGGCGGCGCGCTCGAGGACCGGCACGGCCGCAGCGGCCTCCTCGTTCTGGTGATAGCTACCGTCGGGTCCGGTCAGCTCGAAACCGTGGCTTCCCGCGTACCAGATTCCGGGTATGCCTACACGAGTCCTGATATCGGCAAGGTCCCGGCCGCTCAGTATGGCGACGGGGGACACCGCCGACTGGCGTCTGAGCGCCTCGGCGGCGCCCTCGACCAGCCTGGCCGCGGCGGGATCGGAGACGATTGGCGACAACGTGCCGTCGTAGTCGAGAAACAGGAACGGATCGCGCGCGCCGGTGATTCCGACAAGCTGGCCATAGGAATCCAGTGCATTCGGGAGTTCGGAGATGCGCTTGTCCCCCGTGCGGAGCCAAACATCGGCAAGGTCGGTGACCACGATGTCCGCGCCGTACTGGAGCAGTTCGGCGCTGAGTCCAGCGCGATCGACGCCGATCACGAGAGCGAAGCCTCCGCTGAGGCCGGCGGTCACACCGGCATGGGCGTCCTCGATGACGACGGCGCGATCCGGACGCACATCGAGTCGGTGCGCGGTTTCGAGGAGAACCGCTGGGTCGGGTTGGCCGGCCAAGCCAAGTTTTTCGGCAACGACACCGTCGACGCGGACGGCGAAAAGGTCATCGATTCCCGCGGCCTTCAGTACGAGTTCGCAATTGCGGCTGGACGAGAAGACAGCTGTGGCCACGCCATTGGCCTGCAATTTCCGCACCAAGGCGAGCGTCGACTCGAACACCTGCACCCTGCCGGGCAGCAGGTCGACGAAGAGTTGCTGCTTGCGGTTCCCGAGTCCGCACGCCGAGTCTTCTGTGGTGTCCGATGCCAGACCTCGCGGCAGTGAGATGCCGCGCGAGGCCAGGAAGTCGGCGACGCCGTCGTACCGCGGTTTGCCGTCCACGAATCGCCGGTAGTCCTCGGCGGTAAAGGGCGAGTGATCTTCGCGGGCGTCGGCGGGCCGTCGGGTCAGGAAGTCGTCGAAGAGAGCGGTCCAGGCCGCAGAGTGGATTGACGCCGTATCGGTCACTACACCATTGAGATCGAACAGCACCGCGTCGTGGTAACGCGGGTCGATGGTCACTGGCAGCTTCATCGGCGTCATGCGCAGTCTTCGCTATGCACGATGTGGGCTCCTTCGCACTACCTGTCCAACAGGTTTCGCTGTTGCCGGGCTACGGGCCAGGGTCTTTTGACACCGGAGTGCGTGCCGCAGTACCCGGACGCGGTGGTGCTACTCGACGTGAATGTCCGACGAGCAGATTTGTCAGCCGCAACACGCCAGAGGCATGCCCCAACAGACTGCGCGAGATAGACCCAAGGGTTTTCATTAGCGTTCATTAGCGCGCGCCCGAGGAGAGGTCCAGGGTGTTCTCGACCCCGCGCAACGACGGGACCGCCGTTGTCGTGAATGGCCCCCGAAGCGGGGTTCGGCCTTATGGACTCAGGGCCGCCGGGAAACTCATCGGACCGAGGCGGTCAGTGCCGGACGCCGCCGTCTCCGTTGGTGCTCGGGTCCGCCCGGGTGAACACCTTGAGGAAGTTCTGCAATGACTGGTTGATGTCGCTGCGCAGCGCGGCGGCCACGATCATCCCGATCGGCCCGAACAGCGCCGGGCCACCGAGGTGCACGTCGAAGCCGACGGTCGAACCCTCCCCCGCAGGGTGAATCTTGGCCATCAGCTTGACTTTGACGCCGCCGACGCCGTCACCGTTGAGCGTCATGCCCTCCGGCGGCTTGTAGCGCACAACCGTCCACTTGATCCGGTTGTACATCCCCTTCACCTCGACGATGGACTCGACGACCGTGCCCTTCCCGATGCCGTCGGGCAACGTGCTGCGCCACACCTTGTGGATGGTCAGCCATTCCTTGTACCGCGACAGGTCCGAGGCGTGCTTCCAGGCCACCTCGGGCGGCAGCGGTACGTCGATGGATCCGGACAGCTTCGCCATGCTCAGCTCTCCTCGCCGTCGCCCGTGGCGGCGGATTCGGCCGCCTTCTTCGCCTGGTCCTGCACCTTGTGAATGGTGTCGGAGTACCTGCGCTGCGTCTTGTCGTCGACGAACTCGCCGGCCCTGTCGATCGCCGTCTCGACCTTGCCGGCGTTCTGCGCCAACAGATCCTTCGCCTTGTCCAGGAATCCCACCTTCACCCTTTCCCGAAGCCCTTTTCCGACGCCCTTTTCCGCGGAGCCCCCAAAAAATCTTACGTGGCGGATTTCACCGGCTCGTGCCACAACCGGGGCCGCACGCCCAGCTTCGCCCCGCGGACCCACCACAGCGTCTCGATCGCCGCGGCGCCCACCACGCCGATCCCCAGCGCTGCCGACGTCACCACCAGGTTGGACGGGTCGAGCAGGAATTCCCGCCGAGTCAGCGGGATGCTGAAGATCGCGACGTACGCCAGGCCGGAGGCGATGACGAGGGCCAGCCGCCACCACTGGTAAGGGCGGGCCACCACGGCCAGCACCCACAGCGCCGTCGTCAGCAGCGTGATCAGCGCGGCGGTCGAGGCTTGCTCCTGCTGCACAAACGTGGCGTGCCTGCCGTGGTAGGCGACCAGATAGGAGGCGAATGTCGCCAGCCCGACGATTAGCCCGGAGGGCAGCGCCGCCGTCATCACCCGCCGCACGAAGCCGGGGTGTGCCCGTTCGTTGTTGGGCGCCAGGGACAGGATGAACGACGGGATGCCGATGGTGAACCAGGCCGCGATGGTGACGTGAATGGGCTGGAATGGATACAGCAACGGGTCCGCCTTGACCACTCCGGAAAGCAGGCACTCGCCGCCCACCAGCAGCGCGAGCAGCACCGAGTAAACGGTCTTGGTCAAGAACAGGTTCGCGACCCGCTCGATGTTTCCGATCACTCGGCGTCCCTCGCCGACGACGTAAGGCAGCGTGGCGAACCTATTGTCCAGCAGCACGATTTGTGCCACCGCACGCGACGCGGGGCTGCCGGCGCCCATCGCGACGCCGATGTCGGCGTCCTTGAGCGCCAGCACGTCGTTGACGCCGTCACCGGTCATCGCGACGGTGTGTCCGCGTGATTGCAGCGCATGCACGATCGACCGCTTCTGATCGGGTCGCACCCGGCCGAACGCGGTGTGGGTCTCCAGCGCGGTGGCCAATTCCGCCGGTCCCGTCGGGAGGCGGCGGGCATCCATCGGCTCCCCGCGCAGCCCGAGTTGGGCGGCGACCGCGCCGACCGACACCGCGTTGTCACCCGAGATCACCTTGAGCGAAACACCTTCCGCCGCGAAGTAATCCAACGTCTCTCGGGCGTCGGGCCGCACCTTCTGTTCCAGCACCACCAGCGCGGCGGGGGTGAGTCGGCCCGGGGCGTCCGGGTGGTCCACGGCGACGTCGCCGGCACCCAGCAGCAGAACCCGCAGTCCGCGAGCGCCGATCCGTTCGGCCTGCGCGGCGCCCGGCGTCGTGGGCTCGAGCAGCACGTCGGGCGCCCCGATCACCCAGTTGCCGTGGTCGCCGTAGGACACACCGCTCCATTTGGTGGCCGACTTGAACGGCGCGACGGCGGTGGCAATCCAGCCCGGCGGCTCGCTATACGCCTGGGCGATGGCTTGCATGCTGGCATTGGGCCGCGGGTCGGCGGCCGCCAAGGAGGCCAGCACGTCGGCGACCGAAACCGGCTGGGCCCCCAGCTCCTTGACATCGGCGACCCGCATACCGCTTTCGGTGAGGGTGCCCGTCTTGTCGGCGCACACCACGTCGACCCGGGCCAGTCCCTCGATGGCCGGCAGTTCCTGTACGAGACAGCGGCGTTGACCGAGCCTGATCACGCCGACGGCGAACGCGAGCGAGGTCATCAAGACCAGGCCCTCGGGCACCATCGGCACCAGCGCGCCCACCATCCGCAGCACGGACTGCCGCCAGTCCGCGCGGGTGGTGAACAGCTGGGTGTAGATCGTCAGCAGACCGGCGGGTACCAGGAGATAGGTGATGAACCGGAGGATCCGGTTGATGCCGTTGCGCAGTTCGGATTTCACCAGGGTGAACTTGCTGGCCTCCTCGGCCAGCTTCGCGGCATAGGCCTGCGGGCCGACCCTGGTCGCGCGATATGCGCCGGCGCCGGCGACTACGAAGCTGCCCGACATCACCGCGTCGCCGCCTCCCTTGGTGATCGGGTCCGCCTCGCCGGTCAGCAGCGATTCGTCGATTTCGAGGTTGGCCTCCTCGACGATTTCGCCGTCGACGACGACCTGGTCGCCGGGGCCGAGTTCGATGATGTCGTCGAGCACCACGTCTGCCGGTGACAGCAATCTTGTCCCGGATTGCCTGCGCACCAACGGCTTAGCCTGTCCGACGATCGCCAGCCGGTCCAGCGTCTGCTTGGCGCGGATCTCCTGGACCATGCCGATGACGCTGTTGGCGATGATCAGCAGGCCGAACATCCCGTTGATCAGCGAGCCCGTCGCCAGCACGATGAGCAGCAGCGCGCCGAGAATCGCGTTGATTCGGGTGAAGACGTTGGCCCGCACAATGTCCGCGATGCTGCGGGCGGCATGCTCCCGGACGGAATTGCTCTGCCCCTGCGCGACCCGCTGGTCCACCTCGGCGTCGGTCAGGCCTGGAATCATCGGGTGAACGTTCCCAGCTTCTCCGAGTCGAAATATTCCAGGTTGAGGGTGGTGGCGCCGGGAGGCCCGGCGAAGGTAGCCCTGGAAATGCTTCCGGTCGGCGCGTTTTCGCTGTTCAGCGCGAAGGTGAAGGTGTCGCCGTCCCAATGCGTCAGCGGGAATGTCTGATTCTTGGGCCCCATCGCCAGTTGCAGGGCGCCGTCGCGTTCGGTCACGACGGCGGGGCCCCAGTAATCATTGGCGTACACGCCGAGGTAGTTCGCGAGCGGACGGGCCGGCGCCGGGTTCGCGGGCGGCTGCTTGCCGACGAGCGCTCCCTGCGGATTGTTCATCGGCGCGATCGCGCTGTCGTACAAGGTCGCCCAGTCCTCCTGAACCCGGCCGTATTGCACCAGGTCCATGAACTCGGCGGTCAGCGTCTCCGGGACACCGATCGGCGCGGCGTTCGTCAGCGCGACGATGCCCACATCCTCGGACGGCATCACCACGAAATTCGTTGCGGCGCCCATGACGAAGGCGCCGGAATGGCTGTACTCGGTGCGACCCGACGAGCTGACCGACACGTTGAACCCGTAACCGTACAGGCCGGGGCGGCCCTTCGGTGTCTTCACGGGCACCGAGATGACCTCGGCGGTGTTGGCGGGTAGCAGGGCTTCCGGCGACGCGATCCGCCGGCCGTTGTAGGTTCCGTTGCCCAGCAACATGGTCAGCCAGTGCGCCATGTCGTTCACCGACGAGCTCACCCCGCCGGCGGGCGTCTGCGCGTCCGGATCCCGCTGAAACCGCGGCTCCCACGTGTCTCCCACCTTGACGTGGTTGACCGCGTGGTTGGGCCGGGCGGTGAAGTCGGCAAACCGGGAACTCGTGGACGTCATCCCCAGCGGTTTGTACAGCACCTCGTCCGACAGGTCTTCCCAGGGCTTGCCGGCCGCGGCGGCGACCGCCTCGGCTGCCGCGGTCACGCCGAAATTCGTGTAGGCGTAGCTGGCCCGGAAGGGTTCCAACGGCAGGTACTTCAGCCGTTCCAGCGACTGGCGGCGGTCGTAGCCGAGGTCCTCCAGCTTGTCACCGGCGTGATCGGGCAGTCCGGAGCGGTGCGCATACAGGTCGGCGACGGTCAGGTGGCCGGTGACATAGGGATCGTTCAGGGCGAACCAGGGCAGCTTGGACACCACCGGCGTATCCCAGGAGACCACGTTGTCGCTCACCTGGTGCGCGACGACCGTCGCCCCGACCGACTTTGATATCGAGGCCAACTGGAACACGGTGTCGGCGTCGACCTTGTTGCCTTGGCCGTCCCCCTTGCCGGTGTCCCTGACGCCGAAGCCCTTGGCATACAGCACTTTTCCTCCGTGAACGACGGCCACCGCCATTCCCGGGATGCCGGTTTTCCTCATCAGGTCGCCCGCGAGACCGTCGAGCTTCGCTATCGCGTCGTCGATCCGGCCGGCAGGAATCTGCAGACCCGACACCTCGTTGGGCGGGGCGTCGGACAGTGCGGACGGCCGGCTGGAGGGGTGTTGAGCGGACCCGCATCCCGTCGACGCAGCGAGGACCACGACAACAGCGGCCAGTGCCGCACCTTTCGCCATGGCGGAACCTTAGCGTGGCGCCCGGTCACCGCGTCGGTTTCGCCTGCCCCCACGCCAGTCGGCGACCCGTCGCGCACCACCTAAAGTGCGGCCTCATGGGACATCGTGTTCATCGACACCGCCGGCTGGCCTTTCGATCCGGATACCCCGTTCGATCGGCCGCTGCTGGACCCCTTCCGGCCGCTCTACGACACGGCGGGGAACTCGCCCGGCGTCACCTACCACGGGTGGGTCCCCCAGCCTGCCCTGGCAGCGGCGCTGCGCGGCGCCACCATGCTGGCCTATCCCAACACCTTCGCCGAGACGTCGTGTATCGCCGTGATGGAGGCGATGGCGGGCCGCAGCGTTGTCAGCAGCGATCTCGGTGCGTTGCCGGAGACGGGCGCCGGCTTCATCGAGGTGACGCCGCCGCTCGCCGATCCCCACGCCCATGCCGAGGCGTTCGCCGACCGCGTGATCCGACTGCTTGCTGACCGTCAGGAAGCTCAGCGGACACCGAGGCACGCCTGCAGGCCCAAGTCGCCTACAGCGTGGCCGAGAACAACTGGGCGCGGCGGGCCGAGCAGTGGAGTACCTGGCTGCCCATGCTGGTCTGAGTTGCCGGCACCGGGCTACGGAATCAAAGCCGCCACCACGGGGTGAACCTGCCCGGCGCCGCCCGGTCGACACGTTGACCGGGTGTCGGCACCGCCACCTCGACCCCGGCGGCGCCGGCCGCCTTGAGCATCCGCTCGACCGGCTCGGCCCACGGGTGGGGAGCCAGCCGGAAGGTGCCCCAGTGGATCGGCACCAACAGCCCCGAACCGGAGTCGGTGACGTCCAGGTGCGCCCGCACCGCCTCCTCGGGATTCATGTGGATGTCCGGCCAGGCGGTGTTGTAGGCCCCGATGGGCATGCAGCGTGAGGTCGAACGGCCCGTGGTCGGCGCCGATCTCCGCGAAGCTCTTGGTGTAGCCGGTGTCGCCGCCGAAATACGCGCGTTGCCTGGGGCCGACGAACGCCCAGGACGCCCAGAGCGTCGTGTTGCGGTCCAGGAACCGCCCGGAAAAGTGCCGCGCCGGCATGCAGATCACCGTGAGTTCGTCGAGTTGGGCGCTTTGCCCCCAGTCCAGTTCGACGATGCGCTGCTCGGGAATGCCCCAGGCGCGCAGGTGGGCTCCGACGCCGAGCGGCACGAAGAACGGGGCCCGCTGCGTGTGGGTCAACGCCATGACGGTGTCGATGTCGAGGTGGTCGTAGTGGTCGTGGCTGATGACCACGGCGTCGACCGCGGGCAGGCCCTCGAGCTGCACGGGCGGCGGGTGCAGCCGCTGCGGTCCGACGACGTCCGACGGTGAGCAGCGGTCACTCCACACCGGATCGGTCAGCACGCGGTAGCCGTCGAGTTCCAGCAGCGCCGTCGAGTGACCGAACCAGCTGACGGCGAGCCGGCTCGGGTCACCGTCGAAGACCGCCGGGGCGGCCAGCGGGATCGGCGCCGCCGGCCGGCTCCCACCGCGGTTGGCCAGCAACTCCCACATGATGAGCTGCAGCTGCTCGCGATCCATCTTGTAGATGGACGCGGGATCGAGGTTGACGAACACGCCCTCGTGATAGTTGGGCGATCCCTGCGCCACCGCGCGGATCGACGCGGGATCGGCACCGAGCGCGGCCGGCGCGCCGTGCAGCGCCCGCACCAGCCAACTCCCGGCCACCAGCGAGGCGGTGCCGGCCGCCATTCGTAGCGCCCCCCGCACCATGAGCCTCAGGCGCCTTTGAACTTGGGCGGCCGCTTCTCCACCCGGGCGACCTGCGCTTCGATGACGTCTTGGCTGCCCCAGGCCCTGTCGAACAGCTCTTTGTGCTCCGGCCGCTGATCCTCCATGGCGCCGTCGTCGTTGAGCACCCGCTTGGCGTGCTGAAGGGCCAGCGGGGCCAGGCCGGAGATCTCGGCAGCCCACTCCTGCGCGTCGGCGAGCGTGCCGATCCGGTTCGCCATGCCGGTGTGCAAGGCCATGTCGGCGGTCAGTTTCTCCGCGGTCAGCAGCATCGCGCTGGCGCGGCCGTGACCGACCAGCGAGGCCAATCGGCGGATACTCCAGTTGTCAAGGGCAAGACCGTATTTCGAGGTCGGGAACTGGAAGAAGGCGTCCGGCGCGACGACCCGCAGGTCGCAGCGCATGGCCAGCTGCAGGCCCGCACCGATGGCGGGGCCGTTGACGGCGCCGATCAACGGGATGAGGGTCGCGTCCATCACCTTGTGCAGCTCGATCAGCCGGTCGGGGTAGTCGGCGGCGAACGCGTCGCCGCTGAGGTCCGCGCCGGCGCAGAAGGCCGTGCCCTGGCCGGTCAGCACGATGGCCCGGACGGAACCGTCGCTGGCCTTTTCGAAGGCTTCCCGCAGTTCCTCCACGAGCTGGGAATTCAGCGCGTTGCGGCGCTCGGGCCGCTGCAGCTCAATGGTCATAACGGCTTCGGCCTGGCTGACACCGATCATGGCAGCCACCCTATATAGCCTCGTCACGTGAGTCGTATCACGGCTGGTCAACTGCGGGATGCGGTGCTCGACGACGATTCCTTCCTGCGCTGGGACAGCGAGCCGCTCGCGCTGCCGGTCAGCGCCGCCTACGCGCGCGAGCTCGCCGACGCGCGGGCGGCCACCGGCCTGGACGAGTCGGTGCTCACCGGCGAGGGCCGCATCTTCGGGCGCCGGGTCGCGGTGGTGGTCTGCGAGTTCGGCTTCCTCGGCGGCTCGATCGGGGTGGCGGCGGCCGAACGGATCACCGCCGCCGTGCAGCGCGCGACCGACGAGCGGTTGCCGCTGCTGGCCTCGCCGAGCTCCGGGGGCACCCGGATGCAGGAGGGGACGGTCGCGTTCCTGCAGATGGTGAAGATTGCCGCGGCCGTGCGGCTGCACACCCGGGCGCACCTGCCGTACCTCGTCTACCTTCGGAACCCGACTACCGGCGGGGTGTTCGCGTCCTGGGGCTCGCTGGGCCAGGTCACCCTCGCCGAACCCGGCGCCCTGGTCGGCTTCCTCGGTCCCCGGGTGTATCGGCTGCTGTACGGCGAACCCTTCCCCGCCGGCGTGCAGACCGCCGAGAACCTGCAGCGACACGGCGTCATCGACGACGTCGTCGCGGTCGACGAACTGCGCCCGGTGCTGGACCGCGCACTGACCGTCATCGCCGACCCACCCGGTCGGCTCCCGACGCCGCCGCGATCCGGGCCCATACCCGATGTGCCGGCCTGGGATTCGGTGCTGGCCTCGCGGCGGCCCGGCCGGCCCGGGGTCCGCCATCTGTTGCGGCACGGCGCCACCGACGTCGTGCTGCTGTCGGGCACCGGGCAGGGCGAAGCGGCGACCACACTGCTGGCCCTGGCCAGGTTCGCCGGCCAGCCCGCGGTGGTCCTCGGCCAGCAGCGGGTGAGCGGCGGGACCGTGGGGCCCGCGTCGCTGCGGGAGGCCAGGCGCGGCATGGCGCTGGCCGCGGAGTTGCTCCTGCCGCTGGTGCTGGTCATCGACACGGCCGGCCCGGCGCTCTCGGCCGAGGCCGAACAGGGCGGCCTGGCGGGCCAGATCGCCCAGTGCCTGGCCGAACTCGTCACGCTGGAGACCCCCACGGTGTCGGTGCTCATGGGGCAGGGCAGCGGCGGCCCCGCACTGGCGATGGTGCCCGCCGACCGGGTGCTGGCCGCCCTGCACGGCTGGCTGGCGCCGCTACCACCCGAGGGCGCCAGCGCGATCGTCTACCGCGACACCGCGCACGCCGCCGAATTGGCTGCCGCGCAAGGCATTCGGTCGGCCGACCTGCTGGCGTCCGGGATTGTCGACGTCATCGTGCCCGAACATCCCGACGCCGCGGACGAGCCGACCGAGTTCGTTCAGCGGTTGTCGCGGGCCGTCGCCGCCGAGCTGCACACGCTGCGCGGCATCCCCGCCGACGAGCGACTGGCGGCGCGATTGCTGCGCTACCGGCGCACCGGATTGCCCCCCGACGCGTAGCGGATCAGCCGTCCGGCAGACCGAGGTAGCGCTGGATCGTCGGTCCGAGCCACTCGACGACCTCGTCGCGGTTCATGCCGACGACGGGCGGCAACCGCAACACGAAGCGGCACAGCGCCATACCGAGGATCTGGGTGGCAATCAGGCCCGCCCGCATTTCGGCTTCCCCCGCGGGCACCAGCGTGGCGACCAGCGGCTGCAGCTGGGCCCCGAAGATCTCGTGCATCCGTTGCGCGGCTTCGGCATTGGTGGTGCTGGACCGCAGCAGGATTATCAACGCCTCGTCGCCCTCCCAGCGTTCGAGGAAGTGCCGCACCATCGACCGACCGACCTCGGCGCGGGCCGTCGCCGCGAGGTCGGGGAATCTCAGGTCGAACTCCGCCGCGGCCGCGAACAGCTTGTCCTTGCTGCCGTAGTAGCGCATCACCATCGCGGGATCCACCCCGGCGTCGGCGGCGATCGCCCGAATGGTGGCCGCCTGGAAACCGGCCGCGCCGAACCGCTCGCGGGCCGCCGCAAGGATCGCGGCCCTGGTCCGGTCGGACGAGCGCCTCACGTCAACGATTGTAGGCCAACGACTGTTGACATAGGCGTCTCGGCGCGCGACGATCGAGTTATGCCAACAAGCGTTGACTAAGGAGGGTGATCGGGATGAACGACACGGATGTCCTGGTGGTGGGGGCCGGGCCGACGGGACTGACGCTGGCCGCGTCGCTGGCCGCCCGTCGCGTCCGGGTGGTGATCGTCGACAAACTCCCGGCCGGTGCGAACACTTCGCGCGCGGCCGCCGTCAACGCCCGCAGCCTGGACGCGCTGGACGGCCTCGACGTGGCCAGGCGAATGGTGAAGGCCGGGCTGATCGCTCCGCGGTTCACCATGCGGAGCGGCCGACGAATCCTGATGCCCATCGACTTCAGCGCGCTGCCCACGGGCCACCCGTACACGCTGATGCTGTCCCAGGCCGAGACCGAGCGGCTGCTGCGGGAGCGCCTGCACGAGCTGGGCTGTGACGTCGTCCGGCCGAAGACGCTGTGCGGCCTCACCCAGGATGCCGGCGGGGTCGCGGCCACCTTCACCGATGGCGAAACGATCAGGGCCGGCTACGTCGTCGGTGCCGACGGCATGCACAGCGCGGTGCGCGATCACGCCGGAATCGGTTTCGCGGGCGGGGAGTTCGCCGAATCGTTCACGTTGGCCGACGTCCGGGTCACCGGCGAGGCACCGCGCGACGAGGTGATCCTGTTCTGCGCCGGCGAAGGGTTCACCGTGCTGGCCCCGTTGCCGGGCGAAATCTTTCGCGTGGTCGCGCCGGTCGCCGATGCACCGCACGCGCCGTCGGCCGCGTTCGTGCAGTCGCTACTGGACACCCGCGCCTTCGGGCCGGGCCGGACCCTGGTCGGCGACGTGCTGTGGGGAACCCGCTTCCGGATCCACCATCGCGTCGCCGACAGCTACCGGGCCGGCCGCCTGCTGCTGGCCGGCGACGCCGCCCATGTCCATAGCCCCGCCGGTGGTCAGGGCATGAACCTCGGCATCGCCGACGCGGTCGCGCTGGCGGCCGCGCTCACCGAAGTCCTCGGCGGCGGCCCGGACACCACGCTGGATGCCTACAGCGCCGGGCAACGCCGACAGGCCGAGCAGGTGCTGCGCCTGACCGGGCGGCTGACCCGGCTGGCCACCCTGCCGCGCCCGCTGCGGCCGGTCCGCAATTCCGGGATGCGCCTCGCAGCGGGGGTTCCCGCCGTGCGACGGCGGCTGGCGCTGCAACTGAGCGGGCTCGGCGCCCCGCGACTTTGACGGCTCACCTCCCACCGCCATAGCCGACATTCAGGCAAACTGGCGCCATGGACACTGGAGCGACCTCACCGCGGGTCTTGGTTGTCGACGACGACTCGGATGTGCTCGCCTCGCTGGAGCGGGGCCTGCGCCTGTCCGGGTTCGAGGTCTCGACGGCAGTCGACGGCGCGGAGGCGTTGCGCAGCGCCACCGAGATGCGCCCGGACGCGATCGTGCTCGACATCAACATGCCCGTGCTGGACGGCGTCAGCGTCGTCACCGCGCTGCGGGCCATGGACAACGACGTCCCGGTCTGCGTGCTCAGCGCGCGCAGCTCGGTGGACGACCGGGTGGCCGGACTGGAGGCCGGCGCCGACGATTACCTGGTCAAGCCGTTCGTCCTGGCCGAGCTCGTCGCCCGGGTGAAGGCGCTGCTGCGGCGCCGCGGCGCCACCGCGACGTCCTCATCGGAAACCATCACGGTCGGCCCGCTGGAAGTGGACATTCCCGGCCGACGAGCCCGCGTCAACGGCGTCGACGTCGACCTGACCAAGCGCGAGTTCGACCTGCTCGCGGTTTTGGCCGAGCACAAGACCGCGGTGCTGTCCCGCGCCCAGCTGCTCGAGCTGGTCTGGGGCTACGACTTCGCCGCCGACACCAACGTCGTCGACGTGTTCATCGGCTACCTGCGGCGCAAGCTGGAGGCCAACGGCGGCCCCCGCCTGCTGCACACCGTCCGTGGCGTCGGATTCGTGCTGCGGATGCAGTGACAGCGCGGCCGTGAATATCCTGTCGCGGATCTTCGCTCGTACGCCTTCGCTGCGGACGCGGGTGGTGCTCGCGACGGCCATCGGCGCCGCGATTCCGGTGCTCATCGTCGGCACCGTGGTGTGGGTCGGAATCACCAACGACCGCAAGGAGCGGCTGGACCGCCGTCTCGACGAGGCCGCGGGCTTCGCGATCCCCTTCCTGCCGCGCGGGCTCGACGAAATACCGCAGTCGCCCAACGACAACGACGCCATCATGACCGTGCGCCGCGGCAGCCAGGTCAAGTCCAACTCCGACGTCACACTCCCCAAGCTGAACGTCGACTACGGCGACACCTACGTCGACGGGGTGCGCTACCGGGTGCGCACGGTGGAGATACCCGGGCCGGAGCCGTCGTCGCTCGCGGTGGGCGCCACCTACGACGCCACCGTCGCCGAGACCAACAACCTGCATCGCCGCGTGCTGCTGATCTGTGGCTTCGCCATCGGCGCCGCGGCCGTATTCGCCTGGCTGCTGGCCGCATTCGCGGTGCGACCGTTCAAGCAGCTCGCCCAGCAGACCCGTTCGATCGAAGCCGGAGACGAGGCGCCGCGGGTCGAAGTGCACGGCGCGACCGAAGCCGTCGAGATCGCCGAAGCGATGCGGGGCATGCTGCAGCGGATCTGGGACGAGCAGAACCGGACCAAAGAGGCGCTCGCGTCGGCGCGGGATTTCGCCGCCGTGTCGTCCCACGAGCTGCGCACGCCCTTGACGGCGATGCGCACCAATCTCGAGGTGTTGTCCACCCTGGACATGCCCGACGAGCAACGCAAAGAGGTGCTCAGCGACGTCATCAGGACCCAGTCCCGGATCGAGGCGACGCTGAGCGCGCTGGAGCGGCTCGCCCAGGGCGAGTTGTCGACGTCCGACGACCACGTGCCGGTCGACATCACCGAGCTGCTGGACCGCGCCGCGCACGACGCCATGCGCGTGTACCCCGACCTCGCCGTCTCGTTGGCGCCCTCGCCGACCTGCATCATCGTCGGCTTGCCCGCGGGGCTGCGCCTGGCGGTCGACAACGCGATCGCCAACGCCGTCAAGCACGGCGGCGCCACCCGGGTGCAGCTTTCCGCCGTCAGCTCGCGCGCCGGGGTGGAAATCGCCGTCGACGACAACGGCGGCGGGGTGCCCGAAGAAGAGCGCCAGGTCGTGTTCGAGCGGTTCTCGCGCGGATCGACGGCATCCCACTCCGGGTCCGGGCTGGGGCTGGCGTTGGTGGCCCAGCAAGCCCACCTGCACGGCGGGACCGCGTCCCTGGAGGACAGCCCGCTGGGCGGCGCCCGGCTGGTGCTGCGCCTCCCCGGCCCCAGCTAGTGCTTGCGTGAACTCTTGCACCAGGGCGTGAAGAGGGCCCGCGCGGCGTATCCCTCGTCCCTGAACCAGACCTGCGCGACGACGAGGTCATACGTCGGATCGTCGGGGGTGTAATACAGCCTCGTGTCGGTGCGGCCCTTCACCGACCATCCCGCGGGGCCGCCACCATCCGTCGTGGCACGAGCGGAGCCCGGGCCGAACGGCTCAAAGGGCAGCTTGCGGCTCCTCTTGGTCGGTGAAACCTTGGCCGGGGGCGCCTTCTTGGCCGGCCCGCCCGCGGTCGCCGGCGGGTGCTTCTCCGGCCATAACTTCGCCGGCGGAACCTTCTTCGCCGGCCCGCCCTTCGCGGGCGGGGCTTTCCGGACGGGCGCGCCCTTGCCGGGCGGAACCTTCTTCAGGGGGGCGCCCTTCCCCGGCGGGACCTTCTTCAGGGGGGCGCCCCTCCCCGGCGGGACCTTCTGCACGGGTGCACCCCTGCGGGGCACGGCTTTCCTGCCCGGGACCGCCTTCGCGGCGGGAATCTTCCTCGTCGGTGCGTCAGCGTCCGCCTGGTGCACTTCGGAACCGTTGCCGGTCGCCGCGTCTTCGGAGCGGTGACCCCCTTCCGCAACAGCCTCGCGAACAGGGAGGTCTTCGTTGTCGGAGGCTCTGTCGCGGCCGGGATGGCGGTCGTCGGCGCGTCGTCTTCGGCGCTGGTCGTCGCCACCTCGGTGGTGGCGGCGACGCCGCGCGGTGGCTCGTGGCCGACCGGAATCACCGTCGTGGGAGGCTCGAACGTGACCGTCGGAGCGTCGTCGGCCGGGGTCGTCGGGAAGACGTCTCGCGCGCCGGGGGGCGTCGACAGCTCCCCCCGCGCCGGGATCTCCGCCGGCGGCGCCTGGACTTCGACGCTGGTGGTGGACTCTTCTTCGCGGTTCGCCGTCGGGTGCTCGCCTTCCGCGGGAATCGCCGCCGGGGGTGGCCCGATTTCCGACGTCAGCTCGGCCGGGGAGGGCTGCTCCGCACCCGCACGTCCTGTCGGCGCCGACTCGGGCTCGACCGGCAGCGGGGCCGCAGAGAACCCCACGTCGGCGGGCATTTCCGCCGGGGCGGAAGTCTCGGTCGTCGCCGACTCCTTCCCCACCGGGCTCACCGTCGTCGCAAACTCCGGCTCCGCCGGCCGCGACCGGCCCTCAGCGGTCGCCGTCGTGAAGAATTCTTCGGTGGCCGTGGCGTCCGTCGACTCGGGCTCGGTTTGCGTCACCGGGGCCGCGGCGCGGCGCTTCAGGGGCCGGACGATCAGCACGAACGTCAACACCAGGCCCACCACGAAGGCAAGCGCGACCAGCCACCAGTGCACGTGGATCATCGTGCCTTGCCTACCTCCTGACCGCTCACATTCCCGGAAACATGTTCCTCGGCGCCCCGTTTGACCGCAATGGAGGCAATAAGGCAAGCAACGGCCGAACCCGCCACGAAGGCAAACAGGTAGCACAGCCATTGGAGCAGGAAGTTCATGCCGTACTCCTCAGCTCACAGCGAGTTCGACACGGCGGTTTTGGGCGCGACCCTCCGCGGTGTCATTGGGAGCGACCGGGTCGGACGAGCCGAGACCTTTGACGACAATCTGCTCGCCGGCCACCCCGTGGCGGGTGAGGAAGTCGGCGACCGTCTGGGCTCGTTGCGCGCTCAACGCGATGTTCATGGCTTCGTTGCCGGAATTGTCGGTGTAGCCCTCGACCGCCGCATGCGCCGACGGACATGCCTTGAGCTTGGCCGCCACTTCCGGCAGGATCTGCACGTCCACCGGGGTCAAGGTGAAACCGTCGTTGCCGAAGGTGATGGGCCCGCCGGTCAGGGTGTTGATCGCGGGCTGCAGATTGATGCACCACGGCGGCGGAGGCGGCGGCGGGCCCGCGCTCACCGTAAGTTGGTCCACCACATCCAGATTCGACCAGATTCGCTTGGCGTCGCGGTCGATCGCATCCTTTTGGCTTTGCGATTCGGTAGCACCGGTCAACCTGATGGTGTCGGCGCTGACCGTGAGAGTGAAATCGGCGAGCGGCGCGCTGTCCTGGAAAACCGGGCCGGCGTTGAAGAAATCGAGTGCCACCACATCGGGGTCCAGCCGAAGGTGATCGATGATGTTCACGCGCGGCGGCAAGGAGGTGCTGAGCGCCTGCATCAGGGCCGCTCTAGCGGAATCGTCGGGCAGGGCACCCGTGAGCGTAACGTCGTTGCCGTCGCGGACAATTGAGACCGGCGCGAGCAACAACTTCGGGCCGCCGGCCGCGCCCGGCGGCGACAGCGTGGGCAGCGCGCCGGTCGGCCCGTCGACCGATCGCGGCCGCCCCATGCCGAAGTAGCCAATTCCGGCTAACAGCAACGGAATAAATATCAGTCCCACCAGCCAGGGAAGGCCCAGCGCCCTTCGATACAACATCGGAGCTCCCCCCGAGTCGGCATTTGCGTCCGATTGGCGCAAACCGGCCCCTGAATTCACTGTCGCCCCCTCCCTCATTCAGTTTCCCTCACTGGTTCCCCAGGCGATACGCAGCCTACCCAGTCGATCCCGCTCCACCGCCTGGGTCGGGCACACTGGAGCCATGGGCAACGGCAGAAAACCAACCGACAGCGAGACGCTGGCGTACATCCGCGAGCTGGTGGCCGAGGAGAAGGCGCTGCGCGACCAACTCCAGCACCGCGAGATCGACGAGTCGGAGGAGCATGACCGCCTTCGCCGGGTAGAGGTCGAGCTCGACCAATGTTGGGACCTGCTCCGGCAGCGCCGGGCGCTTCGCGACAGCGGCGGCGACCCGCGTGCGGCGGAAGTGCGTCCGGCCGACGAGGTCGAGGGCTACCTGAGCTGAGCGGGCCCGCCGCCGACGTCGACGCCGTGATCGTCGGCGGCGGCCATAACGGACTGGTGGCGGCCGCCTACCTGGCCCGCGCCGGCCTGCGGGTGCGACTGCTCGAGCGGTTGGGGGAAACCGGTGGGGCGGCCGTCTCGGCGGCGGCCTTCGACGGTGTCCCGGTCCGATTGTCGCGCTACTCCTATCTCGTCAGCCTGCTGCCGCCCCGCATCGTCGACGACCTGGGCGCGGCGGTGCGGCTGGCGAGGCGCCCGTTCTCCTCGTACACCCCGCACCCGGGCACCGGCGGCCGCTCGGGCCTGCTGGTCGGGTCGTCGGGCGGGTACGACTGCGACCGTTTCGCCCGCATCGGCGCGTCGGGTGACGCGGAGGGTTTCGCCGCGTTCTACCGGCGCTGCCGGCTGGTCACCGAGCGGCTGTGGCCCACGCTGCTGGAACCGCTGCGTACCCGCGAGCAGGCCCGCCGGCACGTCCTGGCGGGCAACGAACGTGACGCGGCCGCGGCGTGGCGAGCCATGATGGACGAACCGATCGGGCGGGCCATCGCCGAGGCGGTCGGCAACGATTTGGTGCGCGGCGTGATGGCGACCGACGCCCTGATCGGCACCTTCGCCCGCCTCGACGACCCGTCGCTGGTCCAGAACACCTGTTTCCTGTACCACGTCCTGGGCGGTGGCAGCGGGGCCTGGGACGTCCCCGTCGGCGGAATGGGCGCGGTGACCGCCGTCCTCGTGGCCGCGGCCGTCGGCTATGGCGCCGAGATCACCACCGGCGCAGAGGTTTACGCGGTCGATCCCGACGGTTTGGTGCGTTACCGCACTGGCGACCACGAGCGTGCGGTTCGGGGCGGATTCGTTCTTGCGGGGGTCACGCCGACGGTCCTGGCCGGCCTGCTCGGCGAGACACCGGCGCCACCACCGCAGGGCGCGCAGGTCAAGGTGAACATGGTGGTGCGGCGGTTACCCCGGTTGCGCGACGAGGCCGTCGCCCCCGAACAGGCGTTCGCGGGGACCTTCCACGTCAACGAGAACTGGACTCAACTCGACGAGGCGTATTCGCGAGCGGCTTGCGGGCAGGTGCCCGATCCCCTGCCCTGCGAGGCCTACTGTCACTCACTGACCGATCCGAGCATCCTGTCGGCAGGGCTCCGCGACGCGGGCGCGCACACCATGACGGTGTTCGGCCTGCACACACCGCATGCGCTGTTCGACGGCGCCGACCCGGACGCGCTGCGCGAACAGCTCACCGAGTCGGTGCTGGCATCGCTTAATTCCGTTCTGGCCGAGCCCATTCAGGATCTTTTGGCCAGCGACGCGCACGGGCGTGGCTGCATCGAGACGACGACCACCTTCGACCTGCAGCACACGCTGGGGATGACCGGCGGCAACATCTTCCACGGGGCCCTGTCGTGGCCGTTCGCCGCCGACGACGACCCGTTGGACACCCCGGCGCGGCAATGGGGGGTGGCGACCGCCAACGAGCGAATCCTCTTGTGCGGCTCGGCCGCCCGCCGCGGGGGAGCTGTGTCGGGCATCGCAGGGCACAACGCCGCGATGGCGGTGCTGGCTTCGATGGCTCCGCGCGGCTGACTACCTCGCGTCGATCGCGGCGTAGTCGCGCTCGGTGTAGCCGGTGTAGATCTGGCGCGGCCGGCCGATCTTGCTGTCGCCCTCGTCGTGCATCTCGCGCCAGTGCGCGATCCAGCCCGGCAGCCGGCCCAGGGCGAACAGCACGGTGAACATCCGGGTCGGGAAGCCGAGGGCGCGGTAGATCAGACCGGTGTAGAAGTCGACGTTGGGGTAGAGCTTGCGCTCGATGAAATAGTCGTCGGTCAGCGCGGCCTCTTCGAGCCCCTTGGCGATGTCGAGCAGGTCGTCGTCGCCGCCGAGCTTGGCCAGGATCTTGTCGGCCTGCTCCTTGACGATGCGGGCGCGCGGGTCGTAGTTCTTGTAGACGCGGTGCCCGAAGCCCATCAGTTTGACGCCGTCTTCGCGGTCCTTGACCTTGCGGACGAATTCTCCGACGCCGTCGCCGCTCTCGCGGATCTGCTCGAGCATTTCCAGTACCGCCTGGTTCGCGCCGCCGTGCAGCGGACCCCACAGCGCGTTGATGCCACCGGAGATCGAGGTGAACAGGTTGGCGCGCGACGAGCCCACCAACCGAACCGTCGACGTCGAGCAGTTCTGTTCGTGGTCGGCGTGCAGGATGAAAAGCATGTCCAGCGCGCGGACGATCTCCGGGTCGGGCTGGTAGGGCTCGGCCGGCAGCCCGAACGTCATCCTAAGGAAGTTCTCCACCAGGCTTTGCGAGTTGTCCGGGTAGAGGAACGGCTGGCCGACCGACTTCTTGTAGGCATACGCGGCGATGGTGGGCAGCTTGGCCAGCAGCCGGATGGTGGACAGGTCGACCTGCTCGGCGTCCATCGGGTCCAGCGCGTCCGGGTAGTAGGAACTGAGCGCGTTCACCACGCTGGACAGCACCGGCATGGGGTGGGCATTGGGCGGGAAGCCGTCGAAGAAGCGTTTGAGGTCCTCGTGCAGCATGGTGTGCCGCTCGATGCGGTGGGTGAACTCGTCGAGCTGCGCCTTGTCCGGCAGCTCCCCGTAGATCAGCAGATAGCTGACCTCGATGAAGGTCGACTTCTCGGCGAGTTGCTCAATGGGGTAGCCGCGATACCGCAAGATTCCCGCATCACCGTCGATGTAGGTGATCGCGCTCTTGGTGGAAGCGGTGTTGACGAAGCCGTTGTCGAACGTGGTGTAACCGGTCTTGGACAGCAGCGGACCCAGCGCGATGCCGTCAGCTCCCTCGGTGGCGTGGACGATGTCCAGCTCGATCTCGCCCCCCGGGTACTGCAGAGTTGCGGTGTCGTCTTTGTCGGCCACGAGAACCCCTTTGCGCTCTGGCTGATATGGCGGCTGCCCTGATTAGGTGCTTACAGCTGAAGGTAGTCGTTATGACGACGCAGCGCCTGCCCGGGGTCGGCTCCGCAGGTCGCAGGGCCTTCCGTCGGAAAGGTGGCCCTGGCGGGCCACGCCGGCTGTCGTCGCGATAAGAGCAGCTCCGGCGAATCGAGCCCGTGGAGGGCGGAGGAAGCGACCAAACGGGCGCTCCCCCAAATCGCACACCGAACAGCGCTTTACTCGACCTTGACCACGTGTTGAATCGCCGCACCGACGATGACGGACGTGACTAGGTTCCACTCGTGGAACTGGGGGTTTTGGGACCTCTCCAGGTCCGGCAGGACGGTGCGCCCGTCGAAATCCCGGGCGCGAAACCGCGCGCCATCCTCACGTTGCTCGGGACTCCACAATGGCTCGGTCGCGTCGGGCGACACGCTCGTCGAGCTGCTCTGGGGCGAGGATCCGCCGCGCACCGCCGCCAAGGCCCTGCAAACCCACATTTCGTTGCTGCGGCGCACCCTGGGCGACGGCTTTGTCTTGACGGAGGGCGCGGGGTGGACCCTGGCCGGCGCCGAGGTCGACGCCTCCCGCTACAAAGCGGCCGCCCGTCTGGGACGCGACGCCGCTGCCGCCGGCGAGACCGGCCAGGCGGTGGCCCGCTTCGAGGAGGCGCTCGCCCTCTGGCGCGGCATCCCCGAACTGCCCGACGGGCGGCGCGGAACGTCGGAAAAGACACGGTGGATCGAGGGCCACGCCGCGCTCGTGGAGGATCGGGCCGATGCGCTGCTCGCGACGGGCCGCGCCGCGGAAGCTGATCGGCGAGCTCGAGGCGGCGGTGGCCGATGCCCCGCTGCGCGAGCGGCGATGGGGCCAGCTGATGCTCGCCCTGTACCGCGCAGGTCGGCAGGGTGACGCCCTGGGTGCGTATCAACGGGCACGGTCACTACTCGCCGAGGAGCTGGGGGTCGAACCCGGACCGGAGCTTCGGCGACTCCAGGCCGCGATCGTCGCACAGGATGGAGCGCTGGAAAGCCCCGCCGCACAACAATTTTCGACAACTACTCGCACCGTGACCTTCTTGCTGACCGACATCGAGGGGTCGACGGCCGCCTGGGAGGCAGACGCCGGCGCTATGGCGGTGGCGCTCGCACGACACGACGAGCTCGTCGAACAGGTCGTCACGTCACGCGGCGGACGGCTGATCAAGACGCGCGGCGAGGGCGATGCCACCTTCTCGGTCTTCGAGCGGGCGTCAGCGGCCGCCGCCGCCGCTATAGAGCTACAAGGCGCGATCGGTGACGAGCCCTGGGTGTTGCGCGGCGCCCATGCGGTATCCGCGTGGCGATTGCATACCGGCGAGGTCGAGCTTCGCGACGGCGACTACTTCGGCCGGGCGGTCAACCGCGCCGCGCGCCTGCGGTCGCTGGCGGCAGGTGGTCAGATTTTGTGCTCTGGTGCGACCGTCGAGCTCGTCATCGACTCACTGCCCGATGATGTTGTGCTCGCGGATCTGGGGACGCGCGCAGCTGCGCAATCTCGCGCGCCCGGAGCACGTGTTCGAGCTGCGACTGGAAACCGCCGACGACCGTCCGGAGGCGGATCGCAACGGATGGTCCGGTGGAGCGGCCGGGCCTGCCCGCGGTGCTCGCCGGCTCCGGGCCATTCGTCGGGCGCGGCCGGGAACTCCAGCGGCTTTTTTCGGCGTGGCAGACCGCGCTACTCGCGGGCGGCACGAACGCAATGCTGATCGCCGGCGAACCGGGGGTAGGTAAGACGCGGTCTGGCCGGCGAATGGTCGCGGCAGACGCGTACGACCAGGGTGCTCTGGTGATCTACGGCCGCTGCGACGAGGACCTCGGCGCCCCATACCAGCCGTTCGCGGAAGCCCTGCGTTCGCTGGTGCCGTGCCTCGGGGCAGGTGCGCTTCGAGGGCTTGCGCGGCGTAGAGGCGCTCCTCCCAATGGTTCCGGGGCTGACCGATGTCCTCCCCGACCTGGCCGCGCCGACCCGCGCCGACCCGGACACCGAACGCTACGCACTGTTCGACGCCGTCGTCGCGCTGCTGAGCGTCGCCTCCGCGAGCGCGCCCGTCGTCCTGATCCTCGACGACCTGCACTGGGCGGCCAAACCCACGCTGCTGCTGCTTACGGCATCTGCTGCGTTTCGGCGAACACGCCCGCGTGCAAGTCATCGTCACGTACCGCAGCACCGACCTCGACCGCTCCCACCCGCTCTCGGCGATGCTGGCCGACCTGCACCGTGACGGCACCGGCAGTCGAATTCAGTTCAGCGGCCTCGACCAAGACGATGTGAGCGCCTATGTCGCCGAGGCGGGCTACCACGACGAAGAGCTGGCACGGGCATTGGCGTCAGTCACGGGCGGGAACCCGTTCTTCCTCATCGAGGCTCTGCGCCACGTGGACGAAAGTGGCGGCCGGTGGGACCCGAGCACGCTGCCGCAAGGGGTTCGCGAGGCGGTGAGCCGCCGTCTTTCGCGGCTTGCGGCGGAGACGAACAAGGCGCTTGCCGCGGCCGCGGTCGTCGGCAGCCGGTTCGCCGTGGAACTGGTCGAGGGGGTCGTCGGGGACGACCTCGTCGACGCGTTCGACGAGGCGTGCAAGGCCGGCATCGTGATCGAAGAGCCCGGCGGTCACTATCGGTTCAACCACGCATTGGTCCGTCAGTCGCTGCTCGCCGAGCTACCGTCGGTGCGGCGCATGCGACTGCACCAAAAAATCGCCGCGACGTTGGAAGAGCCAGCCCGGCCGCCGACGACGAACTGCTCGCCGAATTGGCGCACCACTATTTCGAATGCGCGTGGGCGGGAAACGCCGCCAAGGCCGTCGAGTACTGCCGGCGTGCCGCAGACCAGGCGATGGCCCGGCTGGCCTACGAAGGCGCCGCCGATCTCTACGATCGCGCCCTTCATGCGCTGGAGGAGATCGACGACGAGCTGCCCGACCGCGACGACCAGATCGCCGCGCTACTGATCGCGCGGTGCGAGGCTCTGCTGGCCGCCGGTGACGTCGCGTCGGCGGCGGGCGCGGTGTCGCAATTGCAAGAAGTCCACGCGCGGCTCCGCCCAACTCGCGGCATGGGCGACGTGCTTCGACGGGGAACTCTCGATGCTGGTCCGTCCCGAGCGACTCGACGAGATCGAGGCCGCGGTGGGCGCGGCCGCCGAAAAACTGGCCGAACTGGACGACACCGCCGGAGAAGCCAAGGCGCACA
>CAWGPS010000031.1:0-179720 GCA_963824505.1 uncultured Actinomycetota bacterium
GTCTCAGCTCTACCTGGCTGAGGGGCAGTTAGAAAGTGTCGTAGTTAGCGGAAATGGCCTGGGATGGTCTGCCGTAGACGGTGAGAGCCCGGTACGCGAAAACTCGGCACCTGCCTGGTATCAACTCCCGAGTAGCAGCGGGCCCGTGGAATCTGCTGTGAATCTGCCGGGACCACCCGGTAAGCCTAAATACTTCTCGATGACCGATAGCGGATTAGTACCGTGAGGGAATGGTGAAAAGTACCCCGGGAGGGGAGTGAAAGAGTACCTGAAACCGTGTGCCTACAATCCGTCAGAGCCTCCTCGTGGGGTGATGGCGTGCCTTTTGAAGAATGAGCCTGCGAGTCAGGGACATGTCGCGAGGTTAACCCGTGTGGGGTAGCCGCAGCGAAAGCGAGTCTGAATAGGGCGCATCCCCTTTGGGGTGTAGTGGCATGTTCTGGACCCGAAGCGGAGTGATCTACCCATGGCCAGGGTGAAGCGCGGGTAAGACCGCGTGGAGGCCCGAACCCACTTAGGTTGAAGACTGAGGGGATGAGTTGTGGGTAGGGGTGAAAGGCCAATCAAACTCCGTGATAGCTGGTTCTCCCCGAAATGCATTTAGGTGCAGCGTTGCGTGTTTCACCACGGAGGTAGAGCTACTGGATGGCCGATGGGCCCTACTAGGTTACTGACGTCAGCCAAACTCCGAATGCCGTGGTGTATAGCGTGGCAGTGAGACGGCGGGGGATAAGCTCCGTACGTCGAAAGGGAAACAGCCCAGATCGCCGGCTAAGGCCCCTAAGCGTGTGCTAAGTGGGAAAGGATGTGCAGTCGCAGAGACAACCAGGAGGTTGGCTTAGAAGCAGCCACCCTTGAAAGAGTGCGTAATAGCTCACTGGTCAAGTGATTGTGCGCCGATAATGTAGCGGGGCTCAAGCACACCGCCGAAGCCGCGGCAACCGCAAGGTTGGGTAGGGGAGCGTCCCTCATTCAGCGAAGCCATCGGGTGACCGGTGGTGGAGGGTGGGGGAGTGAGAATGCAGGCATGAGTAGCGATAAGGCAAGTGAGAACCTTGCCCGCCGTAAGACCAAGGGTTCCTGGGCCAGGCCAGTCCGCCCAGGGTGAGTCGGGACCTAAGGCGAGGCCGACAGGCGTAGTCGATGGACAACGGGTTGATATTCCCGTACCCGTGTGTGCGCGTCCCTGACGAATCAGCGGTACTAACCATCCAAAACCGGATCGACCACTCCCCTTCGGGGGCGTGGAGTTTCGGGGCTGCATGGGAACTTCGTTGGTAGTAGTCAAGCGATGGGGTGACGCAGGAAGGTAGCCGTACCAGTCAGTGGTAATACTGGGGCAAACCTGTAGGGAGAGCGATAGGTAAATCCGTCGCTCATTAATCCTGAGAGGTGATGCATAGCCGATTGAGGCGAATTCGGTGAGCCTCTGCTGCCAAGAAAAGCCTCTAGCGAGTTCACACACGGCCCGTACCCCAAACCGACACAGGTGGTCAGGTAGAGCATACCGAGGCGTACGAGATAACTATGGTTAAGGAACTCGGCAAAATACCCCCGTAACTTCGGGAGAAGGGGGGCCGGAATACCGTGAACAGCCTGCGCTGGGAGCGGGATCCGGTCGCAGAAACCAGTGAGAAGCGACTGTTTACTAAAAACACAGGTCCGTGCGAAGTCGCAAGACGATGTATACGGACTGACGCCTGCCCGGTGCTGGAAGGTTAAGAGGACCCGTTAACCGCAAGGTGAAGCGGAGAATTTAAGCCCCAGTAAACGGCGGTGGTAACTATAACCATCCTAAGGTAGCGAAATTCCTTGTCGGGTAAGTTCCGACCTGCACGAATGGCGTAACGACTTCTCAACTGTCTCAACCATAGACTCGGCGAAATTGCACTACGAGTAAAGATGCTCGTTACGCGCGGCAGGACGAAAAGACCCCGGGACCTTCACTACAACTTGGTATTGGTGTTCGGTACGGTTTGTGTAGGATAGGTGGGAGACTGTGAAACCTCAACGCTAGTTGGGGCGGAGTCGTTGTTGAAATACCACTCTGATCGTATTGGATACCTAACGTCGAACCGTATATCCGGTTCACGGACAGTGCCTGGTGGGTAGTTTAACTGGGGCGGTTGCCTCCTAAAATGTAACGGAGGCGCCCAAAGGTTCCCTCAACCTGGACGGCAATCAGGTGTTGAGTGTAAGTGCACAAGGGAGCTTGACTGCGAGACTTACAAGTCAAGCAGGGACGAAAGTCGGGACTAGTGATCCGGCACCCCCGAGTGGAAGGGGTGTCGCTCAACGGATAAAAGGTACCCCGGGGATAACAGGCTGATCTTCCCCAAGAGTCCATATCGACGGGATGGTTTGGCACCTCGATGTCGGCTCGTCGCATCCTGGGGCTGGAGCAGGTCCCAAGGGTTGGGCTGTTCGCCCATTAAAGCGGCACGCGAGCTGGGTTTAGAACGTCGTGAGACAGTTCGGTCTCTATCCGCCGCGCGCGTCAGAAACTTGAGGAAACCTGTCCCTAGTACGAGAGGACCGGGACGGACGAACCTCTGGTACACCAGTTGTCCCACCAGGGGCACCGCTGGATAGCCACGTTCGGACAGGATAACCGCTGAAAGCATCTAAGCGGGAAACCTTCTCCAAGATCAGGTTTCTCACCCTTTTAGAGGGATAAGGCCCCCCGCAGAACACGGGTTCGATAGGCCAGACCTGGAAGCCCAGTAATGGGTGAAGGGAACTGGCACTAACCGGCCGAAAACTTACCAACACACATCGCAACCACATATCCAGGTCTACGGCAATTCATTGTCGTGGACACCACACCCCCCACCGATACCCAAATTTAAATAGAGTTACGGCGGCCACAGCGACAGGGAAACGCCCGGTCCCATTCCGAACCCGGAAGCTAAGCCTGTCAGCGCCGATGATACTGCCCCTTCGGGTGGAAAAGTAGGACACCGCCGAACATATACAAAAGCACCCCCGCAACTGCGGGGGTGCTTTTGCATTCTGTTTGTGCGTGCACCTAGTCGAATAATGTCAGATGCGAGTCCGCCGAGGCGCGACGCTTTTCGAGGCCGAGCAGGGTTCGCTTCCGGTCGAGCCCGCCGCCGTAGCCGGTGAGGCTCCCGCCGGCTCCGATGACCCGATGGCAGGGGATGACGATCGCGATCGGGTTGTGGCCGTTGGCCAAACCCACCGCGCGAGCGGACCCCGCGGCGCCGATCTGTTCGGCGATCTGACCGTAGGACCGCGTCTCTCCGTAGGGGATGGTCAGCAATGCCGTCCAAACGCGTCGCTGGAACTCGGTGCCGTGCAGTTCGAACGCGATGTCGAAGTGGGTGAGCTCGCCTGCGAAGTAGGCTGCGAGCTGCGCGACGGCGTCGTCGAAGCCCCTAGGGTCGGGCGACCAGTCGTCTCGGCTTGGTTCGTAGGTCTGGTCGACCATGCGTAGGTGCGTCAGGACCGAATCTCGTCCGGCCAGGGTCAGCATCCCGATCGGGCTGTCTACGGTGCGGTAGCGGATCATGCGACCTCCTGTGGCGGCCAATGGTTGACGGGATGGGACAGGGTGGTCCACAAGTGCTGGGCCGCATACGAGCGCCACGGCCGCCACCGCGCGCTGTGCTCGCTGAGGCGGTGGTGCTCTGCGGGCAAACCGAGGTGCTCGGCGGCCAGCCGCAGCCCGAGGTCGCTTGCGGGGAACGCGTCCGGATCGCCCAGGCCGCGCATCGCGATCACCTCGGCGGTCCATGGGCCGATTCCCGGCAGCGCGAGCAGCTGCGCGCGGGCGCGTTCCCAATCGCTCCCGGCGTCGAGCGCGATGCTGCGGTCGGCGAGGCCGGCGATCAACGCGCTCAGCGTCCGTTGGCGGGCCTTCGGGACCGCGAGATGGGCTGGGTCGATCTCGGCCAGTTGGTCGACCGCCGGAAAAGTGTGCGTCAGCTCACCGCCGGGATCATGGATCCGCCGCCCGTAAGCGGCGACAAGCCTGCCGGCATGGGTTCGGGCGGCCTTCGTCGACACCTGCTGGCCCAGGACGGCCCGCACGGCGAGTTCCGCCTCGTCGACCGTGCGCGGGATGCGTTGTCCAGGGGCCCTTTTGACCACCGGGCCGAGCTTCGGGTCGGCGGACAGCGCGTCGACCACCGCCTCGGGATCGGCGTCGAGGTCCAGCAGCCGGCGGCAACGGGCGATGGCGGTCGTGAGATCGCGGAAGTCGTCGAGAACGAGCCCGCAGCGAACATGGTCGACGGTCGGCGCCAGGGCGACCACCGCGTCGCCGTGCGGGAGCCGCAGGCTGCGCCGGTAGGCGCCGCCGCGGACCTCCTCGCACCCCGGCGCGACGCCGGCCGCCAGGTGACCGAAGACGCCCTCGTAAGCGAACGGGGTGCGTACGGGCAGCCGCAGGGACAGCGTGCCGGGTGAACCGGCGTCGGGCGCGGACCGAACCGCCGCCCGCCGTCGCAGCGCCGACGGCGGGCCCTCGAACACCAGCCGCACAGTGTCGTTGAACTGACGGATGCTGGAAAATCCGGCGGCGAACGCCACGTCGCCGAAGGGCAGGTCGGTGGTTTCGATCAGGACGCGCGCCGTCTGGGCCCGTTGGGCACGGGCCAGCGCGAGCGGGCCGGCGCCGACCTCGGCCTGCAGCAGCCGCTCCAGCTGGCGGGTGGTGTAGCCGAGGTGGGCCGCCAGCCCGCCCACGCCGTCACGGTCCACCGTGCCGTCTGCAATCAGCCGCATCGCGCGGGCAACGGCGTCACCACGCACGTTCCATTCCGGCGATCCCGGCGAGGCGTCGGGTCGGCACCGTTTGCAGGCCCGGAAGCCCGCTCGTTGAGCGGCGGCCGAACTCGGATAGAACTGCACGTTGCGCGCGAACGGAGGCCGCGCCGGGCAGCTGGGACGGCAGTAGACGCCCGTGGTCCGCACCGCGGTGACGAACCAGCCGTCGAACCGCGCGTCCTTGGATTGGACGGCGCGGTAGCAACGTTCGAAATCGGCGTGCACGCTTCCACAGTTACACCCGAGCGCCGACAAGACTAGCGGAAAAGCGACATCGAGGTCCTGTGCCGACCAGACCTGCGGCCAGCCGCGATCTCGAGCGGACGGCGAGTGCGCGTTTGCCTGGACTTGCGCCGAGGCATCCGCGCTCTGCCTGCCCAGTTACTACATCGGCCTCGCCGTGGCCACCGTCAGGTAGCGGCGGGCGCCGCCGCTACGGGGCGGGAGGCGTTCCCACGCACACCGGTCCGGCGCAGGCACCCGCGCCGCCGGGTCCGGCCGAAGCCCCTGCACCGGGCACACCCGCGCTCGCCCCACCCGGTCCTGCTCCGGCGCCGCCGCCGGGCACGGCCGTCGACGCGCCACCGGGTCCGGTACCGGTGCCCGGCCCACCCGGAGCCGTCGACGCGGGAGCCGTCGTAGTCGGGTTGGCCGGCGTGGTCACGGTAGTCGTGACGGTCGAGTTCGAGGGGTTCTTGTTGTTGTTGTGCGAGCCGCACCCCGCCGTCAGCGTGCTCAGGATGAGGGCCGTGGATATCCCCGCGGCGACGGTGATACGGCGGGCAGTCGAACTACCGGTCATGTCATTCCAATCTGTGTGCGGCCGATGCCTTAGTCCCTCTACCCGTTCCGGCGCGAAGTCAAGCGTGCTTGCGGGTGCGATGCGTGGGGTACTCGCGAGGGACACAGTCGAGCGGGAAGGGCGCGAATTGGCGGCGGAGTCGGGTTGCCCGAAACGGATGGAGTTCGGGCCTTGCGGCGGCGTGCGCCCCGACGGCCAATGCGAGATGCGTCCGGGCCCTTGCGCATTCGGGGACGTGGTGCCGTGGAAGTCGGGTACGCCATCCACGTCGCGTCCCGCCCGCGCTCCCTTGCTGCTGACGGATTTCAGCTGTACACCGTTCGACCGGGATGACGTCGCCGCGACGGCTTCCGTCCTGGCGCCCGGTTGCGACGCCGTCCTGGTGGGCGAGCATCAGAACAAACCGGACTTCCCGCCTACCATGATGGGCGCCCTGCTCCTGGACGCCGGTGTGGCGCCGTGGATCACGCTGTCCTGTCGGGATCGCAACCGGGTGGTCCTCGAGCAGGAACTGCGCGGGTTGAAAATCATCGGCGTGGACACCGTGCTTTGCGTGACCGGCGACGGACGCGGCTACGACGTCCGGCCCGACGTCACCCAGACTTTCGATCTCGATGGGCCGCGGTTGGTCGCGCTGGCCGCGTCGCTCGACGTGATCCCGGCAGTGCCCGAAACGCCGACCGCGCCACCCCGCCACGCGCGGCCGGCCCGGCTTGTGGAAAAGCAGCGGGCGGGGGCGAGCGTGGCGGTGCTCAACCACGTCCCCTTCCCCGACATGATCGGCGAGTTCATGGCGTCGGCGCGCGCGGCGGGTCTGACCATCCCGGTGATCGCTGCGGTCGCCGTCTTCACCGACAGCGTCTCGGCTGCGGTGCTGCAGGGCTTGCCGGGCCTGCAACTCGATCAGGCCGTGACCGAGCAGGTGCTGGGTGCGGCCGATCCGGTGGCAGCCGGCATCGAAGCCGCGGTCAGCGAGGCCCGGGCGCTGCTGTCCATCGACGGGATCGACGGGGTGAACGTCTCGGGGCTGGCCTCGGCGTCGGGCACCCGCCTCGGCGCGGAAATCAAGGCAGAGGTCGGACGGCGCATCAGGGCGGAGGCGGCGTGACCGAAGCGATGGAGGCGGAGTTCGACACGGTCGCGGAGTGGACCGCGCAAGTCGCAGCCGACCTCGGCCCCGACTACCACGTCCCCGCGGGGTGCCGCGGAAGCGGCAGCCCGGCCGCGCTGGACTGGCTGATCGACCACATGGGTCTGTCGGTCGGAGACTCGCTCCTGGACTGCGGAGCCGGCGTCGGCGGTCCCGCCGCGTACGCGGTGCGGTCGCGCTCGGTCGTGCCCGTGCTGGCCGAACCCGAGGCCGGTGCATGCCGCGCGACGCAGCGCCTATTCGGCTACCCGGTGGTGCGCGCCGACGCGTCGGCGTTGCCGATCGCGGACTCGAGTTTCGACGCCGCGTGGTCGCTCGGGGTGTTGTGCACGACGCCGGACCAACGCGGGCTGCTCACGGAGCTGCGACGCATTGTCCGGCCCGGCGGCCGGATCGGATTGCTGGCCTTCGTCATTCACCGCGACATCCCTCGCGACGAGCTCGCAGAGAACCACTTCCCGACGCGCGACGGCCTGCACGACGTGGTGCAGCGGTCCTCGCTTCGCGTCGAGCAGTGGCTGGGCACGTCGGAGTTGCCGAGCATCCCGGAGGGATGGAACGAACGCATCGACACGGTCACCAAGGAACTCGCCGACCGGCACGGGCACACGCGGGCCTGGAAATTGGCCGAAAGTCAAAGTTCGAGGATCGGCGAGCTGCTCGGGGACGGGACACTGACCGGCGAGCTGCTGGTGCTGCGCCACGCTCGTTCATGATCGCGGCAGCGCCAGTCGCGTCGGTTGGTCGTGCCCACGCAGCGTCACCGTGTCGCCCAAAGACCAACGGGAGCGCTCGGTTTCGCTCGCGCCCTCGAGGGTGCCCGCGGTCGTCAACAGCAGGCCCCGCTCCGACTTGGCCAGCTCGCACAGCCGAGCGGCCTCGTTGACCGGTTCGCCGATCACGGTGTATTCGAACCGCTCTCTGGCGCCGACGTTGCCGGCGACGACCTGACCCGCCGCCACCCCGATGCCGGCCTTACATTCCGAGATCTCCTGACCGAGTCGATCGGCAATGCAGCGAGCGGTGGCCAGCGCCTGATCCTCGGGACTGTCAAGGTGATTCGGGGCGCCGAAGATGGCCAGCGTTGCATCGCCTTCGAACTTGTTCACCAGCCCGCAATGGCGGTCTACCTCTTCGACGACGATCCCGAAGAATCGGTTGAGGAGCGCGACGATTTCGGCCGCGGGGCGGCTGGTCACCAGCTTGGTGGAGCCGATGATGTCGATGAATAAGACGGCGACATGGCGTTCTTCGCCACCCAGCTTCGGTCGCTCACGTTCGGCGGCCAGAGCGACTTCTCGTCCGACGTGCGGCCGAAAAGATCGCGCACGCGCTCGCGCTCGCGCAGGCCGTCGACCATCGCGTTGAAACCGCGCTGCAGCTCACCGAGTTCGGTGCCGTCGAACACCACCAGGTTGCCGCGCAAGTCGCCCTGCTCGACGCGCTTGAGGGCGGCACGCACCACCCGCAGCGGTGTCGCCGTCAGCCAGGCCAGGATCCACATCAACAGGAAGCCGAAGATCAGCGTTGCGGTCGCAATGATCAGCACGCCTACCGCGAACTCGACCTCGGTCAGATTCCGCATCAATAGCTGGAAGATCGCCACCAACGCGATACCGATAACGGGCACGGCCGAACCGAGGAACCAGACCATCGTCGTTCGGCCCATGATGCCCGCTGCCAGCCGCCGTGGCGGTCGTCCCGCCTCGAGCGCCTGAGCGGCCACCGGGCGCAGCGCGAACTCGGTGATCAAATAGCTGGCGGTGGCGACCAGAACGCCGCAAAAGCTCACGACGAACAGGAACCGCGGGATGAACATGGTATTGGCCAAACCGTAGAGGGTCGTCGACAGCACCGCCCCAAATCCCCACAGGATGAGGTCGACGATGGCGACTCGCCACGGGGCCAGAAAGGTGTTGCGCTCGTCGGTACGGGTAGGCTTGCGCTCCTCGATCGCCCAGCGCAGCGCCATTATCGTCCGTCGGGTGATCCAATAAGTGCCCACGGCCATCGCGAAAACGAGGTAGCCCGGCACCGCTACGAATGTGATCCACAACGGTGCGTCGTCAAACACGCTTGGCGCAGGGATGGCGACCGTCACCAACAGCGCGGCGACGCCGATTCCAATCAAATTCGCCGCCATGACAAGGACGGTCAGGATGATCTGGATGCGTATCCGCCGACGTCGCTTGGCTTTCGGTCACCCGTCCCAGCAGCAAGGAGCCGTAGGCAGGGGTCTCTGTCAGCCGGCCGCTCTGACGGGTCACCGTCTCGAGCACCCGGCCCAAGCGTTGCGCCACGGTCTTGTTGGCCGACATGGTGGCTTCAGGCTATTGGGTCGGTGACGCTCTAAGGTGAGTCGGGTGCGTCTAGTGATCGCCCAGTGCACCGTCGATTACGTTGGCCGGCTCACCGCGCATCTGCCGTCGGCGCGCCGCCTGCTGCTGTTCAAGGCCGACGGCTCGGTCAGTGTGCACGCCGACGACCGCGCCTACAAGCCATTGAACTGGATGAGCCCGCCGTGTTGGTTGACCGAGGAACCCGGTGCCGAGGCGCCGGTCTGGGTGGTGGAAAACAAGGCGGGCGAACAGTTGCGCATCACCGTCGAGGAGATCGAACACGACTCGAGCCACGATCTGGGCGTCGACCCCGGGCTGGTCAAGGACGGAGTCGAGGCGCACCTGCAGGCGTTGCTCGCCGAGCATGTCCAACTGCTGGGTGAGGGGTACTCGCTGGTTCGCCGTGAGTACATGACGGCGATCGGGCCCGTCGACCTGTTGTGCCGCGACGAACGGGGCGGTTGTGTGGCGGTCGAGGTCAAGCGGCGCGGGGAGATCGACGGCGTCGAGCAACTCACTCGTTACCTCGAGTTACTCAACCGGGACACCGTGCTCGCGCCGGTCAAAGGGGTGTTCGCCGCCCAGCAGATCAAACCGCAGGCCCGCACCCTGGCGGTCGATCGCGGGATCCGTTGCGTCACACTGGACTACGACAAGATGCGGGGGATGGACAGCGACGAGTACCGGCTGTTCTGACGCGGCGGATTAGACTTGCCGCATGGCTCGGCGCCGCATCCCGTCACGCCGGCAGCGGCCGCTCTCGCCGTTACCGGCCCCGCGCCGGGTGGAACTCGGACCCGACGGTCATGAGTACGAGGTTCGCGCGATCGCCGCGGCCCGGGCGGTCAAGACCTATCGGTGCCCCGGTTGCGATCACGAAATCCGTTCGGGTACAGCGCATCTGGTGGTCTGGCCGACCGATGCGGTGTTCGCGGGCGCCGACGAGCGGCGGCACTGGCACGCCGCGTGCTGGGACAACCGCGCCACGCGCGGTCCGACCCGAAGGTGGTCGTGATCGGTCGGTTTCTAGCCGGCCGGTTCGACCAGCTCGATCAACACTCCGCCGGCGTCCTTGGGGTGGATGAAGTTGATCCGCGAGTTCGCTGTGCCGCGCCGCGGCGCCTCGTACACCAGTCGGACGTTTTGTGCGCGGAGTTGGTCGCACATGCTGTCGAGGTTGCTGACCCGAACCGCCATCTGCTGGATGCCGGGACCACGCTTGTCGATGAACTTGGCGATGGTCGAGGAGTCGTCGATCGGGGCCATCAACTGGATCTGCGCGGTGCCTGCCTGGGGCGCCGCGCGCTGCCAGCATGGCCTCCCGAATCCCCTGGTCATCGTTGACTTCCTCATGCACCAGGATCATGCCGAGGTGGTCGTGATACCAGGTGATTGCCGCGTCCAGGTCGGCGACTGCGATGCCGACGTGATCGATCGCCGTCACCAGCGCGGTGGCCAGGACCTGACGGGCGTCAACTTGATCGGTCGTCATCACATAAAGGTAACCTGACGGCAAAGATTCCGCTTCTCCGGGTCGCGGAATTGGCCGTTTGCGCACCCCCAGGAGGTAATCATGACGACGTCGGTGATCGTTGCTGGAGCACGCACACCCATCGGCAAACTGATGGGTTCGCTGAAGGATTTTTCGGGCAGCGACCTGGGCGCCATCGCGATCGCGGGTGCGCTCGAGAAGGCCGACGTCCCGGCGTCGGCGGTCGAGTACGTGATCATGGGCCAGGTGTTGACGGCCGGGGCCGGCCAGATGCCGGCGCGCCAGGCCGCCGTGGCCGCCGGCATCGGCTGGGACGTGCCTGCGCTCACCATCAACAAGATGTGTTTGTCCGGCATCGACGCCATCGCGCTGGCCGACCAGCTCATTCGTGCGGGGGAGTTCGAGGTGGTGGTGGCCGGTGGCCAGGAGTCCATGACCAGGGCCCCGCACCTGCTGATGGACAGTCGTGCCGGCTACAAGTACGGCGACGTCACGGTGTTGGACCACCTGGCCTATGACGGCCTGCACGACGTGTTCACCGACCAGCCGATGGGCGCGCTCACCGAGCAGCGCAACGACGCCGACCAGTTCACCCGACAGGAGCAGGACGAGTACGCCGCCCGGTCGCACCAGCTCGCGGCCGCGGCGTGGAAGGACGGCGTGTTCGCCGACGAGGTGGTGCCTGTGGACATCCCGCAGCGCAAGGGTGACCCGCTGCAATTCGCCGAGGACGAGGGCATTCGCGCCAACACCACCGCGGAGTCGCTGGCGGGGCTGAAACCGGCGTTCCGGCGCGACGGCACGATCACCGCGGGCTCGGCATCGCAGATCTCCGACGGTGCGGCGGCCGTCGTGGTCATGAAGAAGGAGAAGGCGCAGCAGCTCGGGCTGACGTGGCTGGCCGAGATCGGGGCGCACGGGGTGGTGGCCGGGCCGGATTCCACCCTGCAGTCCCAGCCGGCCAACGCGATCAGGAAGGCGCTCGGCCGCGAGGGTATCTCGGTTGACCAGCTTGACGTCGTGGAGATCAACGAGGCGTTTGCCGCGGTGGCGCTGGCGTCGACCCGCGAGCTCGGCCTGAACCCCGACATCGTGAACGTCAACGGCGGCGCGATCGCAGTGGGCCATCCGATCGGCATGTCCGGAGCCCGGATCGCGCTGCACGCGGCCCTGGAGTTGAAGCGCCGCGGCTCGGGTTATGCGGTTGCTGCGTTGTGCGGCGCCGGCGGGCAGGGCGATGCGTTGATCCTCCGGGCCTGACGGGGCTCCGGGGTGGTCGCATGGAACGTTGCTGGTGCGACGCTCCGGCCGTTTTTTTGTGATTTGCGTCATACGCGAGGCCACCGTGGGCGCCGAGCGGTCTGCGGCGCGATTTCGCCCTCGGTGAGCGTCGGTGACTCCGGGTGGATCGGTAGCCGAGGAGCATGCCAAACTTGACGGCGTGACGCGTCCGCGACCCTCGATCGGGCCTGCGATGGCCGGTGCGGTCGATCTGTCCGGCCTCAAGCAGCGTGCCCAGCAGCAAGCGGGGGCTTCGGGCTCCCCGGGACCGGGGGGACCCGCGCCGTCCGGCAGCGCGATCGAGGTCACCGAGGCCAACTTCGAAGCCGAGGTCATCGTCCGGTCCGACGAAGTGCCGGTCGTGGTGGCGCTGTGGTCGCCGCGCAGCGACGTGTGCATCGAGCTGGTGGAAACCCTCGCGGGGCTGGCCGCCGAGGATGCCGGCAAGTGGTCGCTGGTCACCGTCAACGTCGATGTGGCGCCCAGGGTGGCCCAGATCTTCGGCATCGACGCCGTGCCCACCGTCGTGGCGTTGGCGGCGGGGCAGCCGCTGTCCAGCTTCCAGGGGGTCCAGCCCGCCGACCAGCTGCGTCGTTGGGTGGATTCCCTGCTTTCGGCCACGGCGGGAAAGCTCAGGGGCGCAAGCGGATCCGAGGAGACCGAGGGGATCGATCCCGCGCTGGCCGCGGCGCGCGAACACCTCGATGCCGGCGACTTCGAGGCCGCCAGGACGGCGTATCAGGCCATCCTGGATGCCGATCCGGGCAGCGCGGAGGCCAAGGGCGCAGTCCGCCAGATCGACTTTCTCATGCGCGCGACCGCGCACAGCCCGAACGCCGTCGCCGTCGCCGACGCCACGCCGGGCGACATCGAGGCCGCGTTCGCGGCCGCTGACGTGCAGCTGCTCAACCAAGACGTGAGCGCGGCGTTCGACCGCCTGATCGCGTTGGTGCGCAGCACATCCGGAGACGAACGCATCCGGGTGCGTACCCGGCTGATCGAGCTGTTCGAGCTGTTCGACCCGGCCGATCCCGAGGTCGCGGCCGGTCGGCGCAGTCTGGCCAACGCCCTGTACTGAGCCGGCCGGGCAAACGCACGCCGCTACGTCAACCCGTTCGACCCGTTCACGCCCAGCAGCAGTCCGCCGGTGCCGCCCACGCCGGGAGTGCCGGCCGGCCCCGGCGGGAAGCCGGGCCCGGGGTTGCCGCCGTTGCCGCCGGCGCCGATCAGCCAGGCGTTGCCGCCGGCCCCGCCATTGCCGCCGGTGGAGGTAGGGATCAGGGTCTCTCCGCCCGCGCCGCCGGCGCCGCCGTTGCCGATCAGCGCGGCGTTGCCGCCATGCCCGCCGGTCCCACCGTCGCCCTGGCCGCCGATCCCACCGATGCCGCCGGCGCCGCCGTCGCCGATGAGCAGCCCGGCGTTGCCGCCGGCGCCGCCGGCCCCGCTGGTGTTGCCGAAGCCGTTGCCACCGCCGCCGCCTGCGCCGCCGGAGCCGATGAGCAGACCGCCCCGGCCGCCGGTGCCGCCGGCCCCGCCGACCGAACCGGCGTCGCCGCCGAACCCGCCGGTGCCGCCGGAGCCGCCGTAGCCGAACCACCCGGCGGCGCCACCGGCGCCGCCCGTCCCGGCATTGCTGTGGCTGCTAAAACCGCCGGTCCCGCCGGCCCCGCCGGAGCCGAACAGCCCGCCCGACCCGCCCGCCCCGCCGGACCCGCCCGCGCCGCCGAGCTGGAGGCTAAATCCGCCGGCCCCGCCGGCCCCGCCGGCGCCAAAGAGGGTCCCGCCGGTCCCGCCGGTGCCGCCGGCGCCGCCGGTGCTGGTTCCGCCGCCGCTACCGCCGCCGGCGCCACCGATGCCGCCGGCGTCGAACAGACCGCCGGCCCCGCCGGTTCCGCCGTTCCCACCGGTGGCGCCAGAACCGCCCGCCCCGCCGGCCCCGCCGGCACCGAACATGTCGAGCCATCCGCTGCGACCGCCGGCTCCGCCGGCGCCGCCGATGGCGCCGAGCCCGCCCCTCCCGCCGGCGCCTCCGGCGCCGAACAGCCCGGCCGCACCGCCGACGCCGCCGGCGCCGCCGTTGCCGGTGGCACCGATGGCATTCCCGCCGGCCCCGCCGCTGCCGCCGGAGCCGGACAGCAGCCCGCCGGCGCCGCCGGCGCCCCCGGCCCCGGCGTTGCCGGTGGCGGAGTCGCCGCCGGCGCCGCCGGGCCCCCCGCTGCCGAACAGTCCTGCCGCCCCGCCCTTACCGCCGGCCTGACCGGCCCCGCCGGATCCGCCGGCGCCGCCGCTGCCGAACAAAATCCCGCCCGCGCCGCCGTTCGCCCCGGTTCCGGGTGCCCCGTTGGCGCCGTTGCCGATCAGGGGTCGCCCCAGCAACGTCTGCGTGGGCGCATTGACCAAGCCCAGGACGTCTTGCTGGACGGTCTGCAAGGGCGACGCGTTGGCGGCCTCCGCGGCCGCGTAGGAGCCGAGACCCGCGTTCAGCGTCTGCAGGAACTCGGCATGAAACGCCGCGGCCTGAGCGCTGAGATCCTGATAGACCTCGGCGAATCGACCGAACGTCATCGCGACGGCCGAGGACACTTCGTCGGCTCCCGCGGCTACCACGCCCGTGGTCGACGCCGCCGCGGCGGCGTTGGCCGCGCTGATCGTCGAGCCAACCTTCCCCAAATCCGTCGCCGCCGCCGAGATCAAGTCCGGCACCGCGATCACAAATGACATCCGACAACCCTTCCGAAAAGTGCGGACCAACACCTATGACGGCTGCGGAATCGCCCGTCGCTACCGACCGAATCGGAGCGAGCGTATCGCGCTCGGAGGGGGATTGCGCTTGCGGATGCCGGGCGACGCAAAACGGCCTAAATCGAAGTGTTAGGACGTTTCGCGCAAGGGCGCGTTAATCGCCGAGCGCTACTCGGGCTCCAGCCACATGGCCGACGTGGGTGGCAACACGAGCACCGCCGATGCCGGACGGCCGTGCCATGGGTCGTCGGTGGCGTCGACTCCGCCCATGTTGCCGATCCCGGAACCGTTGTAGTCGGTCGCGTCGGTGTTGAGCACCTCGCGCCACCGGCCGGCGGAGGGCAGGCCAAGTCGATACCCACTGTGCTCGCTGCCCGCGAAGTTGAACACGCAGGCCATCACCGAGCCGTCGCTGCCGTAACGCAGGAAGCTCAAGACGTTGTTCGCGGAATCGTTGGCGTCGATCCAGGAATAGCCGTCGGGAATGGTGTCCTGGCTCCACAGCGCGGGATGGCTTCGGTAAATGGAGTTGATGTCGCGCACCATTCGCAGGACGCCATTGGAGAACCCTTGCTCGTCGAGCTGCCACCAATCCAGACCGCATTCCTCGGACCATTCCGCACGTTGCCCGAATTCCTGACCCATGAACAACAACTGCTTGCCCGGGTGCGCCCACTGGTAGGCGAGCAGGCTGCGCAGCCCGGCGGCCTTGGTGTGATTGTTGCCCGGCATCCGACCCCACAGCGTGCCCTTGCCGTGCACCACCTCGTCGTGGCTGATCGGCAGCACGAAGTTCTCGCTGTAGGCGTACAACATCGAGAACGTGATCTCGCCGTGGTGGAAGCTGCGGTGAATCGGATCGCGACTGATGTAGTCGAGCGTGTCGTGCATCCAGCCCATGTTCCACTTCATCGAGAAACCAAGGCCGCCAAGGGTGGTCGGACGCGTCACGCCGGGCCACGAGGTGGACTCCTCGGCGATGGTGACGATACCGGGCGCGGCCTTGTGCGCGGTGGCGTTCATCTCCTGCAGGAACTGCACCGCCTCCAGGTTTTCCCGGCCGCCGTAGATGTTCGGAGTCCAACCGTCCGCGGGCCGCGAGTAGTCCAGGTACAGCATCGACGCGACCGCATCCACCCGCAGGCCGTCGACGTGGTACTCCTCGAGCCAGTACAGGGCGTTGGCCACCAGGAAGTTGCGCACCTCCGCACGCCCGAAGTCGAACACGTATGTCCCCCAGTCGAGCTGCTCGCCGCGCTTGGGGTCGGAATGCTCGTAGAGCGGGGTGCCGTCGAACCGTCCGAGCGCCCAGGCGTCCTTCGGGAAGTGCGCCGGCACCCAGTCCACGATGACGCCGATTCCGGCCTGGTGCAAGGCGTCCACCAGGGCGCGGAACTCGTCCGGCGTGCCGAATCGCGACGTCGGCGCGTAGTAGGACGTGACCTGGTAACCCCACGACCCGGCGAACGGATGCTCGGCGACCGGGAGCAACTCCACGTGGGTGAACCCATGCTCCACAACGTAATTCGTCAGCTCGTCGGCGAGCTGGCGATAGCCCAGTCCCGGGCGCCACGAGCCCAGATGGACCTCGTAGGTGCTCATCGGCTCGAACACCGGATTGCGTTGCGCGCGAGCCGTCATCCACTCGGCGTCCTCCCAGGTGTACTGACTGCGCGTCACCCGGGACGCCGTGTGCGGCGGCACCTCCGTGGCGAACGCCATCGGGTCCGCTCGCTCGGTGACGACGCCGTCGGCGCCGTGCACGCGGAACTTGTACAGGCCGTCGGTCGCGAAGCCGGGCCAAAACAGTTCCCACACGCCCGACGAGCCCAGCGACCGCATCGGCGCATCGTTGCCGGTCCAGCCGTTGAACTCGCCGATCAAGCTGACGCCCTTGGCGTTCGGGGCCCACACCGCAAACGACACCCCGTTCACCACGCCGTCGGCGGTGGTGAACGAACGGGGATGCGCGCCAAGGACTTCCCAGAGCCGCTCGTGCCGGCCTTCGCCGAAGAGGAAGAGGTCCACTTCGCCCAGCGTCGGCAGAAAGCGGTACGCGTCGGCGACGGTGTAGGGTTCGGCGCCCTCGTAGGTGACCTGGAGCCGGTAGTCGATGAGATCGACGAACGGCAGCGCCACCGCGAACAAGCCGGCCTCGATGTGCTGCATCGGGTACCGTTTCTGGCCGACGAGCGCCGCCACTTCGACGGCGTGCGGCCGGAACGCGCGGATGACCGTCTGGTCGCCATACTCGTGGGCGCCCAGGATCCCGTGCGGGTTGTAGTGCGCGCCCGCCAGCAGGAGCGACAGATCGGCGGGGTCGGGCGCCAGGTTTGTCCCGGCGAGTTGGTCGGATCGGCTCATGTCTATCCCCTCCGTTGCTTCATCGCCTGCGCAGCAGCGTCATCCGTGATTCATGCGGTATCAGCGGCATGTTGATGACGTGCGCGACCGCTTGCGCGGGGTCCAGGCGAACGTAATTGGCTTGCCCCCATTGAAATTCCTGGCCGGTGATCTCGTCGCGCACCCAGAACCGTTCGTAGGGCTCCATGCCCAGCACTTCCATGTCCAACCGGACCGTCGCCTCCTCGGGCCCGAACGCGTTGAGCGTCACCACCACCAGCACGCAGTCGCCGGTTGCCGGGTCGAACTTGCTGTAGGCCAGCAATGCGTCGTTGTCGACGGTGTGGAAGTGGATGGTGCGCAACTGTTGCAGCGCGGGGTGCAACCGGCGAATCGCGTTGAGCCGCGCGATGAACGGCTCCAGCGACCTGCCTTCGGCGAGGGCGCCCTCGAAGTCGCGGGGCCGCAACTGGTACTTCTCCGAGTCCAGGTACTCCTCGCTGCCCTCCCGCACCGCGCGGTGCTCGTACAGCTCGTAGCCCGAGTACACCCCCCACGCGGGTCCCATGGTCGCCGCGAGCACCGCCCGGATGGCGAACATGCCGGGGCCGTTGTGCTGCAGGATCGCATGCAGGATGTCGGGCGTATTCACGAACAGGTTGGGCCGGCGGAAGTCGGCGAATGCGGCGATGTCGTTTCCGAACTCGGTGAGTTCCCACTTGGCCGTGCGCCAGGTGAAGTAGCTGTAGGACTGCGTGAACCCGAGCTTGGCCAGCCCGTACTGGCGAGCCGGCGGCGTGAAGGCCTCGGACAGGAAGAGCACGTCGGGGTCGATGCTCTTCACTTGGCCGATCAGCCAGGCCCAGAAGTTCGGCGGCTTGGTGTGCGGATTGTCGACGCGAAAGAACTTGACACCGTGGTCCATCCAATGCCGGACCACCCGCAGCACCTCGTCATACAGGCCGGCGGGATCGTTGTCGAAGTTCAGCGGATAGATGTCCTGGTACTTCTTCGGTGGGTTCTCCGCGTAGGCGATGGTGCCGTCGGGCAGTTCGGTGAACCAGTTGCGGTGGTCGCGGGCCCACGGGTGATCGGGCGCGCACTGCAGCGCCAGATCCAGCGCCACCTCCATACCCAAGTCGCGCGCCGCCGCGACGAAGTCGTCGAAGTCCTCGATGGTGCCCAGCGCGGGGTGGACGGCGTCGTGGCCGCCCTCGTCGCTGCCGATGGCCCACGGCGAACCCACGTCGCCGGGCGCAGCCGTGGGAGAGTTGTTGCGCCCCTTGCGGTGTACCTTGCCGATCGGATGGATCGGCGGCAGGTAGACGACGTCGAATCCCATCTCGGCGATGCGGGGGAGCTGTGCGGCGGCCGTGGCGAAGGTGCCGTGCACCGGCTCGCCTTCGGCGTCCCATCCGCCCGTGGAGCGCGGGAACATCTCGTACCAGGAGCCGAAGCGCGCCAGCGGCCGGTCCACCCAGACCCCGTACTGTTCGCCGCGGGTGACCAGGTCGCGCAGAGGGTAGCTCGCCAACAATCCCTCGATCTCCGGAGCCAACGCCGGCGCGGTGCGGGTCATCGGGTCCCCGGGGGTCCGCAGCGCGGTCGCGGCCGCCAGCAGGGGTTCGCGGTGGACGCGCGGCACGCCGGCGGCGGCGCGCTCGAACAGCGCCGCCCCGATCAGCAGGTCGTTGGAAAGTTCCGTCTCGCCCTGGCCGGCCTCCAGCTTGGCGAGCAGGCCGTGCCGCCAGCTGTGGATCGGATCGCCCCATCCGTCGACCCGGAAAGTCCACAGCCCGACCCGGTCGGGGGCGAAGTGGCCATGGAAAACGTAGGGTTCCAGCCCCTCCGTCATCGGCAGCAGCAACGGCTTGATCCGTTGCTGGTCGGCGGTGCTGTCGAGTGTCCTCTCGGGAGCCTCGACCGCCTTGATCCGACGGGTTTCGCTGGGTTGCGGGTAACGCGGGCCGAGGTAGCGCACCACCAGGGTTGCCGCGACCGCCTCGTGGCCCTCTCGCCATACCGCGGCGCTGACGGGAACCACCTCGCCGACCACGGCCTTGGCCGGGTACGCGCCACAGGACACGACGGGTTGTACGTTGTCGATCTCGACACGACCGGGCACCACCACTCCGTTCCGATTATGCGGCCAGACCGCGGGTCGCTCCGTCGCGGAATGCCTCTCCTGGCGAGCTTCCTGTCGTGGGGCACGCTTCCTCCGGGAAAGCGTCGTTGCCGCCCCAACACCTATCCGATACCCAGCCTAGTGTCCGGCCACACTCCTGGCGGTAAACGTCTGGCGCATCGAAATGCGAGCACCGAAATCCTCAGTAAGGTAAGGACGCGTGAAAGCCCTTCGCCGGTTCACTGTCCGCGCTCACCTTCCCGAGCGGCTCACCGCCCTGGATCAGCTCTCGACCAACTTGCGTTGGTCCTGGGACAAACCCACGCAGGAGCTGTTCGCGACCATCGACCCGGCGCTGTGGGAGCGCTGCGGCAGCGACCCGGTCGCCCTGCTCGGGGCGGTGAACCCCGCGCGGCTCGACGAACTGGCGCTCGACGAGACCTTCCTGGGCCGGCTCGACGAACTGGCGGCCGAGCTGAACGACTACCTGAGCCGTCCCCTGTGGTATCAGCAGCGACGGGGCGACGGGCCCGACGAACACGCCATGCCGGCCGGCGTCGCTTACTTTTCGATGGAGTTCGGCGTCGCCGAGGTGCTGCCCAACTATTCGGGCGGCTTGGGGATCCTGGCCGGTGACCATCTGAAGGCTGCATCCGATCTCGGGGTTCCGCTCGTCGCCGTGGGCCTCTATTACCGCTCGGGCTACTTCCGGCAATCGCTCACGGCGGACGGCTGGCAGCACGAGACGTACCCGTCGCTGGACCCGCAGGGGCTGCCGCTGCGGCTGCTCACCGAGGCCGGCGGCGATCCCGTACTGGTGAAGCTGGCGCTGCCCGATTCCGCGCAGCTGCACGCGCGGGTCTGGGTCGCGCAGGTCGGCCGGGTGCCGCTGCTGCTGCTGGATTCCGACGTCCCCGAGAACGAGCACGAGCTGCGCGGGGTCACCGACCGCCTCTACGGCGGCGATCAGGAGCACCGGATGAAGCAGGAGATCCTGGCCGGCATCGGTGGCGTACGGGCGATCCGCGCGTTCACCGCCATCGAGGGGCTGCCCGCGCCGGAGGTCTTCCACATGAACGAAGGCCACGCGGGATTCCTCGGCGTGGAACGCATTCGCGAGCTGATCGCCGATGCGGGGCTGGACTTCGACACCGCGCTGACGGTGGTGCGGTCGTCCACCGTGTTCACCACCCACACTCCGGTGCCCGCCGGCATCGACCGCTTCCCGCTGGAGATGGTGCAGCGCTACATCGGCGGCACGGCCGGTGCCGACGGTGAGTCCACGCTGCTGCCGGGCGTGCCGACCGACCGGATCATCGGCCTGGGCGCTGAAGACGACCCGGACAAGTTCAACATGGCGCACATGGGCCTGCGGCTGGCGCAGCGCGCCAATGGCGTATCGCTCCTGCACGGCCGCGTGAGCCGGGCGATGTTCAACGGGCTGTGGCCCGGATTCGACCCCGACGAGGTGCCGATCGGGTCGATCACCAACGGGGTGCACGCGCGCACCTGGGCGGCGCCGCAATGGTTGCAGCTGGGACGTGAGCTGGCCGGCTCGGACTCCTTCGGCGACCCTGGCGTCTGGCTGCGACTGCAGCAGGTCGACGCCGGTCACCTGTGGTGGATCCGCTCCCAACTGCGCGCGCTGCTGGTCGACGACGTCCGGCGCCGGCTGCGCAAGTCGTGGCTGGAACGCGGCGCGTCGGAAGCCGAATTGGGCTGGATCGCAACGGCCTTCGATCCCAACGTGCTGACCGTCGGGTTCGCCCGGCGGGTGCCGACCTACAAGCGGTTGACGCTCATGCTGCGCGATCCCGAACGGCTGGAGCAACTGCTGCTCGACGAGGAGAGGCCGATCCAGTTGATTGTCGCCGGGAAATCGCACCCGGCCGACGACGGGGGCAAGGCGCTCATCCAGCAGGTGGTGCGGTTCGCCGACCGGCCCGAAGTGCGTCACCGCATCGCCTTCCTGCCCGACTACGACATGTCCATGGCCCGGCTGCTGTACTGGGGCTGCGACGTCTGGCTGAACAACCCGTTGCGGCCGCTGGAGGCCTGCGGCACCTCGGGGATGAAGAGCGCGCTGAACGGCGGGCTCAACCTGTCGGTCCGCGACGGCTGGTGGGACGAATGGTACGACGGCGAAAACGGTTGGGAGATACCGTCTGCCGACGGCGTCGCCGACGAGACCCGGCGCGACGACCTGGAGTCCAGCGCGCTCTACACCCTCCTGGAACAAGCGGTCGCGCCGAAGTTCTACGAGCGCGACGAGCAGGGCGTGCCGCCCCGCTGGATCGAGATGGTGCGTCACACGCTGCAGACCCTGGGCCCGAAGGTGCTGGCGTCGCGGATGGTGCGCGACTATGTGGAGCAGTACTACGCGCCGGCGGCGCAGTCGGTGCGCGACACCATCGCACCGGCCGAGGGACAGGCCGAGGAGTTCGGCGGCGCGCGGGAGCTGGCCGACTACCGTCGGCGTGTCGAGCAGGCCTGGCCCAGCGTCAACGTCACCGACGTCGACAGCACGGGTCTGCCGGATACCCCGTTGCTCGGCTCGAAGCTGACCTTGACTGCGACCGTGCAGCTGGGCGGGCTCGCCCCTGACGAGGTCACCGTGCAGGCGGTGGTGGGCCGGGTGGACACCAGCGATGTGCTGCTGGACCCGATGACCGTCGACATGTCGTATACCGGGACGGCCGGGGGCGGCAACCAGGTCTTCTCCACCACGACACCGCTCCCGCTGGCGGGATCGGTGGGATACACGGTGCGCGTGCTGCCGCGCCACCCGCTGCTCGCGGCCGGCAACGAGCTCGGACTGGTCGCGCTCGCCCGCTAAGGCGATCGCAAGCGCGGCGAAGCCGGGCGCGGCGGGTCGCCGTCGGTGGCTAAGGCGATCGCAAGCGCGGCGAAGCCGGGCGCGGCGGGTCGCCGTCGGTGGCTAAGGCGATCGCGAGCGCGGCGAAGCCGGGCGCGGCGGGCTAGCCGGGCAGACACCCGTCCGGGGTGGTGCGCAGCCGCTCCAGTGCGGCGCGGACCTGCGCCGCGTTGGTCGTCTGCCAGAACGGTGGCAGGGACGCGCGCAGGTAGGCGCCGTAGCCCGCGGTGACCATCCGGGAGTCGAGCACCGCGACCACACCGCGGTCGGTAACGCGGCGCAACAGCCGGCCCGAGCCCTGCGCCAGCAGCAGCGCCGCATGGCTGGCGGCGACAGCCATGAAGCCGTTGCCGCCCCGCGCGGCGACCGCGCGCTGCCGCGCGCCGAGCAGCGGGTCGTCGGGCCGGGGAAACGGGATGCGGTCGATCAGCACCAGCGACAGCGAGGGACCGGGCACGTCGACGCCCTGCCACAGCGACAAGGTGCCGAACAGCGAGGTCTCGGGTTCGGCGCTGAACCGCTCGACCAGCGCGGAGGTGCTGTCGTCGCCCTGGCACAGCACCGGCGTCGGCAGCCGTGCGCGCATGGCCTCGGCCGCGGCCCGGGCGGCCCGCATCGACGAGAACAGGCCCAGGGTGCGTCCGCCCGCAGCGGCGATGAGTTCGGCGATTTCGGTGAGCTGCTCGGCCGAACCGGTGCCGTCGCGGCCAGGCGGTGGCAGGTGAGCGGCCACGTAGAGGATTCCGGCTTTGGCGTGGTGGAACGGCGAGCCCACGTCCAGTCCCCGCCACGGCTGAGATTCGCCGTCCTCGGTGGCCAGCCCCCACGCCGCGGCCATCGCCTCGAAGGAGCCGCCGATCGTGAGTGTCGCCGACGTCAGTACGGTCGTCGCTCGCGAGAAGACACGGTTGCGGAGCAGGTCGGCCACCGACAGTGGCGCCACCCGCAACACCGCGCGGGTCGCACCGCGGTTGTCCTCGTGCTCCAGCCAGACGATGTCGGTGCGGTCGGGGATCGCGGGGGCGAACGACGTGAGGATGCGCGACGCGGTGTCCGATATCTCGGTCAGCGCCGCGACCGCTTCCGCGCGCGCGGAGGCGGCCCCTGCAGCCCGGGAGGCGTCGCTCGTGGCATCGATCGCCGAGCGCGCCGCGCTCGCCGCGTCGCGCAGTGCCCGCAGGTAGGTCGCCATTTCGTCGTCGAGGCGGTCGAGCCGGCCCGGTGTGCCGTCATGGATGGCCGCGGCGAAGGTGGCCGTCGCGGCGTCCAGCCGCTCGTTCAGTTCCGGGCTCACCAGGCGGGTGATCCGTCGCGAGGCGACGCCCAGGGCGGCCGACGTCAGCTCCGCGGTCGCCACCGACGTCACCCGGTCGACCAACTCGTGCGCTTCGTCGACCACCAGCAGCGCGTGTTCCGGCAGAACGGCCGATTCGGCCACCGCATCGATCGCCAGCAGGGCGTGATTGGTCACCACCACATCGGCCGCCCCCGCCCGTCCACGGGCCCGCTCGGAGAAGCATTCCGAGCCGAACGGACAGCGCGCCAGGCCGAGGCATTCGCGCGCGGACACGCTGACCTGTGACCAGGACCGGTCGGGGACGCCGGGTTTGAGATCGTCGCGGTCACCAGACTCGGTGGTGGACGCCCAGGCGGTGAGCCGTTGCACGTCGCGGCCCAGTGCCGTCACCGCCACCGGGTCGAACAGTTCTTCCTGCGGTCCGTCGCCGGCGCCTTCGTCGCCGGCGCCCTGGATCCCGTTGTGGATCTTGTTCAAACACAGATAGTTTCGCCGACCCTTGAGCAGGGCGAAGCGCGGGCGGCGCGGCAGTTCGGTGGCGAGCGAGTCGGCCAGCCGGGGCAGGTCACGCTCGACGAGCTGGCGCTGCAGGGCGATGGTGGCCGTCGAGACGACGACGGGCGACTCGTCGTGCAGGGCGCGCACGATCGCGGGGACCAGGTAGGCGAGCGACTTGCCGGTGCCGGTGCCGGCCTGCACCACGAGGTGCTCACCGGTCTCGAACGCGTGCGCCACCGCGACGGCCATCTTCACCTGGCCGGGACGCTCGCTGCCGCCGAGCGTGGCCACGGCGGTGGCCAGCAGCTCGGGCACGGATACCTCGGACGTGGTGCCTTCCTTCGCTTAAGGGCGGTGCTGGGCCGGGATCAGCGTCGTCGGGATCGCGGCGTCGCCGTGCGACAGGTTCAAACCCTCCCACGGCAGGCTGCGCAGTCCGCAAGCCACGAGCTCGCGCGCCGCCGCCAGGCTCGTCTCAGCGACGACCTCCCCGCCGCGGACCAGCGGGGTGGTGAGCACCCGGAACGGCTCGCTGGCGGGTGGCGGGTGCCCGGCCGGGTACACCACCTCCTCGGTGATGGTCCCGGTGGGACGGGACAGGCGACGCGCCTCTTTGCGGCCGCCGCGGGATTCCTTGTGGCTGCTGCGCTTCTGGACCGGCATCCCGTCGACCTCGACGAGCTTGTAGACCATTTGCGCGGTCGGCGCGCCGGAGCCGGTGACCAGTGACGTTCCGACGCCGTAGCTGTCCACCGGCTCGGCGCTCAACGCGGCGATGGAGAACTCGTCGAGATCGCCGGACACCACGATGCGGGTGTGGGTGGCCCCCAGGCGGTCGAGCTGCTCGCGGACCTGCCGGGACAGCACCCCGAGTTCACCGGAATCGATACGCACCGCACCGAGCGCGGTGCCCGCGGCGGCCACGGCGTTGGCGACGCCGTCGGTCACGTCGTAGGTGTCGACCAGCAGCGTGGTGCCGGCGCCGAGTGCGTCGACCTGGGCTTGGAAGGCGGCCAGCTCGTCCGGGCCGTCCGGCCTGGTGTGCAGCATGGTGAACGCGTGCGCGGAGGTCCCTTCGGTGGGTATGCCGTAGCAACGCCGGGCCTCCAGGTTGGAGGTCGCGGTGAAGCCGGCGATATAGGCGGCGCGGGCCGCCGCGACGGCGGCCCGTTCGTGGGTCCGTCGTGACCCCATCTCGATCAGCGGGCGTTCCCGCGCGGCACTGACCATCCGCGCCGCGGCCGACGCGATCGCGGTGTCGTGATTGAAGATCGACAACGAAAGCGTCTCGAGCACCACGCATTCAGCGAAGGTGCCGGTCACCGACAGCACGGGGGAGCCAGGGAAATACAGCTCGCCTTCGGCGTAGCCGTCGATATCACCGCGAAACCGGAAGCCGCGTAGATAGTGCAGCGTGTCCTGATCGAGGAACTCCGCGAGCAACTCGCACGCGCCGTCGTCGAAACTGAAGTGCGGCAGAGCTTCCAGCAACCGGCCGGTTCCCGCGACCACCCCGTAGCGACGGCCGGCGGGCAGTCCGCGCGCGAACAGCTCGAAAGTGGTCCGGCGGTTCGCGGTCCCGCCGCGCAGCGCCGCCGCCAACATGGTCAACTCGTACTTGTCGGTAAGCAGCCCGGCCGGGAGCGGCTGGTTCATGCCGCAACGGTAACGGCCGGCGGCGGGGGGCCGGTGTCTCGGTATCCTGTAGCCCATGGTTGTTGCGTCAGCGCCCACGGAGCCGAAGTCGCGGCCGGCCGGGCAACGGGAGTCCGACCCGGCAGACGTCACGGCCAGTCCGTGGGTCACCATCGTGTGGGACGACCCCGTCAACCTGATGACCTACGTGACGTATGTGTTCCAGAAGCTGTTCGGCTACAGCGAGCCGCATGCCACGAAGCTGATGTTGCAGGTGCACAACGAAGGCAAGGCGGTGGTGTCGGCGGGCAGCCGGGAGAGCATGGAAGTCGACGTGTCCAAGCTGCACGCCGCCGGGCTGTGGGCGACCATGCAGCAGGACCGCTGAGAGTCAGGCATCGGCGATACCCTGTGCGCAAATGGAAGCGGGTCGAGACCGCGGACGGTCCCCGTTTTCGGTCCGCTCTGGCGGCGCACGAGGCGGCTCTGCTCAAGAACCTGGCCGGGGCCATGATCGGCTTGCTCGACGAGCGTGAATCTTCCTCGCCGCCAGACGAACTCGAGGAGATCACCGGCATGAAGACCGGCAACGCCGATCCGCCGAGGGACCCGACGCTGCGCCGGCTGCTGCCCGACTTCGTCAAACCCGGTGACGAGCCCTCGGGAGAGCCCTCGGGACCCGAGGCCTCCGAAAGCCTCAACGCCGCGCTGCGCAGCCTGCACGAGCCGGAGATTCTCGACGCCAAACGCGCTGCGGCGCAGCGTTTGTCAGATACCGTCCCGGACAACGGCGGCCGGTTCGAGTTGACTGAGGGCGACGCCGGCGCCTGGGTCGCGGCGGTCAACGACATCCGGCTGACGTTGGGGGTCATGCTCGAGGTCGGGCCGGAGGGCCCGGAACGGCTGCCGGCCGATCATCCGCTGGCGGTGCACTTCGACGTCTACCAGTGGCTGACCGTGCTGCAGGAGTACCTGGTGCTGGTGTTGATGGGATCCAAGTGATCACCGACGTCGGTGGCGTCCGCGTCGGCCACTATCACCGCCTGGACCCCGACGCGTCGCTTGGCGCAGGCTGGGCCTGCGGTGTCACCGTCGTGCTGACCCCGCCGGGCACCGTCGGGGCCGTCGATTGCCGTGGCGGTGCGCCCGGAACCCGGGAGACCGACCTGCTCGACCCCGCCAACACCGTACGGTTCGTCGACGCGGTGCTGCTCGCCGGTGGCAGCGCCTACGGCCTGGCGGCCGCCGACGGTGTGATGCTCTGGCTGGAACAACACGGGCGCGGGGTGGCGATGGAGGGCCCGGAGACCAGGGTGGTGCCCATCGTGCCCGGCGCGGTGATCTTCGACCTGCCGGTCGGCGGCTGGGACCGCCGCCCGACGGCCGAGTTCGGCTACCTGGCGTGCGAAGCCGCCGCAGCCGACGGAGCGGCCACCGCCGTGGGCACCGTCGGCGCGGGGGTGGGCGCCCGCGCCGGGGTGCTCAAGGGCGGCGTCGGAACGGCCTCGACGGCCCTGCCGTGCGGCGTCACCGTCGGCGCGATCGCCGTGGTGAACTGCGCCGGCGACGTCGCCGACCGGCGCACCGGCCTGCCGTGGATGGCCGACCTGATCGAAGAGCTGGGGCTGACGCCACCGCCGGCCGAGCAGATCGAGGCTTTCGCGCGGTTGCCGTCCCGACTGACCCCGCTGAACACCACCATCGCGGTCGTGGCGACCGACGCCGCCGTGAGCGCCGCCGCGTGCCGGCGCATCGCGATCGCCGCCCACGACGGGCTGGCCCGCACCATCCGGCCGGCGCACACGCCGCTGGACGGCGACGCGGTCTTCGTGCTGGCGACCGGGGCCGTCGAGGTCGCCCCTGCTGCCGACGCGCCCGCCGCTTTCGCGCCCGACACGGCGCTGGTCACCGAGCTGGGGATCGCCGCCGCGGACTGCCTCGCCCGCGCGGTCCTGACCGGCGTGCTCGCCGCCGAGTCGGTGGCCGGAATCCCCGCCTACCGAGACATGCTGCCCGGAGCATTCCCGCAGGCCCGGTAGCCTGAACGAGGCCAAGCACGCTCTGAAAGGGCAGTAATGGGCAGGAGCACGCCGAGGGGGCGTCCTGGCGTACCGTGCGACCCAGGCGAAGAAGCGGCCCGAGTGGGTCGTGGGCGGGGCCACGATCCTCACCTTCGTGGCGTTGCTGTACCTCGTCGAGTTGATCGACCAGTTGAGCGGCGGCAGGCTGGACACCAACGGCATCAGGCCGCTGACCGGCGATGGTCTGTGGGGCATCGTCTTCGCGCCCGTTCTGCACGCCAACTGGCAGCACCTGGCGGCCAACACGGTGCCGCTGCTGGTCCTCGGGTTCCTCATGACGCTGGCCGGATTGTCCCGCTTCGTCTGGGCGACCGTCATCGTGTGGATCCTGGGCGGCTTCGGCACCTGGCTGATCGGCAACGTGGGCAGCAGTTGCGGTCCGACCGACCACATCGGCGCTTCCGGCCTGATTTTCGGCTGGCTGGCCTTCCTGCTGGTGTTCGGGTTCTTCGTCCGGCGGGTGTCGAACATCATCATCGGGCTGGTGGTGCTGTTCGCTTACGGCGGCGTGCTGCTGGGGGCGATGCCGGTGCTGCACCAGTGCGGCGGCGTCTCGTGGCAGGGCCATTTGTGCGGTGCCATCGCCGGCGTCGTCGCGGCCTACGTGTTGTCGGCGCCGGAACGCAACGCTCGCGCGGCGCGCACAGCGGGCGCCCCGTCGCGGCGCCGCAGGACATGAGCCCGCGGTTGGCGCCGGTCGGGGTGTTCGACTCCGGCGTGGGGGGCCTGACCGTCGCGCGGGCCATCATCGACCAGCTGCCCGACGAGGACATCGTCTACGTCGGCGACACCGCCAACGGCCCCTACGGCCCGCTCGGCATTTCCGAGGTCCGCGCGCACGCCCTCGCCATCGGCGATGACCTGGTCGGTCGCGGGGTCAAGGCGCTGGTGATCGCGTGCAACACCGCGTCGGCCGCCTGCCTGCGCGATGCCCGCGAGCGGTACGACGTCCCCGTCGTCGAGGTGATCCTGCCGGCGGTGCGCCGCGCGGTCGCGACCACCCGCACCGGCCGCATCGGCGTCATCGGCACGCGGGCGACCATCAACTCGCACGCCTACCAGGACGCGTTCGCCGCGGCCCGGGACACGGAGATCACCGCGGTGGCCTGCCCCCGGTTCGTCGATTTCGTCGAGCGCGGGGTGACCAGCGGCCGCCAGGTGCTGGGCTTGGCCGAGGGCTACCTCGAGCCGCTGCAGCGTGCGCAGGTCGACACCCTGGTGCTCGGTTGCACGCACTATCCGCTGCTGTCCGGGATCATCCAACTGGCGATGGGCGACAACGTCACGCTGGTCTCGAGCGCCGAGGAGACGGCCAAGGAGGTGCTGCGCGTCCTCACCGAACACGACCTGCTGCGTCCGCACCCGGAAGACCCCGACACCGCCCCGCCCTCCCGGGTTTTCGAAGCCACCGGCGACCCCGAGGCGTTCACCAGATTGGCGGCGCGATTCCTCGGTCCCGCGGTGACGGGGGTGCAACCCGTCCACCACCACGGGGACGGCCGCGGCCGGTAGGCCCGAGATTCCGATCACACCAATGCGGCGATGTTTTCGTCATGGTGGTATCGGGCATGGCACAGTAGTGTCCGTGCGAATCACCGTGCTCGGCTGCTCGGGCAGCGTTGTCGGGCCGGATTCGCCTGCGTCGGGCTATCTGCTCCGGGCGCCGGACACACCGCCGCTGGTCCTCGATTTCGGCGGGGGCGTGCTCGGAGCGCTGCAGCGCTACGCGGATCCCAGCTCGGTGCACGTGCTGCTGACTCACCTGCACGCCGACCATTGCCTGGATCTGCCCGGGCTGTTCGTGTGGCGCCGGTATCACCCGACGAAGCCCGACGGCAAGGCGTTGTTGTACGGCCCGAGCGACACCTGGTCGCGGCTGGGGGCGGCGTCGTCCCCGTACGGCGGCGAGATCGACGACTGCTCGGACATTTTCGACGTCCGCCACTGGGTGGACAACGAGCCGGTGAAGTTCGGGGCCCTCACGGTGGTGCCACGGATCGTGGCCCACCCGACCGAGTCCTACGGGATGAGGGTCACGGACCCCAGCGGCGCATCGTTCGTCTACAGCGGCGACACCGGCGTCTGTGACCAGCTCATCGAGCTGGCCCGCGACGCCGACGTCTTCCTCTGCGAGGCCTCCTGGACGCACGCGGCCGACCGCCCGCCCGCCCTACACCTGTCGGGCACGGAGGCCGGGCGGGCCGCGGCCGAGGCCGGGGTTCGTGAGCTGCTGCTGACGCACATCCCGCCGTGGACTTCGCGCGAAGATGTGATCAGCGAGGCCAAGGCGGAGTTCGACGGTCCCGTGCACGCGGTGGTCTGCGGTGAGACCTTCGACGTCCGCCACTCCGAGAGGGTCTGAGCCGAGCGATTAGTGTTGCTGGGGTGACCAAACGAGAAGACGGCCGCCTCGACGACGAGCTTCGCCCCGTAGTCATCACCCGCGGGTTCACCGACCATCCCGCGGGCTCGGTACTGATCGAGTTCGGCCACACCAAGGTCATGTGCACGGCCAGCGTCACCGAGGGGGTTCCCCGCTGGCGCAAGGGGTCGGGCCTGGGGTGGCTGACCGCGGAATACGCGATGCTGCCGTCGGCCACTCACACCCGTTCGGACCGCGAAGCCGTCAAGGGCCGACTGTCGGGTCGCACCCAGGAGATCAGCCGGCTGATCGGCCGGTCGCTGCGGGCGTGCATCGACCTGGCGGCGCTGGGCGAGAACACCATTGCCGTCGACTGCGACGTGTTGCAGGCCGACGGCGGCACCCGCACCGCCGCCATCACGGGCGCCTATGTGGCGCTGTCGGACGCGGTGACCTACCTGTCGGCGGCGGGCAGGCTGTCGGATCCCAGGCCGTTGTCGTGTGCCATCGCGGCGGTCAGCGTCGGCGTCGTCGACGGGCGGGTCCGGGTGGACTTGCCCTACGAGGAGGACTCCCGGGCCGAGGTCGACATGAACGTGGTCGCCACCGACACCGGGACTCTTGTGGAGGTTCAGGGCACCGGCGAGGGTGCGACATTCCCGCGGTCGACACTGGACAAGTTGCTCGACGCCGCCCTGGGCGCCTGCGACACGCTATTCGCCGCGCAGCGGGAGGCGCTGGAGCTGCCGTACCCGGGTGTGTTGCCCGAGGGCCCCCCGCCGCCGAAGGCGTTCGGAACCTGACCCGTTGCCGGTGATCCACCCAAACGAAACACCCCGGCCGCAATGGGCCGCAATGGGCATTGTCGTCGACTCAATGTGGCTGGTCAGAGGTGCGCACAATACCGTCATGATAAACTACTCGAGGTCCAATTGGAGTTTTGCCGAAACCAATGTTTCACCACGTTTTTAGGATTAATTGATGCCCAGCCGGCGAGTTCCACTCGAACATGCCTTTCTCAACGAGCCGTGGTGGGCAATGGGACAAATGACGCATGCGCATACGGAACCGCGCATCAACGAAACCGCCACCCGCGCAAGGGCGGGTTTGCTAAATACTATCTCGGCAATCACAATCGCATTATTGCTTTTGCGCCCGGAAACCGATCCGGTGATCATTGTCGGTCCGCTCGTGCTTTTTGATATGTTGGCCGCGGCGGCTACCGGGTTAACTCCATTCAGCCCCACAGGCATTCTGGGCACAGCGTTAACAATGAACATTCGGCCGGTGTGGAAACCAACGCGGCCGAAGCGGTTTGCTTGGTTGCTCGGTGGCAGTTTGGCGGCGATATGTCTTGGCATGCGTCTGTTCGGCGCGTCGCCCGCCGCGATGGCGGCCGTTGTTGCGGTCTGTTTTGCCCTGACGTGGGCGGAGGCCGTGCTGGGATTCTGTGTGGGCTGTTACATGCACAAATTGATTTGGGGTTGTGAAGACTGCGAAGTCCCTTATGTCAGGGGGATAGCACCACGACCGGCAATAAACCTGGAAAGGCCGGCAATAAACGAGGAAAGCCGCGCGTAGGAAGTTTCGGATTGATTGGTGACGAAGCTGCTGGTCGCCAGCCGTAATGCCAAGAAGCTGGCCGAACTGCGGCGGGTGCTCGACGGTGCCGGGCTGGCGGGGTTGACCTTGGTGTCGCTGAACGATGTAGCGCCGTTCGACGAGGCGCCCGAATCAGGCGCGACGTTCGAGGACAACGCGCTGGCCAAGGCCCGGGATGCGTTCTCCGCGACGGGTTTGGCTTCGGTGGCCGACGACTCAGGCTTGGAGGTGGCCGCCCTGAACGGTATGCCCGGCGTCTTGTCGGCGCGCTGGTCGGGCGACCACGGCGACGACGCCGCCAACACCGGGCTGCTGCTGGCCCAGCTGCGCGACGTGCCCGACGAGCGGCGCGGTGCGGCGTTCGTGTCCGCCTGCGCGCTGGTCTCTGGGTCCGCAGAGGTGGTCGTGCGCGGCGAGTGGCGGGGCAGCATCGCCCGCGAGCCGCGCGGCGAGGGCGGGTTCGGCTACGACCCGGTGTTCGTTCCCGACGGTTCCGACCACACCGCGGCGCAGCTCAGCCCAGCGGAGAAGGATGCGGTGTCGCATCGCGGTCGCGCGCTGGGGTTGCTGGTGCCGGCGCTGCGAGAGCTGGCCTCGCGCGCGACGGGCGACTGAACCAAACCGTCACACCTGGCGCTGGCCGAGAGGACAGCCGTTGTGCCCGCCTACGAGCGGACACCGCAGGCCGCGTGACTCCACTACCGCAGCGTGGCGCGCGTAGGGCGGCCGGGTTGTCGCGGCCGCCGCGCGCGACGCCTGTGGCAGTGTGGCTCAGAGCCCGAAGCGCGCCTTGACGTCCCTGGTCTGGAAGTGCTCGACGATGATGCCGAGCAGGGGGATGGTGCCGGCCAGCAACACACCGATCGTCTTGCCGATGGGCCAACGGACCTTGACCGCCAGATTGAAGGCGGTGAGGACGTAGACGAAATACACCCAGCCGTGCACGACTTCGATCCACCGGATCTCGTGGTGAAAAACCAGATGCGAGACGATCTCGTAGCACAGCGCGATGAGCCAGAGCCCCGTCGTCCAGGCCATGATGCGGTAGCCGAGCAATGCGCTGCGGATCCTGTCGGCGGGAACCGCGGACGCCGAGGCTCCGGGTGTCTCGGGCATGGTCATGCGGTGGTCCTGTTCTGCTGTTCGGCATCGTTCTTGGCAAGTTCGGCCAGGTAGGCGTTGTACTCCCGCAGCGCGGGATCGTCGGAAGGTTGCGGCGCTTGCTTGGGACGCTCGGGCAGCAGCTCGGCGGGTATCTCGGTGGCGGTGCCCTTCGATCGCGGCTCCGGCGGCGCTTCCTCGTAGCGGACGAATTTGCGGTAGGCGTAGATGCAGAACCCGGCGAACGCCGGCCACTGCAGCGCATAGCCCAGGTTCTGGAACGTGCCCGACACGGACTGAAACCTGGTCCACTGCCACCACCCCAGAGCCAGGCAGCCGCAGGCGGCGACGATCACCAGAGCGATCAGCGCGGGCCTGCGACGCCGGGTAGTGGACACCTATTGAAGGTACCGCTCACGATTTGGGTCCGACGAATTCGTCGAGGCGCAGTCGCGGCGTTCCGGTAGATCGCGATGGCATAGCGGCTCGGCCGCGCCCACGGAATGCCGAGCTCATCGAGCGCGGAGGTGAACAAACCGCGGATATCGTCGGACCGGCTCACACCGATTCGCTCCTGTCAGCTGCGATCAAGTCAAACGAGGTGGGGCGGCTGACAAGATTCGCTCGCGAGCGGAGAGTTAGGATCTGCACACTGCGGGCGTGGCGAAATCGGAATACGCGCCGGCTTTAGGTGCCGGTGCTCGTGAGAGCTTGAGGGTTCGAGTCCCTCCGCCCGCACCGAAGCGGTTCCATCAGTTTCGACGCTGGATGCGACCGCTCAATTGGAAACACGGGTCGGCGCGCGCGGGGAGCTGGCGAGGTTCGCGCGCCTCCGGCGCGCACGAATATCGATTGTCGTCCTTGAGGTCGTTCCGCATTTCAACCAGCTGGTCGACGACGTACCTCCGGTCGGCGATGCTTTCGGCTCGGACGTCTCGCCCGTCGGTCAGCATGACAACGTCGCGACAGAAGGCGCACAGGTCGGGCCCGATCGTGGGATAGCCACATGCGGGGCAGACGGCGACGATCACGTCTGCACCTCCTCGCGAGTAGTACACGTGTGTCCAACGCTTAGCTGCATACCCGTGCTCGACCCTGGCGAACCCTGTGGGCCTCTGCGATTCCGCCCGCCGCGGTGGTGCGTCAACCCGTCGCCGCCGGGTACCCGGGGTGCACGGGACAGATAGGGGAGGGCGTTATGGCCACCGCACACCAGCTGCCGTCGACCGTCGTTCACACCGTCATCACCAAAGAGGTTGAACTCGCAGAGAATCGGGCCTCGAGGGCTCGGGAGCGGGCTGCGCAAGCGGGGCTTTCGGCAGCGCGAAGCATCGAGGAATCCGCACGTCGGCACGAGCGGCTCGCGGATGCACAAGATCGGGCCGTCGGAGCTGGCATATCGGACCCCCAAGATCACCGTGAGTCTGCGGCCCTGCATCGCAAAGCGGCCGCCGAGGACCGCAGGTTGGCTGAACTCAAGCGGAAAGAGTCCGAAGCCGACCTGTCCTAGGCGGCCGCCGGCATGTGTCGGGGATGCGGATCAAGCTTCGATGAAGCGGGCGCGCACTTCCGGCGGCGGGATCGGGCAGGTGTCGTACTTCCCGAAGACGCGGTAGCGAACGCCGGCGAACCTGTCGTAGAGCCGGTCGCGCACGGGACGCGGCACCAACCGGGCAGCCGTGAGCGCCGCCTTCCACGGCCCGCCGAGGTAGTCGAGCACGCGCAGCGCGGCGTCGGACCGCACGGCGATCCGCTCGCCGGGCCGGCCGGGCTCGTCGACGAACACCATGGAATCGACGCGCGCGATTGCCGGGTGCCGCGCAACGATCGTCCGCGCGAAGTCGCCGTCCAGCGCCGCGAAGCGCAGGCTGCCGCGTCGATCGAACCGAAGCACCGTCCGCACCGCCCGGTTACAGAAGCCGCAGACACCGTCGAAGAGCAACACCGGAGGCTCCGCGTGCTGCGCCCGATCGCTCACACCGCCAGGTTACCGACCTAGCCGCGCGCGGGTTGACCAAAGGTTAGCCAAACCTTAGTTTATAGGGATTGCTCGAGGAGGAGAAATCGGATGCAACGACGTCCAGTAGCCGGCGGAGCGCGGGCACGGGTAGGGGAGTGCTGATGGCACGCGGGCTGCAGGGCGTGATGTTGCGGGGTCTTGGGGCGCGGGACCACAAGGCGATGGTCGTCGAAACGGTCCGGCTGGCACCGCATTTCGTGCGGGTGCGGATGGAGTCGTCGACATTGTTCGACGACGCCAAGGCCGAGCCCGCGGCGTGGCTGCGGTTCTGGTTTCCCGATCCGGACGGGTCCAACGCCGAGTTCCAGCGCGCGTACACCATCTCGGAGGCGGACGTCCGCGCCGGCCGCTTCGCGGTCGACATCGTGCTGCACGACCCGGCGGGTCCGGCGTCGCTGTGGGCGCGCACCGTGGAGCCCGGCGCCACGATCGCGGTGATGTCGCTGATGGGCTCGGCGCGCTTCGAGGTGCCCGGCGACCAGCCGGCCGGCTATCTGTTGATCGGCGACTCGGCGTCAATTCCCGCTATGAACGGAATCGTCGGCGCCGTCCCCGACGACGTGCCGATCGAGATGTACCTCGAGCGGCACGACGACGACGACACCTTGATCCCGCTCGCCCGGCATCCCCGGCTGGAGGTGCACTGGGTCGACCGCCGCGACGAGACTTCGCTGGCCGCAGCGATCGAAAGCCGGGACTGGTCACGGTGGTACGCGTGGGCGACCCCGGAGGCGACGGCGCTCAAGCACGTGCGAACACGCCTGCGCGGTGAGTTCGGATTCCCGAAGTCGGGGATACACGCCCGGGCCTATTGGCGGCTGGGGCGCGCGATGGGCAATTCGTAGCCGTGGCGTAACGCCACGGCCCGACCGGTTATTCGGCCGTGCCGTATGCCTTACAGTATCTGCGGCGGACGGAGCCGTCCGGGTACTGGAGGCGTGTAGTGAGTGCTGTGATGTCCATTCCGAGGTATCCCGGCGACGTGACCCCGGAATGGCTGTCGGCCGCGCTGAGCGAACACCGCAGGCCCGTCGAGGTTTCCGGCGTCGACGTGGTGGCCATCGGCACCGGGCAGACGGGCGCGACCTATCGGGTGAGCGCAAGGTATGCCGGCGATCCCGGTGATCTGCCGAATACGTTCGTGATCAAGCTGCCGGCCCAGGACGACACCGTGCGGGACCGGGTCACCATCGGCTACCGCAGCGAATGCGCTTTTTATGCGACGGTGGCAGACCGGGTGCGCGTGCCGACTCCGGAGTGCTTCTACTGCGAGATCACTGAGGACGCAATGGAATACGCGCTGCTGCTCGCCGACCAGGCGCCCGCGGTGCAGGGTGACCAGATTGCGGGGTGCGGCGAGCAGGAGGCCCGGCTGGCGGTCGCGGCGCTGGCCGGATTGCACGGCCCCAGCTGGTGTGACCCGGTGTGGCTCGATCTTCCCGGCATCGCGTTCGCCCGCTCGGACGAGCCGTCTGCTCAGGGCCTGGGTGAGGTGGCGAAGATGAGCGCCGACATCACGCTGGACAAGCTCGGCGATCGGATGAGCGAGCAAGATCGTGCGACATTCTCCACCGCGATGGGTTTGGTGACCCCGTGGCTGCTCGCCGAACACGACCGGTTCGCGTTGCTGCACGGTGACTACCGGCTGGACAACCTGTTGTTCGATCCCGACCGGACGCGGGTCAGCGTGGTGGACTGGCAGACACTGGGCGTGGGCCTTCCGGCGCGGGATCTCGCGTACTTCACGGCCACCAGCCTGGACTCGCGACTTCGCGCGACCATCGAGGAAGGCCTCGTCGACGAGTATCACCGCGCGCTGCTGAGCTACGGCGTCACCGGCTACGACCGTGAAACATGTTGGCGTGATTACCGTCTCGGGGTGCTGCAGGCGCTCCTGATTTCGGCGCTGGGTTTCGCTTTCGCCGCCTCGACCGATCGCGGAGACGACATGGTGCTGACCATGCTGCGCCGCGGCTGCCAGGCCGTCCGCGACCTGCGCATGGTGGAGCTGATTGGCTAAAGGACCTTTAGGCGTTTCGAGCCGCTTCTTGTATCAATTGCAAACGCGACGACAGCCCCAGTTTGGCGTACACGTGGGTGAGGTGGGTCTGGACGGTGCGTGCCGAAATGAAAAGCCGGCCGCCGATGTCTTTGTTGCCAAGTCCCTCCCGCACGAGTCGGACGACGTCGTGCTCGGTTGGGGTCAGTGAGTCCCAACCGCTGGCCGGCCGTTTGCGTTCGCCTCGCCCGCGCCGCGCGTATGCGATCGCCTCTTCAGTTGACAGGGCTGCGCCGGCGTCCCAGGCGGCGTCGAAATCCTTTTCTGTCAATGCGTTACGGGTCTTTTCTATCCACGCCGCGTATTCGGCGTCGTACACCCGGAACCGGACGATGCCGGTGTGCTGACGGACCGCATGCGCCGCGCCGAACAGCCGCGCCGCGTCAAGGTGGCTCCCGGCGCCGCCGGCCAGGCCGGCGAGGCACTCCAGCAGGTCCGGGACAAACAACTCGGCCCGCGTGGCGACGGCTTGCGCCAGCGCGTCGTGGGCGTAGCGTTCGGCCTGCCCCGGTTCGTTCTCCGCCACGGCCACCCGTGCCCGGGTAGTCAACGCCTGCACCGTGAACCAGCCGCGCGTGGCGGCAATGTCTTCGTCGGCACACCGACGTGCTAAGGCTAGCTGACCACGGGCCAGCGCGACCTGCGCGGCAGGCTTGGCGGTAGCGGCCGCCAGCGGCCAATCCCCGAAATGTCGGCGGGCCGCCTCGCTGGCATCGAAAGCCGCATCGACATCGCCATCGGCAAGCGCGGCAAAAGCCAGCGACGAGTACACCACACCTTGCATGTACCGGCCGATGTCTGTGGCGCCGTCGAGCGCCTCAAGCGCCAGCGCGCGGCCTTCGGCCCCCTGCCCGCGATGGGCCAAGACATGGCATAGGCGCTCGCGGGCAGACACCTGCCAGATCAGACTGTGCGCCGCATCCGCTTCGGTCATCAACTCGCGCAATTGCGCCGTCGCTGCGGCGACGTCGCCGAACACCCATTGCGCTCCGCTCAGACACCATTGGCATCCGCGCGAGTAGCCGCGATCGCCGACCTCGTCGGCGAGGTCGCGGCCTTCCGTCGCAGCCGCTACGGCCGCGTCCAAGTCTCCCGCGCCGACCGTGGCAGTCAGCGCCTGGCTGTAGAGAATCTGGGTCAGTCGCCAACGGTCGCCCATCGACCGGGCCAGCTCTGCCGCCTCCGACAAGTATGGCCCAGCCAGCGCGGCGTCCCAGGCGGAGAGCCGGCCGCAAGCGGCGAGGGTCCGCGCCAGCAGCGCTGGGTCGCCGAGGTCGCGCGCGATGGCCAGTGCACGCTGGGCTCGCGCGGGGCTTTCCGCGTCGCGCATGTTGTCCAGCAACGCCTTGTCGGCCAACGTCCGTGCCATCGCTCGGGGCGTCACATCGGTCCTCGGGTCCTCGGCGTCGGCCAGACCGACGTCGAGCCAATCCGAACCCTCCTTGAGCCCGCCCCTCGTCAGCCACAGGGGCTGAAGCGATGTGGCGAGCTCCAATGCGCCGTCGATGTCGGAGTTCTCCCGGCTCCAGGCGAACGCGGCACGCAAGTTGTCGATTTCGGCTTCCACTTTGTCCAGCATGAGATCCAGGCTGGCGTTGGCCGGGGCCTCCAGTGCCGTAGCCAGCCCCGTGTAATGGTCACGGTGTCGATCTCTGACGGCGAGGACGTCCGCGGATTCGCCGAGCTTTTCCTGCGCATACTGCCGGATGGTCTCCAATAACCGGTATCGGGTTGGGACGGCGGCGGTTTCGGCGATGACGAGCGACTTGTCAATCAGTAGCACCAGAACGTCCAGTGCCTGGTGTGGCGCCAAGTCCTTGTCGCAGGCCACTTGTCGGCAGGCTTCGAGGTCGAATCCGCCCATGAACACCCCAAGCCTGCGGAACAAGATCCGCTCGGGGTCCGTCAACAGTGCGTGCGACCAGTCCACCGAGGCGCGAAGTGTCTGCTGGCGGCGCACCGCGGTTCGCGACCCACCGGTCAGCAACCGGAACCGGTCCTGTAGACCCGCGAGAACGTCAGCTGGTGACAACGCGCGTACTCGCGCCGCCGCCAACTCGATTGCCAGCGGCATGCCGTCGAGGCGATGGCAAATCTCGCGAACCGCGTCCGCATTGCCCTCGTCGATGCCGAAGCCGGGGTGGGCGTGTCCGGCCCGCTCGCTGAACAGGCGGACGGCGTCGTCAGTCAATGACAAGGACGGCACCCGCCACGTCACCTCGCCGGCGATCCCGATCGGCTCGCGACTGGTGGCCAACACCGTCAACCGGGGACAGGCGGCCAGCAACGCACTGATCAGCTCCGCGCTGGCGTCCAGCAGGTGCTCGCAGTTGTCCAGCACCATAAGCATGTGCCGATCCCCGACAAACTGCAGTACGGAGTTCTCCGGAGAACGTCCCGGCTGATCCGGCAATCCCAGCGCCCGTGCCACAGTGATCGGCACCAGGTCGGGGTCTGTGATTGGAGCCAGGTCCACACACCACGTTCCGTCGTCGTAGTTCCCGGCGACCGTGGCCGCGATCTGGACCGCCAGCCGGGTTTTGCCCACGCCGCCGGCGCCGGTCAACGTCACCAATCTGTGCTGCGCGAGAATGTTTTGTACGTCGGCCATTTCCGCGTCGCGCCCGACGAAGCTGGTCAGCGGGGCGGGAAGATGTTGATTAGCAACGGTTTCGCGCTTGCGCAGGGGCGGAAATTCGTTGCACAGGTCGGAATGGCACAATTGGAACACCCGCTCCGGGCGCGGCAGATCTCGCAGCGGATGGGTCCCCAGGTCCGCCAGCCATGCGTTCTCGGGCAGCGTGTCGGCAACAAGATCGCCGGCCGTGCCCGACAGCACGGTCTGACCGCCATGCGCGAGTTCGCGGAGTCGTGCGGTGCGGTTGATTGCCGGTCCGACATAGTTGTTCTCGTCGCGCAGTTGCACCTCGCCGGTGTGCACGCCAACTCGCAGCCGTAACGGTGCCAGCGCCGCGCGCTGCAACGCAAGGGCACATCCCACCGCATCGGAAGTCCGGCCGAAGGCGATGACGAAGCTGTCGCCCTCGCCTTGCTCGACCGGACGGACTCCGTGGTGGACGCTCACCAAGTCGGCCAGTGTCCGATCTAGGTTGGCGATAGCTGCGGTCATTTCCTTGGGTCGGGAATCCCACAACTGCGTCGAGCCCTCCACATCGGCCAGCAGCAGCGTCACCGTCCCCATCGGCAGCGGCTCGTTCATCGCTTCGTCTACGCCCAGGTCGCTCCAGTCCAGTGGGGCCATATCCGCCCGTGGATCGATCTCGCTCATGTTAGCCAGCATGACGAGAGCGCATGCGGCAAAACATCGGCGCATGCGCGTAGATTTGCTTCCGGATCGGCTAGAAGTCGCCGGTGAAGTCGGCGCTGAGCCAGCGGTCCGGGCGGATGGTGAACAGCACCTCTTCGACGCCTTCCATGCTGGCCACGAACGCGCGGCCCAACTCCTCGCCGAGGTAGCGGATGGCGATGGCTTCCTGCACGTCCGCCGGCGCGGGTTTGGTGGTGTCGACGACGGTGCCCTCGACGACCACGTATTGGTACGGCGGCTCTTCGCGCTGGACCACCAGCGTCACCGCACCGGCCCGTTCGATGAGCCGGGCCTTGCGGCTGGACGCACCGGTGCCGATCCGGATGTTGCCGCCCGGGGTGTAGTCGTACCAGATCGGGACGCTGGCCGGGGGCCGGCCGTCGGCCGCGACGGACAACACACCGATGTGCTTGCCGGCGAGGAATTCCTGACGTTCGGTTTCGGTGAAGGCCTTCATGTCGGCTTCAAGCGCCAAGCCGGACGACCTATTCCCGGCACGTCGGGTCAGTATTGCGTCGAACCCTGGTCGACCGGAATCTCCGCGGCGGTGACGAGGCGCGACTCGTCGCTGGCCAGCCAGCAGACGGCGTCGGCGACGTCTTCCGGCTCCGCGACCCAGGTGGGCAGGAACGGCGTGAGCATGCTGGACAACTGCGGGTTGGTCTCCATGACCTTGCCGATCGCCGCGACCATGTCGCCCGACCCCATCGGCGTGTTCACGGGCCCGGGGTGGACGCTGTTGACGCGGATGGAGTGCTTGCCCAGTTCGGCGGCGAAGGCGCGGGCCAGCCCGGTGACCGCGTGCTTGCTCGCGGTGTAGTGCACCATGAACGGCTGCAACTTCTTGCCGGCGGCCGAACTGATCAAGATGATCGACCCGCCGCGGCCGCCTGCGATGATCCTGTCGGCGCCCGCCATCACGGTGTTCCACGTGCCGGACACGTTGATCTCCAGGACGTCGCGAAAGGATTCGGGCGTGATCTCGTTCCAGGCCTGGGGCGCCGAGATTCCCGCGTTGGCGACGATGATGTCGAGCCGTCCCAGCGCGGCGACGCCGTCGTCGACGGCCCCGCGGAGCCCGTCGAAGTCGCGGGTGTCGACGACGGAAGCCACGATCCGGCGATTCGCGGCCTCGACGAGGCGAACCGTCTCGGCGAGGTCCTGTTCGGTCGCCGGCGGGTAGGGCACGCAGGACGGCAGCTTTCCGGCGATGTCGACCGCGATGATGTCGGCGCCCTCGGCGGCCAACCGGACGGCGTGCGCGCGGCCCTGCCCGCGGGCCGCTCCGGTGATGAACGCGACTCTGCCGGCGAGCCGCCCGCTCATCGTCGTGTATTCGGTCATCGCAGCGCCGCTTTGACCAGATTCGACCCGATGATCAGGCGCTGGATTTCGCTGGTGCCCTCGTAGAGCCGCAGCAGGCGCACGTCGCGGTAGATGCGCTCGACGGGGACGCCGTGCATGTAGCCGCTACCGCCGTGAATCTGCACCGCGAGATCGGCGACCTTGCCGGCCATTTCGGTGCAGAAGACCTTGGCCGCCGACGGCGCGATCCTGCGGTCCTGATTCGTCACCCACGACCGGGCCGCGTCGCGGACGAGCGCCCGGCCGGCCAGCACCCCGGTCTGCTGGTCGGCGAGCATCGCCTGCACCAACTGGAAATTTCCGATCGGCGTCCCCCCCTGCGTCGCGGTGGCGGCATACGACACCGATTCGTCGAGCGCGCGTTGCGCGGCTCCCACCGCCAGCGCGGCGATGTGTACCCGGCCGCGGGCCAAGGACGTCATCGCCGCCCGATAGCCGATGTCTTCGGCGCCCCCGACCAACGCGTCGTCACCCACGTGCACGTCGGTGAAGTTGACGTCGGCGGTCCATGCCCCTTCCTGACCCATCTTCGCGTCCTTGGGGCCGACCTCGACGCCGGCGGCGTCGGCCGGGACGAGGAATACGGCGATCCCGGGACCCTGATCGTCGGCCGGCCGCGTGCGTGCGAACGTGACGAAGACGTCGGCGACGGGCGCGTTGGTGATGTAGCGCTTCTGGCCGGAAATCACCCACTTACCGTCGTCCCGGACGGCTTTGGTGCGCAGGCCCGCGGGGTTTGATCCGGCGCCGGGCTCGGTCAGCGCGAAGGAGGCGACGACCTCCCCGGACGCTATCGGCTCGAGCCAGCGGCGCTTCTGTTCGTCGGTGCCGAAGCCGACGAGCACCTGTCCGGCGATGCCGTTGTTGGTGCCGAACATCGACCGCAGCGCGAGCGAGGTGTAGCCCAGTTCCATTGCGAGCTCGACATCTTGCATCAGGTTCAGGCCCAGGCCGCCCCAGCGCTGCGGAATCGCGTAGCCGAACAGGCCCATTTCCCTGGCCTGCTGGCGCAGGTCGTCGGGTACCCGGTCGTCCTGCAGGATCTCCTGCTCGCGGGGGACCACCGCGGTGCGCACGAACTCACGGGTCTGGGCAAGGATGGCCGCGAAATCGTCGTCGCCGACTTCCTGGACTTCGGTTGTGGTCATGCAGTAGACGCTCCTCTGCTCGGGTCGCCCGGACCCTGCTCCGGCCCAAAATCCTATATGAAATACGATATTGGCGATGCTGCGGGTCCAGCGGAGGGCCGAGCCAAAGGAGGCGAAACGGTGTCGTTGCTGAGCGGTCAGACCGCGGTGATCACTGGCGGTGCGCAGGGCCTGGGCCTTGCCATCGCGCAGCGGTTCGTCGCCGAAGGCGCACGGGTGGTGCTCGGTGACCTGAACCTGGAGGCGACCGAGGTCGCGGCAAAAGAGCTGGGCGGCGGCGACGTCGCCGCGGCGGTGAGGTGCGACGTCACCCGGGCGGCCGACGTCGAGGCGCTCATCGCCACGGCGGTGGACCGCTTCGGCGCCCTGGACATCATGGTGAACAACGCCGGAATCACCCGCGACGCGACGATGCGCAAGATGACCGAAGAGCAGTTCGACCAGGTGATCGACGTGCATCTGAAAGGGACCTGGAACGGCATCCGGCTGGCCGCGGCGATCATGCGGGAAAACAAGCGCGGCGCGATCGTGAACATGTCGTCGGTGTCGGGCAAGGTCGGCATGGTGGGGCAGACGAACTATTCGGCGGCGAAGGCGGGCATCGTCGGGATGACCAAGGCGGCGGCCAAAGAGCTTGCCTACCTGGGGGTCCGGGTGAACGCGATCGCTCCAGGACTGATTCGCTCGGCCATGACCGAAGCCATGCCGCAACGCATCTGGGACCAGAAGGTCGCCGAGATTCCGATGGGGCGGGTCGGCGAACCCGCGGAGGTGGCCAGCGTCGCCTTATTCCTGGCCTCCGATCTCTCCTCCTACATGACGGGCACGGTGATGGAAGTCACCGGCGGCCGGCACATCTAGGGGAACAGGATGCGCCACACCGTCATCTGCGAGCCGGTGCGAACCCCGATCGGGCGCTACGGCGGGATGTTCAAGTCGCTGACGGCGGTCGACCTCGGGGTCGCGGCGCTGACCGGCCTGCTCGAGCGGACCGGCATCGCGCCCGACGCGGTGCACGACGTCGTCCTCGGGCACTGCTATCCGAGCAGCGAGGCGCCGGCGATCGGGCGCGTGGTGGCGCTGGATTCCGGCCTGCCGGTGACGGTTCCGGGCATGCAGGTGGACCGGCGCTGCGGGTCGGGTTTGCAGGCGGTGATCCAGGCCTGCCTGCAGGTCGGTAACGGCGACCAGGACCTCGTCGTCGCCGGCGGCTGCGAGAGCATGAGCAACGTCGCCTTCTACTCCACCGACATGCGGTGGGGCGGCGCCCGTGGCGGCGTTCGCGTGCACGACGCGCTGGCGCGGGGACGCACCACCGCCGGTGGGCGGCACCACCCGGTTCCCGGTGGGATGCTGGAAACCGCCGAGAACCTGCGCCGCCAGTACGGGATCTCTCGGCTCGAGCAGGACGAACTCGCCGTCCGGTCGCACCAGCGTGCGGTCGCCGCCCAGAAGAACGGGATCCTGGCCGAGGAAATCATCCCGGTCACCGTGCGGCGCAGGGACGGGGAGGAGTTGATCGACACCGACGAACATCCGCGTTCCGACACCTCGGCCGAGTCGTTGGGCAAGCTCAAACCCGTTCTGCTGGGCGAAGATCCGGATGCAACGGTCACAGCCGGCAACTCCAGCGGCCAAAACGACGCGGCATCGATGTGCGTGGTGACCACGCCGGAGAAAGCCGAGCAATACGGGCTGACGCCGTTGGTGCGCCTGGTGTCGTGGGGACTGGCCGGGGTGGCGCCGAACATCATGGGCATCGGCCCGGTGCCCGCGACGGAGCTGGCGCTCGACAAAGCGGGGTTGCGGCTCAGCGACATCGACGTGATCGAACTGAACGAGGCCTTCGCCGCTCAGGCGCTCGCGGTGATGCGCGAATGGGGTTTCGGTGTGGCCGATCACGATCGGACCAACGTGCACGGCTCGGGAATCTCGCTGGGGCATCCGGTCGGGGCGACCGGCGGCAGGATGCTGGCCACCCTGGCCCGCGAGCTGCGACGCCGTCAGGCACGCTACGGGTTGGAGACCATGTGCATCGGCGGCGGGCAGGGCCTGGCGGCGGTCTTCGAGCGGATGACATGACCGACCCGGCGTTGCCGCTGAGCGGGTTGACGGTGGTGGAGATCTCCAGCTTCGTCGCCGCGCCGCTGTGCGGGATGACGCTGGGTCAGCTTGGCGCCCAGGTGATCCGGATCGACCCGATCGGCGGCGCCTCGGACGTGCACCGCTGGCCGCTGGCGGCCGACGGGACGTCGATCTACTGGACCGGGCTGAACAAGGGGAAGCGTTCGGTCACCATCGATCTGCGCTCGGAGGAGGGTCAGGGGCTGATCCAGCGGCTGATTCTCGAGGGTGACGGCGTCGTGGTGACCAACGCCGCCGGACTGCCGTGGCTGAGCCATGACCGCCTGGCCGCCAGGCGTCCCGACGTCATCCACGTGCAACTGCTGGGCCGTGGCGACGGTTCCACCGGAGTGGATTACACCGTGAACGCCGGCATCGGCTTCCCGCTGGTGACCGGCCCGGCCGAGCACGCCGGACCGATCAATCACGTGCTGCCGGCGTGGGATGTGTGCTGCGGCTTGTACGCCGCCCTGGCGGTCGTCTCGGCCGTGCGCCGCCGCGAGCAGTCCGGGCAGGGTGCGCGGATCAGCCTGGCGCTGGAGGACGTCGCGCTGGCCACAGCGGGAAACCTGGGACTGCTGACCGAGCCTCAGGTCACCGGGACGCAGCGCGAGCGCCTGGGCAACGCCGTCTACGGCCAGTACGGCCAGAACTTCGCCAGCCGTGACGGGGCCGAGTTCATGGTGGTCGCCTTGACCAGGAGGCACTTTCGCGACCTGGTCGAGGTCACGGGTACGGGTGCCGCGGTGGCGGCGCTGGCGGATGCTCTCGACGCGGACTTCGGTTCCGAGGGCGATCGCTACCGGTACCGCGACGTGCTGTCCGGCCTGTTCGCCACCTGGTTCGCCGATCACACGGGCGAGGAGATCACCGCCGCGCTGTCGGGCACCACGGTGCTGTTCGAGCGGTACCGCACCTTCGCGCAGGCCGCCGCGAGCCCGAAAGTGACGGCCAATCCCCTCTTCTCGGCGCTGCACCAGCCCGGCGTCGGAGACTACCTCGCCCCGGGATCGCCGATCGCCATCGACGGCCACCACCCGGCCGGGGTCCCCGCGCCGACCCTCGGTCAGGACACCGCCGACGTCCTCGCGCGGCGCCTGGGGCTGACGGCACCCGAGATCGCGCGCCTGACGAGCGCCAAGACGATAGGAGAAGACGGCGTATGACCAGACTGGCCCAGACCCTCGATCTGACCGAGTTTCAGACCGAAATCATTGCCACGGTAAGGCAATTCGTCGAGAAGGAGGTCATCCCGAACGCGGCCGAGCTCGAACGGGGCGACACCTACCCCCAGCACCTCGTCGACCAGATGCGGGACATGGGCCTGTTCGGGCTGATGATTCCCCAGGAGTACGGCGGGCTGGGAGAGTCGCTGCTTACCTACGCGCTGTGCGTGGAAGAGCTGGCGCGCGGCTGGATGAGCGTGTCCGGGGTCTTGAACACCCACTTCATCGTCGCCTACATGCTGCGGCAGCACGGCACCGACGCACAGAAGCAGCGCTTCCTGCCGCGCATGGCGACCGGCGAGACCCGCGGTGCGTTCTCGATGTCGGAGCCGGAGCTGGGTTCCGACGTGGCCGCGATCCGGACCCGGGCGCGACGCAACCCGGACGGCGGCTACACCATCAACGGCCAGAAGATGTGGCTGACCAACGGCGGCAGCTCCACGCTGATCGCCGTGCTGGTCCGCACCGACGAGGGCGCGGACAAGCCGCACCGCAACCTGACCGCGTTCCTCGTCGAAAAGCCGACCGGCTTCGGCGAAGTCCTCCCGGGCCTGGTGATCCCCGGCAAGATCGACAAGCTCGGCTACAAGGGGATCGACACCACCGAGCTCATCTTTGACGGCTACCAGGCGAGCGCCGACGACGTTCTCGGCGGCGAGCCCGGGCAGGGCTTCTTCCACATGATGGACGGGATCGAGGTCGGCCGGGTCAACGTGTCGGCTCGGGCCTGCGGTGTGGGGCTGCGCGCCTTCGAGCTCGCGGTGCGCTACGCCCAGCAGCGCGAGACGTTCGGCAGGCCGATCGCCGAGCACCAGGCCATCGCCTTCCAGCTGGCCGAGATGGCGACCAAGGTGGAAGCCGCGCACCTGATGATGGTCAACGCCGCGCGGCTGAAAGATTCCGGCGAGCGCAACGACGTGGCAGCGGGAATGGCGAAATACCTTGCCAGCGAGTTCTGCTCGGAGGTCACCCAGCAGAGCTTCCGGATCCATGGCGGGTACGGCTACTCCAAGGAATACGAGATCGAACGGCTGATGCGCGACGCGCCGTTCCTGCTCATCGGCGAGGGCACCAGCGAAATCCAGAAGTCCATCATCAGCAAGCGACTGCTCGCCGAGTACCAGGTGTGAACCGATGAGCGTCCCGGAATTCGCGGCGCGGCCGCAACTTTCCGACGATGTCGCGCGGTTGATCCGGGCCCGGATCTTCGACGGCACCTACGCCGCGGGAACCTATATCCGATTGGACCAATTGGCCGCGGAGCTGGGGATCAGCGTCACGCCCGTGCGCGAGGCGCTGTTCGCCCTGCGCGCCGAGGGCCTGATCGACCAGCAGCCGCGCCGTGGCTTCGTCGTGTTGCCGGTGACCTGTCGCGACGTCACCGACGTCGCGAACGTCCAGGCCCATGTCGGCGGGGAACTCGCCGCGCGGGCGGCTCTGAACATCAGCGACGAGCAGCTGAAGGAGCTCAAGGACATCCAGGCGCGGCTGGAGAAGGCCTACGCCGGTGACGATCACGAGCGCACGGTCCGCCTCAATCACGAGTTCCACCGGGCCGTCAATGTTGCCGCCGACTCTCCCAAGCTCGCCCAGCTGATGTCGCAGATCACCCGTTACGCGCCCGAATCGGTGTTCCCGACCATCGAGGGCTGGCCGGGCCGGTCCAACAAGGACCACCGGCGGATCCTGGCCGCGCTGGCTGCTCACGACGAGACGCGTGCGCGCGCCGCGATGTCGGAGCATCTGGCCGCCGGTGCGGTCCCGTTGATCGACCACCTCATCGCGACCGGGGTCGTTGCGGACGGCGGCCGTTCGACGTCGCGGTGACCGCGGTGGGCTGTTGTTGACGGTGCCCGCCAGGGCTACGCTGCCATCGGGGTGGGCGACCATATGGAGAGAAGAATGCCCCGAACGTTTCGCGCTTCGGCAGCCTTCGTTGCAGCCGCGACCGCAATCGCCCTGGCGCCGCCGGCCGTCGCCGAACCGATGGATCCGATCCCCGGTAACGGCGTCTTCGTCGTGGGGCCCGACATCGCACCGGGCCTCTACCACACGGCAGGGTCGGCGTCGACGTTCGGGGTTTGGATAAACAACGTGCCGACCCAGGACTCGATGTGCTCGTGGTTCACCTACAGCACGCCCGACGCGGCCAAGGACCATGTCCTTCAGACGAATACCTCGATCGGTCCGATGTTCGCCAATATCAACTTGTCGGTCAAGGCGTTCGAGTCGCAGAACTGCCAGCCCTGGACGCGGGTCCCTTAGGGCTGGGCGGCGTCGGCCAACATCGCCCGCAACCGGCGGGTGTCTACCTTGCCCGTGGCCCCGCGCGGGACGTCGTCTTCGGATGCCAGCACCAGCCACACCGTCGGCACCTTGAATGCGCTCAGCAGCCTGCGGGCAGAGCCGCGAAGCTGCTGGGCCGTGAGTGCGCCGCCGCACACCACCGCGGCTCCCACCCGTTCGCCGTGCGGCCCGGGGACGTTGGTGACAAAGGCGTTGTCGACGCCGGCGACGGTGCGCAGCGCCCGCTCGACCTCGCCCGGGTAGACGGTTGCGCCGCTGACTTTGAACATGTCGTCGGATCGCCCGTGGTAGAACAGGAACCCGTCGTCGTCGAAGTGGCCGAGGTCGCCGGTCGGGTAGAAGCCGTCCGCGGTGAACAGCTCTTCTCGGCTGCGGCCGCAGATGCCGCGCAGCGTGTGCGGCCCGCGAACCTGGATCATGCCAATGGCTTTCGGTGCGACCGGCGCCCCCGATTCGGGGTCGACGATGCGGACCTCCACACCGGGAAACGGGCGTCCGCAGCTGCCCCACGCAGTCGTCGGCATGTCGGTGTCGGCGGGGAATCCGCAGTAGGGTCCGAACGTCTCCGTCATGCCGAACATGTTGGCCCGCGCGCCGGCCGCGGCACGCTGGGCGGGCGGCAGCAGGGCTTGCAGGCTGCCCGCCCGCAGCGATGAGAGGTCGGCGCCCACCGTCTCGGCGTGCCGCGCCAGCGCCTCGGCCTGGTCGGGCCAGCCGCGAAACAGCGTGACGCGTTCGCTTTCCAGCAGTCTCAGCGTCGTGTCGGGCCGCGGCATCTCCTCGGTGACCAGGGTGGCGCCGGCCACCAGCGCCGACAGGATGCCGCTGCCGAAGCCGCCCACCCAAAAGAACGGCATCGGCAGATAAAGGCGGGTGTCGGCCGTGATGCACCGCGCCGCAAGGCCCGACCGCACCGCGCCCACCGCGCTGCCGTGAGAGTGCACGACTCCCTTGGGGGCCCCGCTGCTGCCCGAGGTGAAGATGATGACCAGCGGATCGGCCGGGGTGACGGTGTCGGTCATGGCATCGACGACGCGGCGGGCCCCGCCGCCGGCGACGGCCTCGGCGATCCGGTCGGCCGGCCAAATCTGGCGCAGTGCGGGCAGTTCGGTGCGCGGCACGGCCCGAACATCGTCCAGGTAGCGGTGCCCGCGGAACTCCTCGACGCTGACCAGGAACTGCACCGACGCGGCCCGCAGCTGCGCGACCAGTTCGCCCGGCCTCAGCAGGGTGCTGAGCGGAACCGCCACGGCTCCGATGCGGGCCACGGCGATGGCCACTTGCACCCACCGGGCACCGTTGGGCATGATCAGCCCGACCCGGGTGCCCTTGCCGACGCCGGCCTCGACGAGGGTCGCCGCTAACTTCCTTGTGCTGCTGTCCAGTTCGCGGTAGCTGACCCGGGTGACGGGATCGATCACCATCGGCTTGTCGCCGGCTAGGGCGGCGCGGGACCGCACCAAGCCGTCGATCGTCTCAGGCATCGAAGAACGTCCTCAGCTGCCGCATGTCCACTTTGCCGCTCGACAGGAGCGGTATGTCGCCGCTGGGCACGGCGATGAACTTTCTGGGCACTTTGTACGCGGACAGTTCCGCCTTGAGGCGCTCGCGCAGCGCCGCCTCGTCGACGGCGGCACCGTCGGGCCGGGCGATGACCGCGGCCACCACCTGCCCGCGGTCGGCGTCAGGAATTCCGATCACATAGGCCGGCAGGCCGCCGGTGACCCTGGTGATGGCGTTTTCCACCTCGGTGGCCGAGACGTTGGCGCCCGAGGTCTTGATCATCGCGCCGCGCCGGCCGGCGAAGTAGAAGTATCCGTCGGCGTCGGTGCGCACCAGATCGCCGGTGTGAAACCAGCCGTCGGCATCGAAGCACTCCTCGCGGCTGCGCTTGTGGTAGCGCTGCATCATGTAGGGCCCGCGGATGCACAACTCGCCGACCCCCGCGGCGTCCGGTGCCAGGACCATGGTTTCGAAGCCGGGCGCCGGTTTGCCGAACGACCCGCGGCGGCTCTCCGGCTGGTCGGTTTCGTCACCGCTGAGCAGCACGACGCTGCCGGCCTCGGTCATGCCCAGCATGTTGTGCCGCAGTTCCGGGTCCTCCGGCCGGGCGGCCGGCGCCATGATCGGGTAGAGGTTGCCCCGCCGCATCGACGACAGGTCGCGGGACGGGAAACTCGGGTGGGCGGCGAGGTGAGCGATTCCGGCGACGAAACCATTGGTCATGGTCGGCTTTTCGGCTTCCAGAAGATCCAGCGTCGCACCGGCGTCGGTGGCGTTGGAGCACACCAGCGTCGAGCCGGCCAGCAGGGTGGCGAGCAGCCCGAAAGCGAACCCGCCGATCCAGAAGAACGGCGAATTGCAGAACAGCTTCTCCCCGGCCGTCAGCCCGCGGACCTCGTTGAGCCCGCGCTGATGCCCGAGCAGGGCGCCATGCGTGTGCACCACGCCCTTGGGTGCGCTCGTCGAGCCCGACGTGTACACGATGGCGAGGGGATCGCAAGCGGCGATGTCGCTTTCCATCGCGGCCAGCAGTCCGGGGTCGACGGCGGCGCCCAGCCCGCAGAACCGATCGATGTCACGGATGCCGCCGCCGGCGCCCGGGGGGTGGCTGATGCCCACCTGACGCAGCTGCGGGGTGGCGGCGGCGAACAGTCGTTCGGCGGAGTGAAAGCCCGGGTCGGCGACCGCCTCCGCCAGCCGGTGTGCGTAGTCGTGCTTGCGGAAAGAGTGCGCGGCCAGCAGGATTTCGACGTCGCCGTCGACCAGCTGCTCGCGCAGTTCGCGCGGTGTGACGAAGGTGGAGAACGGGATCACCACGGCGCCGATCCGCGCGGCGGCCAACATCCCCACGACGAAGTCGGGCCCGTTCGGGTAGAGCAACCCGACATGGGTGCCCTTGCCGGCGCCGAGGGTGATCAGGCCCCGGGCCAGTCCCGCCGAGCGGCGCTCGGCGTCGGCATAGGTGATGCGGTCGCCGTCGCAGACCAGCAGGGGATGGTTGCCGCGCGCGCCGGCCTGGCGTTGCAGTACCTCGGCGACCGTGGCGTCAGCGGGCATGTCGGGCGGCAGGGTCGAGGAGTCGCTGGACGGCGCCGAGGTCGGCCTTGCCGGAGGGCGTTCGCGGGATCCTGTCGACGATCGCGATGTCCGTCGGTATCTCGTAGCCGGCGAGCTTGCCGCGCAGATACTCGATCAGCGCCTCGGCGTCGGTGGAGGCCGACCCGCGCAGTTCCACCATGGCCACCGGCGTTTCGCCGAGGCGCGCGTCGCATCGGCCGACGACGGCCGCGCCGGCTACCGCGGGGTGGCCCTCGAGGGCGGCACGCACATCGTCGGGCATCACCTTGAATCCTCCGCGGATGATGGCCTGATCGGCGCGCCCGACGATCCACAGGAACCCGTCGGCGTCGATGCGCGCCATGTCCGTGGTGCGCATCCAGTGCGCCGACGGTCCCAACTGCGCAGGCTTGGCCTCCAGGAGGCCGACCTCGTCGGGTCCGAGCGGCGTGCCCTGGTCATCGACCACCCGAAGCTGCGAACCCGGGTTGGCCCGGCCGACGCTGCCACGCTTGGCGCACCAGTACTTCCGGTGATCGGCCAGGGTCCAGCCGGCGACGCCACCGCCGAACTCCGTTGCCGCATAGGAGGTCAGGACGGGAATGCCGTACTTCTCGGTGAAGGCGTCGGCGTCCTCCGCCGACAGTGGGGCCGTCCCGCATGTGACGGCGCGTATGCCGGCCAGGTCGGCTCGGGTCAGATCGGAGTGCAGGACGGTCCGCAGCGCGGCCGGTACCAGGGAGACCGCGCGGGGCCGGTGGCTGCGCACCGCTCGGGCCCACGCGGTGAGCTCGAATCGTTCCAGAAGGACGAACGGTCTTGCCTCGGTAACGCATTGCAAGACCCGGAAGACGCCGCCGATGTGTACCAGCGGCGAGTTGACGATCGCGACGCCGCGCCGAACTTCGGTGGGCGCCGGCGCGGCGTTCGGATCGGAACCCAGCACGCTGCGCGCCAGCATGTCGTATCCCAGGTCCACCCGCTTGGGCGGACCGGTCGTCCCGCTGGTCAGCATCCGCACCGCGACACCGGTCCCGGCGGCGCTCGCGGTGAGCCGCCCGGTTTGCGGCGGCCCGTCCAGCCCGGCCGGGATCGGCAGCGTCGTGGTGCCCTCGGCGACCAGGCTGTCCAGGTCTTGACTTTCGCCGATGATCAGTGACAGGCCCAGCGCCGCGATGTCAGCCCGGGTGCGTTCGTCCCCCCGGGAAGGATTGACGACGACGGCGGTTCCGCCGGCCAGCAGCACGCCCAGGAAGGCCGCCACGTGACCGGGCCGGTTGCGCAGCAGCATCCCGATGCCCGCTTGGTGGCCGGCGGCCACCGATGCCACCCGCCCCGCCGCCGCGCCGAGGCGGCCCCACGACGCCCATCGCCCGTCGTACTCGATCGCGCGGGAATCCGGTTGCAGGTTCAGGACATCGGCGATGCGCTGACTGAGCGGATGCCCGGGCATCAGCGGATCGTCGGGTGCGGCCGGACCACGTCCCCCTGCGCGGCGAGTTCCGCCGTGCCGAGCGGGTTGCCGAGCCGGGTGTAGATGAGGCCCTGCTCCAGGGCCGCCCGATAGGGCTTGTCCAGCGACTCCCAGATCGCCTTGACGGTGCCCTGGGTGGCCGAGGGCGGCTTGGCGGCGATCGTCGCGGCGATCTCGTGGGCGCGGTCCCACAATTGCTCCGGGGCAACCACTTCCGACACCAGCCCGATCCGTAGCGCGGTGTCCGCGCTGACCCGCTCGTCGTTGCCCATCAGCGCGATGCGCAACGCCTCGCCGAGACCGATGCGCCGCATGAGGCCGATCGGCTCCAGCGCGCACACCAGGCCGGCGGACACGTGCGAGTCGAAAAACGTTGCGTCAGTTGAGCAGATGACGACGTCGGACTCGTTGATGAAGTAGAACGCACCCGCCGTGCACATGCCGTGCACGGCGCAGACCACGGGTTTCCACATCTTCTGCCACTTGGGGCTGAGCGCTTCACCGGGATCTTCGTGGTTCCAGACGTTGTCCGGTTGGCCGTACGGGGCTTTCACGTCCAGGCCGGCACTGAACGCACGCTCGCCGGCCGCTCGCAGCACCACGGCATGCACCGAATCGTCGAGCTTGACCCGGCGCCAGACGTGCGCCATCTCCTCGCACATGGTCCGGTTGAACGCGTTGAGCTGGTCGGGCCGATTCAGGGTGATGGTGGCGACGTGCGCATCCGCGTCGACGTCGAGCAGTAGCGTTTCGAACTTCGTCGGCGTGCCCGGGTTCATCGGCACTGCCAATCCGGTGGCCGCTTCTCGACGAACGCGCGCGGGCCTTCCAGTGCATCCTCGGTGCGCAGCACGCGTTCGCGGAACGCCTCGGCCATCATCTCGGCTTCGTGCAGCGGCAGATCCAGGCCCTTGAGGATGGCCAGCCTTGTCCCCCGGACCGCGAGCGGCGCATTGGAATTGACGATCGCGGCGATCTCGTGGGCCCGCTCGAGCAGCTTCGCGTGCTCGACGATCTCGCTGATCAGGCCGAGCTCGAACGCCCGCTCGGCGCCCATGCGCTCGTGCTTGCCCATCAACGCCATCCGCAGGGCAACCGAGCGGGGCAGCACCCGCGCGAGCCGCACCAGTTCGCGCCCGGCCACCAGGCCGATGCTGACATGGGGGTCGAAGAACGTCGCGCGATCGGAGGCGATGACGATGTCGGAGGTGGTGACCCAGTCGAGGCCGGCGCCGCAACACAAACCGTTGACCGCGGTCAGCACCGGTTTGGCCATCCGGCGGAACGGGGGAGTGCCTTCCTGAGGCGCCTCCCACTGTTCGTACGTCGACAGATAGGGCCGTTCATAGATCACCTTGCCGTCGCCGGGGATCGCCTTCACGTCGGCCCCGGTGCAGAAGGCGCGGCCGGTGCCGGTGACGATGAGCAGCCACACGTTGTCGTCATTCTCTGCTTCGTCATAGGCGGCGCGGAGTTCGGCGATCATGGGCGGGCTCAGCGCGTTGAGAGCCTCGGGGCGGTTCAGGGTGATGGTGGCGGTATGCCCGTCGACGCCGTAGGTGATGGTTTCGCACGAGTCAGTAGGCATCCCTGTTCCTTTCTCGCCCTCCGGTCATCGGCCCTCGAACTTCGGTTGCCGCCGCTGCGCGAAGGCCTGGATCATGAAGGGCGTCAGCGAGTTACGCCGGGAACCGAAGTTCGAGGGTGAGCCGCTGAACCGCACCATCCCGGGAATGCTTCACCGAACCTTCGGCGCCGGCCGCCTCGGCCTCTTGACTCACCGTCGATCCGGCCTCTCCTGCCGATACGGTTACCCATACGGTAAACAATACGATTGCTACGGTGTATAAGTTAGCAAGGAATCGGTGCCGACGGAAATGACCGGGCCAGGCCCGGGCGAGAAGAGGGACGCATGGCCATCGACGAAGGGTGCGCCGCACCCGGCTCGACGGGCACCCGCGATGCCAGATTCGGCGAGGCGCCCCTGGCCCAAACGGTGGCGGCGGCCGGTGCGATGCGGCGGCTCGGCGCACTGCTGCTGTCCCTGGAGCAACCGCACCCCGCAGTGGACGAAATGCTGGCGAAGTTCGCCGCCTGGGAAGGCGAGCTGGCCGCCGCCGCCCCGAAAGACAATGCCCCGCGCATCGGAGAGATCCCCGACGATCCCCGGCGGGTGTATCTCGACCACGCCACGGACATCGGTTCCTACAACCCGTGCTTTCCCGAATACCGCTTCGACAGTTTCGATCCCGGGCGGGCCACCGGGACGGTCTGCTTTCCCCTCGTCTACGAGGGGCCGCCCGGGCTCGTACACGGCGGCTTCCTCGGTGTCTTCTTCGACTGCGTGATCCAGCACCACAACTGCGTCACGGGCCTGTCCGGCAAGACACGCTCGCTGGCGGTGACCTTTCGGCGGCCCACTCCGGTCCTGACCGACCTGAGGTTCGACATCGTGCGGGAGCAGGTTGAACGCGGCATCACGTCGACTGCGCGGCTGCTGCTCCACGACGACGTGCTCTGCACGGGGGAGGTCGCCACGTTGGCGTCGCCGCCGGAACGATTGGCCGGGTTCAAGTTCGGGAGAAGGCGAAAGGGGTCCGGCACATGACTGCCTCGGATGCTCCCGACGATCGCGTGCTGTTCGAGGTCGATCACGACCGGCGCATCGCGACCATCACGCTGAACAATCCTTCGCGGCGCAACTCCTACGACGCGGCGATGCGCGAGGCCGTGGCCCGTCACCTGGATCGCGTGGCCGAAGACGACGACATCACGGTCGTGCTGCTGCGGGGTTCCGGCGGCGTCTTCAGCGCCGGGGCCGACATGAACAACGCCTATGGCTGGTACGGCGAGACGGGCGACACCGATCAGGCGGCCAGGCGCCGACCCAGTCAGCGCCGGCGACTCACGGTCGACCGCAAGTCCTTTGGGTTCTACCACAACTTCATGGGCTTTCCGAAGGTGACCGTCGGCGAGATCTCGGGCTACGCACTGGGCGGCGGCTTCGAGATGGCGCTGATGGCCGACATCTCCGTCATCGCCCGCGACACCAAGATCGGCATGCCGGCCACCCGCTTCCTGGGCCCGGCGCTCGGCAGCCTGCACATGTTCTTCCACCGGCTCGGGCCGGTGTTGGCCAGGCGCCTGCTGTTGACCGGCGACATCGTCGACGCGGGGGAGGTCGAAGGCCTCGGAATCTTCACCGAGACATGCGATCCCGGTGCCGTCGGGGAGCGCGCCCGGTACTGGGCCGAGAAGGCGGCCAAGATGCCCGCCGACGGGGTGGTCATCGCCAAGGAGGCTTTCCGCCTCGTCGAGCAGACCCAGGCCTACCAGGGCGAGGAAGTCGCGAGCTATCTGTTTCACGCCTTCGGCACCAACCTGCAATTCGCCCCCGGCGAGTTCAACTTCGTCAAGACCCGCGCAGAGCACGGCGCCAAGGAAGCGTTCCGGCTCCGCGACGAGCACTTCCACGTGCCCGAGCCCGACGGGTAATCACCTCTGCCGCGGGCGGCAGCCGCGGCGCGGCGGCGCGGTCAGCCTGCCGCAGGCGGCTTACCCCTTGCGCGCTGACCGGTTCGCTTGGCCCCCTTGTGTTGTCGCGAGGGGGCGGCGGAACCCGCCTCGATCAGACGAGCCGCGTGGTCGAGGATGCAGTCCAGCCCGTACTCGAAGTTGGTCTCGTCCGGAGCCCCGATGCGGTGTCCCTGCCCGGTCACCTGGGCGATCAAGGGGGTGGTTCCCGGGTCGATCGCGACGGCGTCCTCGATGGCGCGCGGTTCGTTGTCGGCCTGATTCTTTTCGTGCAGCCGGTGCAGCACCACCGATCCGCGGACGTGCAGCGAGACGGCCGAATAGGTGTCGAAGGCGTCCTCGGGCGACAGGCCGGCCTCCACCAAATTGGCGATCGCCCGCTCCATCTCCTGGGCGCCCACCCGCGCGGCCCGGGGACTGAGCGCTGCCCGGATCAAGATCAAGTCGCACAGAATCGGGTTGCCCATGAAGGTCTTACGCATCAAGCGCGCGTGGTTGCGCAGCGTGTCGCGCCAGTCGCTGGCTTCGACGTAGGGAGTGGCGAACACGTACTTGCTGAGCGCGCGGTCGGTCATTGCGTTGAGGAGGTCGTCCTTCTTGCGGAAATACCAGTAGATGCTGGTGACGCCGACGCCGAGGTGCTTACCCAGCAGCGGCATGCTCAGGTTGTCGATCGATACCTGTTCTGCGAGTTCGAATGCGCCGCTGATGATGTCATCGGGGTTGATGGAGCCGCGCTCGCGCCGCTGTCGTTTTTCGGCGGTTGCCTGCTTCGCCACTACGGGCACCTCCATCAACCGTTGTTCGTGCGGTCTCCGACTGTCGACCTTACCGGTGGCCATCCGACAACACGTTTGGCCAGCGTCAGTGCGGTTCCTCGTCTGCTACTGTAATACCTATCGTAGGCTTTTTGGTACAAGGCTGAGCGGGCGAACATGACCGGACACAAGCCGATTGACGGGCCCGCGGATCGGCCGCGGATCGGGCCATGGATCTAGGGCTGGCCGATGCCGCAGCGGTGGTGGTCGGCGGTAGCCGCGGCATGGGACTGGCCACGGCCCGCTGTCTTGCCGACGAGGGCGCCCGGGTGGCCGTCATCGGCCGCACCCGTGCCGCGGTCGACAGCGCGGCCGCCGACTTGTCCGGCCGCGGCAGCCCGGACGCCGTCGGCCTGGTCGCCGACATCGGCGACCAGCACGCGGTCGACGCGGTCTTCACCGAGCTGGCCGAGCGCTGGAACGGCGAACTCAACGCGCTCATCAACACGGTCGGGCCAGGCGCAGCGGGCAGCTTCGAGGACTTGACCGACGAGCAGTGGCGCCAGTCGGTCGAAGACGGCGTGCTGGGCATGGTGCGGTGCGTCCGCGCGGCGCTTCCGCTGCTGCGCAAGGCGAACTGGGCACGAATCGTCAACTTCTCGGCGCACTCCACGCAGCGACAGAGCGTCATGCTGCCCGCCTACACCGGGGCCAAGGCGATGCTGACGAGCGTCTCCAAGAACCTGTCCCTGCTGCTCGCCAAGGACGAGATACTGGTGAACGTGGTGTCTCCCGGCAGCATCGCTTCGGAGTCCCTGGTCGGCTGGGCGAAGTCGGTCGGTGTCGACGGCACCGATCCCTACGCGCTGATGAAGGCCATCGGCACGCACTTCGGTCATCCGGCGCACATGCCCCGGGCCGGCCTGCCCGACGAGATCGGCCCGGTTGCGGCCTTCCTCGCGTCGCGGCGCAACTCATACATGACCGGAGCCAATATCAACGTCGACGGCGGATCGGACTTCACCTGACCGACGAGCCGGAAAAACGGTTGGCCGACAAAGGGAGTGCACCATGGCAACAGCGGGCGAGGCGCGGTCGTGGGCGCGCACGGCCCTGCGCGGGATCGGGAATTCGCTCTACACCCCATTCTGCGGGACGGACGGCGACGATATCGACTGGGATGCTTACCGGACGCTGGTGCGCTACTGCGTCGGTGACCTCGGGCACCCGATGCTGTGGTGCACCAGTGGCATCGCCGAATTCTGGTCGCTGACCATCGATGAGCGAAAACGCTTGCTGGAGGTCGCGATCGAAGAGGCACGCAAGGCCGGCCCGGACGTCGTCGTACAGGCCTGCACGTCGGCGATGACGGCCAAGGATTGCCTGGAATTGACGCTGCACGCCCAGCAGGCCGGCGCCGACATCGCCTATCTGCAGACGCCGATGATGGAAGTGCACGGCGGGGAAGGCGTGCTGCGATTCTTCTCCTACATCGCGTCGCGCACGGACATCGCGCTGGGGATGTTCAATTCCCCGTCGTCCGGTTACGTGCTGACGGCGGCCGAAAGCGCGCGGATCTACCACGAGGTGCCCGCGGTGTGCGCCACCAAGGAGGGCGCCTTCCGGCCGGGAAACAGCCGGCTGCTGCACCACTTGGCGCCGGATCTGGTGGTCTGGGAATGCGACCGAACGGTCTACCGCGCCGGATGGCTGCGCGAGGGGATCGTCTCGGAGGCGCAGCTCGGCACTGCGGGTTATCTGTACGAGACGCCGCAGCGTCGGCTGTTCTCCGAGTACTGGAACCTGGTGTGGAGCGGCAGGCTGATCGAGGCGATGGATTACGCGCGCGACTCCGGCCTGGACCAGTTCGACATGGACCTCGGGTCGTGGTGGACCTGCTACCCCGGGCGACCGGACTACTTCACCCACTGGGGCGGCGCGTTCAAATACGCCGCGTCGCTGCTCGGACTGCCGGTCGGCGCCTATCCGCACTCCCGCCCCCCGCAGGCCGAGTTGCCGGCTGAGGCCAAAGCTCAGATCGAGAAGGCGTATCGTCACCTCGGGCTGATCGGCGGCGCTGGGGCGTGAGTTCACCTGAGCCGAAACGGTTCTGCCGCAAGCGCTAGAGAAAGGATCGCCGCGTGCTCACTCTGGGTGTCATCGGTTGGATCATCATCGGGGGCCTGGCCGGCTGGATCGGCAGCAAGATCATGAAGACCGATGCCCAGATGGGGATCGTCCTCAACGTCGTGGTCGGCATCATCGGGGGACTGATAGGCGGCTTCCTCCTGCGGGGCTTCGGGGTCAACGTGGCCGGCGGAGGACTGCTCTTTTCGTTCTTCACGTGTCTCCTGGGGGCCGTGATCCTGCTGGGAATCGTCAAACTCATCTCGCGCGGACACGTGTCCCGTTAGGGGCGGGCGCGGCTTACCGTTTGACCACCCGCTCGACACCCCAAATCCCCTGCTGGACGGGGGGTTCGCGGGGATCCTGCGGCGGTTGTGGAACGCGGTACCGATAGGTATACAGTATGGGTACAGACTAGGGCGGGTTGCGTAGTACAGGAGGTGCTGCAGGCGATGGCAGGCAGCGACGGCGCCTCTGGCGATCCTGTGCTCTACGAGGCCACGCCTACCGGCGTCGCCATCGTCACGTTCAATCGCCCGGAACGCCTGAACGCCTGGGGGCCCGACATCGCCGCCGGGCTCTACGCCGCGATCGACCGGGCGGAATCGGACCCGGCCGTCCGGGTGGTCCTGCTGACCGGTCGCGGCAGGGGGTTCTGCGCCGGCGCCTATCTGGGCACCGCGGATTCCGCCCCCACCTACGACCAGACGATGAACAAGGCGGCCGCGACGGATCTGGCCGACTTGGTCGGCGAACGGCCGCCCCTTTTCTTCACGACGCTTCGCAAGCCCGTCATCGCGGCCATCAATGGTGCGTGTGTTGGCATCGGCCTTACTCACGCGCTGATGTGCGACGTCCGCTTCGCCGCCGCGGGCGCCAAGTTCGCTGCGGTCTTCGCGCGCCGCGGGCTGATCGCCGAGTTCGGCATCTCCTGGATACTGCCCCGGCTGGCCGGCTGGGGTGCGGCGCTCGACTTGCTGTTGAGCGCGCGCACCTTCCTCGCGGAGGAGGCGGCGGAGCTCGGCCTGGTCAAGGAAGTCGTCGCGCCGGAGGACCTGATGAAACGTGCGCTGGACTACGCGGAGGACATGGCGGCGAATTGCTCGCCGGCGTCGATGGCGGTGATCAAACGGCAGGTCTACGCCGACGCCACGCGCGACGTCGTCGAGGCGACGGCGCGTGCCGAGGTTCTGCTCCACGAGGCGATGCCTCGCCCGGACGTCATCGAGGGCATCACCAGCTTTTTGCAGAAGCGGGCGCCGCAATTTCCATCGCTCAGTTCGACCGATGCCCAGGCTTCGCCGGTGGCACCGAAAGGATGATCATGGCCAACTTGGGTTATCAGGCGATCGACGTCGACAACCACTATTACGAGCCGCTGGATGCCTTCACCCGCCACCTGGACAAGAAGTTCAAGCGCCGTGGGGTGCAGATGTTCAGCGACGGCAAGCGCACCTGGGCCGTGATCGGGGACCGCGTCAATCACTTCATTCCCAACCCCACGTTCGACCCGATCATCGTGCCCGGCTGCCTCGACCTGTTGTTCCGCGGAGCGATTCCCGAAGGGGTCGATCCGGCCTCGCTGATGAAAGTCGATCGGCTCGCCAACCACCCCGAGTACCAGAATCGCGATGCACGGGTTGCGGTGATGGACACCCAGGACATCGAGACCGCGTTCATGCTGCCGACTTTCGCGTGCGGCGTGGAAGAGGCGCTCAAGCACGACATCGACGCGACGATGGCGTCGCTGCACGCGTTCAACCTCTGGCTCGACGAGGACTGGGGCTTCGACCGGCCCGATCACCGGATCATTGCCGCGCCGATCGTCTCGCTGGCCGATCCGGCCCGGGCGCTCGACGAGGTCGAGTTCGTGCTGGCGCGAGGCGCCAAGCTGGTGCTGGTGCGCCCGGCGCCGGTGCCGGGCGTCGTCAAGCCGCGGTCGTTGGGCGATCCCAGTCACGACCCGGTGTGGGCGCGGCTGGCCGAGGCGGGCGTGCCGGTGGGCTTCCACCTCAGCGACAGCGGCTATCTGCACATCGCGGCGCAGTGGGGCGGCAAGGCGACGTTCGAGGGGTTCGGCGAGAAGGACCCACTGGACACGGTGCTCCTCGACGACCGGGCCATCCACGACACGATGGCCTCGATGATCGTGCACGGAGTGTTCACCCGCCACCCCAAGCTCAGGGCGGTCAGCATCGAGAACGGCTCATACTTCGTCCACCGGCTGATCAAGCGCCTGAAGAAGGCGGCCAACAATTATCCGCGGCATTTCCCCGAGGACCCGGTGGAGCAGTTGCGCAACAACGTCTGGGTCGCACCGTATTACGAGGACGATCTGCCGGAACTGGCCGACGTCATCGGCATCGACAAGATCCTGTTCGGTTCCGACTGGCCCCACGGCGAAGGCCTGGAGTCGCCGGTGTCGTTCACCGAGGAGCTCAGCGGTTTCAGCGAATCGGACATCCGGAAGATCATGCGCGACAACGCCTTGGATCTGCTCGGGGTCCAAGTCGGATCGGCCGCGTAGGTACTCGGGGCCGCTGCCGATGAGCGAATGGACCATAGGCGCGGTTCTCGACGTCATCGCCGACGTCGTCGGCGACCGGACGATGACGGTGTGCGGCAGCCGCCGCAGCACCTTTGCCGAATCGGCCGACCGCACCCGTCGGCTCGCGAACTTCCTGGCCGGCGAGGGATTCGGCGCTCATCGGGAACGGGCCGCCCTGCGGAACTGGGAATGCGGGCAGGACCGGGTCGCGTTGCTGATGCACAACGATCTGTATCCGGACATGGTCATCGGCTGCCTCAAGGCGCGAACCGTCCCGGTGAACATCAACTACAACTACACCCCACGCGAGGTCGGCGAGCTCTTCGACTACGTGGGTCCGCGGGCGGTCATCTATCACCGCGCATTGGGCGCGAAGTTCGCCGACGTGCTGGTGCGCAAAGGCATCGAGCTGTTGGTGTCGGTCGACGACGGCAGCGCCCACCCCGAGCTGCCGGGCGCGGTGTCGCTGGATGATGCTCTGGCGCAAGGCGATACCGATCGAAGGGTGACGGCGTCGCCGGACGACCTGCTGATGATCTGCACCGGCGGGACGACAGGACGGCCCAAGGGCGTGCTGTGGCGGCAGTCCGACATCTATGTGTCGTCGATGGTGGGGGCGGATCACGCGTCCGCCGCGGAGATCCACGACAAGGTGCGCGGGAACGCCGGAGCCCCATGGTTCGCCGTCTCGCCGCTGATGCACGCGGCCGGCATGTGGACGGCGTTCTCGGCGATCATGGCGGGAACGAGCGTGGTGCTCTACGACACCGCCAAGAAGCTGGAGCCGCAGCTTGTGTGGGAGACGGCGCAGCGCGAGAAGGTCGGCTTGATGACCATGGTCGGGGACGCTTACGCCGCACCATTGGTGGCCGAGTTGCAGCGCGGCGGGTACGACTTGTCGTCGCTGTACGCGATCGGCACCGGCGGTGCCGCAACGAATCCGAAGTATCAACGCGCCCTGTTGGAACTGCTGCCGCACATCACCCTCATCAACGGCTACGGGTCGTCGGAGACCGGGAACATGGGGTTCGGCCACAGCCGGCGGGACACTCGAAGCGACACGTTCACACTGCGTGACGGCGGCCTGGTGCTCGCCGAGGACTACAGCCGCTTCCTCGCCCCCGGCGAGCGCGGGGTGGGATGGGCGGCCCGGGAAGGGCGAATCCCGTTGGGATACTTCGACGATCCCGAGGCGACCCGCCGGACCTTCCCCCAGGTCGACGGCAAGCGGGTGGTGATATCGGGCGACCGCGCCGCGCTGGAGCCGGACGGGACGTTGCGGCTGTTCGGCCGCGACTCGCTGGTGGTCAACACGGGCGGGGAGAAGGTGTTCGTCGAGGAGGTCGAGGAAGTGCTGCGCGCCCACCCGGCGGTGGCCGACGCGCTGGTCGTCGGTCGCCCGAGTGAGCGTTGGGGTGAGGAGCTTGTCGCCCTGGTCGAACTCCGCGACGAAACGGCCGCCACGGCCCAGGACCTGGACGCGCACTGCAGGTCGCAGCTGGCGCGGTTCAAAGCGCCGAAGCAGTTCGTCTTCGTGGAGCACGTACATCGCCTGGGCAACGGCAAGGCCGATTACCGTTGGGCGAAAAGTGCAGGCTTTGCAAGCTAGCGAGAAGGCGCCGATGTCGACATGAAAGCGATTGACTGCCTGGTCAACGTCCACTTCGGGGAAACCGAGAAGCAACCGGCGTGGATGCTGAAGGTGCGCGACGACTACTTCAAGGGTCCGCAGTCGATGTTCGAGCCGGTCGACATGGCGGAGTTGCTCGACGAGATGGACGCCCACGACGTGCGCAAGGCCATCCTGATGGACAACCTCGCCATGCCGTCGGTGACCGCGCGCAAGTTCGTCGAGGCGAGGCCGGAGCGTTTCGCGCTGGCGATGGGCGGGGTGAACCTGTTGCGGCCCATGCCCTCGCTGCGCGAGCTGGGTGCCATCGTCAAGGACCTGCCGGTCGCCTACGCGGCTGTGGGGCCGAGCTTCTGGGGAGACGGTCAGTACCCGCCCAGCGACGCCGTCTACTACCCGCTCTACACCAAGTGCGCCGAACTCGAGCTGCCGCTGTGCATCAACACCGGCACTTCCCGGACCCCCCATTCCCGGGGAGGTGCAGAACCCCATCCACCTCGACCGGGTCTGCGTGCGCTTCCCGGAACTGAAGCTGTGCATGATTCACGGCGCGGACCCGTGGTGGGACATCGCGATCAGGTTGCTGATCAAGTACGCCAACCTGCGGCTGATGACCTCGGCGTGGTCGCCCAAGCGACTGCCGGAAAGCCTGCTGCACTACATGCGCACCCGCGGGCCCAAGAAGGTGATCTTCGCTTCCGACTGGCCGGTGCTGAAAATGCGCCGCGTCGTTCCCGAGGCGGCCGGGCTGGACCTGCCGGCCGAGGTGCTCGGAAACTATCTCTACAACAACGCAGAGGAATTCTTCTTCGGTGGCCAGGAGGAACGCTGAGCATGGATCGTTACGAACTACGTCGGCTCGACTACAGCCTGACTGCGGATCACGAGGCCTTGCAGGCCGCCTACCGCGACTTCTTCAAGACGCACTGCCCGATCGAGACCGTCCGCGCCGCAGAGGAATCCGGCTTCGACAAGAACCTGTGGGAGCGGTTGTGCGCGATGGGCGCGACGACGATGGCGGTGCCGGAATCCGCGGGCGGCGACGGCGCCACGCTGGTGGATTTGACGTTGGTGGCCGAGGAGATCGGCCGCTCGCTGGCGCCGGTGCCGTGGATCGACCACGTCTGCTCCGCCCGGCTGCTGGCCCGGCTCGGCGCGGCGGACTCCGACGTCGTAGAGGGTAAGCGACTCGCCGCGCTCGACCCGCAGCACGACAGCGTCTCCGGGTCCAGGCTCATCCCCACGGGGTCGATTGCCGATCAGGTCATCGTCCGCGACGGCGCCGACGTGGTGCGGCTGACCTTCGCCACGCGGCCGACCAAGGTGGACAACATCGGCCGGCTGCCGATGGCGTGGGTGGATCCGGCGGCGGCCGACAACCGTACGGTACTCGCCAGTGGGGCCGCGGCGCTGGCGGAATATCAACGGGCGCTCGACGAATGGCGCTTGCTGACCGCGGCGGCGTTGGTCGGCCTGGTGGAGGAGACCATGACGATCGCGGCCGAGTTCGCCAAGACCCGCTACACGCTGGGCGTGCCCATTTCGACGCTGCAGGGCATCTCCCATCCGCTCGCCAACATCGCGATCACCGTGCAGGGTGGCCGCAACCTGGCGCGGCGCGCGGCCTGGTTTTTGGACAACGAGCCGGACGAGCGTCCGGAGCTGGCGCCCTCGGCCTTCGTGTTCATGGCGGAGGAAGCGGCGAAGGCCGCGACCATGGCGGTGCATGTTCAAGGCGGCCTGGGTGTTTCGTCGGAGGCGGCCGCCACGGCGTATCTGGTGCGCGCCCGCGGATGGGCGCTGGCCGGCGGGGACCCCGGCGCCAGCGCCAAGTACGTCGGCGAGCTGGTGGCCGCCCGTGAAAGCGGAAGGGACGCATAGGTGGATTTCTCACGAGTCGCGCTGTCCGACGACGATCAGAAGTTTCTGCGGGAGTCCCGGGAGTTCCTGCGCACGCACGTGACGGACGACGTCAGGCGCCGCGACCGCGAGACCGGCGACAACTTCGACGAGGGGGTGCATCTGGCGCTGGGCGCCGCCGGCTACCTCGAGCGCGAATGGAAGCCGGAGGCCGAGGGCGGCTTCAGCAGGGTGCGCCGCCGCATCTGGGAGCTGGAGAAGCGGCGGGCGCACGTCCCGTGGGTGACGTGGGGCACGACCGCGATGGTGGCGCGCTCGGTGGCCAGGTTCGGCTCGAAGGAGTTGCAGGACGAGGTGCTGCCCGGCGTCTTCAGCGGCCACGTCCGCCTGTGCCTGGGCTACACCGAACCCGAGGGCGGGTCCGACGTGGCCACCTGCAAGACCCGCGCGGTGCGGGAGGCGGATGGGATCGAGCTGGATCATCAACGGCTCCAAGATGTTCACCACCGGCGCGCACAACTGCCAGTACGTCTTCCTGATCACCAACACCGACCCGGCGGCCCGAAAGCACAAGAGCCTGACCATGTTTCTGGTCCCGCTCGATTCGCCGGGCATCGAGATTCAGGGCATCCGCACCGTCGATGGCGACCGGACCAACATCGTCTACTACAGCGACGTCCGGGTCGACGACAAGTATCGCCTGGGTGATGTGAACGCCGGCTGGACGGTTCTGCGCGAGCCGCTCAACGTCGAGCACGGTGCGGTGGCCGCCGCGCCCGACGGGCTGCAGGACGTGTCGATCATGATGCACCAGGCGGGCTTCATGGCCACCGCCGTCGACAAGGCGGCCGGGAAAGCCGCCGAGCGGGATCCCAACGGGCGCAGGCTCGTCGACGACTCCTCGGTGACGTACCGACTGGGGCGCAGCGCCGCCCGCGTGGAAGCCGCCCTGAGCGCGCCGGGCATCTTCGGCCGCGTCGCCATCGCCCAGACGATGCGCGACATCTCACCGGACCTGATGGACCTCCTCGGCACCGCGTCCGCGCTGCCGATCGGCACGGATGGGGCGGCGGACGACGGCGCCGCGGAGTACGCCTTCCGCTTCGCGCCGCTGGTCGGGATCTACGGCGGCACCCTGGAGGTGTTCCGCAACATGATCGCGCAGTACGTGCTCGGCCTCGGCAAGCCGGCGTACGCGCCGGCGCAGAAGGTGGGTTGAGCCAACGTCCGCGCCATGATCGTCACGGGGCTTCAACGGCCGCGGTGACGCGGTCGGCGGGCACTCCGGCCTGCCGGCAGGCGTGCGTGACCACTTCCGAGGACTCGGCGGCGAATACACCGAACGCGTAGGCATCCTGCGGGATTTCGGCGGCGTAGAGCAGTTCGGGCCGATGGGATTCGGTGGGCATGGTCGCCAACGACTGCCGCAGGCGCTGCGCGATGTCGGCGATGCGCCGGACGCACGAATGCGGTGTGTACCACTCGGCCAAATAGCGCGACGGCGCCGTGTCACCGTTTGGCATCGTGTCACGCTATACCCGCGGGCCACGGAATTCATCAGTGATTTTGCTACAAATTGGTGATGCTCGAGTCGTTGTTCATGACGTGATACAGCTCGATGCGGGAGTGGATTCCCAGCTTGTGGTAGATCCGGGAGAGGTTGATTTCGACTGTCTTTCGCGCGATGAACAGTTTCGCGGCGATGTCGTTATTGCTCATCCCACCGGCGGCCAGCTCGGCGACGCGCCGCTCCGCGGGGGTCAACCCGGGGGAGCGGGTTCGTCCGGCGGTGCCACGGTCCAGCTCCGCGCGGACCTGTTGGGTCCACAGTGGCGTCCCGACCTTCTCGAAGATCTGCAGCGCCTCGGTCAACACGGCCGCTGCGGTGCGCCAGTGACGTAGCCGCCGTTCCAGTCGGCCGAGAACCAGGAGCGTTCGCGCGCGTTCGAACGGCATCTCGATGCGATCGTGGTGAGCGAGTGCGGTGTGGGCGTGCGTCACGGCGGCCTCAACGTCGCCGCGCGCCGCCGTAAGGAGCGCTCGGCAACGCATCCCGACGGCCGACATCCAAGCACGGTTCAACCGCGCGCCGTTGCCTTCCAGGAGCTCGACCAGACGTTCGGCCTCGTCAATGCGACCAAGGTTGATCAGTGCTTCGGCCGCATCGGGAACGAAGCCACAGGCGACGATTTCGGTGTAGCGCGGCGCGAGATCGACCATCGGCAGCATCGGCTCGACGGCGGCAAGTACTTTGGCGTGGTCGCCGAGTGAGAGTTCCAGGAAGCCATGCATGGTGATGGGCCACGACAGCATCGTGACATAGCCGCTGCCGGTGCCGGTCGTGATCGCGGTCTCGATATGACGTCGGGCGTCTTCGACGCGACCCTGATACGCTGCGACCGAGGCCTGCAACGAAGACGCGATGAACAGTGCCGCGTCGCCGCCGAGCTGGCGCGCCCGCCGCATCGCCTCGTCTGCGGTATCGGCAGCGCGGTGCAGTTCGCCCAGCCAGATATCGAAGTGCACCAATTGGAACGCGAGGAAGATCATTTCGCCCTCTTCGCCATTGGCCTCACAGCGGTTGGCGATCTCCGCGAGAGCTTCGCGCGCTGCCGCTGGCTCGCCCGTCCAGCCGCGGAGCAATGCCCTCTGCACGCCGACGCGAAGCGCGACAGGCACAGGCGTGTCAGCGTTCTCCAGTTCGGCGACGTGGTGCAGATCCGTCGCCGCGACACCCTCGCCGTTCATGAACCGCATGATCGCGCGCATGCTCAATGCCCTGCCGAGCGTCTCGGAAAGGCCTAGGCGCTCGGCCCCGGCGACTGCCTGCTCGGCGGTCAGCAGAGCCGCGTCCGGCTGGCCGATGTTCAGTTGCGTGAACGCCAGGTTTGTCATCGCAGTCACTCGGAGCGCCGAGTCGTCGGCGCAATCGGCCACCGCTTGCCGACACAGCTCCGAGGCTTCGACGAAGCTATCGTCGTAGAGCCGCACCATCGCCAGCCGTTGCAAGGCCTCGGCACGTCGGGGGCCCGGCGGCAAATCGGAAATGACCGCCTCGAGTAGCTCGCGGCTACGGTGGGGATCACCGGCGTCAAACAGGCACTGCGCCAATAGGAGTTGACGGTCTTCAGTCGCACCACCCAGATCGATTGCCAGCTCCAGCAGCTCGGCCGCGGCCACAGGTGCACCGCGGCCGCGGGCGATGTCGGCGGCGACGTCGAGGGCGCTGAGCGTTTCCGGTTTACCGACAGGATCTGCCAGTGCAAGGTGGCGGGCGCGCAGTTCGGGTTCTGTTACGACCTCGGCGAGACGGCGGTGGATGGACCGCCGAGCGGGAGGTGTCGCCGCGACCTGCACCGCATGGGCGAGCAACGGGTGGGTGAAGCGAATGCGGTTACCCTGGATGGTGACGATTTGTTGCTTCTCGGCCGCATCCAGCATCTCCAAGAGGCGTTGCGGCGCAACGTCGATGGCTTGAGCGACGGCAGGTATCGCCGGGTCGGCGAGGTTGGCGATGGCCAGCAGCGCCTCGTTGGCGTTGTCGTCGATCCTGCTGATCCGGGAGTGGGTAAGTTCGGCGAGGCTTTCGGGCAGTAGCAGGTCGGCGCCGGAACCGCGCTGATCGGTTTCCCTGGCCAACTCCAATGCATAGAACGGGTTGCCACCGGACATCTGGTGGATGCGCAGCAATCGCGGCCGTTGGACGAGGTTTCCGAGCTGCGTGATGAGCGCATCGTGCAGCTCACCAACCGTTAAGGGCGGCAGACGGATTCGGCTAATGGCGTCGGGCCTTGGCAGCTCCAGCCACCTGGTCGGCGACGACTCGGTACCGGTGCGGGTGGTGCACAGCCAGGACACCCGGCCGGGCAGGCGTCGGGCGGCGAAGGCCACTGCGGCCTCGCTGGAGCCGTCGAGCCACTGCAAGTCATCGATGGCGACTATGATGGGTGACTCGGCCGTCAGTCTGTTGAGCACCGTGAGAAATGCGGCCCCGACGGCGCGCTGCTCGACGGTGGGCACCGTGGATTCGTCTCCGCTGAGTAGTACCGCCGCCAGCCCGTGTCGCTGAGGAGACGGCAGATCGGCCCACACGGCGTGATCGACCTCGGCCAGCAGGTCGGCGAGTGCGGCGTAGGCCAGCACCGACTCGGCTGGGCTCGCCCGCGCGGCCAAGACACAGACGCCGTGTTGGCGGGCCCGTTCCAGAGCGTAAAGCCACAGCGTGGACTTCCCGATGCCGGGTTCGCCCTCGATGATCAGCCCCGCGGAGGTGTTGGCCGCGGCCCTGATCAACTCCTCGATGCGGCGGATTTCTTCGCTACGGCCGACGAGCGGGTTCACTGAGAGGTGTACCCGTCCGGCGGCTGATATTTGCTGTATTGTTTCAGAGCAATGAAATTCATTACACTGCCAACCGGTCTTCGATGTTCAGTGCTGCAGGTCCGTGCTGGAGTTTAGCCGTTTACGGCCGGACGCGCACCCTCGAAGTTAGCTGAACGGCTAGTAGCGATTAGCCGGCGATCACTGGGGCACCATCGGCGCGACTTTTCGAGCCAGATTTACCGCGGCGGCATCGGCTTGGTCTTTGGACAGTCGTAGGACGGCGACCTGGACGGTGTTTGTGCGGTCACCGGCCGCAAACTCGACCATACCGCCGCCCAGGTAGCGCATGCCGTCCGGTCCGGGAGTGCCGGGATCGGGGAAGCCGGGCTGGGGGACGGGGAGCTTGTTGTTCCGGGCGGTCCCCGGATTACTGATCGTCAGCGATACCGATTCCTCGGTCGTCGTATTCGTCCACGTGCAGTCGCCTTGGTCGGGTTCTTTTCCCGTCGACACCCCGGACGCTGAGACGCCGATCAGTGGCGAAATATCCTGTGGTGACAGCATTGCGCAAGCGTCGACGCGCTTCGCACTGTGTGGTGGGGTGGTGACCGCGGATTGCGACCCGCCGGGGCTGCCCGCGGTCACCGAAGTGCCGCTCGATCCGCACGCACACGCCAGGCTGCATACCGCCGCGACGGACAACACGGTGCCCGAACCTGCGATCGATCGCGAGAATACCGAGATATGCTGCAGCACAGTCTTCATCATTCAATGGGAACCCATGTCGACGGTCCAATAGTGTCCCCTGGGGCCGCCTGCGAACTGCGCCGCGCCGGCGTCGGTGAGGCCACAGTTCAGGATGAGATTGCGGTGGCCCCAGTTGTTCTTACCACCGTCATCTTGCATCCAGAACGTCAGCGCGGCCGCTTCGGAGGTGAATCCGTCGGCGACAATCTCTCCCGTGGACGAGTATCCGGCCTGGGTGATCGGCCCGCCCTGATCCGTTGTCAGGCCGCCGCTCGCGGTCCTGTGCATGTTGGGGAAGGTGTCGACTGTATTCGCATCGATCTTGGCGATGAAGCCGTTGTGCGTTGCGGCCGTATTGTCCAGGGCGCCGGAATCGGCGAAGGGCTTGCCGCACGCCTTGGTTGAGGCGGCTGAGGTGTCCCATGGCTGGCCGGTGTTGGGATCTTTGGTGTGCGGTGGATACTTGCCGGGGTTGACCCGGGCGTCGTTCACCGCCGCGAGCAGTGCCGCATCAGGGCCACCGCTACCCGCAGCCGCCGCGGCGCCGCCGGGGTTGAAGCCGGCCTCCGGCTTGAGGCCTCCGGTGTTTCCGACACCGGCATCGGCGTTCTCCTGCCAGGTCTGTTGCCGCCGCTGGGGGCTGACGCACACCGCATCTCCGTCGTATGCCTCGCGCCACACCAGGCCAGATGTGCATGTCTTGGGTCCATAGGCACCGCCGCCCGGCACATACCCCACGCCCTTGGCCGCGGCGGTATTCTCCTGCTGCACGGTATCGGCGATCCCTTTCGGGACGCATACAAGGTCACCGGCTCGCGCATTGCGCGGAACCAGCCCGGACATGTTGTTGGGAATGCACCGATTATCGGCCCAGGCGGCCGGCAGCGCTGTCACACCGCCGAGCACTACGAAGGCGGCGGCGGACACCGGCAACAGTGGCAATCGGAAGGTTCGGCTGGGCCGCCGCGAGCGGCGGCCGGCGTGCGTGGGGGGCGCGGATCGCGATGTCGCACTGAGGGACATGAGAAAGTTCTCCTCTCGATATCACCGGACTGCTCGACGCTATGACTAGCGGAGGGAAGGGATAAATAGGGCGTTTCCCTATGTCTTCTCCGGACGGCGGCTCCGGGCCATGTCCCGGCACGGTGCCGAGACGCGATATAGGGAAATCACCGATTTCACTCTCTGCCCGGCTGTGCCTAGCGTGAGAGAACCCGCTTTCGAACCGGCGCGTCGTCGAAAGGTATTACATGGCAACCACACTCATGCTGCGGACGGCGTTGTGCGCGATCACCCTTGCGAGCGCAACCGCGGTCTCCGGGACCCCGGCCGCGGCGGCCGACCCGCCGGCTCCGGCGTGTAAGCCCGGATTCGTCTGGAGGGCGGCTCGTCCGGGAGACGCGGTCTGTGTCACCCCTGAGACCAGGGACAAGACCGCACAACAGAATGCCGCTGCCGCGCAAAATGTCCAACCGGGCGGCGGCAACACCTGCAAGTCCGGTTTCGTCTGGCGCAACGCCTATCCCGGCGATGCGGTTTGCGTGACACCCGACGTGCGCGACCAGGCCGCTGCCGACAACCAGGCTGCCACCTCCCGTACGGTCGCCAACTCCGGGACATGCCAGAAATGGCGCGGTGTCACAGACGAAGTCATCCTGGCCGAGGACAACGGTTACAAGGTCTTCGCATATACGTCGTTGACCGGCCAGGCCAGTTTCGAAGGTCACGGCGGACCCGAAGTCAAAGGAAACATCACGACGCCCGGCGGTATCAAGGGCAACGTCATCAGTTTCAACGTCAACTGGAGCAACGGCTGGAACAGCAGGTATGTCGGCTCTATCCATCCCGACGGCAGCGCGGGCGGCAGCTACGAGGACTTTGGTCCGCCCAACGACTCGAATGTGCACAGCGGCAACTGGAACACCGTCGCCAAGTTCGTCTGCGACCAGTAGCTATCCGAGGTCTTTGGGTGGCGGCGGGAACGGTCCGCAGTAACCCGCATGCTGTTGCGCGCCAAGGACGGTGCCGCAGCGATACGCATTCCAGTCGAGGTTTTCTCGTCTCGTGTCCGGCGTGACGCAGACCGTGTCACCGTCGAAGGCTTGCCGCCACACCGATCCCTGCTTACAACTCTGCGGACCATACGGGCCGTTGGGGTCACGCCGGTCGGCGGCCGTTGCGTTCTCCTGGCCCGTGCGCGTGCGGTCATCCGGACGGACACAGACAGCATCGCCGGCTCGCGCCTCGCGCCATACCAGGCCCTGCACACAGGTGTTGGGCCCGTACGGCAGATTCGGATCCGCTTGCGCGGGAGTCGCACCGAAGACGGTGACCCACGCGGTCATGCCCACCGCGAATGAGCTCGCCAGGCCTGAATTTCTCACGGCTTTTGCCATGACGCTCCTTGAGTCGATCCCGACTGCACGACGCTACCGGCCGGCCGGCCCGGGTAGAAATAGGGAGCTTCCCTAGAACGGCGGGGATCGGTGACGCGGTTGGTCCGATAGGGGAATTACTGATAGCTCCACGATGCGACCGGCCATAGCGTCAAGGAGTGAACCCGGTTGGTCGTCGTGTCCCGCGTGCGAACAACGCGATCAGGGTCGGATGACTCATATCGATGGAACAGCACAAGCGGTTTCTCGCCGAGTGGTACCGACCCGAACTCACTGTCCCGCCCTGCGAACGCAGCGCTGCCGCATTATGTGCCAGTGCGGCCACGATGTCGGCCCACGGCGCTCCGGTGCGTTTGGAGAGCTTGCTGGCGGTGCCGACCGATGAAGTGCTGTTCGGGATTTTCATCGCGGAATCGGCAGGTGTGGTGGCGCAGACCTGCGCGCGAGCCGGTATGCCGGCCCAGCGGCTCACCGCGGCGACCGACATCCACCTGCCCCAGCGGTTGACCAGGTGCCGGGTGCTGAAACTGTAGTGGTTTCCCTGATGTAACGGCACCCCCCTACTTCTAGGTTCGGTTCCACAGGCATAACAGCAGGGGTCGTTTCGAACCAATCATGCCCTGGTGAGCTCATCCGCCCGAGGGGGAACAGATGGCCGCGATCACCGACCATGGTCGATCGATTGCGCCAGAATCATGTGTTCCGACCCGACCATCCCATGCCAAGGCCGTCGACGAGTTTCTCACTGCCGCGGCACAGTGCCCGGCGTCGTTGGTGGTTGAGGGCGAGGCGGGCATCGGCAAGACGACCTTTTGGCTCGATGCGTTGACTCAAGCCCGTGAGCGCGGATTTCTGGTCCTGGCCGCGCAGACAGCGGCCGCGGAGTCAGCGTTGGCGTATGCCGGGCTCGTGGACCTCCTTCGCGGCATCAAAGAGCCGGGTCCCGATTTCCCGAATCCGCAGCGGCGCCCACTGACAAGCGTGCCGTCGCACCTTTACGAGGGCGATCATGGGGGCGGCTGGCGTGTGCCGGCGGCGGCGTTTCTGGCGCTCGTCGAACGACTTGGCGACCAAGCGCCTGTGCTGATCGCCATCGATGATCTTCAGTGGCTCGACGTCTCAACCAGGCGCGTGCTGAGCTTCACCGGACGGCGGCTTTCATCACGAGTGAGTGTGCTGGCCACCGTGCTCGTCGACGGCACGGGAGACGATCCGGCGTCGTGGCTCAGGTTGCCGCGGCCCGATGCCGGGCGGCGCGTCACCATTCAACCGATGGGCTTATCGGGACTGCACGAGCTGTTCTTGCGCAGACTGCACCGATCCTTCACGCGCCCGACGATGGCGCGGATACACGAGATCTCCGGCGGTAATCCCTCCTCCGCGTTGGAGATAGCCCGCCAGCACAATGACCAGATTGCGGGCGTCGCGCATGGGCCGCCACAAGGCCTCATCCTGCGTGCCCGAAGCCGGATCGACGGCTTAAGCCCCGAAGTGCGAGAGGTGTTGCTCGCGGCGGCCTGTGCAACTGCCCCGACCATCGGCCTCGTCGCCGACGCCACAGGTGCCGACGCACCCACCGTTGTCGGGCTGCTCGAAGAAGCGGAAACGGACGGCGTGATCGCCATTCACGGGCCCCGGCTGCGGTTCACCGCGCCGCTGCTGGCCCATGGTGCGTTGGCCGCCGCATCGCCGGCGCAGCGCCGGGAGATGCACCGGCGTCTGGCCCTGGTTGTGGGGGAGCCCGAACTGCGGGCGCGCCACCTGGCGCTGGGCGCGACGACGGCCGACGAGCAGACGCTGCGATCGCTCGACGAGGCGGCCGAGCTGGCCCGCACCCGTGGGGCGCCAGCGGCTGCCGCGGAGCTCATCGACCTGGCGATCGATCTCGGCGGCGACGATCCTTGGCGCCAGATCAATTCTGCCCGAAATCATTTCGAAGCCGGCGAGCCAGATTACGCCAAGAGACTGCTCGCCGAGGCAATGAATATGCCCCCGGGCGTCGTCCGCTGCGAGGCGCTGCACCTGCTGGCGACGGTTGTCCTTCGTCACGACAGCCTCCCCGACGCGGCGACCCTACTTCGGGAGGCGCTGGACGACGCCGTCAGCAACCTCGGGCTGCGCGTGCGGATCCAGGTGACCCTCGCCTATTCGAACGCACACCTTGGGCAACTCGATCTGGCCATTCGAACCGCCGAGCTGGCCGCGAACACCGCGGCATGTCTCGAGCAACCGGGACTGGTCAGCCTGGCGCTGGGGATGCGAACCCTACTGTCGTTCTGGCGCGGCGACGGCGTGGACGAGATTGGTCTTCGACGTGCGCTGGAGTGGGATGAACCGGGCGCGCACGTCCCGCTGATTTTTCGTCCCCGGGTGCAACAGGCACTGTTCCTGGCTTGGACGGGCGGCCTCGAGGAAGGCCGCCGCATGATGCTTGACGTTGGACGCGGTTGTGTCGACAACGGAGAAGAGAGCGAGCTGGTCGAGTGCGCGTTCCACGCGGCGCTGATCGAAATCTGGTTGGGAAACTACGCCGACGCCGAGCGGATGGCGGCGGAGATGCTGGAGCGCGCGACACAGACCGGCGGTATTTTCCCCCGCGCCATGGCTTTGATCATCGGCGGTCTCGTCAGTGCGTATTTGGGGCGAGAAACGGAGTCACGCAACGGTATTGCCGAAGGGTTGGCAGCCGGCCGACAGTGCGGTTCGCGGCTGCTGACTGATCTGGCGATCAGCGCACTCGTCTTCCTGGAGGTATCACTGGGCGATCATGCCGCGGCAGTGCGCGCCGTGGACACCCTGCACTCTCGACTGGAGGCAAACTGTCGACAGACCGAAATCATCACGGCCGCCTACGTCCCCGACGCGGTCGAGGCGCTCACCGCGGTCGGCCGTCTCGAAGAGGCGACGCGGCTGGTGGAGGCCATGGAAAGCAACGGCGCTCGGCTGGAACGACACTGGACCATGGCCGTCGGCGCGCGTTGCCGGAGCCTGCTGCATTCGGCGCGCGGCGATGTCGACGCCGCGATTGCCGCCGCCCAGCGCGCCCTGACTTACCATGACGGCCTGGCGATGCCCTTCGAAAGGGCCCGTACCTCGCTGCTGCTCGGCGAGTTACAACGCCGGCATCGCCTGAAGGACGTCAGCGCCGCCACCCTGCGTGCCGCAGTGCGAGTGTTCGAAGAACTCGGAACGCCCCTGTGGACCGATCGGGCCCGCACTGCCCTCGCGCGGGCCGACGTGCTAAGGCTGCGAACCGACGATGGCCTCACCCCCTCGGAACGCCGCATCGCCGACCTCGTCACCAAGGGAATGACCAACCGGGCCATTGCCAGCACGCTGTTCATCAGTCCAAAGACGGTGGAAGCTAACCTCGCCCGGATATACCGCAAGCTCAACATCCGCTCCCGCGCCGAGCTGGCGTGGCATGTGAGCCAGACGCCGGCCTGAAGATAGGGAAACACCCTATTTCTCCGTCGGCCGGGCCGGCGATAGCGTCGAATCAGCCCGGACTGGCGAGAGGAGACTTTTCATGTGCACTCAGTTAGCACCGCGGGGTCGTCACGCCACGTGGGCATTACGCCTGTTGCCGATGTGCGCGGCCGCCCTCACCGTCGCCGGTGGTATCAGCACTTTGCCTGCGGCCTCGGCCAACGGCGGATGCATTCCCGGTGACATCGCCGGTGAGGTTCCGCGTCTGACGCGACCCGGCGACAACGTCTGCGTGCCGCCGACCATTGCTAAAGAGGTACAGAACGAGAACGCCGCCGCCGCGCAAGGACAGGGCTACGCCGGCGGCGGTGCCTATGGAGCGAAGACATGCATCTCGGGCTTGGTGTGGCGCGAAGGCTACGACGGCGACGCGGTGTGCGTCAGCCCGCAGCGGCGCCAAGAGACGTGGCAGGAGAACGCCAACGCCGGCGTCGGTGCCACCGGCGGGCTACAGCCGCAGAACAACACACCCGGATCGGGCAAGCACACCATCACCTACCAGGTCCTGGGCGGCGGTGACGTCTTCTCGGTCATTCCCGACCCCGGCACTCCGGTGTATCCGCCCAGCACCACCAAATGGGTTTCGACACCGTGGTCGCAGACGGTCGAGGTGACCGGAAGCAAGTTCCTGGCGTTGAATTACACGGACCACAACGGTACCCACGACTGTGCGATCCAGATCGACGGCCAACCCGCCGCGCTGACCGAACACAAGCCCGGTAGGTGTGCCTACCAGATGCCCTGAATGTTAAGGAAGCTCGGCATTGTCGCTGCCGGTGTCAGCGCAGCGGTGACGGGGGCATTGACCCCCACGGCGGTGCCGGCCGGTACCGGCGTATCACCTGATCGTCACCTCGACGCCGCCCACCCCGCCGACGTCGTTGGCGCCTAACGAGCACGGGTATGTGCGCGTGACCATGGCGGCGCAGGCGATCGGCTGTTCGGTCACCACCGCTCTGGTCGCGTGCGAAACCTCGTCGGACAGCTGGCCTCCCCGCGGTGACGGCAGACCCTTTCACACCGTCAGTGTCACCGCCGAAGGCGAACTCGACTTCGTCGACGCCGACCTGGGGGCGCTCGAGGGGAAGGTCGCGCTGAGTTCAGGAACCTACTGGGCGCAGGGCTGGACCATCGCCTCCACCGGCGACGCCGGCACCTTCACCAATGACAGCACGGGCCATGGCATGCGGGTCAGTGAAGAGGCGGTGCAACCGTTTTAGCGATCGCGGCCACCCAAGATGGAGTGTTCAGGTCGTCAGGATCGTCGCCGCGGCGGTGCCCGGCGCGCCGTAGAGCTGGGCGAACCCGACGCGCGGCTCGCCCGCCACCTGACGATCGCCGGCCGCGCCGCGCAATTGGCGCACCAGCTCGTGGATTTGGCGTAGACCGGACGCCCCGATCGGCTCGCCGTTGGCGATCAACCCCCCGTCGGTGTTGACCGGCATCGAACCGCTGATCTCGGTGGCACCGTCGGCCAGGAGCTGTCTCCTGCGCGCCGTCGGCGCAGAACCCGCACTCGGCCATGTGGATGATTTCCGCGCCGGCGTCGGTGTCCTGGAGCTGGATGACGTCGACGTCGCTCGGTGCGACGCCCGCCTTTTCGAACGCGGCGCGCGACGCGTACACGGTCGGCGACACGTCCTCGGCGACCGGAGCGAATGTCGTGTTCACCTCGTACGCCCCGTAGCGGCGGGTGCGCACCTCGACCGCTCGCAAAAAGACCGGCTTCGCGGTATACCGGCGCGCGATGTCCGCGCGGCACATCACCACCGCGGCGGCGCCCTCGTCGGGCGCGCAGAACATGTACTGGGTGAGCGGGTAATTCAGCATCGCCGAGTTCAGGACGTCGTCTTCGGAAATCGGCTTGCGCCGGAAGGCATTGGGGTTCAAGGCGCCGTTGCGGAAGTTCTTGGCCGCCACCTTGGCCAGTGTCCGCTGCGAGATACCGTGGTCGTGCAGGTAGCGGTTAGCTTTCATGCCGAAGAACTTGGTCGTGACGTACTGCCCGTTCTCCGCGTACCAGCGCGGCATTCCCACCAGGGCCGGATCCTCCGTGAAGGCGCCGCGCGGGTGCTTGTCCAGGCCGATGGCGATCCCGATGTCGTAGTCGCCCAGCCGGATTCCATCGGCACAGGACTTGGCAGCGCTGGCCGCCGTCGCGCACGCATTGAACACGTTCGTGAACGGGATGCCCGACAGCCCGACCATGGCGACGATCGCGTCGGGATTGGCCACCGTCCAGCTGCCTCCCGTGGCGGCTTGGATGTCCCTCCATTCGATGCCCGCGTCGGTGACCGCGAGATGGATGGCGTCGGCGGCCATCTCCATCGCGGATTTGCCCTCGAAGCGGCCGAACGGGTGTAGCCCCACGCCGATGATGGCGACGTCATTCATCAGTGGCGCGATTCACGCGATGGCCCCCGACTCCTTCAGCTCGGCGATGCGGTCCCAGTCCATGCCGAGCTCCATCAGAACGATTTCGGTGTGTTCGGACGCCTGTGGCGCCCTGGTCGTCTCCAATGGTTCGTGGTTGAACTGCACCGGCCCGCGCACCACCTTGAAAGGCTTGCCACCGCCGGCGAGTTCGACCTCGGCGATCATGTCATTGGCCAGGGCCTGCTCGTCGTTGGCGAGGTCGAGGAGGCTCTGGAACGGCGCCCACTGGCCCTTCATCGTCTTCAGGCGCTGACGCCAGTAGTCGAACGGTTTGGCGGCAAACGCTTTTGCGATCAGCTCGGCGGCCGCGGCGGCATTCTGGATCAGCGGGAGCACCTCGGAAAAGCGGGGGTCGTCGGCCGCTTCGGGGATGCCGAGATGCTCGAATGTGTCTTGGATCAACCCTGTCGGGCTGATGATGCAGAGGTTGATCGTGCCGCCGTCGGCGGTCAGGTAGTTGCCCATGAACGGGTTCACCGACATCGCGGTGGCGGATCCTGGCATGGCCGTGCGCATGACCTCGCCGGTCTCCATACCCTGCGTCATGCTCGCCCCCGCCGCCCACCACGCCGTGCTGAGCAACGACACGTCAAGCTCGAGGGCCTCGCCGGTGCGCTCGCGGTGCAGCAGCGCGGCCGAGATGCCGCCGGCGATGAACATGCCGCCGATGGAGTCGCCGAAGGCCGGGATCCCCTGCCCCAGCGCGCCGCCCAGCTCCTCCGGCGTCAACGCGTAGCCGATGCCGCTGCGCGTCCAGAAGGCGGTCCCGTCGTAGCCACCGACGTCGCGCTCGGTTCCCTTGTCGCCATACGCCGAGCCGCGGGCATAGACGATGTTCGGGTTCGCCGCGCGGATGTGCTCCACGTCGAACTTGTGCCTCTGCCGCTGCGCCGGCATGTAATTGGTGAGGAACACGTCGGAGGTTTTGGCGAGTTCGTAGATCACTTCCTGCCCGCCCGGGGTCGAGACGTCGATCCCCACGCTGCGCTTACCCCGGTTCGGATGCTCCATCAGCGGATGGCGTGCGGGGTCGACCTGAATGCCGCCCATGTTGACGAAACCGCGTTGGGTGTCGCCGCGGAGCGGGTGCTCGACTTTGAGGACGTCGGCTCCCCAGTCGGCGAGGATGGCTCCCGCCGCCGGCACGAACGTGAACTGAGCAAGCTCGAGGACCCGAAAGCCCTCCATCACCTTCACCATTCCCGGCACCCTACTTGGGGTCGAACGTCACCGGAAGCGAAGTCGGTGAGCGGAAGGGCTGGCCGTGGATGTGCGGGTCGCCGTCGGTCAGGAGGTTGAGGTTGGTAACGCGGGTCAGCAGGCATTCCATCGCGACGCGCGTTTCCAGGCGAGACAGGTGCAGGCCCATGCACGTGTGCTCACCGGCGGCAAACGAGATGTGCGGCACCTGCTTGCGGAAGATGTCGAACACTTCGGGACGTTCCCAGCGCCGCGCGTCGCGATTCGCCGAACCGATGCACACGCCGATCACCGAGCGCGCGGGAATCTCGACCCCCTCGAGCTCGGTGTCCTCGGTGGTGAACCGCTGCACGGTGGTCAGCGGCGTCTCGAAGCGCAGCGCTTCCTCGATCGCCTGGGGAATGAGCCCGTGGTCGGCCGCCACGGCGTCGAACTGATCGCGGTGGGTGAGCAACAGGTACAGCAGATTGCCCGACGACCGGTAGGTGGTTTCCAATCCGGCGGGCAGCAGCAGCCGCAGGAAGGAGTAAATGGCCTCGTCGCTGAGCTTTTCGCCATCGATCTCCGCGCTGACCAGATCGCCGATGATGTCCTGGGTGGGTTTGGCTTTACGCTGCTCGATCTGCTCGACGAAGTACTCCTTGAGCGCGGCGGACGCCTCGAACGCGCGCTCGTAGTTCACGTTGTAGCTGATCAACTGCACGGCGCGCTTACGGAACATCGGCAGGTCCGCTTCCGGCAGTCCCAGCAGCCGGGCGATCACGCGGGTGGGGAACTCGAACGTGAATTGCCGCACCAGATCGGCCTCACCGGAGCCGACGAAATCGTCGATCAACCCGTCGCAGACGGGCCGCACGATGGTCGTCTCCCACCGTGCGAGCGCCTTGGACTTGAACGCCGCGGACACGAGGTTGCGGTGATCGCGGTGCTTTTGGCCTTCCATCGCCAGGATGGTCGGGCCCATGAACAGGCCGATGGTCTTGTCGTACGGGGCGGAACTGAAGGTCTGACCGTCCCGGAAGACCGTGTTCACCGCGTCGAAGGACATCGCCGAGTACTCCCGCTTGGGCAGCAGGGACTCGGGGGTCTTCGAGTAGTCCATGACCGTGCCCCGGAAAACGCCGCCTTGCCGCCGCTTGCCGGCGAAGAACGGGTAGGGGTCGCGCAGGTCGACGGTGTCGGCAGCGCCGTGGACGTCGGTCGTCACCCGCACGATCCTACTGTAAATATTACAGTAGGCAATATCGGCCGGTATTTCAATAAGGCGGCTACCGTGCGGCGGCTAAGGGTTCCCCTCTTCGGCCGCCTGCTCGCGGGCCCACCGGTAGTCGGCCTTGCCCGACGGGCTGCGTTCGATGGTCGGACGGAAGACAACGGCCTTCGGAAGCTTGTAGCGGGCCAGCGACTGCGCCGCATGCGCGACCAGGTCGTCCGCGTCGGCGCTGGCGCCGGCGGCGAGCGCGACGACGGCAACCACCTCCTGGCCCCACCGCTCGCTCGGCCGGCCGGCGACCACCACGTCGACCACCGCGGGGTGCGACGCGATCGCCGTTTCGACCTCCTCGGCGAAGATCTTCTCGCCGCCGGAGTTGATGGTCACCGAGTCGCGGCCGAGCAGCTCGATGGTGCCGTCGGCGCGGTGGCGCGCGCGGTCGCCGGGGATCGCGTAGCGCACGCCGCCGATCACGGGGAAGGTGGCGGCGGTCTTGGCGGCGTCGCCGTTGTAACCCAGCGGAACGTGCCCTCGTTGGGCCAGCCAGCCGATGCCGTCGTGACCGGGTTGGAGAATGGCCGTCAGGTCCTCGGCAGCCACGAACGTGTCGGGTCCGGCGGTGAAGGTGCCGGTCGACACCGCGCCGGACATGGACATGTGGTGCATCTGCGCCCCGGTCTCGGACGATCCCACGCCGTCGACGACGACCGCGTTGGGCAGGGCCTCGATCAAGCGTTGCTTGACGTACGGGGTCAACAGCGCGCCACCGTTGGCGATCACCGCGAGCGACGAGACGTCGGCGGTGCCCTTTTCCAGGCCCTTCTCGATGGCGGCCACCAACGGCCGGGCCATCGCATCACCGACCACCGTGACCACCGAGACGCGTTCCCGCTCGATGGTGCGCACGACGTCCTCGGCGTCGAGGTGGTCGACGACCGACGGGAAGACGACAGACTGGCCGGTGGTCAGGGCGGTCATCACGGTCCACTGTGCGGCGCCGTGCATCAGCGGTGGCAGGACCATCAACTTGGTGCCGGGGGCCGCGGCGGCCGCCGCCGCGATCTGGTCGACGGAATCCGCGGGCTCGCCGGTCATGATGTTCCGCCCGCCGAAGGACGTCATGAAGATGTCGTGCTGGCGCCACAGCACGCCCTTCGGCATCCCCGTGGTGCCCCCGGTGTACAGCACGTACAGGTCATCGGGGGAGTGCTGCACCGGTGGTGGCTCCGGTTCGCTCGAGCCGATGACGTCCTCGTAATCCACTGCGCCGTAGAGCAAGTCGTTGCCCGAGTCGTCGGCGATCTGGATCAGCACACGGAGCCTCGGAAGGTCGGGCAGGATTTCGGCGACGCGCGGCGCGAAGGCCGCATGGTAGACCAGCGCGCTGGCCCCCGAGTCGGCCAACAGGTACTGCAGCTCGCTTTTCACATACCGGAAGTTGACGTTGAAGGGGGCGACCCGGGCCAGGAAGGAGCCCAGCAGCGCCTCTACGTATTCGTTTCCGTTGTACGCGTAGATGCCCAGCAGGTCCTGGCCCGTCTCGTGGCCGGCGATGGCGGAGCGCTCGGTGTGGCAGCCCAATCCGCGGGAGTGCAGATAGTTGGCAAGACGGCCGGCTCGCTCGATCACCTGACGATAGCTGAACCGGCGCTCACCCTGGATCAGGTAGTCGCGATCGGGGATCGCCGACGCGACGGCCCGGGCAACGGCGGGTACGGTGAAGTGCGTTGCGGTCGTGGACATCTGTGTCTCGTGGGCCTCTCATGGGTGGTGGGGGAGCAACCGGACCATCAACCCGCTGGCTTCGCTGCACAGCGTGCCGTCGGCGGAGGCCATGCTAGCCGAGATGAAAACCTTCCTGCCGTCGACGGCGGTGATGCGACCGTGCGAGGTCAGCGGCTCGTCGATCGGGGTGACATTGCGGTAGTCGACGTGCAGGTAGGCCGTGCGGGTCGGCCGAATGCCCGCGGCCGAGACCACCATCCCGAACAGCCAGTCGTAGCAGAGTGGGATCATGCCGCCGTGGACGGCGTTGTTGCCACCCACGTGGGAGCGGGTGAAGTGACCCCGCATCCGCACGCCGTCGACACCGGATCGCGTCGTGATCCATGGCGGCAGCAGCGGATGACCCAACCCGGGCAGTTCGAGGACTCGGCCGGCCGGCGCGACGCCCTCGGCAACCTGGTGGCCGTCCAGTAAGCCGCAAGCCTTTTCGATGTGTTCGGCCGCGACGGCCCACATCGAGTTGCCGGGATCGGTCGAGACCGTGAGGTCCTGCAGGCGGCGCAGCGCCGCCACGAACCGGCCAAGGCCGGGCGGTGCGTGGTCGGCCGGCTCGACCTCGGGGAACCCGGCTTTCGGAGCGGTGTCGGTCATCGCTGCTCCCATGCCCTCAGCAGATCGTCGGTGGTGGTGATCGTGGCGAGCAGCGACAGCGTGTTGGCGATGACGGCCTGCCCGTACTCCGTGGGTATGCCGGCGACCGCGTCGCGCGGGACGACGACGCGATAGGCCGCGTTCACCGCGTCCATCACCACGTTGGGGATCGCGATGTTCAGCGAAACCCCGACGACGACGATCGTGGAGACGTCGAGGTTGCGCAGCACCGCGTCGAGGTCGGTGCCACCCATCGGTCCGACGCCGTGCCAGCGGCTCAGCACGAGATCGGTTGGCTCGGGACCCAATTCGGGCAATAGCGCCGCCCCCGCCGTGCCTGGAGCGATGTCCACCCCCGCACTCCCGATGCCGAAGATCTTGGCGTTGTGGTTGGAGCCGAGCCCGTCGGGCCGCCGCTGCACCAGGCAGTGCACGACGCGCACCCCGGCCGCCCGCGCCGCCGGCAACAGCCGCACGATGTTGGGCAGCGCGACGCGCCGGGCCTCCTCGGCGAGCAGCGCCAGCCCGGCGTGCGGGCCGATGACCGCGCCCTGGCACTCCTGGGTGACGATCGCGGTGTGCCCGGGCGCCGCCAGGTCCGCCAGTGCCGTCATGCCGGCACGTCGTAGAACTGTGTCGCCCACTTGCGAAGTGCCATGTACCCCTTCGCGTCCACCTTGGACAGCGGCGGATTCTCCACGTACCTCTGGTAGCGCCAGATTTGCAGGTCGTCGAAGACGGTGGACAGGAAGCGTTTCTCGATGAGCTCGCGCAGCCGGCCTTGCGGAACCTCGGCGGCGTCACCGGGCGTTCGCGGCCACCAGATCGAGTAGAACAGGTCGGAACAGCCGTCGTCGACCGGCGTGCACGTGAAGATCAGCCGGTGACTCTGCGCGCCCTCGAAGACGCTGATGGCGCCGCCGAGGCCGAACAAGTGGCTGTGGAACCGCAGCGCGAGGTCGTCGGGATCGTCGCTCTCCGCATCCGGCCAGCCGGCAACGAATTGCCATTCGTGGTCGACGATCTTCCAGTCCAGCACCTTGGGCGTCACCGTGGCGTGATGCACGTATTCGAAATGGGCGCTGTCGGGGGCGTTCTCCGCCACGATCTGCGGATGCACCGGTTCGCGCTCCGCACGCCGGGAGAACTCCGGAAACGCCCGGTAGTAGGCCGCCGGGTCGGTCTCGAACTGCGGAAACTTTCGAAATATATCCGGCATTTCCCATTGCGGTTCCCTGCCGTCGGGCTGATGCCAGACGAAGACGCAGTCGTATTGCTCCCGAACGGGATACACCCGCAGTCGCAGCGCGCGGTTGGGCCGGTCCGGCTGATAGGGAATGTGGCGATTGGTGCCGTCGGGGCCCCAGCGCCAGCCGTGGAAGGGGCACTCGACGCAGTCGCCCACCACCTTGCCGCCGTGGCCGACGTGCGCGCCGAGGTGTTTGCAGTGCGCCTCCAGAACATGAAGCTCACCGGACTCGTCGCGGTAGGCGGCCAGGTCCTCGCCGAAGTACCGCAGCGGCCGGACCTCGCCGACGGGAAACTCGGGGGACCAACCGACCATGAACCACCCGGTGACCTTCCAGGTGAAGGGAACTTTCACGGCAAGCCTCTCTGGGCAGATACTAAGTCCGTTACAGTATAGATTTCGGCAGTTGGATCGGGTCCTCTAGGGTGCGGCGGCAAGGGAGCCTTATGGACGGAGCGGACATCCGGGCGGTCGACGAGCCCGACCGGGCCGCGCGCCTCGACGCGCTGGTGATCGGCGCCGGGTTCTCCGGGTTGTACATGCTGCATCGGCTCCGCCGGCTGGGGGTGCGGACGCGGGTGCTGGAGATGGCCGAAAACGTCGGCGGCACCTGGCTGTTCAATCGGTACCCCGGCGCGCGGTGCGACATCGAGAGCATCGAATACTCCTACAGCTTCTCCGACGAGATCCAGCAGGAATGGGTGTGGACGGAGACGATGCCCGCCCAGCCCGAGATCGAGGCCTACCTGAACTTCGTCGCCGACCGGCTGGACCTCCGGCGCGACATCCAGTTCGGCAGCGAGGTCGTCGCGATGGCCTTCGACGAGGATGCCGCCGAATGGGTGGTGCGAACCGCGTCCGGCGAGGAATTCCGGGCCTCGTTCGTCGTCGCCGCCTCCGGGATCCTCTCGGTGCCGCTGGAGCCCGACATTCCCGGGATGGCCACCTTCGGCGGGACGTCGCTGTTCACCAGTCGCTGGCCGAAGGACGGTGTCGACCTGGCCGGCAAGCGGGTGGGTGTCATCGGCACGGGGTCGACGGGCGTGCAGCTGATCCCGGTCGTGGCCGAAGAGGCTTTGGAGCTGTGCGTGTTTCAGCGTTCCCCGGCCTACACGCTGCCGTGGCGGGTGCGGCGCTTCGGGCCGGGCGAACTGGACGAGATGAAAGCCCGCTACGCCGAGATCCGCACGGCCCAGCGGGAGCACATGATCGGCGCCGCGCGGTTGAGCGCCTTCTCGGTGCTGTTCGACATGATGGGGAGTCCGCCGCTGAAGTCGGCGACTCGCGAACAACAACTCCGCGCCGTCGACGAGAACGGCATCATGGGGGCGCTCAACTGGGGCGACGTCTTCTTCGACATCGAGGCCAACAGGATGGCCGCCAAGCTGTACGGGGAGGCGGTGGCCCGGATCGTCAAGGACCCGGACACGGCGGCCGCTCTGGTGCCCGACCATCCCTTCGCCTGCAAGCGACCGATCATCGACTACGGGTACTACGAGACGTTCAACCGGGAGAACGTCACACTCGTGGACCTGCGCGCGGCGCCGATCCGCGCGGTGACGCCGGCCGGCATACGCACCGAGCGAGGCGACTACGAACTCGACGTGATCATCTACGCCACCGGCTTCGACGCGATGACAGGGGCGTTGAGCCGCATCGACGTTCGCGGGCGCGGTGGCATGTCGCTGCGGGACTTCTGGTCCACCGACGGCCCGCTGTCCTACCTGGGGCTGGCGGTCGCCGGGTTCCCGAACCTGTTCATGATCCAGGGCCCGGGCAGCCCGAGTGCGACAACCAACTTCGTCACCGCCCTCGAGCAGCATGTCGAATGGATCGGCGACTGCATCGTCTTCCTGCGCGACAACGGGATCCGCACCATCGAGGCACTGGCAACGGCTCAGCAGGAGTGGATGGACCATGCCACCGCGCTCGTCGAGTCGACGGTGCTGGTTCACCCGTCGTGCAAGTCGTGGTACAACGGCGGCAACGTGCCGGGCAAGAAGCGGATGTACATGGGCTACACGGGAGGCATTCCCGAGTACCGCCGGCGGTGCGACGCGATAGCGGCCGGTGGTTACACCGGTTTCAAACTCGCCTAGCTCGTTGGGGAGTTGGATTAGGGTGAGCGCCATGTCAGGGGCAACGCGCGTGCTGGGCCTGACCACGGACGTGGTTCGCGAGCTGGGCCTCCTGATGCCGCGCACGGTGGCCGGGCTGAGAGAGTCGACGGGCTGGGCCCCCGCCACGCCGCGCGGCGCGCGGCAGTTCGGTGAGGTCATGCTCGATGAGCTTGCGCTGAGCGTCTTTTCGCTGCTGGGTGGAACTCCCGCCGCGATGCGGCCCCTGCACGCGTGCGCGGCGGCGGCCGAGGAATTGGCGGAGTTGGGCATCGATGGTGCGCACGCCGAGCCGAAGCCGCTGCGCGTGACGTCCACGCGTCGGCGGCGCCTGCCCGGTCTTGGGGGCGGTCTGGCGTACGAGCGGTTGACGTTCGAGCACGATCCGGCGCTGCCGGCGACCCTGGAAGCAGCCGGCCTCGGTGGACCCGCCAGGGCGGTGCTGCACGTGTGCCGGCACGACGACGGTCCCAGGCCGTGGCTGGTGTGGGTGCACGGGGCCGGCCAGGGCGGCACCGAAGACCTGTGGTTGTCCCGGATCGGCCGGATACATCACGGCCTGGGATTCAACGTCGCGATGCCGGTACAGCCCGGTCACGGCGTCCGGCGACGCGAGTGGCCCGCCTACCCGGACATGGACCCGCTCGGCAACGTCGCCGGCATGATGCGCGCCGTCTCTGAGGTGCGCGCCGTGGTGCGATGGGCGCAGCCGCAAGCCACCGCCGTTGTGGTGGCCGGGATTTCGATGGGCACGCCGGTGGCCGCGCTGGTCTCGCACCTCGAGCGGCAGGTCGACGCGGTCGCCCTGTACACGCCGATCCTGGGACTCAACGCGATGATCGCCCGGCACCTGGCGCGCTGGGGCCCGTCCCGCGGCGCGTTCCGGGACTTGTTGAGTTCCGACGAGGTGTCGAAGCTGACCTCGGTGATCGACCCGCTGTCGGTCAGCCCGGCCCGCCGCCGCACCGGCGGCTCATCGTCGGGGCCTGGCACGACCGGATGGCGATGCGCGAGCCGGCGGAGGCGTTGCAGGAGCGCTGGGGCGGCGAGCTGTACTGGTACGACGGCAGCCACGTCGGGCACATCTTCTCGCGCCGCGTGTTGTCGGTCACCGAGCGGTTCCTGCTGGATGCGGCCCGCTGATGGCGGTCGCGCGCACGGCTCGCGAAGTGGTCGAACTCTATAACCTCGTGGTGTGGAACGAGCGCGACCTGGATCTGGCCGAGGAATTGTTGGGCGACAACGTGATCCGGCACGAGGTCGGTGAGGTGCACACGCTGACCCACGCGCAGGCGGTGCGGCGGGTGGCCGACGTGTGGCAGCTGTTCGACTCGATGCGCTTCGACCTCAACGTCGTCGTCGAGGGTGACGACGGCGAGCACGTCGCGATCGTCTACGACTCGACGATGACCGCCCCCGACGGCACGCAAACCCGCGTCGCCAGCATCGAGGTGTTCCGCGTCGTCGGTGGCAAGATCACCGAGGTCTGGAACTGCGGCTACAAGCAAGGAGTGTGGAGTTGACCGATCGCCGCATTGGACGAACTGGGTTACTACCTGCTCGCCGGCGCCGGCGGCGACGGGCCCGCCACCTTGATGGACGAGGCGCGCCGCGGCGAGGAGCTGGGCTTCGGCACCGCGTTCATCTCCGAACGCTGGAACGTCAAGGAAGCCTCCTCGTTGACCGGCGCCGCGTGCGCGGTGACCAACCGCATGCACATCGCCACCGCCGCAACCAATCACAACACCCGCCACCCACTGATCACCGCGTCGTGGGCCACCACGATGCACCGGCTGTCCGGCGGCCGCTTCACGCTGGGCATCGGCCGCGGCATCGCCGCCATCTACGGGGCGTTCGGCATACCGGCGGTCACCACCGCGCAGATGGAGGACTGGGCGCAGGTGATGCGCCGCCTGTGGCACGGCGAACTGATCTTCAACCACGACGGCCCGATGGGCAAATACCCCATCCTGTTCCTCGACCCGGACTTCAACGAAGACATCCGGCTCGCCTTGGTGGCGTTCGGGCCGAACACGCTGGAACTCGGCGGCCGCGTCTTCGACGACGTCATTCTGCACACCTACTTCACCCCGGAGACGTTGCAGCGCTGCGTCAAGACGGTCAAGGCGCCGCGGAGAAGGCGGGCCGCAACCCTGACAGCGTGCGGGTGTGGTCGTGTTTCGCGACCGTCGGCGACCACCTTCCCGAACAGCTGCGGCTGAAGAAGACCGTCGCGCGCCTGGCCACCTACCTGCAGGGGTACGGCGACCTGATGGTGCGAACCAACAAGTGGGATCCCGCTGTGCTGCAACGGTTCCGCGATGACCCTGTGGTGACGTCGATCGCGGGCGGCATCGATCACAAGGCCACGCCCGAGCAGATCGAGCACATCGCGACATTGATCCCGGATGAATGGCTGGAGCCGTCGGCGACCGGGTCGGCCCGGCAATGTGTGGATCGCATCCGCCAGGAATTCGACTACGGGGCCGACGCGGTGATCATGCACGGCGCGACACCCGACGAGTTGGAGCCCGTGGTCACCGCCTACCGGGAACGCGCTTAACGACGAGCGTGCGCAGAATGACACGTCATACCGGCGTGTCGCGTACAAACACGCACCTTCGCGCCCAAACGCTCACGGCATGATGACGGTCCGCGCCACCGGCTCCGCGGCGGCCTGCCGGGTCGACAGCCCGCGCTGCAACGAAACCAGCAGTGCGTCGCGGGTCTCGCGCGGGTCGATGAGTTCGTCGAATCCCATCTGCTCGGCCGAGCGATACGACGCCTGCAGTTCCGCCTTGCGCAGCGTCGCGGACAGGTCTTCGTCGGCGTTCGACGCGCGACTCAACGCCCCGGCCCCCATGGCGCCCATCGTCGCCCCGGGATAAGCGAACGTCGCAACCTGGTTGTCGAAGCTGATCAGCGACATCACCATGGAGCCGAATCCGTACGCCTTGCGCATCGTCACGTGCAGCTTGAGCGTCGTGGCCGCGGTCTGCGCGGCGAACATCCGTGCGCCGCTGCGCAGCACGCCCGCGCGTTCCGAACGGCTGCCGGGCAGCATGCCGGGGTTGTCGGCCAGGAAGATCAGCGGCAGGTGGAAGGAGTCGGCCACCGTGATGAAGTGCGCCGCTTTGTCGGCGGCGTCGGCGTCGATGGACCCGGCCAGCACCTGCGGCTGGTTGGCGACGACCGCGACCGGATGCCCGCCGAGGTGCGCGAGGGCGCAGATGATCGCCCGGCCGAATTGCGGCTGCACCTCGAACCAGTCCGCACTGTCGAAGACCACGTCGAGCACCGCGCGCATGTCGTAGACGCGGCGGTTGTCGCGGGAGACGATGTCGAGCAGTTCCGGCGTGGGGCGCGGTTCGGCGGCCGCTCCCGCGGAGGTCAGCGACGGCGGATACGACCACGCGCTGGGCGGGAAATACGACAGGTAGCGGCGAACCGCGTCGAGCGCCGCGGGGTCGTCGTCGGCGACGTTGTGGATCACCCCGCTGGCGAGGGCGACGGCCGGGCCCCCGAGGTCTTCCTTCGAGATGTCCTCTCCCGTGGACTCTTTGACCACGGGAGGACCGGCAGTGAAGATGGCGCCCCGGCGGCTCATCACGGTGAAGTCGCTGACCGGCGCGACCAGCGCGCCGTGGCCGGCCGACGGCCCCAGCACCGCGGTGACCGTCGGCACCCGCCCCGAGCACCTGGCCTGGGCCAGCAGGTCGGTCGGGCTGCGGCCGTAGTGGGCGCCGGTGGGGCGAAAACCGGCACCCTCGAGCATCATCACCAGCGGGATCTTGTCGCGCAGTGCCAGCTCGGCCATCCGGTAGCGCTTGGAATTGCTGCCCGGCGCGATGGTTCCGGCCACCGTCGTGAAGTCCTCGGCGCCCACCATCACCGGTGTCCCGTTGATCAGGCCCGACCCGGTGACGATGGCGTCGGCGGCGATCTCGCCCCCGACGAGCGTGCCGATCTCGCGGAACGTGCCCGGGTCGAGCAGCCGTTCGATGCGCGCGCGGGCGTCGAGCTTGCCCTGGGCGCGGTGCTTGTCGAGCCGCTCGGGGCCGCCCATGCCCTTGGCGTGCGCTCGGCGGCGGCCGAGATCGTCGAGCGTCTCGCCCCAGTCCTGGGCTTTCGTCATTCCCGCGCTCTCGTCATTCCATAAGTCCTACCACGAGCAGGGTCACCTACTGGATTGCTTACTGTAAAGTCACCCGCATGGCTAGTCGCCCCCGTCTCAAGCTCGACGGGGGCATCCCCAATCGACTCGCCGACGCGGCCGCCGCGGCCGGTGTCCTGGAGCGCGAAGGCTTCGACGGCGGCTGGACGGCGGAGACCAACCACGACCCGTTCTTCCCGCTGCTGCTCGCGGCCGAGCACACCTCGCGGCTGGAGCTCGGCACCAACATCGCGGTGGCGTTCGCGCGCAACCCGATGATCGTCGCCAACATCGGCTGGGACCTGCAGGCGTATTCGCGCGGCCGCCTGAACCTGGGCCTGGGCACCCAGATCCGGCCCCACATCGAGAAGCGCTTCAGCATGCCGTGGAGCCACCCGGCGCGCCGGATGCGCGAGTTCGTGTCCGCGCTGCACGCGATCTGGCGCGCGTGGCAGGACGGAACCAGGCTCCGGTTCGAGGGCGACTTCTACACGCACAAGATCATGACGCCGATGTTCACCCCCGAGCCGCAACCCTACGCGGCGCCAAAGATATTCATCGCCGCCGTCGGCGAGGCGATGACCGAGATGTGCGGCGAGGTCGCCGACGGCCACCTCGGCCACCCGATGGTCTCCAAGCGCTACCTCGACGAGGTGACGATGCCGGCGCTGCTGCGCGGCATGCAGCGCTCCGGCCGGTCGCGCGAGGAGTTCCAGGTGTCCGCCGAAGTGATGGTGGCGACCGGGGAGAACGATTCCGAGCTGGCGGTGGCCACGGCCGTCGTGCGAAAGCAGATCGCGTTCTACGGATCGACCCCGGCCTACCGCAGGGTGCTCGAGCTGCACGGCTGGGGCGACCTGCAGGCCGAGCTGCACCGCCTGTCCCTCGACGGCGAGTGGGACACCATGGGCTCGCTGATCGACGACGAGATGCTGGCGGCGTTCGCCGTCGTCGGGCCGCTCGACACGATCGCGGCCGCCCTGAAGGCCCGCTGCGCGGGCTCGGTCGACCGCGTGCTGCCGATCTTCATGACGGCGTCCGCCGCCTGTGTATCGACCGCGCTGAAGGAGTTTCGCGAATGAGCACGACGATGACGGACGAGGCCGCCAAACTGTTGGCGGATCCCCAGGCGTACACCGACGAGCGGCGGCTGCACGCCGCGCTGGCACACCTGCGGGCGAACGCGCCCGTGTCCTGGGTGCAGGTGCCGGACTACCGGCCGTTCTGGGCGATCACCAAACACGCCGACATCATGGAAATCGAGCGCAACAACACGCTGTTCACCAATTGGCCGCGTCCGGTGTTGACCACCGCCGAGGGCGACGAACAGGCGGCGGCTATCGGCGTGCGCAGCCTGATCCACATGGACGACCCGCAGCACCGGGTGGTGCGGGCGATCGGGTCCGACTGGTTCCGGCCGAAGGCGATGCGCGCGTTGCAGGTTCGAGTCAACGAACTCGCGAAGATCTTCGTCGACACGATGCTTGCCGCCGGCCCCGAATGCGACTTTGTTCAGCAGGTGGCGGTCAACTATCCGCTCTACGTGATCATGTCGCTGCTGGGCCTGCCGGAAGCGGACTTTCCCCGCATGCTCAGGCTGACCCAGGAACTGTTCGGCAGCGACGACTCCGAGTTCAAGCGGGGCGCCACCAGCGAGGAGCAGCTGCCGGCTCTGCTGGACATGTTCGAATACTTCAACGCGGTCACCGCGTCGCGCAGGGAGCACCCCACCGAGGATCTCGCGTCGGCGATCGCCAACGCCCGCGTCGACGGCGAACCGTTGTCGGACATCGACACGCTGTCCTACTACCTCATCGTCGCGACCGCCGGTCACGACACCACGAGCGCGACCATCTCCGGTGGCATGCAGGCGCTGATCGAGAATCCGGATCAGCTCGAGCGGTTGCGCGGCGATCTCGGCCTGATGCCGCTGGCGACCGACGAGATGATCCGCTGGGTCACGCCGGTCAAGGAGTTCATGCGCACCGCCGCCGAGGACACCACCGTGCGCGGCATGTCGATCGCCGCGGGCGAGTCCGTGCTCTTGTCCTACGTGTCGGGCAACCGCGACGAGGACGTGTTCGAGGAGCCGTTCCGCTTCGACGTCGGCCGCGACCCCAACAAGCACGTCGCCTTCGGGTACGGCGTGCACTTCTGCATGGGCGCGGCCCTGGCGCGCATGGAGGTCGGCAGCTTCTTCTCCGAGCTGCTGCCACGCCTGAAATCGATTGAGCTGACCGGCGAGCCGGAGCTCGTGGCCACCACCTTCGTCGGCGGCCTCAAACACCTACCGGTTCGCTACTCGCTGGTGTGAGCGCGCCGCGGCGGTCGCTACACTCGCCGTGGAGGACAGGGCAATGGCGCGCAGAACGATCGTCATCACCGGTGCCAGCGACGGCATCGGCGCCGCCGCGGCCCGCCGGTTGAGCCGGAGCGGCGCAAACGTGGTGGTGGTCGGCCGCTCGGAAGGCAAGACCAAGGCGGTGGCCGCGGACCTGGGCGCCGACTACTTCCTCGCCGATTTCGCCGATCTGTCCCAGGTGCGGGCCCTGGCCGACAACCTGCGGTCGCGGTACCCCTGCATCGACGTCCTGGGCAACAACGCCGGCGGCATGTTCACCAAGATGCACAAGACGGCCGACGGTCACGAGATCACCTTCCAGGTCAACTACCTGGCGCCATTCCTGCTCACCACGCAGCTGCTGGACGTGCTGATCCGCTCCCGTGCCACCATCGTCAACACGTCCAGCTCGTCGCAGAAGCTGCTGCGCAACGTCACGGTCACCGACTTCGAGACGACCGACCGGAGACGGCCGAGCACCGCCTATGCGCTCTGCAAGCTGGCGAACGTCTTGTTCACCCGGGAGCTGCATCGCCGCCACGGCGCCGACGGGCTCTCGGCGGCGGTCGTCGACCCGGGGTTTGTCAACACCAACTTCGGGGAGGCGTCGGGCTCCTGGTTGCTCCCCTTCATGCGCCGGACGCCGGTGCGCCGATTCATCTCGAGCGCGGAGCAGGGCGCCGATCAGCTGGTCTGGCTGGCGTCGAGCACGCCCGGCGTCGACTGGGCTCCGGGGGAGTACTACGCCAACGGCAAGGTGGCGAAGGCCAACCGCGCCGCCTATGACCCGGACCTGGCGCGCGAGCTGTGGGACCGGACGCAGGGGATGATCTGTCGGGTTGTCGCGCCAGGGGACCAAAGTCCCTAAAACACGCGGCACGCGCCGATAAGCTCGACAGTGCCGCTGCCCGCCAGCATGATTCGGTGTATGTATCCCATGCACCGCAGCGGCAGCCGGGTTTCCGCCATTCGTCCGTTGGTCACGCTCTCGATCGACGAGCAGGGCGGGCGAACCTACGCGAAGGCCGAGTTGCGTTGGCGCGGGTCATACCTCGCGGGGGAGGGCGTCGCTTATCGGCATCCGTGTGACCATCTGGCCCCGGAAGCCGGTCGGGAGTTGGCGACCGCGCGGGCATTGTCCGACCTCGCGCAGCAAGTGACCGCGCCGCGCCGCGCCAACGCCTGAGGGCAACCGTCCGGCCGCCGGCCGCGGCCGGGGTCTAGCATGCAGGTCGTGCTAGGTGTTCACCATTCGGCGATATGTACCAGCGATGTCGAGCGATCATTGCGATTCTGGCGCGACGGCCTGGGTCTCAGCCAGCTGTTCGACCATCACTTCACCGGCGACTGGCCGGCGCTCTTCGGCGCGACCGGCGATCGGCTGCGCTCGATCTTCCTGGGCGACCCGACGACGCCGGACACCGGGATCGTGGAATTGGTTGAGTTGTCGGGTGTCGGCGCGGCACCGCCCCCGCCCGCAACACCCCGGCACGGATTCTTTCTGCTCTCGCTGCAACGCGACGTGGACGAAACGCTTTCGGCGCTGGGCAATCTGGGCTTCGCCGACGGGGTCCGGCGCATCACGGTCGCGGCCCCGGGCGGCACGGAGGTCGCGATGGCGGTGATCACCGCGCCCGACGGTGTGCTGGTCGAGCTGATCGGCCCCGCGCAATGACCGCACTCGTGACGGGTGGGGCGTCGGGGATCGGGCGCGAGGTCGTGGGACGGCTGCGCGAGGCGGGCCACGACGTCGTCGTCTGGGACCTGGCCGACGCCGACATCGTCTGCGATATCAGCGATCCGGAGGCCGTGTCGGCGGCGATGGCGCAAACCGTGCGCGAGCACGGGGTCCCCACCCGCGTGGTGACCTCCGCCGGCATCGGTTCGTCGGGCCCGTCGGGTCTGTTGCTGAAGCAGGCCCCAGCCGACTGGGAGCGTGTGCTGGCGGTGAACCTCACCGGCACCTGGCTGACCCTGAGGGCGGCGGCGCAAGCCATGGTCGACGCCGAAGTGGGGGGGTCGATCGTCGCCGTCTCCAGCATCAGCGGCACCCTGGTCGACCGCGACATGGGCGCCTACTGCGTGTCCAAGGCCGGCGTGGACATGCTGGTCAAGGTCGCGGCCGCGGAGTGGGGCGCCTATGGCATCCGGGTCAACGCCGTCGGCCCCGGCGTGACGCTGACCCCGATGCTGCCCGATCCGGGGGCGTGGCCCGGGTGGGTGGACGGCATAGCCAAGCGGACGGCGCTCGGTCGAGTCGGCGAGGCCACCGACGTGGCCGACGCCATCGTGGGCGTCCTGGAACTGTCCTGGGTGACCGGGCAGGTGGTGCACGCCGACGGCGGACTGGCCCTGCACAGCCCGATCGACGCCTACGGCCAACTGGAGAAGCTGCTGCGCCTGAAGAAGTTGCGGGAACTGCGGGATCAGCAAGTAAAGCAGAAGGCCAAAGACGCTTAGCCGATCCCGAAGTCGATGATGCCCCGCACGATTTTTCCGTCCAGCAGGTCGGTGTAGGCCTCGTTGATGGCGTCGAGGCGATAGCGCTTGGTGATCATCTCGTCGAGTTGGAGCTGCCCGGTCCGATAGAGCCCCGCGAGCCGGGTGATATCCGCCTTCGGGTTGCAGGAGCCGAAAATGGTGCCCGCCAACGTCTTGTTCATCAGGATGAAGTCCTGCAGGTCGATCTTGACCGCATGGGTCAACTGTGACGTCATGCCGGTGAGCACGCACGTGCCGCCCTTGCGGGTGAGCCGTAGCGCATCGCGGACGTCGTCGGCGGCGATCAGCGACGGCGAGACCACCACCGCGTCCGCCATGACCCCATGCGTCAGCTCCCGCACCAGGTCGTGGGCCTCGGCGACCGTCGAGGCCCCGTGCGTGGCGCCGAACCCCAGCGCGGATTTCCGCTTGAACTCCACCGGGTCCACCGCGACGATCTGTGCGGCGCCGTTGATCCGGGCGCCCTGGATCGCGCCCGTCCCGATTCCGCCCGCGCCGACGACCACGACGGTGTCACCGCCGCGCACGCCGGCCCGATGTGCGGCCGAACCGTAACCGGTCGGGATCGCGCACGACAGCAGCGCGCTGGGCGCCAGCGGCAGGTGCGGGTCGATCTTCACGAGCGAATTCGTCGACACCACAGTGTGTTCGGCGAACGCGCCGATCTTGGACAGATGCCCCAGCGGCCGGCCGTCGGCGGTGTGGTGGCGGAAGGTGCCGTCGGTGGGCATCCCCGGGACCATGGTGCCGATGCCGACGTCGCAGAGGTACTCCATGCCCGTCGCGCACCAGCGGCACTGCCCGCACACCGCGACGAACGACATCACCACGTGGTCGCCGACAGCGAAATCGGTTACCCCCTCGCCGATTTCGCGCACCACGCCCGATCCCTCGTGACCGCCGATGGTGGGGAACATGGTCGGCAGGCCAAGGGAGCGCAGCACCTCGTTGGGCGCCGACATGTCGCCCTTGCGGATGTGGTCGTCGGAGTGGCAAAGACCGGCGGCGGCCATCTCGACCAAGACCTCACCCGCTCGGGGCGGGTCGAGGTCGAACTCCTCGACCGACCACGGGTCGCCGACGTCGTGCAGGATGGCCGCCCGGCTTCTCATGAGGTCGGGGCGAAGGTGACCGGAAGCTTGTTGGGGGAGCGGAAAGTCAGCCCGACGATCCGCGAGTCCTCGCCGGTGCCGTCGTCGGCAACCAGGGCGAGGTCCTCAACGCGGTCTAAAAGGCTGTTGAGCATGACCCGGGTCTCCAGGCGGGCCAGGTGCATGCCGAGGCACATGTGGATGCCGCCGGCGAACGCGATGTGGGCCTGCCGTGGCCGCGCGATGTCGAACGTGTCGGGGTCGGGCCAGCGGGCCTCGTCGCGGTTGGCCGAACCCATGCACAGGTCGATCTGCGCGTGGGCCGGGATCGCCTTGCCGCCGATCTCGACCTCTTCGGTGGTGGTCCGCATGACCATGGTGAGGGGGGTTTCGACGCGCAGGCCCTCCTCGATGGCCACGGGAATCAGCGACCGGTCTCGCGGACACCATTGCCAGCTGTTCGGGATGGGTGAGCAGCAAATACAGCAGGTTGCCCGACGAGCGATAGGTTGTCTCGAGTCCGGCGGGCAACAGCAGCCGCAGGAACGCGATGATGGCGTCGTCGCTGAGCTTTTCGCCGTCTATCTCGGCGGTGACCAGGTCGCCGATGATGTCGTCGGTGGGTTTGCGGCGCCGCTGTTCGACCTGCTCGAGGAAATAGCCGTGCAGTTCGGCCGCCGCGGTCAGCCCCGCCATGATGTCGGTCTGGATCGAGATGAGGTCGAGGGACAGCCGCCGGAACAGGTCCAGGTCCTCCGGCGGCAGACCGAGCAGGGTCGAGATGATCCGGGTGGGAAATTCGAACGTCAGCGCCGTCACCAGGTCCGCCCGGCCGTCGTCCTTGAATTCGTCGATCAACCGATCGCACACCGGCCCGATGACCGCCGGCTCCCAGCGTTCCAGCGCGGTGGCCCGGAACGCTTTGGCCACCAGGCTGCGGTGATCGTGGTGCTCCTTGCCGCCCATCGCGAGGATGGTGTGGCCCATCACCAACCCGATGGTCTTGTCGTAGGCCGCCGAGGTGAAGATCCGGTCGTCGCGGAAGGCCCGGTACACATCGCCGTAGCTGAACAACACCCACTCGTCGGCGGGCCGCAGTTCCTCCGGCATCTGGTCGGGGTCGCCCAGGGAGCCGTGCCACACCGGGTCGGTACGCCGCATGTAGTCGAAGAACGGGTAGGGGCTGGTTTCGCCGGTGAGGTCGAGGGTCACGGCGGTGCCGTCGGGATCGAGACGTTCGGTGCCGAGCGTCATCAGCGTTCCTCCGGGGGTTGATGCGGCGGATTATCGCTATCATAGTATAGATAGCAACGAAGCCCCGGCCGGGCTTGTGGTGAATGGGCAATCGGCAGAGTATTGGCCTGGGTGTCAAGAAGGCGGTGAGTTCTCAGGTGCCCCAGCGGCGATTGGTGTGTTCGGTCGACGAGCTGCCGCCCGGCGGGATGAAGCTGGTCGACGTGGGCAAGTTCGGCGTCGGCGTGTACAACGTGCGCGGGGCGCTGTACGCGATCGTCAACTACTGCTCGCACGAGGGCGCCCCGCTGTGCGAGGGCCTGATCGGCGGCACCAACGAGGCGGCGCCCGACGAGCCCGACGGCCTGCGCCGGGTGCGCGACGGGCAGATCGTGCGATGCCCTTGGCACAACTGGGAATTCGACGTCACCACGGGCCAAAACGTGGCCGACTCGCGGCGCCGCGTCCGCACCTATCGGGTCGACGTCACCGATGGAGAGGTCTACCTGACGGCATGAGCGCGCCCATCGTCGACACGAATGTCCAACCGCACTTCCGCTACAACGCGGAGGTCCGCCGCTACCTGCCGGAGGCCCACCGGCTGCGGTCCATCCCCGACGTCGAGCAGCAGTGGTACCAGGCGCCCGGCGGCGATTACCGGCAGGACCTGTACGGCGAGCACTATCCCGGCTCGGACCCCGAGACCGTCAGCCGGCACCTGTTCGACGACATGGGCGCGAATTACGCCATCCTGAATCCGCTGACCCGCGGCAACATCGCCGACTATCTGCTCAACAGCAGAATCTGCGCCGCGGTCAACGACTGGTTGCTCGACCGGTGGCTGGAGCCCGACGCCACCAACCGCTTCCTGGGGACCATCCGCGTCAACCCCGAAGACCCGAGGGGGGCGGTCGCCGAGATCGAGCGGCTCGCCGGCCACCCGAAGCTGGTGCAGGTCGGGGTCCCGATGCAGTCGCGCGAGCCGTACGGCAAACCGATGTTCGAGCCGATCTGGGAAGCCGCGGCCGACCACGGGCTGCCGGTGGCGGTGCACGTCAACGGCGGCAACGGCGTAGACCATCCACCGACCTTTGCCGGGCACGCTCACACCTATCCGGGGTACGCGGCCTTCATGCCGCTGAACTACTTCGTGCACCTGGCCACGCTCATCGTCGAGGGCGTTTTCGGCCGCCACCCCGGTCTGAAGTTCGTCTTCGCCGACGGCGGCTACGACATCCTCACCCCGCTGATGTGGCGGCTGGACACCTTCTGGCTGTCGATGCGCGACCAGACGCCCTGGGTGGACCGCTATCCGAGCGAATACCTCCCCGGCCACGTCCGGTTTTGCTCGTCGGCGTTCGACGGGCCCCCAAAATACGGGGACGGCGCGCAGATGCAGCGCTGGCTGGACTTCTCCCACAAGGACGACCTGCTGATGTACGGATCGGGCTACCCGCATTGGTCCACCTCGCCGCCGGAGTCGATCGCCGAGGGCCTCGACGAGGCGCACCGCGACAAAGTGTTGTGGCGCAACGCAACTGAACTGTACGGCCTTAGGGAGCGTGTCTGATGACCACGATCGAGCGACCGGAATCGCGTGCGGGGCAGCGGGAGATAGCCGTCAGCATCGTCGACACCGACGTGCACCCGCTGCCCGTTTCCGTGGACGTCCTGAAGTCCTACGCGCCCGCCGAATGGGTGGACAAGATCTGGCCGACCGGCAATGCGGCCACCCCGGTGCCGCACTTCTACGACACCCCGGACTCCTACAAGACCATGTCGTTGCGCCTCGATTCCGCGCCGCCGGGGGGCGGAGTCGCCGGCAGCGACCCGGATTTCGCCGCCAAGCAGTTGCTGGTGGACGCCGGTGTCGGCATCGCTTCGCTGGAGCCGATGTGCGACGCGCAATTGCCGCAGGCCGAACACGTGCTCAAGTCCACCTACAACGACTGGCTCGCCGATGTCTGGTTGGACAAGCACAACGCGCACGGCCGCTGGCGGGGGTCGATCAGCGTCAGCGCGCAGGTGCCGCAGCAGGCGGCCCGCGAGATCGACCGCTGGGCGGGTCACCCCTTCATGTCCCAGGTGCTGATGACACCGCAGACTCGTGGAATCCCCTTCGGCAACCCGCATTTCGACCCTCTCTACGAGGCGGCCGCGCGCAATGGGTTGCCGGTGGCCACCCACTTGATGGGCCAGACGCCGTTCGAGCTGATCCCGCTCTACCCGGTCGGTAACCCCGCGCACTGGCACGACTTCTTCGCATCCTGGCCGTTGCTGTACGTGTCGCACCTGATGAGCCTGGTGTTCGACGGCGCATTCGACCGCCACCCGGACCTGCGCGTGGTGTTCATCGAAGGCGGCTTCACCTGGGCCATGCCGGTGATGTCGCGGATGGACCGGATCTGGGAGGCCCGGCGCGGCGACCTGCCCCACGTGCGCCGGCGCCCGTCGGAGTATGTGCGCGAACACGTCCGCTTCACCACTCAACCGCTCGAGGACGCCGACACCGTCGAATTCCGCGAGTACCTGGAGATGATGGACCTCGGCGACAACCTGATGTTCTCCACGGACTACCCGCACTGGAGCTACGACTCGCCGACCTACGCGATCAACCGGTTCCCCGCCGCGCAGCGCGAACGGATCATGCGCGGCAACGCGACCGCCCTGTACGGGCTGCCCGCAACGGTCAAGGCCCTGCCCGGAGAACAGCCGGCTGCGGATGTCTAGACGGGGTTGAATTTCGTGATCAGCCAGGTGCCGTTGATGCGGTTCATGTGCACCAGAACGCTGCTCACCGCCGTCACCGGCTGGGGATTGTCCTTCGTCGTGGTGGTCTGATCGATGAAAAGCAGGACGACGGCCGAATCGGGCTGCAGCTCCGTGACCGCGGCACCCGCCACGTGCGCCGTGGTTTTGAGCGACCGCTGTTTGGCGGCCGGAGCCACTATCTGCTGGGTGAAGTCGCTGTAGTAGGTCAAAAAGTCCCCGGCGAGGTGGGATTTGGCGTTGGCGAAGTCCTGGTCGAGCGTGTCCGACGAGTAGGACAGCAGCGCGATCGTTCCGTCGGACGCCGTGGTGGCCACCGCCTGCTTGACGCTGAAGTCGGTCTGCTGGTCGGGGCGGTACTGCTTGAAGTACAGCCACGAGGCGGCCCCGCCCGAGGTCAGCAGCAGCAACGCCAAGACGGCGTAGGCGACTTTGCGGACAACGGGCGGTATGTCGCGGAGCCGACGCTTGGCCGGTGCGACGTCCTCCCCGGCCTCGTCGTCGAGCGTCGCCGCCTCGGCTGCCGAGTCGTCGTCGTCCGCAAATCCGGTTGGGTCCGAGCCCACCTGGGCGGGCTCGGGGGCCGCCTCGCGTACCTCGTTGGTCACGGTACGTACTCAACTTTCGACATCTTGTACTTTCCGCCCTCTTCGGCAACGGTCACCCGGAGCCGCCATATCTTTGGTGGCTCGTCCTTGCCCGGTGGGGAATTCGTGACGCGCGACGTCGCGGCCACGAGCACCACTGCCGAATTGCCCGCTACGGATTCGACTGCGGCCGAGTTCACCGTGCCCTCGGTGATGGCTTTCGACTGCTCGACCACCGAGACGAAGTCTTTGGACCGCTGCTGAAACTCGTCCCGGAACTGGCCGGTCGAGCTGTCGATCACGCGTTGTACGTCTGCCTTGGCCTTGGTGAAGTCGAGGGAGATCATGTTGATGACGCCGTGCTTGGCCCCGCCGACGAACGCGGCCTCACGCTGGTGGCGCTGGGTGGCGTCGCGATGTTGCAGCAGCATGTAGACGCTGGCGGCCGTGAAGCCGATGACGAGGACGACGGCGACCGCCGTGGCGATCACGGGCAACGACGGAACCCGGTGCCGCCACCCGGTCGGCGGCGCCTTCGCGGCCTCGGCTTCGGAGTCTTCGTCGTACTCCTGGTCGTACTCCTGCTCGTAGTCTTCGTCGTATTCCTGCTCGTACTCCTCGTCGTCATATTCGTCGGGCGAGGCGTCGCCATCGTCGTCCGCTGCCCCGTCGTAATCCTGGGCTTCGACGTCGGCGGCGGCGGCGGCCGCGTCACCGTAGTCCTCGGCGGCTTCCGCCAGGGCGAGCGCCTCGCGTCGCAGCCGAGCCGCGCGGGCGCGGGCGCGGGCCGCGGCGGCCAGCGCTTCGGCCTCCGCGGCTTCCGCCTCCGCCTCCTCGATGAGCGCGAACGCGTCCGCCTTCGACGTAATCGATTCTTCGGGGTGGTTGTCGGCCTCAGGCATCGCGTTCACTGTTCGCCAGGATCATTATCGACAGAACTCCGGTATCCCTTACCGTATTGGGCGTTGCTAACATCGGAGTCGCCAGCGAACAGCGACAACCAGGACCGATCAGGCGGATGATCAACCACCCCACCCTTCTCCCTCGCGTCTTTCGCAGCAGCGATCGACCGCCGGAAACGATCTCGCCGGCACCATGACCGCTGTCGACTCTCCGGAAAAGATACTCTTCACCTCCACCACCCAAGCCTTTCTGCAAAAAGAAGCGCCGCTGCGGCGCGTCCGGGAACTGCACTCCGCGGGAGAGTCTTTTGACCCGGCGTGGTGGCAACGCGCCGCGGAGCTGGGCTGGACCGGGCTTCTCGTTCCGGAGGAGCTGGGCGGCGGCAGTGTCTCCGGAAGCGGCCTGGCCGACCTGGCGGCGGTCGCCGAGCAACTCGGCGCCACCGTGGCGCCGGGACCGCTGTACCCGGTCAGTATCGTCCTGGCGGCGCTCGCCGGCTGCGGGGGCCGGCAAGCCCACGCCGCCACCATCGAGTCGCTGATGTCGGGGGAGTTGGTTGCTTCCTGGGCGGTCTGCGAGCCGGGCCGGGGCTGGGCGCCGATGGATCCGTGCGTTTCCGCCGCCCCGACCGGCTCCGGGAATCGAGTCCGGCTACCGCATCGACGGTACGAAAGACCGCGTCGAGGCCGGCGCCCAGAGCGGCGTGCTGCTCGTGGTGGCGCGGTGCGGCCCGAATGCCGCTGACGTTCGCCAATTCCTGGTCCCGACGGACGCGCCGGGGGTCCGCGTGATCCCCCAGCAGTCGGTCGACCTGGTCAAGCAGTACGCCCGCGTGCACTTCGACGGGGTCGTCGTGCCGCCCTCCGCGGCGGTGGGCGACGCCGCCGAGACCGCTGGGCTCATCGAGCGGCAGAGCCAGATCGCCCAAGTCCTGCAGTGCTGCGAGGTGGTCGGCATCCTGCAGACGGTGTTCGACTTCACCGTTCGGTGGGCGCTGGACCGACACACCTTCGGTCGCCCGCTGGCGTCGTACCAGGCGCTCAAGCACAGGTTCGCCGACATGAAGCTCTGGCTCGAGGCCTGCCGCGCCACCACCGCCGCGGCCGTTGCCGAGGTTGCCTCCGGCTCACCCTCGGCCGGGCTGGCGGCCAGCATTGCCAAGTCCTACGTCGGCGAGATGGCCGGCCAGATCGTGCAGGACTGCGTGCAGATGCACGGGGGGATAGGTGTCACCTGGGAGCATGACCTGCACCTATACCTACGTCGGGTCACGTTGTACCGCTCCACTTTTGGGACACCCGAGGAGCACAACCTGCTGGTGTACCAGGCGGAAGAGGCGGGACGGCCCGCCAAATGACCGAATCCGTAGCGGAGTTCGCCGCCCGGGCCAGAGCGTGGTTGGCGGACTACATGCCCGTCATCGATCCCGAATCGCCGCCGCCGGCGCCGCGCGACGACGAACGCTCCTGGCGGCGCGCGCGCGAACTGCAAAAGCGGCTCTACGGAGGGGGATTCGCCGGCATCTGCTTTCCCCGCGAGTACGGCGGACTGGGCCTGGACTACGAATACCAGAAGGCGTTCGACGCCGAATCCCTCAACTACGAGATGCCGTTGATTCTCAACACCCCGACGTTCACGATCTGCTGCGCCACGTTGCTGGACACCGGCAGTGCAGATCAGAAGAAGCGGCACATCGCGGCCGCGCTGCGCGGCGACGAAGTTTTGGTGCAGCTGTTGAGCGAACCCAGCGGTGGGTCGGATCTGGCCGGCGTGATCACCCGGGCGGACCGGCGCGGCGACCGGTGGGTGATCAACGGCGCGAAGACCTGGAGCACCAGCGCATTCGCGGCCGACTACGGACTGTGTCTGGCCCGCACCGACTGGGAGGTGCCCAAGCACGAGGGGCTGACCATGTTCCTGGTGCCCATCGACCACCCGGGAATAACGCTGCGGCGCATCACCATGTTGAGCGGATCCACCGAGTTCTGTGAGGAATTCCTGGACGACGTCGAGGTCGGCGACGACGCGGTCGTCGGGCAGGTGAACGGTGGCTGGGCAGTCGCGTCACGGCAGCTCTACCACGAACGCCGAGCGGTCGGGCAGGGCTCCGAGTTTGCCAGCGGGAGTGGTAGCGAGGGCGGCAACGCGATCCCCGTCGACTACGTGAACCTCGCCGAGACGACCGGTCAGGCCGATAACGAACGCGTTCGCGAGATGGCCGGGCGGGCGCTGGTGCACCGGGCGGTGGCCGAGCAGTTGATCGATCACGTATACCGCAGTGTCAGAGACGGCGCCCTGCCCCCTGCCGCCGGCACGCTGATCAGGCTGTTCCACTCGGAGACGATCACCCTCGACATCGACACCTCCCTGGCGATCGCAGCGGGCGCCGGGGTGGTCGGCGAACCGGGCGAGGGCCTGCAGACCGGGCTGCGCTACCTGTCTCGCCAGAACGTTGCCATCGGCGGCGGCACCACCGAGATGGCCCGCAACGTGATCGGCGAGCGGGTGTTGGGTTTTCCGCGCGAGTACGCCGCCGATCGCGGTGTGCCGTTCAACCGGGTGCGGCACGGTCAGACGAGCTGACCGCTGTCGGACTCGCCCTCGTCTTCGGTGAACACGTCCAGGGCATCGCCGCTGATGTACGGCATCTGGACCAAGGACAAGACGTGATGCGCCGGGCTTCCGGGGGGCGCCACCAGGACGCACTCGCTCCCGTGCCGGCCCGCGCGTTCGCGGGCGGCGCTCAGGGCGCTGACACCCGCCGAACCGAGGTGGGTGACGCCGCTGAGGTCGATCGTCAAGGGGGCGATGCCGGATCGGCTTTCGACCGCTACGAGGCGGTCCAAGGTGGGCGCGCTGTTGGTGTCGACATCGCCGGTGACCACGATGCGGCCGGCTCCCTCGACCACGCAGCCGAACTCGGCGGCGGCCGAGCCCGGTGAGGGCGCCCGGCTGACCACCGAATCGGTGACGAAGTTCGCCGGCCGCGAGAGTCGATGGTGCAGCCGCGCGGTCGTCCCGTCGGCCCCGTGCGTGATCTGCGCCGAGGACACCAGGGCCTCCGCCATCGCCAGCCCGCGCCCGCGGCCCTTCGCGCCTTCGCGGTGATCCTTCCACCGACCGTGGTCGACCACGGAAGCGTGCAAGATGCCGTCCGCGGACAGGGACGCCTCGACGACGATGCCGGCGGGAGGCGTGGTGGCGTAACCGTGCTCCACCGCGTTCTCGACGAACTCGGAGATCGCGTGCACGACGTCACAGATGTCGTCGTCGGCGGCGCCGATCTCCGACAACCATTCCCGAACGCGGACGCGAACCTCCCGCGCGGCATAGATCGTTGCATCCAGCGTCACCTGCAGGGGCCGCGCCGGCGTGCGTCGTTGCGCGGCAAGCAGTGTGACGTCGTCGTTGTACCCGGTCGACCGCAGCAGCAATTCCAGCGTCTCCGAGCAAATGCGGTCGATCGGTCGTGCCGGGGAGCCTACGACGAAGCCCTGCCCGCCGCGGACACGGGCGGCCAGCTCCGCAAATTCCGCGGTGCTGGCGACCAGTGGGCGGCCGGGACGCTCGATCAGACCGTCGGTGTACAGCAGGATGGAGTCGCCGACGCCGAGGACTTCGGAACGCAGCCGGAAACCGGTGCCGCTGCCCAGCGGGCCGGCACCCGACGGCTCCAAATACCGCGAAGTCGCGTCGGCGCCGACGAGCAGCGGGGGTGGATGTCCGACGGTGCAGTACTGGAACTCGCCGGTCGCCGGGTCGAGCGACCCGATGCAGATGGTGGCCGAGTTCGACCCGGGTACGTGTTCGTGGAAGCGGTCGAGCGCCTCGAGCGCCTCCACGATCGGCAGCCCGGCCACGATCTGCATCCGGAGCGCGGTGCGCAGTTGCGACATCACCGCGGCAGCTTCCACCCCGTGCCCTACCACGTCGCCGACAACCAGCACCAGCCGATCAGCCAGGGCCACCGCATCGAACCAATCGCCTCCGGCGGCGGTGTCTTGCGCGGCGACCAGATATTCCGCGGCGATGTCGGCGCCGGGCACGACCGGCACGGACGGTGCCAGCAACGCCTGCTGCATCACCGTGGCCGAATCCCGGACGTTGCGGTACCGCTCGGAGAGCTCGTCCATGCGCGCCTGGGCGTCCGAGCGGGCTCGGACCCGGCCTGTGACGTCGAGGAAGGCGAGCTGGACACCTTCGGTGGAACCGTCGTCCCGCTTTCGTGCAGTGACGATGAAGTCGAAGAACCGTTCCTGTATGTCTCCGGTGCCCTCGAAGTCGGCCTGCACCCGCCACTCGGTCCCCGACTGTGGCTGGCCCGTCTGGTAGACCCGGTCGAACATCTCGAAGATCTGCTGGCTCTCGAGCGCGGGATATACCTCCCGCCCGAGTAGACCGATGGGGTCGAATGTCGGGCTGAGTGCGCGATAGGCCGCGTTGACCGCGACGAATCGGTGGTCGGGGCCTTCGAGGCCGATCAGTATCGCCGGGACGTTCTCGAAGACGCGCCGCACATCGTCGGCCGCGCCCACGGTTTTATCCCAGTTTTTTCCGGCCCCCATACGGCCGCCCCTCCTACGCGGATCTGCGCACGCCGGTGATCACATTATCAAGCGGTATCAGGCGTGAGTACAACAACGCCGCACGAGGCCCCGGTGGTGCTCCATAAACCGTCCATAAACCGTCGAAGCGGTGCGACCGTTTATGGAGGGCCACCGGGGGTAACTCGCAGCTATGCCCCGGTGTGGTACCGCAGCATCTTGCCGAATTGTGGCGGCGCGTGCTGTCGTCGCCGCCGCTCAGCCTGAACGGCTGGGTCAAGTTCGACCTGCCGCGGACGGTGACCGCCTTGGGTGTGTCGGTCCTGGTGGGCTTGGTCTCGATCCACGCCTACGAGCTGGTCACGCAGCCGGACCTGCCGGCGTACTTCGCCGCGTACTCCGGCGCGCTGATGCTCGGCTGCCTGGCGGCGGCCGGCGCGATGGTTTTCGGGATCAGGCCCCTTGTGCCGCAGGCCGGTTGGTATCTCGGAAGCTCGGTCTGCACGGGCTTTCTGGTCATCTACCTGGTGACCCGGTTCCTCGTCCTGCCGCGTTTGGATGCGTTGACCGGCCGATGGGACATCGCACCGGGGACTCTGGCGATGGCGTTGGCGGCCGGCTTCGTCGCGGTGCATACGACGGTGCTGTCCGGCATCAACGTTGCCTATCCGCAACAACGAAACTGGCGCGACTAGACGGAGTCTTCACGATATGGCGACGCTCGACTATCCGGTGTGGTTGCGCATCGACCACTGGCTCAATCTGCTCTTTCTGACGCTGCTCCTGCGGAGCGGCATCGAGATCCTCTCCACCCATCCCAAGCTCTACTGGCATGACGACAGCAAACCCGGAACCGAGTGGGCGGCGTTCTCGCGCAAGAAGTTGCCGCGCGACAGGCTGTACGACACGCTCGACGAAGAAGAGAGCTACCACCCGCTCATATCGCTGCCCGGGCACGCGATGCTCGGGATCGGGCGCCATTGGCATTTCTTCGCGGTCCTCGGGTGGATTCTCACCGGGTTGTCGTATTACATCCTGCTGTTCGCCACCGGCCAGTGGCACCGATACTGGCCGGAGTCGCTGTCGATTTTCTCCGAGGCGTGGAACGACATCGTGACATACCTGACCTTCAATTTGCCGCCCGTGCTGCCCGGCCAGCCCCTCGACGCCATCCAGAAGCTGACCTACGCGGGCGTCATTTTCGTTCTCGCACCGTTCCAGATCCTCACCGGCGCGGCCCAATCGCCGGCGATCGAGGCGCGGTTCCCCTGGTACGTGCAGATGTGGGGCGGCCGGCAGTGGGCGCGCAGCCTGCACTTCCTGGGGCTGCTGGCATTCCTCGTCTTCATCGTGATCCACCTGTCGATGATCTTCTTCTGGGGCTGGGGCAGGCTGACCGCGCTGATGATCTTCGGCTCCGTCCGCAACATCTACTGGGCGACGGCGCTGTCGTTCGTGATCATCGGGGCGGTCGTCGCCCTGCATTGGGCGGCCACGAGTTGGAGCCTTCGCAGCCCTCGATCCGTCCAGCGCGTGCTGGGCGCGGTGGTCACCGCGGTCCGGCGCGTGTTGCTGCGGCCCCTGACCTCCAGGCAGAACTACCCGGCGAGCAAGATCTCCGAACAGCACCGGGTCAATGGCAAGCCGCCCACGAGCACTGAATACAAAGTCATGGCGGTCCACAATTTCGTCGATTGGCGACTGCGGGTGGGTGGTCTTGTCGAAAATCCGGTCACTCTCGATCTGGCCGCGCTGCGGTCGCTGGCCGAGCCGGAGACGCAGCGCGTTTTGCACAACTGCGTGCAGGGCTGGACCAGCATCGGCGAATGGACGGGGCTGCACCTGCGCAACCTCGTGGAGTTGGTGCGGCCCCTGCCCGAGGCGAAATACATCTGCTTCCTCAGCATGCAGGACAACAGCACCGACGAGCCGAGTTCTCATGGCGGCGGCCAGTTCTACGAGGTCATCGATCTGGACTTCGCCCACAAGCCCCAGACGCTGCTGGCCTACGAGATGAACGGGGTGCCGCTGCCGATCAAGCACGGCGCGCCGTTGCGGTTGCGCGTCGAGACACAGGTGGGATTCAAGATGACCAAGTGGATCAACCGGATCGAGTTCGTCGAGGACTACGCCGGGATCGGCTTCGGCGCGGGGGGCTGGCGCGAGGACCGGGTCTTCTACGACAAGGATGTGGAGATCTGAGATGAGCGGCGTGCGACCCGAACTGATCCGCCCGGATCCCGCCGCCTGCAAGCGGGTGCGGGAGCAGGTCGCCGTGAAAGGCGGCTGCTGTGAAGCCTGCGGCGCAACCGATTTCGTGGTCGGCGATGCGATGCTGATGGGCTTCCTGTTCCTCGACGAGGACTCGGATTCCTACATGGTGGCGCTGACCTGCAGCAACCCGGACTGCCCGAAGCCGCGCACCGGGATCAAACTGTGCGGCAAGGACTTCCTGTCCGAGGAGCAACGCGCTACCGCCATGTCCCGACGGTCGACGGTCGCGTGAAATCCGCTGGTGCAGCGAACGGTTCGTCTCTGGCCGCCGTTTCGGCTGTCGGCCGCTAGCTGGCCTCCGGGCAATCGGCGAGGCCGGGACGAGCCAGCTTGAACCTCGCTGATCAGCGGCGCCACCTCACGCAGCTGGTCGCATAGCGAACGGAATCGGCACTCGTCAGCATCGTCGAGCCGTCCGAGGGAACTGTAGTGCGCGATGCGCGGCAGCCGACCGGACAGTGCGGTGCCCCATCTGACGCTCAGATCGTAGACGTCTTCGTCGTCCATTTGGTCTCGATCCTGGTCCTCGTCACCGAGCTCCTTGAGCCTCTCTATCTGCTCATTGAGAAAGGCGATGTCGTCGTCGATGTCGACGTGTGCGCGCGTTCTCCTGTGCCACGCTGAGCTGTCCTCCTCCAATCACGAAGGCAGGGCCGTCCCGTTCGGAAGGCCGGTCGAGCTGGCCGCTTTCAGCACCACCAGGTTGGCGGCGGCAGATATTCGGTTGTCGTCGCTGCCCGGATCGGTGGCGACAACGGCGCCTGGACCGACACCTCAGATCGCTCTTGACGTCCTTCACCGCTATTCATATGTGCTGTTACCCCGGGAAGCGCATCGCTATACCTTCGTGCGCGACCGTCCAAGGGTGAGCGGCCCGCTCCGCACAGCGGGATTCGGGCGTCGAAAGCGATCGGGCGTCAGATCTTCTGGCTAGTCGGGTGCCCGGTTCGCGCGGAGGGGCCTCCCCCGCGCTTTTTACCCGGCCTCTCGATGTATACGGCGCGCACGGCGAGGGAAACAACCTGGCTAGGGAGTCCGACAAGGCCGCGGCCGGCGCGGGGAGGGAGCGGTAAATGGATTTTGGGCTAATGCCGCCCGAGATCAACTCAGGTCGCATGTACACCGGTCCCGGTGCGGGTCCGATGCTCGCCGCCGCAGCGGGCTGGGATGAGGTCGCCGCGCAATTGCATTCGACCGCCGCGTCCTACTCGTCGGCGATCTCTGGGCTGGTGGTCGGATGGCAAGGTCCGTCGTCGCTCACGATGGCGGCAGCGGCCGCGCCATATACGGCGTGGATGAGCGCCACGGCCGCGCAGGCGGAACAAGCCGCTGTCCAGGCCAGGGCGGCCGTCGCGGCGTATGAAACCGCTTTCGCGGCAACGGTTCCACCTCCGGTGATCACCGCCAACCGGGCGCAGTTGTTGGCGTTGATAGCGACGAACTTCTTCGGTCAGAACACCCCGGCGATCATGGCGACGCAGGCTCAGTACATGGAGATGTGGGCGCAGGATGCGGCAACGATGTACGGCTATGCCGCATCCTCCGCGGCAGCAGCGCAGGTGATGCCCTTCAACCCGCCGCCGCAGACGACCAGCCCATCCGGTACCGCGGGCCAAGCGGCCGCGGTCGGCCGGGCCGCCGGCACTGCGGGCGGCACGGCCACGCAACTGCCGCAAGCGATGTCCGTGGTGCCGCAGTCGCTACAAAGCCTCGCCGCTCCCGCGGCGACTCCGGCGCCGGCGTCGCCCCTTTCGGCCCTTTCAACCATCGACAGCTTCATCACTGGTCCGTTGTCACCGGCGTCGTTGTACACCGTTCCGGGTGTGCCTTATCTCTTCGGCATCCAGGGCTACCTGACGCCCCAGGCGGCGGCGAACCTCACCAGGTCGGCTGAGAATTACTCGGCGGCCGTCGCCAAGGCCACCACCACCGGGTTTCCCGGAGGTGCGATCGGCCGCACGGTGGGGGCACCCGTGTCGGCGGGCATTGGCCGCGCGGGCATGGTTGGCGGACTGTCGGTTCCGCAAGGTTGGGCGTCGGCCGCCCCGGCGATCAAGACCGTGGTCGCGACGTTGCCGGAGAGCAACCTCGCCGCCGCCCCCGCGGCGCTGGCGGCCGACGGCGAGGGCAGCCTCCTCGGCAACATGACCCTGTCCAGCCTGGCCGGGCGCGCCATGGTCGGAACCGGTGGAGCGGCTGCCCGTTCCGCGGGCGTGACGAGCTTTGCCCCAGTGGGCGAGGCCACCACCGCCAACATCTTCGTAATACCCGAGGCGGCCGAATGACCACCGGTCGGACTTGAAACACCCTCCCCGCCGCGTCCCTGAATACGCCGGGGCCAATCAAGGAGCCCAGCAATGGATTACGGAGCTTTACCTCCCGAAGTCAATTCCGCTCGTATGTATGCGGGGCCTGGGTCGGTTTCGATCCTGGACGCCAGTGCGGCCTGGGATGGGTTGGCCACCGAACTTCGGTCCACCGCTTCCTCCTATTCCGGGGTGATCTCGGGACTGACCGCCGCGTGGGCCGGCCCGTCGGCCGCCACCATGGCGGCAGCCGCGGCGCCGTATGCGGTATGGCTGAACGGCACCGCGGCGCAGGCCGAGCAGGCGGCCAACCAGGCGAGGTCGGCCGCGGCCGCCTACGAGATCGCTTTCGCGGCAACGGTGCCGCCCCCGGTGGTCGCCGCGAACCGTGCCGAACTCACGTCGCTGATTGCGACGAACATCTTGGGGCAAAACACTGCGGCCATCGCGGCCAATGAAGCGCAATACGCGCGCATGTGGGCACAGGACCAGGACTCCTGACATAGCTCAATAATTGGTGTGCGGTCGTCGGTGGGATTTGACGCTGTAGCGCAGGGTGAGGCCGGTGCCGGGGTAGGCGGTGTTGGTGTCGTTGAGCACGCGGCAGAGTTCATCGATCGCGGCGGTATGGCGTGGTGTGGGTAGTGGGTCGAGCTGGATGGCGGAGAGTGTTCGTGTCGTGGTCGGGGATGATGTCGCCGGAGCTGGTCAGGGCGGTGTGGATCAGGGTGTGGGCCTCGTCGTCGGCGCGGCTGTAGCCGGTGTCGGTGATGATCGCCCGGGCCAGGGATTGCGCGGTGTTGTAGGCGGCGATGCGGATGGCGTGATGGATCAGTTTCGTTTCGGTGTCCAGGATTTGCTGGCCGGGGTTGACCTTTGCCAGTGGCAGCCGGGCCGGTATCGCCTTGTGCGCGGCCAGAGCTCGGCGTCGAGATCGCCGTGGGCGGTGTGGGTGTCAGCGTTGATGGTGTTGATCATCGCGTTGGTGACCACGGTAGTGCTACCCGGCGGTGGTGAGGACACGGCGAGCAGTTCACGGTCGCGGGCGGTTTGCACCAGATCCAGTGCCCGCCGGGCTTTTTCGACCCGTTGATAGGCGGGCGTTTTAGCCGGGTTGGGCACCATGCGGGTCTGATCGTCATCACTGACGCGGTAGGTGTCGTGTGAGTCGAGGTTGAAGTGGATGCGGGCGTAGCGGTAGTGGTTCTCTTGGCGCCAGCGCGATCCCATCCGGTAGCGGACTCGGCGGCGGGCAGGTCGCGCCGGGTGGTCAAGATGTGCATCTGGCGATCGCGTGCGGTGTCATACAGGCTGATCTGGCGCATTGTGAACACCTCGCTGGCGCGTTGGCCTTCGGTGATGTCGAGGTCGACTTCGGTGTCGGCCAGCGCCCAGCTGTGGACCCGGCCGTGCTCATCGGTGTGGCTGTGCTCGGTGAAGGCGTGTTCGTCGATGTCGGCGGTTGCGCCTTTGCGCCAGGTCAAGGTGTCGAACCCGGCGGCATCCAGATCGGCGAACAACGCTGGTGACCAGCCGCCGCGGTCGAACCCGACCAACACGCGGCGCTCATCGCCGACCAGGGCACGCAGGTTCGGGAGCAGCCGGCGCAGCTCGCCGGCCAGCGAGGCCGCCGGTTGGGCCATCACCACCAACAGCGGGTCCCCGGCGGCATCGGTGACCCAGGTCTCCACGGTGGCCGGGCGGGGAAATTCAACCGCGGCACATGGGTTTTGGCGATCTTGGTCTGCCCTGATAGGCCCGCACATGCCCGTCGACGTAGAACACCGCGGCCTGCTCAGGACGGTCAGCGACGTGGCGGCGTGCCATCGCGGTGATCCAGTCGCCGGCCTGGTGCGCATCGGCGAGCAGCCTGATCTTGCGGCGGATCGTTTTGACCTCCGGCGCCCGGTCCAACCCGAGGACCCGACCCAACGCGACCGGGTCGATACGGGTGGTGCCTTCGGCGCGGGCCGCACCGAGCAGAGCACGAAACACGCCCTCGCACAACATCGCATCCAGCGAGTAAAACCCGTTGGGAAGCTCACCGTAGACGCGTGCGCGCATTCGAGCAGCCCGGTCGCCGCCAGCGCGGGCAACCCCAACAACAACCCCGCCAAGGGCGCCCGCGCACACGGGCCGAACACCGGCGCTGCTGATCCCAGCAGCCCGAACCGCGCCAACACCCGCTCACCAGCACGCGGTACCGGATCGGCCAACACCGGCGCCTGCGTGGACATGGACGAATCGGCACGATACGTTGCAGAACCGTAGTTCTCCGCCTCACCTCAGCCTCAGCTTCACCTCGTGCCCCGGCTCGGATTCCGGCCTGACCATCCGCTGAGCCGCTGGGGAGCAAGCTCGTCGGCATCGACATCGGCATCGGCGTCGCCGTCGGTGAGGACCAGTGCGGCGCGGATGCTGCCCTGCGACAACCCGGTTTCGGCGGCTATGGCGCGGTACGAGGCCCCACCGTCACGCAGACCGCGCATGCTCGCCACGGTGTCATCGGTGAGTTTCGATTTGCGTTTGGGGCCTTTGCGTTCGGCGAGCAATCCCGCAGCACCAGAGTGGCTGAACTGCGCATCCCAGCGTCGTACGGTGGCCGGTTTCACCGCGAATGCCTCGGCCACCTCGAGCTGGGAGGCGGCCTTGATTCCACCAGCAATACCGCCGCCAAACGGCGCCCCGCGGTATCGCCGGGTGCCAGGCGGCCCAGGTTGCCGTGCACGTAGACCCGGCCGCCGTCGCTGTCCTCGACCATCGCCGCGGCCGCACCCATGCCAGGCGCGCTGTCGGGCGCCAGCGGCAGGGGCGGTTGCGCGGTCATCATGGCCATCATCACCGCCTCAAAAATCGCATCAAATAGCTTTATCATTATCGAGCATTGCGACCCGAACTGCGTACCGACACACCGGGAAATCCGCAGATCAAAGCTCGGAAATACCGGTCAGCAACCGCAACCATGTCAGGAGTCCTAGAGAAGACTCCGCCGCGATGTATGGCTACGCCAGCCAATCTGCGGCCGCAGCGGCGGTGACGCCGTTTGATCCGCCGGCGCAAAACACCAACCCGGCCGGTGCGGCGGGCCAAGCCGCCGCGGCAAGCCAGGCCGTCGGTATGTCAGCCAGAACGAATACCCAGTCCGTGTTGTCGCAGCTGACGTCCGCGACACCGACTGCACTGCAGAAGCCTTGCGGTTCCCGCCGCTGCGGCTCCGACATCGCCGCTCTCGTCGCTGGCGAGTTTCCTCAGCAGCCTGAACTCGTCCCCGTTGGCGACGGTCGCAGGGAATGTGGAGTTGATCCCGAAAGCGATTCTTCCGGCCAACGACGTGCTGATCAGCACCATCATGGGGCTGGTGATCGGGGCGCGGCAGGTGAAGTGATTTGACGGTCGCCGTCAAGGCCGCGACGCCAAGCCTTGCGGCGGGACTCGGTTCAGCCGCACCTGCGGTGGGATCGGCCGTGTCGGCCAATGCCGGTCAGGCCGGCTTCGTTGGTGCGCTGGCGGTTCCGCCGAGTTGGGCCGTGGCCACTCCCGCGATCAGGACCGTCGCCGCGGTGTTGTCGAGTACTTCGGAGGGCGCCATTGGGGCAGCCGAGGTAAGCGAGGGAAGCTTTTTCTGTGGGATGGCGGTCGCGGGGATGGCCGGAGGTGCGCTCGGCGCCGCGCTTCCTCGCGCGGTGCCCGGCGTCGGCGGCAGGGAGCGCGGTACCTCGACCAAGAAGGGCGCGAACCTGAAAGACAGTGATGCGCCGGAGAACCTGCAGCGTGTGGTGGCTGACATGGCGGAAAATCCGGACCGCGTGCAGCACTGGCATACCGATCCTGACCATCTCGACGGCCTGCTCGCCGAACTGCGAAAGAAGCCGGGGACCCATGCGGTACACGTAAAAACAGCAAGCCCAGAATGACGTTGCCCAACCCGTAGCCGTGACGGGAGTTCGTGGTCGCCGCTATTGTCGCGCCCTCACGGCGCGCGGGGTGCGCAGTAAACCGGCGACAAGCACGATGGACCACGCCAGCAGGAGACCATTCCAAAAGAACACCAGCGCAACGGTTTGCAGTGAACGCACCTGGACTTCGACGGCCATGATGGCGGTGGCGGTGGCAGGGAGACCCCTATGACGGCGGTGGTGATTTCAGCGCTTTGGATTGCAATGCCTGCGTTAGTCCGCTTGACGGTGGGTACTTCTCGACAAGTTGCGTACACGAAGGCAAACGAGGAGCAGCCACATGAGCCATCCCGATGCCGTCGTTAAGGAACTGCGGAATCTGCTCGACAAAGAACAAGGCCTGGCCGAGCGGCTCGAGCGGTCGTTGGTCAAGGCCCGGGAATCGGCCGAAGCCGAATTGGATGCCGAACTGTTCGAAGCGCTCGATTGGCCACGAAAATCGGTCAATATGAGGAGTACCTGAAGGGCTTCATCAGGTGGTTGCCCGGCAGTCCAATGCGAAGGCGTGGCAGGGGCTAAAGCCCCAGCAGAGACACGCCAAGGAAGTGAGCGACCGGATCGGCATTTCTTCTTTCTGGTCATCAGCCCGCCGATGACGCGCGCCGCAGAACAGCGGCGGGTTCCGCGGCTGGATGACCGATTTCGCCCGGGGATGGGGCAGCTTCCTGGACACCCCGCAGTCGTTGAGCCAGGACATCCTGCAATCCTTCATCGATTACGCCCCCGATATCGTGTCCACGAATCCCTGGTCGGGGGCAGGTCGAACGAGCCGAGCGAATGGTTGACGTTTAACCAGTTCTTCGGCCGCCGGATCACCGGCGGGCTACGTCCGATCGCCGAAACCGCGAGCAACCTGGTCGTCACCTCGCCGGCCGACTGCGTCTTCCAGCACGCCTACGACATCGACGCCGACTCCAACGTGCCGGCACCACCATCAAGTACACGCACGGGTACGGCAACATCAAGCAGCTCATCGAAGGCAGCGCGTACAGCGAAAGCTTTGCGCGGGGCACATTCGTCCATTACATGCTGCAGCGTCGTCGTACCACCGTTTTCACATGCCGGTATCGGGTCTGGTCAAGGAATCTTTCAAACAGCGGGACGGTTTACATGCACGTCGCTCTCAAGGACGGCGAGTTCGTATCCAGCGACAGCGCCACCACCGGCTACGAGTTCTTCCAGAACCGAGGCGTGGTCACCATCGACACCTCCGCGTCCGACGGGGGCGACATCGGAATCGTCGCGGTCATTCCGTCGGAATGGCGCATGTGTCGTCGGTGGTACTCACCGCTGTCGAGGGGACCCGGATGGCCAAGGGAGAAGAGTTCGGGTACTTCCAGTTCGGCGGTTCGGACATCATCGTCCTCTTCCAGGAAGGTGTCGATCCGCAAATCGATACCAGCGAGGATTACCGACTTGTCGGCACGCCCATCGCGCATGCAGCGGCCGCAATTCGCTTTACGATCGAATTAGGTCGGGGTGCATAGTATTTCAACAGACGCGGCTCGGGCACTCCGCGCCTTGAATTCTCACCGCCCAATGCGGAGGGCACTCCATTAAAGTTTGCCGGGGATAACAGCACGGAATTTCCATGGCCCACTCGCATGACCTTTTGGACTGGAACCCAGAAGACACGGAGGCCTGGGAGGAAGGCAACAACGCATCGCCCGGCGCAACATGGCCTGGTCGATCGCGACCGACCACGTCGCCTTTGGCGTCTGGACGTTCTGGTCGGTGCTGGTGCTGTTCATGCCGGAATCCGTCTACGGCTTCCGCAAGCGACAAGTTCCTACTGCTCGCCGTCAACACCCTGGTGGGTGCGCTGATGCGCATCCCCTACACGGTTGGCATCGGTATCTTCGGGGGCCGCAATTTCACGGTGGCCATCACGGTGGTGTTGCTGATCCCTGCCGCCGGCACGATCTGGTTGCTGGCCAACCCCGGCCTGCCGCTGTGGCCGTATCTGGTCTGCGCGGCGCTGACCGGGCTAGGCGGGGCAATTTCTCTGCGTCGATGACCAACATCAACGCCTTCTATCCCCAGCGGCTCAAGGGCTGGGCGCTCGGCTCAACGCCGCCGGCGGCAACATCGGGGTGCCGGTGATCCAGTTGTTCGGCCTGCTGGTGATCGCCGTCGCCGGTCACCGGCAGCCGTACTGGGTGTCTGGAACCTACATGCTGCTGCTGACGATCACCAGCATCGGCGCCTACTTCTTCATGGACAACATCAAGGATTACCAGGTCAATTTCGGGCCATGGAACCATGCTCCGGCAGAGCCACACCTGGTTGCTCTCGCTGCTTTACGTGGAAACTTCGGCTCGTTCATCGGGTTTTCGTTCGCGCTCAGCCAGGTGCTGCACATGAAGTTCAGCGACGCCGGGCAAAGCGCGGCGCAGGCGTCGCTGCACGCTGCAGAGATGCTTCCTCGGGCCGCTGCTCGGGTCGCTGTCCCGCATCTACGGCGGCAAGCTGGCCGACCGCCTCGGCGGCGGCCGCGTCACCTTGGCCGTTTTCGTCGGCATGATTTTCGCCGCCGGGCTGCTGGTTTGGGGCAGCACCGTGTCTGCGGCAACGGCGGCCGGTTCGTCCCGCCGCGGTCATTCCTTACGCCGTCGGCTTCATCCTGCTGTTCACCTTGGCCGGGGCCGGCAACGGATCGATCTACAAGATGATCCCGTCGGTCTTCGAGGCCCGCAGCCGCTCACTGGACCTCAGCGAAGACGAACGCAAGCAGTGGTCGAAAAACGTCGGGGAGCAATGGTCGGATTCGCCGACTCGGTCGGCGCCTTCGGCGGCTTCCTCATTGACATCGTGCTGCGGCAGTCCTACCTGAGCGCCCGCACCGAGACGCCGGCGTTGTGGATCTTCCTGGTCTGTTACGTCGGCTTTGCGGTGCTGACCTGGGCGGTGTATGTGCGCGATTCCGCCTCCGGAGCGCCGATAGGTTTTGCAAGCGTCACCACGGAGAATCCTTCAGCTGTGCGATCCGCTGGACCCCCATCCGGCGGGCTTCACGAGGGCAAGGAGATGACAGTGGTGAATTCTGTAGTGGTGTCAGACATATCGTGGTCCCGAACAATCCGGAACGTGCGGGGGGTTGCGATGAAGGACCTGCTACGCAGTTGGTGGGTGGGTGGCGGCCGGCGGCCTACGCGGCGGTCAAGGCGCTCGCGTTGTTCCTCACCGCCGCGGCGGCGTTCCGGCTCACGCTGCGCCGAACGATCGCCGAGTTCACGCCGTTCGACTGGGTGACCGGCGTGGCGGTCGGCGCCATCGTGGGTCGCACCGCCACCGCCCCCCACACGTCCTGGCTCACCGGGACCGCGGCTCTGCTCACCCTGATCGCCGCACATGACATGGTGGCGCGCCTGCGCTTCATTCCGTGGGTGCGCCGACTCGTCGACCCGCCGGTGCGGGTGCTGATCCGCGACGGCGAACTGGATCACCGCAACCTGAAGCGTTGCAAGATCACACGCGCCGACCTCGAGGCGATCCTGCGCCAGCACGGTCACCGGACACCCGCCGACATCAGTCTGGCGGTGTGCGAGACCAAGGGCGTGGTCTCCGTATTCAGGACCGCCACGCCACTCGGCATCCGGCCCCCCGGTGAAGAATCCATGGCTTCACCGGAGGCCGAACCGGTTACCGATCAGGCCGAGACCGGCTTTTTCGAGGCGGGCGCGGACACCTTCATCAGCTTCATCAGGTTGCCGCCCATGATCTTTTCGACGTCCTCCTGGCCGAAGTCCTTGAGCTCGTCGACAAAGGAGATCGGGTCCTTCAGACCCTCGGGGTGCGGCCAGTCCGAGCCGAAGACCACCCGATCGGTGCCCACCAGGTTGACGATCTCGGTGAAGCGGTCCTCCCAGAACGGGCTGATGTACACGCACCGCTTGAAGGCCTCGATCGGGTCTTCGGTGAAGGCGCTCGGCATCTTCTTGTAGACGCCCTTGAGCTTCTTGAACAGATCCGGTACCCAGTCGGCGCCGTTTTCGATAGAGAGGATGCGCAGGTCGGGGTTGCGCGACAGCGCGCCGTGGCAGATCAGCGCGCCCATCGCGTCCTCGATCGGCCGATGTCCCGTCGCCAGCATCCGGAAGGCGGTCGGCTTGAACGGCAGGAACTCGTCGCCGGGCTCCCACACGTTGAGGAATTCGGCGTAGCCGCTGTCGGAGGCGTGCATCGAAACCGGGATCTCGGCCTCGACGCAGGCCTGCCAGAACGGATCGAACTCTTCGAGGCCGAACGAGCGGCTGCCGCGGAAACCCGGCACGGGCGCCGGTCGAACCAGCACGGTCCGAGCGCCGCGCTCGAGGCACCATCGAGTTCTTCGAGCGCGCGCTCGACGATGGGCAGGGTGATCACCGGGGTGGTGAAGATCCTGTCCTTGTAGTTGAACGACCACTGCTCGTACATCCACTCGTTGAGCGCGTGGATGACGTCGTGGATCATCTCGGGGTCGTCCTTCATGCGCTCTTCGACCAGGCTGGCCAGCGTCGGGAACATCAGCGCGTAGTCGAGGCCGAGTTCGTCCATGACCTCGAGCCGCGCGCCGGGTTCGCGGAAGGCGGGGATGGACTTCATCGGCTCGCCCAGGATCTCGCGGTAGCTCTTGCCGCCCGCGCCGTTTCGGAAGTACTCCTCCTGGGCCCCCGGCCGCGCCACCACCTCGAACGTCGGGTTGGGGATGTAATCGCTGATGTGGCCGCGCACCACGATCTTGGTGCGGCCGCGCACCTGGACGTAGTCGATGACGTTCTTGCGCTTTTCCGGCAGGAACTTGGTCAGCGCCTCCTGCGGTTCGTACAGGTGGTTGTCTGCGTCGAACACGGGAAACGGCAAGCTCGCGAGACGGCATGGCGATCTCCTTGCAGAGTCTTGATCTCAGTGGTGGTAATGACGTTACCACTTCTGTGGAAGGAGGTGTACCGGGGGACTAGGCGTCCGGCCGCAAGCCGGCCGTCGGGCGTCGCTCCGTTGATGATCGCGAAATTCACGGTCGCCGTCGCGAGCAGCTCGTCGTCGCCGTCGCCGTAGATGTCCACCTGCATGACCATGGCCCGCCGCCCGGCCCGCAGCATCCGCGGCACCGCGAAGGCCGAGCCCTGGTGGACCGGCCGCAGGTAGCGGACGAACAGGTCGGCGGTCGTCATCGTGGTGCCCGGTTGCAGGTACTCGAGTCCGAGCTGTCCCGCCGCCACGTCCACCAGCGTCGCGATCAGGCCGCCCTGCAACGCGCCGGACGTGTTGACCACCTGCGGGCTGACCGGCATCGTCATCGCGAACTCGCCGTCGCGTGTTCCCGGTCTCATGCCGATCTGGGCGAGCAGTTCGGACAGCGACCGCCCGGCGGATTCCTCGTCGGCGTCCCGGATGCCGAGGGCGCGGCTGCAGAAGTCGTAAAGCTGGCCCGCGTCCACCGGTGTGCCGTTCAATTCGGCGCCCAGCCAATGCAATCGCTGCGCGCCCATCACGGTCTGCATGACGATCGCGGCCGCAGCTCCCACGTCGAGCCCGGGATTGAAAACGCCCTCCGTGATCCCTTGGCCGACGATGTCGCGGACCAGTTGATGCAGGGGAGAAAGAATCCTCGCGTAATCGAGGGGACGGGTCTCGGCCAGGTGCTGGTTGTAGAGGGTCAGTGCCCGATTCAGGCTGTCTTGGGTGCTGGACTCCGGTTGTTGGCTGATGCGGTCGACGACCAGCTTCAGTGCGGACGTGCTGTCCAGCCCGATGGTTTCCGCTCGCCAGGCCTTCGCCGACCGGGCGATCGTCCTGTCGAACAGCGCGAGCAGCAGTTCGTCCTTGCTGCTGAAGTGCTGGTAGAAGGCGCGCAGCGAGGTCTTCGAGCGCGCCACGACCTCCTGCACGGTGAAATCCGTGCGCCCGGTCTCGCCGAGTATCGCAACGGCGGTCTTGATGAAGCGGTCGCCGCGCGTCACGTCGGCTTCGTCGCCGGAGTCGGCCATCGGCGCTCTCGTCCCCTTCCCGTGGCGCAGGACTGCGCTTTGAGAATGAGGTTACCGCGGCCGGGGACTCATCCGCCCGGAACGGTCGTACTCGGGTCTGGCGCAGGCCTGGCGTCAACGTCTAGGCACGGAGGCGGTGAAGCCGCTTGGCCGGGTGGCCGCAGACCGACGGGCGCACGATATCGACGTCGGCGCGTTGATAACCGCAAAGTGAGCAGCGGCGCGCCTAAACCCGGCACCGGCCTGGCGAGCGTGTGGCGTGCTGATGAAGCGGTCTGCTCTCAGAATGCCCGTTCCACCTGCGGGGCCCGCGGTGACGGCGGCCGGGCCGGTCGCGTCCGTCCTTTCCCGCGAGAGCAACCACCACACCATCGGATAGGCGGTCGCAAACCCCAGCCACATGCCGGCCCACATCACCAGCCAGAACGCCATGGACTCGGGGGAGTACCCCAACTCGAATGCGACGATCAGCATGGATGCGCCCATGCCTACATCGAAAGCAAGGATCGCGAGGAACGAGATCCGCGTCGCCGCCCACAGGCGCCGGCCCACCCGACTGGGGCCGCCCGGAACGAGACAGCGAGTGATATTCGAACGCGATCAGCAGCGGCAGGGCAAACGCCGCGATCAACAACATCATCGGCCAGACGCCCTGACCGGCGATCGTCACGCCGGTCCACATCACCAACGGCATGGCGATCATGTGACCGACGAACGACACGGCGCCGCCGGGAATGGTCTGGACGGCGGCCGTGGCGGACAGCCCCATTCGGGGAGCCCGCTCGTGTTGTTGCCATTGTCTGGTGGCCGGCCGGCCCCAGCGGTGGTAGGCCCACCACGCCAGCGGACCGGCATAGACGGCGGTGATCGGCCAGACCGCCTCCATCGCGCGTAACGGTTGCCGATAACCGCCGAGATAAATATCCGCGAGCATGGCGCCGGCCACCAGCACGCCGACGGTGGTGACAATCCAGGCCAGCAGTGTCACCCACTCCGGTGCGGGCATAGCCATCATCATGGTAATCCTTTCTGGTCGACGGGATACTGAATCCCATTGAGTCTGATGTGAAGGTTCAGGCGACGCCCTGCCGGGCGAGCAGTTGTGTCGGCGAGTCTCGGCAACCTCGTGAGCGCAGCCCCACGACAACGTGACGCCGGCGCCACCGTGGCCGTAGTTGTGCACGATCCGGGTGCCAGGTTGGACATCAAGCCGCACACCGCCTGCACGGAACGGCCGCAGCCCGACCCGCAGCGGGTCGGCCGCGTCCAACTCGGCGTCCCGCAGCACGGGCAGGAAATCCCTGCAGCGGTCGAACATTTCCCGCAGCGGCGGGTAGCCGTCCAACTCGAGGTCGGTGTCGTATTCGCCGGGCTCGACCAGGCCGCCCAGCAACAGCCGGTCGGCTCCGCGGGGAACGATGAACACCATGTTCTGGCTCTCGCTGCTCGTATCGTTGGCCACGGCATGGGCCGCGGTCACGCGCGACATCGAGGCGCCGTCGTTGACCACCCGCAGCAGCGCGCCCCGGTGCGGCTCCACGGTCGGGTCGACGGCCAGCTCGCGCGCCCCCAGGCCGGCGCAGTTGACGATCAACTCCGCCCCGTACTCCGACGAGCAAGCTCGTGCTTCCTGCTCGGCGAGCGGCCGCGGAGCTCTCGCCGGGCGACGGTGACGCCGGCGGCCCCGGCTTGCTGGGCCAGCCAGGCCAGGTACCAGTCGGTGTCGATGGTGGGCGCCAGGTAGGAATAGGCGTCGACCACCCCGCTGTCCGGGTTGACACCGTGGGCCTCGATCAGTTCGGGATCGTGCACGAACCCGGGCACAAATCGTTCGACCGCAGCCATTTTGGCGAACTCGGCCGCGTTCTCCGCGATTGGGCGGGTGAAGTAGAACACCGCCGGTCGCAGGCTCACGCCGGTGCGTGGGTCGGCGGCGAGCCGAGCGAAGCGAAGGTAGGAATCGCTTGCCCATCCCGGCGGAGCGCTCCAAGACGGCTTCGCCGTGGTGGCGGCCGCACACCGAGGGCGGCCACTCCCACAACGCACCGGCCACCGTCGAGACGGTGTCGGAGCCAAATCGGTCGGCGAGCACGACCACCCGCCACCCTCGGCGGGCCAGCACCAGCGCACTGGTCAACCCGCTTACCCCGGCCCCGATTACCAGCGCTGCGGGCTGTTCGCTTCGTGCCGCCATCGAACGATGGATGTGATTCCTCATGGCTTGTAGACAGGACATAACTCATCAATTTCTCGTTTCTGTCTGGAAAATCCGCGACTACGCAGGCGTGCATACGGTCAGCGGCGCAAGCCGTGGCGGCAATGCGCGACGGCTTGCGGCCGACCGATCAGATACGAGAAACGCAGAGACGGGTCAACGTGTTTCGACCCGAGCGATACGGTGCGGATAGGGGAGGCCGAGGCGGGGCGCGCGGTGCCGACACGACCGGCCACGCCAGCGAACCAAGCAATGCCACCACCGCGATGAACACGGCGACCAAGACCGGGGTGGTCACCGAATTCGCCTGCGTCACATGACCGCAAGCAAGGGCCATGGGCGAACACGGGTCGGTGCCGAGGGTCGCATGCTCGCCCAACGCGACCACGTCATGAGCGACCGCGGCCGTCGAGGCCGATGACGCCTGTTGGAATGCAGTACCCATGTGGATGAGGTGGCAACAGCCACCGACGACGCCCAAGGCCCAGAAGAGGGCCGCGACCGCGACGGTGTAGCGCAGCCACGGGTTCGCGTGAGCAGTCGTCAGGCGCATAGCAGTGGCGATGCTATCACCCCCCGGGGGTATATGCCAGGCATCAAAGTCGTGGAAACACAACTTGAACCGGTCGCTATTGAATAACGTTGCAAACAAGTGATCCTCGGCGGCCAAGTGTGCCGCTGGTCATAGGAGCGTCACCGCGGAGTACGCCTACGGGGTATAGGGGCCGCCATGAGCGGGCTTAGCCACCCCGGGCCGCGATCAGCGCGGACCGGTTGACCTTGGTCGCCGCCGTGCGGGGGATCGCGTCGACGAACTCGACGGTCTTGGGGGCCTTGTAGTGCGCGAGCCGGCTCTTGGCGTACTCGATGACGTCGTCTTCGGTGAGCACCGCGCCGTCGGAGGGCTGCACCACCGCGTGCACCCGGCGCCCCCACTGCGCATCGGACAGACCGACGACGACGACGTCGGCGATACCGGGATGGCCGGCGAGCGCGGACTCGACCTCGGCCGGAAATACGTTGGCGCCGCCGGTGATGATCATGTCCACGCGGCGATCCACGATGTAGAGATAGCCGTCCGCGTCCAGGTACCCGATGTCGCCGGCGGAACGGAAGCCGTCCTCGGTCGACGGCAGCGGCGACGCACCGCCCAAGTAGCGGGATCCCGCGCTCATGGGTGAGCGCAGGTAGATCTCGCCGTGTTCACCGGGGCCGAGGGGCGTTCTTCCGGCGTCGAGGATCCGGATCTCGGTCTCCCTGAAACCGCGGCCGACACTCCCGGGATGGGCGAGCCACTCATCGCCGCGCAACGCGGTCAGTCCAAGATTCTCGGTCATGCCGTACGCCGAGACGATCTGCTCCGGGCTCAGTAGCTCGAACCACGTATGCATCAGCGACGGCGGCATCACCGCGGCTCCCTGCAGGATGAAGACGATGCTGGACAGGTCTCGCTGCCGTACGTCGGGCCGGGCCGCGATGCGTGCCAGCATCGTGGGGGTGGCCGTGAAATTGGTTACCCGGTAGCGCTCGATGACGTCCAAAACCAGTGCGGCATCGAACTTCTCGAGTACCACGAGACGGTCGCCGGCCAGCAGGAAGAAGAAGGTGGCAAAGCCGTTGGTGTGATACAGCGGCGCGGGCACCATGATGGTCTGCGGCTGCGCCACCGGTGTCCAGTTCGCCAGAAACGGCTCGCCGTGTTGCGGCGTCCAGAGCGACGGCGCCAAGCTGAGGATCACCTTGGGTACGCCGGTGGAGCCGCTGCTGCAGATCCCGTTGGCGTTGGGGGAGACGGCCGGAGGTAGCGGGCCGTCGGACTCGGCTGCCGCCTCCGCCTCCAGCTCCCACCGGGACGTCTCATCGACGACGACGGCGGGATCGACCACGGCGCGCACTCGGTCACGTTCCCATTCGGGCAGATCCCAGTGCATCGGAACGGGAACCGCGCCGATCTTCCAGCAGCCCAGCGCGGCCAGTATCAGATGCAGTGAATTGGGGATGGCAAGTGCCACAAGAGAGCCCGTGCCAGCACCGCGGGCGGCCAATGCCCTGCCCCACTGGTTGGCGCGGGCATCGAGCTCTCCGAAGGTCACCGACTGCGCGCTGCCGTCGAGCGCGACGACGGTCACGGCCGGCTCGTCGCGCCGTTGCCCGGCCAGCTCGCGGAGCTTGACCCCGAAGGGGATTCCGTCCTCAAGCGGGTTCGGGCTCACACCCGGGGCAAGGGGTTCGGTGGTGCTCATGCCGATACCGGCCCGCTGAACAACGTCTCGAAGGCACCCGTGGGCACGTCGGGAATCAGTCGCAGCGCCAGCGCCTCGGCGCCCAGCGGCAACCGGATCAGCGGTTGCGTGTGCCGGTCGAGGACGCTGATGTCGGACTCGTCGCAGAAGCCGAGGGCGCCGAGCAACTGGTGCGAGGTGCGCAGCACCTGCCGCGCGGTGTCGGACGCCTTGAGCCGAAGCACGAGTGCGTCGGCCGAACGGACCTGCGACGCGGTGGCTTCGGGGCGGGAGACGGTGTACTTCGCGAGTTCGTGCAATCCGCGCACCGCCACCGCGGCCTCGGCCACGGCGAACCTGACGGCCTGGAAGTCCGCCAGCGGCTTGCCGAACTGAACGCGGGCACGCACATGGTCGGTGACGATCCGCAACGACTGCTGCATCGCTCCCAGAATCCGCCATGAGCCCAGCACGAGATGAAGGTTAACGTCGTCGGCGGGCACCGTTCCCTCGGGTGCGCTCAGCGACGCGGGCACCAGGAAAGGTCCCAGTTTTGCGTTCGTGCGGGATCCCGGGCGCGGGCGGTACCGGTTGCCGTCGACGTCCGCGGCGACCCAGTCGCCCGGCAGGTCGCCGTGGTCGATGCGGGGGGCCTCGGGATGGACCAGGGCCAGGCGGGCGCCGTCGATCGCAAGCAACTCCTCGACCAGCGGATAGGGCAGGGCGGTCGCGCCCGCGGCCTGACAGAGCACCGCGGCGGCCAGCACGTCGTCGGGCGCCGACCGGACGTCGAGCTCGAACGCGCCGACGTCCGCCAGGGCCGTCCGCGCCGCGTCGCGAACGCCGTCATCGGTTTCGGCGCGCAACGCCGCCGGCGGCCCGCCCAGCCGGGTGAGCCGCTTGGCGGCGACGGCTGCGAAGTCGCTGATGTCCTGCGGTAGTTCGGTTTTCACCGGTGCTCTCCCAATACGTCGCGTGCCACCAGCATTTTCTGGACTTCGATGGTGCCCGACGCGACGGTGGCCGCCTGGGCGTAGCGCCAGTGGTCTTCGATCGCCCCGTGCAGCGACGCCGACGCGCCGCTGTCCAGCGCGGTCGGACCCAGCACGTCGAAGAGCAACTCGGCGACCTGCTGATCGCACGTCGTGGTGGCGATCCGGGCCGCGCTGGCGGCCGCGCCCGCGGACGGGTCGTCCTGCAGCGACACCGCCCGGTAGGCGAGCAACCTGGCGACCCTCAGGTCCACCAGGGCCTTGACCCAGCGGGCGCGAAGCGATTCGGGCAGCCGCTCCCAGTCGTCGCCGAGTAGGGCGCCGACCCGGTCGAGCAGTGACTCGCAGCGCGCATAACGTGCGATGCCCACCCGCTCGAACGCCAGGGCTTCGCGCATCACCCGCCATCCGTCGCCGACCTCGCCGAGGACGTCCCCGGGGTACGCCTGCACGTCGTCGAGGAACATCTCGTTGAGGTGATGCGGCCCCAGCATCGACGGGATGGGTCGCACGGTGAAGCCGGGACGGTCCATGGGAATGAGAAACAGCGTGAGCCGCTTCGGTTTCGGAGCGTCCGGATCGGTGCACGCCGCGAGCACGCACCAGGAGGCCATCAGCGCGTACGACGTCCACACCTTCTGCCCGGTGATACGCCAGCCGTCACCATCGCGGACGGCTCGGGTGCGCAGCGAGGCAAGGTCGGTTCCGGCCTCCGGCTCCGAAAAGCCCTGGCACCAGATCACGTCCCCCGCCGCGATGGCCGCGAGGTGCTGAGCCTTCTGCTCGGCCGTTCCGTACCGCATGAGTGCCGGGCCGACCCAGTTGATGCCCATGTACTGCGGCCCGCGGGGTTCGTGTTGGGCCCACATCTCTTCGCGCAGCACCGTCTGCTGCCAGACCGAACCGCCGCCTCCGCCATGCTCTTTCGGCCACGCCAGCGCGAGCAGGCCCTCGGCGGCCAGCAGTTTGCAGAACGTCTCGGTGGTGGCGAGATCCTGGGGGTTTTCGGTGCAGGCACCGAGGAAGTCGGCGGGGATGTGATTGGCCACCAACTCGCGCAAGTGGTTTCGCAGCTGCCCGGCGTCGTCCCCCAGGTCGTAGTCCATGGTCGTCATCCCTTCGGCAACCCGAGCAGCCGCTCGGCGATGATATTGCGCTGCACCTCCGACGTTCCGCCGTAGATGGTGGCGGCGAGCGCATCCTGACGTTCGAACAGCAGATCCGGGTCCGCGGCCGACTCCGGGCCCGCCGCGGCGGCGCTGAGCTCCCAAACGCGCTGCAAGGTAATCGATCCCAGCAGCTTCATGGTGTCGGCTTCCGGGCTGGCCCGGCCCGCCAGCTCGTTGGCCAGCGCGCGGTAGCCGGTGGCCCGCAGCGCCTCCGCATCGGCCAGCAGCGAGCCCAGCTCGGCGCAGATGTCGTCGCCCGGGAGCGACCCGCGCACGGAGTCGAGTCCGCGTTTGATCTCGACCCAGTTCATGATCCAGATCATCTGACGTTCGTGGTGCAGCGACGACAACGCGACGTTCCAACCGCCGTTGAGGGGACCGAGCAGGTTTTCCACCGGCACCTCGACGTCGTCGAGGAACACCTCGCAGAAGGTCTCATCGGAGACCGACGCCATCCGGATGGGTTCGATCGTCACCCCGGGCGACTGCAGGTCGAGGATCAGGCAGGAAATGCCGCGGTGTTTCGGCGCCTCGGGATCGGTGCGGGCATACAGCGTGCACCACCGCGACAGGTGGGCCTGAGTGGTCCAGATCTTGTGGCCGTTGACCCGGAATATCTCCCCGTGACGCTCGGCGCGGGTGCGCAGACCGGCGAAATCCGAACCGGCGTCCGGCTCGGACATGCCGAGCGCCCACCACTCGTCGCCCCGCAGCAGGGGAACCAGCAGGCGGTCGATCTGGGCGGGCGTGCCGAACTGACGAATGCCCGGTGCGGCCACTCCGGGACCCTGGATGTTGGGCATCTTCGGCGCTGACCGCATGGCCGCCTCCAGCCGCACTTCCATGGCGTCGCGCAGGCCCAGTGAGCGGCCGCCGTGTTCCCGCGGCCAGGTGGGCTGTATCCACCCGGCCTCGAAGGCGGCCCGCTGGTACTCCCGCCTAAGGGTCATGTCCCAGCGGTATTCGCGATAGTTCTCGTAATAGTCCGCCGGCAGGAATTCCCGCAGCCAGCCGGCGAACTCGGCGACGACCGCGCTCATGCCGCGCCGCCCACGAAACGGTGGCCCAGCGCGTGGTAGAGCGCGCGGCTGTCCCCCAACATCGCCGCACCCTGCCACGCGCGCCGGACGTAGAGGTGGCTGTCGTGCTCCCAGGTCTGGCCGAGGGCGCCGTGCACCTGGACATTGGTGCGCGCACACGCGGTGGCCGCGTCGCCTGCGGCCGCTTTGGCCAGGGCCGCGGCGGTCCACGCCTCCATCGGGGTGACGTCCCGATCGCCCAGTCGGGCCGCCGCGGCGTAGGAGAGGCTGCGCGCTCGCTCCACGCCGACGTAGTTGTCGGCCAGCGCGTGCTTGATGCCCTGGAACGCACCGATCGGCGCGCCGAACTGTCGTCGCGTCTTCGCGTGCTCGACGGATCGGTGCAGGGCCGCGCGGGCCACGCCGACGAGGTCGGCCGCGGCGGCCACCATCGGCGCCGCCAAGGCGGCTTCGATGCGCACGGGCGCGACGGCCACCGGTTCCGCGTCGACGTCGACGTCGGCCAGCGGCTGTGCCGGATCGGTGGGCTCGCCGGCCGGCGCCACGGTCACGCCCTCGCCGCAGCGGACGACGGCCACCGCCACACCGTCATCGCCGGTGCGGGCCAGCGTGACGAGCAGGTCCGCGCGGGTCAGGTCGGGCACGGCGACGGCCCGGCCGCGCATGCGGCCTTGGCGCAGGGTCATCGGTGCGCCGGGAAGCCGGGCTCCTCCGGCGTGGACCGCCAGCGTGGCGACGGCACCGCCGGCGATCTCGGCAAGCACCGCGTCGAAGCCATCACCCGGGATCGCGCGCAACGCGCCCGCGGCCAGACCGACGCTGCTCAGCAAGGGAATTGGCGCGAGCGCGGCGCCGCACTCTTCGAGCACGAGGGCCAGATCCATCAGGCCGTAGTCGTCGGCGTCGGGCTCCGCGAGCTGGGTCCAGCCGAGATCGACGACCGTCTTCCACAGGCCGCGCCAGCGCTCCGAATCCGTCCCCGCATCGGTCCCCGAATCGGTCAACGCTTGGCGTGCGGCGCCCGGCGGGCACTCGGCGCGCAGGATGTCGCGTACGGTGTCGCGCAGCGACAGCTGCTCCGCAGTCAGTCCGACATCCATAAGACCCCTAACATAATAAAAATAGTAAACTAGCGCGGTCGTTGCAATCGGCATGAGGTGGCGCGTGGTGGAGTGGTATCTGTTCCTGCCGCAGGTGCGGCTGTCGGTGGCCGACATCGCGGATCGGGCGCGCCACGCCGAGGCGAGCGGGTTCGACGGGATGGCGTTCATCGATCACCTCGAGGCGCCCGGGTTGCCGAATGAAAGCATCTGGGAGGCAATGGGCATCGCCACCTGGGTGGCGGCAAAGACGGAGCGCTTGCGGATCGGCCACCTCGTCCTGTGCAACGCCTTCCGGCACCCGGCCGTGCTGGCCAAACAAGCCGTCACCGTGTCCGACGCCTCGGAGGGCAGGTTCGAACTCGGGCTCGGCGCGGGGTCCTGGCCGGCGGAGTTCACCAGATTCGATGTGGGCCAGCAGGATCCGGTGGCCAGGGTAGAGCAACTCGGCCGCCACCTCGGCCTGATCAGACGATATTGGGGCGACGAGGTTTCGGACGGTACGGCTCCGCAGCTGCCGCACAGAACCTATCCGATACCGCTGGTCCTGGGCGGCACCGGCCGCCGGATGATGGGACTCGTACGCAAATACGCGGATTGGTGGAACCTGCCGGCCAACCACCTCGACAAACTGCCCGAACTGGCGATGTCGGCGGGACGGGCGCGGGTGTCGGTCCAGCAGATGGTGGGCTTCGTCCGCCCGGGCAGCGATCCGAACAAGGTGCGCGAGGTGAGCACCCGCCGATTCGGCAACCTGGGGTCGGGGCTGGTGTGCGGCGACGCCGACGAGCTGATCGACCATTTCGCCGGCCTGGCCGCGCGGGGGGTTGAGCGGTGCTACGTGTGGTTCGCCGACTTCGCCGCCCCGGACTCGCTGCACGCGTTCGGCGAGTCGGTGATCAAGGCATTCCCTGCCGCCGCCGCGCTTCGGTAGGCACCACCGGCGGTCGCGCGAAGGGCCCCCGTTGCACGGCGGACTAGCCGGATCTCCGGTAAATCGACCGACGGGTCGACGGTATCCAGCCACGCGACGGCCTCGGCGACGTCGGATACCTGGACGGCAAACATCTCGAACGGAACGTCCTGCAGCATCTCGGTCTCCACGGGGCCCGGGGTCACGAGGTGCACGCTGATGCCGTCGCGGTCGACCTCGAGGGCCAGCGCCCGTGCGAACGCATTCATGCCCGCCTTCGACGCGGAATACGCGGTCCGGGCCGGCATCGGCTCGTGCGCGGCCGACGACGAGATGAAGACCAGCCGCGAGCCCGCGCGCATGCGCGGGAGGACGGCGGAGGTCACCACGAAGCACGAGTCCAGGTTGGCCGAAATGATGGCTTGCCACTGATCGAACGTCTGCTTGCGCGCGTAGGTCCCACCCAGCGTGCCGGCCGCGTGCACGACGAGGTCAATGGTCTCCAAAGTGCCCAGGGCCGAGGAGAACCCGACGGGATCCGAGGCATCGGCCACGATGTGACGCGCACCGATCTCCTCGGCGGCCGCACGCAGCGGGCCTTCGCGGCGCGCCACCAGCACCACGTCGTACCCGAGCTCACGGAGTTTGCGACCGCATCCTTTGCCGATACCCCCGCTGCCGCCGGTGACCAACGCGGTCCTTGTCGGAGTCAAGTGCGCCGCAAATCCCTTGGGCGCGACATGGCTTGCGGCGAAAGCGCATGGATTCGTTGCTCGGGCCGGCCGGACAGCACGTAGGTCTGCGTGTCGGCGAGGTGGCGACCGGCAATGCGACGGGCCCGGTCGACGTCGCCTTCCGCAATCGTCTCGGCCAGCTTGATGTGCGTGCTGAGCACCGCGCGCCGCTTGGCCAGTGACGGATAGGTGCCTCGTGCCGCGCTCTCGTCCGCCCACTGCCGCTCGTGGCTGGTCCACAGCGTCTCCAGGGTGCCGACGACCGCGATGATCGTCTGATTGCCGCAGCCACGGACGACGAGATCATGGAATTCGCGGCCGATTTCGGTGAACAGCCGACCGTCGTCGAGGTTCTGGGCCATGGAATCGTTGACCTGCTTGAGCTCTGGAACCAACGTGTCCGCGCGGTCGGGCCGCTGGGCGGCCAACGCGGCGCAGGCCGGCTCGAGTTCCTGCAGGGCCATGCCCAGGTCGGTGACCGCGACGGACTCGCTCTGCAGCAGCAGGCCGAGCATGTAGGCGGCGCTGGTCTTCGCCGGAGCATGCACGACGGCGCCGCCCTGGTTACCCCGGCGGACCGATACCAGGCCCTCGGTTTCCAGAATCCGCAGCGCCTCTCGCAGGGAGACCAGGCTGACGTTGAACTGCTCGACGAGCACTTCCTGGCGTGGCAACAGGTCGCCGTCCGCGAGTTCGCCGTCGATGATCTGCCGACGCAACTCGTCGGCTACGATTTCGGCGATCCGTGGCGCCGACAATCGGCGGCGGGCGTCAAACCCATTTCCCACGGCGGTCATCCGATCCTCGTGCTCCGCTGGCTTAGCTATTTTAGCAGTAATGGTATAAATAGCCGGGTGAGGTGCGAGCCCGAAAGCCGGCCGACACCGCTGCGGGGATTGCATGTGGTCGAGGTCAGCGACCGGATAGCCGGCAGCTACTGCGGAAAGCTTCTCGTCGATGCCGGGGCTCGGGTGCACAAGGTGGAACCGCCGCAAGGCGATTGGTTGCGGCGGTACTCGGCCACCTGTTCGACGGTGCCGGCCGGTTCTGACTCACCGTTCTACAGCTACCTCAACGCCGGCAAGCGCAGCATGACGCTCCCCTCCGATGCCACGAATTCGGCGCGATTTCGCGCCATGCTGGCCGCCGCCGACGTCGTGGTCGTCACCGCGGGCCCGGCGCGGGCCGCCACGCTGGGCATCGACCCGCAGCGGCTACTGGCCGACTCGCCGAGCGCTATCGTCGTCACGATCTCCGACTTCGGCTGGAACGGGCCGTACGCCGACCGCCCCGCGAGCGAGTTCACCCTCCAGGCGTGGTCGGGCTCGCCCGGCTTCCGCGGCGACCCGGCCGGCCCCCCGATCGCGATCGGCGGTGACCTCGGGGAATACATGGGCGGCGTGTACGCCGCCTTCGGCGCGCTGGCCGTGCACCGCCGGGTCGAACGGGGCGGCCCGGGGGAGCACCTCGACCTGTCCATGCTCGAGGCGATCACCGCGATGCAGAGCAGCGAATGGCTGCACTCGCGGCTGCTCCGCGTTCCACCGATTCGCCGCACGCTGGAGGTTCCTTCGATCGAACCGGCCAAGGACGGCTACGTCGGGATCACCATGGTCACCGGTCAGCAATGGCTGGACTTCTGCGCCATGGTCGAGTGCCCGCAGTTGGAGGAGATCGAACAACTGCGTTTCCAGATCGGGCGCTGGCAATACCGCGATCTGATCCGCGAACAAATCCGCCCGTGGCTGGCCGAGCGAACGGTCGAAGAGATCGTCGCCCTCGGCCAGCTGTTCCGGCTGCCGATCGCCGCACTGGGCAACGGCTCCACCATCCGGGGCACGGAATACGCGCGGCAGCGCGGAACCTTCGTCCACAACCCCGCCGGCTTCCACCAGCCGCGGCCGCCCTGGCTGATGTCGGTATGTGCCCCGCCGCCGCCGGGCGGCACCGCCCAGATCGGCGCGGACGATGGCGAGCCGGTCTGGCAGGCAACGAAATTCGGTGCGGAGCCGACACCCGGATTGCCGCTGGCGGGCGTGCGGATCATCGATCTGACCGCGTTCTGGGCCGGACCCGCGGCGACGCACCTGTTGGCCGCGTTCGGCGCCGACGTCGTCAAGGTCGAGTCGATCCAACGACCTGACGGCATCCGCTACTCCGGCGGGATGCGCACGGATGTCGACGACTGGTGGGAGTACGGGTGGGTGTTCCACGCGATGAACACCAACAAGCGTTCGATCACACTGGATTTGAGCACCGAAGAGGGCCGCCGCCTGTTCGCCGAGCTGGCCGCCGGCGCCGACGTCGTCATCGAAAACTTCTCGCCGCGCGTGATGGACCAGTTCGGGCTCACCGCCGACGTGCTGCTGAAGGTGAATCCCAGGCTCGTCGTCGCCCGCATGCCCGCGTTCGGGCTCGATGGCCCGTGGCGCGACCGGGTCGGGTTCGCGCCCACCATGGAGCAGATCGCCGGCCTGGCCTGGGTGACCGGACTGCCGGAGGAGCCGCCGGTCACCCCGCGCGGCGCCTGCGATCCGCTGGCCGGAGTGCATGCCGCCTTCGCCGTGCTGGCCGCGCTCAGCTTCGCCGAACGCACCGGAACCGGCCAGCTGGTCGAGCTCCCCATGCTCGAGACGGTCCTCAACGCCACGGCGGTTCAGGCAATCGAATCGGAGGTCTTCGGCAAAACGCTGGCCCGGCGCGGCAACCGCGGCCACTGCGACGTGATCCAGAACGTCTACCGATGCGCCGGTGAGGACGACTGGATCGCGTTGACGGTGCGCGACGACCACGAGTGGCGCGCGCTGGTCGATCTGCTGGGCCGACCGAGCTGGTGCGACGAAACGGTCTGGCCGGCCGTCGCCGGGCGGCGGGCGCGCGCCGACGACATCGACCGACGCCTGGCGGACTGGGTCGCCGACCAGCCGCGCGACGCTGTGGTCGAGCGGCTGGCCGTCGCCGGCATTCCCGCCGCGCCCGTGGTGTCGCCGTCGCTGGTCACCGAGAATCCCCAGCTGCGCGATCGCGGCTTCTTCGAATCCCTGCACCATGCCAGCACCGGGACCAACCTGTACCCGTGCCCGCCGTTCGCCGCCCTCGCCGGTCAGGACAGGTGGCTGCGGCGGCCGCCGCCCAGACTCGGCGAGCACAATGCGGAGGTATTGCGCGAGCGGTGCGGTCTGATCGGGGAACAGCTGAGCCACCTCGCAACCGGCGGGGTGATCGGGACCCGCCCCAAGGGCCTATGAGATGTGGAGGGCAGTCAATGCGCGTGACGGTCGACGAGAAATTGTGTGAGGCCAGCGGCTTCTGCGAATCGCTGGCGCCGGATGTCTTCGAACTCGGCGACGCCGAGGTGGTGCAGATCGCGGACGGGCCGGTGCCGCCGCGCCTGGAAATCGACGTGCGCGCCGCGGTGGATCAGTGCCCCAAGGCCGCATTGCGGCTGATCGACTGAGTTGATTGACGGGCGGTGACCGACGACGCCGCCCGGATTGCGCCCACGATCGCGATCGAGCAGGTTACGACCATGGCGGCGATCTCGCACCCGCACACCCGAAACGGATTGAGCAGCAACGCCTCACGCTGCGCGTGGCGGCCCTGTTGCCCGCCCTTCCTGACTTGCCATTTCCGAAAGGCATTGAGCAGCAGTGCGTCAGAAAACGCCGGCCGCCATCGTCGTCAACCGCAACCAGCCCTCCGACGTAGGCAGGCGCCGCGTTGACGTTCAATGCTTAAGATAGTAAAAATAGACGTTAGTCGCCGAACCGCCGGGTGAGTTCCGGGGCGGGAGATGGAGTGCTCGTGACGCAGACAATTTCGGACTCGGCGTCGGATCCGGCCGAAGACCCGTCGGAACGGGAGTTCGGCCAGGCCGGCATCGCGCTGTCGACCTATCGGTTCCCGACGGGCTGGTTCATCGTCAGCTTCGCCTCCGACCTGGCTCCCGGCCAGGTCAAGCGAGCGCACTACTTCGGCGAGGAACTGGTGCTTTTCCGCACGCAGTCCGGCCGGGTGCACGTGATGGACGCCTACTGCCAGCACCTCGGCGCGAACATGGGCGTCGGGGGCACCGTCGAGGGCGAGAACATCGTGTGCCCCTGGCACGGCTGGCGGTGGGCGGGCGACGGTACCAATGCGCTGATTCCCTACAGCAAGATCGGCTGCAAGAACAACGTCCGCATTCGCACCTACCCCACCATGGAGTGGTACGGCTTCATCCTGGCCTGGCACGAGCGTCACGGCCGGGAGCCGTACTGGCGGCCCCCGGCGATGCCCGAACTGGAGACGGGGGAGTACTACCCGCTGCACCCGCACAGCCAGATGCTCAACCGGGTGAAGGTGCACCCGCAGATGATCATCGAGAACGCGGCCGACCCGTACCACGTGCAATACGTGCACAAGGCCGCCAGCCCCGCCACGACCGCGTCGTTCGAGGTGTCCGGTTACCACCTGCACGCCCACGTCAACGCCCACTTCGGCGGCGGCCGGCCGCAGACCTGGCTGACCCCGAACGGGCCCGTCGACGCCAAGATCATCTACGACAACTACTCGCTGGGTCTGGGCGTGGTCCGCTTCCCCAGCGAACTGGTCGCCACGGTGCAGATCACCGGGCAGACACCGGTCGACGAGGACTACACCGACTACTTCTACACCCAGGCATCGATTCGGGAACCCGGCGACACCGGCGACGTGCCCAGCGGGCGTGCCGCCCGGTTCCTGGCGCTCCAGCAAGAGGTCATCAAGCAGGACTTCTTCACGTGGGAAAACATGAAATACCTGGAGAAGCCGAACCTGGCGCCCGAAGAGGCACACGACTATGCCGCCCTGCGCCGCTGGGCGCACCGCTTCTACCCCGGGCCGCAGGCCTCGCCCACCGACTTCGGGTACACGCCCGACGGGAAGCCCGACCCGGCGGCCGCCAAGGCCTGATGCGTCCCGACAGCGGTCAGCGCCTGGGGCCCTCGGATTTCGGCGTCGACCGTTTCACCGTGCCGGCGGTGCTCGATCGGCGGGCCGGGCAGCACCCCGACCGGGTGATGATGTCGATCGACGGCGTCGACGTGACATTCGAGCAGATGCGACTCCGCTCTCGCGCGGCGGCGGCCGTCCTGACCGACCTCGGCGTCGGCCCTGGCGACTGTGTCGCGCTGTTCACCGGCACCTGCGCGGAGTGGGTCTACTTCTGGCTGGGCGCGGCGCGCATCGGCGCGGTCACCGCGGCGGTGAACGCCGCGAGCAAGGGCGACTTCCTGTTGCACACTCTGCGACTGGCGAGGGCCAGGGTCATCCTCACCGATGCGGAGCGGCGGCCCCGCGTCGACGACGTTGCCGACCACCTGGAGACGCTTGAGCACGTTGTGCTGCAGGATCATTCGCTCAGTTCCGCCCTGTGTCAGGATCCCGGGCGCCCCCTGGCCGAAACGCCGATCGGCGCGGGCGAGGTGGGGTCGCTGTTCTACACCTCGGGCACCACCGGGCCGTCGAAAGCGGTCGCCACCACGTGGCACTACCTGTTCTCGGTGGCGGCCACCGTCGCGTCCGCCTGGGAATTCCGCGCGGGGGAGGTGTTGTGGACGGCCATGCCGCTGTTCCATCTGAGCGCCGCGCCCAGCGTGCTGGCCCCCATGCTGGTCGGCGGAACCACCGTGCTGGCAGGGGCTTTCCACCCCAGCGGCGTGTGGGACGAGATACGCGCCCACGGCGCCATCGGATTCGCCGGCGCGGGCGCGATGGTGTCGATGCTGCGCAACTTGCCGACGGACCCCCGCGACGCGCAGCTGCCGCTGCGCTTCATCTCCGCGGCGCCCATCGGCGCCGACTCCTACTCCGACATCGAAAAGCGCTACGGCTGCCGCATCGTGACGATGTACGGGATGACCGAGGCCTTCCCGATCGCCGTCAAGGGGATCGCCGACGAGGGCGTCCCCGGAACGTCGGGCAGGCCCAATCCCGATTTCGAGGTGCGCATCCTCGACGAGGACGGCAATCGGTTACCCGCGGGCACGGTCGGGGAGATCGCTTGCCGCCCCAGACACCCCCATGTGATGAGCGCAGGTTATGTCGGCGAGGGCGACGGCCCGCTGCGCGTCCTCCCGCACCCGGAGTGGTTTCGTACCGGCGACCTCGGCCGCCTCGACGACGATCAAAACCTGACCTACGTGGACCGCCTGAAAGATTCGTTGCGCCGACGCGGCGAGAACGTCTCCTCCGTGGAGGTGGAAAGCGTCGTCCTGCGCCATCCCGCGGTGGCCGAAGCCGCGGTGGTCGGGGTCCCCAGCGAACTCGGCGAAGACGACATCCTGTTGATCGTGACGTTGCGCCCCGGGGCCACATTGGACTGCGCGGAGCTCCTCGACTTCTGCGCGGCCCGGATGCCCTATTTCTGCGTGCCACGTTTCGTCGAGACGGTAAACGAATTGCCTACGAACGCCATTGGGCGGATACGGAAAGACATCCTGCGCGCCAGGGGCCCGACCCCCGACGCGTGGGATCGCGACAGAGAGGGGTACGTCGTTCGCCGTTAGGTTACCGCGATGTTACGTAGAGCGCCCTAAGTTACGTTATTGTTACGTCGGCTCTTAATTGTCCGCTGTCACGCCCGGAAAGAGTGGAGAGCACAGATGACCATGACCTATCAGGAACAGCAAATGCTCCAGGCCGTCACGGGTCGCGCCGGCATCCTGGACCTGAGCGCCCGGCACAATCGGGCCTTCTCCGACGGCGACCGCGAGCGCTGGCTTGCCACGTTCCGCCACTCCGGTGCGAGCTACACCCGCGACGGTGAGGTGTTCCACGACCTGCGTGCCGCCTTTGACGGTGGCGACGGACAGCGCCTGGTCACCCTCGATCACGAGATCCGCGTCGACGGGGTCAACGCCGTACAGCGTTGTATCGCGGTGCTTTTCGGAAGCCAGTACGGCGAGACCACGCTGCGCGCCACCGGACTGTTCCACGACACGCTGGTCTACGAGCGTGGCAACTGGTACTTCGCCTCGCGCGAGCTCGCATGGGATTCGGTGCCCAGCCGGCACCCGCTCGTCATGTGACCGCGGACGACCTCAGCTACCAGCTGGCCTTCGGGACCTACGAGGACGCGCTGCGGATGGTCGGCGCGAGCAGCGAACCACGAACCGCGCCCACCCCGGTCAGCGGCGCCCGCATCCAGTTGTTCGCCGCGATGGTCCACGACGGTAACCGCTCGTATTGGGATGCCGAGTTCGCCCGGCAGACGTGGGGTGGTCTGCCGGCCCCGCCGGCGTTGCTCATGGGATGGCTGATCCCCCCGCCGTGGCAGCCCTCCCAGCACGGCGGCGGCCGTCGCCCCGTCGCATCGATGGTGCTGCGGGTCCCGTTGCCCGGGACGACCTTCATCAACGCCGCCAACGACGTCGAGTTCTTCGACCCCATCGTCGAGGGCGACGTGCTCACCGTTGTCGAGGAGCTCGTATCCGTGTCGCCCGAGAAGCGGACCCGCCTGGGCGTCGGTCATTTCGTCGAAACGCTCGAGACCTATCGCCGCCAGGACGGGGCACTGGTCGCGACGTGCCGGAACACCTTGTTCCGCTTCACCCCTGCGGCGGATCGATGACCGGTGACCTGGATTGGAACCAGATATCGGTTCCGGTCGAGCTGCCCGAGGTCGTCGACCACATCAGCTACCAGCGCGTGGTGGAGAACGCCGGAGCGACATGGGACTACTTCCCGGGGCATTTCGACCCGGATTATGCCCGAGGCCAGGGCAATCCGACGATCTACGTCAACACCATGCACCTCGCCGGCTTCGCCGACCGCGTCGCGACCGACTGGGCGGGCCCGAGCAGCCGCGTGGTGCGCCGCTCCCTGCGGCTGGCCGGTTCGGTGTTCGCCGGGGACACGATGATCGGCCGGGGTCGGGCGGTGGCCAAGCGGCGAGACGCATCGGTGGATCCGCCGCGCTGCCTGGTGGACATCGAGATCCTGGTCACCAATCAACACGGCGCGCTGTGCTGCCCGGTCGAACTGACCCTGCAGTTGCCCGGAGGGGTTTGATCTCAGCCGTTGAGCGGCGGCATCTTGCCGTTGCACAGCACCGATTGCAGTTCGACGTACTCGTCGAGGCCCTCCGGCCCGAACTCGCGGCCGATGCCCGACTGCTTGAAGCCCCCGAACGGAGAGCCGATGTCGAGGGTGTACATGTTGACCCCGTAGGTGCCGGTTCGCACCCGGGCCGCGATCTCCATGCCGTGTGCCGGGTCGGCGGTCCACACCGAACCGGCCAAACCGTAGTCGCTGTCGTTGGCGATTCGGATCGCTTCGTCCTCGTCGGCGTAAGGGAGGACGGTCAGGACCGGCCCGAAGATTTCCTCCCGGGCGATGCGCATGTCGTTGGTGGCGTTGGCGAACAGCGTCGGCCGCACGTACCAGCCCCGCTCCGCGGGACTGTCGTCGCCGCCGATGATCATGCGCGCGCCTTCGTCGCGTCCGGAGCGGATGTAGTCCTGCACCCGGCGCTGTTGCCGTTGCGCGACAAGCGGTCCGACGTCGGTGGCCTCGTCGGCGGGGTCGCCGACCTGCAGGCCCGACATCATCGCGGCCAGCGCGTCGACGACCTCGTCGTGCCGCCGCTTGCTGGCCAGGATGCGGGTCTGCGCGACGCAGGCCTGCCCGTTGTTCATCAGGCTGGCGGTCTTGAGCGCGGCGACGGTCTTGTCGAGGTCGGCGTCGTCGAGAATGATCGCGGCCGACTTGCCGCCGAGCTCGAGGCTCACCCGCTTGAGCTGCTCGCCGCACAGCGCCGCGATCCGCCGCCCGGTGGCGCTGGAACCGGTGAAGGCGACCTTGTCCACGCCGGGATGGCGCACCAGCGCCTCGCCGACGTCGGTGCCGCCGGGCAGCACGGACACCACACCCTCGGGCAGGCCGAGCTGCTCGATCATCTCGGCCAGCCACAAAGCGTCCAAAGGCGTTTCGGGCGCGGGCTTGACGATCACCGTGCAGCCCGCAATCAGGGCGGGAATCAGCTTCGGCATGATGAGGAACTGCGGCACGTTCCACGGCACGATCGCCCCGACCACCCCCACCGGGGCCCTGTTCAGGTGCACCTCGCCGAGCACTCCGTGGCGGCGCTCCGCCCAGGGGAAGTCGCGGGCGGCCGCCAGGGCGAGGTGCATCATCGAGGCCGCGCCCGCCGCCTGGCCCAGCCGACTGAAACTGCGGGGAGAGCCCATCTCGGCGGTGATGAGGTCCGCCATCTCGTCGATATGGCCGGCGTAGATCGCGGCGAGCTGTTCGACCTTGGCCATCCGCTCGGCGTGCGTCAGCCGCGGCCAGGGGCCATGGTCGAACGCGTGCCGGGCGGCGGCGACGGCCGCGTCGACATCCTCGGGCCCGGCGGCCTGGGCATAGCCCACGGGCTCCTCGGAGTGCGGGGAGATCACCGCGAGCTGCTGTGGGTTGGCGGGCTTTCGCCACTGGCCGCCGACGAAAATCTCGTCGTACGAGCGGTGGCCGGGATCCTGGGACATCGGGGCACCTACTTCAGGCAGGGGATCCGTAACATCGCTATTGATGTTAACCTAACAAAAATAAGCACGGCAGCCGACGCGGAGAGTCAATTGAGTAGCGACTGGCGCAGGTATCCCTACCAATTGGTGCCCGGCGATAGCCAGCTGGATTTCCCGGCCGCCGAAGGCGAACACCCCGACCAGGAGTCGGACACGTGGTTCATCGCCGGCCAACTCGACGCCGTCCAGACCGGCCGGTCGTTCGCCTTCCTGACCATCTTCAACAAGAACAGGCCCGGCGGCAGCGTGGTGGCCGATTTCTACACGCTGGCCCTGTTCGACCTGGACACCGGTGACTACGGCACGTACACGGATTACGACATGCCGCCCGCAAACATGCAACCCGGAGCGGCGCAAAAGCTTTCGATGGCCGCCGGCTATCTCGACCTCAGCTACCACAGCGGCGCGGGCACCGCATCGTGGACCACCTGCCGCGACGCCGACGGAAATCTGCTGCCCTACACCTACCGGCTCAGCCTGGTGGGTGAGGATCACGACGGGCGGCCCATGCGGCTGGACCTCGCCGTAACCCCCACCCGCGCACCGACCCCGGTCGGTGCGTCGACCTACAACGGCAAGATCGAGTGCTTCGGCCAACGGGACACCTACTCGTATTTCCAGACCGGGATGTCGATGACCGGGACACTGCGGTGGGGGGAAGCGGTCGAAGAGGTGTCCGGCAGCGGCGGGCACGTAGACCGGCAGTGGTTTCCGAAGTATGCCGGCGGCGGCGGATCCGGGGGAGACCCGCGGGCCAGGTCTCACGAATGGCGCACCATCAACTTCGACAACGGCGTGGACCTCAGCATCTGGCGGCAGTTCGACCGCACGAATGCCAATGCGCTGCAGCCTTTTACCGGTGTGACCGCGAGCTATCCGGATCCGGCCATGCCGCCGCAGTGCGCCGAAGACGTCGAGGTCGTGATCAGCAGCTACGTCCGGTGGCCGGAGTCGGTGCGGCCGCTGGTGCGGCCCGCCGCCTCGGCCCGTTACATGCCCGACCGGCACCGCATAACCTGCGCCACACTGCAACTGGACATCACCGGCGAGCCGTTGGTGGCGGCCCCGGCGCACGGCCTGCCCATCGAGTACATGGAAGGTCCGTACCGCTACCACGGAACGCTGTGGGGCAGGCCCGTGACGGGTTTTGCGTTCAACGAGCGTTCGTTGGCGCTCTACCGCGACTGGGAGCTGGTCGAGGTGCTTTCCACCACGGTCACCAACGCCGAACCGGTGAACCGGGACTTGCGGACGGCGGTCGACCAAGTGCTGCCGCTGGTGACCGCCGGCCGGCGCGGCGCGGCGGCGGAGCTGCTGCAGCGGCTCTGATGCCCGTCGAAAACGATCTCCTGGCAACGCTTCTCGAGGATCTGATCGCGGTGCTGTCAGCCGGTTGACGGTCCGTCCGCCAACGCCCGCTCCCAGGTGATGTGGCGATGTTGCAGCCCCGGTTCATTGCGGCCGAACACCAGGTGGTCGCGGGCGCCGGACTCCAGGTTGGCCTGCAGCGCCTCGGCCAGCCGGTAGTCCTCGTCGCGCACCGTGGCATGCGCATAGTCGAAAACGGCTTGCGCGCCGGCGGCAACGGAGTCGTCGGACAGGTCCAGCTGTGTCGAGTTCTGGTGGACGGTGATGGACCTGCCGGGTCGGTCGCCGGGGTAGACCCGGAACAGCTCGCCGTTGGCGATGGTCACCGAGAGCACGATGTTGGGGAAGCAGCGCATAGATCACCACCATGTTGTGGAACGGGTCCCACTGGTCTTCGGGGATGCCGTCCAGCTCCGAAATCGTGTTCAGCGGGAAGATCAACCGGTGATGGGGCCCGTAGGCGTCGAAAACCGTGCAGTTGCTGCGGGCGATGGTGGCGAAGGTGTTGCCGGTGCACGGTGGCGAAATGGTAGTTCTCCGAGAAGGTGTCGATGGCCAGCTTCCAGTTGATCGGGACAGTCGAGCACCTTCTCGCCCAGCGGAGCCCACCGCCCGATGCCCCAGGAGTCCAGCTCGTCGGCCAGCGGTCCCAGGTGCGCGGCGACGTCCAGGGTCGCGCCGGGATCCATTGCGACCCAGAGGAATCCGGCGAACTCGGTGGCCGGCAGCTCGGTCAGGGCGTCGGATCTGGTCACCGTCGTCGGGGAAGCCCTCGCGGCCCGGCAGCCCGACCAGCTTGCCGGTGTTGTCGTAGGTCCACGCGTGGTAAGGGCAGGTGAATCGCTTGGCGGTGCCGCAACCGCTGGCCACCTGAGACTGGCGGTGCAGGCAGACGTTGTCGAACGCCCGGACCGATCCGTCCGATGGCCTGGTCAGCAGGATCGACCGCCCCATCACCGTCTTGGTGCAGTAGGTCGCCGGACTGCGGGCAGCTCCGAGGCGTAGCCGACCAGCTGGGGGCTGGCCAGCACCATGGCCCGGTCGCGTTCGTGCCGCTCGGCGGAGGTGTACTCGCTCGCGTCGACCCGGTGCGGCTGGGCGGCGAGGTCGGTCGTGTTGTCGCGCGCCAACTTGCACGCGCGCCGGGTCAGGTCGATGAGCTGATCGCGTTCCATCCGAGGCCCCCTGCGGTCGAATGTGGTTCCGAGGCCGTACCCCTGCATCGCCGACCTTAGTTTGCTAATTTAGCATTGACAATAACGATTGCGCCCCAGGCGGGCTCCTGCCGGTGGCGGCGGTGGGCTCGCATCTGCTCGCGGCGAGTTCGCTCTGCTACGCTCGCTGTCGCAAATTCGACCTGCGCAAGAACCCGCAAGAACCGAGGAAATCACGACGATGCACAGCGAGCGGCATGCGGTCTTCGGTGGCGCGGGCACCATCCCGCGACTGGCCTGAGCCGGCCGCAGGTGCTTCGCCCGACGCTGAGCTGGTAGTGGTTCGTCATGCCCACAGACCCGTTGGATCCGGTAGCGATCGACTCCGCCGTGGCGCACGCCTACTCGCTGCATCGGCATAACTCCGAGGGGCACAACGCGAACTACATCCCCGCACTTGCCGACGTGGACTCGAGCATTTTCGCATTGTGCGCGATGACTCCCGGCGGTCACGTCTTCGCGATCGGAGACGTTGACCATGAGTTCCCGATCGAGTCGATTTCGAAAGTGTTCACTTTGGCGTTGGTCATCGAGCAGCTGGGCCCCGCGGCGGTGCGCGCCAAGGTCGGTGCCAATCCGACCGGAGCCGCGTTCGATTCCGTGCTGGCCCTGGAACTGCACCACGACAAGCCCAGGTCGCCGTTGGTCAACGCGGGCGCGATGGCGACGACCGGCTTGGTGCGAGCAATCGATGCGGCCGACCGGTGGCGCAAAATCCTGGACATGCAATCGGCATTCGCGGGCCGCCCGCTTTCGCTCGGCGAGGAGATCAATGCTTCCGAGCAAGCCACCAACGCGCACAACAAGGCCATCGCCTGGTTGATGTACAGCGCGGGAACGATTTCCATCGATCCGATGGAAGCGTGCACGGTGTACACCCAGCAGTGTTCGACGATGCTGAACGTTGCCGACTTGGCGACCATGGGCGCCACCCTGGCGTCTGGCGGGGTCAACCCCCGCACGGGCGTGCGGGTCGTCGCTGCTTCCAACGTTCCCTACTTGCTGGCCGAAATGGTGATGGAGGGGATGTACACGCAATCCGGCGACTGGGCCTATACGGCCGGGGTGCCCGCCAAGAGCGGTGTCGGCGGGCGCTGTGCTGGCCGTGGTGCCGGGCCGCCTCGCGGTGGCTGCCTTCTCGCCGAGATTGAATCCGGCCGGCAACAGCGTGCGCGGGTGGCACGCCGTCGCGGCCGTCGTCAACCAGCTCGAACTTGGGCCTGTTCGGCAACCATTCCAAGGAGTGATCGTGGCAACCCAGCCGTCCGCACGACCCGCCGAGCCCCCGCCTCATAACGTGCAGCCGCCGGTCGCGCCCGCCGAAGGTCCCGCTCGCACCGCGCCCGCCAAGCTGACAGCGGAACAGCAGGCTTGGATGGCCAGGGCTTCCCGACGCGATGTCAACGGGTGGGTGCACCTCTCGATCGGTGGTGCACCATTCGAACGAGGGTTCCAGTACGGATACCTCATCGCTGACGAGTATGCCGAATCGATCCGGGTCTACCGGGAGATGACCTATCAAGACATCGGGATGACCTACGATTTCTTTGTTACCAAGGCCGTCGAATTGCACGCATCCAAGGTCCCGTCGGAATTGCGTGCCGAAATCGAAGGAATCGCAGCCGGTTTGACCGCTGCCGGGGTTCCTTCGACGTTCGACGACGTGCTGGGAATCAACGATTGGATGGAGCTCACCGGTTATTGGTGGCCCAAGAACTCGGGCCGCTACACCGCGCTCGCCCCCACCGGCGGCGAGGGCAATCACTGCAGCGCGTTCATCGCGACCGGCACTGCGACCAGGGACGGTTCAATCGTGCTGGGTCACACGAGCTTCACCGACTTCTGGCAGGGCCAGTTCGAGAACGTGATCCTCGATTTGACTCCCGCCGAGGGAAATCGAATGGTGATGCAGACCGCGCCCGGATGGGTCGCGAGCATGACCGACTTCTGGCTGTCCTCGGCCGGTCTGGCGATCACCGAAACAACCATCGGCGGGTACGAGGGATTCAAGGGGTATGACGAGACCCGGACACCGGAGTTCTGCCGTGCCCGCATCGCAACTCAGTACGCCGACGGCATCGATCACTGGATCAGCCTGATGAACGCCGACAACAACGGCGGGTACGCCAACTCGTGGTTGATCGGGGACATCAAGACGGGGGAAATTGCGCGCTACGAAGAGGGCCTGCTGTATCAGAGCCTGGCGCGCAAAACCGACGGGTATTTCTGGGGTGACAACGCACCGACCGATCCCCGGATCCGCAACCTGGAATGCTTCGGCACGGGCTTCAGCGATATCCGTACGCCCAACGGTGCCCGCCAGGTGCGCTGGCAACAATTGCTCGGAGAGTTCGAGGGGCGCATCGACGTCGAGGTCGGCAAACGCATGCTCGGGGACACCTTCGACCCGTACCTCAACTACACGCGCCCCTCGGCGCGCACGATCTGTGCGCACTCGGACGAAGATCCCTGCGAGAACAGTGGTTTGACGCCTTTTACGCCTTTCGGTTCCATCGATGCGAAGGTCGCCTGTGCCGCCGACATCGCCCTGATGAACTTGTGGGGGCGGTACGGGCGGGCCGACGGCGCGCCGTTCGACGCCGACGAATTCCTGCGCCAGCACCCGCAGTGGAATTGGCAGCAGGGATACCTGAAGAGCCGCCCACAACAACCCTGGACATATCTCACCGCGACGGACCACGGGGGATAGCGGCGATGCGCGCATTCCGCTGCCCGCACTGCGGTTCCGCCGTGGCCTTCGAAGAACAGCGCTGCTCGGCCTGCTCGTCAGACGTCGCGTTTCACAAGCCCTGGATGTCGGTGGCCCTCGCGCCGGCCGCCGGGTCGTCCACGACGATCGACGACGCCGAATGGGTGCGGTGCGCGCATTGGGAGCGCGGCTGCAACTGGCTGGTCGAGGCGAGCTCGGCGACCGGTGTCTGCTTCGCCGACGGTTTCGTCCGGACCGGGCCGGACGCCGGCGATGCCGAGGCGCTGAACGAATTCGGCAGCACCCTGAAAGAGCTGCGGCGCTTGATCTTTCAACTGCTCGACTTGGGTTTGCCGATCACGCCGTTTCGGACGGACCCGAAGGGCCTGGCATTCGATCTGATTTCCAGCAAGTCGGTAGGACATCCGGTGACGATGGGCCATGCCAACGGCGTCATCACCATCGATCTGGCCGAATCGCTCGAGTTGTACCGCGAACGACAGCGGATCATCCTGAAAGAGCCCTACCGCACCATGCTCGGCCACATGCGCCACGAGGTCGGCCACTACTACGAGATGATCTTGATCACCGGCGGCGCTCTCATCGACCAGGCCCGCTCGTTTTTCGGCGACGAGCGGCGCGACTATCAGGCCGCGTTGGGCGACTATTACGCCGGGCATGTCCCGGATAACTGGGAGCGCGAGTACATCTCGCACTACGCGACCGCCCACCCTTTCGAGGACTGGGCGGAGACCTTCGCCCATTACCTGCACATCACGGGAACCCTGGGGACCGTCGCCGACTCCGGACTGATGCTGCGTGCCGATCGGGTGCACTTCGACCTCGACGCCGACATCGACCCTACAGGTCCGCTACGGCGAAGGCGACTTCGCCGCCCTCGTGCACGACTGGGAGGTGCTGTCCGGCGTGCTCAACCGCGTGAACCACGCGATGGGTAAGGAGGCGCTCTACCCCTTCCGGCTCAACCTTCCAGTCGTCGCCAAGTTGGGCTTCATCCATGACGTGCTCTGCGCGGCCGAACGCCGGGAGGCGGACCGGTAATCCCGTTGAGGCCTGCCGGAAGAGGGCCGCCAACGGCTCCAAAACCTCCGTTGCGACAATGTGATACAGCTGTAACTGGTGTGTCTAGTGTGGCCAGTGATGCATTGGCTTACCCTGTGGCATGTGTCAACGGTTTCGCGACGCGATGTGCTGAAATTCGCGGCCGCGACTCCCGCCTTGGTCGGTTTGGGTGTCGCGGCCGCCGTGGGGCCCGGCGTCGGCGTCCCTGGGAACCTTGCTCGACTACGCGGCCGGGGTGATCCCGGCCAGCCAGATCCGGGCCGCCGGCGCCGTCGGTTCCATCCGCTACGTCTCCGATCGGCGGCCCGGGGGCAACTGGATGCTGGGCAAGCCGATCCAGGTCGCCGAGGCGCGTGACCTCAACGCCAACGGGCTGAAGATCGTGTCGTGCTACCAGTTCGGCAAGGGCAGCACCGCGGACTGGCTAGGGGGTGCCGGCGCGGGCGTCCAGCACGCGCAGCGCGGCATGCAGTTGCACGCCGCCGCCGGCGGACCCGCCGCCGCCCCGATCTATGCCTCGATCGACGACGACCCCAGCTATGACCAGTACAAACAGCAGATAGTTCCATACCTGCGGTCCTGGGAGTCGGTGATCGGCCACCAGCGCACAGGTGTGTACGCGAATTCCAAGACGATCGACTGGGCGCTGCACGACGGCTTGGGCTCCTATTTCTGGCAGCACAACTGGGGCTCGCCCAAGGGGTTCACCCACCCGGCCGCGCATTTGCACCAGGTCGAGATCGACAAACGCAGCGTTGGGGGGGTCGGGGTGGACATCAACGAAATCCTCAAGCCGCAATTCGGGCAGTGGGTGTAGCGAGCCGGACTCCCCGGACGCTCACCGACCCCGCCCGCGGGGCCGCGGAGCGTCGGGCCTGACCTCGCGCCAGCAAACACTCGTTCGCTGATTCCGCATCGCTGCAGCCGTCACCGAGCCGGCGTCCCGGTCGCTGACGCCGCGTCAGCCATTCTCACGACCCGAAATTTTTTACATAACGATTACATAACAATACGGCCTTGAACAGCGAAGTTATAGCTACTCGACCGTAACCACCTGCATGCAGCACGTTTGTCTGGGACGCCCGCGACGGCGATCCGAGACCGTGTTACCCAGGACACGGTTACCCGTGCGTAGAACTCGTCAGTAACCGATCGACGTCCGAAATGTCAACCAATCCTTATGCCACTCTTAGTACAGCCGATGCAGTCGCGGCACCGCCAACGGCCACGCGAGCGGTCCGCCGGATGTGATTCGACGCTGAATCAATGGAGACCGACACGGGTGAGACGTTGAAGACGCATACAGGGAGATCTAGAAGGTGACGATCCACGAGCACGATCGGGTTTCCGCTGACCGCGACGGGAAAGACCCGCACAACACCCATGCTCTGGTCGACCGCCTGACCGCGGGTGAGCCCTACGCCGTGGCATTCGGCGGGCAGGGCAGCGCGTGGCTGGAAACCCTCGAAGAGGTGGTGACCTCGGCGGGGATCGAATCCGACCTGGCAACGCTGGTCGGTGAGGCGGAACTGCTGCTCGAGCCGGTGGCCCAAGAGCTGGTCGTGGTGCGTCCGATCGGCTTCGAGCCGCTGGCCTGGGTGCGCGCGCTGGCGGCCGAGGACCCGGTTCCGTCCGACAAGCACCTGACATCGGCCGCCGTCTCCATACCCGGCGTGCTGCTCACGCAGGTCGCGGCCGTGCGCGCCCTGGCGCGCCAGGGCATGGACTGGGCGGCCGTGCCGCCGGTGGCCGTCGCCGGGCACTCCCAAGGGGTGCTCGCCGTCGAGGCTTTGAAGGCCTGGCGGCAGGGTGAGGGCGCGCGCGACGTCGAGCTGCTGGCGTTGGCCCAGCTGGTCGGCGCGGCCGGGACGCTGGTGGCCCGTCGGCGTGGCATCTGCGTGCTCGGCGACCGGCCGCCGATGGTGTCGGTCACCAACGCCGACCCCGAGCGCATCGGCCGGCTGCTGGACGAGTTCGCGCAGGACGTGCGCACGGTGCTGCCGCCCGTGCTGTCGATCCGCAACGGGCGGCGTTCGGTCGTCATCACCGGCACCCCCGAGCAACTCTCCCGCTTCGAGCTGTACTGCCGGCAGATCTCCGAGAAGGAGGAGGCGGACCGCAAGAACAAGCTCCGCGGCGGCGACGTGTTCTCGCCCGTCTTCGACCCCGTGCGGGTGGAGGTGGGCTTCCACACGCCCCGGCTGGCCGACGGCATCGACATCGTCGCCGGCTGGGCCGAGAAGGTCGGCCTGGACGTCGCGTTGGCGCGGGAGCTGACCGAGGCCATCCTGGTGCGCCGCGTCGACTGGGTGGAGGAGATCACCCGCGTGCACGAGTCGGGAGCCCGCTGGATTCTCGACCTGGGTCCCGGCGACATCCTCACGCGGTTGACCGCGCCCGTGATCCGCGGCCTCGGTGTCGGCATCGTGCCGGCGGCCACCCGCGGCGGCCAGCGCAACCTCTTCACCGTCGGAGCCGTCCCGGAGGTGGCGCGCGCCTGGTCCAGCTACGCCCCGACCGTGGTTCGCCTGCCCGACGGCAGGGTCAAGCTCTCGACGAAGTTCACCCGGCTGACCGGACGCTCACCGATCCTGCTCGCGGGCATGACACCGACGACCGTGGACGCCAAAATCGTCGCCGCGGCGGCCAATGCCGGGCACTGGGCCGAGCTGGCCGGTGGCGGGCAGGTCACCGAGGAGGTCTTCGCCCACCGCGTCGAGGAACTCTCGGGCCTGCTCGAGCCCGGGCGCACCTACCAGTTCAACGCGTTGTTTCTGGACCCCTACCTGTGGAAGCTCCAGGTCGGCGGCAAGCGGTTGGTGCAGAAGGCCCGCCAGTCGGGCGCCGCGATCGACGGGCTGGTCATCAGCGCCGGCATTCCCGACCTCGAGGACGCCGTCGAGCTGATCGGTGAGCTGAACGACGTCGGCATCAGCCACGTCGTCTTCAAGCCGGGCACGGTCGAGCAGATCCGCTCGGTCATCCGCATCGCGACCGAGGTCCCCACCAAACCGGTGATCATGCACGTCGAGGGCGGCCGCGCCGGCGGCCACCACTCGTGGGAGGACCTCGACGACCTCCTGCTGGCGACGTACTCGGAACTGCGGTCACGCCCCAACATCACCGTCTGCGTCGGCGGTGGCATCGGCACGCCCGAGCGGGCGGCCGAGTACCTGTCCGGCCGCTGGGCCCAGGCGTACGGCTTCCCGCCGATGCCGGTCGACGGCATCCTGGTCGGTACCGCGGCGATGGCCGCCAAGGAGGCCACCACCTCGCCGTCGGTCAAGCGGATGCTGGTCGAGACTCAAGGCACCGACCAGTGGATCGGCGCCGGAAAAGCCCAGGGCGGCATGGCTTCCAGCCGCAGCCAGCTCGGCGCGGACATCCACGAGATCGACAACAGCGCCTCGCGTTGCGGCCGCCTGCTCGACGAGGTCGCCGGTGACGCCGACGCGGTCGCCGAGCGCCGCGAGGAGATCGTCGCGGCGATGGCCACGACCGCCAAGCCCTACTTCGGCGACGTCGACGAGATGACCTACCTGAAATGGCTGCGGCGCTACGTCGAGCTGGCCATCGGCGACGGCGACTCGACCGCCGACACCGCCGGGCTCCTGGGGCCGGGCAGCCCGTGGCTCGCCGACACCTGGCGCGAGCGGTTCCAGCAGATGCTGCAGCGCGCCGAAGCCCGGTTGCACGCCCAGGACTTCGGCCCCATCGACACCCTCTTCGACGACCCTGCGCTGCTGGAGGAGCCGCACGAGGCCATCGCCACGCTGGTGGCGCACTACCCGGACGCCGGCTCCGTGCAGCTGCATCCGGCCGACGTTCCGTTCTTCGTCACGCTGTGCAAGACGCCGGGCAAGCCGGTCAACTTCGTGCCGGTCATCGACAAGGACGTGCGCCGCTGGTGGCGCAGCGACTCGCTGTGGCAGGCGCACGACGCCCGCTACGACGCCGACCAGGTGTGCATCATCCCCGGCACCGCCGCGGTGGCCGGCATCACGCGGGCGGACGAGCCGGTCGGCGAATTGCTGGACCGCTTCGAGCGGGCCGCCGTCGACGAGGTGCTGGCGTCGGGTGCCGAGCCCCGGGCCGTCACGTCGCGCCGGCGCGGCCGCGCCGACGTGACCGGACCGCTGGCTGTCGTGCTCGACGCCCCCGACGTCCAGTGGGCCGGCCGTACCGCGATCAACCCGGTGCACCGGATCGCCGACCCCGGCGACTGGCTGGTGCACGACGGACCCGAAGGCCGCCGGGCCACGCACTCGTCCACCGGAGCGCGGCTGCAGGTCGACGGCGAGCACGTCGTGCTGAGCGTGCCCGTGTCGGGCACCTGGATCGACATTCCGTTCACGTTGCCCGCCAACACCGTCGACGGCGGCACCCCGGTGGTGTCCACCGACGACGCGGCGACCGCGATGCGCTCGGTGCTGGCGATCGCCGCCGGCGTCGGCGGACCCGAGTTCCTTCCCGCGGTCACCGACGGGACCGCCACCACGACCGTGGACTGGGACCCCGAGCGGGTGGCCGACCACACGGGGGTCACGGCCATCTTCTCCGAGTCGCTGGCCCCCAGCCTCACCACCGTGCCCGACGCGCTGGTGGGCCTCTGCTGGCCCGCCGTTTTCGCCGCCATCGGTTCGGCGGTCACCGACGCCGGCGTGCCGGTGGTGGAGGGTCTGCTGAGCCTGGTGCATCTGGACCACGCCGCCCGGGTTGTCGGCAAGCTGCCCGCTGGTCCCGGCCCAGTTGACCGTCGCGGCAACGGCTTTGCCCGCCGTCGACACGGACATGGGCCGCGTCGTGCCGGTGTCCGTGACCATCAGCTCAGGCGAGGGCGCAGTAATCGCCACTCTCACTGAGCGTTTCGCGATCCTCGGGCGCACCGGCACCGCCGAGCTCGCCGACCCGTTGCGGGCCGGCGGCGCCGTGTCGGAGAATGCGACCGACACACCGCGCCGGCGCCGCCGCGACGTCACGATCACCGCGCCGGTCGACATGCGCCCGTTCGCGGTGGTGTCCGGAGACCACAACCCCATCCACACCGACCGCGCGGCCGCACTGCTGGCCGGCCTGGCTGGGCCGACCGGTGAGGGCGGACCCATCGTGCACGGAATGTGGCTGTCGGCCGCCGCGCAGCACGCGGCGACCGCCACCGACGGCCGCGCGCGCCCGCCGGCCCGGCTGATCGGCTGGACCGCGCGCTTCCTGGGCATGGTGCGGCCCGGCGACGAGGTCGCCTTCCGCGTCGACCGGGTCGGGATCGACCGTGGTGCCGAGGTATTGGAGGTGGCCGCGCGGGTCGGGTCGGACCTGGTGATGTCGGCGACCGCCCGGCTGGATTCGCCGAAGACGGTGTACGCGTTTCCCGGCCAGGGCATCCAGCACAAGGGCATGGGCATGGAGGTCCGCGCCCGCTCCAAGGCCGCTCGCAAGGTGTGGGACAGCGCCGACAAGTTCACCCGCGAGACGCTGGGCTTCTCGGTGCTGCACGTGGTGCGCGACAACCCGACCAGCATCATCGCCAGCGGCGTGCACTACAACCACCCCGAGGGCGTGCTGTACCTGACACAGTTCACCCAGGTCGCCATGGCGACGGCGGCCGCCGCGCAGGTCGCGGAGATGCGCGAGCAGGGCGCGTTTGTCGAGGGTGCCATCGCCTGTGGCCACTCGGTCGGCGAGTACACGGCCCTGGCCTGCGTGAGCGGCATCTTCGAGCTGGACGCGTTGCTGGAGGCGGTGTTTCATCGCGGTTCGAAGATGCACGACATCGTGCCGCGCGACGAGTTGGGCCGGTCCAACTACCGGTTGGCCGCGATCCGGCCGTCACAGATCGACCTGCCCGACGACGAGGTCCGGGCGTTCGTCGCCGGAATCGCCGACAGCACCGGTGAATTCCTGGAGATCGTCAACTTCAACCTGCGCGGCTCGCAGTACGCGATCGCCGGCACGGTGCGCGGCCTGGCGGCGCTCGAGGAAGAGGTGGAACGTCGCCGCGAACTCAGCGGCGGCCGGCGCTCGTTCATCCTGGTGCCCGGGATCGACGTGCCGTTCCACTCGCGGGTGTTGCGCGTCGGCGTGGCCGACTTCCGCCGCGCGCTGGAACGGATCATGCCGCGCGACAAGGATCCCGACATCATCATCGGGCGCTACATTCCGAACCTGGTGCCGCGGCCGTTTTCGCTGGATCGCGACTTCATCCAGGAGATCCGGGATCTGGTGCCCGCCGAGCCGCTCGACGAGATCCTCGCCGACTACGACACCTGGCGTAACGACAAGCCCCGCGAGCTCGCCCGCAAGGTGCTGATCGAGCTGCTGGCATGGCAGTTCGCGAGCCCGGTGCGCTGGATCGAAACCCAGGACCTGCTCTTCACCGAGGAGGCCGCGGGCGGCCTGGGCGTGGAACGGTTCGTCGAGATCGGCGTGAAGTCGGCCCCGACCGTCGCCGGTTTGGCCACCAACACCCTCAAGCTGCCCGAATACGCGCACAGCACAGTCGAAGTGCTCAACGCCGAGCGTGACGCCGCGGTGCTGTTCGCGAACGACACCGACCCCGAGCCGGAGCCCGAGAAGAGGTAGCTGTCGTCGAGTCCGACGCTGCCGCGTCGGACAGCGGTCGCCGGTGTCGAGGCGCGCGCCGGTGCGCGGCTCTCGCCGCGGCCCCGTCGGAGCGCTCCGCGTCCGGACGACATTGCGTTCGACGCCGCCGACGCCACCTTGGCGCTGATCGCCCTGTCGGCCAAGATGCGGCTGGACCAGATCGAGCAGCTGGACTCCATCGAATCCATCACCGACGGCGCGTCGTCGCGGCGCAACCAGCTGCTCGTTGATCTCGGCTCGGAGCTCAACCTGGGCGCCATCGACGGAGCCGCCGAGGCCGACCTGGCCGGTCTGCGTTCGCAGGTGACCAAGCTGGCGCGCACCTACAAGCCTTACGGCCCAGTGCTTTCCGACGCGATCAACGACCAGCTGCGGACGGTGCTGGGACCCTCGGGCAAGCGTCCCGCGTACATCGCAGAGCGGGTCGGCAAGGCCTGGGAACTCGGCGACGGGTGGGCCAAGCACGTCACCGTCGAGGTCGCGCTCGGCACTCGCGAGGGCACCAGCGTTCGCGGGGGCGCCATGGGCCACCTGCACGAGGGCGCGTTGGCCGACGCCGCGTCCGTCGACAAGGTCGTCGACGCGGCGGTCGCCGCGGTCGCCGCGCGCCGCGGCATCTCCGTGGCGCTGCCGTCCTCGGGCGGTGGTGGCGGTGCGACCGTCGACGCGGCCGCGCTGGGCGAGTTCACCGCCCAGATCACCGGCCGCGACGGCGTGCTGGCCTCGGCGGCCCGCCTGGTGCTGGGCCAGCTGGGGCTGGACGACCCGGTCGCCACGTCAACGGGGAGCCACCGATGCCGAGCTCATCGACCTGGTCACCGCCGAGCTCGGCGCGGACTGGCCGCGTCTGGTGGCGCCGGTGTTCGACGCCAAGAAGGCAGTCCTGTTCGACGACCGGTGGGCCAGCGCCCGCGAGGATCTGGTGAAGCTCTGGCTCGCCGACGAGGGCGACGTCGACGCCGACTGGCTGCGGCTGTCGGAGCGGTTCGAGGGCGCCGGCCATGTCGTCGCCACCCAGGCCACCTGGTGGCAGGGCAAGGCGCTGGCCGCGGGCCGCCAGATCCATGCGTCGCTGTACGGCCGCATCGCCGCCGGCGCGGAGAACCCGGACCCCGGCCCCCACAGCGACGAAGTCGCCGTGGTGACGGGTGCTTCCAAGGGGTCGATCGCGGCGTCGGTCGTCGCGCGGCTGCTCGATGGCGGCGCCACCGTCATCGCGACCACCTCCAAGCTCGACGACGAACGCCTGGCGTTCTACCGCGGGCTCTACCGCGACCACGCCCGCTACGGCGCGGCCCTGTGGGTCGTGGCGGCCAACATGGCGTCGTACTCCGACATCGACGCCCTCGTCGAGTGGATCGGCCACGAGCAGACCGAAAGCCTTGGGCCGCAGTCGATCCACATCAAGGACGCGCAGACCCCGACGCTGCTGTTCCCGTTCGCGGCGCCGCGCGTCGCCGGCGACCTGTCGGAGGCCGGTTCGCGCTCCGAGATGGAGATGAAGGTTCTGCTGTGGGCGGTCCAGCGGCTGGTCGGCGGGCTGTCGCGGATCGGCGCCGAGCGCGACATCGCGTCGCGGCTGCACGTCGTGCTGCCCGGCTCACCCAACCGCGGGATGTTCGGTGGCGACGGCGCCTACGGCGAGGCGAAGTCCGCGCTCGACGCCCTCGTCACCCGCTGGCACGCCGAGTCGTCGTGGGCGTCGCGAGTCAGCCTGGCGCACGCCCTGATCGGCTGGACCCGCGGCACCGGGCTGATGGGTCACAACGACGCGATCGTCACCGCCGTCGAGGAGGCGGGGGTCACCACCTACTCGACCGACGAGATGGCCGCGATGCTGCTGGACCTGTGCGACCCGGAGTCCAAGTTGGCCGCCGCCGGCGCGCCGATCAAGGCCGACCTCACCGGTGGGCTCGGCGATGCCGATCTCGACATGGCCGAACTCGCCGCCAAGGCGCGCGAGCAGGCCACGTCGGATTCCGAAACCGACCACCCCGTCAGCGAGGGCGGCACCATCGCGGCGCTGCCGTCCCCGCCGCGCGGGTTCACCCCCGCGGAACCGCCGGCCTGGGATGACCTCGACGTCGACCCGGCCGACCTGGTGGTGATCGTCGGGGGCGCCGAGATCGGCCCGTACGGCTCGTCGCGCACCCGGTTCGAGATGGAGGTCGCGGGCGAACTGTCGGCGGCCGGCGTCCTGGAGTTGGCGTGGACCACCGGGATGATCCGCTGGGAGGACGATCCCCAACCGGGCTGGTATGACACGCAATCCGGCGACTTGGTCGACGAGTCGGAGCTGGTGGAGCGTTATCACGACGCCGTGGTCCAGCGCTGCGGCATCCGGGAGTTCGTCGACGACGGCGCGATCGACCCCGATCACGCCTCCCCGCTGCTGGTTTCGGTGTTCCTGGACAAGGACTTCGCCTTCGTGGTGTCGTCGGAGGCCGACGCGCGCGCCTTCGCCGAGTTCGACCCCGAGCACACGGTCATCCGGCCGGTGCCCGACTCGGGCGACTGGCAGGTCATCCGCAAGGCGGGCACGGAGATTCGGGTCCCGCGCAAGACCAAGTTGACGCGGACGGTCGGAGCCCAGATCCCCACCGGGTTCGACCCGACGGTGTGGGGCATCAGCCAGGACATGGCCAGTTCCATCGACCGGGTGGCATTGTGGAACATCGTCGCGACGGTCGACGCGTTCCTGAGCGCCGGGTTCAGCCCGGCCGAAGTCATGCGATACGTGCATCCCAGCTTGGTGGCCAGCACCCAGGGCACCGGCATGGGCGGCATGACGTCGATGCAGACGATGTACCACGGAAATCTGTTGGGCCGCAACAAGCCGAACGACATCCTGCAGGAAGTTCTCCCGAACGTCGTTGCGGCCCACGTGGTTCAGTCCTACGTCGGCAGCTACGGCGCGATGATCCACCCCGTTGCGGCGTGCGCGACCGCGGCGGTGTCGGTCGAGGAGGGTGTCGACAAGATTCGCCTGGGCAAGGCCGAACTGGTGGTCGCCGGCGGCCTGGATGACCTGACGCTGGAGGCCATCATCGGTTTCGGTGACATGGCCGCAACGGCCGACACCTCGATGATGCGGGGCCGGGGCATCCACGACTCGAAGTTCTCCCGGCCCAACGACCGGCGCCGGCTCGGCTTCGTCGAGGCCCAGGGCGGCGGCACGATCCTGCTTGCGCGCGGCGACCTGGCGCTCAAGATGGGCCTGCCGGTGCTCGCGGTGGTGGCCTTCGCGCAGTCGTTCGGCGACGGTGTGCACACCTCCATCCCGGCTCCGGGACTCGGTGCGCTGGGCGCGGGCCGCGGCGGCAAGGACTCGCCGCTGGCGCGCGCGCTGGCCAAGCTCGGCGTCACCGCCGACGACGTCGCCGTGATCTCCAAGCACGACACGTCGACTCTGGCCAACGACCCCAACGAGACCGAACTGCACGAGCGGCTGGCGGACTCGCTGGGCCGTTCAGCGGGCGCTCCGCTGTTCGTCGTCTCGCAGAAGAGCCTGACCGGCCACGCCAAGGGCGGCGCGGCGGTGTTCCAGATGATGGGGCTGTGCCAGATGCTGCGCGACGGGGTGATCCCGCCGAACCGGAGCCTGGACTGCGTCGACGAGGAACTGGCCGGCTCGGCCCACTGCGTCTGGGTGCGCGAGACGCTGCGGCTTGGCGGGAAGTTCCCGCTCAAGGCCGGGATGGTGACCAGTCTGGGGTTCGGTCACGTCTCCGGGCTGGTGGCGCTGGTGCACCCCCGGGCGTTCGTCGCGGCGCTCGACCCCGAGCAGCGCGCGGATTACCAGCGGCGGGCGGATGCGCGGCTGCTGGCCGGCCAGCGCAGGCTGGTGTCGGCCATCGCCGGCGGGGCGCCGATGTACCAGCGGCCGCCGGACCGTCGCTTCGACCACGACGTGCCGGAGAAGCGCCAGGAGGCGGCCATGCTGCTGAATCCGGAAGCCCGGCTGGGCGACGACGATACCTACGAGGCTCATGCCGGATGACTTCGGTCGTCCGTTAACCTGGCCACCCATGGGTATCGTCGGAATCGGGATCGACCTGGTCTCGATTGCTGAGTTCGCCGAGCAGGTCGACCAACCCGGAACCCTGTTCTCCGAGACCTTCACCCCCGGCGAGCGGCGCGACGCTTCCGACAAGAGCTCGTCGGCGGCGCGTCACCTGGCGGCCCGCTGGGCCGCGAAGGAGGCGGTGATCAAGGCCTGGTCCGGATCGCGGTTCGCCCAGCGGCCGGTGCTGCCGGAGGCCATCCACCGCGACATCGAGGTCGTCACCGACATGTGGGGACGTCCGCGGGTGCGGCTGACCGGGGACGTCGCCAAGCACCTGGCCGACGTGACGATCCACGTGTCGCTGACCCACGAGGGCGACACCGCAGCAGCGGTGGCGGTCCTGGAGGCGCCGTAAGCCCCCAGCGTGCGTGTCTGTCCGCGACACGCCGGTGGTGAGCGGCATTCCGCGCACGCTCGCGCAGAGAAAGGGGAGACCGTGAGCGATCTCGTCGAGCGCGTCCGCGAGCTGCTGCCGTCGGTGCGGCGGGACCTTGAGGACCTGGTGCGGATCGAGTCGGTCTGGGCCGACCCAGCCCGTCGCCCGGAGGTGCACCGCAGCGCCCAGGCGGTCGCGGATCTGTTGGCGCAGGCCGGGTTTGGCGATGTGCGCATCGTCAGCGAGGGCGGCGCGCCCGCGGTCATCGCCCGGCATCCCGCGCCGCCCGGTGCGCCCACCGTCCTGTTGTACGCCCATCATGACGTCCAACCCGAAGGCGACCGCGACCAGTGGGCTTCGCCGCCGTTCGAGCCGACCGAGCGCGGTGGGCGGCTCTACGGCCGCGGCAGCGCCGACGACAAGGCTGGCATCGCAACGCATCTCGCGGCGTTCCGGGCGCACGGCGGCCGACCGCCCGTCGGCGTGACGGTGTTCGTCGAGGGGGAGGAGGAATCCGGCTCGCCGTCGCTGGGCCGGTTGCTCGCCGCCCACCGCGACGCGCTGGCCGCCGATGTGATCGTCATCGCGGATTCCGACAATTGGAGCGCCGACACCCCGTCGTTGACCGTGTCGTTGCGTGGGCTGGTCGACTGCGTGATCGAGGTCGCCACGCTGGACCACGGCCTGCACTCCGGGCTGTGGGGTGGCGTGGTTCCCGACGCGCTGAGTGCGCTGGTGCGGCTGCTGGCCAGCCTGCACGACGACGACGGCAACGTGGCGGTCGCCGGCCTGCACGAACCCGACGTCGAGTCGCTGAACTACCCCGATTTCCCACCGGAGCGGGTTCGCGCCGACTCCGGATTGCTCGACGGCGTGTCGGAGATCGGCTCCGGATCGGTGCCGCAGCGGATGTGGGCCAAGCCGGCCGTCACGGTGATCGGCATCGACGCCACCCCTGTCGCGGCCGCGTCGAACACACTGATCCCGCGGGCGCGGGCCAAGGTCAGCATGCGGGTCGCGCCGGGCGGCGACGCGACGGCGCACCTGGCGGCGCTGACCGCGCACCTTCGGCGGCACGCCCCGTGGGGCGCTCAGGTCAGCGTAACGCCCGGCGACAAGGGGGAGCCCTATGCCATCGACGCGCGCGGCGGCGTCTACGACGCGGCCCGGGCGGCGTTCCGGCAGGCGTGGGGCACCGAGCCGATCGACATGGGCATGGGCGGCTCGATCCCGTTCATCGCCGAGTTCGCCGCCGCCTTTCCGCAGGCGAAGATCCTCGTCACCGGCGTCGAGGACCCGGGCACCCAGGCGCACAGCATCAACGAGAGCCTGCACCTCGGCGTGCTCGAACGCGCCGCGGTCACCGAGGCGCTGCTGCTGGCCAACCTGGCTGAACAGAGCTAGACCGAGAGGTCGCGGCTCAGCTTGGCGACGTGCCCGGTGGCCTTGACGTTGTACTGCGCGAGGCGATCTTGCCCTTTTCGTCGACCACGAAGGTCGAACGGATGACGCCCGTGACCGTCTTGCCGTACATCTGTTTCTCGCCGTAGGCCCCCCAGGCCGTCAACACCTTGCGCTCGGGGTCCGACAGCAGCGGGAACGTCAGCTTTTCGGCGTCGCGGAACTTGGCGAGCTTTCCGGCTTGTCGGGGGAGATGCCGACGACGTCGAGTGCCGGCGTCAGTTGAGGTCGCCAGGTTGTCGCGGAAGTCGCACGCCTGTTTCGTGCACCCTGGCGTCGACGCGGCGGGATAGAAGTACACGATGACGCGGCGGCCTTTGTAGTCGGCCAGGGATACCTTCTTGCCGTCGGCGTCGGGCAGGCTGAACGCGGGCGCTTTGTCGCCGGCGGCAAGCCGCGTGGTTTCGGTCAACGTCCTTTCCTTTCACCGGAGCGTTGGGTGTGGTGCTAGCTGATCTAGGGTAGTGCGGGCAGGCGCATCAGGTGGAGCTGGAGGACAGAGACGTGGCGGACCGTGATCCCGAGACCATCAAGCGCGACATCGACCAGGCCCGCGACCAGCTGGCGGCCACGGTTGATTCGCTTGCCGAGCGGGCGAATCCCCGCCGCCTCGCCGACGACCTGAAGGCCCGCGCGGTCGAGTTCGTGAAGAACCCCGTGGTGATCGCCTCGCTGGTGGGAATCTCGTCGATCGTGGTGATCGTGGTGGTGCGCAGGGTCAGGGACCGCTGACAACCTGCCGCGGACTTTGACCGTTTTCACAGGTTGCAAGGGATTGCCAGCCAAGTTTTCCGTTGTACCGTCCTGCCACTGTGAGCCCTGGGTCCGCCGGAGCGACCAGACGATGGCCGTCGATCGCCGCGATCGTCGCCGCGTTGAGCCTGTTCGTCGCCTTGGTGGCGGGCTCGTCGCTGCGACCTCAGCTTGCGCCTACCGCGCTGCCCGAACCGGCGGCCTGGACCCATGCGACGCCCAAAGCCCAACCGGACGGCCATACGCACGCTGAGCCCGTTGCACAACCCGCGCCCGGCTCGACGTCGACGGACAAGAAGCCGTTCCACAGCGCGTGGATGACGCGCGACCGTCCGGTCAGCTGGACCCACCTGTCGCCGCGGTTTTTCTGGGTGGAGATGCCCGCATTGTTTGCCGAGTCAAAGCCTGACGCATTCGGCTCCCCCTCGAGCGAACCCGCCCCGGCCGCCGTCGGTCCACCCATTTTGATCCGACTCTGCGTCGCACGCCGCTGACGGGGCGGCACCGGGCCGTCGTGCGGCCCGCCTGGGCGCTACCTCGCTGACGCGCCTCACATCACGCTGCGTGCTGTAGACGCAGACGAACGACGGTCCCCGTCCGGACCGCGCAAACCCCCCGGCTGCGGCCGTCCCATCGCGTCGACACCGATGGCGGCGGTCTATTTCCCGACTCGACGTTTCGGAAGAAGGTCATGTCCGCAAAGGCCAACTCGTGGCAGAACCCAGATCTCACCCTCGGCGAAAGCCGTCAGCATACCTTTCACCTACCGCGGTTGGAGCACTCCACGCTGCCGATGGCGGCCGACCGCGGCGTCGGATGGAAGACGTTGCGGGACGCCGGCCCGGTCGTGTTCATGAACGGGGGCTACTACCTGACCCGCCGCGAGGACGTGCTGGCGGCGCTGCGAGACGCCAACCTGTTCTCTGCGCACCTTGCGCTGCAGCCGCCGGGCAGCCCGGTGCCGGTGCTGCCCTCCGCGTTCGACCCGCCAGAGCACACCCGCTACCGCAAAATCCTGCAACCGTATTTCAGCCCGCAGGCCCTCAGCGAATCCCGGCCGCTAATGGAGCGCCACGCCGCCGAGATGATCGGTGCCCTGGCCGGCCGCGGCGAGTGCGAGTTGATGGCGGATTTTGCACGCCTTTACCCGTTCGGGGTATTCATGGATCTCTACGGGCTGCCCCAGGAGGACCGGGATTTGGTCATCCGCTGGAAGGACGCCGCGGTCGAGGGCAGGCCGGAGGGGTACGAGCTGTTGGCGTACTTCACCAAGGCGATCCAACAGCGTCGGCAGTCACCGGGCTCGGACATGTTGTCGCAGGTGATGACGGGCCCCGGCGACCTCACCGACCTCGAACTGCTCGGCATGAGCCACCTGCTTGTGCTATCCGGTCTGGACACGGTCGCCGCAGCGATCGGCTTCTCGCTGTACGAATTGGCTCGTATTCCGAGGCTGCGCCGCACCTTGCGCCGAGAACCCGAGCAGATCAGGGTTTTCATCGAAGAAATTGTCCGGCTCGAACCGGCCGCGCCGCTGGCGGCCCGGGTTACCACCGACTTCGTGAAGATCGGCGGCATGACGCTTCCCCCGGGCACACCGGTGCGGCTGTGCACGGCGGCGATCAACCGCGACGGCAGCGACGATCTCTCCACCGACGAGGTGGTCATGGACGGGAAGGTGCACCGGCATTGGGGATTCGGGGGCGGCCCGCACAGGTGCATCGGCTCCCATCTTGCCCGGATCCAACTCACCATCGTCGTCGGGGAGTGGCTCAAGCAGATCCCCGATTTCGAGCTACCGGCGGGCTACGTTCCGGAGATCAAATACCCGTCGAAGAGCTTCGCGCTCAAATCGCTGCCGCTGAGCTGGGAGTGAGGCAGCCATTGTTGTGACGGCGACGGCAAACCCGCTGAAGTGCGCCGTCAGGGTTTCGAACCCCCGAGCGTGGAGGTTGGAAAATGTTTCGACCAGCGGGGTGTCCACGCGCGGATCAATTTCGCTCATGCTAGCCGGCATGCGGTCACCACAAACGGCAAACATCAGCCTAAACGCGTACAGTCACCGATTCGGATGCGGATTCGGCGAGCCGTCACCCAGGGCGATGACCGCGTCGAATCCTGCACGGATGGATCCCGTGAGCGCATCCAAGTCCGGGACCGCGGCGGCGTCGACGTTGATGCCGACTTGCGCCTTGTGGTGATAACCCACCAGCGTGACGTTGGCGGCGGTGCCCACCGGGGGGCCGAACGGAAAGATGCTCAGCACTTTCGCACCGGCGAGATACAGCGCCACATCGCCCGCGTTGACATTGCTCAGCACGAAGTCGTCATGTTTCATGATCAGCCCGAAGACCACATTGACCGCCGGACCGAAGGCGTTGATCACCGTGCCGAGCGCGCCGGCCAACGGGAGCTTGGCAGCGTCCTGCAACCCGCCGATCAGACGGTGATAGGTCACCATCGCGGCGCCCGGGTCATCGGTGCCGATCGCGATCGACGTTCGGCAACCGTTCACCCGGTTGCCGAACGGTGGGTCACCCGGCTTGCGGACATCAACCGGGATCGTGGTCCGCAGTTGGTCGACAGGGACGCCGTGGCGTTGGTGATACGAAGCGAATCCGTGGGCTACGGCGGTGAGGAACGCGTCGTTGACGGTGCAGGCTCGTGTCCTGGCGGCCTTGCGCAACCCGTCGAGGTCAGCCTCGAACGCCGCGAAGCGCAACCACCCTCGGCGCTCGGTCATCAAAGGCGAGAGGGTCTTGAAGTTCGGTGCCATGATCCGGGACACCGCCCGCACATCCCTGGCGAGTGCGGTCGCGGTCTCTTTCGGCCGGCGCGCCACCTTCGCTAGCGTCCGCGCAGTCACGCCCGCCGAGCGGCCCAGGAAATGCACGATCCGCCCTCCGGTATAGCCGGCGGCTTCGGCGGTCAAGCCCAGCGGGGATTCGTCCTCGTGCTCGGGAACCTGAGGCATCGGGCCAAGATCCCGCGGCCGTCGGGTGACATCGCCGAGCACCCCGAAGATCGCGAGAAGGCCGATACCGTCGCTCATAACGTGATCCACCGTCAAGACCAACGCGGCTCTGCCGCGCTTGAGGCCCTCGACCACGGTGACGGTCCACAGCGCGCGCTGCCGGTCGAGGCCGGACATTGCCGACTGACCCGCGTATTCGAGGACGCCCTCCAACGAACGATCACCCGGCGCACCGATCCAGCGGACGTGATAGGAGAGGTCAAAGTTGGGGTCGACGATCCAACGGGGCGTCGACAGGCGCAACGGCGGCTCTACCAGCCGGTGCCGAAAGGAGGGCAGGGTGCGGCTGCCACGTTCGAGCCTGTCCATGAGAACGTCGGGGTCGGGTGCCCGATCGAGGATCAGCACCACGGTGATGGTCTGCCGAAGCAGTGGATCCTTCTCGATACCCCAGAGCATCGCGTCCAGGTCGCCGACGTGGTGGGGCTTTGGCGGGGCGCTATCGTTGGCTGCCATCGTTTCTCGGATCGTCGTTTGCAGTAATACTTGTGCCGGCGCTCCAGCTTCCCGTTGCGCGGTAGTCGAACGTCTCGGTGACGCAAGCGGCCGTCGGCGGGATGATCTCCGCCGCGGGGGCACCGATCTCGACCGAGCGGTTGACCCGCTCGGGACCGGCGTCCACGGTGGTGACGGCCATCGTGTTTGCTCCCTAGTTTCCGTGGGTGGTGACCATGGCCTCGCTGCGCTCCCACAACTCACGTGCCACGGCCGGGTCGTAGGCACGGCGGATCTTCGCCCGACCGATCTTATGGTTGGCGTAGTACTCGCCCGACTCCCAATCGGTCCCCGGTGTCGCCGAGGCCAGCCACACCAACTCGTCGGAACCCCGCTGGGGTCCCACCAGCGCCAAACGCTTGATCGGGCCGCTGAACGCCGTGCGAATCCACCACGTGCCCGACTCGTTCCCGAAATTCGTCGCCACGTCGCCTGGATGAAACGACGCCGTCGAGATCCCGGCGGCGTGGTAGCGGTGGTGCAGTTCCTTGGTGAACAGGATCATCTCCAGCTTCGCGCTACCGTATGCTCGCAGTGGCCGGTAGCGGCGCGTGCCAGTCGAGGTCATCGAGGCGCACCCGGCCGAAGAACCTGTTGACCACGCTCGAGGTGTTCAGCACCGTGGCGCGGGATTCGACCAGCCGCTCCATCAGCAGCCTCGTCAGCAAAAACGCCGCCAGATAATCCACTTGAAACGTCGTCTCATGGCCGTCGACGGTGAGCTCCCGCCGCCGCATGAAACGGCCGGCGTTGTTAGCGAGCACATCGATGCGGGGATAGGACTGCAGTAGCTGCTCGGCCAACCGTCTCAGCTGGGCAAGCTCGGTGAAATCGGCCACGAAATGATCGACGCCCAAACGGGTTGCCACGGCGGTCGTCTTGGACTCCGATCGCCCGACCACGACAACGTTTTCGCCGCTTCGGCTCAACCTGGCAGCGGCGGCGGCGCCGATGCCATCACTGGCGCCGGTGATGACGATCGTCCGACCCGCCATTGGTGTCCTTCCGAGGCCGCGTCGTCACCGTCGCCGCAGCAATAATTCTTGCAACGCCGGCATCTGCGCGCGTGGACTGATCTCGCATATGTTAGCCAGGTCACGCCGGTTGGTTCGCTCTTTAGAGGCCGCATCCTCGCTCGGCTGAACCCGTTCGGCTCGCCCGTCAGCTTCAGGGTGCCACCGTGCTACTGATCATGCTCAGCTACCAGTTCGTTTCGCAGCACCTTGCCGGTGGGATTGCGCGGGATCGCGGCGACGACGTTGATATCTCGCGGTTGTTCGAAGCGAGACACTTTGTCCTTCAAGTACTCCCGGACGGCTGCCTCATCGATGTCGGCTGTCTGGGCCGCGGGACGATGAACGCGGCGAGTCGTTGCCCGAAGTCCTCATCCGGGACACCGATCGACGGTGTTGTCGGCGACGTCGGGATGTTCGCCAAGGGCGTTCTCAACCGCGCGGGGGTAGACGTTCTCACCGCCGGAAACGATCATGTCGTCTTCGCGGCCGACGATGAACAGCCGCCCCGCCTCGTCGAAGTAGCCCATGTCCCCGGTGTCCGTCATCCTGGCGACCACATCCTTGCCACCGCCGCCGGTGTAGCCGTCGAACGTCAGGCCACCACCCACGAACACCCGCCCGGTGACGTGCGGCCCGACGGGACTGTCGTTCTCATCGAGAATCTCGACCGGACAGCCGGCAACCGGCCAGCCAACCGTTTCCGGTGTCTCCCGTAGATCGGCGGGCGTCGCAAGCGACCCGATGGCGACCTCCGAGGAGCCGTAGCCGTTGTAGAGGATCTCGCCGTAGGCGTCCATGAACCGCTGCGCCAGGCTCGGGTCCAGGCGTGCCCCGGCGGTGATCACCACGCGCAGCGAGGGAACCGGGTTTCGCGCCCGCACCTCGTCCGGAAGGTCAAGAATCCGGGCGAGCATGACCGGGACCGCGGCGAGCGCGTGCGCGCGGTGCAACGACACCTGCGCGAGCGTTGCTTCGGCGTCGAACCGGCGTCTGGTCAGCAGCGTGCCGCCGAGTATCACCGTGAGCAACACCATCCCGAACCCGAACGCGTGAAACATGGGCACCGGCACGGCAATTCGGCTTCCAGCGCGCAGCCCGATGCGGTCGAGGAACACGAGTCCAACACCCAGTACCGGGGTGACACTGGGTGTGCGCGGCACACCCTTGGGTGTGCCCGTCGTGCCGGACGTCAGGAGCACGATCCGACCGGGCGGCCCAGCCTTCGGCCGTGGCTCGCGCTCGTCGATGTCAAGCGCCGCGAGATCGACGACGGCGACCGCCTCGTCTGCCGCATGCACCCGGTCGGCGAACTCGTCGTCACAAATCACGGTCTGGATCCGGTGCGCGCCCAACGCGGTCGCCAGCGCGTCGGTGCGGAAATCGGTGTTGAGCAGCACCACGTCGGCACCGACCGACGCCGCCGCGAACAGCGCCTGCATGAAGCCGCGCCCGTTGCGGCACAGGATGCCGACCGGGACCCCGGGTCCGACGCCGTGGCGGTAGACCAGCACGGCCGCGAGGGATTCGGTGCGCGACTGCAGCCGGCCGTAGCTCAGCGCGCCGTCGTCGTCGATCACCGCGGTCCGGTCCGGCCAGCGAGCCGCCGCGATCGCCATCACAGTAGCCGGGTTCGCACCACCTCGAACTGCCTCGCGCACGATGCGGAACATCGTCAGCGGCCCAGCGGGCGCAAACAATCCCGATCGCAGCACCACCCGGGCCGCGCTGGTCACGATGGTCGCGGCCGTCATCGCTGAATCCCCCGAGCGCTTGGGGAATCGGTGGTGAACCGATACATCAGTCCCATCCCGACCTCCAGCGCCCTGGGCAGCAGCATCGAGCTGATTTCGATCGGCCACACCCACCACGGCTGCACCGTGCGGGGCCGGTCGATGATCGCCTTGGCGACGATGTCGGCGGCCTGCTCCGCAGACAGGCCCGGCATTCTGCGCAGGATCGGCGTGGGTGCGCTCATGGGGGTGTGCATCAACGTCATGTACACCGAGGTGACATGCACGCCGTCGGCGCGCAGCTCCGGTGCGACGCTGCGCAACCACACATCGAACGCGCTCTTGGACGCCAGGTAGGCGCCCCAGCGCGGGCCTGGTGCGGTGCGCACACCGATCGTCGAAATGCTCACGATGTGCCCGCTGCCGCGGCGCCTCATCGCGGGAAGCAGCCCCAGCAGCAACCGGACCGGGCCCAGGTAGTTGACGCCGATCGTGCGCTCGAAATCCTGCGGCCGGTCGTACTGCAGATGCAGCGACCGCCGGATGGACTTGCCGGCGTTGCTGACGACGACGTCCATCGGGCCGTGGTTTTCGGTGAGCCCCTTCGCCAGTGCGGCGACCGCTGTCGGGTCGGTGAGATCGGCCGGGTACGCGGCTGCGCGGCCGCCGCCCGCGTTGATCGACGCCGCGAGGGCTGCCAGCCTGTCCGCAGAACGGGCGACCAGCAGACACGGTTGCCCCGGCCGCCCCGAGCTTGCGCGCGGTGGCCTCGCCGAGTCCGTAGGAGGCACCGGTCACCAGCACGGTCTTGCCGGACACCGCTGCGCGCAGCCGATCGGGATTCGACACCCGCGGCGGATTGGCGATCTTGTCGACAGCCTTGGCTACCAGGTTCATTGGACTGCCTTATACCCGGACGAGTCGCAGCATAACCCTGCGCCAACCCAAACTCGCCGCCACCGTGCGAGGCGGCAATCAAGCTGGGCCCGCACGCCGCGATTCGGTGGGGCGAGCCGCCGCGCCGCAGTTGTCAGCCACATGCCCACGCGGTCTGTGGTGCTTGGCGATCGAAAAATTTCGGCAGGGTGGAGCTCACTTCCGACCGGGGCCTGATGGAGCTAGCCTCGATGAGGGGGCGGAGGAAAGAAATGAGCCGGACTCGCGGTCAGGGAGTGCGCAATGCCCGAGACATACGGAATTGTGGTCGGGGTTGACGGCTCGGCAGCATCGGATTCCGCCGTACGCTGGGCCACCCGTGAAGCCATATTGCGCGATGAGCTGATCACCCTGCTGCATGTCATCGCCCCGGTGGTTGCCAGCTGGCCCGAAGGGCCAATGCAAGCGAACTTCGCCAAGTGGCAGAAGGAAAGCGCTCGGGACGTCATCGAGCAGGCGCGCAAGATTCTCTGCGCCGAAGTGGGCGAAGCGCCTCCCGAGGTGCGTACCGGGGTGCTGTACTCGCAGCATTCGAACGTAGTGCCAACTTTGATCGACGCATCCAAGCAGGCGCGGATGGTTGTGACGGGCAGCCGCGGCACGGGTGCGGTCGACCCTCTTCCGATGGGCTCGGTCAGTACCGGTCTTGTTCACCACGCAAACTGTCCGGTCGCTGTCATTCGCGGTGACGAGGCGTCGGCGGCCAACCAGGATGCCGGGGTCCTGGTGGGCATCGACGGCTCGCCCGCGTCAGAGGCAGCCACCGCGTGGGCCTTCGATGAAGCATCACACCACGGGCTGCCCCTAGTCGCGTTGCATACCTGGAATGACGTCGGGGGCTTCCCAATGCCCGACATGGATTGGCGGAATTACGAAAGTGAAGGTGAGAAAGCCATAACCGAACGCCTGGCTGGGTGGCAGGAACAGTATCCCAAGGTGAAAGTGCGGCCACGCCTGGAATGGGATCAGCCTGCCTACCGGCTCGTCGAGGAATCCGAGCACGCTCGGCTGGTGGTGGTCGGCAGTCACGGTCGAGGCGGATTCGCTGGCATGCCGCTGGGCTCGGTCGGCGCGGCGGTGGTGCAATCGGCAAAAGCTCCGGTGGTCGTCGTCCGCACTCGGACGGGTAATTCGGCACCCTGAACGGTATTGCTTCCGCCAACAGCTCCGAGCTGCTGGCCGAAACGGGCGCAGGGGTGGTCTTGGGAAATGGCCCAACTCAATCCCCCCGTTCTCACATCTCGCAGAGAACGTCTCCCAAAACTCGGCATCCGTCTTGCGCGGCCAATTTCGTCGATGATGTTTGCCGCCGTGCTGGATGCGCCGAGTCGGTCGTCGAGAGTTGCGAGCGCGACGAATGCATCCGAGGCGTCGAGATATCCATCGCCCTTTTCCTCTGGCTGAAATCTCCGCGGAAGCTTTGCTCAAGGCCGACGATGGCAGCGTGATAACCCGCGGCATTCAACCGATCGCGAATCGGTCGCGCGAGCGGCTCGACGGCAGACAAAGCCATACGCGATCGCTCAGGCACCGAGCTGGTTTGCTGTGTGCGCGGTCTCCCCCCAGCGTGGAGGCCTTGTGGAGGCTTTTCGGCCGGTTTCGAATGCCGGGCGGCCGTCCAGGAAACACGATTGGGACGACAAGTTGCCGCTTGAGCTGCGATGATGGGTTGTGCGCCGTCAGGGTTTCGAACCCCGGACCCGCTGATTAAGAGTCAGCTGCTCTACCAACTGAGCTAACGGCGCATCGTGCGGCCGAGACCGCGTAGGCGACAATAACAGGCGTCCTGCCGCGCAGCGAAATCCCGGATCGCTTCCAGGATAGCGGGGAGCCTCGGTGGACCGGACAAGCCTGGGAGCACATGCTCGTTGCGATTGCGACACTGAACCGCGAACCCCGCCGATATCGTCATTGGGAGCGAACGGAAGCGCACTACAATGCTTCCACCGCCTCGGGTCGGCGGTGGTCGAAACAAGCCAAACACGTGAAAGGTTCAGTTGATGACGCCGTGGCGCAGACGCCGATCGTGGCTGGCTGTGGCGTTGGCCACGGTTGCCGTGTTCGGGGCTGCCTGCGGCGGCAGCCACAGCGCCGCCCCGCCGAAGGTGATCGTCGACAAGGGCACGCCGTTCGCCGATCTGCTGGTGCCCAAGCTCACCGCGTCGGTGAGCGACGGCGCCGTCGGCGTCACCGTGGATTCCCCGGTGACGGTGAGCGTGGCCTACGGCGTCCTGGCATCGGTCACCCTGGTCAACGAGAACGGCAAGTCCATCGGCGGGCAACTCAGCCCCGACGGGCTGCGCTGGTCGACCACCGAACAGCTCGGCTACAACCGGCGCTACACGCTGGACGCGAAGGCGCTCGGCCTCGGTGGCGCGGCGAGCCGGCAGATGACCTTCAAGACCAGTTCGCCCGCGCACCTGACGATGCCCTACGTCAACCCGGCCGACGGCGAGGTCGTGGGCATCGGTGAGCCGGTGGCGATCCGCTTCGACGAGAACATCGCGGACCGCGCCGCCGCCCAGAAGGCCATCGCCATCACCACCAACCCGCCGGTCGAGGGCGCGTTCTACTGGCTGAACAACCGCGAAGTCCGTTGGCGCCCGGAGCATTACTGGAAGCCGGGGACGAGCATCGATGTGGCGGTCAACACCTACGGCGTCGACCTGGGCAACGGGATGTTCGGCGAGGACAACGTCAAGACGCACTTCACCGTCGGCGACGAGGTGATTTCGACCGCCGACGACACCACCAAGATGGTGACAGTGCGGGTCAACGGGGAAGTCGTCAGGACGATGCCGACCTCGATGGGCAAGGACAGCACGCCGACGGCCAACGGCGTCTACATCGTCGGCGGTCGGTTCAAGCACATCATCATGGACTCATCGACCTACGGGGTTCCGGTGAATTCGCCCAACGGGTACCGCACCGACGTCGAGTGGGCCACGCAGATCTCCTACAGCGGCGTTTTCGTGCACTCGGCGCCGTGGTCGGTCGGCGCGCAGGGCCACACCAACACCAGCCACGGGTGCCTGAACGTGAGCCCGAGCAACGCCGAGTGGTTCTACGACCACAGCAAGAGCGGTGACATCGTCGAGGTGGTACACACCGTGGGCGGCACGCTGCCGGGCACCGAGGGGTTGGGCGACTGGAACGTCCCGTGGCCGGTGTGGAAGGCCGGCAACGCCGATACGTGAGCAGATGCCTGACCTAGACGCGCAGCGCGGACCCCAAGGCTGACAACGGGATGTGGGCCTGGACGGTGCCGCCGTCCATGAACCACTGCATCACGCCGGGTGTGAAGTTCAGGGGTTCGTCGTGACCCACGGGATAGTCGGGCATGTACAGGATCAACTCGTCGGGAGTCAGTGCCCACGCCTTGTACGCGCCGGAATACACCTTGTCGGACGTCCACCGATCGGCGATGAACGGGTAGGTTCCCGGGTCGTGTTGCGGGGGGGCCTGATTGAGCGCGGCCTCGATGAACGGCCGGCCCAGGGTCGGGATCGCGGTGGGGGGATCGGACACGACGTCCGAGAGCTCAAGGCGCCGACCGCTCGCCATGTCGAACGTGAAGGTGCGGTAGGCGTTGTTGAATTTGGGTCCGTCTGCGTGGTAGTCCTCGTGGAACACCGCACTGAGCAGGTTCCCGTGCTGGAAGATCTGGTAGTTCTCCTCGCCGTAGCTGTCCGCGACCATGTGGGCCCCGACGGACTTCCAGTTGCCGACCAGTGTGCGCAGGTAGTCGCGGATGGCCGGACCCGCGGCGGGGTTGTCGACGAGATCGCCCGGCACGGCGACCTTGATTTCCCGGACGGCCTGCCGCTCGGAGACGACCGAGGTGTGGCAGTACTGGCCGTCCCAGTCGCCACCGAGCTCGCCGCACAAGGCCGGCGCCGAGGCCGGCGCCGGAGCCGCGGTGTAAACCAATGCGACCGTGCCCAACGCGGCGGCGGCCATGAGTCTGGTGCTGAGCATGAGCAGACCCGGTCCGGCTCAGAGGAGTTGGACTTTGCTTGCACGCCAGCGACCGTCGACCTTTTCCATGGTCATCTTGATCCTGCTGCGGTCGATGCGCGGATCGGGCACCGCGGTGTTGGTGATGGTCTGATCGATGAAGACCAGCACCACAACCTTATCCGTCGATTCCGATTGAATCGCCGAGTCCACCACGACACCATGGGCGGTGGCTTTGTTGTCGATCAGCAGCTGGCGGAGCTGGACGCTGGACTGGGTGTACATGTCCTTGAACTCCCCGGTGGCGCCGTCGAGCACGTCGTGAAAGTTCTGATCGACGTTGTTGGCGTCGATGCTGGTCAACACCTGGGCATACTTGAGCGCGGCCTGGAGCGCTTGTTGACCGGCCTGATGTATTTGGTGCTCCTGCCATTGCCTCCAGCCCAGAAATCCGGAAACCGCAAGGGAGGCAACGAGCAACACGGGTAGCGCGCCGCGACGAAGATACTGCCGCCACGGCCGCTTGCGCCGCGTCGGCGCCTCGCGCTTGGCCAGCAGGGGCTCGTCGTCTCCGCCCTCCTCGTCGGCGGCGTCGGTGTCGGCGTGAACTTGGGTGGCTTCGGCATCGGCCGCGTCGGCCTCGCCGTCCTCCGTTGCGGGGTCGGGCTTCTCGTCCTCGGTGTCGTGTTCGAGGTCGTTCTCGGTCCTCGTGGCCATCGTCATCTCCTTGGCTGAAAGGGGTGGAGGTCTCAGTGCGGCGGTTCTATGGGCAGAACCGGGCCGCCGTAGGGGGTGGGAATCGTGTAGCGCCCCCTCGGCGTCGGATCGGTTCTGCGTCCCAGGTCGGCCCCGAGCGGCGGGCCGGCGGTGTCGTCGCCGGCCGGCCGCGGCGCGTTCTTGGCCCCACGGATCCCCACCGCGGGATCGTCGTCGCGGCAGTAGGTGTACATGAAGGGCTCGGGATAGTCGGCGTTCGAGGGCGGAAACGCCGGCGTGCCGTAGTCGCACGCGTAGCGGGGGTACCAGCTCGGCCGTTGCCCAGAGACCGTGGTCGTGAATGGTGCTGGCCAATGCGTCCAACAGTGAGGAGCGGTAGTCGGGGAAGAGCGCGTTGAGCGCCGGGACCCGTAGGTAGAGAAGCTGCGCGCTGGTGGCCGCGCTGGCGAGCAGTTGCACCATCGTGTCGGAGTTGTCGGCGAACAAGCCGTCGACGGTCGAAAGGCTGTGCGGCGCCCGTTCGGTCAGGCGCCGATAGCCGCCCCGCATTCTCGACACGCCCGCGAGCGTCTGATTCAGGCCGGTCGTCATCGCGGCGAGGCCGGCATTCTTGTCGGCCGCCAAGGTCAGCACCACCCGGCTGGTCTTGATGATGCTGGTGGTTTCGGGCAGCACGGAATCGAGCGTCGACAGCAGGAACGTGCCGCCGTCGACGATGGCGGCGAGCTTTTCGGGGCCCTGTTTGGTCAGGCTCAGTTCCCTCTTCATCAACTCCATCTTGTGCGGATCGACCTGCGAAAGCATGCCGTCGGCGTCGGCGAGTAACTGTGCCATGCTGAGCGGGACGGTGGTCCGGTCCATCGCGACCACGCTGCCGTTGTGCAGGTATGGTCCGGCATCGGAGTCGGCCTCGAAATTGAGGCATTGCTCGCCGCCCGCGGACAGCTCCGTCACGTGCGCGGCGCTGGACGCCGGGATCCTCACCCTCGACGTGATGGTGGCGATGGCATTCACGCCCCTGTCGGTGATCTGCAGCGACTGGACACGCCCGATTCGCACACCGCGCAGGGCGACGTCCTGATTCGGCAGCAGCCCGCCGGATTCCGGCAACTGCACCGTGACCTGGTAGGACGACGCGAACGGCGCCACCCGTAGCGCGCCGGCCAGCAGGTAGGTGGTCGCTACGACGAGTGTCAGCGCCAGTCCTGCCACCGAGAGCCAGGTCTGGTGTCGGTGACCCGCCCGCACCGAGCGCACGATGGCGTCGGCGATCGCGCCGATCATCGCTGTGGTCCCGGCGGTTGCGGGCCTGGGGCCGGCGGGGAAGGGGCCACCTCGAGCGCTCCCGGAATGTTGGGGTCCGGTATCACGGGCACCTGCGGGGAATTCGGTCCGCGCCCCACCACCCGCTCCTGCAGCCGCCACAGCGTGTACTTCAGCGAGCCGATGAACTGGTTCCAGTTGTAGCGGTGTGGTCCGTGGAAGCCCGACGTCACCGGGGAATCCGATGTCGGGGATCGATCCGAGTACCAGTCGATCGATGCCGCCGCGCCCGGCAAATGCGAAGCCCGGAAGTCGACTTGATCATCGGGGGCAGCAACCGGTTCATCGGTTGCCAGCTGGTATCCGGGCTTACCGCAATGTCGTTGAAGGTTCCGGCGAGCGTGTTCAGGTCGCGGATCGACGCTGCGGCCGCTGGTGTCGGTTCCCCCTATCGACGGGAACTTCGCCAGCAGCCGAGCGGTGTCACCGGCTTCAATGGCCAGGTCGGACAGCTCGGCCGTGTTGGCGGCGACGGCCTCGGTGCCCGGGCCGGCGGCCGCCATCAGGTCGGTGATGCTGTGTTCTTTGGCGTCGAGTTCATCGGCAAGGCGTGACATTTCGGTCATCGCGGTCGAGATCTGGCCGGTGCGGGCGTCCAGGGTTCCGATCAGCCGGTTCGACTTACGGATCAGATCCGCGAGTGCCTGACCCCGGTCGCCCGTCGCCTTGCCGAAACCGTTGATGATGTTGGTGAAGTTGCGCACCGCTCCGCCGTTGACCAGCACGGCGGCCGAGCTCAGCAGCGACTCGACCGTTGCGGCCGCCCCCGTCGAACCCAGCCCTATGGTGTCGCCGTCGCGCAGCATGGCTGCTTTCGGATCAGCCGCAGGCGGGCGGCTGCAGCGCGACGAACACGTCGCCCAGTGGCGTCGCGGTGCGCAACTCGGCCGTGCTGCCTTGCGGCAACCGGACACCCGCGCTGATGCGCAGCGTGGTCACCGCGGTGTAGTTGCGGGCAACCATCGAGTCGACTTGGCCTACGTCGGCTCCGGCAAGCTTCACCTTCGCGTTCGTCGGCAGGTTGAGCGCGTTGGCGAAGATCGCGGTCAGCCGATACCCGCCGGCACCCAGACCCGGTGCCGGAAGGGGAAGGCTGGCAAGCCCATTGGTGGCGCAACCCGAGGTGACAACCGTCGCCGCGGCGATAATCGCCATGGCGGACTTCGCGTGCGCGGCCATCACTTCTGTCCCATCGCGGCCATGCCGTCGAGCACGTAGGTGAGCCCGAAGTCGGGGCCGTAGTCCTGCAAGGTCCCGGTGCTGCACCCCAGTTGTCTCAGGCCCATGATGTTGCAGATCTCTTTGGAATATTGGCTCTCCACCGCGACTCTGTCGGTGAGGAGGCGCCCGCGGAGGGCGCCGTTGGCCCTGTCGATCGCGTTATAAGTGTTGTCGGCCACCATTGGCGACAGATCGAGCAATTCGGCGAGCTCGCGTTGATTGTCCGTCGTCGTCTTCGCCAAGATGTTCCCGTTGAGAAGGGCACGCTTGATGGTGTCGCGTTGGGAATCAAGCAGATCGGAGGCCTGCTGAACCAGTTGGTCGAGGCGCTTGCCGGTGGTGCCCGTGCCGATGTCCTCGTCGGCAAGGATCTGGCTGGCCAGGTGGATCGTTGACGCGAACTCACGGAGCTTCGCGTCGTTAGCGGCCGCGGCCTCGAACAGCGAGCTCACGTTTTTGATGATCGTGGTGATCTGCTCTCGGCTCTGCGCGCCACCGTCGCTGCTCAGTCGCAGCGCCCGGGACAACTCGCCGAGTGCTTGCTTGATCTTTCCGCCGTTGCCGTCGACGATCGCCGCACCGCTGTTGATCACGTCTGCGAGCGGACCTCGGCCGTGGCCGTCACCTTCGAGCGATTTGGTGACCCGGTCGAGAACGCTGAGCACCCGGCTGAATTCGACGGGCGTCTTGGTGCGGGTCAAGCCGATGGTGTCGTGGTTTTCCAAGGTGGGGCCGCCGCGGTAGGGCGGGGTGAGCTCGATCTGGCGGTCGGTGAGGATTGACGTGGACACCGTTACGGCTTGAGCGTCGGCCGGTACCTTGACGTTCCGGTCGACGGTGAAGTCCACTTCGACGTAGCTGCCCCGCGGACTGATCTTGGTGATCTTGCCCACCGGCATGCCCAATACCGCCACCACATTGCCCTCGTACAGGCCTGAGGCGCTGTCGAATTGGGCCGTTACGGTGATCGGGTCCTCCTTGGCGCCGAAGTACCACCACCCGACCGCGACGGCGGCCAGCACCGACGCCGCCGCGGCAACGACGGCGATGACTCTGACTCGGGAACTGACCCTGTTGCCGGTCACTTGCAGTCCTTGAAATACGGGATCATGCCAAATTGCTTGGCGCGCCCGCTGATCGCGCACATCCACGAATCGATGAGCACGCCGGCGGGTGCGTTGAACGTCACCGCGTTGCCGTCGCCGGTGATGTTGGCCCACTCACGCAGCATGATGGGGCTGACCTGCAAGGTGTTGCGCAGCAGGTCATCGTGCTGGGCCAAGATGCCCGTCAAGTCGCGGGTGTCTCTGATCAGCGCGTCCACGTGCGACCGGTCGTTGACGACGACCTTGTTCAGGATGTCGACGAGACTCGTGAGGGAGCGCATCATGGCGCGGAAAACGGCACGGCGCGCGACGAATTCACCTAACAGGTCTTGACCCTGGTTGACCAGGCTGCCGATGCTGGTTTGTTGGCGGCGCAGCGTGTTGGTGACCTGCTCGGTGCTTCTGAGGAGCTGGCCCAGCTGGTCGCGCCGTTGCGCGATGATGGACGACAGCGAGTCGATGTTCGCCATAGCCTGGGGTACCACCCCGGGCATCTGTTGGAGCTGCTTGCCGAGGAGGCTCAGCGATTGCGCGAACCTGTCGGAGTCCACCTGCTCGAACGTGGTTGTAGCGTCCTTCAACGCGGCCTGCAGGTCGTACGGGACCTCGGTGTGCGCCAGGTCGAATGTTCCCCTCGGCAGGGACCCCGTGCCGCCGGGCTCAACGGCGAGGTAGCGCGAACCCAGAATGGTGGCGACCTTGATCATGGCTTTCGAATCTTTGCCGAGCAGGAGGTCGTCCCTGATCTTCAAGCCGGCCTCGACGTGGTCGCCGTCGAGCTTCATGCTGGTGATGGTGCCGACCGGTATGCCCGCGACCGTGATCGGGTTCCCGGCCTGCAGGGAGGCCGCCTGCAGAAACTCCGCCGTATAGTGCCGATACCCGACGCCGAGCGCGTGGACGATCACCATGCCCCCGATCAGCACGGCGACCACCGCGACGGCGATGAGCCCAAGCCACGTCTTGTTGTAACTTTCCAGCGGGCGGCGGTGCCCACGCTGGAGTCGCCGCCAGACCCGGGAGTCAGTCATTGTTCCTGCACTTCGGGGTGTGCCAGGCCTTGTTCCCGGGCGTGGCGGCATTGACGACGATCGGGACGACGTCGTTGAGACCGGGGAAGAATCCGAGGAAGTTCACGTCGCACGCGTAGCTGTTGGCGTAGGCGCCCTGGTTGGCCGCCCGGCTGAGTCCCTTCAAAGCCAGCGGGAGGTTGTCGGCGAAGAACGCCACCTGGGGTTCGACGCTGAGGACGTGCCGGACGAAGCCGGGCTGACGTTCGATGAGCTCGGTGATCGTCGGATAGAGGTCCGTGGCGGACGCCGACAGCCGGTCGGTCACCCGTGCCAGCGAACCCACCGAGGCCACCAGTTCCGGGCGTCGCGCGTCCAGGGCGGAGACGGTGTCGCGGGTCGAGGTGATGATGCCGTCGAGGTTCTGGTTCTGCTGGGCGAGACTGTGAACCACCTTGTTGAGATTGGTGATCGTATCGCCGAGGGCCTCGTCCTTGCCGGCGAATGTCTCAGTGAGCGTTGTCGTCTGGCTGGTGAGCGTGGCGATCGACGCGGTGTCGCCTTGCAGTGACTGGATGAGGGCTTTGGTGAGGTTGTCGGCGTCCTGCGGGTTCAACAGGCTGAACAGCGGCTCGTAGCCGTTGAGCAACGCGGTCACGTCGAAGGACGGTTCCGTGCGTTCGAGCGGGATCACGCTCCCGGGTGGCAGCCGATCTGGACTGCCCTGCGCGCCCAGCGACAGCCCGAGATAACGCTGCCCGACGATGTTCTGGTAGGTCACCGAGGCGATGGTGTTGCCGAATAGCGGCTGTTCGTCCTGCACCACAAATCTGACTTTCGCCAGTTTGCCTTCCAGGTCGATCTTTTCGACGCGGCCCACGCGCACCCCGGCCATCCGGACGTCGTCACCCTCGCGCAGGCCGTACACATCGTTGAACATCGCCGAATACGCGGCCGTCTTTCCTCCCACGTCCCGTCGCAGACTCACGTACACCAGCCACGTCACCGTCAGAGCGGCGATCATGAACACCGACAGGCCGATCAGCGGCCCGCGAAATTTCATTTCGGCCTCCCCGCCGAATGGGTCAGCGACACGGTTGTCCCGCGGGCGATCGGACCGAGGAGCAGCTCGGTGGCCGCGGTCGCGGGCCGCCCGGTGATCACGGTCAGCATGTTTCGTTCGTACTGGCTGCCGACGGGCCCGACGGTGCCGCCGAACGACGATGGTGTCGCCGATCCCGGCGCCACCGGTGCGGGCGTGTCATCGGGATTGGCGGTCCCCGGTACCGGGGGTGAAGGTGTGACCCACGCCGGAAGCGGCGGATTGGGGTCGTGCAAGTTGGGGGTCGGGTTGATCAGCGGCGGACCGACGGCGACGAGGTTTCCGTCCGGCCCGATGGCGGTTCCCGGTGGGGGCGCGAGATCCTTGGGCGGCTGATAGTTCTGGGGCAGTAGCACTTCCGGCAGATCCGGCCGGACCGGAACCAGCGGGGCCGTGAAACAGCTGGGCCCCTTGAGCTCGCCGTAACGGGGGCAGTCGGCGCGCGTGTAGGAGTAGGAGGGCGTGAACGACACGTTGATTCGACCGTTTACCTGCTGGACGTCCGGCATCCAGACTTCGTCCATGAATTTGGTGGCCATGTTGTCCGCCTTGATGACGGCCGGAAGAAACACGTTGGACTTGATCGCCAGGATCCCGACGACGGGGGTGAAGTCCGTGGTGATGCGGACCATCTGGTCGATGTGGTTGCGCAGTGATCGGTGCGTGGTGCCGAGCGTGTGATCGGCTCCAGAAAGCAGCGTTTCCAACTGTCCGCGCGTCTCGGCGAAGGTCTGCATCGGCTCGACGGCTTGGTGCAGCGCGTCGAAGAGGTCGGGCGCCGTTGCCTCGAGTCCCTTGGTTGCGTCGACGAGAGCCGACAGCGTCGACGGGCCGGCATCGGTGCTGACGATCGAATTGAGTTGATCGAGAAGGCGATCCAGGCTCTTACCGTCCTCGACCAGTGTTACCCGGCGATGGTCGGTGGCGGCGGCGAGCGCAGCCACGATGCCCAAGGACTTGTCTTCCCGGCCGCGGCCGCTGGCGGTGAGCAGGTTCCGCAGCTTGCTGATGGTGGTCTGAAAGAGCACGGTCGGCAGGCGGGTGTCTTCCGCGATGTGGGCGCCAGGACGGATCGTCGCGCCGGGCCCGTTGCCCAGCAACTGCACCGACGACACGGCAAAGATGTTGCTGGGGACCACGCGCGCGGTCACCGCGGCCGGAATCGAGGTGGCGTATTCGGGTTTGAGGTCGATGCGGACGTAGTTCGGTTTTCCGTACGCCGCGGGGACGACGCTGTTCACCGTGCCGACGAGC